>CAVTRJ010000013.1:0-519894 GCA_963737035.1 uncultured Acidobacteriaceae bacterium | reverse complement strand
TTTGGCCGAGGCAAGCTCTTCGGCAATAGCTGGAATCGCGGGGAAGACACTTTGATTGGTGGTTGGAAGCTGGCGGCTAGTGCAAGCGTGCACTCTGGCTTTCCGGTAACTATGTCGTCCACCGAGTACTACCATGTCAATCAAAGGACTGACCGCGCGAATCACTATGGCAATCTGAAGATTACACGTCAAAGCGTAGATCACTGGTTTGGCGTTGATCCTTCGGCCACGCCATGCGCAACCGATACATACAATGGCACCTGTGCTTATGGCGAAGAATCGTCCACGGGCTTCGGTACCGCGAAGGTCAGTTCCGAACGCGCACCGAGTTATAAAGGATTTGATTTGGCAGCTAGCAAAGCCTTTGCCATCACTGAGGGGAGTAGGTTCACCTTTAGAGCAGATATGTTCAATATCCTGAACACGACAAGCTTAGGCGCTCCCGATGCAAATATCTCCTCGGCAACTTGGGGACAAATCACCGGCACCAACTCAACCGAGCGCCAAATACAACTCGCTCTCAAATACACTTTCTAACGATTGGTCGTCAGGCGGTGTGGGTTTCAGTCGGATCGCGACTATGTTGCGATCCGACGCTGTGACCAGTGCGGGTTTCGGGATGAATGGTGACTAGCCTCTTCCACCGCTGAACGATGTCAAGAGTTGGGACAATGCGTCGCGCATTGTGATGCGCATCGATCTTTTCTCCGGGGTAGGCTAAAGACTGAGGGTTATGCCACTCAGCGAATTTGGGGGCTACTTAGGCCAAAGCACCGGTTAATCACTATCTGCTCGTTAGTTCACTCAAGGGGAGGCATTAGGATTGACAATCCGGAGTCGGGAATCGAAACGGGTGACCATGAAACTACGGTCTGGCGGTCTTCTTCTTGGGCTGTTCTTGGCTCTGAGCTTCAGTTCAAGTGCAACGCCACACACGAAGACCTCGAAAGCCAGCAGCGATCCGCCGAAATACGTAATCCTCTCCTCGTGTCCGGTGGACCGAACAAGAGGCCAACACCTGGTACGCACAACAGCCATGGCTTGTCGGGGCGAACTACATTCCCGCAACTGCGATCAACCAACTCGAGATGTGGCAAGCCGATACTTTCGATCCCAAACGCATCGACCTCGAACTTGGCTGGGCTGAATCCCTGGGTATGAACACCATGCGTGTGTTCCTCCACGATCTATTATGGGAGCAGGATCCCAAGGGGTTCAGGAAGCGGATCGATCTCTTTCTCAGCATTGCGGCGAAGCATCACATCCGGCCCATCTTCGTGCTGTTTGACAGTTGCTGGGATCCCAATCCCCACCTGGGCAGGCAACATGCGCCTGCGCCCGGAGTTCACAACTCCGGCTGGGTGCAGAGCCCCAGCGCCGAGGCCTTGGCGGATCCGGCCCAATACCCGCGCCTCGAGCTCTACGTGAAGGGCATCGTGGGCGCCTTCAAGAACGACAAGCGCATCTTGGCCTGGGATGTGTGGAACGAACCGCCCAACTCGGACGAGGGCGGTGGCAACTTCGCCCCGCTCAATGCCCGTCACAGAGAACATCTCGTCCAGGCGCTCTTGCCTCAGATCTTCGCCTGGGCACGGGCAGCGGGAGCCACGCAGCCTTTGACCAGCGGATTCTGGGAGGGCGACGGCGGTTGGTGGGTTCCCGACCATCTCTCCGGAACCCCAAAGATCCAGGCCGAGGAATCGGACATCATCAGTTTCCACAGCTATGATCGCCCCGCGACCTTTGAGAAGAAGATTCTTGGCCTTCGTGCGTACAACCGCCCCATCCTGTGCACCGAGTACATGGCCCGCAGCGCTGGTAGCACCTTCGAAAACACTCTGCCCCTCGCGAAAAGGTACAACGTGGGCGCAATCAATTGGGGCCTCGTCGCGGGCAAGACGCAGACTATCTACCCTTGGACTTCCTGGCAGAAGCCGTTCGATGCGGAGCCGACGCCCTGGTTTCATGACGTCTTCCGGAGGGATGGCACTCCGTATAGCGAAGAGGAGGTGGAGTTCATTCGATCGATCATTCACGGCGTTGCCAGCGAACCTGTCGCGACCTCTTCTCCATCGGTTCCTACGAAGCGAAGCATGCGAGACCCAGCGACCGGCGGTCGTTTCTGATGCGGGCAGGAGCATCGAGACTTCATTGATGGGACCAAGATCTTCACTCGCATCGAGCTTTATGCTCGCGCTACTTCTGGTTGCGGCCAAGGCCGTTGCTCAGCCATCACTCATAAGTTCAGGGGCACAACAACGCGCACAAACCCTTCTCAAGCAGATGACCATAGAGGAGAAAGTTGGCCAATTAACCTTATCCTCTGGACTCATAAACGCTGAGAGACCCGACAGCCGAATCGCCCAAGGCCAGGTCGGTGGGATTCTTTGGTTGATCGACGTGAAGGAGATGAATCGTCTTCAACACATCGCAGTGGATCAGTCTCGGCTGCACATTCCCCTTCTTTTCGGAGACGATGTCATCCACGGCTATAAAACTGTATTTCCCGTGCCGCTTGCCATGGCGTCTTCGTGGGATCCAGCCGTGGAGGAACAGGCTCAACGATTCGCTTCCGAAGATGCTCGTGCAGCCGGAATCCGATGGACATTTGCGCCGATGGTCGACATCGCCCGCGACTCCCGCTGGGGTCGGATTGTCGAAGGTGCCGGCGAAGATCCATATTTGGGTTCTGCAATGGCGCGTGCCCAGGTTCGTGGGTTTCAGGGAAAATCGCTTGGGCCTGACTCTGTGTTGGCCTGTGCTAAGCATTTTGCCGGCTATGGCGCTGTTGTTGGGGGCCGCGATTATGATGCGGCGTACGTTCCTGAAGTACTCCTTCGCAACGTTTACTTGCCTCCTTTCCTCGCGGCAGAGCAGCAAGGCATTGGCAGCTTCATGTCGGCATACATAGACCTCAACGATATTCCCGCAGCGGGCAACAGCTGGCTGCTTACGGATATCCTCCGCAAGGAGTGGGGTTTCACGGGTTTCGTTGTTGCCGACGACCATGCGGTGGCAAATATGGTTACTCAGGGTTATGCCGCCGATCCCGCCGATGCAGCAGTTAAGGCAATCGATGCCGGTCTCAATATGGATATGGCCAGTGAGACCTTCAGCAAACATTTGCCGGTATTAGTCGCCGAGGGCAAAGTGACAGAGGCTCAGCTCGACAGAGCGGTCTTGCCCGTTCTCGCTTTGAAATATCAACTCGGGTTGTTCGACCATCCGTTCATCAATGAATCGAAAGTAGATGCAACATTGAGCCGGCCTGAAGGCCTCGTCCTCGAACGAAAGCTCGCTGTTCGTTCAATGGTCCTTCTTAAGAACGAGAACAAGACATTGCCGCTATCGAAATCGCTTAAGAAAGTTGCCGTCATAGGGCGACTGGCCGATTCCCCTTTAGATATCGAAGGCTGTTGCACACTAGCCGAATTCTCGCCAAATGGCTTCAATACTCACCCTGTCACCGTACTTGCCGGCCTGAAGTACAAGCTGGGCACAGATGCACAAATCACATATGTGGCCGGCCCTGCACTTCCTGTGGTTGACTCCACATCCTTCGGTACCTCCCGAAGAGAGATTCCCTCGCCGGCTCCCACGTCAGCCGAAATATCGGTTTCCTTGGAGCGAGTGAAGGTTGCAGCTGAAAGCGCCGACGTGGTGATTGCGGTTATGGGGGAACTGGCAAATATGAGCAGTGAACACGAATCGCGTGCCACACTCGATCTGCCTGGCATTCAGCAGCAAATGCTGGAGGCCGCCGTTTCCACTGGAAAACCTGTTGTGTTGGTCCTGGAGAACGGCCGACCGCTAGATATTCGCTGGGCCGCTATGCACACACAGGCGATTCTTGAGGCGTGGTATCCGGGCACGGAAGGCGGCAATGCCGTGGCGGACTTGCTTTTCGGCGATGTTGATCCCGGAGGCAAGCTGCCCGTGAGCTGGCCTCAGGCCAGTGGGCAGGAGCCGCTCTATTACGACCACAACCTCACTCAGTTTCCTGAAGATCGGCCAAACTCGAGGTCGCGGTACTGGGATATGAGTTCAAAGCCGCTCTATCCATTCGGGTATGGCTTGAGCTACACGACATTCAAGTTCACAAATTTGAAGATCAGCGAACCCTCGATTAAGGTCGATGGCGCCACCGAGGTTTCTGTCGATGTGACGAATAGCGGTACTGTTGCGGGCGATGCAGTGGCCCAAGTTTATATTCACCAACGCTCAGGGTCTGCTTCCCGGCCAGTTCGTCAACTCAAAGGATTCCAACGTGTCACATTGCAGCCGGGCAAGTCCAAAACTCTGAAATTCCGTTTGGGAAAAGAAGAACTCCAGTTCTGGAGCCCGCTAGCAAGAACGTGGGTGATTGAACCTCCCGGATTCGACGTTTGGGCTGGTGAGGATTCAACGGCTGCGCTTCATGCCGTGTTTACTGTCACGAAATAGTAAAGACACCGACGTCGAGCAGTATTTCGAGGGTCGTGGTTTTTGGCTCTGACGGTAACGCAGACTCCGCCTAAACCATTCATCAAACAAGCCGCCGTGGCCGGAATGCCTATTGCCAATTCGAAATTGGAGGAGGGCATTGCGCCGCGCTAAGACACGTCCCCCCCGCGGGATGCCCGGGCTCCTCGGCGGTACAAATTTGATCACCACTTGCGTGCTTGGTTTTTTGATCCAAGAGCCTCACGTTGGGGCCGTTTGTTCGACGATTGCAGCTAAAGCCATAATTGTCTCCAGAGCTGTGACGTTGCCATCGCAGGACGGCCGGCGTTTGCTCCAAGACTCCGGCTTGTTTGGCACTGTGTCTAATACTTTTGATGTATCGGGTGATCGTTACGAATGATCACTTCGCCGAGTCGCAATCAGGAGCAAGATGCGGCTATGAAAAGTCCATGAAACGTTGCACGGTCAGCGGAAAAGCTGTTGATAAATCGGGTACTCTTTAAGCACACTTCGATCGACGAAAACGGGCTAATAGCGGTCGTCTCGCTTCAGTCATCTCTCTTGTTTTTTATATCAAGATGACATCATCATACGAAGAAGAGGAATCGCGCTCTTGTTTTCACTGCGCAAGTACACTGAAATTCGAATTCCATGGCATGTCGGCAACCGTCGGGTGGTGAGCTTCGGTCTACGATACGACTACAGCCGCCGTTCCGTAGAAGCGGCTAATGAAATGCCGAAGTTCTTAGAAAGCCTGCTGTCTCGGGTCGCAAGCTTCTCCGGGAAACACACGGACGATTTCCCACAAGTCGGAGTAAGCGAATATCGGGCTGGGGCAGGGATCGGATGGCACAAGGACAAACCCGAGTTCGGAATCATTGTCGGCGTGTCATTATCGGCTGCTGCAACGATACGTTTCCGCAGAGCGACGGAGGATGGCTGGCAGCGCAGGTCACACATCGTTAAGCCCCGGTCGATTTATATCCTAGACGCAGATGCCCGAACTAAATGGGAGCACAGTATTCCGTCGGTGAGAGATCTGCGATATTCGATTACTTTCCGTACCCTAGCTGCGATTTGATACCTTCTTCTCTGAGAGCCAGACGAAACCTCCATCTTTGGCGTTCTTCTCAGTCGTTCAGAATTGTGGTTTCCTGCGCTCCTAGGGCCGCAGTGTTGGCGAATATGGCCATCATCACTGCTATTCATCCCAACTCGCGCAGATTGCGATTCGCGAATACTTAACACTCGTGGTGCGCTGTCGCGAACTGACGTCCTCTGAACTTGATTTGCTCAGGAACCGAAGAAGCGCAGCAGCTCCTCGAAGGTGTCCTCGGGCCGCTCCTCATGGGGGAATGGCCGTAATCGAGGCCGCGTTCTGTAACCGTTGACGTTGCTTTCGCTCGCCATGTAGCTTCCGAGATGCGCATCTTTCGTTACTAATCGGCTCTTTAGGGAGTAAATCACCTTCAATGAGCGCATTACCCTGTACACAACAGTTGAGATTTCGGTCGCGAGAAATTTGCAGGAGACTGGCCGACTTCTTTTACTTGCTACCGCCATGTCTTTCGCGGTATTCAGCCACATAGGTGGCGAAGGCGTTAATTGACGGCATATCGGACTTCCAGTATGGGGCAGCCTGAACTAGAAAGGACGTCTGAGCCGATCCCAGTCATCCACGCGATGTATCACAGGGGATCTTCTTTAGAAGATCCTCCTGTGTCGTGAGGATCTGGGAGTGATGATTGGAACTACTCCTTTTCACTGGTTCGAGTAACAACATCAATTCCCGGCCCGTTACCCGCGAACTCTTCCAGCTGAATTTGCGACACCGTGCCATCCGTGCCCTGCTTAAACTCGATTAAATCGGGATAGCCAGGAGTCTCCGGAACGTCATAGCAAAGGAAGGTGTTTCCATCCCAATGCCGCAAGCGAAGAGGCGCCTGCCCGATGCCCCGCGTCAGCAACAACGCACCGTGATCGACAGTAACCTTTACTCTGCCGATGTAACTATTCCGGTAGGTTCCCGCATATTCGGCCAAATCCAGGGGTGGGTGGTTGGGAACGGGAGGCTTCGCGTATTTCTTGATCTTCTCCTGCTCCGGAATCGTAAAACCTCGATCGAACCTGTCTTTCCAAAAAGCAAACCAGTCCTGCGTGACATGGCCATAACGCGTCAAATCCAACAGGATTGACGCCACCGCTTCCGGTACACCTGTGGGGAAGGCATTCCCAAGCGTGACAACTCCCAAGTCTTGAGACGGAAGCAGCGTAACGTTGGTGCCCGCTCCCCGCGTGAAGGCGCCTGAATGGTTGAGGGACAAGACTCCGTCTTTCAAATAGTCCACATTCCAGCCGAACCCGTAGAAGGCGCCGAATCCAGTAAAGGGATCCGTTCCACGAATGATCTGGGGTGTATGGGCGATGTCCAGCGCTTCTTTGCGGATAAGCTGCTGGCCTTCATATTTCCCATTGGCCAGCAGCAGCAGTAGCCAATGAGTCAGATCCCGCACGTTCGAGCTCGCACCGCCGGCCGGGGCTTGTGCATCGGCATCCCGTGTCAATAAAGGCGTCCACCGGTTGTTGATCAAAACGTGCAGATGGGTGCGATTGGCATGCGCGGTGAAGTCAGCAAAGCGCATGCTGGTCGAGGGCATGGCCAGGGGTTTAAAAAGTTGGCGATCGGCGATGGTCGCCCAGTCCTCCCCTTCGGCTTTGGCCGCAGCCAGTCCGCCTTCCGTCAGACCGAAATTGCTGTACGAGTAACCGTCCCGAAAGGGATAGGCCGGCGGCCGCGACGCTCCACAAGCACCGTATAACATTGGCAGTCATAATTGGCTTTCCGAAATGACCAAAGAGGTTTCGCCGACATTCCGGATTGCGGGGGGGCGCCATGAGCGCGAGATGGGCCGTATGTGGGGGAGAAGGACGCAGTCATAGCGCAAACACTAACAACACGAGCCGCTGCAGATTCCATTGCATCGCAAAGCTGATCTGTCTCGCACTGTTTATGGGCGCAGCCGCGTGCTCCTCTCTTCGCGCGCAGAGCTCGTCCAATGATCCCGGCGCGCCCAATATGTCCGGCGTCACCGACGTCACACCCGGCTGGAAGTACCTTCTTCAGAACGACGACCTGGTCATGCTCCAGGTCAATACCGATGCAAATGGTACCGGCACGTCGCTGCTCAGCATGAATACCTCGAACTCGGCGCTGTCCGGAACTCAGCAGACTATCTCCGTCGCCACTTCCAAGCTCCCTAGTTCTGTCGACACCCAAAATAGCGTACTGGCATCCGAAGCAGCCGGAAGGATGTTCAATACCAATACAGACGCAGTTGGGATTCTGTACGTATATGGTTCTGAGTGGGCGTTTTCAGTATCGAATTCGGCCGGCGTTCAGGCAGCAGCCAAACTAGATTCCAGTTTTACGCCCAACGGCACGGTGTTCACACAGGTCGTGATGGGCGACTTCAAAGGCGACGGCCTGGTCGAGCCGCTGGCGTTCTACGAGAATACCAATCCCCCTGGAACCGAAGTTCAATGGGGCATGATGGTCCTGCCTCCCTACGATCCCACAGTTCCGTGGAATTTCAAGGAGGGGCCGGAGTTAAGTGCAACCACGCTCCCGACGCCGGTGGCGGGCACTCTCGTGGTTGGCGATTTCAATGGAGACGGTCGATCTGAGATTGCCGCACTGCTGAACGATTACCAGACCGTCGCATTTTACTCAGTCGATCCTAAGACATTCGCCATCGCCCCCATCACCACCGTAAAACTGTCTGCAAACATACCGACCATCGGAAACTTCCCGCGTAAAGATGAAATTCCGGCCAGGTGGCGATGGCCGCCGGAAAATTCCGTCAATGTGGAGGCAACGGAAGCCCCTGCCAGGCGAACGGTGTCACCAACGCCGATGTTGTCGTCTTCGGGCAGATCGACACGATCAGCGGCAACTCCGCAGCCACTGGATACAGCGTCATCCCCATCAAAATCACTCCAGCCTCCGGCGGAACTGAGCCCTTCACCGCGACTGTGGTGCCGATGAAGAACCCCACACAGGATCAGCCCTTCTTCCGTTTCCCGAATTATGTCCACTTGCTTGGCGCCCTTGCCCAGGCAGCGCCAATCGCCTACTGGCCGCAACAGACCGATGAGCAACTGGTGCTCGGCATCAAAACGGAATTCGCGGCGGGCTCTGGGGCGAGCTATATCGAGATTGGGAGCTTCCTGCCGGACGACGGCCTCTTGGATACGTTCGACTGGGAATCGGAGACCGAGCGGAGCTACTCCACCAAAAACGACCATCTGGAAAACATGTGGGTGGGGAACTTTGACCATCAGTACCAGGACGGATCGCACAACCCCGGATGGCAGATTGAAACCTATGAGCTCGTGGGTTTCGCAAACCTCTACTACCCACACATCAACATATTCGACATCAACGTGCCGTCGCCGTTTCCGTCGAATCCGCCGGCGAAGACGGACTGGCTCAGCGGACAGCAGCAGAGCGATAACACCTCCGGAATCCCTTCGGTAAATCCAGATAATGCCGAGCCTCGGCTTTCTCGCCCCAAGCGACATGCAGGGACGGTCGCTGCGGCTCGGGACGCCGACCATCGTCAGGATTCCAACCCAGACTCAGCCTGATCTCGTGCTGGCGATTCCACCCATGCATATCGACTACATCGCGCCGAACGACTCAACCCTCACCGCGGATAATAAGGATTCGGGTGGATGCACGGATAAGAGCACCCCTTGTGTCGTGAACCTGTCGGTAATTCCAAGTGAGCCGCCCTCGCAGGGACAGGGCTTCGCCAGCAGCTTTAATTTCACCTCCAGTTCCAACACATCGAGCAAGCGTTCCAGTGCCACCAGTTGGGGCGTCTCCACCAAGATAACGGTTGGTCAAAGCGTATCAGTTACACCGATGGCCTGGATAAGACCAAGGCAGGAATCAAGAACACGACCAAGATTGGCCATGATGGGACGGTGAAAAAAACCTATGGCACGTATGCCGGGACGACACAGAGCTTAAGTGCCACCACTGGCTTATCCGACTACCTGTACTTCACCCAGAAAGCAATGAACGTCTACTACTATCCGGTGCTGGGGTGCGACTCCGCCGGGGCAAACAACTGCTGGGTCGATGGTCAGAAAGTTCCGATGTACGTGCAGTTCTCTGTTCCCGATCAAGTCCGCTACTCCGACATAGACGGACTGACAGCAGGACTGGTACCAGCCGGTTCATGAGCCAGCTAATGTGTTTTCTTATCCCTGGAGCCTGGCGCAACTGCAAACCCGGTACACAGAGCAGATCACTCCGCTGACCGGCCCCGCCACGTGCATGGCAACTGGTACTTCGAGCTCTTCCTACTCCACCCAGTGGAGCTCTGGCCACAATCAGGACAGCAGCAGTCGGCACGGCCACCTCCTTTTCCAACGAGCTTTCGATGAGCTACTCTTCAAGCTCCTCTGCCTTTGGGGTAGGTCGGCAAGTTCAGTTTCGGCCTGGACCTTGCGGCAAGCACGTCTCTCGAATACTCTGAATGAATCCTCGACCTCGATGAGTACCTCGAAGGCGATTTCAGTCAACATCCCGCAATTCGGATACGCAGCAAAATGTTGCAATTATGCATTTGGCGGTTATGTCTTCGGACTGAAAAATACCAGAGAACCCTGCCGCCGAGGACGCTTGCACAGAAGGCCAGACGCCCGAGAAAGATGGCTGTACTGCCGTAAACAATCCCGACAATGGAAAACCCATCGATATTGCCGGCACCGGCCCGATCTTTGTGGGATTTCTCGCCGATCCGGTTTCAGGCGTCAGACACCAACAACACCGACTTGCATTGCTCCGGCAGCGACATCTGGTGGCAAACGGTCTACACCAAGCCGGATGTCGCCCTGAACCATCCCGGGCGCTGGAATTGGAATAGAAGCTCAGCGGCTGGCGACCTTCGTCAAAGCCAACAGCACCCCGATCATTGAGGATAACTACTTCTATCTCATGAAGGGCTTTTTCGTCTCTGAGAAAGGCGAGAGTAATGGCCCCAATCTCGCCGAAGCCAATCCTTCCGATTCGTTGACCCTCACCACACGCGTCTACAACTACAGCCTGAAAAGCACGAACGATCCCACTCTGGCAGCCCCCGCCAAGGACATTCGCGTCCGCTTCTACGGCCAGCTCTATTGCACAAGTTCAAGCGCCGCTGAAGCGAGCTGCAAAAACGGGAGCACGACCTGCAATACCCCTGGTTTGTGCGGCAACAGCTTCCAGATCGGAAGCGATCAGATCATCCCCTCGATTGCGGGATTCAAGGCAGAAGGAACCGAGCCCAACTGGACCACCGCCAGCGTGGATTTCGCGCCCGCCAATTTCGAGGCCACGAAGAGCGGTAATGCCTATATGGTCTTCTGGGTAGTGGTCTGGATGGAGGACGCGAGCGGCAAACTAGTCCCTGAGATGTCCGGCCACGGATTGAAATCCATTCCTGCCGCCAATCTCACGCAGATCACTCAGGTGCCGTTCGAGCCCTACAGCAACAATGTCGGCCTGTACGGGGTGCATCAGCGGTTCTACATCTGTCCAACTTCCGGATGTGCCCCGCAGACCACTGGCTTGGGCGCGATGCAGTCCGGCGGCTCAGTGCAGAGCATCACACTTTCTACCAATCCGCAATTAATGCTTGAGCAGCGGACCAAGCTCAACGCGACCCTACAGGCGACCGATGCTCCTGCAGGCCCAGTCCACATCGCCTATTACGACGGAAATCCGGCCAAAGGCGGAACGCTGCTAGATGTGCAACAAATCCAGCACATGGATCCCGGCGCCACATATGCTCACCGCACCTTCTTCACTCCAGAAAGCTGCGGTACACACATGCTGTATGCGTCGGCGTGGGTCGCCAACTCGCCAGAAATTCAGGCCACCGCGTCGACAAATGTCACCATCAACTCAGTAGATTTCGTGCAGGCGTTGATCAATTCTACAAATACCGCGAACATCACGAGCAACGAACTCAGCGGCACCCTTGTCTCTTTGCTCAACACCGCCTTGCAGGACTTTCAGGCTGGTCAGACCGATGCAGGGAACACGGCTCTGAGCGCATATATGCAGCAGTTGGCCACGGCCAGCGGGAACGGAATCACGGCCGCCAGCGTGAGCCAACTCACCGGCCAGGCCGGCGTGGTTCTCGGCTGCGGCTCCAGCGGCTTCGAATTGGCGACGTTACCGTCCACCGCAACGATTTCCGCCGGCAGTACCGCTGCGTATTCACTCGCCGTCACGCCAACTGGAGGTTTCCGCGGTGAGGTTTCTTTCGCGTGCATGGGCGCGCCCCGAGGCATAGAGTGTTCCTTCAGCTCCCCTTCAGTAACTCTGGATGGATCAAGCCAGACGCTCTGTGACAGTCACAGTTACGACGACATCAGGTGTGGCCGCGGCAGGATTTGCGGGGCCACCGCCCACTGGCTCAGCAAGCTTTAAGTGGCTCCTGATGCTTTTAGCGACAGCCTTTGCAATTGCCCGCTTGCAGCGTGCACGACTGCGACAGACTATATTGGGATGCGTCGTCGCGCTGGTTGTCCTCAGTGGCATGAGCGGGTGTGGAAGCAATGGGAACACGCCCGCAACTGCGCCAGGAACATATCCATTCACACTGCAGGCAACCAGTGGCAAAACGGTTCGCAACACCTTACTCACCTTGGTGGTGAAATAACACGGCCTGACGCTGAAAAGGAAGCGCAAAAGCGCGAAGCGTCACGGCTTCGTAGCCGCGACAGGCTTACCGTAGGTGCAAGTGTAGAGACAGGGGTCAGGACACCAAACGTTCAAAATCGTACGATAGAGGACCTTTATCCTTTATCATTCGTGAGAGCTGCGAAGCTGCGAACCTGCGAACGCCCCGCAACGCGGCAAGGGACTGGGCGAGGACATCGGTCTGTTCTCAATGGTTAAGATCTAACTTCCTGGTTGCAGACGAACCTACCGGAACCAGCCATTGACTTCGCCTCGCCCTGAAGTCGCCAGTTCACATGAAAGCCGATTACCTGACTACGGGTGACTAACGATCTATGGATAGGTTCTAGTGATCAGCGTTAAAGGATGCTTCAATTGGTGAAGATGGTGTCGGTCGCTTACTTGTCCGCATGCGCGTCCTGCATCGAATTCTTTCGGCTTCCGGCGAACCCCAGTGGCGGTCCCAACACTGCATAAGCGATGAAAAGTTCGGCAATTCTTTCTACCACGATAGGAAGGTGTAGCCAATACCGGAGAAACACCACAACAACTCCGCCTACGAGCGAAGTCCATTCGCGTGCAGTGCCAAAGGCTCTTATCTCGCAATGGGCATCGGATCGATTCAGCACGAGTTCGGGTAAGAACAGGCGCATCGGGATGAAGACCACCAACGCCCCGAGAACAACGGTGAGGATGTGCGCGGTTGTTGAGGAGTTATAGATTGGCCACTCCGGACAAATGGTGAGCACAATGATGGCGATCGCGACAGGTAATACCGTACGTGGCCATCGCAATGAGCTAAGGGATATCCTGTTATGTTGTGTAAGAAGGATTAGCAGTTGTGTGGCAACCGTCACCGCGGTCAGAACACCCAGTAATGCGAATAGCCGAATGGGCGAAACGATCCTGGTCCACATCGTCAAATTGCGTGCCAAAGCAATGATCTCGGCCATGAACGTGATGAAGATGGCAAAAAGAACTGCCAGTTGGGCTCGGACAGCGTAAAGGTATCGCAAGTGTGACGATGAATGGCGACCGCTGGACATCCGAAATAAGGAACCAATTACGATGAACAGAATGCTGATACCCGCGAAGAGATTTACCGCGTCGCACGGATCGCTGCCGATCCCAGCCACCCTGAGGGATCCTAATCTGTGGTTGATTATTATGTGAGCGATGAACAGCCCAAGCATTACAAGAGAGTTGCGCCATAGTTTGGTCGACTCGTTGTTTGGTGTGAGGTCCAATCGCTTTAATCCGGAAGCATCTTCACACATGAGTGATACCAGCCTTGTAACCGGCATCCATTTTTGGACCGGCTGGATTCCCGGGAACGACCCGGTACAGAGTCAGCTTTCCTGTAATACCAGAATCGATTCTCGAATCGCGTCAGATGGCCAAGGCACGTTTTACAAGTTGCAGCTCTGGAAGAGTGCCTTGCCCTGAAATCGCCAGTTGAGGATTTAGGTCCGAGCCGTCGTTTCAGGCAGAGAGATGTTCACGGCGGATCAGTGCGGCGTCGTCATTCATACCGAATGGCCTTGACAGGATCGAGTCCCGTCGCGCGGCGTGCAGGAAGCCAGCACGCAAACACGCCAACAAATGCCAATATGCTGGCGACAATGAAGAGAATCGTTGGATCGGATGGTGATGCGCCGATCGGCAGCGAAGCCATGAGATGCGCAAGCGGCAAAGCGGCGCCAATACCGAAGAGAAGCCCAACGGATATCTGCCATAGTCCGCGTCTCATAACCAGCAGGAGGATGTTACGCATGGTTGCGCCGAGTGCTATGCGCACTCCGATTTCCTGGGTACGGCTGCTCGTGGCGTGCGCGATGACGGCGTAGATTCCGACCGACGCCATAAGCAAGGCGATGAGCGCAAACCCTGAGAAGACCTTTCCAAACAAACTTAGAAACCAGACCTGCTTCTCGATTGCGCTATTCAGTCGATACGGATCACTCAGAGGTAATTCCGGATCGACGCTTTGCACGGCCGCGCGCATGGACTGAAGCGGATCAGTGGCAGACTCAACCACCAATGCCATATTGTCCCAGCCTTCCTGGCGATAAGGGACAAAGAGCAGTGGCTTCGGGTCACTTTCTTGAAGCTCCTGAACCATATCGGCTGAGATGCCGACGACCGTAATCCACTCCGTTGGTTTGTTCTTGTCATCGAAGAGACGGAAGCGCCTCCCAATCGGGTTCTGGCCAGGCCACAAACGGGTCGCAGCGTCGCGTGTGAGAACAGCGGCTTCGTGATGAGCGCTACCGTCGATCTCATTGAAGTCACGACCGCGCAAGAGCGGCAGATGGATGGTATCGAAATAGCCAGGAGACTGCGCAACCAACGAGATCCAGGGACGCTGAGCTGGATTCGCAATCGGGGCATGCTCAAGTTCGATCTGCTGGCGAGCGGCACCCAGTCCGGCTGCATTAGAAGCAATCGCGGCATGGGACACGCCCGCGATAGAGCGCAGCCGAGGCAGAAGCTGATCGTAGAAGCGCTGGCGAGCATCGCTGTCCTTGTAGTGTTTATCGGGCAGCTGAAGGCGCGCCGTCGTCAATTGTGTAGCAGGGATGAACGGATTGACCGTCAAGCTGTTTAGCAGACCATGGATAAAAACGCCGGCTCCAGTGAGCAGTACGAGCGTTAGAGCGAACTGAAATACGACGAGCACAGCGGAGAGCCATCCGCCGCGGTGACGCCCAACGCTATGCGCACCTTCCTTGAGAACTTCGATCAGATTTATCTTCGACGAGCGCAAAGCGGGCGCTATGCCGAAGAGCAGTCCGCTCAGAATGCAGAGAGCGGCGAAGTAACCGAAAACAGTAAAGTTCATCGTGAACTGGATCCAGTAGAGCCTTACGACCGCGGTGGAGAGATCGAACCAACGGACTCCGGCCACAGCCAGGGTGAGTCCCAGCACGCCACCCAACGAGCTTAGTACCACGCTTTCGATTAACAATTGGCGGACAATGCGCCAGCGGGATGCGCCCAGAGCCGTGCGGATCGACATCTCGCGCTGTCGGTTGAGCGAACGGCTCAGCATCATGTTGGCGACATCGGCGCATGCAATGAGCAGTACAAACCCGACGGCAGCCAGCATAAGGAGAAAGATGATTCGAATTCCGCCCCCATTGAAACGCTGGTTAAAAGTGAGCACGCTAACGCCGAGACCCTTGTCCGCCGGGAACTGACTAGCGAGCCGTCCAGCAATGCCGTTCAGCTCGGAGTTGGCCTGGCGCAACGTGGCTCCAGGCTTGAGGACAGCGTAGATTCGAAGCGTCCGGTCGTCGCGCTTGACAAGATCAGGCGTCGGCACCAGGGGCATCCAGAGATCACCTCTATTGGGAAAGCGGAAGCCTTTCGGCATCACGCCGATGATCGTCGCGGGCTGCTCGTTGACCCGGACCTGACGTCCGATCACATCGGGACGACCGGCGTATCGCTCCTGCCAGACGTCGTAGGCGAGCACGACGACGGGTGCGGCGCCAGGATGATCGTCCGTCGGCAAAAATGCGCGCCCGACCAAGGCCTTCGCCTGCACCATGGAAAAGATGCCCGCCGTTGCACGCTCCAGACGATACTGCTTGGGTGGGCTGCCGTTTTCGGCGAGGTTGCCTGGTCCGTCCACAGTTGCCTCGAAGGAATCAAAGGAGGTTGCTTGCGCCCGATATTCCTGAAAATCGGGATAGGAGATAGGCAGATCCTGGCTGTCCTGCGAAACACTGCGGTTGCCGACGCAGACAAGGCGGGTGCCGTCCAGGCACGGGTACAGGCTTAAACAGCACAGCGTTTACCAGGGTAAAGACCATCGTGTTGAGGCCGATACCCAGCGCAAGTGTCAGGACGATGGCCGCCGAGAACCAACGGTGGGCGAGAATTCCGCGCAGTGCGTATCGCATATCCTGCGCAACCGTTCCGACCCACCATCCTGGACTCTGCCGATCGCATTGCTCACGTGCCGCCTCGACGCCGCCAAATTCAATCAGTGCCTGTCGACGCGCCTCCGAAGCGGATAGCCCCGCTGCAACTTTCGCCGTGATCGACTGTTCTAAGTGGAATCGAAGTTCATCGTCGAATTCGGTGCGCCTCTTACGAAAGACAAAGAACCGAATACGGGTCAGGAACTCAGTAATCATCGCGACGCCTCCGCCACCCGACCGAGAACCAGTCCGATTGCGGAAGACAGCCGATCCCAGGTTTCGAGTTCACTCTGCAATTGCTTCCGACCCGCAGCTGTAAGCCGATAAAATTTTGCCCGCCGATTGTTCTCCGAATTTCCCCATTCCGCTTTGATCCAGCCCTTGTATTCGAGCCGGTACAGAGCCGGGTAGAGTGAGCCCTGTCCAATCTGCAAAGCATCCTTTGAAACCTGCTGGATGCGCTGGGCTACTCCCCAACCGTGCATTGGCCCCAGCGAGAGCGTTTGCAGGATCAGCAGATCAAGAGTCCCCTGCAACAAATCAGTCGAAGTAGGCATTTCTTCCCCTCGATATCCGACAAGAATGGTCTGCCAATCTCTTGTCGAATGTCAAGGGATACGGTGGAAGAGCCCGCCAGGTGGCGCTTTCGGATGCTCAATCGCCCATCAGTGATGTGTCTGTCGCGTTCGGAATCTGTGCGACTGGAGAGAAGTTCATGCGTGTTCTTGCCGACCTGGAGCTTTTCTCTCGGCCACTTCTGCAACCTCAGCGTTGACTCGCTGCTTTCCCGGCAAACGCATCCGTAACTTTAGCCGAGCGGCGGCAGCATAGGGCATGCCCGGATCGGCCGCATCCAATTATGAGTGTCGCGCATTACCGATTCCCGGTCTCTGAGTAATGCGGAGATCGCAGACCGCCTCTCCTCGCTTGCGCAGATGCTCACCATGGAGAAGGCGAACCCGTACAAAGTTCGTGCATACCGTCGCGCGGCAGCCGTTGTTCGTGGGCTGGGCGAAAGCGTTGACGAGATAGTCCGAAGTAACGCCGATCTGCGCATCTATGCCGGCATTGGAGAGGCTATCAGCGGTGCCATCCGCGAGATCGTCGAGACCGGAACTCTGAAGACCCTCGAGAAACTTCGCTCTAATTCCAGTCCCGAACTCGTCGAGCTCAGTGCTCATCCGCGCCTCGACCCGAAGCGTGTGCTTCGCATTTACAAAAAGCTCGGCATCGCCACTATCGAGGCGCTGCGTTCCGCTCTCGATAGCGGTGAGATCGAGCGCATCTTCGGCTCGCGCCTGGCGCAGCATGTCCGTCTGGGCCTTGTTGAAACCGAGACGATCCTGCTCTACCATGCGCACCATCTTCGCGAATCCATTGAGAGATTCCTTCTCAGCAAAGCGGGTGCCGAACGCGTGGAAGCCGTGGGTGACTACCGCCGTCGAGTTGAGATCATCAGCAGATTCGATTTCCTCGTACAGGCACGCGACTTCGACCAGGTGGTCGAGACCATGAAGCGCTATGGCGGACGCACGGCTATGATCGAAGCGACAGGCACAACCGCCACGTACTCGCTATCCTCCGGACCGCTGCTTTGTCTTGAGCTCGCTCGCAAGAAGAACTGGGGCTTTTCCCTGATCCGTGGAACCGGTTCTGCTGCGCATCTGCGCAAGCTCGCCAGCGTCGCAGGCCGCCTCACGGGTTTCGAAGATGCTGATACATTCCCGAGCGAAGAAGCCTTCTACAAGGGCTTCGGCATGCAGTTCATTCCACCGGAACTCCGCGAAGGGCTTGATGAAGTTAGCCGATCGCGCCAGAGAACATTGCCGCAGCTCATTACCGAGGATGATATCCGTGGCGACCTGCACACCCACACTTTCGCGAGCGACGGAGCCGATTCCGTTGAAGAGATGGCGCAGGCTGCGCAGAAGCTCGGCTACGAATACATCGGCGTCACCGATCACTCGCCCAGCCTGAAGATTGCAAATGGGCAGTCGGTGGAAGACCTGCGTGCGCAGATCCGCAGCATCGACAAGCTGAACGCGCGCCTCTCGGGGTTTCGGGTGCTCAAATCCGCCGAGGTCGACATCCTGGCAGACGGCACTCTTGATCTTCCGGATGACGTCCTGCGCGAGCTCGATTACACAGTGTGCTCCATTCACTCCCGCTTTGCGATGGGCAGGGAACGGCAGACTGACCGTGTTTTGCGCGCAATGGACAATCGCTACTTCACAATCCTGGGACACGCCACCGGGCGCCTGCTCTTGAAACGTCCTGGCTATGAGCTCGACTTCGAGCGCGTCATCGAACAAGCGAAGAGCATGGGCCGCTTCTTCGAGCTGAACTGCAGTCCGGACCGACTCGATGTCTCTGCCGAAAACGGGAGACTGGTGCGCGCGGCGGGCATCAGAATCGCCATCTCTACTGACTCGCACAGCACTGGTGAGTACCGTACGCTGCGCTATGGCATAGAGCAGGCCCGGCGCGCAGGCTTGCAGAAGTCCGACGTGCTCAATTGCCATTGCCTGGATGTCTTGCTGAAGATCTTTGGTCGTGCATGAGTTCGCTACGCCGTGGGTTCCGTCGGCTTCGCGCCAGTGATCGTCAACATCGGCAGTGGAACGACGCCCGACTCTTCGGACAGTGATAGGCGGGTTGCCACCTGCGAGGTTGTCACGGACGACGCGAAAATCGTCGACACTCACATGTGTGAACTGCGGACTTCCCGCAACTTCGCCGATGGCCCAAACTCCGGGGCAGTTGTCTCGAGCCGATCGTTGACCTTGATGTACCCGCGATCGGTCACTTCAACGCCAGCCAATTCCAGTCCGATGTTCTCGGTGTTGGGCATACGGCCCGCAGCAACAAGCAGATGAGTGCCCGCAAGATTGACCTGTTTGCCGGCTTGCTCGACGACAACGGTGACTGAATCACCCGATTCGCCCGAGACCCGTTTGATGCGCGCATTTAACAGTGCGTCGATACCCTCGTCGTTGAAGAGGCTGGCAAGAGCTTCGGAGACATCTTCATCTTCTCTATGCAGCAAGCGGTCATTGCGATCGATGAGGGTGTCCTCGCAATGCTGGCACCTGATCACGGGGTTGTGCTCTATCGGTTCGATCCCGACCAGGTCCACCAATCATTTCTCCAGCCGCATCTCCAGCCATAGAAATATGCGGCAGAGATATCCGTGTAGACGGATCCGTTAAAACGGCTATCTGTCGGCCCGCTTTGTCTGTGTATGCGCCGGTCGCTGAGACTTCCTCTATTTGTAGTAGACCGCGAGCTGGCTGATGGACGTGAAGTGAGATGGGCCGCCCGGTGTTCCGATGATGCGCACACCGTCACCCCACGTGTCTGGCAGGGTCAATGTGTATACAACGTGAGAGCCGGCTTTCGCGGATAGAGGATATGCAGGAGTGACGGTGACACCACTCACATCGATCCAGTGGAAATTCTGGTGTACCTCGACGCGCGGGTTGGTCGTATACCATCCACCATCGGGAGACATCGCGCCCGTCGTATAGACGATCCGATTGATTTTGTAAGGCTGCGCCCAGAGATAGCCCCACCAATCGGACGTTTTCGCTTCCTTATCGAAATCGTCTTCACTCCCGTTCGCCATTCCAATAGCTAACTGGTCTGCGCAACTGCGTCCGCACAGGAGGCCATAATGCGTGCTCTTGCTGATTGCACGGGTCTCCGGCGCCAAAGCAAGATTGGCCGCTGAGTGGCTATTCGCTGGCGCTGCGGAACTGTAAGGGTGCAGAAATATTTTTCGCAGGGCAAACCTGTAGGAGCGGCCCCAGACATTGCTCTGCAGATACAACGTTGTTCCGTCGGGGCTGATGAACTTTGAGGGAATGTTGGTGCCGTATTGCCCATAATTCTTTTGCGTCTTCAGCGGACCGAAATCAGTGGATAGGAAATGGCCCCACGGTCCCCAGGGATCAGGAGCTTCGTAGAACTCATGAGTGGTGCACGACCACGACGCGAAGAGATAACGTTTGAGCGGCGCGTCATATGCCACGCCACCCTGGCCTATTACTTTGTGGTTGTCCTCACAGACGTCCTTTCCGAGCATTGCCGTATAGAGGAGTCGCGCGTCGGTGAGAACCGGAACTTTCTGAGTCACGTCTGGCGACCATTTCGGAGTGCCCGTATCGTCCGCGCCCGTATAAAACTCCCACGCCGATCGTGTCTGAATTTCCCTACTCGGCACTCGCGCGAGATATAGATCGCTCTGTGATCGCCAGTTGTTGTCTAGTCCATACGCATAGACATACTCGTCGATTGCGTCGCGAGCATCCTTCCCGTAATCGAGAAAGAATACTGTCGTGAATTTATAGGCTAAAGGGCTATGTGGGTCGTTCGGCGTGCCGAACATCGGAGCGTCTTTGTTCCAGGTCCACGTCTTCCCGTGGTCGGTCGACCTGGCGATGGAAGCGGCCGGTGTGTCGACAAAATTGAGGCTTAGATTTTGAAATGCAAGATAGATCGCGCCATGGATACAGAGCATCCCGGTAGGCTTCCGGTTATATTTCGGACCGCTCCAGTTGGTTCCCACATCAGTGGCGATTGTGTGGCCGCTCAAGGCGGGTGGCATTCCGCTGATCGCGCTTACAGCCATGTCATACCGTTTGGCGACGTGATTGAATGCGATTCCATCTCCATTGGCGGTGTAGAGATTGTTATCGTCCGCCCAGCAGGATGGCCATAGATCGCCGTCACCGGGCAACTGATAGGTGGAGTACGCCTCCTCTGCGGCGGTCGCGAAAAAGGAGCTTTGGCGAGGATTCATCGCATGTTCCTCCACGGGCGTGGGTGATTTCGCGGGCGGAACAATCTCCGGTCGGCTTGGGACGGAGCACGCCGTGAGTAATAGAAAGAGCACCGTCAGAACAGATGCTGCACCTGACAGGTGAACGAGATTGAATGAGTGGGAACGAATCATGTTGATCCTCAACAACCGTATGAAGTCTCGAGTGGCGGGCGACTTGGCGGCTCATCCGGAATCAGTGAAACCATTAAATATAGGGCAATCTACGTCCCAAAATTGAAGACATTGCGGACCGGGACATTGGCTAGAAGAATCCTCCCTCGCCCCGGGCGCAACGGCTTCAGCAAGCACAATAGTCAATGGACAAGGTACTTTGATACCTATTCTCGGCTTGTGCAAGGGGTCCAGAAATTGTTCTTGACATGAATATCAGCGACTGCATAGCCTGTGTCGCGAAGTTTAAAGGTTTAAATCGAGGATTTAAAACATCATGAAACATTTGCCAGGGAGACCGTCGCAAATCGCTTCTTTGATCCTGATCTTGCTGCTTGCCGCCTGCGTCGCGCCCATCCCCACTTGGGCCCAGGCTGATCGAGGCGCCGTGAAGGGCGAGACTCAGGACACACAGAAAGCCAGCGTACCCGGAGTCAAACTCGCGCTGCGCAACGAGGCTACCTCCGTGGTCACGAGCGCCACATCCGAGTCTTCCGGCCAGTTCAGTTTTCTGAACCTGTCTCCCGGCGCCTACACGCTCACCGCCGAGGCAACGGGGTTCAGCAAGTCTGTTCAGCAGCACATTGAGGTGGGCGTCGGCAGCACCGTCGCGCTAGCTGTGACGTTGCAGCCCGGGCAAGTGCAACAGACCATAACTGTTTCGGCCGCTTCCGCAGCCATCGAGACGCAGACCTCCGATATCGGCACAGTCATCACTCCGCAGGAGATCAAGGATCTTCCTGTTTCGCTGAATGCGGACTCACGCAATCCGCTGAATTTCGTGGTGCTCTCGCCTGGCGTGAGCGGTTCAACACCGGGCGCGAGCCCGGACTACCGCTTGCATGTCAGCGGCGGCGCCAGCTATGGCAACGAGGTCTATGTTGATGGTGTTCCGGTGATGAACCCAAACCTGACCGGCGACATCAGCCTTGACCATCCACCTATCGATGCCATTGGCCAATTCAAGCTGATCAACAACAATCAAACCGCCCAATACGGCCTCTCCAGCGGCATCGTGTCGTTTGCCTTCAAATCCGGCACCAATGACTTCCACGGAAGCCTCTTCGATTTTCTTCAGAACGACGCTCTCAATGCGAGCGGCTATACATTAGGAGTCATTCGCGCCCGTCCGGAATGCCAGGTCACGCCATTGCCTGACACCTGCAAAAAGGCTCCCCTTAAGCAGAATGAATACGGCGGCACGTTTGGCGGCCCGGTATGGATTCCCAAGCTCTACAACGGCCGCAATAAGACATTCTTCTTCGTGGACTACACAGGCTTTGCCTACCGTCCCAGCTCCAACAACGCCACGCTCACCACGATTCCCAATGCATTCCGTAACGGAGATTTCTCACAACTCTTGGGACCCCAGATGACCGATCCGGCGTCAGGGCAGCCGATCTTCGATCCTGCGGGACGTCCGGTATTTGCCGGTCAGGTCTACAATCCGGCATCTGTTCACACGGTCGTAGGCCCGGATGGTAAGAGCTATCAGGTCCGCGATCCGTATCCGGGAAATGTCATTCCGTCCGGCTCGGGCAGCTTGAGCGCGGTTTCGCAGAATGTTTTGAAGAGCTTTCCTATGGCAACCAACGATGCCGTTTTCAATAACTTTGTGCGCCGGCAAAGCTCGAAAATTGATGAGAAGCGATTCGTAGCCAAAATCGACGAACATATCTCGGAGAAGCATTCGGTGTCCGGCAGCGCATTCATCGGCGACTATACCAACACAAACAATGGTGGTCTGAATCTGTTGGACGCCATCGGCACCAGCAATCCCACCAAGCAGATACGCTTCACCTATAACTACGCGCATTCTCCGACGCTGTTGAACAATTTCAATATCGGTTATCTGCGAGACAACAACAAGAGCGGAACCATCACTGATGGACCAGGTTTGGAGTCGCTGGGCCTTCAGGGATTGCCCCCTCTCGCGCAGGGTAGCCCGTATCCACTGATCGGGACCAGCGGCTCAACAGACAGCATCGGCTCGGCCAGCCCGCCCGCGGTGTCTATCGGAAATCGCTACTACGTCAACGACAACCTGACGATGATTCGTGGCAACCATGCGTTCACTTTCGGCGGAGAGGTGCGACGCGAGCAACTGAACAACCTTGGACTCTCCGATGCAAATTTCACTTTTGCGACGGCGGAGACGGGACTCAACGGGACTTTATTCGCCGGCGGGCAACCGGTGTCCAACCCTGGCGGTACGGGGAACGGGGTCTCCAGCTTTCTTACCGGCGGACCTGACTACGTTCACATCGACTATCCGATTGCCCAATATTATCGGTGGTGGCAGACAGGTGTCTTTGCTCAAGACGACTGGAGAGTGACGCCCAACCTGACACTTAATCTCGGAATTCGTTATGACATTCAGGTGCCCCGGACGGAGAAATACGGCAACGTTTCAAGCGTCGATCCAACGCTGCCCAACCCCACAGCCGGCGGAATTCCCGGAGCGTATACCTTCTACGGCAACGGTCAAGGAAGGAATGGGAGGCCGCGCGTCGGCGACATTGATTACAAGGGATTTCAGCCCCGGATTGGCTTTGCCTATTCACCCGATGCGGCGCACAGAACCGCGCTACGCGGAGGCTTCGCCATTACCCGGCCGCTTGGCAATGACAATCTTCAAGGTGGCTTCACCGGCGGATACAACTTCGGCTTCGCTGGCATCGCACAAGCCAGCAGAGCCGCGGACTATATAGGTTCTCCCGCCTACAACTGGGACACGTCTTTTCCGGCAAGTGGCGTCGTTCCTCCCGCCTCGACGCTCACTCCGGGATTCTTCGTGGGGAATGACAATCCAGTCTGGACCGGCCCCAAAGTAGGTCTGCCTCCAACGCAGATCTTCTGGACGACACAGATACAGCAGCAAGTCGCCAACAGCATGGTGCTGAACATTGCCTATGTGGGAAGCCACACTTACCACATAGGGACATGGTCCAAACCGAATGCGTTGAATCCCCCAGTGATCCAGGCGAAGTACGGCGCCGCAGCCGCGGCTGTTGGGGTTCCCCTGAATGACCTGCTCACGTTATCTATCAACGATCCGAGAGCCGCGGCGGCCGGTATCACACCACCGTGGCCCGATTTCGCTACTGCCCTTGGGTCGTCCGCAACCGTCGCGCAGGCCCTGCGGCCATTTCCGCAATACGGCAGTATGGATCATCCTCTCAATCCCATTGCCAGCGTCTCCTACAATGGATTGCAGACGAGCCTGCAAAAGCGCTTCTCCCAGGGGCTGACCTTTCTGCTTGCTTACACCTTCTCGAAGACCATTGGCAACGCCGACTCGAACAGCGGGCCGAGCGCCGGAGCGGAGAATGCTATCTTCGCGGGCTCATTTTCACAGGACTACTACAACCCGAAGGCGGACCGTGCTGTTACCAGTTCGGATATCCCGCATGTGGTCTCTCTCAGCTACACCTATGAGCTTCCTGTCGGGCCCGGCAAGCGCTTCCTGAACCACGGCGGAGCAGTCGGCAAGGTCGTGGGAGGCTGGTCCGTCTCCGGCATCCACCAATATCAAAGTGGACGCCCCATCCACATCGAGGTCGACTACACCAGCGGCAGCACCAATCCTTATTTGGCCGCTGCAGATGGATTCAGCTTCCGCCCGAACATTGTCCCCGGTCAGCCATTCAAAAATCCTGCTTACAACCGCAACTGTTCCGGGCCGGTGCAAACGACTGCAGGCCGCAACCCTTGCCAGTTCTACATCAATCCAGGTGCGTTTACTCCCGCGCCTCCGGGAACATTCGGTAACGCGCCAAACCTGATCTCCTCTTTACGCATGCCCGCGTATATCAACGAAGACCTGTCCCTCTCGAAACGGACGAGCATTTTTGAGAACCTCGATCTGCAATTCCAGGCGAATTTCTTCAATGCCTTCAATCGCACCATCTTCTCTTCGGGGGGCAATGCAAACACCTTCATCCTCAATGCCCTTGCACCCGCTCCACCTGATTTAAGCCAGGGATCCCTGGCGAATTCGAATACCGTGTTTGGAATCATGACGAATCAGCAGAATGCCCCCAGAATCATCCAATTTGGCATGAAGCTGGAGTTTTAAAACGATGGCCATGCTCGCCGCCAAATTCGCGCTTGCAGCGAGCATGGTTCTCCCTTTGTCCGCACACACTTTGTCCAACGATATGGCTTCACATGCGCAGGCCGCACGTGAGGCAGAACAACGCGACGATTTTTCAACGGCCGTGCACGAGTACGAATATCTGACGCATATGCTGCCTCGAAGCGCGGAGATGGAAAGCAATCTGGGAGTCGCACTGTACTTTGACCACCAGTGGGATCGCGCAATCGCGGTATTCCGGAAGGCAATCATTCTGAACCCCGAATTGCTGGCACCGCACCTGTTCAGTGGGCTGGTCTGGTACCAGCTTTCGAAACCGGATGCTGCCGTCCCGGAGCTTGAGACGGCAATTCGCATCCACTCCTCGGATGTCATCGCACACACGTGGCTAGGATATGCATACTCTGCTCAATCCCGCTATGAAGCGGCAGCGCCTGAGTTCGAGGAGGTCACCGGTCTTGATCCGAACAATCTGGATGCCTGGTATTCGCTTGGCCAGTCCTATCTGCAAATTGGAAACGATGAAACGCGGAAGCTCCTGATGCTGGCGCCGGATGGAGGCAGAGCATGGCAATTGGCCGGAGAGCAGGCTCAGCTACAAGGCAATCAGCAGAAGGCACGAGAAGATTTTGAGCAAGCGAACGCCCGTCGTCCAGATATTGCAGAAATACGGGCAACGCTTGCTGCGATGGGAGAGAAACCTACGGCGTCTGGGCTGGATCAGCAACTCGGGAACAGTAAGGAGGACGAAATTTACCACCGGGCAAACGATGCGGAGCAGAAGTCTCGCAGCGCCTTTGAACGCGTTTTATCGCTTGCCCCTGATTCCTATCGCGCACACCAGATCATGGCATACGCATTTGTCACGCAGGAACAATACGACAAAGCTATTGCGGAATATCGCGTGGTCCTGAACCAGAAGCCAGATCTGCCGGAGGTTCATGAAGCGATCGGGAACTGTCTGTTGCGAAACGGCAAGACAGGGGAAGCTCTGCATGAGTTCGAAGCAGAGCTGCAAATAGAGCCTCACGCCGCCAGCGCGAACACAAACGTAGGACAGGTCTTGCTCATGATGGGAAGGGATAATGAAGCGGAGAAGGCATTGACCGATGCTCTTCGCATGGATCGACCGCCGCCTGAGGTGTATCGCCTCCTCGGCAAGCTCGATCTGCATCGAAAAGATTATTCATCAGCGGTACGCAACCTGACACGATACATGTCCATGCAGAAGGAGGATGCAACGGCCTACTATCTGCTCTCGCGAGCGTACCGGGGATTGGGCGATCAGGATCAGATGAAACGCTCTTTGAGCGTGTTCGAGAAAAAGTCGCAAGACGCGAAGGCACGGAGCCACGCGCAGGGCGAGCTCGAACGCCTCACGAATCAGAGCCGGATTGACGACGATGTGATGAAGCACGAGCCGTCTTCCAATAACTAGCCGGCCACTGAATGGTCACGGGCTGCATGTCAGCCGATGGTAAGTAAAGTGTGCTTTTCTTGACGTATAACTTGGTGAAAGAAGCGGATAACGAAAGAGGGTCCCGACAAATGCCACCGTCGCATGCAGCCTTGCCTCTGAAGAAAGTCATTCTCGTCACTAGCGGAGATCTTCGCCAGTCTGCGAATCAGGTCTGCTGGCCTGCTCAGGAAGAGCTGGAGCGCAAACTTACGCAGGCGTTTCGCGACGAAGGTGTCTCCGTCGAGCGTGCATTCCCCGTCGATTCTGTGAAGGGTCACGGATTTATCGGAAGTCAGCGCATGGGGATGGATATTTTTGCTGGCATCGATCCTGACGCTAGCCTGGTTTTCGCAACCGCCGCGTGGCAGTACACGCATCATGTGTTGCCGGGTATGCGCACACACCGCGGGCCCATTTTGACCATCGCCAACTGGTCTGGTCAATGGCCGGGACTGGTTGGTCTTCTTAATCTGAATGGTTCTCTGGTCAAGGCGGGCATTCCCTTCAGCACCCTCTGGAGCGAGAGCTTTAGCGACGAGTATTTCCGCACTCGCCTTCAGGAGTGGATCAAGCAAGGAACTGTGACGCATGATCTCTCCCATGTGCGCAAGCTCGATATAAAGGCTCTCCCTGCGTCCGCGAGAAGCACGGGCGAAGAGCTTGCCGCGAAGCTGCTTCAGCGGAAGGCGATTCTCGGCGTCTTCGATGAAGGCTGCATGGGCATGTACAACGCGATCATCGATGATGAACTCCTGAATCCACTCGGTGTCTTCAAGGAACGACTGAGTCAATCAGCGCTAGTCGCCCGTATGCGTCTGGTTGGCGACGATGAGGCTGATGGCGTACGCCGCTGGCTGGATGCGAAGGGTCTGCGCTTCCACACCGGGAAGGATGACAAAACCGAACTCACGGATCAGCAGATTCACCAGCAATGCAAAATGTACATCGCGGCCCTGCAGATCGCCCACGAGTTCGGTTGCGACGCTATCGGAATTCAATATCAGCAGGGCCTGAAAGACATGGTGCCCGCCTCCGATCTTGTGGAAGGACTGCTCAACAACGCGGACCGGCCTCCCGTATTCGATGGTTCCGGCAAAGAGTTATACCCGGGCGTTCCACTTCCGCATTTCAACGAAGTAGACGAGTGTGCCGGGTTGGACGCGCTGGTGACGAACCGGTGCTGGACAGCGCTCAATTTGGATCCCGCCACCACGCTGCACGATCTCCGCTGGGGCGAGCACTACAGCGGGAGCGACCTCGACGAATTCGTGTGGGTACTGCAGATCTCTGGTGCGGCTCCGCCCAGCCATTTCGTAAACGGATATCGCGGCGCCTCAAGCGACCGTCAGCCGCCTATGTATTTTCCTCTCGGCGGAGGAACGCTGAAAGGCATCGGCCGTCCCGGAAAAATCGTCTGGAGCCGCGTCTTCGTCGAAGGCAACGCTCTGCATGTGGACATCGGGTTGGGGTCGGTGGTCACGCTTCCTGCAGATGAGACAGAGCGTCGCTGGAAACAGACCACCACGCAGTGGCCTATGGTCAGCGCCACCTTCGATGGAATTTCACGCGACTCGTTCATGGCGCGGCATCGCGCCAACCACGTGAATATCGCGTACGCTCCGGACGAAACAAAAGCTCTTCAGGCACTCGCCGTGAAGGCTGCCATGTTCCACACGCTCGGCGTCCAAGTGCATCTGTGTGGCACGGTCAGCGTCCATTGATACCAAACAGCGCCATCTATCTCGCGCCGAGTAAGCTCGCCCGAGCCAGTGCGCTTGGGGCACTGTGTTCCGCCATTGCGCGACATCTCTGCCGGCGCGCACTATTGGAGATTTCATGAGTCTTAACTCGCACGTAGCCAAGAGCACGATTGTGGGCGCACTCGGTGGCCTGCTCTTCGGCTTCGACACCGCCGTCATCTCCGGCACCACCTCTGCCTTGACGCATACCTATCATCTTTCTCCCGGACTGCTCGGCGTCACCGTCTCCAGCGCCCTTGTCGGTACAGTGATCGGCGCCATCACCGGAGGTATTCCTGGGCAGAAGTTCGGACGGCGCGACAGTCTGCGAGTGATGGCTATCTTTTATGTGCTCTCTGCGATTGGCTGCGCGCTCGCCTGGAACTGGCCTGCTCTCATCTTTTTTCGTTTCATCGGAGGGCTAGGCATCGGCGGCTCGTCGGTTCTTGGGCCTATGTATATTGCGGAGATCGCGCCGCCGGACTGGCGCGGCCGTCTCGTCGGTTTTTTCCAGGTCAACATCGTTGTCGGCATCCTGCTCGCCTATATTTCAAACGCCATCATCGGCAGCATGCACTTCGGTGCGAATGACTGGCGCTGGATGTTCGGCGCGTCCGGCATTCCCGCGGTGCTCTTTCTGGCCACCCTCTTCATCATTCCCCGCAGCCCGCGCTGGCTGGTCACGCAATCCAACCTCAATGAAGCATTGGAAGTCCTTCGGCTCACCGGAGTTCCCAAACCCAAGGCAGAACTTGACGAGATCGTCGCGTCCGTCCACCTCGAACGCTCCTCGGCGACGGACCCTCTCTTCTCCCGGCAATACCGCAAGCCCATCATCATCGCATGGACGGTCGGAATGTTCAGCCAGCTTTCCGGCATCAACGCGGTCCTTTATTACCTCAACGACATCTTCGCGCTCGCCGGTGCGACTAAGGTCTCCGGCAACCTTCAGGCGATCGCGGTCGGAGCCACCAATCTCGTCGCCACATTGCTAGCCATGTCCGTCATCGACAAATTTGGCCGCAAGAAGCTACTGCTCATCGGGACTGTCGGCCTCGCCATCTGCCTTACCATCATCTCCGTTCTCTTCTTTACCCGTCAGCATCTCGGGTGGCTCGTTGGGCTGCTCATGGCCTACATCGCCTGCTTCGCTGTTTCTCAGGGTGCAGTCCTGTGGGTCTACATCAGCGAGGTCTTCCCAAATCGCGTGCGCGCCAAAGGGCAAAGCCTTGGTAGTTCCGCGCACTGGATCTTCAATGCGCTCATCTCGCTCATCTTCCCCGTCATGGCAAAGTCCTCTGGCGCTTATCCCTTCGTCTTCTTCGCGGCGATGATGGTCATAGACTTCTTCCTCGTCCTCTTCTATTACCCGGAGACAAGCGGTATCTCCCTGGAGCAGATGCAACACAAGCTCGGCATTGAATAGCTCATCATTCCGATTTACGAGGTAAATAGATATGAAGCGACTTGTAACTCTCCTATCTCTGGCCGCTATCTCGCTACTCGCTCGGGGGCAGTCCCCCGGTTGGCAGCCCGATCTCACCGTACAGCAGACTTATATCCTGCATCGTGCCTCCAGCGCCGATCCCAAAGGCGCCAATGCCGACTTTCGCCACGTAGCTCCGGGGGCAACCGAAACTGTGCTGAATACCGACGGTCCCGGCGAGATCTCGCATATCTGGTTCACCATCGCCGACAACGAGCCTTACCACTTGAAGCGGATCGTCCTCCGCATCTATTGGGACGATGAGCAGAGCCCCAGCGTTGAAGCCCCGATCGGTGATTTCTTCGGGCTCGGTCTTGGCGAATATCACAGCTGGCAGTCGGAGATGCTCTCTGTCGGAAGCGTCAAAAGCCTGAACAGCTTCTTTCCAATGCCATTCGCGCACCACGCACGCGTCACAGTTACAAACGAAGGCCAGGAGCCAATCAACTCTCTCTATTACAACATCGACTATCGGACCTATGAACACCCGCTTCCACCGGGCACGCTCTACTTCCACGCCGAATATCGACAGTCCCAGCCGAATCACGGCTGGACCACGGATTGGAAGTCGAATGGCGACCCGCAGGTCAATGACAAGCCAAACCTCGACGGCAAAGACAACTATGTCTGGTTCGAAGCCAAAGGGCACGGACAATACGTAGGTGTCACCATGTCCGTTCTGCAGAACCAGGACATGTGGTGGGGCGAAGGCGACGATATGTTCTTCATTGACGGCGCGAAATTGCCGTCCATCACCGGCACGGGCACGGAGGATTATTTCCTAGGCGCATGGGACTTCGGCGGCGAGCCATTTTCCTATGCTCTTTACGGCGCGCCGGTAACCGGCACCGAGCTAGCTGGCGGCCGCTCCAGTGTGTACCGCTTCCATCTTGATTCGCCAATTCCGTTCACGAAGTCTTTTAAGGCAACCATTGAGCATGGTCATGCCAACGCGCGATCGGACAACTATTACTCGGTCGGCTACTGGTATCAAGCGGAGCCGCATGAGCCATTTCCGCCGCTGCCGCCAGTGGAACAGCGGTTGCCGGCTTTGCAGCCAACCGGCGGTCCGGGAAATGCGTCAGGCCTATCCACCTCTGCGAAGTGAAATTCGGCATGAAGAATGGGGGGATCATTCCCCCTTTCCCATGAGTTAGCAGGTGCTCGATAGAGGCGTGACACCTTTCCTTAGAAGGAGATTGCCATACGCCCGGACCTCGCCAGTCATGACAACGACGTATGCGGCCTTTGCGCGTTCGTAGAAAGCTAGTCTCGCCACGCGCGCCGGCGGCGCAGGGCGCGAGATATGCCTGCGCACTGCATGCAAAAAATCAGCTTCGACCGCGTCATTCGTTGGATCGCTGGCGTCTGGCTGCATCATTGCGAGCGCATCGTCGGCTGGGTCCAGTTCAAACAGTGGCAGAATGGCATCCAGTAATTGCGGAATATTCAAGCCATCGGCGCGCAGTACGCGACGCCCAAGAGTGTGGCCGGGGAAATGCGCATCAGCCAACACGAGTTCATCGCCATGCCCCATCTCGTGCAATGTTTTCAATAGATCTGGACTCAGGTAGGGAGAGATTCCCTTGAGCATTGTTTTCCTTTCGTGCACGCGCGTCTCAAAGTCACTGCGTAGCGGTCTCCCGAATGATGGTTAGAGATCGGCTTAAGGGCCTTTAGTCAGAAGCAGAATTCGATTGCTGCAACTCAGCAATACGGAACATCATTGAATCGTCTATATGCACGATTAGCAAGGAAAAATCGCAGGTTTGTAGGTCCGCTCAATTTGCAATAGAGTTCTTTGCATAGCTTGCATTGACCGACACGGAACCAAAGGTTTTCTCGAGAGCGCATGGCGACGATCATTGAAGTAGCGAAAAGAGCGGATGTCTCCATTGCGACGGTCTCGAACGTAATCCGCGGCACGCGGCGCGTCAGCCCTCAGTTGACCGAACGGGTTCAGACAGCCATTCGGGAATTGAATTACTCGCCAAATGAGATCGCTCGCAGCCTCAAGGTCAGACAGACCCGCATGCTGGCGATGGTTCTTCCGGACATTACAAATCCATTTTTTCCGGAAATCATCCGGGGCGCTGAAGATACTGCTTTCGAACGCGGCTATTTCCTGATGACAGCCAATACGGATGAACAAATAGGTCGCGAGCGGCGGATCGTTGCGGCACTTCGTTCCTATCGCGTCGATGGCGTACTGTTGGCATCCGCCAGCGGCACCGATATAAGTCACCTGAAGGGCATCATCGATGCCGGTGTAGCCCTGGTATGCCTCGATCGCACGGTACCAGGGATCAGAGCAGACGCTGTCTTGCTCGATAACGTTCGTGGTGCACGAGAGTGCGTTCGCCACATAATCCAGAAGGGACATCGGCGTATCGCAATCATCACGGGCTCGCTGGACCTGCAGACCGGCCGCGAGCGCCTTCGCGGTTATGAAGAAGCCCTGCGGGAGGCCGACATCCCGGTGGAGCGAAGCAGGATATTCGAGGGAGACTTTCGTCACGACTCAGGCTATCGGCACGGGAAGCACATCATGGAGCAGTCGGTCAGGCCTGACGCGATCTTCGTTTGCAATGGTGTGATGACGCTTGGTGTGCTCAAGGCATTTGAAGAATTGAACATTCGCTGTCCCGAGGACATCGCGCTGGCCACCTTCGACGACCTCGCGGTCGACAGCCCGTTCCATCCGCATCTCACCACGGTTGTGCAGCCGAGTTACGAGATGGGCGCACGGGCGGCAGGCATCCTGATCGACAGAATCGAAGGACACATCACAAAGGTGCCGTCCATCGTTCGCGTCGCGCCCACTTTGATCGTCCGGGAGTCGACCGAGGTATCTCCGCATTTAGCTGCCAAGAGAAGCCGGCGATCCAGTTCGAAGAGCTAGAGCGCTACCTTAGTCTACGGAATCAGCCCATCGTAAAAACGCTCTAGTCGACGAAGTAGCCGATTTCTGTCAGTGTGCGCTCGCTCATCTCCACGCTCAGCAAGCGGGCGCTTTTCGAGATTTCCAGCTCTCGTTCGAAAGTTTCGATGACAGATAAGCGCAGCTCCGTCTTTTGCCGAAGCATGCGCAGCAGGCTGGCGCTATCTGTTGTGTAGGAAAAGTCACCTGGAATTCCGCAGGAAGGTTGAATGGTTAGCATGACCGGGCGTGGTGCCGCCGCATGTGAAGAGAGCGATGGACGAGCAGTGAAATTGACTCGCATGGCAACGAGAGTGTCATGCTCCGTCTCCATCCTGAATTGAACGAACAGGTGATCTTGCTACCCCTTTCGGCGAGAGCGTCTACACCAAAGAGCCGCCAACCGGGTGAGTGTGGCTGTGTGCCGGAAAGGGAATTCGGCTGCCCCAGGCACGGTCCAGCGCGTCTTTTTCAACGCTTAGTGGCAGTCTTCGGCACGAATGGGTACTGAAGGTGACCGGAAGTCTCATCCGTAACACCCGAACGATACCTCGGCAGGCGCCGGTTTCATTGACTGCGCTCCAGCGCCACTCCAGACTGAACTCGCAGTCAAGAAATTAACTAGATCTACCGAACGCTGGATCAATGCCCAGCGTCTTTTTCGCCCAATTGGGCGTTTGCCGAATCTCTGAAGGTTTGGATAGCCATGGTTCCCTCACGATCCCCCCTCTGGAAGGGTGCACTTCTTTCTCTGTCGATCGCGCTCCCTCTGCTGACCCCGAGAGCGAGCCAGGCACAATCCGCTGCCCGGCCGCTGATTACGCGACCGGTAGATGAATCGTCTCTCGTTACGCTGCGTGGCAACGTGCATCCGCTGGTGCGATCCCAGTTCGACCGCGGGCCGGCACCGGCCTCGTTAAGAGCATCTCGCCAACTGCTGGTGCTGAGGCGCACGCCGCAGCAGGAGAGAATGCTGCAGCAGTATCTTGCTTCGCTCGAGGATAAGAACTCTCCCAACTTTCATCATTTTCTTACGCCGGAGCAGTTTGGCCAGCAGTATGGACCGGCACCGGAGGACGTGGCTCAGATCGTTTCCTGGCTCAATGGGCAGGGATTTGCGGTGAGCAAGGTGGCCAAAAGCAACATGGCCATCGAATTCTCCGGCTCCGTGAACCAGTTGGAGACGGCGTTCCACACGCAGATTCACCGCCTGGTGATCAATGGGCAGGAGCATGTCGCGAATATCTCGAATCCGATGATTCCGTCGGCGCTGGCACAGGTGGTGGCGGGAGTTTCGCCGCTTAATGATTTCTATCCACGCCCGCAGGCGATTCATGGACCCGGCGGCCGATGGAATGCGACGGAGAAACGGTTCGATCCAGAACTCACCGTGAGCATCTCCGGCAGCAAGTACCTGTTCGTGGGCCCCGGCGATGCCGCGACGATTTACGATGCGCCAACCTCGCTCAATACGCGTCGCACATCAGGGCAGGCCACCTACGACGGAAGCGGCGTCGCCATCGGCATCGCTACGGACGGGGCGGTCAGCATCTCCAACGTTGCTCGTTATCGCGCTCTGTTTGGCTTACCGGCCGGTTCGCTCTCCATCGTGATGGATGGAAATTCTCCGCAGGGCAGCGATGAGACCGAGGCCACGCTGGATGGCGAGATCGCGGGCGCCATCGCGCCGGGCGCGAAGATCGTGTACTACCAGGCTGCTGATACCAGCCTTCAATCCGGAGTGATGCTGGCCATCCTGCGGGCGATCGATGACAACTCGGTCAACATCCTGAATGTGAGCTATGGTTCCTGCGAGCTGGCGCAGGGTGCAGCGGGCAACCAGGAGATCCTGAATGCGTGGGAGCAAGCGGCAGCGCAGGGCATTGCGGTGACCGTCTCCAGCGGAGATTCCGGTGCGGCCGGTTGCGACAATCCTGATACGCAAAGCGCAGCCGGGCGGGGCTTCGCAGTGAACGGGATTGCCTCGACACCATACACGCTGGCGGTTGGCGGCACCGATTTCGGGGCTCTACTGAATAACTTTTCGACGTATATCAATTCCGCGAATAGCGGCAATTACACTTCAGCCCTCGGCTACATTCCCGAAAGTGCGTGGAACAACTCCACCACTACCAATGGAAGCTCGACCGGCAATCAGGCGAGTCAGGATTACAACGGGAACACCAACATTGTGGCGGGCGGCGGCGGAGCGAGCAGCGCTGGGCTTTACGATGCAGGCGGAAATGTTCTGGGCGGTTACGCCAAGCCGGCGTGGCAGCAGCAGTACCAGACGGTTGCCGGCATCAAGGCTGATGCGGTGCGTGATTTGCCGGACGTCTCGCTGTTTGCCGCGAACGGCATGAAGGGCGCACTTTGGGCAACCTGCGGCGACAACGATTGCAGCGGTACCAACCCGACCATCAGCGGAGTGGGCGGTACCTCCGCATCGGCTCCTGCGTTTGCTGGTGTGCTCGCGCTCGTCAATCAGAAGGTCGGTGCGAACGCGCGGCTGGGACAGCCGAACTGGATCCTGTACCAATTGGCCAAGACGCATCCGGAGGCGTTTCATCCCATCCAAAGCGGAAACAATTCGGTAGTGTGCTTACCGGGCACACCGAATTGCGGAGCGAACGGATTCCTCAGCGGCTATGACGCGGCGGGTTCCTACAATCTATCGGCGGGATTGGGAAGCGTCGATATCAGCACATTGGTGAACGATTGGGCGAGCGTCGGCCAGACGCAGACCACAACCACGCTGACCCTGGGTTCGACAGCCTTTCAGCATGGCCAGCCGATCACGATTTCAGTCGACGTCGATCCTGCGGCGGCAACGGGCAAAGTGGGCATCAGCAATGATCTGAGCGCGAGGGGATTGTTCAGCAGCGATGCGCAGATCAATCTGTCGTTGTCGAATGGCGTGGCCAAGGGCAGCTGGAATGGTTTTCCGGGGGGTACCTACAACGTCTACGCAAACTACGGCGGCGACGGAAGTCACGCGGGCAGCATCTCGGCGCCAATGCAGATCACGGTTGCGCCCGAAGACAGCATCCTGCAACTGACGGCCAGCACCGTCGATCCCAATGGGAACCTGACGAACCTCGCAGGCAAAACGATCGCATATGGGACGTATGTTTCCATCGATGCGCAGCCGATTGGGAGATCGCAGGTCTCGAATCTACATTCCATGACAAATGCAACCGGTACGGTGTCCTTTGTGGATGCCACTGCGCAGGGAGCGCAGGGTAGCGGCATGCTGGATGCGAGCGGAAACGCCGAGTTCCCGCTGCATGCGTTGGGCGCCGGCACGCATACCGTCACCGCATCTTACTGGGGCGACAACAGCTACAACCCGAGCACCTCCGGCGCCGTCACTTTCATTGTGCAGAAGGCCAGTGCGGTAGTCTCCGTTACTGCGAATACGAACTCAACCTCCGGTGCATTGGTGATCGTCACAGCAGCGATCCGGTCCAGCATCGCAAGTTCGTTTGCTCAGCTTCCGGGCGGAACCGTCACATTTGTCAATAAGAACAGTGGCGCTGTGCTGGGGACGAGCGGCGGTCTGACCATGGCGCAGGACCCCTCTACGGGAGCTTACTTCAGCACCGCTGCTCTGGATGTTCCGGTTGCACAGTTGACGCTCGGCAGCAACAGCATCATCGCAACCTATAGCGGCGATGCAAACTTCACTGCGTCCACGGGGTCGGCTCCAGCGGTTGTCGCCTGCACCGCCGGCTGCGGGAATGGTACGGGACAGTCACTTGTGCTGACATTCGGCACGAGCACCCCGGCATCCGCGGTTAGCCCGGCCGGTACATCGGCAACTCCTGTCTCCGTCGGCGCGACCGGTGGATTCACCGGCGCGGTGAACCTCACGTGCTCGGTTACAGGCACGCGGAGCAGCGACATCAATATTCCAACGTGCAGTTTCAATCCTGGCAAAGTTACGATTACGAATAGCCAGGACGTTCAATCGATGTTGACGGTGACCACGACTGCTGCCGGGACCACCGCGGCTGCCCATGCTTCGGGGAACGGCGGCTGGTCCGTACTTCGCGATGTCGCTCGCGGAGGTTCGATGCTGGCCTGCCTGCTCTTCTTTGGATGGCCAGGACGGCGGCGCTCGCTCACAGTGCTTTCGATTCTCCTGTGCGGATTTGCGCTGGGAGGCATGATGGCGTGCGGCGGCAGCGCAAGTGGGAGCGCACCTGCAGCTGCAAGCAATGCTGCCTTAGGCACAACGCCGGACACATACACCGTCACCTTCCGTGCGGCCGATGCGGCGACCGGCACGCTTACCGCACAAGATTCCTTCACGATATCTGTGAATTGACGGCCATGACCTGCGGAACGAGAATCTCCACTTCCAGGCCGTGCGGTGCGACATTCCGTGCTTGAATGGTGCCGCCGTGAATGCGGATGACCCGGTCGGCAATCGCGAGGCCCAAGCCGGTGCCGCCGGTCTGACGGTTGCGATCATCGGCAACGCGATAGAAAGGCTCGAAGATCTTGAGAAGCTCCGACTCGGGCACGCCCTGCCCGTAGTCGCGGACGAGAATGCGAACGAAGGCGGGCTCAGTAGTGGCACTCGCATCCAGCTGGACCTCAACTGAATTTCCCTGTCCTGTATAGCGGACCGCATTGCGTATGACATTTTCGATCGCGCTGTGCAACAGCTCCGGGTTGCCCTGCACGAAATACTCTCCCTGCGACGAGAGCTGCACCGCGCCATCGCGCTCCTGCAATTCAAATTCGGCACTGCTGACGATCTGTGAGACGAGCTCTGTCAAGTCAACCTGCTGCATGGGAACGGCTGTGGTAGATGCATCGAGCTTCGCCACGGTGAGCAGACGCTCAATCATGTCGTTGAGGCACTCGAGATCCTGCTCCATGTGATCGAACGCGGGATCGGTGCCCTTGCGCTGGCGTCCAAGGTCGAGCGCGACGTTCAGCCGGGCCAGAGGCGAGCGCAATTCGTGAGAGATGTCGTAAATGAGCTGGCGCTGCCGGGAGACGAGCTCTTCGATACGAGCGGCCATGGTGTTGAAGTCCCGTACCAGCGTTCCGAGTTCATCGCGGCGGTGTTCCATGCCCCCGGCGGCCCGAGTACTGAAACGGCCTTGCGCCAACTGCTGCGAAGCCTCTCGCAAGCGCAAGATGGGCGCGGTGAGATAGCGGGTAAGCAGATAACAGATGAGCCCCGAAACGAGAAGAGCAACGCACCACCGTAGTGCAATGCCCAAGTGGCTGATGCCGGCGGGAGGCCCGCGACGTTCTGTGGACTCTACGGCATAGACATACTGGCGGCCACTCCTTCCCCACACCTTGACCGCGACGCGCATGAATCCATGCCTCATATGGAAAGCCGGCACGTCGGGAGGCATACCGGGCGTATGCATCTCGTCGAAGTTTGCGCAGTCAGCACCAGCGATGACGTTTCCCGACGTGTCAAAGAGACAGCTCTTCAGATGCGTCTTCTCACTGAGCTGTTCTATGTAAGCGGATGCGCCGGACGGCCCCTGTCGCTCCAGCGCGTCGACCGCAGAAGTACCGGATACCCATGCCGTGTCCGCGAGATTGGTTTGCGTCTGGGAGGGCACGTTCTTCGGCTGAAGAAGGATCCAGGTCATCACAAGTGCAATCCCGGTGGCGATGACGGTGGCCCAGAACCAAAGAAATATTTTGAGAAAGAGACTCTGGATTCTCATGGTCATTTCGTCTCTGACCGGACGACGAACAGGTATCCGCTGCCGCGCACCGATTTGATCCGTTCTTCGCCGTGGGCGCGGCCCAGCTTTTTGCGCAGATTGCTGATGTGAACGTCGATCACGCGATCGAACGGTCCGAGCTTACGGCCGAGCACGGTCTCAGTCAGCTGCTCGCGCGTAACGACGTGCCCGGCATCGCGCAGCAGAGCTTCGAACAGAGCAAACTCGACGCTCGTTAGATCGAGCCGCGTCTTGTCCAACCACGCTTCGCGAGCCGCTGGATCGAGGTGGAGATCGCCGATCCTCAGCGGGCCGCGCGGAAGCCGCCGAGCGGGAGGTGCGACGCAGAATAGCACGGATGCGCGCGATCAGCTCGCGTGGATTGAAAGGCTTGGGCAGGTAGTCGTCGGCGCCGATCTCGAGGCCGAGGATGCGATCCACGTCTTCGCCGCGTGCGGTAAGGATGAGCACCGGTACGGGCGAATGTGTGCGGACGCGGCGAAGTACGTCGAGTCCGCCAATGCCGGGCAACATGAGGTCAAGGATGATGAGCGCGTGCTCGTCAGAGAGCACACGCTCCAGCCCGCGCGCTCCATCGTGAACCGCTTCAAGCGCGAAGCCTTCCGAACTGAGGCGCTCACTGAGCAGCCTGCATAGTTCGATGTCGTCATCGACGATGAGCACGCGATCCACTCTGTTTGTTGACTCCCCTCCGACTCCTGATGGTAGTCCCCGGAAATGCTGGAGATAGCAAGCTTTACAAAACTTTATGTTGCTTAACGAATCTTTATCGCACGCCTGCGCTGGCGATGCTCGAATGAATTCGTAGCAGAGGAGGAGACATGAGCAAGAAACGAATCGCTATTTGGTCCGCCGTGGTTGTTCTGGTGATTGCGGCAGGAGTGGCGATTGCCAGAGCAGATGCGCGGGGATGGCATGGATGCTTCGGTCACCGATGGGGCGCGCGCTTTGGCCCGATGGGCTACATCTCGCATGAGTTGAATCTGAATGATGCGCAGAGACAACAGATCAAGTCGATGTGGCAATCGGAAAAGCCAGCAATCTCCGGACTGGTCCATGAGCTTGCGGCCGAGGGCAAGGAAATGGACGACGCCACGGCAAAGGGGAATGTCGACGAGGGCAAAGTGCAGGAGATTGCTTCGCGCCAGGGGGAGACCATCGCGAAGCTCCTGGTCGAGAAAGAGCACTTCAAGTCGAAGATCTACACAACCGTACTGACGCCCGGGCAGCGCAGCAAAGCGGATGAGCTGCAATCGCGCTGGCACGATCACCTGGACCACATGGGCGACAGGTTACAGCAGCCGTAATGAAACCGGAGGAGAACGGAAATGAAAACCAATCTGACATTTCTCACCAAGTTGACGGCGGGCGGTCTTGTGGCTGTGGCGATCGCGCTATGGACGCAGTGGCTCTCCGGTGATCCGGCCTATGGGAAGTTTCCTGCCGGGCCTGTACTCTTCGTAGCCGTTGCGGCGATCATTATCTGGGGCGCACGCTGGTGGTGGACGCCCCTGATCGGCGCGTTGATCTCGCTGCTGGTCACCTCGGGTTGGTTCGCGCGCCTGCCGCAGGCGATGTTGCGCCTTCACCATCCCGGCTCGGTCGGCAACTTCGCGGCCGGAATCTTTCTCGGCTCAGTGTTGCAGATCGGCGCACTTCTGCTCACGGATATCGCGGGACTGGCCGCAACCGTGCAGAACTTCCGGCGCGCAGAAAACACCGGTGATAGCGCGAAGATGGCCTGCCGCTTCTTCGGCGGGCTCTTCGCGGTGATGGGTGTGCTGGTGATCATCGGCGGCGCGCACGTGGACAAGTATCACAACCTGATGCATCTGGTGTGGGGTGCCCTGGCGTTCGGCGCCAGCTTCCTGGGTACGACAGTGGCGAAGCGCTTCTGCATCGCATCGGGCGCGTTTTATCTGACGCTTGCATCTCTCGGCCTGCTGCTTGGCAATCCCGCGCTGAACCGAGCGTGGTATTTCGGCCCCATGCTTCTCCACACGGGCGACGATATCTTTCACCTGGTGCTGGGCTCGATCTTTCTCGCGATGGGGCTGGTATCGGGCCGCGAATGGGTACATCGTCCGAGTCACGCCTAGCGATCAGCTTGTCATCTTCCAAGGCTTCGCCGGGCCGCCTGGCGAAGCCTTCTTTTTAGCCGATGGATGATGGAGCTAGATATTCAGCCCGGAGCGGCGGACCCATTGATCCCCGTTCTTTTCCAGATAGATCCACTGGCCGTTCGCACACAGGTTGGCGCAGAAGTTGTTCATGTAGACGAGCGCCGCGGTATGCGCGGTGTTGAAGTACACCTCGCTGAAGAAGGTGATGCCGGGGTAGCCGGCCCACTTGTCCTGCAACTGCGAGCCGGGATCAATGCCCGCCAGGGTGCTTTTTAGCTCAGCGACATCGTCCGCATTGAGAAGCGTATACGGACGATCGAGGTTAATTTTGTGCTCCAGCGGAATTCGCTCATAGCGGCGAGTCTGGAAGTCCTGCACCGCTTCTTGAAAAGCCTGCGCATTGTTGGGTGGCGGCTGCAGCTGACCGTCAGGTGGAATGGCCGGATTCATCTGTTCGATGCTCACCGTCGTGCCGGCAATCGCGAAACGCTGTGCCTGGGTGGTTGACATGCCTTGGAAGGGCACGCCGGGCATGAGCAGTGAGTAGATGGCATAGGAGTCGGCGCGATCGATGGTCGATCCGGAGCGGCGAACCCACTGGCCATCACGCTTTTCCAGATAGATCCACTGCCCGTTCGCGCATGGAGTTGCGCATAGGTGGTCGAGGTAAACCAGAGCTGCCGTTGTTGCGGAGTTGAAGTAGACCTCGCTGAAACGGACGATACCGGCGTATCCCGCCGTGGACGACCGCGCCGCGCCGGACGGCCCCTTCCGGAACTCTGCCACTTCGTTCGCGCTTATGAGCGTGTAGGGACGATCGAGCTTGAGCCGGCGCTCCAGTTGAACTCGTTCCTGGCGCCGCGTGCCAAAGTCCTGAAGCGCCTGTTGAAATGCGTCTGCACTCTCGGCAGGCGGCTGTAGGTCAGTATCAGGTTCGGTCGCCGGATTCATATCGTCGAAGCTGACCGTCTCGCCAGCGATAGCCAGCTGCTGCCCGTGCCTCAGCGACGCATTTCCAACAGCTCCAGCAGATAAGAGAAGGGAATATATGGCATAGGAGTCGGAGGCGCGATTGCCCAGGATGCGCGGAGTGTTCGCAGTTTCCGGTGGCCGCTGGCCATAGGAGTTTGTCGTGAGAGCCAGCAGTAGGGCGATCGCGCATTTGCGAAGTCGAATGCTTGCCATAGTTCACTCCGTTTCAACAATTCACGATTGCCGATGCCATTGCGGGCTCCGGACAACAGACGTGCGTCTCGGTAAAATGCTCACGCACTCTCTCTATGGTCATACCAGCCTACCGTGCTGACAAGCGGGGCAGCAGCAGTTGGAAGAACGGATCGCCAGATGGTGAACTTGGCGGGGGCAGTCTCCACCCGTGGATGGATGGCAGCGTGCAACTCGATCGCGTATTCTTCGACGCGAGGAACCGTGTCTCCGTGCCTAAACCATCCAATCTCGTTTTTCCATGCGCGCTTGCTTTGTTTCTGAGCGCGTCACCGGTTTGTATCCACGCGCAGGCGCCTGCCAATGGTCCACAGCAGGGAATGAGCGGAGGCGTGAACACCGGTGGAACCTTCGCACCGGTGCTGGATGCGCAGAAGCGGCCGATTACGGCGGGCGGATTCGTCGACCACGGACCAACGATTTTTATCGATGTCACGGAGAAGGCTGGGCTCTCGAAGTGGTCGCATCATGACGGCACCAGGGAGAAGCAGTTCATCCTGGAGACGCCGGGCTCGGGCGTGGGCCTGATCGACTACGACAACGATGGCTGGCTGGACATCTACCTGGTGAACGCAACGACCTACGATGCACTCTCCGGCAAAGCGGAAGCGCCGCATGCCGCGCTCTTTCACAACAACCACGACGGGACGTTCACCGATGTCGCCGAGAAGGCGGGTGTGACCAACGACCGGTGGGGCTTCGGTGTCGCCATCGCCGATTTCGACAACGACGGCTGGCCGGACATGTATGTCACGAACATGGGCGCCAATCGCCTTTATCGCAATAATCACGATGGCACCTTCACCGATGTCGCGGAGAAAGCCGGCGTGACCGTGGGCGGCTGGTCGACCGGTGCAACCTGGGGAGACTACGACGGAGACGGCAAACTGGATCTCTTCGTGCCGGGCTATGTGCACTACGACAAGAATCAACCGCCGACTCCGGGCTCGTCTGCGACCCTGGCGCAAAACTTCTGCCAGTTTCGCGGCGCGCCGGTGATGTGCGGTCCACGCGGTCTGCCGGGCGAGCGCGACCATCTGTTTCACAACAATGGCAACGGCACCTTTACTGACGTGAGCGAAAAAGCTGGGGTTGCGGATAAGTCGGGGTATTACGGACTGTCGAGTGTCTTTATCGATCTGAACAACGATGGCAAGCCGGACCTGGTGGTGGCCGACGATTCGACGCCGAACTATGTGTACATAAATAAGGGCGATGGCACGTTTGAGGATGCAAGCTACGCCTCTGGCTATGCGCTGAATGAGAATGGCCGCGAGACGGCATCGATGGGGATTGCGCTTGGCGATTACCAGAACAACGGCCGCATCGATCTTTTCAACACGACGTTCTCCGACGATTACGACGTGCTCTATCACAACGATGGGGACGCAAACTTTACAGATGTGAGTTATGCCGCAGGCGTGGCTGAGCCGACCGTGCCGTTTCTTGGTTGGGGCGACGCCTTCATGGACTACGACAACGACGGCTGGAAGGATCTGTTTATCTCGAATGGGCACGTCTATCCCTCAGTGGACAAGAACGACTGGGGAACGACTTTCGCGGAACGCGCGCTGCTCTTCCGGAATCTACAGGGGAAGCGCTTTGAGCTGCAGCCAGCGGTCACAGGAACGGGACTCGCCGTGGTGCGTCCCGGTCGCGGCGCCGCGGTGGGCGATCTGTTCAACGATGGCAAGCTGGACGTCGTGATCAACAACGTCGACTCGCCGCCTACGCTGCTGCGCAACGTGAATCCGGACCATCATCACTGGGTGGAGCTGAAGCTGACGGGCGGAGCGAAGGGGCCGCGCGACGCGATCGGCGCGACTGTATATTTGACTTCGGGCGGGATGCGGCAGCGGGGTGATGTGTACAGCGGCGGCAGCTATGCGTCGTCGAGCGACCAGCGTGTGCACTTCGGCCTTGGCGATGCAGCCAAGGTGGATGCGGTCGAGATTCACTGGCCTGGCGGCGCGGTGGAGAAGGTGCAGTTGCCCGGTGTCGACCGGATCTTCACGGTAGAAGAGGGCAAGGGCGTGACAGGTCACTCGCCTTCTGGCAAATCGAAGTAGCTGGCTAATTAGCCGGGGCTGCCTGCGTCGCCGGCGCGTACCGCGCAGTCGCGTGCCGTTGCATGTTCCGGCTGTGCACCTGGACGACGCCGGCAAACAGAATCGCGAAGAGCGCAATGAAGAAAACGACGAATGCAAGAATGTGCTTGTGGGAGAGGTCGCTCATAGATGGCAGCCATGCTCTACCTCGGAGGACACGATCGTCAAGCCACTTTTGTCGCAGCCATTGTTCTTCTATAACGCCCGAATATTAAGGTTTTCTTGAGCGAAATCAGCCCTGCCGTTGCGACGCCGCGGGCGCGGTGGAGTTGCGCACGATCAGCTCCGGACGGATCTTGTACTCGAGGGCGGGAAGCGGCCCATCTTCGCGCTTGCCGGCGCGAAACAGCGCCTGAAAGGCACGATCGGCGATGGCGCCCCGCGAGAGGCGCACGGTGGTGAGTGCCGGGTGCAGGAAGGCGCTGATCTCAATATCGTCGAAGCCGACAACGGAAACGTCTTCCGGCACCCGCAGGTTGTGGCGGTGCAGGGAGCCGATAGCCCCGATGGCGGTGAGGTCGTTCGACGCGATGACGGCGGTGGGCCGCTCCTCCAGAGTGAGCAGCCGGTCCATGGCGGCGCGTCCGCCATCGATACGGTGGTTGCCCACCTCGATCAGGGACTTGTTGACGCTGACGCCCTTCCGCTTCAGCGACGCGAGCAGCGCTTGGCGGCGGGTGCGCGCGGATGCCAGATCCATGGGGCCTCCGATGAAGGCGATGCGTGTATGGCCGAGCGAAGTGATGTGCTCGACCGCGTCGTCCACGCCGGCCGCGTAATCAACCAGGATGTTGCTGATGCCGTTGGCCGGATCGCCGGTATCGAGGAAGACCATCGGAATCTGGCCGCGGTGGAAGCGGTCGATGAGGTGAGAGCCCATCTCGGAGGTCATCACGGCAACGCCATCGACCTTGCGTTCCAGCATGCGTTGGACACAAACCTCAGTGCGCTCCGGGCTGTAGCCGGTGTTGGCCACGATGACCTCGTAGCCGTTGCGGACGGCCATATCTTCGAAAGACTTCACCAGTTCGGGAAAGAAGGGATTGGTGATGTCCGAGATAATGAGGCCATAGATACGGCTGCGTCCGGAGCCGAGAGCTCGGGCGTTGGTGTTGGGGTAATAACCAAGCGCCTCGATGGCGCGCCGCACGCGCTCCGCCGTTTTGGGCGCCACCTTATTGGAGCCGTTGATGGTGCGGGACACGGTGGCGGTGGAGACGCGTGCCCGATCTGCGACTGCCTGGATGTTCATTTGCCCCCAGCGACGGTCCGCTGGCCTGGTAAGCCCCGGACGCACCCGATTCAGACAGAGGATAACCTGCCGTGTGTTTTTCGGGTTATTGTGAACGGTCAGAAGAAGTGGTGACCTTCTAGTTGTAATCGGTTACAATCCTCGACGAAGAATAGCGTGTCCGTTAACGTACCCGGAACCAGGTTTGTCATGACATCGCAGCGCAATTCCTTTCCGCATCGTCGCTTCAACCCATTGCGTGGCGACTGGGTGCTGGTTTCGCCCCATCGGACGCAGCGTCCGTGGCAGGGCGAGACCGGGAAGACAGAGACCGCTGCTGCGCTCCACTACGACCCGAAATGCTATCTGTGTCCTGGAAATGAGCGCGCCGGGGGCCACCGGAACCCCGAGTATCGATCGGTTTTCGCCTTTGACAACGATTACGCAGCCCTGCTGCCGGACGCGCCTGCGCCTGCTCCCACCGAATCGCCGCTGCTGCGCGCCGAGCAGGAGCGGGGGATCTGCCGTGTGCTCTGCTTCCATCCCGATCACAGCCTGACGCTTGCCCGCATGACCCTCCCCGAGATCGAAGCTGTCGTCGAGGCGTGGACCGCGCAATATGTGGAGCTCTCCGCAGAGCCGTTCGTCCAGCACGTGCAGATTTTCGAAAACCGTGGCGCGATGATGGGGGCCAGCAATCCGCATCCGCACTGCCAGATTTGGGCTACCCAGCATGTTCCGGATGAGCCCGCCGCGGAGCGCGTGAACCTGAAATTGTGGCGCGACACGCATGGACGCGGTTTGCTGGCTGACTACGTGGCGCTCGAGGTGGAGCAGAAAGAGCGGATCGTCTGCCAGAACGATGAATTTCTAGCGGTGGTGCCCTATTGGGCGGTGTGGCCGTTTGAGACGCTCGTGTTGGCCCGGCAGCCACTCCGTGAGCTGCCGGAATTCAACGCGGCGCAACGCCACGCTCTGGCCGATATTCTCAGTCAATTGACCATCCGCTATGACAATCTCTTCCAGACCAGCTTTCCGTACACCATGGGCTTCCACCAGGGGCCGGGGACAGAGCAACACTTCCACGCGCATTTTTATCCACCGCTGCTGCGCTCCGCGACAGTGAAGAAGTTCATGGTCGGCTTCGAGATGCTGGGCATGCCGCAACGCGACATTCTGCCGGAAGACGCGGCGGCGCGGTTGCGTGAAGTGCCCTCCACTCATTACCTGGGGAGCCGCTCGTGATGAACAGAGCCAGAGCGGAGGAGGAGATTCAGGCCGCACCGGGTCAAACTGCGCGCGTCCTTGAAAGCGCTGACATCCGGGTGGAAGTCGCGCCTGCCTTGGGCGGGAAATTCACCTCCCTGTACAGCAAACGGACCTCCACGGAGTGGCTATTGCCACCGTTGAGACCGTATACCGAGGCGAAGACCACTGGCGGTTTTGAGCGCTGGGATGGTGGCGGCTTCGATGAATGTCTACCTACGGTCGCCCCGACGGAATCTGCGCCCGATCATGGCGAGCTCTGGCGGTACGTGTGGCAGGAACGGGCAGCGGAAAATGAGGTGCTGCTGCACACCACGGCTCTCGGTGGCACGATTGCGGTGGAACGCTGTGCGCGTCTTGAGGGCTCGAGCCTTGTATTGGATTATGCCGTCGAAAACCGCAGCGATACTTCCCAGACTTTGCTCTATTCTGCGCATCCGCTGCTTCGCGTCGAGCCGGGCGATCGCATTCTGCTGCCTGCCGAGGTGCGCGAGGTGCAGGTGGAGGGATCGGCCAGCCACCGGCTGGGACACCGCGGCGATCGCATCGCCTGGCCGGTACCAAAGGAGGGTGGCGATCTGAGCGTGGTAGGACCGCCCGATGGATTGCAGGCGGACAAGGTCTTTGCCGGCCCGATGAGGGAGGGCTGGTGTGCTCTGGTGCGGCCGTCACTCGATGAAGCTCTGGAACTGACTTTCTCGAGCGATGTGCTCCCGTATCTGGGGCTTTGGATATGCCGGGCGGCATGGCCCGATTCCGGTGCGGCGAAGCAGTACACGGTGGCGTTTGAGCCGGCGAGCTCGCCCAACGACAGCCTCGCCGATGCCGAGCGGGACGGAACGGCGTGGCGGCTGCGGCCGGGAGAGAGGCGCACATGGAGGCTTTGCTTCCGGATTGGCAGGCGGCAGGAGATCGAAGCGCGCGCGAGGAGGTCCCAATGATCGCGATTGAGCCGCTGCTGCGCCAGCATGCTGAACGTTTTGGAGCCGCGGAGTGCGCTTTCCAGGCGCCCGGACGCGTAAACCTGATTGGCGAGCACACCGACTACACCGGCGGTCTGGTGATGCCGGCCGCCATCGATTTCAATACTGTGGCGGTGGTGGGTCCTGCCAAGGACGGGCAGGAGCGTCCTTCGCTCGGTCGATTTCCAGAAGGAGTTTGAGTTCGATACGGGAGCGCTGCCGGAAAAGCCAAAGCACGATTGGACGGATTATCCGACGGGCGTGCTGTGGAGTCTCCGGCAATCCGGCGTGGTCGCGCCGCCGTTCACCATGACCCTGAAGGGCGATGTGCCGCTGGGTGCGGGGCTCAGCTCCTCTGCGTCGATCGAAGTTGCCGTCGCATTTGCTGCGCTGGCGCTGGCGGGGAAGTCGATGGCACTAACCGATATAGCGCTTGCCTGCAAAAAAGCGGAGAACGGATTCGTCGGCGCGCAGAGCGGGATCATGGACCAATACATTGCCTGCTGCGGAGTGAAGGATCATGCGCTGGTGATCGACACGCGCGATCTGAGCTCCCGGGCGGTTCCCCTGCCCGGCGATGTGCGGCTGGTGATCTGCAATTCGATGGTGAAGCACTCGCATGCGGGCGGCGAGTACAACGAACGCCGCGCCGAAGTAGAGGAGGGGAGCCGGGCAGTGCGCGCGGTAAACCCGGCAATTCATGAGCTCCGCGACGCAACGTTGACGGACCTGGAGAAGGCGCGTGCCTCGATGTCGGAGAATGCGTTCCTCCGTTGCCGCCACATCATCACGGAGAATGCGCGGGTGGAAGAGGCTGCGCGGGCGCTCGCGGACGGTGACATGAAGCGCATGGGGCAGCTGATGTACGAAGCGCACGCCAGCTATCGCGACGATTTTGCGGCCAGCTGTCCGGAGGCCGATCTGCTGGTGGAACTCGCGGCGGCACAGCCGGGCGTCATCGGAGCGCGGCTGACCGGCGGAGGCTTTGGCGGCTGTACGGTGAACCTGGTTGAAGCCGCGCAGGCCGCGGTGTTCCGCGAGAATATTCACAAGGCATATCTGGATCGCGCCGGGATCGATGCGGACATCTATCTCTGCCAGGCAGCTGCGGGAGCTTCGCAGCTTTCCTTCTAAGTGATCTGCCCGGGGCTTCCGCTCCTGATGTAGTTTCAAAGCATGCGTCGCCTGCTGCTCGCGCTGCTTCTCCTTTCCCCTTCGGCGACGTTTGCGCATGCGGCTTCACATGCCAATCCCGCGGTCATTGAGGTCCCGAACGCAGACAATCGCGCGGAGCAGCTTGCGAAGCACTACGTCTTGCTGGTGTCGCTCGACGGCTTTCGTTATGACTATGCGAAGCTCTATGGCGCGCCGCATCTGGAGGCGATCGCCAAGGAAGGCGCCACGGCGCCTGATGGCATGATTCCCGCCTATCCATCCGTCACCTTTCCCAACCATTACACGCTGGTGACCGGGCTCTATCCGGAGCATCACGGCATTGTGGCGATGAGCTTCTACGATCCCGCGCGCAAGGAACGCTACGCATTCAATGATGCGAAAACGGTCGCGGACGGAAGCTGGTATCGCGGGGTGCCGCTATGGTCGCTGGCAGAGAAGCAGGGAATGCGCGCGGCGTGCTTCTTCTGGCCGGGATCGGAGGCGGAGATCGCCGGTGCGCGGCCCAGCTACTACCTGAAGTATGACGACGCTGTGCCGGATGAAGAGCGAGTCGACCAGGTGATCGATTGGCTGAAGCTGCCTGCCGCCAAGCGTCCGCATTTCATCACACTGTACTTCGGCGAAGTGGATCACGCAGGCCACGAGTACGGCCCGGATGCGCCAGAGACGCGCGCGGCGGTGCGGCACGTCGACAGCGTGATCGGCACGCTGCGCGCCCATCTCGCCAAGCTGCATCTGCCGGTCGATCTCGTCGTGGTCTCCGACCACGGGATGGCAACCGAGCAAGGCGGATGGATCGATCTGGATCAGTATGCGGATTTCAGCGGAGTGCAGACGGTGGGCTCGCTGATGTATCCGGATTCGGAAGCGGCGGCTGCGAAGCTCTACGCAAAACTGCGCATTCAGAGTGACAAATTCAAGGTGTACCGGCGAAGCAGGATGCCGGCAGAGTTGGATTACACGAGCGAGCCGCGCATCGGGGACCCGGTAGTGGTGGCGACGGGCCCCTACTCGATCCGGGTGCACGGACCGGCCGATCCGGCGCGCGACCATCCTCCGAATAAAGGAGTGCACGGCTACGATCCGCGCATCGTGCCGGAGATGCGTGCGATCTTTTATGCAGAGGGGCCGGACATTCGCAAGGGTGCTGTCCTGAAGCCGTTCGAGAATGTGAGTGTCTATCCCTTTCTGGCGGAGATTCTCGGCCTGGATGCGCCTGCGGTGGATGGCAATGCTTCTGTGCTCGAGCCGGCGCTTACTCCCCCGCATCCGTGAACGAACGAGCCGTTATGATGAAAACCGCATGACATATTTTCTGGGCTTGGATGCCGGGGGAACCAGCACGCGTGCCGCCCTGGCCGACGACGAGCGCATTCTGGGGCGTGCCAAAAGCGGCAGTATCAAGGTGATGCGCGTCTCCGCTGCGGCGGCAGAGACGAACCTGCGCGCACTGCTAAATGACGTGGCGAAGAGCAGCGGCGTGCCGATCACAGAGGTTGCGTCGACCTGCGTAGGAACGGCCGGCAACACCATATCCACCGTAACGGGATGGATATGGCAGACGCTGGGGCCGATGCTGCGCGGCGACCTGGTCGTCTGCGGCGATGTGGAGATTGCCCTTGATGCGGCGTTTCCCGGCCAGGCGGGCGTGCTGGTGATGGCTGGCACGGGTTCGAATACGCTGGGCCGCACCTCGAAGGGCGACTTGCTGACGGTTGGCGGCTGGGGTCCGATGCTCGCGGATGAAGGATCGGGACATTGGATCGGGCTGAGGGCGCTCCGCGCAGCCATTCGTGAGCACGATGAGCTGGGCCGCAGCGAGTTGCTGACCGCCCTCGCCGCGCAGTGGAAGGTGGACACCCTTGAGCAGGTGGTCGAGATTGCACACAAGGTTCCGCCGCCGGACTTTGCCGCGCTCACGCGGACGGTGGTGGAAGCAGCAGCGAAAGGGAATCGGCTGGCACAGTCAGTACTGCTCGGCGGGGGACGCGCGCTGGGAGAGGATGCCTCGCTGGCGCTGCGCAAGGTGCTGGCGCTGGAGCCATCGGCGCCGCGCCGCGTGGCCTTCACTGGCAGCGTGCTCGGAAACATCGCAACCGTGCGCGACGCGATGCTCGCCGAGATCGAGCGCGAGCATCCAGGAGCTAAGGTGCTGCCCGATGCGGTCGATCCCATAGAGGGTGCGCTGTGGCGTGCGCGGCAGAATCTGCAGGAAGCCCCGTGACGGAATCGGTGGCGCCACCTTCCAGACCGCGAATAGGGGTGCATCTCTCCACCGCTGGCGGGGTGTTTCGCGCGGCCGAGCGCGCGCACGAGATTGGCGCGAACACCTTCCAGATTTTTTCATCGAGTCCGCGCATGTGGCGGCCGGGGAAAATTTCTGCAGATCACTGCGCACGCATGCGGGAGCTGCGCGAAAAGTTTGATGTAAGTCCGCTGGTGATCCATGCCAGCTACCTGATCAATGTGGCGGCGGAGTCTGAAACTGTCTGGAAGAACTCGGTTGCTGCGCTTCGCGGTGAGATAGAGCGCGCGCTGGCCTTGGGCGCGGAATACCTGGTGCTGCACCCGGGATCGTGGCGCGGCTTGACGCGTGAGCAGGGTTTGCTGCGCGCGGCGGAAGCGATCGAGCGCGCGCTGGACGGCCTGGCGTGGCAGGAATGCGACTTCCGCGTGCTGATCGAAAACACGGCGGGTGCCGAGTTTTCGCTCGGCTCGAACTTTGAGCAGGTAGGCGAGCTGGTGCAACATCTGCGACGCATTGCGCCTGTCGGTGCATGCCTCGACACCTGTCACTGCCATGTCTCGGGCTATGACATCGTCAGCAGTGGCGGCTTTGAGGAAACGGTCGGCCACATCGGGCAACTGATTGGCCTCGATACGGTGCGGGTCTGGCACATGAATGATGCGAAGGCTCCGCGAGGCTCCAAGCTGGACCGCCACGAGCACATCGGAGAGGGGACCATCGGGGTGGCGGCATTCCGGCGCATCCTGAACGATCCGCGTTTCCGCCATTGCGCCTTCGTTGCCGAGACGCCGGTGGACGAGCCGGGGGACGATGCGCGGAACGTGAACGTGCTGAAGTCGCTGGTGGGCCGGACTGCTGTAGCCAAATAGCCTCGCGAGCGGCGATACAATCGTTACTACACATGGCAATTGAACGAGAGACGCCCCGCGCGGACGCGAGCGCGGAGATTCACACCAGCAGCGGGCCATCTGCGGGCAATTCCGAAGGACGCCCGGAGGTCCGTTATGACCCGGCGGAGATCGAGACGCGCTGGCAGGCGCACTGGGCCGCGCATCCGGAGCTATACGCGGCGGAGCCCGCATCGAGCAGCAAGCCGAAGTACTACGTGCTGGAGATGCTGCCCTATCCCTCCGGCCAGCTGCACATGGGCCATGTGCGCAACTATGCCATTGGCGATGCGTTGGCGCGCTACATGTGGATGCAGGGCTATAACGTGCTGCACCCCATGGGATGGGACGCCTTCGGGCTCCCAGCGGAAAATGCCGCGCTGAAGAACAACACGCCTCCACGCGAGTGGACGCAGAAGAACATTGCCGACATGAAGCGGCAGTTTATGCGGCTCGGCATGGGATTCGACTGGGCTACCGAGGTGACAACCTGCCTGCCCGACTACTACCGCTGGAACCAATGGTTCTTCCTGCGCATGTACGAACGCGGCCTGGCCTATCGCAAGAACAGCAAGGTGAACTGGTGCCCGGAGTGCCAGACCGTGCTTGCGAACGAGCAAGTGATCAACGGCTACTGCTGGCGGCACGAAGACACGCTGGTCGAACAGCGCGAGTTGGAGCAGTGGTTCCTGCGCACGACACAATATGCGCAGGAGTTGCTGGACGGACTCGACAAGCTGGATGGCTGGCCGGAGCGCGTGCGCACCATGCAGCGCAATTGGATTGGCCGCAGTGAGGGTGCGACGGTTGGGTTCGCGATCGAGGGCCGCGCCGATGTAGTCAAGGTATTTACAACCCGCATTGATACGATCTACGGCGCGACCAGCCTGCAGCTCGCGCCGGAGCATCCGCTGATTTGCGCGCTCGCTAAAGAAAACTCGGAGTTGGCGAAGGACGTTGCAGCACTTCGAGACCAGCAGAACCTGGCCAGGGAAGCGAATGATGTAGGCGGGATCGAAAAACATGGCGTATTCACCGGGCACTACGCCGTGAATCCATTCACGCAGGAACGCGTGCCGGTGTGGGCTGCGAATTATGTGCTGCTCGACTACGGCACGGGCGCGATCATGTCCGTGCCCGCGCACGATGAGCGCGACTATGACTTCGCGACCAAGTACGGACTGGCCATCAAGCAGGTTGTGCGCGAGCAATCGCCCGGCGAGACGCCCGCTACGCTGCCCTTTGCAACAGAAGACGGCGTGCTCATCGACTCGGGCGAGTGGACCGGCCTGAGTTGCGCTGAAGCGCAGCAGAAGATGACCGCCTTCGCGAAGGCGAAAGGCTTCGGTGAGGCGACGATCACGTTTCGCCTGAAGGACTGGGGCGTAAGTCGTCAGCGCTACTGGGGCACGCCGATACCGATGCTCTACTGCGAGAAGGATGGCATCGTGCCGGTGCCTGACGATCAGTTGCCGGTACTGCTGCCGGAAAACGTCGAGATTACGCAGGAGGGCGGCTCGCCGCTGGCGAAGCTGCCGGAGTTTGTGAATGCCACCTGTCCGAAGTGCGGCGGCCCGGCTCGTCGCGAGACGGACACGATGGACACCTTCGTTGATTCTTCATGGTACTTCTATCGCTATACCAGCCCGAAGGACGCAACAGCGCCATTCGATACCACGACGGTGGCGTATTGGTTTCCCATCGATCAGTACATCGGGGGCGTGGAACACGCCATCCTGCACCTGATCTACTCGCGCTTCTGGACCAAGGTGATGCGCGACCTGGGGCTGATCAAGAACGATGAACCCGCCGCGCGCCTGTTCACGCAGGGCATGGTGATCAAGAATGGCGCGAAGATGTCGAAATCGAAGGGCAATGTGGTGTCGCCCGACGAAATGATTGCGCGCTACGGCGCTGATGCAGCGCGCATGTACGCGCTGTTTGCCGCGCCGCCGGATCGCGATCTGGACTGGCAGGAGGATGGTGTTGCTGGCATCAGCCGCTTCCTGTCACGCGTGTATCGCTTTGTAATGAAGCATGCAGCGCTGGCGCGCGGTGCATCTCCCGCGAGTCACGAATCATCGCCTGCTGCAACCGCGCTGCTGCGCAAGCTGCATCAGACCATCCGCAAGATCACGCAGGACTTTGGCGGCCGCTGGCACTTCAATACTTCGATCGCCGCCATCATGGAGCTGGTCAACGAGCTTACCGCTGCAGACGCAGCCATAGCCGAGGGGAAGATTCCGCCGGCGACAGTCGCGAGCATTCTGGAATCGCTGGTGTTGATGCTCGGGCCGTTCGCGCCGCATCTTGCCGCAGAGTTGTGGGAGAAGATCGGCCGCAAAGATGGGCTCCTGCGCCATGCGTGGCCGAAGTTCGACGAAGCACTGGCACGCGAGGACGAGGTCGAAATTCCTGTGCAGATCAACGGCAAGCTGCGATCGCTGATCAAGGTGCCGGTGGACGCGACCCGGGAGACGCTCGAAGCAGCGGCACGCGCAGACGAGAAGGTGCAGGCTGCGCTTGCCGGCAAGACTGTCGTGAAAGTGATCGTGGTGCCGGGCAAGCTGATTAACTTTGTGGTCCGGTAAGTGGAAGCTGGCCCAACCAGTCGCGCCCGCCCTGGTACAGATGCGGAATACGTGCGCAGTACGCAATCGTTAGTCGAGATCCAGGCGCGGTGCTGGCGGCGTCCCGGGCTGATCGCGGGCGAACTGGCATGGCGCTGGATTTTCGGCATTCCCGCACTGCTACTGCTGTTCGCCTGTGCACGACGGCTGCTCGCGGTTCTGTTTGCTGCTCACACCGGCATAGACGATTTTTCATTGCAGCAGCCGGTGCTGGCGGCGCAGATGGTTCGCGCGTCCTATCACGCAATTCTGCCCGCGGCGCTCGGACTCGCGCGTTGGGTTGCGCCGCTGCTGATCATAGGCTGGGCTATCGCGTCCGGTATCGGCCGGGCATTTTTACTACGCGCCCTTGTACCGCAGAGCCAATCACCGACGAGCGCATTCCGTCCAGCTTCTCTTTGCCTGCTGCAGTTGCTGCGGGTGTGCGCATTGGCGCTGAGCTGGTACATGTGGTTCGTGCTGGTGCGCTGGGCCGCGGCACGCGAGGTGACGCAGGTGGCTCCAGGGACGGAACCGAACATGGTGGAGTTCTCTGCCTGGTTGATCTGCCTCTCGCTGGGCAGCTTCATCGTCTGGGCGCTGTGGAGCTGGGTGCTATCAATCGCGAGTGTGCTGATTGTTGCCGGCCATCGAAGCGTGGCATCTGCGCTTGCGGAGAGCGTGCGACTGGGGCCGCTGACCATGCAACTCGTCGAGGTAAATCTGGTGCTCGGGATTGTGAAGCTCGCGCTCATCGTGCTGGCGATGGTCTTCTCCGCAATCCCGCTGCCCTTTGAAGCGCAGATGAACGGGACGGCGCTTTACATCTGGTGGGCCGCGGTCGGCGTCTGGTATCTGGCAGCTTCGGACTTCTTCCAGGTGGCGCGGCTCGCGGCTTTCGTGGAATTCTGGCAACGCAAGCAGTCGATACGCTGATAATGTGTACTGTGGACACCCAGTCGATTGTCATTCTGGACTTTGGCTCGCAATACACGCAGTTGATTGCGCGCCGCATCCGCGAACAGAACGTCTTTTCCGCTGTGCTGCCATGCACCGCGTCGATTGCGGAGATTCAAGCTTACAACCCCATCGGCATCGTGCTCTCGGGCGGCCCGTGCTCGGTGTACGACGCGGACGCGCCGCCGGCCGACGCGAAGGTGCTTGCGCTGGATGTGCCGGTGCTGGGCATTTGCTACGGTCTGCAATTCATCACGCACCATCTCGGCGGCAAGGTGCGCTCGGCGGAGAAGCGCGAGTACGGCCACGCCGAAGTCAGCATCGTCGACGCGAAGAACCCGCTCTTCGAAAGCCTGCCTGCGGATCTGACGGTGTGGATGTCACACGGAGATGAGGCGCTGGAGCTGCCGCCGGGATTTCATCTGACGGCGAAGACGGCGAACGCCGTTGCGGGCATTGCGAATCCGGAGCGGCGCATCTGGGCAGTCCAGTTTCATCCTGAGGTGCACCACACGCGGCAGGGAACCGCGCTGCTGCGCAACTTTCTCTTTCGTATTTGCAACGCGAAAGCAGACTGGACGCCCGCGCACTTTGTGCAGAGCACGGTCGCGGCGATCAAGGAGAAGGTGGGTGATGCTCATGCTATCTGTGCGCTCTCCGGTGGCGTGGATTCGTCGGTAGCGGCAGTGCTGGTGGCGCGCGCCATCGGCGATCAGCTCACCTGCGTCTTCGTGAACAACGGCGTGCTACGGCGCAATGAGTTCTTCAAGGTACAGCAGACGATGCGCGAGAAGCTCGGCTTGAATCTGGTTGCCGTCGACGCGAGCACGCGCTTTCTCGCGAAGCTTGCGGGCGTCACCGATCCGGAGACCAAGCGCAAGGCAATCGGCAATGAGTTCATCGCCGTCTTCGACGATGAAGCGCACCGCATCGCACAGACTACGGGCGGCGTGGATTACCTTGTGCAGGGCACTCTCTATCCCGATGTGATCGAAAGCTCGTCAGTGAAAGGCCCATCGCAGACCATCAAGAGCCATCACAACGTGGGCGGCCTGCCCGACACGATGAAGCTCAAATTGATCGAGCCCTTGCGCGATCTTTTCAAAGATGAAGTCCGGCGCATCGGCCGCGACCTGGGTATGCCGGAAGAGATATTGGAGCGGCAGCCCTTTCCCGGACCAGGCCTAGCCGTACGAATCTTGGGCGAAGTGACTGCGGAACGCGTGGCGCTCCTGCAGGAGGCGGACGAAATCGTGGTTAACGAAATCAAAGCCGCGGGACTTTACCGGCAGATATGGCAATCATTCGCGGTGCTGCTGCCGGTGAAGAGCGTAGGTGTGATGGGCGATCAGCGGACATATGCGTACACCTGCGCGATTCGCGCGGTGCATTCGGAAGACGGCATGACAGCGGACTGGGTGCCGCTGCCCTACGAAGTGCTGAAGCGCATGTCGAGCCGAATCGTGAATGAGATTCGCGGGATCAACCGCGTGGTCTATGACATCACCTCAAAGCCCCCCGGAACCATCGAGTGGGAGTAGCTGTGTGCGGATCAACTCCTTCTCATGAAGTTGGCTGCCTGCTCCGGGACCATGCATAGATTCGATAACCCGCAGGTGGCTGCGGGCGCGACCACCAGCGCACCGCGTGCGGCGGCGTACGCTCGACTTCCAGCGTGTAATTGGCATTCAACCATCGCTCGAATTCCGGCCACGCACCCAGCTTTCGATAGCCGCTTGTGCCATCGAGAAACAAGCCGCTGACCACGACGAACACAAGCGGCGGCTTCGCTTCGACCTCTTGAAGAAACTGCTGCCGCGATCGATCGACCACCGCCTGCCCCGAAGGGCCAAACAGATTCACGTCGCCGAGCGTGCCGGTGGCGGGTAGCAGGCGCAGCGTGTAGAGCGTCGGCAGGCAATCCTGAATGGTGTCCAGGCACTGCACGCGACCGCTCAGGTCTCCAGCATGCAGATTGCGCAAGTCTGCCGCGAGCATTGAGTCAAACTCCTGCGGCTCCGCAACGAAGTGGTGAACCTTGACGAGCGCGAGCGGTGCCAGCACGAGGCAGCCGCAGCAAACTCCGGCCCACGCTGCCGCACGCACCACACCGCGCCTGCGCGATGCGGTCATCAGATCAAGCGCGATCAACAGCAGCAGAAACGCGAGCATCGGATACCGCTGGTAGGGAAGCGCCTTGCCCTGCGCCAGCAGCGCCAGCAGATTCAGGAGGGCACCCGTCGCCAGGAGCAACCGCTCGAACCGTGGCCACGACGGCCCACGCAGGCCCACGCAAAGCAGCCACAACAACACGAGCGGCAACAGCGGCGAGATGCTGTGCGACAGCGTGAAGCCGAAGGGCCGCCTCTCCTGCATCGCGTACGAGGGAAGCAGCACGCGTTGTGTTGTGAGCCATGCTCCCAGCGCATGTTTGCGCTCCAGCCACAACAGCATCAGAGCCACGGGTGCGGCCATGGCTGCGATTCCGATCGCCGCCCATTGAAGGAATTTCGCGAGCCGCCTATCAGAGCTTCTCGCTTCGCTCGCCGGCGTCTCGCGCGTTCGCTCCGCCTCCAAACCACTCTGCCACCAGCCCGCGCGATAGATCGCCGCCATCACCAGCAGCACCACGCCCAACGGTCCAGCCGTAGGCTTGATGGTCGCGCTCACCCCGACAGCGAAGCCGAATGGAATCAGGTACGCCCAGCGGTTCCGTCGCACGGCCTCAAGCAGCAATGCCAGCGCCAGCACCAGCAGCACGGCGATCACCAGGTCGCGTTGTCCGGCCTGCTGCACGCCATCCTGCCCATGCACCAGCAGCAGCATGACCGTTGCGAACAGCGCAGCAAATCGTGAGTAGGGCCGCGCGATTAGGAAGTAGCCCACGCCTGCCAGCGCAATCAGTCCAAGGTCGAAGAGGCGCCAGCTCACATCGGGTGATGGAGCGAGGTGCATGCCGAAAGCAGTAGCCAAATAGGCGCCGGGCATATTGATGTCGGTAAAGTCCCGGTAAGGCGCCCAGCCATGCTGAATCAGAAAGACGGAGTAGCGGATCAGCGCCGCATCGCCCACCACCGGCCAGTGCCGCGTCATTACGACGAACACCGCCGAGCACGCGATCAATACTCCGCCAAACAGCCACAGCCATGCTGACGCGATGCGGCCGTGCGAAGCAATTCCGTCAGCGGCGGGCGGCAAGGCAGACATGCTGGAAACAGCCTAGCAGTCCGATGTCAGGAGCCACGGATGCAAAAGCTGTCTTCCGCAGCGTCGTCGCACGGGGGCGATCCAGCGCAATGGGAGCGATGGATCATTGGAAATCAAGACAGAATCTGGCTACTATGTCTTCCGCCATGACTCACGAGCGCAAAATTATCGTCTCCGTCGCCACCAGTGCCGACGGCTTCATCGGTCGCTCCGACGGCTCAGTCGACTGGCTCGACCGGCCGGTCCCCAAGGGCAACTACGGCCTGGGTGCGTTCTACAAGTCCATCGACACTATCCTGTGGGGCAGAAAGACCTGCGATATGGCGCTGCGTTTTCAAGCGGAGGGCATCCCCGGTTCGGCCTTCGACGCCAACGTAAAAAATTACGTCTTCACTCACACTTCGCCGCCAAATCCGGCGCCCAAAGGCGTCGAGTTTGTGAATGAACCAGTCAAGCCATTCGCGCAGCGCCTGCGGGCAACTGAGGGGAAAGACATCTGGATGATGGGTGGCGCTGCCCTCATCGCTTCATTTCTCGACGAAGACGAAGTAGACGAATTCATTCTGAGCGTGGTTCCAGTAATGATTGGCGAAGGCATTCCACTGCTCGCGCCGCGTCATCGCACGGTATCGCTCAACCTAATCGCATCAACGAAGTTTGCCGATGGCTTGGTTAAGCTCCACTATTCAGTGCCTAACGAGAGGACGTCGCGCCAGGCTCCCTGAGCATGCTCGCGGATCAGGCTGGCGGATTAGTAAGACGCGACGGTAGAAGCGGACTCAGAAGCGAGCGCGGAAGAAACCGCCGGGCTCTTCGCAGCCGCAGCAGCTTTGTTGTGCACGTAGCCCCACACAAACCAGCTCATACCGATCACCAGCAAGAGCAGCGCCACTACACCGGCCCAGCGCGCTCTCGAGTTGCCTGCGTTCGAGTCCCGACCGCGCGATCGACCCACGTTTTCGGCAAATTGCGCCCATGCGAGGTCCTCTTCGCTAATGACCGTCTCTACCGGCTGACTGAGCTCCAGATATCGCTGCACCCACGCATCTTCGTCCAGCCCCGCTGTGCGCGCATAGCTGCGCACAATGCTGCGGCGGAAGACGCCGCCCGGCAAGTCGTCGAAACGTTCCTGCTCAACCGCCTGCAGGTAGCGTGTGGTGATCTTGGTCGCGGTGGCGATCGCTTCGAGCGCCACGCCCTTCGCTTCTCTGGCCTTTTTCAGATCCTGTCCAAAGCTGCCCATGCTTGCACCCTGGCGCCTTTCCATGACTGCCGTGGCTCACTTTCTTGCTGATGATCGCGGCCCGGGCCCCGCGGCGTAGTCTCTTGAATGCAAAAGGCGGATGAGTAATCGATTACCAAAATCTCCGATCACCGTACGCCTTTTCCTCAGCCTGCGGAGCACCACTTTCCGGTTATCCCGACCATCCCCCATAAGGTACAGCCCACCGTAACTGCTTTGCTACACTCGCCCTATGAACAAGCTGGTTCTCGGCAACCTGCTTCACCGCCCAATTCGCGTTGCCATCAGTGTGCTGGCTGTTGCCATTGAAGTCATCATGATCCTCTCCATCACCGGCGTTTTTATCGGCCAGGTGAGCGGCAGCCGAGCCAGTACCGTCGGCGTAGGCGCGGATATGGTCATCCAGCCACCCAATGCCAGCTTCCTCACTGCCATCGGCGGTGCTCCTGTTCCCGCCAAGATCGCGGATATTGTCCGCAAGCTTCCCCATGTCGCAGTCGTCAGCCCGGTCATCTCACAGCTCAATACCGCCGGTTCGGTCGAAAGCATCCTCGGCATTGACTACGCGAGCTACAACGCGCTCCGGCCCTTCAAGTTCCTCGCCGGCACGCCCTTCCAGGGACCGAACGACGTGATCATTGACGACTACGCCGCCCGCCGCGACAAGGGCTACCACGTCGGCGAGACCATGCAGGTCTTCAATCACCCCTTCCGTATCTGCGGCATCGTCGAGCACGGCAAGGGTGGCCGTAAGTTCGTCCCCATCCGGACCCTGGGCGCCCTCAATGGCGCGGAGAATAACGCCTCGTTTTTCTACCTCAAGACCGATAATCCCGCGAACGAAAATCTGGTACGCGAGGAGATCCACAACACTCCCGGGCTGAGCGAATACCAGGTCCACACCGTCGAAGAGATGCTCTCGCAGATGACCCCGGACCGCCTGCCCGGCTTCAACATCGCGCTCCGCGTAGTCATCGCGATCGCTTTCATCGTTGGCTTCCTGGTCATCTTCCAGTCCATGTACACCGCGGTCCTTGAGCGCACCCGTGAGATCGGCATTCTCAAATCGCTCGGTGCGTCAAAGCTCTACATCGTCAACGTCGTCTTGCGCGAGACCTCGCTTTTCACCATCGCCGGCATCCTCGTCGGCCTCGCACTCACTTTCGTGATCAAAGCCGTTCTCAACCAGCGCTTCCCCACCTTACCCTTCCCGGTGGAAGTGCCCTGGATGCTCTATACCGCTGCCTTAGCCTTTATCGGCTCGTTGCTCGGAGCACTTTACCCGGCCTGGAAAGCCGCGCAGAAAGACCCCATCGACGCCCTCGCCTACGAATAGGCGTGACCGCAACAAAGCCGCTTTAAAGAACTGTGTTGTCGAAGGAAGCGGGCGCGCTCCTACTCCAGCAAAGCCGCAACCGCAGCATGCCCGCGTTCCGCCGCGTACTCTGCCGGAGTCTTTCCGCGATCGCAGCGTGCCGTCTTGTCCGCGCCCGCATCCAGCAGCAGCTGCACCAGGTCTTCACGTCCCGCCACCGCCGCCTGGTGCAAAGGCCGATAGCCTGCCGTCTGCGCGGCATTGACGTCGGCGCCGCGCTCGATCAGCAGCCGCGTCACCTCTGCATCTTTTGAGAGTGCCAGCAGCGCATGCAGCGCCTGGTTGCGTATCGGCGTCTCGGAAACTTGGCGCACATCCGCGCCCGCATCCACGAGGGTCATCACGGTCTCACGGTCCGCGAACGCCGCGGCAAGGTGCAGCAGCGGCCAGCCATCGGCGGAGCGGCTGTTTGCCCGGTCTTTTGCCAGCGCTCGATCGGAACCAAGCAACTCGCGCAGGCGCGTCACGTCACCGACTGCTGCAGCCTCCGCCAGGTCCAGCTCCAGACCGGAACGCAGAAAATCTCGCACCAGTGTCTGCCCGCTGTATACCGCCCAAAGCAAAGCCGAGACGCCCTGGGCGTCCCGGCTCTCTGCAATCTGCGGATCATCTTTGACCCAGTCGGCAATCTCCTGGGTGTCCCCTCGTTTGACCAGATCGAGAAAGCTCTTGCTCACTCGCTCAATGTACCAAAGCAATAGCCTCCGGCGGTGCTCAGAGCGGCTGCCCCGATCTAGCTATATCCCCGGCGCTTCCGCTCCGGCCGAGGCCAGTACCGGCGCATTCGATGGCGGCATCTTTGGCGTCTCCTTCGGCGCGACCTGCGTCGGTACAGGTGCGGGCCCTGCTCCTGGCTTGGTCCGGTTTGAGTAAATCCGGAAAGTCACCTGCAGGTTCACCACCTCCGGCACCGCCTTGCCCTTCAAGGTGCCCGGACGGAACTGCGCGTGCTGTACCGCCTCAACCGCTCTCTCGTCCAGACCGAAGCCGATCGGCCGGACAATGGTCACTGCACCGGCATGTCCCTGCGCGTCCACCACCATCTGCAGGAAGACCATGCCGGCGATGTTGTTCTTCTGCGCGTAATCGTTTGACGCCGGATCGAGGATCGTCAGCAACTGCGGCGGTTTCACATCGCCACCCGGCCGCAGCGCCGAGGCATCCACTCGCTGCGCCCGCGCCTTGCCTTCCTTCGTAGCGAAGTAGTTCTGCCAGTACTCCGGCAGTGTCACAATCACCGAATCATTCAGCGATGGCGCAAAGATCACGTTGAGCGCCTTCGACAATTGGAGAAAGCTCAGTCGCGGATCATGATTGGGCGCAACGGCCGGCGGTGCGTCTGCCGCGGCGGTTGCGGTAGAGGTGCCTGCCGCATCCGGGGCGGAAGGGAGTTCCGCAGTCTCAGATATGGGGGCGGGATTGTGACCGGCAGCAGGAGCTTTGGCTGCAATCTCCTTGTTGTCTTTGTTGTCGTCTTTCTTTTCGTCCTTCTTCTTTTTCTTCTTCTCGGGCTCGATCACTAGCCGGTCGATCTCGATATTCATCGCCTTCTTCGGATCCACCTTGATTCGCTCGAACGGCGTCGAGTCATCTTCGTAGGGCAGCGCGCCAAAGAAATGCAGTCCGATGCGATGCGCCTCAATCTCCATCGAGCGCTTGTTGAACTTCACTTTGTCGATCTCGACCGCGCTCAGCGCAAACGAGCCCCGCTGCGGGTTGCCGGCCGCCTTGCCGTCGGTCGTGAACTCAAGCTTGTCGTCCTGGTAGAACCCGCGTATGTAAAACGTCTTGCCGACCAGCTCCGCCGTAAGCGCCTCCGGAGTTGACGCCGCAGCAACCGCCTGCGGGCCTTGGGGGACATTCGTCGTATTCGTGGAGGCGGCTGTTGGGCTTGCTGCTGGAATTTGGGAGGAGGCGAATGGCGCGGTTGTCATCAGACAGGCTGCAAGCAACGCAGCCCCAGGACGGGCAATGGGCAGATGACGCATGACGGGCCTTTCCTTTTGAGAGGTGCTCCGGTCAGCGCCGCTGGAGTGCGGCTACGAATCGCCGGGCAGTCTTCCCCTCTATCTAAGGTCAAGGCTGCCGGGAGCGACAATGGAACCAAAGCACGGTGGTAATGACACCTCCGGGTGAGAATTGCGTCTGCAGTCACTGAACCGTTGAAGGCGATGGCAATACCCCGTCAATCATCTTCAGAAGGAACTCGAGCGTGGCACAGCGATCGATATACGACCTCCGCAAACCTTCCATTGCCCAGCGCGCCACGCTGACCATCGCCATCGCTGTCCTTGTTGCCATCGCCTGGTGGCTGCTGGTCGGCGGAGGCATCACGAGCATGGGAATCCGATTCAGGGAGGCATGGCATCCCGGCGATACCGTCCGCCGCTTTGCACTCGCCATAGCGCTCTCCATCTACTTCGTCCGCCTGCTCTTCACCCAGTTCGTCTTCCTGCAGCGCGCCATCGGCTGGAGCGAGGCATTGACCATCGCAATCTGGGTCGCCTGTATCTACCTGCTGCTCAGCTTTGCCGGAGGCACCAACGCGCGACCGCCCGGTCTGTCATTCCTTCTCGGCAGCCTTCTGTTTCTTCTTGGCTCATGGATGAACTCCTGGGCCGAATACACTCGCCACCTCTGGAAGCAAGAGGCGAAAAATCGCGGTCGTCTTTACACTGCAGGACTCTTTCGCCTCTGTCGTCATCCGAACTATTTCGGGGACCTGCTCTCCTTCTCCGGCCTCGCTCTCATCTCCGGACGCTGGATCACAGGCATCATCCCCGCCGTCATGCTGCTCGGCTTCGTCTTCGTGAACATCCCCATGCTGGACGCGCACCTCGCGGAGCGTTACGGCCTGGATTTTGCCGCCTACGCGCGCCGAACCCGCAGGCTGATTCCTTTTGTCTATTGAGCGAGTCCTATCGAAGCCAAAGAAGTGCGGCTTGAACTAGTCTGATCTCCCTCGAGTTCCTGCAACTCTCAGGAGGCGCGAATGATCTCTGGCACTCATGTAGTCATCTACACCGAAGATGCCGAGGCCGACCGCGCATTCTTCCGCGATGTTCTCGGATTCAAATCTGTCGACGCTGGCCGTGGCTGGCTGATCTTTGCCCTCCCACCCGCGGAAGCCGCGTTTCACCCTGCGGAAGAGAACGCCGGGCACGAGTTCTACCTCATGTGCGACGATCTGAAGGCCGAAATGGCCTCTCTTGCAAAGAAGAGCGTCCAGTTCTCTGCAGTGGAGGAAGCGCGATGGGGTTCCATCACCAGGATCCAACTTCCCAGTGGCGGCCAGGTCGGCCTTTATCAACCGAAGCATCCCACGGCTCTGGGGCTGGAGTGACGGCAGTTTGGGAGCCCGGTGCCGTTACTTTCATTGACTCACCCCTCCGACCTGAGCTATCCTAAAACCCTTGCGCAGTCCTGCGTCTGCGCGTCTGCTGGCATTCTGAAGTAGCATGCCGTGCCGGGCGTTCCGCAGGCCAGTGGTGAGGGGATCAACGGTCTCCCTGCGCACTCAACACGGTCCAGTTTGCCGGGCGTTTTCCGGCTCCGGATTTATGGAATGCAGGCGGTTCTGCGCATCGGTTTTGCGCGCCACCGGGCTTGGATTGGATTCCAGTTGGGTCATTGGTTTTTGCATTGTGCGGATTGCCGCTCGACCGCGGCTGCCGCACGTATGAGATTGAGTGGAAGAGGGTACAGGAAGATGTCGACTTACATGCCGAGCTCGCACGATATAGCCCGCAAGTGGTTCGTGGTGGACGCCAGCGGAAAGACGCTGGGCCGCCTGGCCACGGAAGCGGCCAGCGTGCTGAGCGGCAAGCGCAGCACCAAGTACACGCCGTTCATGGATATGGGCGACCACGTCATCGTCATCAACGCGGACAAGGTGCGGCTGACCGGGCTCAAGAGCCAGCAAAAGATCTATCGCCGCTACACCGGCTTCCCCGGCGGCCTGCGCGAAGAGTCGTTCGTCCGCCTGCTTGCCCGGCGCCCGGAAAAGATCGTCGAAGAGGCGGTCAAGGGCATGCTGCCCAAGTCCAAGCTCGGTCGACAGATGGCCACCAAGCTGAAGGTTTATCGCGGTCAGGATCACCCCCACCAGGCGCAGCAGCCGGTGGCGCTTGAAATTGCAGACGCCGTTCGTCAGGCGTAACAGAATTCGGTTTTAAGGAAGAGATCGGAAAGCGAATGGCAGATCTGGTTCAGTACTACGGAACGGGACGGCGGAAGTCGAGCGTGGCTCGAGTATTTCTGCGCCCCGGCGATGGCAAGTTCACCGTCAACCACAAGGGCTTTGAAGAGTACTTCGTCACCGAGCAGCAGCGCGTCTCCGCGAAGCGGCCGCTGGTTGTGGTCGAGATGCTCTCAAACTTCGATGTCCTCGCCAACGTCTCCGGCGGCGGCGTCAGCGCCCAGGCCGATGCGGTGAAGATGGGCATCTCCCGCGCCCTGCTCGAATTTAATGTCGAGCTGCGCAAGTCACTGAAGGGCGAAGGTCTGCTCTCCCGTGACGCGCGCATCAAGGAGCGCAAGAAGTACGGGCAGAAGGGCGCCCGCAAGCGGTTCCAGTTCAGCAAGCGCTAGTTCTTTGCTGAATGGCTTAGAGTTCTGGCCCGGTTGTCGTCATGACACCCGGGCTGCACGAGCGTAGTAGCAGTTATCCCCCGCACCTCGTCCAACGCGGCGATCTGCGGGATCAATCCGCGCTGGGGCTCAACCACTGGCGGGATGCACATCACAAGGAGGTCGTTTGGCCACTATCACCATGAAGGAGCTGCTCGAAGCGGGAGTCCACTTCGGGCATCAAACGAAGCGCTGGAACCCCAAGATGAAGGAGTACATCTTCGGCGAGCGCAACGGCATTTACATCATCGACCTGCAGAAGACCCTGAAGATGTTCAAAGAGGCCTCCAAATATGTCACGGACCTCACATCCACAGGCAAGGTCATCCTCTTCGTCGGCACCAAGCGGCAGGCCCAGGACGCGATCGCGGAAGAAGCGAACCGCTGCGGCATGTTCTACATCAACCAGCGCTGGCTGGGTGGGTTGCTCACGAACTGGGTCACTGTGCAGAAGTCGGTCCGCCGCCTTCAGGAACTGGACGATATGGCCACCGACGGCCGCTATGACCTCCTTACTAAAAAGGAAGTCATCAAGCTCGAGCGTGAGCGCAAGCACCTGCAGGCCAACCTGGCCGGTATTAAGGCCATGAAGCGCCTGCCCGATGCGCTCTTTGTCGTCGATTCGAACAACGAAGCTATCGCCGTCAAAGAAGCCCGCAAGCTCGGCATCCCGGTTGTCGCCGTGGTCGATACCAACTGCGATCCCACCGTGGTCGATTACGTGATCCCCGGGAACGATGACGCATTGCGCGCCATCCGCCTCTTCACCTCGAAGATCTCGGATTCGGTGATCGAAGGTGTCCAGATGTCGACCGACAAGCAGTTCGCCGATGCCACTGCAGGCGTCACCGCGCTGCCGGTCGCCGAGGCTCTGGTTAGCGAGGAAGGCGAGCAGCCTGCTGCTCCCGAAACCCTCGAAGCCGGCGCCGACACTGCAGCGTCCGAGCCGGAAGAAGTGGATATGGAAGCAGCGCTGGGTGGCGGCATCCGCAAGGCTCCTGCCGCCGTAACCGCGGCCGAGCCGGAAGTGATCGCCGAAGCGCATTAAAGCAAAGAAGACGGTCCTTACTCGAAGCGTGGCCGTGATTCTTTCACTGCCACGCTTTCGTTGTCTGACCGCACAGAATCACCGGATGCTCGCGCATCCCGCACTTTCAACAGAAGGATGGTTCTCAAGATGTCTGCCGTAACCGAGAAGATTGACGCAAAACAGGTAAAGGAACTCCGCGAAAAGTCCGGCGCACCCATGGGCGACTGCCTCAAGGCGCTACAGGAGTCCAAGGGCGATATGGAGCAGGCCTTCGTCGTGCTGCGCAAGCGCGGCATGGCCTCGGCGCAGAAGAAGGCGTCCCGCTCCACCAACGAGGGCGCGGTGGGCACCTACATCCACGCCGGCGGCAAGATCGGTGTGCTCATCGAGCTCAACTGCGAGAGCGATTTCGTCGCCCGCACCGAGGACTTCCAGGAGCTGCTCAAGGACATTGCGATGCACATCGCCGCCTCCGACCCGCGCTACGTGCGCAGGGAGGACGTCACTCCCGAGGACATGGAGCGCGAGAAGGAGATCTATCGCGCTCAGGCCGCCGCAACCGGCAAGCCTGCGCCCGTCGTCGAGAAGATCGTCGAAGGCAAGATGAGCAAGTTCTACGAGGAGGTCTGCCTGCTCGATCAGCCCTTCATCAAGGAGCAGTCCATCACCATCTCGCAGCTCATCGCGCAGAAGGTCGCAAAGCTCGGCGAGAACATCACCGTGCGCCGCTTCGCCCGCTTCAAGGTAGGCGATCCCAACTGGACCGTCGCCACCGTCAAGCTGACCGGCGAAGACGCGCAGGCGTAAAACCAGCAAGTCAAACCATACAATCAGACCGGGGCCCGCTTCACCAGATGAAGCTGGCCCCGCTATCTTTTGGGTAGCCTCGGTCCGAGGGTTGGTGAGTTTCGGGGGCTCTCGACAAGCCCCATTGTCATCTCGACCGGAGCCATCGCTCGCAGAGCGATCGGCGGAGTGGAGAGATCTGTTTTTCCCGCGAGCGCTGGATGTTCAACCTGCGCGGATCATTGTGAGTCAGCTGACTGACTCGCCTACTCGCCGACTCGCTACAAACCATCGCTCCACCAACCACCAGCTTACATATCCGGCCACCAGCGAAATCGGCAGCGACTGCCGCAAACAACAAATACGGCGACATCGTCCGCCCCGCCACACCATGCGTGTACTGCCGCACAATGAGCTGCTGAATAGGAAACGACAGCAGATACATTCCATACGACGGATCGCCCCAGGCTCTTGCCCGCCACAGCCGCACCTTTGGCATGTACGCGCAGTAAAACAGTAGATAAGCGCCAGCGATAGCGATCATCGGCGGCCACGCATACGGGACCTGGGCTGCAATAGCCAGCACCACCAATGCGACGATGGCGATCCATCCCTTTACCGGCACACGGTCCGTCACCGCAGCCAGCAGCAGCCCGCTCAGAAACATCGGCAACAGGCGCGCCCACATCCCCGGATAGCCGATCGTCGCCAGTGCCCAGTGCGGTGCGGGGAACCAGTGCGCCGCCAGCGCCCACACGCCAAATGCAATCCCCAGCGCCAACAGCACTGCGAGAATGCGCGGCCGCCGCAGCACTCCCATCACTGACAGCACAGCCGCCAGGATGTAGCACCAGAAGCCGTAGGGAATCGACCACAGCGACTGGTTCACATCCCCCGGAAACGGATTCGTGGAGAACGCACCCGCATAGGTGGGCCAGCCCAGCCGCAGCGTGCGGTAAAGAAAATCTCCAGCTACGCCCAGATGCGCACCCAGATGCGCCGGCGGTGTGATCCGGCCTCCCGCCAGCGGCAGCACGATCAAAAAGCTGAACACTGCCGCGAGAATGAATCCCGGATACACGCGCCGGATGCGATGCCAGAAGTATTTCGGCAATGCCGCATCGCGCATCAGACTCAGCGCGACCAGGTAGCCGCTCATGATGAAGAACAAATCCACCGCGACATGGCCGGTGATCGCCTGCCGATGATTGAATCGCTTCATCGGATCGGCATCGGTTACGCCATTGCCCAGCAGAAAGCTGTCGCCGAAGACCACGGCCGTCGCCAGCAGAATGCGCAAGGCACCGAAGTTGTTACGAAATCTGCTGAACTCCCTGCTTGTCTCGTCCGTCATGCGTTTTGCGCGGAGGCAATTTCTTCGCAGTTATATCAGCAGCTGCGTTCGCAGAGCGGACTGGCAGGGCTCAAGTCCCGTCCGAAGTGTCGGAGAGCGTGGCGATGAACTCGCGCATGGGTTCGCGCAGCGGTGTCAGGAGGTGCTGCTGGTGCGGGGCTTCGCTCAACAGACCGAGCCCCACTGCTAGCTTCGTCGCCTGGCAGGCGGTGCACTGCAATCGCTCGCGCAATGTCGCGATCGCGGCAAAGATGTCGTCAGGTGTTGAGGCGAAGAAGGAGAGCGATTGCAGACCCTCTCCGCCCGGGTTGGGATCCAGTGCATCCACCGTGATCCGGTAGTGGTGCGCCGCCACGATTACACCTTTTCAATGTTGCGGGCGGCGGTGTCGATGATCTCGACGATGCGGCTGCGCTGCTCCGGCGTAAGATTGCCGGCGCGCATACCCAGGGCCATGCGGAAATTCTGAATGGCACGCATGATCTGCGGATCGCGATCTGTGGGTCGCGCGGCGCTGCCGATGGCGGCCATGCGTTCCAGAATCTCGTTAACCGCGCTGCGGTTCTCCTCCAGCTCTTTCTTGCCCTCATCGGTGATGCTGTAGAGCTTGCGTGTGCCCTCGGTTGTAACCGTGGCCAGGCCAGTCTCTTCCAGCAGCGTCAGCATGGGGTAGATAACGCCCGGGCTGGGCGAGTAGGTGCCGCCAAACTTCTCTTCGATCGCCTTGATCAGTTCGTAGCCATGCCGGGGCTTCTCGGCGATGAGGTCGAGGATAAGAAAGCGAAGATCGGCCGAAGCAAAGATCCGTCCTGGCCCGCGTCCACGCCAGAAGGGCCGCTCTCCTTCGAAGGGACCTGCAAAGGGGCCGCGTCCCCGGAAATGACGTTCCTCACGGGCGCGGTCGCATCCGTGGGATTCTCTGAAGTGCTCTTTGAGTTGTTCAAATGGGTATCTCATGGACGTAGTATCACGATATATCTTAAACATGTCAAGAGCGAACTTGACTATTTCAGTTTTGAGAGAGACTCTCGGGCTGGGAAATCCGTCAACCATATGACTCTTGGCGGAATAGGGTTTTCAGCGAGATCTGATATGCAAGTCCGTCGGCACTTTGCGTGCGCCGCTGCAGTCGGTCTTCACGCATGGTGTAGCCGGCCGATCGTCGACAGCGCTGGGGCAGACGGTTCCGGAACGCCCCTACATTTCGCGTTACCTCCAACTTGGTTTTTCTGGACGCTGACGGTCTTGGACAAGCGAGGGCGCTGCTGAAGTCGACGCATTTGCGGTGGCAGGCTACGGATGACGGGCGGTCTCGACGCCAGGATGTCGCGGCGCTTCGAAAGGCTCAGCAGCGGATTTTCTCCAATAGTCAGGATCCCGCGCGCTTGGCAGGTTCGAACACGCTTGTGGCCGTGACGGTGCCCGCGCCTCGCCACACCGAGAGTGTGCGTGTGGTGATCCTGGCGCAGGATGGAGGACAGATTGGCACAGTGGAGCTGGACCACAAAAACCTGGAGCTTGCCCCGGGTAACCCGTCGCCCCAACCAAAGCTCCAGGAACGCCCGCGGTCAGTCGGCATCACGCTGCAACCGTGAGGGTGCTGGCGGGCGCGGAGTGTGTTAGTTTTTTGAGTTCGAGCGAAGTGGGCTTAGAGAGCGTTCGCCAGCGGGTTTCCGCCGCCAGACGAGGCCCAGCAGCAGGTTGCAGCCTGCGCTTCCGTATTACTCTTCATCTTCAAGGAGCGCCATGCAGCCATTCCGGTTTGCCGCCATTGTCCTGATGGGAACAGGTATCGCCTGTGCCCAAAGCAACTTCACTCCCCATACGCTCACCGCTCTCGATGCACTGGAAGACACCAGCTCCGGTGCCGTTCCGCCAGAGCCCAAGGCGCAGAAGATGCTCGACGTGAGCTCCATGGACACGACCGCCGACCCATGCACCGACTTCTACCAGTACGCTTGCGGCAACTGGGCGAAGAACAATCCCATGCCGGCCGACCAGGTGCGCTGGGGCAACTTCGGCATGCTGCAGGAGCGCAATCAGTGGCTGCTCTATAAAGACCTCGAAGCCGCCGCCAAGCCGAGCTCCAGCCGCACGCCGCTCGAGTCCAAGTACGGCGACTTTTACGCCTCCTGCATGAACGTGGACCAGGTAAACCAGAAGGGCGCCGCCCCGCTCAAGCCGGCGCTTGACCGGATCGCGGGGCTCAATGACAAGAAGCAGCTCGCTGCCGTACTGACCGATCTGCAGCGCCAGGACGGTACCGATGCAATCTTCCAGTTCCAGGTGCAGCAGGACGAGAAGGACAGCTCCAAGCAGATTGCAGCTGTACGACAGGGCGGCCTCGGGCTGCCCGATCGCTCGTACTACGTCGACAAGTCGGAGCGAGAGACGAAGATCCGCGACCAATACGTCGAGCACATGACGAAGATGTTCCAGCTCGCCGGTGACACGCCGGAGCAGGCCGCCGCCGAAGCGAAGAACGTGATGGCGATTGAAACTGCGCTGGCGCAGGGCTCGCTGAGCCGCACCGATCTGCGCGAGCCTACGAACCGATATCACATCAAAACGCTGGCGGAGCTGGAGCAGATGGCTCCCGGCTTCGATTGGTCGACTTATTTCGGCAAGATTGGGATTGGCTCGTTCCAGTCGCTCAACGTGGCGCAGCCCGGATTTGTCGAGGCGCTGAACAAGGCCATCGATGCGGAGAGCCTGGATGCGTGGAAGAGCTATCTGCGCTGGCATGCCATCCACGAGGCAGCCCCGTGGCTGAGCGACAACTTCGTCCAGGAGAACTACAACTTCTACAACGCGACACTGCAAGGCGCAAAGGAGCTGCAGCCGCGCTGGAAGCGCTGCACCAAGCTGACGGACCAGGCGCTGGGCGAGGCAGTCGGACAGGACTGGGTGAAGAAAAACTTTCCGCCCGCTGCCAAAGAAAATATGACGAAGCTGGTAGCCGCGCTTGATAAAGCACTCGCCGAAGACATTCAGCAATTGCCATGGATGGGCGATGAAACCAAGAAGGCAGCCGAGGCGAAGCTCGCGATGTACCGCAACAAGATCGGCTATCCCGACAAGTGGCGCGACTACTCCAAGTTCACCGTGGAGCGCGGCGACCTGATCGGCAACATCAACCGCGGCGATGAGTTCGAGCGCCAGCGCAACCTGAACAAGCTGGGCAAGCCCGTCGATGAGACGGAGTGGGGCATGACGCCGCCGACGGTGAACGCTTACTACGAGCCGAGCATGAACGACATCAACTTTCCGGCAGGCATCCTGCAGCCGCCCTTCTACTCGCTGTCGGCAGATGCGGCAGAGAACTTCGGCGGTATCGGCATGGTGATCGGGCACGAGATGACTCATGGCTTTGACGATCAGGGCTCCAAGTACGACGGCAAAGGCAATCTGCGCGAGTGGCAAACGCCGGCCGACCGCAAGGCTTTCACCGAGCGGACCGATTGCGAGGTCACGGAATACGGCAACTTCGCGCCAGAGCCGGGTGCAAACGTGAATGGCAAGCTCACCCTGGGCGAAAACACGGCTGACAACGGCGGCATCCGCATTGCGTTCCTCGCGCTCCAGAACACGCTCGCGGCAGAAGGCAAGCATCTCGAGGAACCCAAGAAAGACGGCTTCACGCCCGCGCAGCAGTTCTTCATCTCCTACGGGCAGATCTGGTGCGAGAGCCGCCGTCCGGAGTACTCGCGCATGATGGTGAAGGTGGATCCGCACTCGCCAGGCAAGTTCCGCGTCGATGGCGTGGTGCAGAACTTCGAGGAATTTGGCAAAGCTTTCCATTGTAAGAAGGGCGCCCCGATGTATCCGGAGAACATCTGCCGCGTGTGGTAGCACTGGTGCCCCGGCTCGCTTCCTTCGGCCGCTCACGTCTCATGTGTGGGCGATCTTATTGGGAGCAGACTGCCCTCTTTTAGGCCGGTCAGCGAGAGCGAGCGGGACCCGGCTGACCGGTTTTCCGTCCCCCGAGTAGCCCTAATGTGCTTGAACCTTTTACAATGCAGGCGGGTCCCCACCCAGATTTTCAGTTCAAAGCTGTTTTGGCAGCCTCGACGCATGTCGTGTGCATCGGGACGAAGGAATCGGATGAAGTTGAAGAATTTCGGCCGGGCTGCGTTAGCCCTAGCCGCCTCTGCCGTGACAGTACTCGGCATGACGTCCTGCACTCTGAGCTACACCGTTGGGTACTTGTTCGTGACGGGCTCTGCTACGGGTGCCGGCATCAATAATGGCCAGATTGCCTCCTACAAGATCAAGAACAACGACGGCACCCTTCGTTTGACCAAAACTGTAGGCTCCGGGGGACCGAACCCGACTCAGGTTGTGGTGAATGCGACCGGCAACTACCTGTACGTGTTGAACGCAAACTTCGGCACCGATGCCAGTCCGGCGGTGGGCCAGATCGATCTGTTTTCGATTGGCGGTTCTGGCGTGGTCACGCACCAGGCCACCTTCACTCCGAAGGGCTCGAATACGCGCAATATCGTGATCGCCGGGAATTTCCTATACGCTCTGGACGAATTTGCTCCCGACGGCAGCGGGCTTGGCGACGTCTCCGCGTTTTCCATTGACTCCACCACCGGCCGGCTGACCCCGGTTCTCAATAACCAGCAGCGAGACTCGAATGGCCTCCCGCTCACTTTTTTCCCTGTGGGCACCAATCCGACCTGGCTCGCGTTGAGCGGCTCTTATGCCTACATCGCCGAGCAGGGACCGGCGAGCGGGGCAACTTCTACCGATCCGCCGCAGGCGATCTTTATCTATAACCAGAGCGCCACCAATGGTCAGCTCACGCTCACTCAGAGCACGCCGACGCCGACCGGCGCCACGCAACTAACCTTCGTCTACGCGACCTCCACCTATCTCTACGCGCTGGATGCAGGTCCTGCCGGCTCCACCGGCTTCATCCTGCCCTACACGGTCAGCTCCGGCGGCACATTGGCCTCGGTGTCCCAGGGCGCTCGCGCCAACAATGCCCAGAGTCAGGCACCCGTCGATCCTTCGCGCATGCTCAAGGAGACCACCCATAACTTCCTGTGGGTGGGCAATTCCGGCATCAACACAAATGTGGGCGCGGGCGGCAATGTGATTACGGCATACACCATCCAGCCTAACGGCCAGCTTTACGACGCGAACACCGGCGGAGCTAATGGAGCAGGGGCGGGATCGGGCACACGGTGCCTCGTCGAAGACCCTTCGAACCAGTACGTATACGCGGTGAACTTCAACGACAGCACCATCACGGGCAAAAAGATCAACCAGCAGACGGGTGGTCTGGATACGCTGCCCAAGAGCATGCCGGCGCCGCCGGGCTCGCCAACATGGTGTGCGACAACCGGCAGCACCTTCTAGCACGACTTTCGGCGGGGAGCGCTGGCCGGTGATTACAATAAGCCAGAACTCCCTGCACACTTTGAGGAAACGCGCTGCCGCGCAGCAGGTTGATTGCAAGACTGCGCGGGACGGCGATTGGAAATGACCGGGATCCCAGGGCTCGAAAGAAGTTCAGGGATTCAAATGAAGGACGAAGGAATCGAATGAAGTTCAGTCAACTTGGCCAGCTTGCTCTGGCGTCAGCAGTCTCCGCCGCCCTGGTGCTGGGTATCACCGCCTGCGGGCAGAGCAACACCATCGACTTCATCTACATTGCCTCGGCGAACGCCAACCCCGGGCAGGTTTACGGTTTTGCAGCCGATGGCGAATCCGGCGCACTGACCCAGATTCTTGGCTCGCCCTTTCCGGCCGGCCGGAATCCGATCGCCCTGCTCACTACGCCCAACGACAAAGTGATCTACGCGCTCAATCACGACGACAACACGGTGATCGAGTACGCCGTTGGCTCGGATGGCAAGCTCTTCGCGCAGAACACCTACAACCTCAAGTCCGGCACCAATCCGAACGGCATGGCGGTCAGCCCGGACGGCAAGACGCTCTACGTGGTGGAGGCCTACGGCCTGGCCCCCAACAGCACCCCCTACAGCCCGACTACGCCCGGCATCGGTGCGCTGGTCCAGTTCCCCATCGCCGCAGACGGCACCCTGGGAACCGAAGTCTCGTATCCCACCTGCAACAATCCCGTAGCCGTCACCGTATTGGGCAGCCCCGGCAACGCCGGCGGCGGAGCGGTCTACGTGGTCAATGATCCCGCCGGGCAGCTAACCACGCTGATCGATACAGTAGCCGCACAGAATCGCGGAGCCACCGGCAGCGCCACCGTGATCTACCCCGCAGTGGGTGCGTGCAGCGGCGGAACGGCCGCCGTCGGTCAGGTATCGAGCTATGTGGTCAATTCTGACAACTCCCTGACGCCCGGAGCGGGTTCGCCATTTGCCGCAGGTGTCGCGCCCAACGCGATCACCACCGATCCGACCAACCGCTTCGTCTACGTGACTGACTTCAAGCAGAATCTGATCCTCTCCTACAGCGTCCAGGGCAGCGGAGGCGCGATCCTGCCGCTGTCGACCAGCACGACCCCCACCGGCAACCTTCCGAGCGCGATCACGGTGGACCCGCGTGGCAAGTACATTTACGTGTCCAACTACCTCGACGGCACCGTCAGCGGATACGCCTTGAACGCCACCACCGGCATTCCCAGCGGGCTGGCCGGAACTTCGAGCTCCACCGCTACAGATCCCGGGCCGGCGGCGATCGCTGTCGAGAATTCGATCGGGCGCTATGTCTATACGGCGAACTTCATCGGCAACTCGGTGTCAGGACTCTATCTCGATCCGAACGCTGGCACTACGAACATCGTGCAGAACTCGCCCTTTCCTGGTGCCGCGAAAGCCACGGCAGTAGCCACCGTCAAGCACGGCGACCACGCGATCCAGGTGAATCCAACTTACTAAAAGCACGCAGCGAGAGACAGAAGGCCTGCCCCGTCGATCGGGCAGGCCTTTCCATTTGCGGAGGGAGTTGCGGATCTACCAACCAACCCTGCCCCTGAATTCTGCCATCCATCATGCAGCACGACCCGCCGTCCCGGGCCCGCACTGCGTTTCCGGCTGTCCTGGCATTGCCAAACCCAATCCTGCGATAGCGTCATTAACAATTCAGCCATGCCCTCGCCCCGGAGTCTTATTTGGCAAGTTTCGTTCGATCCCATGATGGCGCCGACAACGTGCTGAGCAGCGCGAGTCTGGCACCTGTGCCTGGGCGAGCCGCTCCCATTCACTGCTCGCACGCCGTGCAGTTTTATGAAGACGATGCCGTCTTTGTCGATGGCCTGAGCGAGTTCGTTGGTTCTGCACTGGGCCGCGGGGACGCGTGCGTTGTGATCGCAACCCAGGCGCACCGCGACGGCCTCGCAGAGCGGCTGAAGGCGTGGGGAATGGATCTCTCGGTACCCGCCCACAAAGGCCGTTATCTGTCACTCGATGCAGCGGGCACCTTGGCCAGACTCATGGTGGACGGCTGGCCGGACGAGGAACGCTTTTATGGCGTAATTGAACCGGTGCTGCTACAAGCCAGGATGGCAATGGCGAGGAAAAGCGCCCCAGTGGTGGCCTTTGGCGAGATGGTCGCTTTGTTGTGGGTAGAGGGCAATTGCGAGGCGGCAATCCGGCTTGAGCAATTGTGGAACGAGGTTGCGCGACGGCACTCCTTCTCATTGCTGTGTGCCTATTCGCTGGCAAGTTTCGGTAAGAAGGCGGACGACGTCTTGTTTACGCGCGTCTGCCAGGAACACGATCACGTGCTTCCCACCGAGAGCTACACCGCCCTGCGGAATGAGGGCGATCGTCTGCGCATGGTGAGTGCTTTGCAGCAGAAAGCGCAGACCCTGCATGCCGCGGTCGCGGAGCGTGAGCGAGAGGCTGTCGAGCGCAAGCGCGTAGAAGAGAAGCTGCGGAGAACTGAAGAATTTGCGCAGAAGGTGGTGGAGAGCAGCGTGGATTGCATCAAGGTGCTCGATCTGAAAGGGCGATTGGAGTATATGAGCCCTCCAGGCCAGCGAGCGCTGGAGATCGACGACATCAGTACATTTCTGGGCCGGTATTGGATCGATTTCTGGAAGGAAGAAGACCGGCCGCGAGCCCAGGCCGCGTTAGCCATGGCCCAGGCAGGTGGCGTGGGCAGCTTTCGCGGCGACTGCGCGACGGTCCACGGCACTCAGAAGAGCTGGGACGTGAAGATCACGCCAGCTTTGGATGCAGATGGAAAAATCGAACGACTGATCGCGGTCTCTCGCGACATCACACAGCTCAAGCTAGCCCAGATGTCGCTCATGCAGGCGGAGAAGCTGGCGGCAACCGGACGCATGGCAGCCACCATCGCCCACGAGATCAATAACCCTCTTGAAGCGGTGACGAACTTTATCTATCTGGCGAAGACGAGCGAAGGTGTTCCGGAAGACGTCTGCCGCACGCTTGACATTGCCGACCGGGAGCTGGCTCGGGTCGCCCAAATTGCGCAGCAGACACTCGGCTTTTATCGCGACAATTCTCAGCTCAAGTGGGTCAGCCTGGCCGAACTTGTTCAGGAAGTCATCACGATCTACGAACGCAAGCTGCTGAACAAGCGGCTAACTGTGGAAGTCGAGGTAGACAGCAGGTTGAAGCTGCTCGTGAAGCAGGGCGAACTGAAGCAGGCCCTGTCGAACCTTCTGGCCAACGCAATTGACGCATCCAGCGAACGCGGAAAACTCTGGCTGCGAGCGCGGCCGACTCGGAATTGGACCAACGGCATGGAGCCCGGGGTACGCATCACGCTCGCAGACAACGGCAGTGGGATGACCGCCGAAGTCCAACAGCGGATTTTTGTGCCATTCTTCACCACCAAGATAGATGTCGGCACAGGCATCGGGCTTTGGGTAACGAAGAACCTCATCGAGCAGCAAGGCGGTTATATGCGTTTCCGCAGCAAGCAAGGCCTGAATGCCGGCACAGTCATGAGCTTCTTCCTGCCCCTCAGCCGATGACGCGCCTCTAGCCCTCTACGGACGCAAAAAGCACAAATTGCTCGCGAGCCTTATGGGACGCTCGGCGGACCCACGGGCGTCAGATTGTGCGTCCAGCGTTTGATCCAGCGCTGCCCGGGCCGTTCCACCAGATACATCACCGCAATAGAGATCAACACCAGCAGTGCGTAGGAGAGCCATGGATCGAAGCGCAGCAACCCGGCCCGCGCCAGCAGATGCGTGTCGTCGTGAAGCAGGTTCCAAAGATTGAAATGCAGGATATACAGGCAGTAGCTGGCCTCGCCGATCACGATGAGCGGATAGATGGAAAAAACTCGCGTCAGGAAGTTTCTACCGGCAAGACCGAGCACGATCAACGCGTAGAGCGGCATCAGCAGGCCATCGTGCATGAAGAGGTAGGGCATGTGGCTGCCAAAACACATGATGGTATAGAGTGCCGCGAAACCAACCATGCCCAGCGCTGTGCGCATATGACTACGCTCGGGGATAAGGTCGTTGAGCGACGCCAAAGCCATCCCGAAGAGGAACGACGGCAGATGCTGCAGCGGTCCGAATTTGACCGCGCGTAGCCACCAGCCATTGGAGTAGCGATCGAGATGTGGATCGCCGTCCGGATTCAGGACCATGTAAAGCGCCGGCAGGATGAAGCTCAGGCACCAGCAGCCAAGCATCGTCCAGACAATGCGGTTGCGAGTTTTCGGACGGCGCAGGGTGACGAGCCAGGGAAACAGCGCGTAGAAAAAGACATCCGTAGTCAGTGTCCAGGCAGGCGCATTCCAGAAGGTACAGAGAGTGGGCGACCAGCCCTGCGCGAGGAGAAATGTCAGCCCGACGCCCCAGGCAAACTCACCGTGCGGACGAATGCGCCACTCCTGCCCCAACACCACGAAGGACATAACCAGGGAGAAGAGGAAGACCGGATAGATGCGCGAGAAGCGCGCCATCCAGAAGGTGCGCGCGCGCATCAGGCCCTGCTCGGCACGCTCCCGATAGTTGTAAGCGAGCACAAAGCCGGAGAGCAGCAGGAAAAAACTGACCGAGACGTATCCGTTATCGACCACCGGAGCGAAGGGGCCAAAGATTTTCGGATCCGAGAAATGAAAGAAGACGATGTTCAGCGCCGCCAGCGCGCGCATGCCGGTCAGCGCATCAAGCCGCGAGCGGCGCGCGGGAGGAGCTTGCACCGAGAGGGTCGCCGTAGCCATTGCATCCTCTGACGACATCCGCAGGGCGGATGTTTCGGCGGTCTCGGGAGAAGTTGCTGGCAACGTAGTCGACACACAAACTCCGCGGGGGCATTTGTCAGAGTGCGCGCGAGGCGCGGCCCTGTACTCATTCGATGATAGTGGACGCCCGGTGGAGCGGAATCCTCCACAGAAGATGCAGATGCAAAAGCACTTGCCGCCCGGACAAACGCAACAAGCGGATAGGGGAGGTAAATACCCCGTAAATAGGGCGCCAGCGGGAGCTTCGGCCGAAATATTTTAGGCGGTCACAAGGGAGCCAACGCGCTCGCCGGAAACCACGCGCAGGATGTTTCCCGGCGTATTCATGTTGAAGATGATCATCGGCATCGCGTTGTCCTTACACAGGCTGACCGCGGTCATGTCCATGACCTTCAGCCCCTGCTGCAGGATCTCGAAATAGGTGATCTCTTCATACTTGATCGCGTCTTTGGAGAGCACGGGATCCGCGCTGTAAATGCCGTCCACCTTCGTGGCTTTGAGCAGCACGTCTGCCTTGATCTCCATCGCGCGCAGCGAGGCCGCGGTATCCGTGGAGAAGTAGGGATTGCCCGTGCCCGCGGCGAAGATCACCACACGCCCTTTTTCCAGATGCCGGATGGCGCGGCGGCGGATATAGGGCTCGGCTACCTGGTTCATCTCAATGGCGGACATGACGCGGCTGTGCACGCCACACTTCTCCAGCGAGTCCTGGAAGGCAAGGGAATTGATCACCGTCCCCAGCATGCCCATGTGGTCGGCGGAGACGCGGTCCATATGGCGCGCCTGCTCCGCAACACCGCGGAAGAAGTTGCCGCCACCCACGACGACAGCCACTTCGACACCCATACTGCGGATGTCCGCGATCTCCATACTGATCTGGTGAACGGTGTCGACATCGACACCGAAGCCGCGTCCGGCAGCGAGGGCTTCGCCTGAGAGCTTGAGCAGGATGCGCTTATACATTCCTTGTGAGTATCGCATAGGTGCATTTCACGGGAAGAAGCCGGACCTGCCCGGCCCGCGTCCGAAATGTTGATGCCGGTTTGGCGGCCGATTAAGGGATACGGGTGTAGATGAAGTCAAAGCCTGGCTGCCAGGTTTTCCCTTCGTCGTCGGAGGTGACGCCGCTCTGTTCCACCGTGCTGTCGGCCAGCAGGCGATAGGACATGCGCGTTCTTTGCTGCGGATGTCCGGGCATGGGCCACACCCCTTCGAGCACCATGGCGTTGCCGTCCCACCCGCCGGTGAAAGTGACCCACGAACCGGATGAGTCCACCCATATCTGCTGCCATGCGTGCTTGTCGGGAAGAAAAGAACTCAAACTGCCACCTGTTCCGCTCTTGAGGGGCATCCAGTTCTCGCGAATGGCGCAACCGGAATAAAGCTTCTCGATCAAGCTGGTGGCCACCTTGCGGTTCGGCGCCGCCTTCGGTGAAACGCTCCAGTGGCCTACCCAGAAGTCAAGCTGGCGGCTCTCGGCGGAGTTGCAGCCGGCAGGTGCGGCAGGTGCTGCTGTAGTGCCGGACGTCGGCCCGGCGGTGACCTGCGCAGCAGCGCTCTGGCAGATGAGGAGCATCACACAAACAGCGGCAGCAATGCCGGAGAGCCTGCGAAGAGATGGCAAGATAGGGAGCTGGGCATTCATTTGGCACCTCGAGCTATTGCGAGCTTGATGTGAACTCTGGTGGCCCCGTGGGAAATATCCCCCGTTCATACACGAAGCAGAAAACGGCTTGTATAGACCTGACGCGGCCCTTCCGGGAGCTCTGGAGCTATGCTTGGGATGAGACAGTCGGGCTGAGTTCCCAAATGCCGGGTTATCGCTACAAACCGGAAGGTGTATTAGCCGCCCTCGTAGACTGCCTCTGGTACTGGGAGGGCGCGCCCGCGCCGCACCGCCAGGAGCGTTTGCTGCCGCAGGCGCAGGCAGCGATGATCCTCAACTTGCGCGATGATCCGATCGCCATCTACGAAGATGAGGGTGGCGCCCGCACTCGCGGAACGACGGTCTTCTCCGGCGCACGCTCCAACTGTTTCACCATTGATTGCGACCAGCAGGAGCGCGTCGTCGGTGTGCAGTTCGCAGCCGGTGGCGCCTTCCCATTCCTTCCCATGCCGCTAGCGGAGCTGGAAGATGCTTCCTTCGACATGACAGACCTGTGGGGCAGGGAAGCGGGTTGGGTGCGCGAACGCGTGCTCGCCGCCGAGACACCTCGTGCAATGCTCCAGGTGCTGGCCGCGTGCCTGGAAGATCGCCTTCATTTCGCGGAGCGCAATACTCTAGGGCCCCATCCATCCGTTATCTACATGGCGCGCGAGCTGAACATCTGCGACGGTCCCGGACGCGTCCAGTCCGTGATGGGAAAGATCGGCATGAGCCAACGGCGCGTCGCGCAACTCTTCCACGAGCAGGTCGGTGTCTCGCCCAAGACCTTTCACCGCGTGCGCCGTTTCCAGCACACGATCCAGCGGCTGCGCGGTGTACGGCAGGTGAACTGGGCCGATCTGGCGATCGACTGCGGCTACTACGACCAGGCGCACCTCAGCCATGACTTCCGCCAGATCGCCGGCATGACGCCAAGCGCCTACCTGGCCGCGGCAACCGAGCATCTGAATCATGTGCCGCTGCGGGATTGAAAACGGACCGAACAAGTTTCCGATTTTTACAAGACATAGTCCGTCGCGCGAGAGCAGAATCGCTGGCAACAAGAGGAGAATTGCGATGGCACAAGTGAATCCGATTCCGGAGGGCTCGCACAGTGTGCAGCCGTACATGATGTTCGCCGGATGCACGAAGGCGATGGAGTTTTACACGAAGGCCTTCGGCGCACGCGAGGTGATGTGCATGAAAGGCCCAGACGGCAAGGTGGGCCATGCCGAGATGCAGATTGGCGACAGCCGCATCATGATGGCGGACGAGAACGCGCAGATGGATGCATATGGCACGAATCACTATGGCGGCTCGCCCATCAGCCTCATGCTCTACACCGAGGACTGCGATGCAATGCATGCACAAGCGCTGGCGGCGGGCGCGGAGAGCCTCCGCGAGCCGGCCGACCAGCCCTACGGGATTCGCATGAGCGGCGTGCGCGACCCTTTCGGCTACAAGTGGTGGATCGGCACGCAGATCGCAGTCATGTCTCCCGGCGAGATCAAGGAAGCCACAATGGCGACGCACGGTACGGTGTGAACCCGGACGAGATCCTCGGAGGTGGTCTATGACTGCTGACACATTTCGCCGCGCCGCTCTCGCCTTGCCAGGGGCGATCGAGAGTGAGCACATGCATCATCCCGACTTCCGGGTGGCGAACAAGATCTTTGCCACGCTGGGCTATCCCGATGGCACATGGGCCATGGTGAAGTTGCCGCCGGATGAGCAGCACAAGCTGCTCGAGGCGATGCCGAAGGCCTTTCAGCCGGCCGCAGGCGCGTGGGGCCGGCAGGGCTCAACAATGGTGCGGTTGTCAGAGGCGAAGCCGCAGGTGCTCACCTATGCACTCGAGATGGCGTGGCGTCTGGCGCAGGCGAAACCAGCGAAGAGAAAAGAGCGCCTGAAGCCATCCGCGTGACCTCAGCCGTTCAGATTTCGGCCGAGTGAGCAAGCACGAAGTCGGCGCGCTCCGCCGCGTTCACCAGCGGCAGCCGAACGATGCGATAACCAAGATCGGTGTACGTCTTCATGGCTGCATGCTCGGTGCGCTCCGCTTCCTCCTCTGTCTGGAGACGCTCCGTGTCGGTGGAGTAGATCTCCGGCCACCAAGGTGCCAGGAAGACGGGATCGCGATAACGGCATGCGCGCGCCTGTTCGCGCAAATCTGCGGAAAGAGTGCAGCCCACAAGATCGGCGCAAGTGAAAGCATCACCGACGCCACGATCGAAATAAACAGCGGCACGGGGCGCATCAACCGCGCGCCAACCATGAGCCGTCGCCTGCCATGTAGCAATCGATCGCTGCATTAGCAACTCCGAAAAGCGCGCCGCATCGCCCCACGGCACCGCGCTTCCGCCGGATGCAACCTGCTCCTGGATCACAGCACGCGCGTCTTCCCGGATACACCAATATCCACGGCGCGCCAACTCAGCAAGCAACGTTGTCTTGCCGCTGCCGGGACCTCCAGTGATGACATAAAACGGCGGAATACTTTTCATCGTTTGCAATTGCCCCTGAAGAGAAATTTGTCCAAAGCCCTCCTGAACGCATGCTCAATCCCGAGGCCATCGGGCATCGAATTGAGCTATGACCGTCAAGCTGGATCAGCTCGATCATCTCGTCCTGACCGTCGCTGACATCGAGCGAACGATCGCCTTCTATACCAGGATTCTGGGAATGGAGGAGGTGACGTTTGGGACCAGGAAGGCGCTGCGATTCGGAAACCAGCAGATCAACCTGCACCAGCGCGGGCATGAGTTCGAACCAAAGGCGGGAACAGCGGTCCCATCCAATCCTCCCGAACTGTCGAAATCTTCCTTAGGCCCGCTGCCGCGTCACCACCGCCGCCACCGGCAAAGCGCTCAGCAAAATCACCGCGGCCAGCAAAAACGGGGCGCCCGGCAAATGAATCCGCCCCGGCTTGATCGCCGCCGCAAATACGAACGTAAACAGCCCCGGTCCGATCAGTGCCGTCAGGCCGCGGATGCACTGCACCGCCCCTTGCAGTTGCCCCTGCTCCTGCGGGTTCACGTGCACGCTCATCAATCCCTGCGCGGTCGGCCCCGCCAACCCCCACAGGTTCATCAGCGGAATCCCCAGCAGGAAGAGCCAACCTGTCGGCGCCAATCCGAAGATGGCAAACCCCACCCAACCAATCCCCAGCCCCCACAGCAGCGTGCTCCGCTGCCCCAGCCACTTCACCAGCGGCCGCACCAGCAGCGCCCCCACAATCACCGACCCCACACCAACCAGTGCCAGCGACAAGCCTACGGCCCGCGCGCTCCACTGGTAGCGGTAGTCCGTGTACAGCACCCACGTATTCACCAGCGATTGCTGCGTCAGATAGCTCAGCAGCAGCACCAGCCCCATGCCGAAGAGCTCGCGGTGGCGCCGCAGCAGAGTCAGGGACCCAAGTGGATTCGCCTGCCTCCAGGAGAAGGTGCCGCGGCACTCCTTGCTGAGGGACTCTGGCAGCACGAATAGCCCATACATCGCATTCAGCAGGCTCATGCCGCCCGCTACCCAGAAGGGCAGCCGCGGACTCACATTGCCCAGCACGCCGCCCAGCGCCGGTCCCAGGACAAAGCCCAGGCCGAAGGCCGCGCTCACCATCCCGAAGGCTTCTGCGCGCTTCTTGGGATCGGTCACGTCCGCGATATACGCCATCGCGGTTGGCACGCTCGCCGATGTGATTCCTGACACCACGCGCCCGACGAACAGCCACCCCAGCGTCGGCGCCAGCGCCATTACCAGGTAGTCCACGCCCAGCCCAAAGTTTGACAGCAGCACAATCGGCCGGCGTCCGAAGCGATCCGACAGCGAGCCCAGCAGCGGCGAAAATCCAAACTGCATCACCGCCCACACGGTCCCGAAGATGCCGAACATCTCCGCCCCGCTCGCCGTGTTGCCGCCCATGAAGTTGGTGATCAACTGCGGCAGCACGGGCGCGATCATCCCCATCGCCAGCATATCCAGCGTGATCGTGACGAAGATAAAAGCCGCCGCCGCACGTCGCCGATGCGAAAGCTCGGGAACTTGTGGCGCATGCGCCTCGTGCGGCGCCGCCGCACAGCCACCGGAAGGCGCCATCGGCTGGTCGGCCGGGGAGCTCACGTCGGAATCCAGAGCCACTTCCGTTTCACCCCACTCCGGCATTCACGATCCTCCACCCTGGCGCTGCACTTAAGTGCCGCACTTTGAAGCATAGACGCGCCACTCACCCGGTGGCTTGGAGAAATCGGAAGTCGTTTGGGCCAATCCAACACAAAATCGCGCCAAGCTGCCGTGAACTACGGAATCGGGCTTCTATGCTGAACCGAACGGAGGGCGTCCCTCCGAGCTCTCAGCCAAGTACCAACACTAAACGTGAGCGACCGAAGGAAGCGAAGCGAACCGCACAAAATGCGCCGCAGGCGCGCCCGCCTGCATGGCAAATGCCTGTTCGCATCCGGACAGCTGCTCCCGCAATTGGACGCAACTCCGCGATGTGGGATACACGTCATCCAGCGTCTATCTTCCTTATCGCGCTGCGCTTATTGCAATTCAAGGGAATGGCAGCCAGCATGCTCCTTTTGTCCGTGAGGAAGGAAGAAATTCGGATGAAGAGATTTCTGCAGGATCTGCGTTACGCGCTGCGGCAACTCCGGCGCAGCCCCGCCTTCGCCGCTGTCGCTATCCTCACCCTGGCGCTTGGCATCGGCGCGAATACGGCCATCTTCAGCGTTCTCGATTCCATCCTGCTCCAGCCGCTGCCCTTTCCGCATGCCAATCGGCTGGTCCAGATCGACGCACAATCCGACTACGCCAGCTTCCCCAAGGGCTGGATCCGCGAATATCAGCGCCGCACCACCACCTTCGCGTCCATCTCCGGCTATACGCTCAACTCCGAATACAACGTCACCACCAGCGGCACATCCGACCGGGCCTTCGGCAGCGCTGTCAGCGTCGATCTGTTCGACACACTCGCCGTTCGCCCTGCGCTCGGTCGCTTCTTCTCCGCGCCGGAGGAGGAAACCGGCCGGGACAACATCGTCGTCCTCAGCCACGGCTATTGGCAGCAGCACTTCGGCAGCGATCCCAGCGTGGTCGGCAAAAAGATTCTGCTCGACGGTGTCAATCGCGAGATCATCGGCGTTGCCCCTGCCGGGCGTCACCTTCCCTGATGCGACGACGCAACTCTGGATTCCCATCTCCTTCAAGCCCAGCGACAACATCGATCCCTGGGCCGTCTTCGGCTTTCGCGCCATAGGCCGGCTGAAGGACGGCGTCAAACCCGCGCTGGCACAAGCCGAGCTGCGCTCTTTTCACCGGCAGATGCTCACACTCTTTCCCTGGCGCATGCCCGACAACTGGGCCGCCAATGTGTCGGTTGCATCGCTGCTCGACTCAGTCGTCGGAGACATGCGTCCCAAGCTCCTGCTGCTGCTTGGCGCGGTCGCGCTCGTGCTGCTCATCGCCTGCGCGAACGTCGCCAACCTCATGCTCGCCCGAGCTGCTTCACGTCAGCGTGAGATGGCCCTGCGTCGTGCCCTCGGCGCCAACGCCCGCCGTCTGTTGCAGCAAGTGCTCACCGAGAGCGGCCTCATCGCCGTGCTCTCCAGTATCGCCGGACTGGTGCTCGCTGCTCTTACGCTTCACGCGCTCAAGCTGCTCCTGCCGCCCGATACGCCGCGCCTCGCAAACATCGCGCTTCGTGGTGATGTACTCGTTTTTGCTGCTGTCCTCTCGCTCATCACCGGTGTCCTCGCGGGCCTCGCGCCCGCATGGAAGGCTGCCGGCCTCGATCTGCAAAGCTCGCTCCGTTTGAACGAGACTAACGTCTTCGGCTCGGCCGGACGCTTCCGTACTTCGCGTTTTCTGGTCATCGGACAGATTGCGCTCGCCGTCGTCGTCATCACCGCGGCCGGCGTGATGCTGCGCAGCCTCTCGCGCCTTTCCAGCGTCAATCCCGGCTTCCGCACCCAAAGTCTCGTCAGCGCGCAAATCTCGCTTGATCGCAATGCCTGCCACAGCAAGGGGGCCTGCACGGCCTTCTATCAAAACCTCATCACCCGCGCCCATGGGCTGCCCGGCGTCTCCGATGCAGCCCTCATCGACGCGCTGCCGCTCTCCGGGATGGATGCCTGGTTTGTCTTCGACGCCGAGGGCCATCCGCGCAGCCCCAGCCAGCTCTCCATGGAGGCATCAAGCAGCATCGTCTCCCCGCAATATCTTCCGATGATGGACATCCATCTGCTTCGCGGACGCCTCTTCGACTCAATCGACGCCACCGGCACCAGCCGTGCCATCCTCGTCAATCAATCGCTCGCTAAGTACCTGTGGCCGAACCAGGACCCCATCGGCAAGCACCTGCAGGACGTCAACGTCGAGCCCTCGCCCGCCGTGATGGACACGAAGACCGCCGCGGTCGTCGTCGGTGTCGTCAGTGACACGCGTCACCAAAGCCTCGACAAGGGCGCCGGTTGGGAAGTCTATCTCCCGCTGAGCCCGAACAACGAAAAGCCTGTCATGAATATCGTCCTCCGCTCGAACCTCGGCGCGGGCGAGGTCGCCGGTGAGTTGCGCCGCATGGTCGCGGAGCTCGATCCTCGCATCCCGGTCACCCGCATCCGCACCATGGACGAGGTCGTTGCTGCATCCACTGCCGCGCCGCGCTCGCTCGCCATACTGCTTACAGTCTTCGCGCTGCTCGCCATCGGCGTCGGCACCCTCGGCGTCTATAGCCTCATCGCCTACACCGCAAGCTGGCGCACCCGCGAGTTCGGCCTTCGTCTCGCGCTCGGCGCCAATCGCACCCAGATCTCCACGCTCATCCTGCGCGAGACTCTCGCGCTCACCACCACCGGGGTAATCGTCGGGCTGGCGGGGGCCTACGCGGTCATCAACGTCATGCGCCGCTTCCTCTTCGAAACCAGCCCCGCCGATCCGCTCACCTACGCGCTCGTGCTGGTCCTATTCGGCGTCCTCTCGGTTATCGCAGCATGGCGTCCGGCCTGGCGCGCCTCGCTGGTCGAACCAATGGAGGTTCTGCGTAGCGAATAGCCGGCGACTCACCTCTTCGTGGTGATCACGACATCCTGATAGCTCAGAAACTCTTTCCTGCCGCACCAGCGGCCATAGTGAATCGGTTGCTCAAAGGAAAGGTCGAGCCTGGAGAACAGGTCACGCATATACGTCTCTTCGTACGCTATCGACGCTTCCGGATTTTCGAGATTGGCGGTGACGCAGCCATCGAGCTTATAGACGAAATTCTGACTGCTCAATCCCTTCTCGATAAAATCCCGAGACTCCTCATTCAGCAGGAACATGGTGATGAAGCAAGTGCCTCCTTTTTTCAGCACCCGCGATATCTCTGTCAGGTAGTTCCCCAAATCCGCGGGAAACATATGGGTGAACACAGAAGTTAAGAATACGAAGTCGAAGCTGCCATCCTCATGGGGAAACCTGTAACTCGAAGCCTCGTACACTCCTTCCGGGTTATAGAACTTGTTCCTGACGTTAGAGTGGTAGAAATGAAAGTTGGGAAATCTGGGAGTGATATTGCTCTCGCACCACTCCACTCCCTTTTTCACAATGTCGAAGCCCACGTATTCTCCACGGCCTGACAGATAGGCCGTCAGTGGATTCGCCATCCGTCCAATCCCACATCCAACATCCAGTACCCGATCATCCGGTTTCAGGCCACCGTACTGCGTGAACAGATTTCTGAATTCCAGGCCGACAGATTTGTAGTCCCCATCGCCGACAAAGTTCATGGTTCGCGGCGGGATCATCTCCCTGCGCCTCGCTGCAATGTCGGAAAGATCGAGAGCCCTCACATAGAGAGGCAGCAGGAGTTTCCGGACAGAGTGAGGAATAGCTCTTCTTAACGCGTTCACGTGGTCCCTTGCAGAGGTGATTCAAATCCGAACTCAATAGTAAATCCGAAGGATTACGGGCGTCGCTCTGCGATAGACCGCTCCCAGCGGATCTCTTAATAGCCTTACTTCATCCCCGCAGCCGCGAGGTCTCAGCTTAGAAGCGATACCGCATCGTTCCCGGTTCAGAAGCGATAGCGTGCTGTTACAGCCCCGCTGATCGGCGCGCCGGGAAACAGCTCCAGGTCCGAGTGCGACGAGTCGTAGTAGCGCGTGTTGGTCAGATTTGACAGGTGCGCATCGAACTCCGCATGCCGCCGGTGGTAGAAGACTGTCCCGTCCAGCCGCGTGTAGCCCGGCAGCTCCACCAGGTTGTCGGTATAGGCAAAGCTGTCCGTGTTGAAGTACACCCCGCCGCCCGCGCCCCATCCATTCGCAAAGCGGTACGTAGACCAGATGCTTCCGCTGTGCAGCGGAACATCGTAGGGCCGCTTGCCCTGGAACGGCACGCCGTTGAAGCTCGCATTCGACTTCGTCACTACCGCGTCCTGGTACGCATAGCCGCCATAGACCATCCAGCGCTGCGTCACGCTGCCTTGGAACGACAAACTCGCGCCTAAGGTCCGCTGTTCGCCGGCGAGAATCAGTTGTGAAGGATTCGCCGGGTTTGGCGTCTTGATGTTGTTGCGGTCCAGGTCATACACCGCCACCGTCGAGACCAGCTTGTCAGCGAGGCTTGAAAACTTCGCCCCGCCCTCGATGTTCACCGTGCGCTCCGGCGCCAGCTGCGCGTTATTGACTGCCAGGTTCAGCGACTCGCCCGACGGATCGAAGTTCCGCGAGTAGCTTGCATACACCGTGCTCCACGACCTCGGCTGGTACAAGAGGCCGACGCGCGGGCTCCACTTGTTATCCACCCGCGCCAGATCGGGCGAGTTCACCAGCCGCTGATCGAGCGACTGTTTGTAATTATCGAAGCGTGCGCCCGCCATCAGCTTCCACTGCGGCGCCAGTTGCATCAGGTCCTGCACGTAAAATGCCGCCGTCTGCGCGAAAAACCGGTTGTTCACCGAGGGAGTCGCGTTCAGCGTCGGCGCCACATCCGGCACCGGGTTGTACAGCGTGATCGTGGGCGCAGTGCCGCTGAACTGCTGCCGGTCCAGCGTCTGCCGCCCGTACTCGCCGCCCAGCAGCAGCGTGTGGCCAATGCCGGCAAAGCGGCCGCTGCGGTATGCCTCAAGCTGGTCGAAAATATTTCCCTCACGTTGGGAGCCGTTGTACTGCCCGCGCGAGATCACCGGATTCTCCGCCGCGCTCGAATCCTCGGCCGCCGCGCCGGCGCGTGTTCCCAGTGCTTCCCGGTGCGCATGCGTGGAGGACTGCCCCGCGATGATCACCCCACCCGAAGCCAATTGGTTCAGATAGATTGTCGAAAAGTCCACGACATCGCCGGCATGGCGGAAGATCTCATGTGCATGCCAGCCATCCGCAAAATCGTGCCGCAGATCGAACGTCTCGTCCGTCGCGCCCTCGTGAATGAAATCATGCGGCGCTGCTGCGGAAGGCGTGCCAAGAATGTATCCATAGTAGTTGCCAATCGGCACCACACCTTGCGGCCCATCCACAGCGGCCACGCCGCGGTCCGGCAGCCGTTCGTCGCGCAGGCGCTCCACCTGCGCATACATGTCAGTGCGGTCGCTCGGCCGCCAGCGCAGCGTCGGTGCAAACGCATAGCGGTTCATGTAGTAGTAGTGCCGCTGGCTGCCGGTGTACTCACCGGCTCCAGTCAGGCGTCCGCCCAGCGTGTTGTTCAGCCATGAATCGGATGCATCCGCCTCCAGCCGCCGCTCGCCGTAACTGCCGCCCGTCACTGCAATCGTGCCTTCACGGCCTTCCATCGTGGGCTTCTTGGTGATGCGGTTCACCAGCCCGCCCGAGGACCCGCGTCCGTAGAGCACCGCCGCCGGCCCCTCTACAACATCCAGCTGCTCGGTGTTCGAAAGATCGCGGAAGTACTGCGCATCGTCGCGCACGCCATCAATGTACTGGTCAGTCCCCGCCGTAAACCCGCGGATATCGAAGGAGTCGCGCCGCCCCTCACCCAGCGTCGGCTGCACACCGGGCACGCCGGCCAGCGCGTCCTTCAGGCTGTCCACGCCGCGATCTTCCAGCAGTTGATGTGTCACCGTATATGTCGACTGCGGCAGGTCCAGCACCCGTATCGGCACGCGGCTCGCCGTCGTCTGCACCGTCGTGGCATAGCCATCCGTCGCCGTGACGGTGACAGTTTCCACGTTCTTCTCAATCTTCAAGGTCAACGTGAGCCGGGTTGTTGTGCCCGCATGCAGCTCTACCGGCTGCTCCACCTGTTGGTAGCCACTCTCGACCGCGGAGACGCGATAGGTCCCGCTCAGCAGATCAGCGTGAAAGTTACCCGCGGCATCCGCCACCACGTCTGCCGCTGTTCCAGCCTCGCCGGAAAAATGCACCTTGGCACCGGGAAGAGCGGCGGCGGACTCATCCAGAATCACGCCCTCAATGTGGACCAACGCAGGCCTCCCGTCGGCATGCGACGATCAGTCGCAGCATCACTCACCGGCGGACCAGAATCGGCGAAGGACGGCGTAGCGGGCAAAGCGAGCAGGAAAGAGCCAAGAACGAAACAGATTGCAGCCAGGGTCTTGCGGGGGCACGTCATGAAGAAAGCAGCCTTCCAGAAAGAGTTTCAATAGGACTGAATCGGTCCTGATTTAAGAAGACTAAATGGGTCGGCATTCACTCGGCCATGAAAGTTCGGCTAAATGGCGATCAAATTGGTCTGAGTGGCGGAAATCAGAATCAAACGCGCGGGCGCCGCAACTCCTGCCCAATGAATCGCGATACTGGGACCGGATCCATTCCCAATTTAGGCTGGCCGCGATTCAGAACGTCAGAATTTGCCGGTTCGTACTCACCAAATTGCTATGCTTGAAGTAGGGAATAAGAACGCAAATCCCAGAAGCGTTCCTTCGTTCCTTGCCTGTTAATTACCTTGTTTTCAGGTGATTGCAGCTAAGTTTAATGCGATGACGAATTTAGCTCTAAGTCCAAATGCTGGACGAATTTAGCCGTAACTTCGGCTCTATCAATCACTTAGCCTGCGGGACAACAGCTAAGCCCTGATGTACCAAGTATTTACCGAATCGGGAACCGGAAGCAGGGGAGGGGGGTAGCCTAGCTCCTCGCTCTCGAACCCGCTCAGAAGATCTTGACGTGGAAGGTCAGGTACTTCTTCGGGTTCTCCCGGATCTGCGTCACCAGATTGCGGGTCTCCGTCAGCATCGCGTCGGCATTGTTGTAGAGCGACGGATTCACCACCATCTGTCCGATTGTCCCCTGGCCGCTGTTGATCTTGTCCATGATCGCGTCCAGCTTGTCGATCGAATCGCGGAACTTGGCCTGGAATTCAGGATCTTTCGCCAGCATGCCGATCGTGCCTTTGCCCTGGTTGATCTCGGCCATCAGAGCATTGGCGTTGGTCACGGTCTCGTTCAGATTGTTATAGAGCGTCTTGTCCTTCAGCAGCTTGCCCACCGTGCCCTGGCCGCTGTCGATCTCGGCCGTGATGTGATCGAGCCGCGCAGTGGTGTCATTCAGATGGTTGTAGAGTGTGTCGTCATTCAGCAACTTGCCGATCGTGCCCTTGCCCTGGCTGAGGTCGGTGCTGAGCTTGGCCAATTGGGTGACCGTCTCATTGGCGCGGTTATAGAGGCCCGGATCATTGATGAGTTGTCCGACGGAGCCTTTTCCGGTATTCAGTGAATCCACCAGGCTGTCCAGTTTCGCCAGGATCGTATTCACCTGTTCGATCGTGCCCTGGCTGGACTTGATCACGTCAGAGAGGTTCGGACTCTCCGTCGTGCTTAGCTCGTCATTGTTCTTCACCCGCGGACCGATCGCATGTTTGGAGTCGATATCGACCACCGTGTCGCCAAGCACTCCGATCGTATCCAGGCTGGTCTTCGAGTCCTCGCGCACGTCCTGCGTGTACCGGTCGCTGACCTTCATGATGACTTCAACCGGCGTCAGCTTGCGCGACGCAACGATGTTGATGCGCTTCACGTTGCCGATGGTCACGCCCTCCAGATTCACCGGGGCGCCCACCTTCAGTCCCGCCGCATTCTCAAAATACGATCGAAGCGTGATTTTGCCTGCGAATATCCCGCCCGTACTGCCGGACATCAGGAAGATCAGTGCCGTCAGCGCCGCCAGCGCAACGATCACCAGCACTCCCACCTTCAGTTGTGACCACTGCACTTCCTGTTGACTGGGCACGGAACCTCGCTGGTCATCCTCGACGCAGACGCACTCGAACAAAGCACAACAACACTACCGATGAGAGTACCAAATGGCGGCCGAAGCGGCCCTGGCGTCTGCGGGTTGGATGAGCCAACATCCGCTACCGTCGCAGTTGCCTCAGTCTTCCAGTATCACCAGCGCCAGCGACTGCGTCCCTGTGTGGGTAATCGAGAGCGAGCTTTGGCGCACGCCCAGCGAGGCGGCGATCTCCGCCGCGCGGCCATGCAAGAGCAGAACCGGGCGTCCGGCAGGCTCGCGACCCACTTCCATCTCACGCCACGTTACGCCGAAGCCGATCCCGGTGCCCAGCGCCTTCGCCGCAGCCTCCTTGGCAGCAAACCGCGCGGCAAAGCTCTCCGCCGCGTTGCGCCGCTTGCGCTGGCAGTAGGCGATCTCCCCGGCGGTGTAGACGCGCTCCAGGAAGCGCGTGCCATATCGCTCGATGGAGCGGCCTACGCGCTCGATCTCCACCATATCGATGCCCGTCCCAACGATCATCCGGCCTCCACCAGACCATAGCGCCGCTGCCAGGCCTGCTTCAGCCGTGCCGCCACAACGGCCCGCTCGGCCTCCGTGGCCTCCGCGCCGCCGCTGGCGACAAATGCGGCGGCCTCTCGCTTCGCCAACTCCAGCAGCTCCCGGTCGCGAACCAGGTTAGCCACCCGGAAGTCCGGCAGCCCAGCCTGCCGGGTGCCGAAGAACTCCCCCGGCCCCCTCAGTTGCAGGTCCAATTCCGCCAGCTCAAACCCATCCTGCGTGCGCACCATGGCATCCAGCCGCTGCTCCGCTTCTGGCGACACCCGGCCCCCGGTCATCAGGATGCAGTAGCTCTTCGCACTCCCACGCCCCACCCGCCCCCGCAACTGGTGCATCTGTGCCAGGCCGAAGCGCTCCGCATGCTCGATGACCATCACGGTGGCATTCGGGACATCGACGCCGACCTCGATTACGGTGGTCGAGACCAGCACATCCAGCTCGCCGCGCTGGAAGCGCCGCATCACGATCTCCTTGTCGTCCGCGCTGAGGCGGCCGTGCAGCAAGCCCAGCCGCAGGCCGGCGAGTGCGCCGTCCCGCAGCTCCTCGTACATCTGTGTGGCGGCCTTGAGTGAGGGCCGCTCGAAGAGCGAGGGCGTCTTTGCGCCTCGTTTGCCCGGCTTCGCAGGTGGCTCCTCTGTAGCAGGGAAGTCCAGCTCCGGCTGATCGTCGTTAGGCCCCTCGATCACGGGATACACGATGTAGGCCTGTCTGCCCGCTGCGACCTGCTTGCGTACGAACGTCCACACTTCACCGGCTCGCTCATCCGTGCCGCGGCGGGTCACGATCGGGGTGCGGCCGGGTGGCAGCTCGTCCAGTACGCTCAGGTCCAGATCGCCGTAGAGCGACAGAGCGAGCGTACGTGGAATCGGGGTAGCGGTCATCACTAGCACATCGGGCTCCCCCTCTCCGGGCTTCTTCATCAATCGGAACCGCTGCATCACGCCGAAGCGATGCTGCTCATCCACCACAACTAGGCCGAGCCGGTCAAACTCAACCTTCTCTTCAATCAGCGCATGGGTGCCGATGATGAGATCGGCCTCGCCGCGTGCGATGCGGCCGCGCGCCGCCCGCTTGTGGTGCAGGTCCAGCGATCCGGTAAGCAGCGTGACGCGGTAATCGCGTGTGGCGCGCTCCAGAAGCTTGCGCGCGCCAAGATAGTGCTGCGTCGCAAGAATTTCCGTCGGTGCCATCAGCGCCGCCTGGAAGCCGTTCTCGATGGCGATCAGCATCGCCTGTAGCGCAACGATCGTCTTGCCCGAACCTACGTCGCCCTGCAGCAGCCGGCGCATGGGGCTCGGCTGTTTCATGTCTTCGACGATTTCACCGAGGGCCCGCTTCTGAGCGGCGGTGGGATGGAACGGCAGCACCTCGCGAAGCGCTGCTCGCACTTGCTCGTTGGGTGCGAAGGCGATACCGGCGCGCTCCTTGGCCTTACGGCGCTTGATCTCCAGGCCGAGTTCGAGGAAGAACAGCTCTTCGAAGATGAGCCGGCGGTGCGCGGGCGTGCGCGCACTTTGCAGCTGGGCCAGCGAAGCCGCGCTGTCCGGGAAATGTACCTGCTGGAGTGACATATCACGCGATGGCATGCCAAGCCGTTCGAGTATGGCAGCCGGCAATGTCTCCGGAATATGGCCGCGTAGCTCGCCGAGCAGGCTGTAGAGCAGCCGCCTGACCCAGCGCGGGCCCAGCTTCGTGCCGCCAAGGCTTTCGTAGATCGGCGTGATACGCCCCATCTCGAGGCTGCTGAACTCTTCCGTTGCCTCGGGAAGGATCTCGAACTGCGGCTGGATCATCTTGAAACCGCGCGAGGAGCGCGATGGCTCCACTTTGCCGAAGACGGCGACCGTCTGACCGGCCTGGAAGCGGTCCTTCAGATAGGTGCCGCGAAACCAGATGCACTTCACTGTGCCGGTGCCCTGGCCCAGCGTCATCTCGAAGATCGGCATCGTTCGTGTGCGCAGCAGCGCCGAACCGCGGACTTCGCCAATCACGCTGGCCGTCTCGCCGGCCACCAGCTCCTGCAGAGTTCGCGGATTGGCTCGATCTTCGTAGCGGAAGGGAAGGTGATAGAGCAGGTCTTCCGCAGTATGGATGCCCTTTTCCGTGAGCGATTCCGCGATGCGTGGCCCGATGCCTTTGATGAATTGGACGGGCGTATCGATCGCGAGCACGCTCTGATGCTACCAGCGGCGCATCGGACTGCTACACTGCAGGCACTTTCAAACTGCGGCATGGATGATACGACACCGTATACGCTCACCTGGCGGAAACGATGGATGCTCTGGACGGTGCCGCCCCTGGTTGCGCTGTTGCTGCGTCTTCTGCACGCAACGCTGCGCTATGAGGAGATTCTGGAAGAGGGCGGGCGCGCCGACCAGCCCGGCGAGGCCAGCGTCTGGTGCTTCTGGCACCGATGTCTGCTTCCTGCAGCGTGCTTTTTTCGCGGAAGGCCACGGACCACGCTGCTGATCAGCGCGAGCTTCGACGGCGAGCTGATCGCTCGCACGATCGAGCACATGGGCTACGAGACGGTGCGTGGTTCGAGCTCGCGCGCCGGCTCCGGTGGATTGCGTGCGCTGGCCCGCGCTGTTCGGGATGGCGCTACCGCGGTGATACCAGGGGATGGTCCGCGCGGCCCCCGCTATCTTCTCAAGCCCGGCATCACCAGGCTGGCGCGGTTGACCGGACAGCCCATTAACAGCTTCTATCTTCTGCCGCAGAGCGCCTGGGTGCTGCGCTCGTGGGATGCTCTTCTGGTGCCCAAACCGTTTTCGCGGGTTCTCATGGTGTGGGGCCAGCCGGTGCCGCCGCCGGAATCTGTCGAAGCGGAAGAGCAAGTGCGGCTCGCTGTGGAGGCGACGCTCGAAAGCCTGCGTTTGCTGGCGGAAGCGCACTTTTCTGACCGCATTCCCGCCCCGCACTGAAACGGATAAGCGCTCCCGCACTAGTTTCGAATCGTGCTTCCCGCACTAGAATCAGCTAGTGCTGGTTTCGGAGTTCGATTTCGCATTGCCCGAAGAATTGATTGCGCAGGAGCCGCCTGAGGAGCGCGGCGGGTCGCGCATGCTCCTGCTCGATCGCGCAGCCGGGGCATGGAAAGACGACGCCTTCACGCATTTTCCCCATCAACTTCGTGCAGGCGACGTTCTGGTGCTGAACGATTCGCGTGTGATACCCGCGCGCTTGTTTGGAACGCGAACTCGGCGCCTGGACGAGGACGAGCCTGCAGCCGGATGCATCGAAGTCTTGCTGACGGAACAGATCGACACATGGGAGTGGAATGCACTGGTAAGACCGGGACGCAAACTGCGGGTGGGGGATGGGCTTGAATTCTCCGACGCCAGCGGTGCCGCTCTTCACGCGGAGATTGTGGCCAGCGGCGATCGCGGCGAACGAGCGCTGCGTTTCACGCCCGTTGCGGAATTCGATCGACGCCTCGATGCACTCGGACACATGCCCCTGCCGCCCTACATCCATCGCGATGACCGGTCGCTCGATCGCGAGCGCTATCAGACGGTTTACGCGAGGCAGCGCGGTTCTGCGGCGGCGCCCACTGCGGGACTGCACTTTACGCCGCAAGTTCTCGATCAGATTCGGGCGTCGGGCGTAGTGGTCTGCACCATAACGCTGCATGTTGGCCTCGGAACATTTCAGCCGGTGCGGGTCGCAGAAACGGCAGAGATCAGGTTGCACAGCGAACGCTATGAGCTCTCCGCAGAATGTGCGGAAGCGATCAATGCGGCGCGTCAGGACGGGCGTCGTATTGTCGCTGCGGGAACCACGACTGTCCGCACTCTGGAGCACTGCGCTGCCGCAAGCGCCGACGGGCGCCTGCATCCTCACTGCGGATCAACTAACATCTTTATCTCGCCTGGCTTTCGTTTCCGCGTTGTCGATGCGTTGCTTACGAATTTTCACCTGCCTCAGTCGACTCTGCTGATGCTGGTTTCCGCCTTCGCCGGGCGAGACAATACACTTGCGGCTTATCGCCATGCCGTGGAAGCGCGCTATCGCTTCTTCTCTTACGGCGATTGCATGTTCATTTCATGAGCTGGAGCACCATGACGACGACTGAAACGAAGCCGCCAATTTTTCTTCTGGACTCGATGTCCTTCATGTTTCGCGCGTATCACGCGATGCAGCGGGCGCGGCCCATGTCCACACGCAGCGGCGTGCCCACAGCAGCGACCTATGTCTTCGTCAACATGATCAATAAGCTGCGCAAAGACTTCTCCCCGCACTATTTCGCGGCCATCTTCGACACGATGACTCCCGTCTTTCGCGACGAGCGCGCAAAGGCGATGACATCCGTGCGCAAGTTCAACATCAAGACGCAGCAGTTCGATGAAGTTGCCTATGAGGGCTATAAGGCGAACCGGACCGAGATGCCGGCCGATCTCGCTCAGCAGATCCCATACATCCGGCGTGCCCTCGAGGCCTTCCACATACCGATCATCCAGTACGAAGGCTTTGAAGCAGACGATGTAATCGGAACCCTTTCGCACAAGGCTGAGGCTGCAGGCCACAAGGTGTACATCATCTCGAACGATAAGGACATGTTGCAACTGGTGACGGATCATGTGCTGGTGCTGAATCCGGCGAAGGATAATCTGGTGCTCAATCGCGCCGCAGTGCAGGAAACATTAGGAGTACCGCCGGAGCGCGTGATTGATGTGATGGCTCTGCGCGGAGATTCGGTCGACAATATCCCGGGAGCGCCTGGGATTGGCGACAAAGGATCGGTTGAACTCATCCAGCAATTCGGCTCAGTCGAAGCCGCTCTCGATCGCGCGGATGAGGTAAAGCGGAAGAGCTATCGTGAGTCTCTTCAGAACAACCGCGACAATATTCTGCTGAGCAAGGAGCTGGTGACGATTCACTGCAGCGTTCCGGTAGATCTGGAACTCGAGCGCATGCAGACACAGGAGCCGGATGTGGCTGCGGCAAGAGCGCTCTTTAACGAGCTTGAGTTCACAACCCTGCTGAAGGAACTTGCTCCAGCCATCGACGCCGCACATGCAGAGCTGATCGTTGCGCCAACGGAGGAAGAGTACGCGAGCTTCTTCACCGCTGCGAAGAATGGCTTTGCGATCGCCGTAGACATAACGTTTCTCGAAGCGTTGACAGAGCAGGTAAGCGAAGCGCAGGCGGAGGCAGTAGAGGAAGAGGCGCCGATGCTGCGCAATCTTTCTCTACTGGACACCATCGAGCAGGCGCAGACTTCAGGGATTGCGGCCGAACGTGATCACTGCGTTGCAGTATCAGCCGAGAATGGGCGCGCGTTGCGTATTTCTCTCGCATCGGCGCATGGTGCGCGTCTCAAAGAGCTTCTCGAAGACGCCACGGTTCCGAAGAGCGTGCATGATCTGAAAGCGACTGTGCGGGTTCTGGATGCACGCGGCATTGCGATTGCGAATGTCCGTGACGATCTGATGCTCTACTCCTATCTCATCAATCCGACGCATGCCACTCATCGTTTGGCGGACGTAGCAGCGCGCTTCACCAGCACGCCGCTATCAGAGCAAGGCGAGCGGCAACTGCCCGAACAGGCTGCCGCCATACACGCGCTGGCGCCCACGATGCGACGTGATGTGGAGGCGATGCGAGCGCTCGAGGTATACGAGACGATCGATATGCCTTTAGTGCCTGTGCTTCTGGGAATGGAGCGCGCCGGTGTGCGGATCGATGTGAATGTGCTTGCGGCCCTGGCGACAGAGCTGAATGGGGAGATGTCGCAAGTAAGCGAACAGATCTTTGAACAGGCTGGCGAGCGGTTCAACCTCAATTCACCAAAACAATTAGGCGACGTGCTCTTCAACAAGATGAAGCTGCCCAAGCCATTGAAATATGGAAAGGGGAAAGTTGTTTCGACTGCGCAGGATGTGCTCGAGGAGCTGGCGGTGCACCACCCAGTAGCGGCGCAGGTGCTGGCATATCGGCAACTGGCCAAGCTGAAGTCGAACTATGTAGATTCCCTTCCATTGCTTGCCGACAGCGAAGGACGCGTGCATACCACGTTCAACCAGGTCGGCACAGCGACGGGACGACTCTCTTCCACCAATCCGAATCTGCAAAATATTCCCATTCGCACAGAGAAGGGGCGAGAGATCCGCGCCGCGTTCATCGCAGCGCCAGGGCACGTCTTGCTCTCGGCAGACTATTCGCAGATCGAATTGCGGCTGATGGCGCATTTTTCTGCCGACCCGCTGCTGGTGCAGGCTTATCGGACGGGACAGGACATCCACACGTTGACTGCATCCGAGGTGTTCGGCGTTCCAGCGTCGTCCATGAGCAAGGAGACACGCAATCGTGCAAAAGCCGTGAACTTCGGAATCGTGTATGGGATCTCGCCGTTTGGACTTGCGGCGAATCTCAATATCCCGCAGGCGGAGGCCAAGCTCTACATCGAAACGTACTTTGCGCGATACGTGGGCGTACGCCAATTCATCGATCGCCTGCTTGAGGAGACGCGCGCAACCCAGCAGGTCCGTACTTTGTTTGGCCGCGTGCGGCCGATACCCGATATGCAGAGCCGCAATCCCAATCTACGGGGATTTGCCGAGCGCACGGCGGTGAACACGCCATTGCAGGGAACCGCAGCGGACCTCATCAAGATCGCGATGATCCGAATTGACAGAAAGCTGCGCGACGAGAAGTTACGAACACAGATGACATTGCAGGTTCACGACGAACTGCTGTTCGATGTGCCGGAGAATGAGATCGAGCAAGTGCGCACGCTGGTGAAGGACGAAATGGAAAATGTCATCGAACTCAAAGTTCCGGTCGTGGCGGATGTCGGTATCGGACAAAACTGGCGGGACCTGAAAGGCTAACTAAGCGCCAAGTGTGCTGCGAATCGCCTGCGCAATGCGTTCCGCGTGCCGCTCCATCTCCTCGCGCGACTCTGCTTCGATCATGACGCGCGCCAATGCCTCAGTCCCGCTGTAACGGACCACGACGCGGCCTTTGCCTTTGAGTGCCGTCTCCGCTTCCTGAATGCGCTCACTTACCTCGGGAATTTGTTCCAGTGGCTGCTTCTCGCGTACGCGCACATTCACGATAACCTGTGGGAAAACCTTGAGGTCGGCGACGAGCTGGTGCAACGGCTTGCCGGAGCGCTGCACGATGTCGAGGACCAGCAGCGCGGTTAACAGGCCATCGCCGGTGGTGCTGTGCGATGGAAACAGGATGTGACCGGATTGCTCGCCGCCAAGTGAGGCGTTGTGCTGGCGCATCATCTGCAAGACGTATTTGTCACCCACCGGCGCACGCAGCATACGGATCTTGGCGGCCCCAAGCGCCGCTTCGAGCCCCATGTTCGACATCGTGGTGGCAACCACCGTGTTGTCCTGTAGCTCTCCGCGGGCCTGGAGATCGCGCGCAGCCAGCAGCAATACCGCATCGCCATTGACTACCTGTCCATTCGCATCGGCAAAGAGGGCCCGGTCGGCGTCGCCATCGAGCGTGATGCCAAGGTCGGCCTTACGCGTAATGGTTTCGGCCGCAACGATCTCCGGATGCAATGCACCGCAATGTTCGTTGATGTTGCGTCCGTCGGGTTGAGAGTGCGTCAGGTGCACAGTGCCGCCGAGCGTCGCGAAGAGTTCGGGCGCGATGGCCGAGGCGGCTCCGTTGGCGCAATCCAGCACGATGGTTTTACTGCGGAGATTGAGCGCAGGGACGACCTGGTGGAGAAAGGCCTCATACTCGTGCCGGTACCGGTCCTGTACCGGAACCGGCGTTGCTGTCTCAGGGGCAGACGGGATGTCTGCCAGGCGCCGAAAGATTTCATCTTCAATCTCCAGCTCCTGCTCGTCAGGTAGCTTGTAGCCATCGCCTCCGAAGACTTTGATCCCGTTATCCTGCCAGGGATTGTGCGATGCAGAGATGACCACGCCCGCGCTGAACCCATGCTTCCGTGCCAGATAGGCAATGCCTGGCGTTGTAATGACTCCGGCGCTCTCTACGACGGCTCCGCCCTGGCGCAGCCCGCCGCCGATAGTTGCACTGATCCACTCGCTCGATTCGCGGGTATCGCTCCCGAGCAGCACGCGGGGTTGAACGCTTTGATGGCTCAGTGTGTGAGCGAGTGCGAGCCCAACCGCGCGAATGGTATGCCGGTCCAGTGGAGGCTCCCCAGCAACGGCGCGAATCCCATCGGTTCCAAAAAGCTTTCTCATATTCCGTCTTCTGTATGTGTCACTGTGCTGGTGACTGTACCTCGTGCCAGCCGTGTCCTCAGCGTCTCACCTGCAATGATGCCGGAACTTTCACGCATCAGTTGGCCGGCCTCTGTGAATGAAAGGCTGTAGCCGCGTTCGAGAACAGCGAGCGGCGAAAGCGCAGCCAGTCGCCCTTCGAGTGCCTTGCGTTTCGCATTGCAGCGTTCGATGCCGATTATGATCCCGCGAGTGCTGCGCGACTGCAGGTGATCGATCGTCTGGCGCAGACGATCGCAGCGATGCGAGGGGGCTTGCAGCAGCACGCAGTTCGAGAGCGCCTCTACGGCGCGGTGAGCCGTGAGGAGACGTTTTTGCAACGCGCGGTGCAGGCGTTGCTGCGCGGTCGCGCAAAGCTCGGCACGTGACCGGAGCGCCTGGAAGCTGCTCTGCTGCATCAGGCGCCCATGGAGTCGTTGCAGAGCAATTGCCTTCGCGTGCAATAGCTCCTGGCACGAGCCGAGAAGCCGGAACTGCTGCTCGTCGATACGCTGCTGGGCACGATCCAGCCGGTTGCGCATATGCGCAATACTTGCTTCGGGCGATACAGCAGCGAAACGGCGCTCCGCAAGCGCAATTCTGTAGCGGGAGGCCCGCAGCAGGCGCAATTGCAGCTCATCCACGCGTTCCTCCACTCCATGTTGCATCGCTGTCAGCAACTCCGCCGCGGCGGAAGGAGTAGGGGCGCGCAGATCCGCGACGAAATCGGCGATGGTGAAGTCGGTCTCGTGTCCCACAGCGGAGACCACGGGAATTTCCGATCCCGCAATTGCCCGGGCGAGGAGTTCGGTGTTGAACGGCGCAAGGTCCTCGGCGGAGCCGCCGCCGCGCGCGATGACGATCGCATCGACATTCATCGCACGATTGAAATGAAGAATGCCGGCAGCGATTTCGCCCGCCGCCTGCTCGCCCTGCACGGTGGCGGGATAGAGCAGCACATCCAGGCCGGCGTGCCGCCGCTCGGTGATGTTAAGAAAATCGTGAATGACCGCACCGGAGAGCGATGTGACGATACCGATACAGCGAGGAAACGGCGGAAGAGCGCGCTTGCGCGCGGCGTCGAACAGTCCCTCTTGCTGGAGCGTTTGCTTCAGCTGTTCAAAGGCGAGTTGCAGCGAACCGGCGCCGACCGGCTCGAGCGTTTCGGCGATGAGTTGAAGCTGGCCGCGCTCCTCGTAGATGGAGATGCGGCCACGCGCCAGGACGTGCAGAGCAGCCTCGGGACGAAATCGAAGAAGCGTCGCCTGCCGCCGGAAGAGGACGACGGGCAGCTGCCCGTGTTCATCTTTCAGTGTGAAGTAAAGATGTCCGGAGGCCGCGCTGCGCAGATTGGAGATTTCGCCTTCGACCCAGCAGTCGGGATAGGTTCGCTCGACATGGCCACGGATTTCCGCAACCAGGGCACCGACGGTCCAAATTCTGCGCGATTCCTGTGGCCGTTCAGAAGGGAAGAGCAGTCCCATCTGGTCTGCAGACGCATTGCCAGATTGGTTGTTGGATCTATCGTGTTCTGAAAGCGAATGTGCCAAATGATGAGTCTACACCGGCATAGGTGTACGGCTCAGGCGCGGCGTTTGCCTGCATCCTTCGATTTTGCCTCGATCATCTGGTGCAGCTGATCGATCGTCTGTTGCAAGGCCTCCAAATCGAAGGGCCGGATAGGCGCGGTCGAGTCCAGCATCAATTCGACGCGGCGGGCAAGATTTGTACCATCAGGCAGGCCAAAGGTGCCGAGAATCCCAGCGAGTTTGTGAGCCGCATCGGCCCCGGCGCGCCGCGCGGTTTGGTCCGCCGGGTTGGTGCGCAAGGTGCGGTGTGTGGCGCGCAGCACATCGACGCGCTCGCTGATGGTCTGACGGCTGCGCGACCAGAGGGTCGCAAGCAGGTCATGAAGCTTGCCCGTAACTTCTTGAGGAGCGGCGTGAGTCGAGCGAGCATCTGCCATGAAAGTCTCCTAGTGTATCTGGGTCCACCCCAGAGTTTGTGAGACCTGCGTCGAGAGCGTGAGTGGGTCGAAGGGTTTAAAAAGAACCCCTGCGACACCGAGTTCCGCAAAGCGGCGCTGATCGGAGCCCTGTACCTTGGCAGTAAGCAAAATCACTGGAATTTTTGCAGTGTTCGGATTTTTCTGCAACTGCAGGAAGGTCGTTGGACCGTCCATGGCGGGCATCATTACATCTAACAGGATAGCGTCAGGATGCTCTGTTTCGGCGCGTTCCATGCCCTGCAACCCGGAATTTGCCAGCACGACTTCCCAGCCGGCCACCGTTTCCAGGCTTAATCCAGCAACCTGACGGATATCTTCTTCGTCATCGATGATGAGTATGCGGCGTGTCATAAGAGTTTGAAACCATAAATGGCTGCACTCCAGGGCTTGTGAACCCGGATGTGTGCACATTCTGCGAAGGCGCACGCAACATGGCAAGTACTAATGACTCCACCTCCTGGGCCTGGACTCCGGCCTTGGTGAGGAAGTTCGTTGGACCGAGCTGAAGCTGTGCACGTTCGGCATCGCTCAAATTGCGTGCCGAGTACACAAGGAGTGGGAGAGAGTGCAATTCCGGATGATGCCGCAGCCGTTCCACCAGGCTCAGACCGTCGCCATCCGGCAGGCCTACGTCCAGGATCATCAGGCTGGGGGTAAAGGAAGCACACATCTCCAGTGCTGCCTGACGTGTGCTGGCATGCAGCACGTGCACGCCGGCGCGCTCAAAGTTGGCGCTGATGACACGTGCGAGATCGAGGTCGTCCTCTACCAGGAGGATCTCAGCCCAGGTTTTCTGCCGGTTTAATACCGACGAGAGTTCGTCAAGGAGATCCGACTCCTGCGCGGGAACCTGCAGCCACCCATCTGCGCCCAGGCCCAGGGTGGAGGATTTGCTGATGGCGTGTGCACTCAGAATGATGACTGGGACATCCGAGGTAGCGGGCTCTTCCTTGAGGACTCGTAGAGCTTCCCAGCCCGACATGTCCGGCAACGTAAGGTCGAGCAGCACCGCCCGGGGTGGCTGCCGTTGCGCGTTTGCGAGCGTTTCGCGTCCGCTCGATGCTTCGATCACGTTGTAACCGTGAAAGCGGAGGCTGGCAGCGAGGCTGGTACGCGTTTCGCCATCGCTGGTGCTGATGAGTACTGTTTCCCGCTCGGCTGCGGGTGCTGTTTCCGGTCGCGTCTGCTGCTGAGGATCCGCAGGTAGGAACATGCGGAACATGGCGCCGCGCACGGGGTTCTGCTCGGCCCAGATGCGGCCTCCGTGCTGCTCGACAATAGTGCGGCAAATGGCGAGTCCTAGACCAGTGCCGCCTTTCTGTCGCGAATCAGACGCGTCCACCTGTTGGAAGCGGTCGAAGATCGTTTCCAGCTTGTCCTCGGGAATGCCCCGTCCTTCGTCGCTGACGTTCAACGAAACGCCCTCTTCGGATTGCTCGATGGCTACCGTGACTGTCGAGTCGGGTGGAGAGAACTTGATTGCATTGCTGAGCAGATTCGTCAGCACCTGTTGCAAACGATCTGGATCGACGACGAACTCGACCGCAGAGGCGCGAAGAACCAATTTGACGGAGGCGTTGTCCGCGACCGGTGTGACCGCTTCAATAGCCTGCTGCGCCAACTCCGAGAGTGAGCAGGCGCGAAAGCTGAGCGGCGCACGGCCGGACTCCATTCGTTCGAGGTCGAGGATGTCGTTGATCAGGCGTACCAGGCGGTCAGAATTGTTGACCGCAATGCGCAGCAGGTTGGCTGCCTTCTCGTTCACCTCGCCCAGCAGCCCGGTGGAGAGCAGTCCGAGCGATCCCCGGATAGAGGTCAGCGGTGTGCGTAGCTCATGGCTGACAGTCGAGACGAACTCGTCCTTCATCCGATCCAGAGCCTGCCGCTGACTGACGTCGCGAAAGTTCAGCACACTGCCAGTCATGCTGCCGTGCACCTGCATCGGCGTGAGTGTGAACTCGACCGGAAAGGAGCTGCCGTCAGGCCGGTAGAAGATGTCCTGCCCGTGTGCGCCATCCTTCGCAAATAGACCGCGACGGATATAGCAATGCGAGGCGCACGCAGTGGGGCTGCCATACACATCTTCATGGACAATGGCATGCACAAATCTGCCGGTGAGCGCATTGGGAACAGTGCCGAGCATACGGGCCGCTGCTGGATTGGCGAAGGTGACGCGGCCATGCTGATCGGTGCCCAAAATCCCATCCGCGACGGTATTCAGGATGGATTCTTTCTGACGGTTGAGCTCGGTGACGCGCTTTTCCTGAACCGAGCGGCCGAGGAACTGACCAATGGAGGCGCAGACGGTCTCGACCGTCGCCATGATCTCGACTTCGGCTGCCATCCGTTTGCGGCTGAAGAACTCAATAACAGCGATGACCTGGTTGCCGACCCGAACCGGCACGCCCCAGCAGGTGAGCAGGCCGTCGGCTTTCGCTCCATCGCGCATATTGAAGCGGACGTCGTTGTGTATGTCCTCGACCCAGATGGATGCGCCCTGCACCCAGACCTGGCCAGGTAAACCTTCTCCCGGTGCGAACTCAGTGATTGAGCTCTTCGCCAGGATGTTGGGGAAGACGCAATCCGCAGCCATCCACATGCTGCCATAGCGCAATACCTGATGGCCGGTGTCAGCACGCCAAAGCTCAACCAGATCGAAGCCAAGGTGACTGCCGAGGGCGGAAAGAATGCGGGGCAGCGAATCCTCTGTCGATGCTTCCTGCACTACCTGGCCCACGCCAAGTTGCATAGCGAGGCGGCGCTCGCGCTGATTACGGAGCGTTACGTCGCGAAGGATGCAACGTACTGCGCGGGGCCGCCCCGCTTCGCGTAGACCGAAGAGGCTGGCCTCCATCTCCCGGATGCGCCCGGCGGAATCCTCCATGCGCAGATGCACCTGTTCGATATGCTCACCGGCCAGAGCGCGTTCATAGATGGCTAACGCTTGCGATTGGATCGCAAAGGGGAAGGCAGAGGCGAAGCCCTCCAGTGCCCGGGCTGATGCTGCGTCGCGCCCGAAATATCGCTGCCACGCCGAGTTGACGTAGAGATATTTGCCCTCCGCTGAGAGCATTGCGATCATCTCGGTTAGGTTTTCGAAGTAGTCCTGATACCGGACCTCGGGAGAGGTCTCAGCGCTTTTCTCTGCGTTATCGGCGTCGTCCTTATCCTTATCGCCTTGCAAGTCAGAGTGCAACTGGCGCTCGTGGCGCAGCTTCAGCAGGCAGGCCACTGCGAAGCAGGTCTGTATCGCGCCCCAAGCCACAAATACCACGACCGGGTTTGCCGGACTCCACACAAGACCGCTTCCGGAATACATCAGGACGACTATCGTGTAGGCGGTTGAGAGCAAGGTCAATGCAAACATGGCGAGCCATACCGGCCGGCCGCTCAGCCAATGCGTGAAGAGACGTTCGTGCTGACTCATTGAAGAGTGCAAAGGTCAAACCTTATTCGGCAAAAAAATGGGAGAGCGTCTCTCGAAACGAATTTTCTTTCGCAGGAGAGCACGCATAACCCCAAAATTTCAACAACTTACATCTACTGCGTACAGCGCTTTTATTTGCGGGCCCATGACACCATTGCCCTGCCACCGAGTCAGCCCGATCGGCAGGTGCCGAGGTCATTCCTGACGGTTCAACCCGATACAGCGACACTCCGGGACGCTATTTTTGGTGATAACGCTTGGTGAGTATAGTAGGTAACTCTTACCGATAGTCAAAAGAATTGTCCTAAGTAATCAAAATATATGGGTTACTGCACTAGTAGTGGTGCATACCTTATACAGGACCCGGGTAATCGTTTGTGTGCATGCTCTCCTGCCGGGGAGCCAAAATGTAAACGGCCCGCCGTGGAGGCGGACCGTTTTGGGAATCGGGCTTGACAGCAGGAAATCAGGCAGTCACTGGTTCCAGCAGGCGAGCCCAGCGCCGCTCCCGGCGAGCCGCGTGTGCCTGCTTGTGATACGCATATCCGGTAACCAGCGGCAGCGCGATCGTCGCTTCGCTGTAAACCATCTGCTCGAAGGTGGTGTCGACCTTGCCCCAGGAGCTGGCTTCCTTAAGGGTGCTCGAGGAGAGCGCTCCATCGCGTACGTCGGCCACCGTGATCTGGACGGCGTACTTGTGCATCGGCGCTTCGGTACCGAGGATGTCGGCGGCGACAACGATGTCCTGCGCGAAATTCTTAGGCACGCCGCCGCCGATCATCAACAGCCCGGTGGTGGGGTTGGCGATCTTCAATTGGGTGAGCTCGTAGAAGTCCTTGGCGGAATCGAGCGAGACTTTCGGCTTATCCCCCCGCGCGTGCTGGTGCGCCACCAGACCGAAGCCGGCCGAGCAGTCACTGAAGGCCGGGCAGAAGATCGGCACGTCCTTCTCATATGCCGAGAGCACGATGCTGTCCACGCCACCCTGCTGTGGCGTCTTGCCGTTTTTCGTCAGGTACGCGCCCATCTCGCGGATGAACTCGCGCGAACTGTAGGGGCGAGGAGTGAGCGAGTCGGCAATTTTGTGTGTGGTCTCATCGCACTCGCGCAGCTCTTCCTCGTCGATCAGCGTGTCGTAGATGCGATCGATCATGAGTTCGCGAAGAGTTGCGTCTTCTGTGCCGGCTTTCATCACGTCATCGGCGATCCAGTGGCGGAAGCCGAGGGCTTCAAAGAAGTCCTGGTCCACAATGTTCGCGCCGGTGGAGACAATGCCGTCCACCATGTTGTTGCGGATGAGGTCGACAAAGATCTGTTTCAGCCCTGCGCTGATCAGCGATCCGGCGAGGCACAGGATAACGCCGCAGTCCTGGTCGCGCAGCATGCGCTCGTAGATGGAGGCGGCGCGGGCGAGATCACGCGAGCTGTAGGCCATGTGCTGCATGGCCTCTACCAGCGGCACCACATTGTGCTGCTTGATGTCGATGTGTTGAATGGGATGCTGGAGCAGTTCTTTCTTTGTGGCCATAGTCATCAGGATATCAACCTGCGGCGCATGACCGGCACGATGCTTTCATGAATTTTGCGCTGTTGGCTGCAGTATGGGCGGGGTTTTTGCCGGTGCACGAGCCGCCGCTATACTCCTCCCAATGTCGCGCTCGGCTCCCCTTCCCTTTCTCTTCCTGGCTCTTGTCGCTTTGTTCTGTATTCTCCCTGCCACCCCCGTCTTTGCCTGGGGACCGGATGGCCACCGTATCGTGAACCGGCTGGCGGCGGAGAAGCTGCCGGCCGGGGTCCCGGAGTTCCTGCGTGGCAGGGGGGCGGTCGAGGAGATCGAGTACCTGGGGCCCGAGCCTGACCGCTGGCGCAGCGCCAACGAGCCGGAGCTGAACGCGGCCCAGGCGCCGGAGCATTACATCGACCTGGAGCTTGCCGATATGGTGGGCAAGCTGCCGCGGCGGCGGTATGACTTCGTCGCGGCGCTCTATGCCACCGGGCTAACCCATCCGGACCAGGCACGGGATTTGCGGCCGGAGAAGGTCGGACTGCAGCCGTGGGTCACGAACGAGGTCTACGAGCGGCTGCAGGCTGCGTTGCGCGAGTATCGCGAGCAGACGGTCAGACATGAGGACACGAAGGCGGTGGAAGCGGCAGCCATCTTCTATGCGGGGTGGCTGGGGCATTATGTGGGCGATGGGGCGATGCCGCTGCACACCACCGTGAACTACAACGGCTGGGTGGAGAAGGAGAACCCGAACCAATACGTCACCTCGCCGGGCATACACTCCGCCTGGGAGAGCGCGTTCGTCCACCGGGACATCAAGGCTGCGGATGCCGAACCACTCATGACGCCGGTGCAGACGCTACACGACCCGTTCGAGGACTACGTTGCTTACCTGCGCGCTTCGCATGCGCTAGTGGAGCGGGTGTATCAGCTGGAGAAGGCACACGGTTTCGAGGGTGCGGGGAGTCCGGAGTCGCGGCAGTTCACGGCAGCGCGCTTGGCGGCCGGAGCCAGCGAGCTGCGGGACATGATCGTGACGGCGTGGGAGCAGAGCGCGCGGCCGGCTCCGCCGTACCACGAGCCTTCGCCGGTGCCGCGCTCGACTGCGCCACGCGCGTCGCAGTACTAAGCTCTGGGAGACTAAAGCTCGGGGAGACTAAAGCTAGGCGAGCAGCGGCACCAGCGCGGCGAGGACGCGCGTGAGTGTCTGCTGGACACGGGCGCCGATCTCCAGGACTTCGGCGTGATTGATGGGTTCGTCTAGCACGCCCGCGGCCATGTTGGTGACAGAGGAGAAGCCGAGTACTTCCAGGCCGAGGTGGCGCGCGGCGATCACTTCGTGCACCGTGGACATGCCAACGAGGTCGGCGCCGAGGATGCGGAAGGCGCGGATCTCGGCGGGCGTCTCGAAGCTGGGGCCGCCGAGTCCGAGATAGACGCCTTCCGGCAGCGTGACGCCTTCGGCCTCTGCAGCGCGGTGAGCGAGCTGGCGGAGGCGGCGCGAATAGGCGTCCGAGAGGTCGAAGAAGCGCTCACCGAGGCGGCGATCATTGGGTCCGGTGAGCGGGTGAGTTCCTGTGAAATTGATGTGATCGGAGATCAGGACGAGCTGGCCGGCGGCGAGGTCGGTGCGGATGCCGCCGGCGGCGTTGGTCACGATCAGGGTTTTGATTCCGAGGCGGGCGAGGACCCGGACGGGGAAGATGACCTGGGCCGGGGTGTAGCCCTCGTACGCGTGGACGCGCCCCTGCATGACGGCGAGCGGAGTGCCGGCGAAGCTGCCGATGACCAGCCGGCCGGCGTGACCCTCGACGGTGGGGCGGGGGAAGTGCGGGATCTCGGCATAGGGAATCGCGACTGGATCGGTGAGCCGGTCGGCGAAGCCACCGAAGCCGGTGCCGAGGACAATTGCTACTTCGGGGGCTAATTCCGGCCGGAGGGCGATGCGCTCACGGATGAGGCTGGCGGCACGCGCGGTTTCCTGGAAGGCGAGGTCGAGAGCTGATTCAGGCATGAGTCAGGACATTCTAATGTCTGGGTGAGCGTGTGCTGGTGGGCAGCTACCCCTCCCCCTCCCGTCCCGGGAGGCTGGCCTGTAAATCGACTAGATACTTAGGGTTAGCGTGTGTCCCGTAAGCTAAATTCGTCTTTCCAAAAGGCTTATCGCTAAAACCCTCGAAACAAAGAACTTACATATGAAGTTGCAAATACAAAAGCCACGGATCATGCCGTGGCTTTCGTTGTCAGTTTCTCGACCTGATTTAAGGATAGCAATTCGGCTGGGGTGATTTGGCAGTTTTTTGCGGTGGCGACGATCTAGTCTCCCGGTTTGGGAACTTGCCAAAAGTCAGTAATTGTCGCGAAAGGCTAGCATCCGTCCCAAGTTCTTCTCATGCCCATCCGGGAAGCCGCATTGTGGAGCGAAATCGTCCGCCTCTCGAAATGTTCCGAAGAGGCGATCCCACCACGTGATGTCTCCGTAATTGAACTGATGCACATCGAGCTGGTGATGGATGGAGTGATGCTCCGGACGCTGCAGGAAGTACCCCATCCAACGCGGAGTGCGCAGATTGCTGTGGTAGAAGTACTCGCCGAAGACGGCAAAGACGTTGAACCAAGCGCCAGCCTCAGGTGACCCACCCAAAAACGAGAACATGAGAGCGCTGGCATCACATACTCTTATGCAGACGAGCATTTGGAGCTCATCCGCAAGTTAACGAGGCCTTCGATCATCGCTGTTGCATCCGTGAGTGAAAGCCTCCTGAAGACGGCACGAGGCCTGTTCGCTCCGGCTATCGGACGAAAGCATGTTTTCCAGGAATGTCTGCTGCCGATGAATAAGAAGCTGAAATTAGAAGGAGTCGATCTGGTTTTTTGTGACTCGCTTGCTATGAAGTTGGTGGGCTGCCGCCAGAAAGTTCACTACCAGCTCATCCCATCGGAATGCCTCGAGTATCTGGCAACAGCAGTGGCTCCTAACTTGTGAAGAGCCCGGAGCCGCTCTAAAAGTGTCCTCCCCAGGCAGGAAGAACGAGCGTTTTTTGAAGCTGGCGCTCACCAGGCTGGCGGTAGGGCGATTCTTTCTAGTGAGGGAGCGATAGCACTCTCTTATGGAGGAAGTCGAAGGCGGGATGGTTCTGCATGTCCAGCCATTGCGGAGAATTATGCTGAAACGCTGTAGCTCGATCTACCGTGCCTGAATGGATTATGAGCGGAGGGCTTAGACGAAGACGACGGTCTTGTTCTGGTAGACGAGGACACGATTTTCCAGATGCCAACGCACCGCCCTGGAGAGGACGATTCTTTCGAGGTCTTGGCCCTTGTAGAGCATATCGTCGACGGTGTCGCGGTGGGTGACGCGGACGACGTCCTGCTCGATGATCGGCCCTTCGTCGAGGTCGGCGGTGACGTAGTGGCCAGTCGCTCCGATCAACTTGACGCCGCGGCCGAAGGCCTGGTGATAGGGTTTGGCGCCCATGAACGCGGGAAGAAACGAATGGTGGATGTTGATCATGCGCAGCAGGTAATGGGCGACGAACTCCGGCCCAAGGATCTGCATGTAGCGTGCGAGCACGACGAGGTCAACGTTCTGCCCAAGCAGTTCAAGCATTTCCTGTTCTGAGGCGCGCTTGTCAGTGGGCTTCGTGAGCAGGTGAAAGGGGATGCCATAGAAGTCGGCGAGTGGCCTTGCGGTGGGGTGATTGCTGATGATGTGAACGATGTCGCATTTCAGTTCACCCTTACTCTGCCGGTACAAGATGTCGATAAGACAGTGGTCGTAGGCGGAGACGAGGATGACAACCTTTGGACGGTAGGCAGTCAGGGCCAGGTGGTAGTGGATCTGAAAGCGTTCGGCAAGCGGCTTGAAGTGGTGCTCGAATTCGGAGCTTGGGATGTCGAATCCGGAGAGATCCCATTCCAGGCGGGAGAGGAAGATATCGCGGCTGCTGTCGAGGTGATCGTCGCTGTGCAGAATACTGCCATGGTGCGCCACCAGGAACTGTGAGATTTCGGCGATCGCACCTTTGCGTGCGAGGTTCCCGGGCGTGCTCAGAAGAAGAACAGCGGTATCCATTTTTGGACCAATGATACTCGCAGCGGTGAGGTGCCGCTGGAAGATTGGATGGTCTCTTATTAGTCAAGCGGCCGAGATTTACCAGGCTGGCGGGAGGCCGATTTTTTTGATGAGGGAGCGATAGCGCTCGTCGGTGTGCAGGAAATCGAAGTTGGCATCGTTCTGAATGTCGAGTAGAATTGGGGATCTCGCGATCAATCCTCTTCGAGAAGGGCGAGGGTCTTTTCCCTTTGCCCGAGTTGGCCGTAGGCATCGGCGAAAGTAATGGGTGAGACATATTGGTGTGCGGACTTTCGCTCTAGGTCACGGATCTGCCAGTGAAGTACCGCTTCATAACCACCCTGTGCGAAGGCGTGCTGCATACTTGTGGCGGAGGCCTTGTCCCCTGAGGGCGACAGGAATCGCTCCCGCGCCTCCGTCCTCCTTCTTCTTACCCTTGCAGAGATATCCCCAGGAGAGCATCTCGTGCAGACCGGGGTCGTTCGGTGTCGATTCGACGCGCTGGGTGGCGTCCGTCAGCGTGGCATCGCATTGCCGGGCCAAAAGGTAGATGAGGGCCAACGCCCACGGGCGGCTGAAGGGATCGATCTCGGTCGATTTCTTCTGCGCTGCGATAGCTTCCTGATGACGATTGAGGATGCCGAGCAGTTTTGCGCGGAGGTGGTAGGCCTCTGCAAATTCCGGATCGAGTGCAATGGCGCGAAGGACTTCCTGATCAGCGCGTGCGAGATCCCAGTTGTAGACCCAATAGGTGGCCGCGAGCGCGGCGTGCGCCCAAGGAAGCGAGTCGTCCAGGGCGACCGCCCTGCGGGCCGCCGCGTCCATAGCCGGCAACGCGGTTTGCGGATCGAGCAGGCCAGTGACTGCGCCGGCGCCGTAATAATCCGCGAGTCCAGCCCACCCCGGAGCGTAATCCGGCTGGAGCTCCGTTGCTTTTTTGAAATAGGGAAGCGATTTGTCGTATTGCCCCTGAAACCAGAGATACTGCCCGTGCAGGTAGGCGTCGTGAGCCTCGGGATTGATGTAGCGCGCGGGCTTTAGCGAGGCGACGGAGGCGTTGAGGCGCTTTGCAATGGACTGTGCGGCTTCGGTGGGTAGCGTGACGACGTCATGTGCATCGCGATCGTAGCTGTCCGCCCACACGTGGGTGTCGGTGGATGCCTGAATCAGCTGGATGGTCATGTGCACTTTGCCATCGGCGCGAGCCACGGAACCTTCGAGGATGCCGTCGACGCCAAGCTCCTGCGCTATGTCGCGCAGCGGGCGATGCGCTCCTTTGTATTGCATCGCGGAGGTCCGCGAGATGACGCGGAGAGTCGAGTCTTTGGCCAGCATCGTGGTTAGTTCATCGGTCATGCCGTCTGCGAAGTAGTTCTGGCCAGTGTCGCCGGAGAGATTGTCGAGCGGGAGGACGGCCAGCGATTGGATGTTGGGGACGGCGCTCAGGCGTGGGCGAGACCAATGTGCGCGAAGAGTAACGCCAACGATGAGCAAGGCCAGACCCGTCGAAGTGGCCAGCCAGGTCCCCAGCCAAATCCATCGATGTGGCCTGCGTGTGATCGCGGGCTTGATGACGGGCGACGCCGCTAAGCCCGGGAGTTCTGAAAGAACGGCTGAAGATTCCTGCGGCGGCGGGATGTCGTTGAGCGGCTGGATCTCGGCTGGCGCTGGTGGAACGGGAATAATGGAGCCGATGAAGCGATATCCCTTCGCCGTCACGGTCTGGATGAAGCGGGGTTCTTCGGAGTCGTCGCGCAGGATTTGACGGACTTTGCGGACTGCGGTGTTGATGCCGTGCTCGGTGTCGACGAAAACTTCGGCGCCCCAAAGGCGCTCGGCGATTTCTGCACGCGTGACGAGATCGCCGTTCCGGGCTGCGAGGAGAATCAGGAGTTCGAGCGGCTTGCGTTCCAGCTTCAGGCTGCGGCCGTCGCGGGAGAGCTCGAAACGGGCCGAATCCAGCTTGAAGTCGCCGAACTCGAAGACTGTGGCGGCCACCAGGGCCTCCTCTTTGCGGACGGAGTATAGCAGCCGGTCTCGCGATATACACGCGATCTTACGCGTCATCAGCGAGTTATGGCTTCACCAAAACTTCACCCTGGACTTCATCGCCTCTTCATTGCACCGGATCGGGAGCCGCGCTTTAGTTGTGGGCCAGCCGGTGATGCCGGCGGGGAGGAAACTCAAATGAAATCTAGTTTCAGGAACTTGGTGGCTACTTTCGGCGCCTTGGTGCTGTCGCTGGTGTGCGCGCCGCATTCGTGGGCGGGTTGTGCCCCCAGCGTGGCGAGACCGACGCATAGCAGCTGGTTGGTCCAGCCGGGAGGCCCGAAGCTGCTCGATGCGGCCCTGGTGAATGATGACCGGGACGATGATGCCAGCATCGTGGGGATGTGGCACGTGACGTTCACGGCCAAAACCCTGAACGGAGGCCCCATCCCCGACACGGTGATCGACAATGCGCTGGTCGTGTGGCATAGCGATCACACGGAGATTATGAACTCCGGGCGGCCCCCGCAAGATGGGGATTTCTGCCTGGGGGTCTGGGAGCAGGTGGGGAGGTATTCCTACAAACTCAACCATTTCGCCTGGGGTGGCAACGATGCCGATCCTAACGCGGCGCCCGGAACCGTCGGACCACCGTCTGCCGGCCCCACTCACGTCACTGAGAATGTCACTTTAAGCCGCGACGGGAATCACTTCTCGGGACAATTCACGCTGGATGCGCCCGACACGAACAATGTTGTGACGTCCTTCACTGGCATGATCACAGCGACACGTATCACCATGCATACGAAGCCAAGCGATTTGTAAGTTAAAAGGCAGCGAGCTTTTTCCAGAAGTTGTAAGAACGGTTGGCCTTCACTCCGCGGCACTCCCGACGGAGTGAAGGCTTTTTTTGCAAAGGAGCCTGGACGAGATAGGTGGAAATGATATCCAGTGGCCCGTCTGTTGATTTAAGCTGCGCGTGCCCCTCACATTGGAGAGATATCGATGACTACTGCCATGCCACCGCAGCAACCTACGCCGGAACGCTTCTTTAACGCGATGAATGCGCACCAGCAGACCGAGGCTTTGAAGGCCGCGGTGGATCTGGAAATATTCACGGCCATAGCGGAAGGGAATGAGACCGCCGCCGCGATTGCGAAGCGCTGCGGAGCCGCGGAACGCGGTGTGCGCACGCTGTGCGATTTTTTAACCATTCACGGGTTTCTCACGAAGGATGCGGCGAGATATGGATTGGCGCCAGATACAGCGGTCTTTCTGAACCGGCAGTCGCCGGCATATCTCGGCGGGGCGATGGAGTTCATGCTGAGTCCGCGCTCGCGCGAGGCCTTCACGCAATTGACGGAGGCGGTGCGCCGCGGAGGCACTGCGTTGGGCGAAGGATCGGTGGTAGCGGAGAATCCTGAATGGGTGACGTTTGCGCGCGCCATGATGCCGCTGATGCGCATGCCGGCGCAGTTGGTTGCGGCGGAGTTGCGCAAGGGCGGTGAAGCGCACAAGGTGCTGGATATTGCGGCGGGCCATGGCATGTACGGCATTGGTGTGGCAAAGGAAAATCCCGGCGCGCAGGTGTACGCGGCTGACTGGAAGAATGTGCTGGAGGTGGCAAAGGCGAATGCCCAGGCGATGGGCGTTGGCGACCGCTATCACCTGATTCCGGGGAGCGCGTTCGAGACGGAGTTTGGCAGCGACTATGATGTGGTGCTGATTCCGAATTTCCTGCACCACTTCGATGTGCCGACCTGTACGTCTTTGTTAAAGAAAGTGCGGGCGGCACTGAAGCAAGGTGGCCGCGCTGCGGTGCTCGAGTTCATTCCCAATGACGATCGCGTGTCGCCACCCACGGCGGCGGCGTTCAGCATGATCATGCTGGCGAATACTCCCAGCGGCGATGCGTACACGTTCGCAGAGATCGCGAGTATGGCGAAGAATGCCGGTTTCCCGCGTGTGGAGCTTTCGCCGCGCGAGATCGGCTTCAGCCGGCTGGCGATCGCGTACGCGTGAAGGACCTTAGAAGTTGATTGGGGCCGCTGGACTAGTCACCTTTCTCTGCGAGACGCGCGGCCTGGGTGAGCAGGTAATTGCGCTCGGGGATGCTGGCGGTCTTCTTTGCGGCCGCCCGGTAGTGGGCGATGGCGGCAATGTGGTCTCCTGCCAACTCGAGCAGGTGGGCGCGGACGGCGTCGAGGCGGTGATGACTGGCGAGACGGGCGTCGCTGTCGAGGGCGTTGAGCAGGTCGAGTCCCGCGGCGGGTCCGTGAACCATGGCAGCGGCGACGGCGTGGTTGAGCAGGACCATGGGATTGTCTGACATGCGTTTGAGCAGGTCGTATAGGGCGAGGATCTGCGGCCAGTCCGTATCTTCGGCACGGACGGCCTCATCATGCACGGCGGCGATGGCGGCCTGCAATGTGTAACTGCCAACAGAACCTTTTTGAAGCGCGCCCGTCAGCAGTGCGATGCCTTCCTGAATGGCCGCCTGGTCCCAAAGCGAACGGTCCTGTTCATTGAGTGGGATGAGCTCGCCCGCGGGGCCGGTGCGCGCGGTGCGGCGGGCATCGGTGAGGAGCATAAGCGCGAGCAGGCCGGCGACTTCGGGGTCATCAGGGAGCAGAGCGTGGGTGGCGCGGGTAAGGCGGACAGCCTCTGCAGAGAGGTCGAGGCGTTGCAGCTCCGGGCCGGCGCTCGAGGTGTAGCCCTCGTTGAAGATGAGATAGAGGACATGGAGCACCGCGCGGAGTCGCTCGGTGCGCTCCTTGGTGGATGGCGGATGAAAGCGAATGCCGGAAGATTTGATGATGCCCTTCGCGCGCGTGATGCGCTGCGCCATGGTGGATTCCGGAACGAGAAATGCGCTGGCGATCTCTGCCGTCGTGAGACCGCCGACGGCACGCAATGTGAGCGCAATGGCCGATGCCGGCGTGAGCGCGGGATGACAGCACATGAAGAGCAGGACGAGAGTGTCATCCTGTGCGTCGCTGTCGAGATCGAACGAGGGAATGACGAAGAGAGATCGCTCCGCGGCGGCGGCGGTTTCGCGATTGAGACGGGCGCGCTCGCTACGCACACGATCGGTCATGCGGCGGGTGGCAACGTGGATGAGCCAGGCGCGCGGATTGTCCGGCGTGCCTTCGTGCGGCCACTGATTCGCGGCTGCGATCAACGAGTCCTGCACCGCGTCTTCCGCGGCGGAGAAGTCGCGGAAGCGATGAAGCAGGACGCCGAGCACCTGCGGCGCGAGGTCGCGCAGGAGATGCTCGGTTTGAATGTCCAGCGGATTCGGGCTCACAATGACGACCTACTCGGGCGTTGGGCAGGCGCTCATCACTTGACGAACTTCGATGGGGATAATGAACGGCTTTCCGTCGGCGCCGGGTGCGGATGAGGCGCGGGCAGCGATTTCATGGGCGCGTTTCTCGCTTTCGACATCGACGATCCAGTATCCGGCGAGGAACTCTTTGGATTCGGGGAAGACGCCATCGGTGACAGGAGCGCCGTCCTTGCCGGCACGCACAATGACAGCCTGCTTGGGGTCGGCCAAACCTTCTGCGGCCGCGAGCTCGCCGGCCTCGCGGAGGTCCTTGTTGAGCGCGTGCATAAAGGCTATGTGGTCCGCAATGGCTTTCTTCGGCCATGTTCCCATCAGCTCATAGCCATTCTTGGGGCAGTTCATCATCAGAATGTATTTCATTTTTCTCGATCTCCTTTGATCGTATGGGCGCTATGTTCTGCGCGTTCTCGGGTTGTCGGAGTGCCCTCGGCATCCCGTCATTGGGTGTGAGCGGGATCGCTTCTAACCCGCGAATCGCCGGACTTCGATGGGCATATTCGTAGGCACTCCTCCGGGCCCTGGCGCCGCCGAAATCCGACCGGCTATGACGTAAGCGCGTTCGGGATTCGCGACATCCACGATCCAGTAGCCCAACAGAAACTCCTTCGACTCGGGAAAGATACCGTCGGTGACCGGCATGCCGTTTCTTTCTCCGCGCACAAGCTTCGCTTCACCCGGTTCAGCTAAGCCTTGTGTGCCCACAAACTCTCCGGATTCCGTCAGCTCGTTCGTGATGCTCCGCAGGGCCGCCATATGTGCCTCGGCGTCCTTTGGCGACCACGCCTGGTATCCGTCAACGTCTGCTTTCCCACTGGACATCAGCAGAATGTATTTCATTTTTGTGCTCCTATGCGGGTTGAATTTCCCGGTTTGCTTAAGCTTCTTTGTCGGTTTGAAACATCCATCGGACACCGAATTTGTCGTTGAGTGCTCCGTAGGTGCCAAAAAACTGTTCTTTCAGTGGGTCAGTGACGTCTGCTCCTTCCGAAAGCCTTTCGAATAGGGTTTTCAGCTCATGGAGTGTTCCTCCACCCAGGAACAGACAAACCGTGTTGCCGCGAATGGGAGTTTGATCGGGCCGCAACCAGTCGGACGCGGAGATCTCCAGCTTGCCGCTTCGTAGTCGTGCGTGGACGATTTTGTCGTGCAAGGTGGCTGGTAGGTGGTCCTTTGCCGGAGTGTCCTTTACTTCTGTGGCCGTCAGTTCCCCGTCAAAACAGGCTTGGTAAAAATCCATCGCCTGCCGGCATTTGCCCTCGAATAGCAGGTAGGGGGTCAAGCTTGTCATTTCTTCTCCTTCGATTGTCGCGCTCCGGATAGGTGCGCGTTCATAGGTATGTCGGAGCCCGCGAGAGATTCTCGACATGAGCCTGAGAAAAATTATTGGAACCTGTTGGCACGGAAACCATTGCGTCCGGAAGATATCTGGACAGGGAGGAGATTCTCGGGGAGACTGCCGGAGTGAACCGGCCTTCTCTTTTCCTTCTATCTGTCCTCTTCGGCACGGCCTTCTGCCTTGCGCAGCAGCCGACAGCCGTCCTTCCCGCGACTTCCGCTCCCGCGCCCCATTTTTCTACTCCGCCGATTGACCTAGCGGAGATCGAAAAGGGAATCGGCGCGACATACTACCATCCGCAAGACCTATCCGGCGTCGATTGCGGGGCGGTCATTGACTGGGCATCTGTCATGAAGCAACTCAAGCAGCCTGTGCCTGAGGACCGTATGAAGGTGCTTGAGGGAATGAACATTGAATTGCATGCCCGGAGAGGGAAAACGACAGAAGTGTCCGTTACATGGTCGAAGGGCGAGCCGACGAACAAGCAGACCCTGGAAGATGGCGCCAGGCAGATGCTCAATGGCTTCTTCCAAATGTACTGGCCCATCGTCGGAGCATCGATGGCGCCTACAAAGAGAGACACAGTTCGAGCAGAGAGACGGGATGGGGGCGGGTATCTGCTTCACTTCAGCGCCGCGGGAACAAATACATCGGAAGAAGTGGGCAACGATCTGGTGCCGATCAAACTCAATGTAACGTCGGTGGCGATGAACGCAGAGATGACGCCACACTTCTCTCCATCACCGAGTCCGGTGGCCGGGGATTTGCGCCGACTGCCGGGCTGGATGTCACCACTCAGATCGGCTCGTCGTCGACGAATGCAGGTTTCACCATCGAATATCAGACCATCGGCGGTTACCACATCCCGCAACGCTTCTCAATCAATGTGGGAGGCGCCTATGCCGTGCCGGTCGAACTGATCGGCTGTTCGGTGTCGAAGGAGATTGCCGTAGCGCCACCGCCGAGTACGCCTACTCGTTGCGGAGGGTTTGGACGGGGTCGAGATGGGCGGCTCGGCGGGCTGGCACGACGACCGCGATGAGCGCAGGGAGGATGAGCAGGGCGAGTGAGGCGGCTAGGACAGGCAGCGATGCGGCGCGGGCGTGGTAGAACTGCGCGCGCAGTGCGTAGCCGGTGAGGACTGCGCCAGAAAGACCGGCGGCGGCACCGATGAGGATCCAGCGCGACTCCTGCCCGAGGAGCAGTTGCACGATGGCTTCGCGTGAGGAGCCGAGCGCGAGCCGGATGCCGATCTCCTTTTCGCGCAGCGAGACTTCGTAGGCGAGCAGGCCGTAGGTGCCGAGAATGCGCGAGGAAGAGCGCGATGGCGCCGAAGGCGGCGGCTAGCTGCATGAGGAAGCTGCGCATTTCGACTTCGTTCGCCATCTCCTGCGTCATCGTGCGCAGATGGTAGAGCGCGAGATCGGCATGCTGTGCCTGGATGATGTCCCGCACCGTCCGGGTCAGCAGCGCGGGATCGCCGCTGGTGCGGATCATAAAGACCATCGCGGTCTGCGGATGGTCTGCCTCGGGGAGGTAGAGGTCGGGGCCGGGGAGTGATTCGAGATTGTAACTATGGACGTTTCCGACAACACCGATGACGGTGGCCCAGTCCTCGATCGTGCCGGTCCAGATGCGATGACCGATGGCGCTCTGGCCCGGCCATTCGCGCTCGGCGAGCGCCTGGTTGACGATGACGACATGGCGTCCTCGATCGTCGGAGCTGGTGAAGTCGCGGCCGGTGAGCAGAGGCTGGCCGATGGTGGAGAAGTAGCCGGGAGTGATCTTGTATGAGTCCGGATTGACGCTGGCATGCTGCTGGCACTGCTCAGGGTGCGCATCGGAGCAGAAGCCGGAGCGATCGACTGCATTGCCAAGCGGCGGATGATCGCTGGCGCCAACGGCGACAACCCCGGGTAGCTGCCGCAGCCGCTCGACCATCTGCGTAAAGAAGAGGTTGGTCTGTTCGGCGTTGTAGGTGGGGGTGACGCTGGTGCTGTCGACGTCGACGCCGGCCATGAGCAGATGATCGGGATTGAAGCCGAGCGGCTGATGGAGCAGGGTGTAGACGCTGGAGATGGTCCAGCCGGCGCAGGCGACGAGCACAATCGTGAAGGCGATCTGCGCGGCGACGAGGATGCGGCCTGCGCGGCGGAGGCTACTGCCGCCGGAGGCGCGGCCGGAACCGGCGAGGTCACGCATCAGGTCAGGCTGGAGGGTGCGCGCGGCGGGCAATAGGGTCAGGAGAAGTGTCACCATCGCAGTGACCAATATGACGAATGCCAGCACGCCGGGGCTGATGGTTGCATGTGCGAGACGCGGCAGATGCAGCGCGCGGGCCTGCAGCAGCAGACGGATTGCGCCATAGGCAATGGCGATGCCGGCAGCAGAGCCGGCAAGAGTCAGGACGGCGCTTTCTACAAGGAGCTGGATGAGCAACTGCCGGAATGAGGCGCCGAGCGTGGCGCGGGTAGCGAACTCGCGGCGCCGGCGCACGCTGCGGGCGAGCAGCAGGTTGGCGAGATTGGCGCAGGCGATGAGCAGCAGCAGGCCGCAGGCGGCAAGCGTGGAGAACAGCGCTGGGCCAGTGGTGGTGCCGGTGAGTTGCGTGATCCAAGGTAGGACGATGGGCGGCCGGCCGGCGATGCCGTTGTAGTCGCTGGGGAAATCATGCTGCAGCGTGCGCTGTACGCGCGCGAGGTCGGCGGTGGCTTGTGAGATGGAAATGCCGGGACGCAGGCGGGCGAGGGTCCAGTAGCCGCGGTTGCCGCGCGCGGTGGGGCGCTGCCAGGGATCGCAGCCGGTGGGGACGAAGATATCCGGTTGGCTGAGCGACTCGGTGCCTTCGATGGTTTGGGAGAGAGGCAGCACGCCGGTGATCTGGAAGGCGCGACGGTTGATCTCGAGCGTGCGAGCGCCGAGGGAGGAGCCGCCGCCGAGACGCTTCCAGAAGCCGCCGCTCACGATGGCCTGTCCGGTGCAGTCGCGCTCGTTGCCGGTCTGGGGAAGATCGCTGCCGAGGGCGAAGCTCACGCCGAGTGTGGAGAAGAAGTTCTGCGAGACTTCGACGACGTTGCCGACGTGGCTCCCCTGTGAGGTGCGCACGGTGGGCGACCAGCCGCGATAGGCGGCGATGGACTGGAAGCTGTTGCCGCGCGTCTGCCAATCCTGGATGGTGGGGATGGAGACGGTTTCGTCGGGAACGCCGGCGATGGCGACGAGGCGGTCGGCGTGCGCGAAGGGCAGCGGCTGGAGCAGCACCGCGTCAAGGATGCTGAAGATGGCAGTAGTGGCGCCGATGCCGAGTGCGAGCGTGAGGATGGCGGTGACGGCGAAGCCGGGGCTGTTGCGGAGTTGGCGAAGCGAAAAGGAAAGCGACCGAAGCATGCGCAGATCTCCCGTGAGATGAGGATGCACGCGGGCTGCCGTTTTGTCTGTGCGCTGGAGTCTTGAGCGGAGTGCACAGCCGTGGCGTCCAGGGTGCGCGCCATGTCAGGTTGTTGTCCGCTGCTGGACTGCGCTGTCCGGGAGCGGACAGTCAGGGAAGAGGATCAGGGACTAGGAATCGGGAATAGACGGGGATGGATCCGTGTCACGTGCTGGCGCGCGAATTGCATGATGGATGACGTCATTCTCTGCGCCATCTTCAGGAGGACCGCGTGAGGAACTTTGTCCAGGATCTTCGTTTTGCGTTGCGGCAAATGCGGCGTTCGCCGGGCTTTGTGCTGACGGCGGTGCTGACTTTGGCGTTGGGCGTGGGGGCGAATACGGCGGTCTACTCGCTGCTGGACCAGGCGCTGCTGCGCTCGCTGCCGGTGGAGAAGCCGGAGCAACTGGTGGTGCTGAGCGCGCCGGGCAAGGCGTGGGAAGGGCACTCGAGCGATCACGGCGCGGGAGAGGAGAAGTCGTTCTCCTACCCGATGTACCGCGAATTGCGCGATCAGGCGAAGGTATTCGATGGCTTGATCGCCACCTCGCCTGCTTCAGTCGGTATCGCGCATGACCGCGCCTCCGAGATCAGCGACGCCGAGGTTGTGAGCGGCAACTATTTCGCGGTCCTCGGTGTAAAGCCGGCGCTCGGCAGATTACTCTCGCAGTCCGACGACACCGCGCCGGGGGCGAATCCGGTGGTCGTGGTCAGCCATCGCTACTGGACCACGCATCTCGGGGCCGATCCCAATGCGGCGGCCAAGACCATAGCGCTCAATGGGCACAGCTTTCAGGTGATCGGCGTTGGGCCAGAAAACTTCCAGAGCGCGGTCTGGGGTCAGACGCCGGACCTCTTCGTGCCCATGTCGATGCTGGACACGGTAATACCGGGAAAGGGCAAGCGGCTGACCGATCACACGGATCGCTGGATGAACATCATCGGGCGGCTGCGCGATGGCGAGACGACGCAGCAGGCGGAAGCAGGCATGGCGCCGCTGTGGCATGCGCTGCGCGCTGAGGAACTGAAGGCGTTGGGACACAGGTCGCAGCGCTTCGTGGATGAGTTCCTGACGCACAGCCGCCTGGTGATCGAACCCGGCGAGCGTGGGCTCTCCTATAGCCGCAATGATCTGGAAAGGCCGCTGCTGGCTGTCATGGCGATGGCTGGGCTGGTCCTTTTGCTTGCTGCCGTGAACGTGGCCAGCCTGCTGCTGGTGCGTGCAGCGGCGCGCGTGCAGGAGTTCGCAGTGCGCTACGCGATGGGCGCGCGATCGGGACGCATCCTGCAACAACTGCTGATTGAGGGTGCGCTGATCGGCCTGCTCGGCGGCGCAGCCGGCCTGCTGCTGGCCCCCGCCGCCATGCGCCTGCTGGTACGGCAGATCGCCGGAGCCGATGGAGTGACCGCATTCCAGGCCACGCTCGATCCGCGGCTATTCGTCTTTGGCTTTGTCGTTGCGTGCGCAGTCAGTCTGCTTTTCAGCCTCGCACCTGCGATCCAGTTGCTGCGTCCCGATTTGGTGACAGCGCTGAAGCAGAAAGCGGCGACCGCCAGCGGGGGAGTGCTGGGATTGCGGCGTGTGGTGGTTTCAGTTCAGGTCGGGCTAAGCGTGCTGCTGCTCGTCGGCGCAGGGCTGTTCGTGCGCACCATTCAGAACCTGCGGCACGTGAACGCGGGTTTCAATCCTACGCACCTGATTGTCTTTCATATCGATCCTGTACTGGCGGGTTATCCGCAGCCGCAGGTGATCCCGTTAAGTGAGCGGGTGATCGCTGCCACGCGCAGCCTGCCAGGTGTGCTCGCCGCCACCGCGACCGACGATCCTGAATTGGAGGACTCTATCCACAATGGAAATGTAACGGTTGCCGGTTACACGCCGCCGACCAACGAAGACTTCGACGTGGAAAACAGCGTTGTCGATCCCGATTACTTCCACACCATGCAGGTTCCGATGCTGCTGGGCCGTAGCTTTACCCCGGGCGACAACGCAACGGGCCAGCCGGTCGCGATTGTGAACGAGACCTTCGTGCGGCACTTCTTTAAGAGTCCCACCGCTGCGATCGGCGGCCGTGTTGCGCGTGGAGGCGGCGACGATAAGCTCCACTACATGACCATCATCGGTGTGGCGCGCGATATCCATCACAGCAATCTGCGCGACGCGAGCATCCCCACTCTCTTCAGGCCGCTGGAACAAGCGGACATAGCGCGCGGTCGGCTCTATCTCTATCTGCGGACAGCAACGCCACCAGAGCAGATGTTTTCGACCGTGCGCGCAGCGATGCGCTCCATCGATCCGGCGCTGACGGTAAGCGGCCTGCGGACGATGGATGAGCAAGTAGATCTGAGCATCGCGAATGAGCGGATGATCGAAGTGCTGGCGCTGGCCTTTGGAATGCTGGCGACTCTGCTGGCGGGCGTTGGGCTGTATGGTGTGCTGTCGTACACGACGGTGCAGCGCACGCGGGAGATTGGGATTCGCATGGCGCTGGGCTCGTCGCGGACGGCAATTACCGGACTGGTGCTGAAGGAGATGGTGCGGCTGGGCGTGATCGGCATCGTCGTGGCGGTGCCGTGCGCGATCCTGCTGGGACGCGCGCTGCGCAGCCAGTTGTTTGGCGTGTCGGCGGCGGACCCGCTGACATTGGCCGGTGTGGTGTTGTTGATGAGCGTCGTGGGGATGGTGGCCGCGCTCATTCCGGCCCGAAGAGCGGCGCACGTAGAACCGATGGACGCACTGCGCGCAGAGTAAAAGAACGGCCGGCAACGCAGACAAATACGGTCATCCCAGATCGGGTTCTGTATTGGTCTGCCCTTCTCTGCAGGTACGCTCTTGTCGCGAGACCGACGCCTTTCTGCTTTTAAATCAACGTACTTAAGTCCTGCTCCGGCAACCCGCCTTGGCTGCGCTAGGATGAGGCACCCGTGTTGTTTTGCGGTGGAATGTGACTCCAATGGCGAAGCGTTCGAGACTGGTGCACGCGGCGGGTGTGGTCGGCGGCTGGATGTATGTGCTGGGCGCAGTGCTGGGCGTGTACAGCGTGGGCGGCGCGGCGGCACTGCGGGTGGCGGGTATTGTGTTGCTGGCGGTGTGGGCACGCCGCTCGCTGACGGCCTGGATCTTTGTCGCGATGCTGGCCGGTGTGGAACTGGGCGTCGATGCGCCACGGATTGCGGTACAGAGTAAAGTCTTCAGCGACATATTTCTGCGACTGATCCGGATGATCGTGGCGCCGCTGATCCTGGGCACGCTGGTGACGGGCATTGCCGGGCATGGAAGTCTGCGGCAGGTGGGCCGCATCGGCGTGAAGTCGCTGGTGTACTTCGAGGTGGTGACGACGCTGGCGCTGTTGATTGGCGTGGTGGCAATCAACCTGTCGAAGGCGGGTGTGGGGCTGGCGATGAGCACGCCATCGAACGTTGCGGCGATAGCTGCTACGGCGCCAGCACCGAGCCATATACCTGTAGAGCATGGCTGGCAGTCGTTTCTGCTGAATGTCTTTCCGGAAAACATCGCGAAGTCGATTGCTGACGATCAGATTCTGCAGGTTGCGGTGTTTGCGGTGCTGCTGGGAATTGCGCTCTCGCTGCTGACGGAAGAGCGTCGGCGGCCGCTGCTGGACTTTGCGGAGTCGGTGACGGCGGCGATGTTCGCGATCACGAACATCGTGATGTATGTAGCGCCGCTGGGTGTAGGCGGGGCACTGGCGTACACGGTGGGCCAGCGCGGCTTGGTGGTGCTGCTGCCGTTGGCGAAGCTGCTGGGCACGCTCTATGGCGCGCTTGCGGCGTTTCTGCTGCTGGTGCTGTTGCCGGCAGCGATCTTGTTCCGGGTTCCACTTCGCCGGTTTATCGAAGCGGTGGCGGAGCCGGCGACGATCGGGTTTGCAACAAGCACGTCGGAGGCGGCGCTGCCGAGCGCGATGGAGGAGATGGAGTTGTTCGGCGTGCCGCGGCGGATTGTGTCTTTTGTAATTCCCGCCGGTTACAGTTTCAATCTTGCCGGCTCTTCGGTGTACCTGGCGCTGGCATCGATCTTCGTCGCGCAGGCGGCCGGACTCAAAATGGGAGTGGGCGCGCAACTGGCGATGGTCTTTACGCTGATGCTGACGAGCAAAGGCGTGGCGGGCGTGCCGCGAGCGACGCTGGTGGTGCTGCTGGCGACCGCGTCAACATTCCGCCTGCCGACAGAGCCGATCTTTCTGATCCTGGGTGTCGATGCGTTTGCGGATATGGGGCGCACGGCGGTGAACGTGATTGGCAACTGCCTGGCGGCGGCTATTGTCGCTCGGAGTGAGGGTGAGTTGAGTCCAGGCGGCAAAGATCCTGTTGCGCCATCGGCAGTAGAGCCAATCGACGCTTGACTCCCGCCATCTCTTGACAGAGAGTGGCGTTGCATTCCCCTCTGCGATTTGAGAGAAACGAGGACTGGACGATGCGTCCTGCTGCGGTGGTGTGTGGTTCGTTGCTCATGATGGCTGCGGTGGCGATGGCGCAGGTGAAGGATGGTGTGAAGCCGTACGTCAAGGAAGATGCGCCGGTGCTGGTGTTGAACCATGTGCGGGTGATTGACGGCACGGGCGCCGCGCCGATGGAAGACCAGCGGATCGACATTGAGCACGGGAAGATCACGCGCGTGCAGAGCGCGAAGCTACGCAATGCGTATCCGCTGAATGCGAAGATTCTGGACCTGACCGGCAAGACGGTCATGCCGGGGATTGTCGGGATGCATGAGCATTTCTTCTATCCGACGCCGGCGCACATGCTCGATGGGCTTCCCTTGTGGACCGAGATCGCCGACAGCGCGCCTCGGCTTTATCTGGCGGCAGGTGTGACCACTGCCCGTACCGCGGGCAGCATGGAGCCCTATACCGATCTCGACGTGAAACAAATGATCGACGCCGGAAAGATTCCGGGACCGAAGATGGACATCACGGGTCCCTACCTCGGCGGCTATCTCGGCAAGGCGCCACAGATGCATACGCTGAGTGACCCGGAAGATGCTGCGCGGACAGTCGATTACTGGGCAGCGGAAGGCGTCACGTCCTTCAAGGCGTACATGGATATATCTCCCGCAGAACTGAAGTCCGCGATTGACCACGCGCATGCGAGGGGGTTGAAGCTGACGGGTCATCTCTGCTCGGTCGGTTTTCGCGAGGCAGCCGCGTTGGGAATCGACGATCTGGAGCACGGCATCGTCGTGGACACGGAGTTCTTCCCTGGCAAGAAGCCAGGAGTATGTCCTGCGGATGGGGTGGAGGAAGACTTTGCCAAGAACCTGGATATTGAAAGCGCTCCCGTCCAGGAGATGATTCGTGATCTGGTGAAGCACCACGTCGCGGTCACCTCCACGCTTGCGGTGTTTGAGGTGACGGTTCCAAACCGGCCGCCCCTCGCGAGTGAGATGAGGGCCGAAAAGGTTATGACGGACGCGGCCTGGGCGCGCTACCTGCAGGTTCGCGCAGCGCTTGCGGAACGGGATTCCCCGTTGGATGGAGCGATGCTCAAAAAGGAGATGCAGTTCGAACGCGATTTCGTTAAGGCAGGCGGACTTCTGATAGCTGGATGCGATCCGACATCATTTGGCGGCGTTGTGCCTGGTTATGGCGACCAGCGCGGAATGGAGCTGCTGGTGGAGGCGGGGTTCACGCCGGTGGAGGCGATCCATATCGCGACCGAAAATGGCGCGATCTACCTGGCCCAGCAGGAGCATATCGGTAGCGTAGCCGAGGGACGCGCGGCGGACCTGGTGGTGCTGGATGGGAATCCGGCGGCGAAGATTGAGGACGTCGAGAAGGTGGAGACGGTTTTCAAGGACGGTGTGGGCTACGATCCGGCGAAGCTGCGGGCGTCTGTGGCGGGAATGGTGGGGATCCGGTAGCGGCGGTTTTTACAGGAGAATGACATTTCCGCTTGCCGGAAGCGGATTCCGTGAGCCTATACTTCCACCACTGGGCCCACAGGAATACTGCTTCGCCTTTTCCCGTTCAACTAGTCTCCCCTCGATTGTCCTCTCACTGGATTGTCCCTTTCCTGGCGTATGCGTGCTTTTCCTGATTTCTTCTGAGGAGAATTGCTATGGCTACGACTACCGCTCCCGCCGCTGCAGCTGCGCCGCGGGCGATCGATCCGGACAAACTGAACGCATTTCTAGGCCGAGCCGTCGGCGACATGGGCGCCGCGCTGCATTCGACTGTCGTGCTGATGGGCGACCGGCTGGGATTGTTTCGCGCTATGAAGGACGGCACGCCCGTAACGTCAGAGCAATTGAGCGAGCGAACCGGGGTGCGCGAGCGCTATGTCCGTGAATGGCTGAAGGCCAACGCCGCCAGCCAGTATGTGGACTACGACGCGACGACGGACAGCTACAGCCTGAATCCGGAGCAGGCATTCGCGCTGGCCGAGGACAATACGGCGCTCGACCTGCCGGGCTTCCACTACATGCTGGCTTCGCTCATGCGTGACCAAGACAAGTTGGCGGACGCGTTCCGAGAGGGGCGCGGATTCGGCTGGCACGAACACGACAAGGATCTGTTCGTGGGCTGCGAACGGTTCTTCCGGCCCACCTACCTGATGCACTTGGTATCCGAGTGGCTGCCGGCGCTGACGGGTGTGGAGGCGAAATTGAAGGCCGGCGCGAAGGTCGCGGACATCGGCTGCGGACATGGCGCGTCGACACTATTGATGGCGAAGGCGTATCCGAAGTCGAAGTTCACCGGCTTCGACTACCACGATGGATCGATTGAAAGTGCGCGGGCATCGGCGAAGCGGCAGAACCTTGAGGACGCGGCGACCTTCGAAGTATCTTCTGCGGCGGCGATTCCCGGCAGCGGCTACGATCTTGTGACCACCTTCGACTGCCTGCACGACATGGGCGATCCGGTGGGCGCGGCGAAGCACATAAAAAAGACGCTGGCGCAGGGCGGTACATGGATGATCGTGGAGCCGATCGCGGGTGACGACACGGCGTCGAACCTGAACCCTGTGGGGCGGATCTACTACTCGGCTTCGCTGATGTGTTGCGTGCCGGCTTCGCTGTCTCAAGAGGTTGGGCTGGGGCTGGGGGCTCAGGCGGGAGAGAAGCGCCTGCGTGAGGTGCTGCAGGAGGGCGGATTCTCGCAAGTGCGTCGCGCAGCCGAGACACCGTTCAACATGGTGCTCGAAGCGCGCGTGTAACGATTTTGAGGATGGACTGAGGCGCGATTTTTCTCACGGCGAAATCGCGCTTCTTTTTGGTGGGATTCGGAATTGTGGCTGCCGATCATCACCAGATCGTCAAGCCGGACGCGGTCTGCGGGTCATACGTGGCGAGCGCGGCGGCGAAGCCAATGGCGGAGCAACTCGTACTCCGGGACGCTGGTGCGGGAACGCCGCCTGACCTGGACCAGATGACGGCGGGTGAGCACCCCCAGGCCTTTCTGCACGGCTGATTTCGAGAGGCCGCTGGCTTCGGCAAGCTGGCGGAGGCTCATCTGCGTGCGGCGCTCGCCAGTGCGAAACAGCATCGTCCAGAGCACGAGATAGACAAGAAATGCGGGCGCAGAGCGATCGTGCCCGACCAGGTCGGGCATGAGGACATCGAGCACATATTCGTCGATGGCGATATGGTTCATTGCACTATAGTGTCAGACATCATAGCGGCCTTGCGGCGTGATTCGGTTGCGGACACAATGCGTCCAGAGGAAAACGACAATGATCCGAGGCATTAAGTTTGTGAGCATCCCGGTGGTCGATCAGGATCGGGCCCTTGCGTTTTACACGGAAAAGCTGGGTTTCCGCGTCGTCACCGACCAGCCTTTCAATGACAAGCAAAGATGGATTGAACTGGCGATCCCGGGCGCCGAGACTGGTCTGGCTCTATTTCGTACGGAAGAAGGGCCGCAGCCGGGCGGTTTCATGAACATGTCGTTCTCGACTGACGATGCCAGGGCGACAGCCAAAACGCTGATGGAGCGGGGCGTTGAGTTTGTTGCGGAGCCGAAGAAAGAAAGCTGGGGGACCTCTGCGATCTTCAAGGACTCAGAGGGAAACCGGTTTGTATTGAGTTCGCGCTGAAGTTCCCGCAGCGTGTGTCCGGCTGCGGACAGCGGATTCCGTAATTGAACACGGCTGCTGGGGCGCCGATCCCGGTATGGTCTCCTGAATACCTGATTTGAATGGGTTAACGTTGCGGCAAAGTGGGCCGGGACGTGCTCCTCCCCCGGCGAGTCTTTTTTTTGCTTTGCGAGGATTTCATGGAGCGCTTTCTGGGTTATTTCCGATTCAGCTTTCGCCAGTTGCGGAAGAGTCCTTCCTTTGCAATTGCGGCGATTGTCACGCTGGCGTTGGGGATTGGGGCGACGACGGCAATCTTCAGCCTGGTGAATGCAGTGTTGTTGAAGCCGCTGCCCTATCCGGAAGCGAATCGGCTGATGTCGATTGCGCAGGAGGATCACGAGACCGGCGCGGCGGTTCGGGAGTCGCTGAGCTATCCGGATTATTTCGATTGGCGTGCGCAGAACCGGACATTCAGCGGACTGGCCTCATATAGAGGATCCAACCTGACGCTGACCGGCGTGGGCGAGGCGCAGCGGGTCGGCGCGTATGAGGTGTCGTCGAATTTTTTCCAGGTGCTGGGCGTTGCGCCGATGCTGGGACGCGACTTCCGGTGGGATGAAGAGCGCGCAGGGAATCGCGCTGTGATGTTGAGCTATGCGCTGTGGCAGTTGCGCTTTGGCGGAGAGAAGAACGTGGTAGGCCGACAGGTGATGTTGGACGGGAAGCCATACACGATTGCGGGGGTGATGCCGCAACGTTTTCATTTCCCGACGGAAAGCGCGGTGGAGGCGTGGACCTCGATCGGCGGAACGGCGGAGGGCACCTCGCCGGCAACCACCCAGCGTGGAGACGATGAGTTGGAGGTGATCGGCCGGCTGAAGCCTGGCGTCAGCATGGAGCAGGCAAAGGCGGACCTGAGCAGCGTGGCGCGGGGACTCGCAGCGCAATACTCGGATACGAATAAGTGGTACACGACGGCCAGAGTGTTGCCGCAACTGGAGCACGAGGTAGGCAAGACGCGGCTCGCATTGGAAGTGCTGTTCGGCGCGGTGGGGCTGCTGCTGCTGATTGCGTGCGTGAACGTGGCGGGACTGCTGCTGGTGCGCAGTTCGCGGCGCAGCGGCGAGATTGCGCTGCGCAGCGCGCTGGGCGCGAGCCGCGGGGAGATCGTGCGGCAGATGCTGGCTGAGTCGCTGGTGTTGTCGATGACTGGTGGGTTGGCAGGCATTGCATTGTCGAGCGTCATCCTGAAGCAGTTGGCGGTGTGGTTTCCGCAGGCGCTGCCCCGGCTGGGCGACGTGTCTATCGATCTTCCCGTGCTGGCGTTTGCGATGGGCATTTCGGTAGGGACTGGGCTTCTGTTCGGTGTTGTGCCGGCGCTGCGTACTTCCTCGCTGGCGCCGGCACTGGCCCTGCGCGATGGAACCCGTACCGTGACCAGCGGCCGCGGACATCACCGGCTGCAGACGTGGTTGGTGATCGGCGAGACGGCGCTGGGGCTGGTGTTGCTGGTGGGGGCGGGACTGCTGATCCGCAGCTTCGTGAGTGAGCTGCACGTAGATCCGGGATTTGATGCACACCACGTGCTGACGGCGCGCTACACGATGTCTGAGGCTGCGTACCCCCACGATCACAGAATCCAGTTTTTGGAGGAACTCGTTGCCCGGCTGAATGCGTTGCCCGGGGTCAAGCAGGCATCCGCAGGCTGGCCGATGCCGCTCTCCGGCAGCGATGCATCGATCTCGTTCACGGTGGAGGGTCATCCGGTGGCGAAAGCGGATCACCCGAGTGAATCACTGGGCGTGATGCTGCCCGGCTACTTCGAGACGATGCGCATTCCCCTGATTGGCGGACGCACCTTCAACAGCACGGACAAATCGACGACCACGCCGGTGGCGATTGTCGATCAGGCATTTGCGAAGAAGTATTTTCCCGGCGTAAACCCGATTGGCCGGCACATCACAGTGGACCTCAGCGATGATTTTGTGAAGAACCATCCGGCGCGCGAGATTGTGGGGGTGATTGGGGATATCAAGCAAGTTGGGCTTACCGCCGAGGCTACGCCGCACTACTACCTACCCTGGACACAGGCGGTGATCACTGAACCGTATCTGGTGCTGCGAACGACAGGCGATCCGGCGGCATTGGAGCGTGCGGTGAAGGCGACGGTTGCGAGCATGGATTCGAATATCCCGACCTACCGGCTGAACCCGCTGGAGGTTTACGTAGCGCAGGCGGCGTCGCCGGCGCGTTTCCAGACGCAAATACTGACCAGCTTCGCCGGAATCGCACTGCTGCTGGCTGCGGTCGGGTTGTATGGCGTGCTGGCGTACATCGTGCAGCAGCGCTCCTTGGAGATTGCATTGCGCCTGGCAGTGGGTGCGCAGCGCGCCGATGTGCTGCGCATGATCCTAAAGCGCGGGATGACGCTGGCCGCGATTGGAGTAGCCGTGGGGTTGGCGATCTCGTTCGCGGTAACGCGGTTCATCGCGACACTGCTCTATGGAGTGAAGCCGTCGGATGCGCTGACCTACTGCGCGATGTCGCTGGTGCTGCTGGTGGTGGCGTTCCTAGCGAGTGCTGCACCGGCATATCGAGCGGCGCAGACCGATCCGATGACGACTCTGCGCACGCAATAGGGACTGCCCCCCGGGATGCGGGCCGGACGCGCGGACCCGCCTGCGGCGCAATTGCCGGGTCTATCCATCGTCGCGGCAGTCGATCTTCAGGATGACAGGTTCTGCTCCGCGGAGGATCAGAAACCGCTTCCAACGTGGTTGCAGCCGGTTGAGTGCTTTTCTCATCGCCGAAACACTGCTGATTCCGACATCCTCAATCTGAGTAATGAGATCGCCTCGCCGAAGGCCAGCTGCTGCCGAGCGGCTGTCTTTTTCCACGCTATGGATGAGCAGGCCGGGTGCGTCCGGGAGCCCTGCCGCCCGGCGCTTCGATAACGACGCACGGGGGTTGAGAATGACCAGTCCGAGCTGCACCTGATTCGCGTGGGAGACGTCTGCTTCCAACGAGAGCAGCCACTTGCGCAGCAGCACAACCAGTTCCGACCTTTCGCGGACGGTCAAACTGGCGACGAGCGCCGATTCGTTGGCCAGGTGCTCTGGGATGACTTTTTCGAGCAGTTTGTGGCCGGCCGCCGTAAGCACCACTTCGGTGGTTCGGCGATCCTCTTCGTTCAATTCCCGCTGAACCAGTCCATCGCGCTCCAATGCGTCAATGCGAAGGCTGATGCTTCCCGAGGTTCGCATCAACTGCCGCATGAGTTCTCGCTGGAGAAGGCGATAGGGTGGACCGGCCCGCCGGAGCGTTGCCAGCACATCGAACGAAGCGCGGGTGATACCCCATTCTTCGAACTTGGACTCGAGAGCGCGATCGACGTGTTCCATGATCCGTCCGGCTCGTCCAATGATTTCTACAGGAGCAAGGTTGTATTCCGGCTTCTCCTGCTTCCAGCGGGCCACCAGTCGATCGATGTGGTCTTTCTCACTCACAGCACGAATCTGATCCAAATCGTCCCGTTTAGTCAAAACTTAATCACATTCAATTTGCTTGAATTCAAGCAAATTGATAACGTGCCGTAGAGGAGAGACTATGCGCGTCATCGCATTCGATCGTTTTCAACCCGGTGTAACGTTGGAGCAGGTGACACCTTACCTGCCTGAGGAAGTCTCGAACGTATGGCGGCTCTGGAAGCTGGGTGTCGTCCGCGAAAACTATGCCCGCGCCGATGAGCTTGGAGTTGTCATCGTGTTTGAAGTACCGGACGTGGCGACGGCGAAGCAGTATACGGATGATTTTCCGCTGAGCAAGGCGGGGCTTCTGGAGTGGAGCTTCATCGCCCTTCAGGCGCCGTTGCCGATCGAAGCGCTCTTCCGTTCGGAGATTGATGTGAACCCGCCTTTTGATCGAACTCTCAAAAGCGCGGGAAGGAGCTAATTCAGGAGAAGCCAAGTGAAGCAGGCATTCGGTCTGTCTATCCCTGAGCAATTGCGCGAGTTCTGCACCCCGGAGCGCGCGGCGGTGATTATTTACGACATGCAGGCCGGCATCGTTCCGCAGATCAGCGACGGGCGAGAGATCGTCGCCGGGTGTCAGCAGATTCTGGCGGCGGCACGACAGGCCGGCGTCCGGATTTTCTTTACCCGCCACCTGTTCCTGCCCAATCGCATCGCGGGTGTTGGACAACTGCGTCGTGCGATGGTCTGGCAGCGTAAAAGCGATCCCGCAGAGACGAAGCCACTCTTCACCTCAGGCTCGCCGTCGTGGCAGATCGTTCCGGAACTGAGTCCGCAGGAGGACGAGCCGGTGATCGACAAGATCACCATGTCTGCATTCGAAGGTACATACCTTGACCTTGCCATGCGCGACGCACAGCTCCAGGTGTTCATCATTGCTGGGATTGCGCTGGAAGTCGGCATCGAACCGACGGTTCGCCACGGACTGGACCTCAATTACATTCCAATTGTTATTACAGACCTCTGTGGATCGAAGACCGAAGAGGTGAAGCGCCGGTCCCTGAGCACGCTTGCGGACACAGGAGAGGTGATCCAGATAACGGCGGCAGAGATATTGGGCTGCCTGAAGCGGTAGTTCGAGCCGTCGTCGATGCTCGATTCTCGACGATTCTTTTTAGTCCAGCGCGGGCAGGCGCAGGTCGGCGTAGTGGCGATTGCGCTCGAGACACAATGCTTCGACGACGAGCTCGTGATCGTCACGCTGGGGCAGGCCGGAGACGGTGATTGAGCCGATGACGCCGGAGCCGGCGAGCGTGATGGGAAATGCGCCGCCGTGGCTTGCGTAATCGCCTGCGGGCAGGCTGTATTTCTCCTGCAGCGAGAGGTTGCGCGCCTTGAGCGCGAGGCCGATGGCGTAGCTGCTGCGATGGAGGCGCGCGACGACATTGGCTTTGCGGCGGGCCCATTCGGCATTGTCCGGTGAGGTGCCGTGGAGCGCGGCGTAGAAGAGCGGCGCGCCCGGCTGATTGCCGAGATGTGGGGCGAAGCGGCGAATGTCAATGACGATGGCGAGCTGGCGCTCGACAGCTAACTCGCGGAGCGTGGAGCCGAGCTGCCAGGCGTCCTCTTCATTGAACGAGGTCCATTGCAGCTCGCGCTCCTGGCGGGCGATGCGATCAAGGTCGATTTCGAACTGATTGTCGAGAGCCATGGCGCTCCTGGTTGATAGGAGGGTACCGCAGATCCCTCCGCGACGGAGTGACGTACAAAAGCTATTGCAGCAGCACACCGACGATCGACGCCGACATGAGATTGGCCATGGTGCCGGCGAGCATGGCGCGCAGGCCGAGGCGTGCGAGCTCGTTGCGCCGCTCGGGGATGAGCGCGCCGATGCCGCCGATCTGGATGCCGATGGAGCTGAAGTTTGCGAAGCCGCAGAGCGCGAAGGTGGCGATGGTGAAGGAGCGCGGATCGAGCGTGCTTTTGAGTGCGCCGAGATTCGCAAAAGCGACGAGCTCGTTGACCACCATACGGGTGCCGAGGAGATTGCCGACGACGGGCGCGGCGTGCCAAGGAATTCCGATGAGCCACGCGATGGGCGCGAAAACCCAGCCGAGCACCTGGTCCAGCGAGGTCGGGAAGGGGATGTGGTGTGGGCTGAGCCAGTTGTGCACGCCGCCGAAGATGCCATTGACCAGCGCGACGAGCGCGACGAAGGAGATGAGCATGATGGCGACGTTGAAGGCAAGCCGGCCTCCGTCAATGGTGCCGCGCGCGACGGCGCCGAGGAAGTTCTCTTCGCGATGTTCTTCGGATTCAGGCAGGTGCACGTGGCCGAGGGTTTCGGGCGTACCGGTTTCGGGCACCAGCATCTTCGAGATGAGAATGGTTCCGGGCGCGGTCATGATGACGGCGGCGAGCAGGTGTTTCGCGTCAATTCCATAGAGAATGTATGCGGCCATGATGCCGCCGGAGACATGGGCCATGCCGCTGGTCATGACGGTCATGAGCTCGGAGCGGGTGAGGCTGGAGAGGAAAGGACGGATGGAGAGCGGCGCTTCCGTCTGGCCCATGAAGATAGAGGCGGCGACGTTGAGCGACTCGGCGCCGGAGATGCGCATGGTGCGCTGCATACACCATGCGAATCCGCGGATGACGAGCTGCATGATGCCGAGGTGATAGAGCGCGGCGAAGAGCGCGGAGATGAAGATGATGGTAGGCAGCACCTGGAAAGCCACGATGGAACCGTAGGACGAGTGCTGCTTGCCAAACTCGCCAAAGACAAATTGCGAACCGGCGAAGGCATAACTGAGCAGTTTGTTGACGGCACCGCCTGCGCGGGACATGGCATCGCGTCCGAAGCTCCAGCGCAGAACCGCAAAGGCAAAAAGGAGCTGCAGGCCCACGCCCCACGCAACGGTGCGCAGACGGATGGCGCGGCGGTTGGTAGAGAAGAGCCATGCCAGCAGCAGCATGGTGAGCATGCCAAGGATTCCGGTGAATCGTGCCAATGGTTCGTCCTGAACTGCTGGGATCTAATCTGTAGTCTGTGCTGAGTTCTGGCTCAGAGTATCGCGGGTGAGCACCTCGTGCACCAGTGATGTGGGGCGCGGCGGGGCATCGGCGATGACGATGGCATCGGCAAGTATGCGCTCAGGCACCTCGAAACGGCTCGCGTCGTCGGCAAAAAGCGTGCAGAGTGGATCACCGGCGCGGATCTGCGACGCCGAGTTTCGCGTGAAGCTCGATGCCGGCGTGGGCGGAGACAGGCTCGCCCAACTGCGTGCGGCCAGCGCCAAGACCCTGGACCACCCAGCCGATCGCAGTGGTGTCCATGGAAAAAAGGAAGCCGGAGCGAGCGGCGCGCAGCACACGCTGCTGAGCGGGCTGGTGTGTGAGTGCGGCGAGGTCGCCGCCCTGCAGAGCGATCATCTGCTCAAAATGAAGGAGCGCGGAACCGTCCGTGAGCAGGCTTTCGGCGCCCGCGCGGCCCGCCTGCACGGTGTTGCTGACGCCGGTGAGGAAGAGCATCCAGCCTGCAATGATCAAGGAAAGTTCGCGGAGATCGTCACTGTTGACCGCACGTTCTCCGCGGAGAAGTGCGAGCGCCTCGAGGATTTCGACGGAGTTGCCGGCGAAACGTCCCAGTGGCTGCGACATATCGGTGAGTACCGCAGCGGTTCGGGTCCCGGAAGCTTCACCGATCTCGACCATGAGGCGGGCGAGGAACCGGGAAACAGCCGGGTCGGGGAGAAAGGCGCCTGAGCCGGTCTTCACATCGAGCACGAGCGCATCGAGGCCTGCGGCGAGCTTCTTGCTCATGATGGAGGCGCAGATGAGATAGGGGCTTTCGACCGCGCCGATGTGATCGCGCAGCGAGTAGAGGCGGCGGTCCGCCGGAACCAGATCGGCGGACTGGCCGACGATGCAGCAGCCAGCCTGGTCAAGCACGGACTGCATCTCGGCAACGGAAAGCGTCGTGCGATAGCCGGGAATGCTTTCGAGCTTATCCAAAGTGCCGCCGGTGTGGCCGAGCGCGCGTCCGCTAAGCATGGGGACACGCAGGCCGGCGGCCGCGGCGATCGGTGCAACGAGGAACGACGTCTTGTCCCCGACGCCTCCGGTGGAATGCTTGTCGACTGTGGGGCGCGGGGCGCCACCGTTTGCGGGAACGCGCAGATTGAGCTGCACACCGGAGACACGCATGGCCTGAGTGAGCGACTGAACTTCCGCCGCTTCCATTCCGCGGAGGAAAGTGGCCATGAGAAATGCACTGAGCTGCGCGTCGTTGATGGAGTCGTCCGCGGCGCCGCGCGCGATGTACATCATTTCTTCGGCCGTAAGGGCGTTGCCATCGCGCTTGCGGCGGATGATGCTGCCCGTGTCGAGCGGCTGGCTGACGTTATCCGGCATGCGTGAGATCGAAGCCGAGAGGGAAGAGCTCGGCGAGGGTGCGAGTTTCAATGCTGGCTGTCGGCGTGCCGTCGAAAGGGAAGAGGATGAGACCGTTGGGCGGCATGAACTCGGAGAGGACTTGGCGGCAGGCGCCGCAGGGAGGGCTGGGCGCGTCGTTGAGGTTGGTGACGGCGACCGCAGAGATGCGCATTTTCGGGCCGTGCTGTGCGACTGCGGCGAAAACGGCGGCGCGTTCCGCGCAAATGGACAGGCCGTAGGAGGCGTTTTCAACATTGCTCGCCGCGACGATGACACCGCCTTCGAGCAGCAGCGCCGCGCCGACGCGAAAGCCCGAGTAGGGGGCGTACGCGTGCTGCGCGATCTGCCGCGCGGCGTGCAGTAACTCTGCACGATGCTCGGGCGAAATCATGATGGCAGAGGACGACGGCATCTGTTCGAGGCTACCGAGGGCCAGAGCTGGTTGCAACTGCAGGTGTGCAGGTGCGTGCGCGGCTGAGTAACAGCTCGCGCTCGCGGGCGTTGCGTGCGAGCCCCGCGGCGCGTTCGAATTCGGGGCCTGCTTCGGCGAGCCGGCCGAGCCGGAAGAGCAGCTCGGCACGGACGCTGGGAAGGCGATGGTAGTTGACGAGCGCTGGTTCGGCCGAGAGTTTGTCGACGAGCTCGAGACCAACTTCAGGGCCGAAGGCCATGGCGAGCGCGACGGCACGATTGAGCTCGACGATGGGCGAGGGCTGGCGCTCAGCGAGCGTGGCATAGAGTGTGGCGATGCGCTGCCAGTCGGTCTCATCGCCAGTACGCGCGCGTGCGTGGCAGGCCGCGATGGCGGCCTGCAGTGTGTAGGGACCGGGTGTGCTGCTCAGCTTTTCTGCGCGCGCGAGCGCCGCCAGACCGCGGCCGATGAGCAACTGGTCCCATCGGCTGCGGTCCTGGTCGAGCAGTAGGATGGGCTCGCCTTCCGGTCCTACACGGGCGGCGTGGCGCGAGGCCTGGATTTCCATGAGGGCGACGAGGCCGTGGACTTCAGGCTCCTGCGGCGCGAGGCCGGCGAGAATGCGGCCGAGGCGCAGCGCGTCTTCGCAGAGCGCGGGCCGCAGCCAGTCTTCACCGGCGGTGGCGGAGTAGCCCTCGTTGAAGACGAGATAGACGACTTCGAGCACGGAGGAGAGCCGCGCGGCGCGATCGAGGCCGGTGGGCACTTCGAAGGGAACGTGCGCTTCGGCGAGCGTGCGCTTGGCGCGCACGATGCGCTGCGCGATCGTGGGCTCCGGTGTGAGGAAGGCGCGGGCGATCTCCGGCGTGGTGAGGCCGCCGAGCAGGCGAAGGGTAAGCGCGACGCGGGACTCCGGCGAGAGCACGGGATGGCAGGAGATGAAGACGAGGCGGAGGAGATCGTCTTCAATGTCGCCATCGGCGGCGCTGGCGAGCGCGGTAGCGAAGTCGGCGAAGGAGCGCTGCTGCTGCTCTTCCAACTCGCGGGCGAGCTCTTCGTGCTTGCGCTCGACGCGCGTGTTGCGGCGGAGCAGATCGATGGCGCGGTGCTTGGCCGCAGTCATCAGCCACGCGCCGGGATTCTGCGGGACGCCAGATTGCGGCCATTGTTCGAGAGCGGCGACGAGCGCGTCCTGCGCAAGCTCTTCGGCTATGCCGACATCACGCACGATGCGCGTGAGGCCGGCGATGACGCGTGCAGATTCCATACGCCACACGGCGTCGATGGTGCGATCGATCTGGCTGCGGTCGATGTCAGTAGATGGCACGGCGGGTGTCACCACATCGGAGCGTTCCAGCTTGATCAGACCATCTTTCACAGTGCGGTTGCAAACGGTACGAATCTAGGCCGGATCGCCGTCCGTGGGCGGGGCTTCAATTACAGGACGGATCTCGAACTCGGCTTCCGTACTCGGGCCGCACAATGTGGGGCAGCGCTTCATCCAGGCGATCGCCTCTTCCTTAGAGGCGACGTCGATGATGTTCACGCCTGCGATGAGCTCGTTAGTTTCAGTAAAGGGACCGTCGACGGTGCGGAACTGGCCTTTGGACATGCGAAGACGCGTGGCGTTGGCACTGGGCTGCAGGCGCTCCACGGCGACGAGAACGCCGGCCTGGCGCATCTCCTCGTCATACTGCTGCATGGCGGCTGCGAGTTTGGGATCGGGCGTCCCGGATTCCATCCACTTCTCGGTTTTACGCAGAACTACAAATCGCAATGGAGCTACCTCCTCATTCGCACTTATTTTCGCAGAGGCAAGGAAGTTGCGTTCGATGTACCGGAGACGAAACAGGGGCGGCGCTGTTTGAACGCCGCCCCTATTCCGATTTACTGCCGGAGAGTGCAATCGATGGTTAGCGATTGTCCGGTTAGCGTTGTCCTTCGGCAAGCCCAGGTCCGGCAGTACCGACGTGCCTTCCAACTGCACGGCCTGCAGGCTGCGCGGATTGAGGCCGAGCGCCTTCAGGATAGTCGGGGCTACCTGTGCGGTCGACACGTCGGAGGAGACAACGTGCGGCCGGAGGCGCGGGATTGGAGAGCAGCATCATCACGTTGGTGTCGTCGTGCGAGAAGCCGCCGTGCTCTTCCTGCTTGGCGGTGCTGCCCGTGTAGATGACGCCGGGATTGGGCGTGACGATGATGTCCGGTGTGCGGGGATCACCGTAGGGAGGTAAGCCCGGCGTGTTGTAGTTCAACGCAAGCGACGGTCCATAGAAGATGGTGCCCAGGCCGATCTTGCTGCCGTTCTCTTCCAGCGTTGCAACTGCCGAGGCGGTCTTGCTGGAGTCGCTCAGCCAGAGCAGCGAGATGTCGTCTTCCGTAGCGCCGATGCCGGTTGGGTTCAGCGGCGATTCGGAGAACGGAAGCAGGCTGGCGAGCAGCGTCGCCGGCGTGGTGCCGTTGCTGCCGCTGTGCCCTGGGATGGGGAAGAAACGATGAGGATCAATCGGGCCTTGGCCATGCTTCGCGGTAATGACGATCAGCGTCGAATCGAACTCTCCAGTGTCCTTCAGATCGTTCACCATCTTGCCGATCGAAGCATCGACGAACGCTATCTCGCCGAGCAGCAGCTCGCTCGGTGTGCCCGCTGCATCGAGATAACCGCCGCTGCCGACGCCTTTCTCGATCAGCTTCTGGCCTACGCTGACGGCCTGGAAGTTCATGCCAAAGAGGTTGGGCACGCGCGTCCGGTTGCCTTCGTGATCCTTGCCGTGGATCTGGTTCAGGATGCCGTCGACCTTGAAGGTATCGTTGCACTGGATGTTGGCGAAGCTGTCGGTCCATGAACCAACCTGCGAAGGATCGGGGACCGTGCTGCAGGAAACACCCGCGGGTGTTTCGTAGCCGGGAACCGGCACGACCGCGGAGTTGATCTCAGGCGCGAAGAATTCGTTCAGCGAATTGCCACCGGGACCCGCAACCGATGCATAGGCAGGATGCTTGTCATACCAGGAGGTGTAGCCGCCGGCGTTGTGGACTACGCCGAAGATCGTATTAGTGCGGACGAAGTCCCAGGGGTAGACGGGCGCGCAGCCCCTCTTGGGGTCGCGCGGCAGCCGCTGCGGATCGATCGAGGTTACGCCGCCATTGGCCAGATTGGCTCCGGGCGCTCCTCCGTTCAATTTGCTCTGATCGAGGTCGATGCCTTCTTCATATTCGGTGCGGGTGCCGGTAGGCGCAGCTCCAGGCGTGCATGTTCCGGCGGCCACACCATTGCCGGTGGTCTTTGCCGGCGGATCGAGCGAGCGGTCATACGCTACGTCGTAGTAAATGCCCATGGTGCGCGGCGTGCCACCAGTGACAATCGCCGTCAGGCCGGGGAAGGAGTCCGACGGACGCGAGGTGCTGGCTGCTACGTAGCTCACGCCATCGGAGCCGAGTGCCGCGAGATTGGGACAATAGGGTGCGCCGTTGTTGACACCGCTGATGCCATGCGCGCAATTCTGATAGTCGATTGCGTGCATGCCGTCAATGCTGATGAGCAGTACGCGCTTGATGTGATCGCTGTGTCCCCAATCATCGTCCTCGGCGTGGCCTGGAATGGCGGTGACAGCCAGCGCGGCGGCGCCGGCCAGCAGTAGAGCAAGGTGTTTCATGACTTACCTCCTCGCTGTTGATAGCAAAGACAACTTCCTGCCACCGTTCCAAGCTCATGAATTTTGTGTGAAACGAAAATATGAAGATAGCCTTAAGACTAATAGTCTCTATTGTTTGCGAGATATCTGGAGGATGGGATAAGCCGCTTCTACTGAGGCTACGGAGCGGACTGGCCTCCCCAGCCTGCGGAGTGGCACAATAGACGGTTTTGTAGCTTCAGCAGAAACAGGAGAGATATGGGCGCGGCGATCGCGAGCACTGTGTCGAAGAGTTTGTTAGAAGGGCCGCACGTCCACCGCAATCTGTCGACGCCTCAACTGGTAGAGGCGGCAATCGCCCGTGGCGAGGCGCGACTGGCATCGAACGGCGCTGTCGTCGCGTTGACCGGGGCGCGTACAGGCCGCTCGCCGCGTGACAAGTTTCTGGTGAAGGATGCGCTGACCGAAGGCCGCGTCGATTGGGGCAAGGTGAATCAGCCCTTTCCTCCAGACCGATTCGCCGCTCTGTTCGAGCGGGTCGAGCGCCACATGCAGGAGCGGGACCGGTACGTGCTCGACCTGTACGCCGGGGCCGATCCGCACTACCGGCTGCCGATCACGATTGTCGCGGAGTATGCGTGGCACGCGCTGTTCGTGAAACAGCTTTTCGTGCGTCCCCTGCCGGCGGAGCTCGAGGGGCATTTGGCGGAATTTACGGTAATCGCGGCGCCGGAGTTCGAAGCGGTGCCCGAGCGCGACGGCACGACCTCTTCGACCTTCATCATTACTGACTTCACACGCAAGATCGTGCTCATCGGCGGCACGAAATATGCGGGCGAGATGAAGAAGTCCATCTTCGGCGTGATGAACTATCTGCTGCCGGAGCGCGATGTCTTCCCCATGCACTGCTCGGCCAACATAGGCGCGGACGGCAAGACGGCGCTCTTCTTTGGTCTCTCGGGCACGGGAAAGACGACGCTCTCCGCGGATCCGCATCGCCGCCTGATCGGCGACGACGAGCACGGCTGGGGCGAGCGCGGCGTCTTTAATTTTGAAGGCGGCTGCTACGCCAAATGCGTGGACCTGAGCGAAGAGAAGGAGCCGCAGATCTATCACGCGATCCGCTTCGGCGCTGTGCTGGAGAACGTGGTAATCGATCCCCGCACGGGCGATCCGGACTACGAGGACATCCGTTACACCGAAAACACCCGCGCCGCATATCCGATCGAGTTCATCGAGAACGCGGTTATTCCGGGAGTCGGTGGTCAGCCGGCGAATGTGCTCTTTCTCGCGGCGGATGCTTTTGGCGTGCTGCCGCCCATCGCGAAACTCACGCCGGATCAGGCGATGTATCACTTTCTTTCCGGCTATACGGCGAAGCTGGCGGGAACGGAGGCCGGGCTGGGTTCGGAGCCGGTGCCGGAGTTCTCCACCTGCTTCGCATCGCCCTTCATCCCACTGGCTCCGAAGGTCTATGCGGCGATGCTGGGCGAGCGCCTGCGTCAGTATGGGGCGCAATGCTGGCTGGTGAACACGGGATGGACGGGCGGAGTCTTCGGCGTGGGCCGGCGCATGAGCCTGCCGCACACGCGAGCGCTGGTGACGGCGGCGCTCGACGGCAGCCTGGCAGGCGTCGAGTTCACGAGCGAACAGGCGTTTGGCTTGAGCATTCCGACCACCTGCCCCGGGGTGCCGGCCGAACTGCTGAACCCGCGCAACGCGTGGCCGGACAAGGCCGCTTACGATCGCCAGGCCGCTGCGCTTGCGGCGCGCTTCGAGGCGAATTTCGCGCGTTTCGATGCGCCGGCCGCGGTACGCGCGGCGGGCCCGTCGGCGACCACCCGGGCGCGGCGGTAGCATTCGTGTTCCTGCGCAAACTGCGCGTGGAGTATGTGGGTGAGAGTGGTATCCCGCAGCCCTGTCCGTTGGCGTGGATCGACAACTTCGCGATGCGCAACTTCACCAACAGCGCCGTCTTCGATGACACGCTGCCCATTGGCGATGGGTGCATGGAGATCGGACTGCGCGTGCCGATGGATGAGCTCACCGTTGCGATGGAGGACTGGTTCCGCAGGAAAGGCTATCTGCGGAAGGGCGACCGGTTGGTCATTCAGGAGATCACGCAGACGGCGCCTGAAGGTACATAGCGGAAAAGCAGATTCCTCCACTCCGCCGATCGCGCTTGTTGCGCGATGGCTCCGGTCGGAATGACAGGCCATGGAATTTATTCCGCGCGCAATACCACCGCGGGTTGGATGCGTGCGATGCGCAGCGCAGGGAGCAAGCTGGCGATTGCGGCCAGCAACAGTAGTACGAGCATCGTCGTGATGAGCGTCAGTGGATCGTAGCTGGAGATGCCGAAGAGTGCGCTGCGCATGGCGCGCAGCGCAATCAGAGCGAGCGTAAGGCCGGTCGCAAGTCCCACGATGGCCGGCATGACACCGGAGCGTCCGGCCACGAGCATCGAGTCAGAGAGCGGCGAGCCCAAGGCCAGCCGGATGCCGAACTCTCGCTGGCGGTCTGTGACGACACTGGAGACGAGAGCGAATATACCGAGTGCGGCTAGCACCAGTGCGAGAGCCGCGAGCGAGGAAAGCAACGCGACCTCAATTCGCTGCTGGGCTAGCGCAGTGGCCAGCAGATCGTCCATAGTGTGGAAGCTGGCGAAGGGCAGATTGGGATCGACCGACGCGAGCGCCCGCTGCATGGCCGCAGGTGTTTGCGCGTCGAGGTGGGTGGAGCGGATGATCCAGCTTGGCTGGAACCAGATGTGGACGAGCGCGAGCATGTGAGCATCCACCTGCGCCGCTGGGATGTACAGTGTGCGTTCCGCGGTGATGGGTGCACCCGCATCGAGACCCGGCTTTACCTGCACATCGCTGACGACGCCAACGATGCGCGTGGTTATTTTGCCGGTGCCGAGCATCCGTCCAACTGGATTGGGATCGTGCAGGATCTCCCGGGCGAAGCTCTCGTTGACGATCGCAACCGGCTGCGAGCCTGGCGTATCGCCATCGCTGAGCGCGCGTCCATCGCGCAGATGCATGCCGAGTGCATCGAAGTAGCCGGGCGTGATGTAGACCACGGAGGTCATGAAATTCTGACCGGCCTGCTTGCCATCCTTGACCGTGACGCCATCATTGAGACCTCGCTCATAGGGCAAGCTGAGCCCAACGGCGGCCTGCGTGACGCCAGGAATCCGCCGCATCGCAGCCACGCTCTCGCGCATCAGCGTCGCGAAGCGGGCGGGATCGTGATAATCGACCTGGTCGAGGGAAGCCTGAGCGGTCAGTACGCCGTGCGAATCAAAGCCCGGAGGCAGCATTTGCAGGTGGATAAGGGAGCGGATGAGAAGTCCGGAGCCGCCGAGCAGGACGACGGTGAGGGCGACCTCGGCGGCGATCAGCACCTGGCGGGCGCGGCTGCCTCGCGAACCGGCCACGGTTCGCTGGCCGAGCACGGAGGCGGGATCCATGCGGAAGACGGTGAACGCAGGCAGCATGCCGAAGAGCAGGCTGGTGCCGATGGAGATAGCGAGCGTAAAGAGCAGGACGCGGCCGTCGAGCGCGACTCCGCCGAAGGGCACAATCTGCGGCGGCAGCAATGTCACGAGCGCGCGCAATAGTCCCACGGCGGTGGCCAGACCGATGACACCGCCCGCAACTGCTAACAGCGCGCTTTCGGTCCACAGCTGCTGCATCAACGGCCAGCGGCCGGCGCCCAGCGCGAGGCGCGTGGCCAACTCATAGGAGCGGCGACGCATGCGCACCAATGTAAGGCTAGCCAGGTTGGCGCAGGCGATCAGGACGATGAAGCCAGTGGCCAGCAGCAGGACGAGCGCGGGGTCACGGTCATCTGCGCTGAGGTTCTGCTCCAGCGGGATGAACTGCAGCCAGCGATGCTCCCCGGGCCGGAGGTCGTGCTCATGCCAGTCCAGCATCTTGGGGTGCAGGCGTTCCAGGGCGGCATTCGCTTCCTGCCAGCTGGTGCCGGGCCTGAGCCGCGCCATGAAGGCGTAGTTCGTGCCACCACCTTCGCCCGTTCGCGAAGGACGGATAGGCGTGTAGATATCGCCGGCACCGGGCAGAGTGAAGCGCGGTCCAAGCACGCCGATCACGGCGTAAGGCTCGCCTTTGACGAGGATGGACCTGCCGATAATCTGCGGATCGGTCTGAAAGGCGGTGCGCCAAAGCTGGTTGCTGATGACCACAGCATGGGGCCGCCATCGCGGTCTTCGTCTGCCGTGAAGGTGCGGCCCATTACCGGCAATTCGCCGAGCACCTGGAAGAAATTGGCCGATACGCGAAGGGAGGAGACGTTGCGAATGCCAGCGGGCGTGCGGATGTTCGTCGCATTGCCGATAGGTGATCCAAGGGTCGAGACGGTGGCCACAACCTGCGGTACCTGATCGCGGATCAGTTCCCATGTCTCGCCATCAATCGCCGTGGTGGGGTCTGGAGCATCCTGGTTTGAGGCGAGCTCAACGGCAGCCAGGCGGTCCGGCTGGGGGTAGGGCAGCGGGCGCAGCAACAGTGCGTTCACCAGGCTGAAGACGGCGGTGTTCGCGCCGATACTCAACGCCAACGTGAGGATGACCGCGAGTGCGAAACCCGGAGACTGGGCGAGCCGGCGCAGGGTACTGCGGAGCGAGACGAGGGACATGGAGGAGCCTCGATGTTTTACAACGTGCAGGTATGAACATGCCTGACTGGCGCGTATCCAGAGTCGCGTATCCAGGGGTCGCGCTGGAGCCGCGCTGGGAGGTATATACGGCGATTCTGTCAGCCGCGTTCCAGCAAAAATCCTGCGTAGGGTTTGATGCGGTGACGGAGGTGCCAGCGTACGTTGATGCCGCTTTCCGGGCACTCCCAGCTGTCTTTTACGCGATATCCCTGCTGTTCGAGGGATGCCACAAATTCTTTCCGGTTCTGCACGCGGTAGGGGCAGACCACCGGTCCGAGAGATTGCAGAGTGAAGAAAGTGGGGCCGTCCCACACTGCGGTGCGGTTCGCGAGGATATAGTGCGGCTTTGCTTCGCCCAGGTGGGCGAGCATGTCCGCGAATGCTTGCGGAACATATTGCAGCGTGCCCGAGGTGAAGAGTAGATCGGCGCCTGCAGCGTCGGCAAAATCTGAGGTGAAGTGCAGGCCGTTGCTCGGGCGTGTCCTCGCAAATGCTCGTCCTGCTTCGACCACGGCAGGAACATCGCACACCGTCCACGTTACATCGGGGGGCATGGTCCAGCGACGCTGGTAGCTGTAATAGAGGACACCGGTGTTGCCACCGAAGTCAAAGATGCGATAGCCGGGCTGTGCGAGCCGGCTTAGATAGAACAGGGCGGCGAAGTCGCTTATCTTGGTGAATTCGAGCAGGTAGGGATACATATTGCTCGATTCTTTGTTGTCGTAGCCGACTTTGCGCTTCTTCGGAATGGCGCCGAGCGCCGCGGGATAACTCGGATAGACGCCGGTCACTCCGGAGCCGATGAAGACCCGGCGAAGGAGCTTCTGAACGCGGTTGTCCATGTAGATAGTTTATCTGCCGGACACTCATTGAAAGGTTGGCGAGGTACGGCGCACAACCCTCGGAATATTCCAGCCGTCTATGCAAGCGGCGGCGCATGCAAATGCCGCAAGGAGAGTGTCCGATGTGGATAGCGATTGGGATTATTTTGCTGTTGCTGTGGCTCGGTGGCTTCCTGATGTTTCACACCGCGGGATTCCTCATTCATATCCTGCTGATCGTCGCGGTGATCGCGTTCATCCTCCACTTTGTCACCGGACGTCGAACCGCAGTCTGAGCGGCGGAGCAAGTGAAGAGTGGAGGAGACAGCCTCCGCTCTTCACTTGCTCAAGAATTATTCGTCGTAGTGCAGGAGGCTGAAGACGTCGAATTCCTCGAAGCGCTCACGACCCTTGAGGAAGTCGAGCTCGATCGCGAAGCCGAGGCCCGCGATGCGGCCGCCCAGTTGGCGCACCAGCTTCACGGTCGCCTCCATGGTGCCGCCGGTAGCGAGCAGGTCATCGACGATGATGACGTTCTGGCCCGGCTCGATGGCATCCATGTGAATCTCGAGCGAGTCGCTGCCGTACTCCAGGTCGTAGGTGACCTTCGCGGTGGGTGCGGGCAACTTGCGTGGCTTGCGCACCGGGACGAAACCGGCGTTGAGCCGATAGGCCAGAGCGGGACCGAAGATGAAGCCGCGCGCCTCGATGCCGAGCACCAGATCGATATCCCTTTCAAGATAATGCGCTGCGAGCGCATCGATCAGCGTCGCGAAGCCGAGGCGATCTTTCAGAAGCGTCGTGATGTCATAGAACAGGATGCCCGGCTTGGGAAAGTCGGGCACGGTGCGCACCAGGCGCTTGAGTGGTTCACAGTTGATGGGGTCCATGTTTGCCGGATTCACGTTCATTGCTTTGGTGGACATGCTCGAATTTACCAGGCTCCTTCAATCTCAAATGGCCCCAGGTCGTTGCCCTCGCTGGGATCGAGGTCGCGCTGCTCGATGGCATCGACGCGGCTGCCTCGCGATCCCTTGGCCAGCAACGCCTGCAGGCGCTTCAGTTCGGATTCTTCACCCATGGCCACTACTTCGACGTGGCCACTTTCAGTATTCCGGACCCAACCCCGCAAGCCGAGCGTGGCGGCCTCACGATGGACAAACCAGCGAAAGCCCACGCCCTGTACGCGGCCTTTGACGAGGTAATAGCGAACCATAGCGACTGAGTGGTCAGTGTTGCAGAGCGGGCGGGGGAGTGCAAGCAGGACGCATCTCGCGGTCTGTTCCTGCGGCGTACACTCCTCAGATGTAACGCGCTCACGTTGCCGAAGCGTTGCAAAAGTACATGAGGGAAATCGAAGGAGATTACAAGGAGCAGAGATAACTATGCGGTTGAATGTGCATTTGAATTTTCAGGGAAATTGTGCGGATGCGTTCGCCTTCTACACAACCGTGTTCAAAGTTAACAACCCTTTCAAGATGACATATGGCGAGGCTCCGGCAGGTATGCCGGTGCCGCCGGATTGGAAGGGCAAAGTCATGCATACGTCGATCCCGCTGGGCGAGGGACAACTGATGGGCTGCGATGCGCCGCCAGGAAGCTCGATGCCGCTCGGCGGTTTTCAGGTTTGCGTAGAGAACGAGGACGAAGCGGAAGTCAGGCGAATCTACGAGGCGCTTAAAGAAGGCGGCAATGTCCAGATGCCTCTGGCGCCAACGTTCTGGTCGCCGTTGTTTGGTATGTGTACAGATAAGTTTGGCGTGGGGTGGATGGTGGGAAGGCCGGGAACGGGACAGTAAAGCCGCGGGGCGGCTCGTCCTGTGCCGCCCCGCAAAGTACCTGTAATTATGCGCGTGAGAGGTAAGCGCCCTCAGCGGTGTCGACGCGTATCTTTTCGCCTTCGTTAATGAAGGGCGGTACCTGCACCACGAGTCCGGTTTCGAGTGTGGCCGGCTTGGTCACCGATGAAGCGGTCGCCGATTTCAGTCCGGGCTCGGTCTGGACAACAGTCATCTCCACCGTCTGAGGAAGCTCGATGCCGACCGCGATGCCATCGAAGAACGAGACCCGGATCTGCAGGTTGGGGATGAGGTATTCGACCGAGTCGCCCAGCGTGTCGCGCTTCAGGTGGGTCTGCTCGTAATTTTCCGTGTTCATGAAGTAGTAGTCGTCGCCATCCGCGTAGAGGAACTCCATCGCGATCTCATCGACAATGACGCGATCGATGGGGTCAGGGGAGCGGAAGCGGTGCTCGAACATGGCGCCGGTGCGCAGGTTGCGCAATTTGGCCTGGATGAAGGCGCGCAGGTTACCGGGGGTGCGGTGCTCCACGCTGAAGACGGCGTGCAATTCATTGTTGTGCTTGATGATCATGCCCGGACGCATCTGGGTGGCGGGAATCGCCATAACGGATAAAGCTCCTTAGCTAGTGAGTGTTGAAGATGCCGCGAGGGCTGTGGTGGCGGTCGGAGGGTGGAGCCGCACCTAAAGTTGAATTGTAGCGCAGCAGGTTCACTGCTATGGTGGCGGCACTGTGGCGTCCGCGACGGGCGGCCGGTACAAGTATTCGGGCCGAATTCCGCTATTGCGAGTTTCGAGGAGTAGCCGCCGATGATGCAACGTCGCGAGTTTTTAGGTCATATGGCGCGAACCGCCGTGGCGGGCGGCGCAGTGCTGGCTGCGGGGCGCAGCGCGTGGCCGCTGGCGGAAGCAGCGCCCGGGGGGGCAAGACGCGCCTCGGTAATTGATTTCGGTGCGGACCCAACCGGCCAGAAGGATGCAACGGCCGCTGTCCAGAAAGCGATTGCCTCTCTCGCGAAACGCAATGCGCGGCTGGTCTTTCCCGCGGGCAAGTACACGTTTGCGGCATCCGACGCCATCCTGATGGACTTCCGCGGCTATGAAGGCCTGGAGATATTCGGCAATAGCGCGGAACTCTCTTTTGCGGGCGCTACGCAGCCGCTTCGCCTGACCGGCTGTAAGGACCTGGAGGTCCACGACATCATCATCGACTGGGCACGTCCGCCGTTTTCGCAGGGGGTCGTTCGCGCTGTCGGCGGTCGCAGCGTGACCGTTGCGGTCGATGCGGCCTATCCGGTCGATGGATCAGAACATGTACAGGCGCTGCTCGGTTTTGGTAGCAGCGCGAAGACTGCAGCCGCAACCGGCGTGAATGTCTATGGCATTGGCGCAGTGCAGTCGAAGGGCAGCCAGACGCTCGAAATTGCGCTTGCGGAAGATACTCCATTCCGCGCTGGAGACCACGTCGTGCTGCTGCATCCATCCACCAATACGGCGGCGCTGCGCCTGGATGGATGCGAGCAGATACTGCTGGAGACAGTGGTGTTTCACGCCGCACCTGGCTCGGCGGCAGTGCTCTCCGGTTGCCGCGATATCACATTGGACACGGTGCGCGTGATGCCCCACCCCGGCAGCGGACGGATGATCTCAAGCTGCGGCGGAGGCGTAGAGATACTGGACTGCGTCGGCACAGTGAGCGTGCAGCACGCGCTCATCAGCGGCACCGCCGGCGCCGGCATGCGGGTGCAACAGGCGTATTGGCGGATGAGCGAGGTGGCTGATCCGCAGACTGCGCTGCTGGCCGGCACTGACGGCCAGCCCGTGCCCGAGTGGCTGCTCCCGGCGCAGGGCACATACATGGAATTGAGCGAAGCGGGAACGCTGAAGCTGCTGGGTGAGATCGCGGTGAGCAAGGCCGAAGCGGTGCCTGGCGGTATGCGGATGAGCTTCGCTGAAACACTCTCGCCCGCGATAGGGAAAGGCACTCTGTTCTGCCTCAGCGCAAGCAATCAGGCACAGCTCAAGATGGATGACTGCAAGTTTCGCGGCGGACCATACGCCGGGCTGGTCGCCCAGTCGCGCGCCCGGATCGGCAACAGCAGCTTCAGCGGTTATGGCGGTCCCGCGATTCTGCTGGCCCCGGATATCGCACGCATGCGTGGCCCGGTGGTGGAGAACATCCACATCACCGATTGCAAATTTGCGCAGTGCAACCTTGGCCACCACGGCGAATGGGGCGCAATCACTATCGATACGCAACCGGAGCACAGCCCATCGCCGCACCCAAGCCATCCGGCCCGCATCAACGAGGGAATCACGGTGCAGCGCAACGTGTTCTCGCAGTTGGGCGGCCCTGCCATCTATTGCGCGAGTGCGAGCTGGCTGGATGTCGAGTCAAATCGTTTCAGCGATTGCGATATGCGGCGAACCGCGGGCGAGACGCCACGCGCGATTGTGCTGCGCAATCTGGACGAGAGCACGATTGCCGGCAACGAGGCGGCCGCAGCCGCGCAGATCGTGATGATCGGCTGTACGGATAAGGTGAAGGTTGGCGACAACGGCCCGCTTATCAATCAGACCAGCTAGGGAAATCCGCTCTAGGCCCGACTCGACTATCTACTGCTCGGCTCCAAACAAACGAGAGAAGAATCGGCCGACGCGATGGAAGATGCCGCGCGACGGCTGCTTTTGCGCCGGATGGGGCGGTGCCTGCGCGACTGCCGGATGGACGGGAGGCGTCGCGACAACCACCGGTGAGGAACCCGGAGGCGGCGCTGGTGCCGGAGGCGGGGGCATATTCGACGGAGAAGGGGCAGGTGCAGCCGGGGTGGGCGGCGGTATCGCTGCTGTATCGGTTCCGGCAGGTTCGCCAGGGTTCGTTGTATCGCTGACCGTAGGAAGGTTGCCGCTGTAGTGGAAGGGCACGGCGACCTGCGCATGCACTTCGCCGGGACCTGCGACCGGGGTGGTCGGTGGCAAGGGCGGCTTGGTCAGCCCTTCGCTCACCGCGAGCGGGAATGCTGTATCGGCCGGTGTGGATGAAGGTCCGCCGACGGGGTGGCCCGGTGCGGCGCCGTTGGGCGAAGGCGTTCCCGCTTCGGCTACGGAGACCGGCGGAGGACAGCCACAGGGTTCGTGTTCGGTGTCCACCACTTCGCGCAGGCTGCCGTGCTGGAAGCTGACATGCTGTCCCGGTTGGACGCGATAAAGGCCGCCCTCAAGCTGGCTGGTCACGGTGATGTACGGCGCGTTCGGACCGCGGTTGTCGATGCAGGTGTCGCCCTGCCGGCTTACCCGGATGCTGAAGTCGGCCTCGCCCGGCCCGGAGATAAGGATGCGCAGGTCGGGCGTGAGCAGCACGTCGGAGTACTTGCTGGTTTCGTAATGTGCTTCGATGGCTCCGCGATCGAGACCGAGCATCAGGCCGGAGGCATCCGGCGCCTGGATGGAGCGGTCGCGTGCCAGGTGGATGCTGGTTGTGGCGCACAGATTGAGCTCGCCACCGCGGCTCAGAGTGATGGGAACGGTTTCGCCGCCCGCGGTGATGGTGCTGCCGTTGCCCAGTTGCATCGCGCCGTTGCCGAGATGCACATCTCCGGAGACCTGCACGCCGGCAGCCTGCAACGCCTGGGCGCGCGTGCTTGCGATGTAAGAGTCGGCTGCGGGACTCTGCGCCGCGAGGGGCAGCGCAGAACTCAGCACAGCAAAGGAGCGCAGCAGCCAGGAGGCCCGCATATGCCACGAATTTGGCATGGTCTTCGTCAGGAGATATGTTTCCCTAGGTGTGGAGCGTAGGATGCATCCCGAAGCCGGGGAGCGAACGCGGCTTGCCGGTTGAAACAGACGCTCTGCACTGAAACCGGGTAAGACATGGTTAGGAATCCGTTCTTACTATTGTAGCGACGCAGCCAGCGCGCCTGTATTGCAGCCGCGTTTGTCGCAGCCGTCTTTGTCACAACCGTCTTTGTCACAACTTTGAGGAGCAAGCAAACTGTTGAGCAACGAGCAGAATGGCGCCGGCGGATCAGGGCAAGACCAGCAATTACATCCAGTTCGGCTGCGGCTTGTGCGCTCCCGCAACCTGGCGCAACTTCGATGCCGGCCCGGCCTTCTGGATCGAGCGGCACCTGCCGGTGCTGAAGCCGGCGCTGCTCAAGCGCGGTTTCCCGGACTATCCCAGCAATATTGAGTACGGCGATGTCATCAAGGGGCTGCCGGTCGCACCTGGATCGGCGGCGGCCGTCTACTGCTCGCACGTGCTGGAGCACCTGGCGCTCGATGAGTTCCGCACCACAGTGCGCCATGTCTTCACCTATCTGCAGCCGGGCGGGACGTTCCGATTTGTTCTGCCCGATCTGGAAGGGCTGGTGCGAAATTATGCTGCTTCTTCGGATGCGGAGGCAGCAAGCCGGTTCATGCGCGAATCGTATCTGGGGGTCGATTCGCAGGGAAAAGGGACGTCGCGTCTGCTGAGGATGCTGTTCGGGCGCAGCGCTCACCTGTGGATGTGGGACGAGAAGAATATGGCGCGGGAGCTCGCGGATGCGGGCTTTACCGCGATCCGGCGCGCACAGATCGGCGATAACCCTGATCCGCGCTTCGCAGAGGTGGAAGATGCCGGGCGATGGGAAAACTGCCTCGGCATGGAATGCCGGCGCCCCGGCTCATCCGCATCGTCTTCCTAGCCTTCCGGGCAACACCGCATCTCGCATTGGAATCTCTTGCGAGATGCCTACGAACGAAGCGGTTCCGAAGAGAACACTGTCCGGCCTGGGCTGGAAGCTTAGCGCCCTTGCATTGCTGATGCTTGCCCTGGGTGGCTGCACTCGCAAGAAGACCGAAGCCAGCAACGAAAATTTCAAGCGCGCGATCAACGCCTACTTCTACAACGGGCGCGATGAGTGCCTGTTTACCGCGGCGCATAAGTTTCCCGACGAAGTGAAGGTGGGCGAGAAGGCCGAGATGAAGGACATGGACGCGCTGGCAAAAGCAGGTCTGCTGACGCGTACGGAAGATGGAGCGTTCCAACTCGTGCGCTACGATTTAACGCCGCTGGGCACGCGGGCTAAGGCGCGCTTCTGCTTTGGTCATCGCGATGTGACATCCGTCGACAGCTTCACGCCTCTACGCACGGAGGACAAGCGCAAAGCATCGGATGTCACTTATCACTACCGCATCGTGGATGCGCCGGTGTGGGCGCAGGATGAAAACCTGAAGAAGCAATTTCCGGAGCTTGCTCGCAAGACCAGCGGCAATGCGGAAGGCAAGACGACGGTGATGTCTGCGTATGAAGGCTGGGAGGTTCCGGATTACGGGAAGCCGGTGATCGAGTAGAAGATTTCCTAGAGCTCCAGAAAATTCTGGATCAGCCGCTTGCCATCGTGCGTGAGCACGCTTTCCGGGTGGAACTGCACGCCTTCGACCGGATATTTTCGATGGCGCAATCCCATGATGATGCCGTCTTCGGTGCGAGCGGTGATTTCGAGCTCACGCGGCAGGTTCTTTTCCGCGACGATCAGCGAGTGATAGCGGGTGCAGGTCATGGGGCTGGCGATGCCGGAGAAGAGCGTGCGGCCATCGTGGATGACGTCGCTGGTTTTGCCGTGCATGAGCTTCGGCGCGCGCACCACATTGCCGCCGAAGGCAGCGCCTATCGCCTGATGTCCGAGACAAACGCCCAGGATGGGCACCTTGCCTGCGAAGTGCTGAATGAGCGGGATGCTGATGCCCGCCTCCTGCGGAGTGCATGGACCAGGCGACAGCAGAATGCGATCGGGATGAAGCGACTCGACCTCTTCGGGCGTTAGCTCGTCGTTGCGGCGCACGATCATCTCCGCGCCCAACTCACCCATGTACTGGACGAGGTTATAGGTGAACGAATCGTAGTTGTCTAAGACGAAAATCATGGAACGAAGACCATAAAGGCGAAGGGAGCGAGACGCTCGCGCCCTTTCAGTGTACTGGTCCGCAGGTTGGACTTTTTTTTGGATTCGACCCGGGTTCTGCGGCACTCGTCCCTCTGCCGGCGTCGAAATACGAATCTCGGCATCGAAAGCCTGGGTTCTGATTCACTTTGCCCGCAAGAACCGGATAGAGAGCTCCGGCTGTTCCTGTCTATCCTCCCCTCCAGAAGGAGAAAGAAATGCAGAAAACGAGACGTTCTCCCGCTCGTACGCACTACAGGAGCGTGAATAGATGAGCTCCACCGCGTCCGCCATTCCCATCACTGCCACGCCGGTGACCGCAGCCACACGTTCTTCCCGAATTGTTTCCGTGGATCTGCTGCGCGGGTTGGTGATGGTGGTGATGGCGCTTGACCACGTGCGCGACTACTTCAGCGGGGCCGCTTACCCGGCCGAAGATATTGCCCATACCTCTCTGGCATTGTTCTTGACGCGCGTCGCTACCCACTTCTGCGCGCCGGTCTTCTTCCTGCTCGCCGGCACCGGAGCCTATCTCTCGCTCTCGCGCGGCAAATCGCTTACCCAGGTCTCATATTTCTTCGCGACACGCGGGCTTTGGCTGGTGGCGCTCGAACTGATCGTCATTCGTCTGGGATGGAACTTCAACCTGACCACCCTTCCCGTTGCTCAAGTCATCTGGGCGCTCGGCTGGGCGATGGTGGCGATGGCGCTGTTGGTATGGCTGCCGGTGCGCTGGATTGCGGCGTTCGGTATTGGCATGATGATCTTTCACGACCTGCTGGACAGGATCGATCTCGCTGCGCTGGCAGCGTTGCCCCGCCTCTGGACAATCCTCCATGTCCCGGGAATGATCACCTTCGGTCCGCACATCCAGATCTTTATCGGTTATCCGCTGATTCCGTGGGTGGGCGTCATGGCTGCCGGCTATGCATTGGGCGCGCTGTTTCGCCGCCCCGATCGCCGCACATTGCTCCTCTGGATCGGCTTCGCCACGACGTTGACGTTCTTTATTGTGCGCGGCATCAATCACTATGGAAACGGAGTCCCGGGGGACCGAGCGATTTTCCCAACCACGTTGGGACCCTGGCACGCTCAACGTACTTTCGTGTTCACGGTTCTTTCGTTCTTTGACACCGTGAAGTATCCGCCGTCACTTGATTACCTGCTGATGACGCTTGGCCCGGCGCTGATTCTTCTCGGCGTTCTGGACCGCGCCACCGCTAACAGCAGCCTGGGGCGCATCGTGATCGTCTTCGGGCGTGTGCCGCTCTTCTACTACGTGATCCACATTTATCTCATCCACGCGCTCGCGATCGTTGTGGCCTGGATGTGCGGCCAGCCATACGCCTGGATGTGGCAGATCACGATGTTTGTCCAGGGGCATCCGGCGAATTATGGACACGGCTTGCCGGTTGTGTATCTCATGTGGGCAATTGTGCTGGCGATTCTCTACTACCCCTGCCGCTGGTACATGAACCTGAAGGCGCGCCATCGCGACTGGACGTGGCTGAGTTATCTGTGACGGTCTTTTAGTGATCTGTCATTCGGCGAGCTGCGACGCATCAAAGTCGCAGCCCACTGGATGAACCTGCGCTGAATGCCTAAGCAGGAATAGTGATGGTTTGCCCCGCCTGGATTTTGTTTGCGTCCGCGATGCCGTTGGCCGACGCAATCTTCTGATACTTGTTGGCGTCGCCGTAAAAATGTTTGCTGATCTTCGACAGGTTGTCGCCGGACTGGATGGTGTAGGACTGCGTGCTCCCGGTGGTGGTGATCTCGTGGTGCAGATCGGAGTAGGTGGGATCAACCTTCTTGATGGCATCCCACACACGGTCGGCCACGACAGGCGAGGGTACAGATGCCTGGAGGAGCAGCTTATCGCCGTCCAGGGCCACATTCACCACGCTGGCGCCTTCTGCACTGAAACTCTGGATGGTGTCGATCACCGGGGCGTACTTCTGCTTGAGCTGATTCAGATCTGCCATGCAAACACTCCTTCTGCTTTCGATTTGAGGCGCACACTTGCCGCGGGATGCTGCGGTGATCAGGTGTGTCGCCAGTTAGACGAGCTTGCTGAGGAAGCCGGAGGCGAGGCCGCCAAGCGAGCTGCCCGACTGGTTCACGCCGCCATTCTGCGCAAAGTGAGCAACCATCATGGGCAGAATTACGGCTGCCGCGCCCTTGACCATGGTGGGTGAAAGCCCCGTCCGCTGTGCGATGGAATCGATCACACCGGAGCCGAGTCCCTGTTGCGCCTGGTCGGGCGTGATCGGCTGATTCGCCTGGTTCGGTTGCTGCCAGGAGTTAACGTGGTCGCCCATGCCGCTCTGCTGGAAGTTCTGCAGAATGCCGGAAAGGCCGCCGGGATGCTGTTGCACGGCGTTCATCAGCTCAGTCGCAACGGAGGCATGATCGGCCGATGTACTGCCGCCGCCGACCATGGATTGGAGATTATCGAGTAAGCCCATATGTAGTCCTCGTTCCTATTTTGAAGGCCTGCCACTCCCGGGGCGGAGCGCAGCACAGTGCGCCCTCCACAGTAATCCACTCGCGATGAGAAGGTCGCGCAAAGTGACGCGAAACGTTAGTAATCAGCGTTAACGTTTAAGCAAAGCCTTAGCTGCTGCGGGCGCGCTCCACCGCTCGAATGACAGCCTGCGCCTTATTCAGGCACTCCTCGTACTCGCGCTCCGGGACGGAGTCGGCGACGATGCCCGCGCCGGCCTGGATGTAGCCGATGCCATCCTTTACCAGCATGGAGCGAATGGCGATGCAGGAGTCGAGATTGCCGGAGTAGTCCGCGTAGCAGACGCCGCCGCCGTAGATGCCGCGCCGCGTGGGCTCCAGCTCCTCGATGATCTCCATGGCGCGCACCTTGGGTGCTCCGGAGAGCGTGCCGGCGGGAAAACAGGAGCGCAGCGCATCGACAGCGGAGAGCTCGGGGCGCAGCCTGCCTTCGATCGAGCTCACCAGGTGCATCACGTGCGAGTAGCGCTCCACGATCATCAGATCGCGGACCTGCACGCTGCCGTAGTCGCTGACCCGTCCGACATCGTTGCGGCCCAGGTCCACCAGCATGACGTGCTCGGAGACTTCTTTCGCGTCGGCCAGCAGGTCCGCAGCGCGGCGGTTGTCCTCCTCTTCATCCAGGCCGCGGGGGCGCGTGCCGGCGATGGGCCGGTACTCCACCTGGCGCTGTTTGACCCGGACCAGAAGCTCGGGCGAGGAGCCTACGATGTGGATCGGCTTCGATTTGCGTTCGGTGTTGTGGTCCCCGTCGACATTCAGTTGCAGGAAATACATGTAGGGCGACGGGTTCACGATGCGCAGCGCGCGATAGACAGTGAAGGGATCGTCGCCGGGGTCGACCTCAAAGCGCTGCGATATGACGGCCTGGAAGATGTCGCCGGCCGCGATGTACTCCTTCGTACGCTCGACGGCGCGTAGATAGTCCGCCTTACGGGTGCACTTCTTTACAGCGAGCTTGCTCGAGCTCCGGCGCCGCCTGCGACGAAGCTCCGGCAGCGGCTTGGCAAGCTGGCGCTCCAGCGCGGCGAGCCGTCTGACCGCCGCTGCATACGCAGCCTTCGGCGCTTTTGCGCGGAGATCGGCGTTCACAATCAGCAGCAGCTCTTTCTTGACGTGGTCGAAGGCGACCACCTCGTGAAAGAAGGCCAGACAGGCGTCGGGAAGCTGGAGGTCGTCTTTGGCGCGGGCAGGCAACCGCTCGATCTGGCGGATGACGTCATAAGCGAAAAAACCGATGGCGCCGGCGGTAAACGGTGGCAATCCAGCAACATGGGCCGGCGAATGGCTGGCCAGCGCAGTTTTCAGGATCTCGAACACGTCGCCCTGCTCGGTCTTCTGGCGCTTGCCCTGCCAGGTGGTCACTTTGCCGCCGCGCGCGACCAACTTGCCTGCCGGCCTGACACCCATGAAGGTGTACCGGCCAACTTTTTCGCCGCCCTCTACCGATTCCAGCAGGAAAGACTCCGGCTCATCGGCGGCGAGGCGCAGGAAGGCGGAGACCGGCGTCTCCAGGTCGGCTACCAGGCGGCGGCAGACGGGGATCAGCGTGTGCTTGCGCGCCAGCGTCAAAAACTCGGGAAGCGCCGGAAAAGGCGCGTCGGTATCGGCGGAGATACGGGCCATGGGGACATGGTCATGGTACATGGGCAGCTTGGATTGAGATGGCACATCCCGGCGCTATGGTTCAGGTATTCCCGATGATGGGTTCCGGCATCACCCTATGGGTGCCTGAATCGCTAACTCGCGTTGGTTGTTGATGTATCTTGAGGGGCCTATACTCGTGGGTTTGGCCGAAACAATGCCGGTTTTCGACCCTCAGGGTGATGTGTTTGGCGTGTAGGAGCACCCGGGAGGCGGAGACCACCCATTCGTAGCATTTCCTGCCACTCTCTGCGTGTTTCATGCTGGTTTGTTCGCAGAGGGCGGCGCAACGTTCACTGGAACACTGGAGACACGCAATGCAGACACTCACCCTCGAGCAGGAGATCAATCCCTGGGAAGCCCAGGCTGCTCGTTTCGATTTCGCGGCGCAAAAGCTGAACCTGGATGACGGACTCTGGAAGGTTCTGCGATATCCGGCGCGCGAGCTCATCGTGCACTTCCCGGTTGGCATGGATGATGGTTCTATTGAGGTTTTTACCGGCTATAGGGTCCAGCATTCCATCGCGCGCGGACCGGCGAAGGGTGGCATTCGCTATTCGCCCGACGTCACGCTCGATGAAGTACGCGCCCTGGCAAGCTGGATGACCTGGAAATGCGCGGTCGTGAACATTCCCTTCGGAGGGGCGAAGGGCGGAGTGATCTGCGATCCGAAGAAGATGTCGATCGGCGAGCTGGAGCGGATGACGCGCCGTTACACCGCAGAGCTGATTGAATTCATCGGGCCGGAGAAGGATGTGCCCGCGCCCGACATCAACACCAACGAGCAGGTGATGGCGTGGATTATGGATACCTATTCCATGCACATGCGCCAGACTGTCACTGCAGTAGTTACGGGAAAGCCGCTGAACATCGGCGGCTCGCGCGGACGCCGCGAGGCCACCGGCCGCGGCATTGGCATCGTATGCGATGAGGCGCTGAAGTATCTCAACATACAGCGTGACGGCTGCCGCGTCATCATTCAGGGCTTCGGCAACGTAGGCTCGAATGCAGCGAAGCTGATGATGGAGAAGGGTTACAAGATCATCGGCATCGCCGAGTACGACGGCGGTCTCTACAACACCAACGGCATCGACATCCATCAGCTTGTCGAGTATCGCCAGCGCAATGGCACGGTGCTCGGCTTCAAGGGTGCGGAGGCCGCGGACCCGCAGGAATTGATTCTGGAGGAGTGCGAAATCTTCATTCCCGCAGCGACGGAGAATGTGCTGACCAGCCGCAACGTGGATCGCCTCAAGGCGAAGATCGTCTGCGAAGGCGCGAATGGCCCGACGACTGCTGTTGCGGACGAAGTGCTCGCCGACAAGAAGATCTTCGTCATTCCCGACATCCTGGCAAATGCGGGCGGCGTGACTGCCTCCTACTTCGAGTGGGTGCAGGACCGGCAGGGCTACTTCTGGAAAGAAGCGGTGGTCAACGAGCAGCTCGAAAGCATTCTCGCGGAGAGCTTCGATGACGTGGTCCGCTACTCCGAGGCGCACGGCGTGAACAACCGGATCGCCGCCTACATGCTGGCCATCGATCGCGTCTCATTCACCATCAAGCAGCGCGGCATCTACGCCTGATAGCGGTTGTAGGTAAGCGAATGAAGGCGGCGAAAGCCGCCTTCAGCTTTTCTTAAGATATGTATGCCATGCGACAGTTCTTGCTAGCGGCTGCTGTGGAATGCATACTACCCCGGTGATCCGACCATGTTTTCTCGTCATCGACCATGAGTTCCCCGACAGCATCTCCACCCGCAAGCTGGTGCTGGAAACAGCCAAGTACAACGTGATCACCGCGTACAGCGGCGCCGAAGCGGTGCAGACTTTCAAGCTTTACCCCAACATCTCTGGGATCGTGATGAACGAGGCCGTCACCGGCATGGATTGTGCCTCCCTGGTGAAGGAGCTTCGCGCGATTCGCTCCGATGTCCTGCTGATTGTGACCTCGAGCCGCGGCATTACAGACTGCGTCGTCGCCGACCATCAATTGGACAACTTCGATCCTGCTTCGCTGTTGAAGATGCTTCGCAAACTGGTTCCTAATCCTCTGGAGCACTATCTTTCGGAATAGCGCCTTACGCCGGCTGATCAGGGCAGAGCACGCTACGCGGCACTGGCGGTGGACGATTCGGCGGACGGTGTGGGCTGCTTCTCCAGCCGCCGGCTCCACCGCTTGCCTTGCGCAATCCACCAGTGCTCGTAGTAACGTGTCGAGGCCCATGCGCCCGCGACGACTACCGCTAAAGCGGGCATGCGCTTGATGTAGCGAACGATCTTCGGTCCGGTGTTGAGCCAGCCCACGTCTACGAGCCGATGGAGGATGTAGAGCGCGTAGGAAATCTCCGCCAGGAAGAACAGAGTCCGCGAGCGCAGCGCTTTGCCAACCAGCCCGGGCGCGAACAGGACGGTTTGTCCGACCATGAGGGTGATGATGTAGGGGCGCAGATATCCCAGTGGACCGCTGAGCGGGTTGGCGGATGCGATGGCGAGCGGGATGAAGAGCAGAATGAGCCAGCGCTGTTTGAGAGCATTCTTGATGCCCATGAAGCGCGGCGAGTCGAGGGCCAGCGCAAGGGTGGCTCCAGCGAGGATCTCGTCAACGCGAGCGTAGGTCACGATCGAGATTTCAGTGTGAGTTGCGATGCGAATCCCGGTAACGATCACGCATAACACGGGCAGCAGATAGAGCCCGCGATGGCGAAACAGCGCATAGAGAAGCGCGACTGTGAGATAGAACTGCACTTCCACGCAGAGGCTCCAGAGATGCGCGGTCTGCAGCGTGAGAAAAAACGGAGGATAGTTCGCTACGAACAACATCTGCGCGAGAAAGGTCTTGAAGCGGGCATGCTCGCAGAGCAGCACGATGAGCATGAAAGCCCAGGAGAGCGGGACGATGCGGCACAGCCTGCGAATGAGGAATTCCCGTACCGCCGGCCGGTAGATCAGCGTATTGGTGATGAGAAAGCCAGAGAGGCAAAAAAAGATGGCCATGCCCGTCGCCGCCGAGGCCGCATTCATCTGCCAGCGTTTAGGGCCGAGCGGGAACAGATGTCCCAAAATCACCAGCAGGATGCTGATCCCGCGCCATCCGTCGAGTACCGGGATGTGTGGCATTTTTCGGATTGGCTGCGTCATGACTGTGGGCTCACCCTTGCGGCTGCCGTTCCACGCATCGCGTGCTTGTCGAATCACTGCAATGGTTTGCGGCGATGGTCCTTAGTCCCTGGAGCGCTTTTCACTGAGATGCCCGCTCCTCTAAGCTTGTCACGGAAAACCAACGTACCGGAGACCCGTCCCCGGATAACGCATTGAAAATACAAGTCAGGCATAATGCTGGGAAGGACCCCCGGGAGCCTGCGCCCGCGCTCGCATGAATCTGCCCAACTCCATCACGATGAGCCGCATCGCCGGCGTACCCCTGCTCATCTGGATGCTCTCTGCCAGTTTTCCCTTTCGCGATGCCTGGGGTGAGCAGGAGCTCATCGCTTCCGTCATTTTTATCCTGTTGGCAATAACGGACGGAGTGGATGGCTACCTTGCGCGCAAGCGCGGCCAGATTACGACCATGGGGATGCTGCTCGATCCACTGGCTGACAAGCTGATGATTTCGGCGGCGTTCATCTCGCTGGTGGAGTTTACGCCCAGCATCATGAAGCCGTGGATTGCAATAGTAGTGATCGGCCGCGAATTTCTGGTCAGCGGACTGCGTTCGATCGCGAGCGTGGAGGGATTCGCCATCCAGGCCAGCAACCTGGGAAAGCTTAAGACGATTGTGCAGATTGTCGCAGTGGTAGCGACGATTCTGGCGCATCGCTGGTACGAGTGGCAGTGGGGCTGGTATATCCTGCCCGTCCGCTGGACGGCTTACACATCGATCTACTTCATGGTTCTGGTATCGATCGTGTCCGCGGTGGATTATTTCCAGGCTTTCTGGAGACAGATCGACCACTCGTCTTCGGATCGGCGCAGGGCGAGTGTGGTACTGCGGCGAGACAAGAAGAATGCTGCCTCGTTGAACTGAACCCTCCGAGCTTTCTGCCCGTTCGATTCCCAATCTGCTAACGTGTTCACGGAGAAAACCGATGAGCATTGGGGACGAAATGCTGGCTGAATTTCAGGAAGAACTGGCTGCCACCAGAAGAATTCTGGATCGTGTGCCCACTGACAAGCTTGCGTGGAAGCCACATGAGAAATCCATGTCGCTCGGCCAGTTGGCGATGCATATTGCAACGGTCCCTGCCGGCATCCTCCGCATCACCAGTACCGATTCCTTCGACGTGCTCCAGGGCAACTTCACTCCACCGCTTCCGAAAAGCACTGCTGAAATTCATGCTGCGCTCGAGGAGAGTGCGCAAATCGTGGAGACCACGCTTCGGCAGGCAGAAGATGCATGGGCGCAGGCGCCGTGGCGATTGATGGCGGGAGATCGCGAATTGCAGACGAGGCAGCGATCCAAGGCCTGGCGGACATTGATGTTGAACCACTGGTATCACCATCGCGGGCAGCTCACCGTCTACCTGCGGCTGCTCGGCATTCCAGTTCCGGTGATCTACGGTCCCACTGCGGACGAATCCGCGTTTGGTTAAGCACGCCGCCAGCGCGCGGTCACGCGACAAGATCCGCTGCCTTCTTGCCTAGGGGACAATTACGGCAGGGCTGGTGAACTTGTTGTGACGGATGGTTTGGAGTGCCTCGTTTGCGCGCTCCAGCGGATACGTATTCACTGTCGGCTTGAGATGAATTTCAGCGGCAATCTTCAGGAAGTCGCGCCCATCCTGACGAGTCATATTGGTGACACTCCGGATCTGCCGCTCTCCCCAGAGGAGCGAATCGTAGTCGAACTCGGGAATGCGATCGAGATGGATTGCGTTGATGGCGAGAATGCCGCCCTTGGCAAGCGATCGCAATGCGGCGATGACTACTTCGCCGACAGGAGCGAAGGTGACCGCGCAATCCAGCGCCACCGGAGGAACATCGGTGCCGCCGCCGACCCACTCCGCGCCGAGGCGGCGTGCAAGCTGCTGGTGCTGTGCCTCGCGCGTGGAGACATACACCTTGCAATCCCATGCCAGCAGCACTTGAATGATGAGCTGTGCCGATGCGCCGAAACCGAAGAGCCCCACCCGCTGGCCGCGCTTTACCTCTGCCACGCGCACACTGCGAAATCCGATAATGCCGGCGCAGAGGAGCGGCGCAGCGTCGTTGTTGCTCAGTTCCTCCGGCAGCACAGAGAGAAAATCGGCGCGCGCGGTAGTGTATTCGGCATAGCCGCCCTGGTGCGTGTACCCGGTGTAGGTTGGGTGATCGCACAGGTTTTCTCGTCCGGTGAGACAGAAGGAGCATGTGCCGTCTGTGCCGCCGATCCAGGAGACTCCGACACGAGCGCCTCTTTGCAGGCTAGACCCGCGAGGATCTATGACTTCGGCAACGATCTGGTGGCCGGGGATGACCCACGGCAATCGCGGCGGCAGCTCGCCTTCGACGATATGCAGGTCCGTGTGGCATACGCCGCACGCGAGTACCTTGAGCAGAACCTCGTTGCTCGCGGGAATGGGCAGCGGAAGCTCTTCCAACTGGAGTGGGTTGTTATCGGCGGGGGCCGGAGACCTGAGAACCGCGGCACGCATAGGATTTCTCCCTCTGGGAGAATGATAAGAGGGAGCGCTGAGTTGCCAGTGGGTTGCTCTGCACTTCACTGGACGCAAGAAAGCCCGCCGAGGCGGGCTTTCGATTTTCAGTGGTGCAGTCGAGCTAAGCGGGTATGCCTGGCGCGATTGGGTGCGGACGCGTTAGCCGATGGACGAAATGGTATGGCGGCCACGGTCCGGAGAGTTGCATCTGGCAATCCTTCAACAGTTCGCGCGTGGTGGCGAATTTGTTTTGATACCGCTCTACACATTTCGCTTCGATCAGGTGCGAGATGTCCAGCAGCATCTTGCCGTTGTCCACGGTCCGGCAGGTGATCTCTTCATCCTGGGGCGAGAAGAGGCGCTGCATCTGGACTGAGATGGCACGGCCTTTGGTCTGCCGTTCGCGCTGGCGGGCAGCGGTCTCGCGCAGATTGGAGAGATATTCCTTGCCAACGTTATCTTTGGCGGCAACAGCGCGAAGCGGCTGCTGTAGACAGCAGTCCTCGACCATGACCTTCAGGTGCATCTCGGCCTTACCGCGGAGGCGCTCCACATGCGTCGTGTACTGGCGCTGATTGGAACGAATGGAGCGGCGCAGCGCTTCATCATCGGCAAAGACGGTGCCGAAGCGGAAGGGAAGTACTGTGGAGAGTTTGAAGCAGTCGCCGACTACGCGGGCGTGGTCTTTGGCGGCCTGTTGATCGAGATTTTCTTGGGGATTGTGTTCTGAGACGATGACTGCGAGATCACTGGCTGGATAGAGGAAGATTTGGTTCCCTGAAATGCCGGTTAAGGATTGCATTGGTACCGGTTTGCGGTGGCGGGCTAATTCAGGGAAGGCTAACTTTTCACTGATGCAGTAGGCGTACCACGCCATAGAGGGTGTCACTCCATTGACGCTGGCAGAACATAGCCAGTTGATTGAACCGAATCATGCAGCGTTAAGGCGACTGCTCGCCCTGGCACGCCGATGAAAGGGCTGCACCGAACTTACGGCACATCCTAGACCTCGCATGACACGACTGGCAACTACAAAGCAGCTCGCCTGGGGGAGCGTTCCCAATTGCGACCGCACGGTGATTGGGTATGTCATTGCAAACGTTACCGAACAAATGCCAGAGCAGTGAAGAAGGGCAGCGCAAAAAAAAAATTACGCGTGCGACATGCGAAACAGAATGAGCGCACACATGGCAGTGACTGCGACCAATAGGAAAAGGATGGCGAAGAAGAGACCCTTCAACAATCCGGCGAGGCTGCGGAATGAGCTGGCAAGCTCTTGTTGCTCGCGGCGGGTCTCCTCAAGGATGGAGGCGAGGCGCTCCAGCTGCTCCTGGTTCTGCTTGAGCGCCCGCTCCGTTTGTTCTCCCTGACTTTCCACCTGCGAGCGCAGTCCGCGGCTCTCCAGTTGCATCTCGCCGAAGTGGCGCTTCAATGAGGAGAGCTCCGGCCGCGCAGCCACTTCGGGAAGAGCGACCCCAGTGATCACTGGCAAGAGTTTGGCTGCATAGGGCAGCAACGCGCGGAGCTGGGACAGCGAGCGAAGATTGGGCAAGACAGCAGTCCTTCGACTAGCAGAGTAGGGAGTGGCCGGTGGAGGAAGGCTATCATCCTCATTGGCGTTGGCTGATGGTGTACGCGCTGACTAGCGAACTATCCATCGACCAGGTCGAGCATCGCTGGGTCATAGCGTTTCCCGGCAGCGGCGTCTTGCGGCACTGCCTCCTGGATGCGTGCGATCTCCGCTTCGGATAGATGCAGGTCTGCGGCGCGGACATTCTCGAGCAGCCGGTCCTGGCTGCTGGTGCCGGGAATAGGAATGACGCCGGGCCGGCTGAGCAGCCACGCCAAGGCCAATTGTGCCGGCGTGCAGCCTTTCTCGCGCGCTAGTTCACGCACGCGGTCCGCGACGGCAAGGTTTTTCCGGAAGTTCTCGCCCTGAAAGCGTGGATTATTCCGGCGCCAGTCGTCCGGCGCGAGGTCTTCCAGCTTCTGGATGCGTCCGGCAAGAAATCCGCGGCCCAGTGGACTGTAGGCAACCAGCGCGATACCAAGTTCGCGAAGCAGCGGAAGCAGTGCCTGCTCTGGCTCGCGCGACCACAACGAATACTCGGTTTGCACGGCGGCAATGGGATGAACTGCGTGCGCGCGGCGGATCGTCTCCGCCGAGACTTCTGAGAGGCCGAGATGCCGCACCTTGCCGAGCCGCACCAACTCCGCCATGGCGGCCGACGGTCTCCTCGATCGGCACCTTAGGATCGACACGATGCAGATAGTAAAGGTCGATCGAATCGACTTGCAGCCGTTTGAGCGAAGCATCGCAGGCGCGGCGAACATAATCAGGAGTGCCATTGATTGTGCGCTCGTTACCCGGCTGTCCAGGTACGAAGCCGAATTTTGTCGCGAGCACGGCGCTTGCTCGCCGGCCGCGGAGGGCCTTCCCAACCTGCCTCTCCGACACGCCGTAGATGTCCGCTGTGTCGAGCAGCGTTATTCCCGAATCCAGCGCCCGGTGAATCAGGGCGACGGCATCCTCGTCATCGCGCGCGCTGCTGGTGTAAACGCCGGCGATGCCGATGCTCATGCATCCAAGACCAATCGCCGAAACCGCCGGTCCCGAACTTCCGAGTGTGCGCTGCTCCATATTGTTCGTTATAGCGCAGCCGGAACTAATGAAGACAAAGCGGGGGAAGCTAAGGCCGGATCTCGCGAGCTACTCAGGCGGTTTTGGCGGACAGCGCGCCCTGCTGATGCAGCGCGTGAATCACAACGCGGCGCATGTCGGCTTCGGGCGCGGGCTTGCCTGTCCAAATCTCGAATTGGCGTGCTCCCTGGTGCACGAACATCTCGAGACCGGGAATGGCAGGTATCCCTTTGTCGCGAGCCATGCGCAGCAGCGGCGTCTCGACAGGGTTGTAGACCATGTCGAAGACCAAGCGGGCGCGCAACTCGTCCGGTTCAAGAAGAGACTCCACCTTACTGCCGTGCATGCCGGCGGGCGTCGCATTCAGCACGATGTCGAAGTCTGTCTTCGTCAATTGTTCGCGCTTGAAGACCTTCGCCTTTGCCTGCGTAGCCAGTTCCTTCGCGCTCTCCGGCGTGCGATTCAGAATGTGGACCTCGGCGCCTTTCTCCTTCAGGCCGAAGACGGCGGCGCGCGCTGCGCCACCGGCACCCAACACCAGCACGCGGGCGCCTTTCAACGAGATCCTGCGCTCAAGCGGTCCGATCACCGCGCTCACATCGGTATTGAATCCGAAGAGGCGGCCGTCTGGACCACGCACGATGGTGTTGCAAGCCCCGATGCGGGTGGAGAGCTCGTCCATGCGGGCGAGGGAAGGCAGAATCTCCTGCTTGAGCGGCATAGTCACGGCGAGCCCGGCAAGGGGAATGCGTTCCACCAGCGTCAGTAAATCGGCAATTTTTCCGGTTTCGAGCGGCAGAAAGACGGCGTTGATGCGCTCGCGGCGAAAGGCCGTGTTCAGCATGAGCGGCGAGAGCGAGTGCGCGATAGGGTGCCCGGCAACCCCATAGACGCGTGTTGCCGCATCGATCTCTTCGAAACGATAGAGCGAGCGCAAAGTGTCGACGGTCATCTGTCCGGACGCCGTCTCTTCGCCGACGGACATGGATGCAAAGGTGAAGGCGCTGCCCGCGCGGGCACCCAGCAACCGGCTCACGATGCCCGCTTCACCCATGGCCATGGCGATCATGTTGGTGTCGTCGCCGTGCAGCTGTAGCAGCTCGAGTACCGCGACATTGTCGGCGAGGGAACGCGCTGTCGGCACAATCTTGTAGAACTCGGGATCGAAGTGCTGCATGCGCTCAAAGGCCTTGTGCAGGCTGCGCGTGTGGGAGAAGTCGTGGTAGCTGAGGATGAGCGCCGCGCCGCTGGCGCGCAGCCGCTTCCAGTCCGCGGGGCGGAAGGTTTCGGCGGATTCAATCTCGACGTCGATGAGCTGGCATCCTGCCTTCGCCGCCCCTTCCAGGATCTCCGCCTGCTCAAACAACTCACCGACGAAGTGCCCGCCGTTCTCGTTGCGCCGGCACGTCGCAATGACAGTGACATGGCGATTCGCTGCCGTAAAGGATTTGAGCTTGGGCAGGATGGCCTGGGGCTTGTTCAGTGTGTCGAGCCGCAGCTCGATAAACGGATTCTCGTGCGAGACTTGCTCGGCCCGGCTCAGCATTTCGCTGGCAGTCGCGCCGGTTATGGAGACGCAGATCCTGCTCATGCGGGAGCGAAGCTGGTGGGCGGCGATTGCTGGAGTCGTAGAAGTCATACGAGGGTGATGCCTGAATTGCGAAATGGTAACCAGCACCTGCACTTGGTTGCAAGCATTTAACCTTCTCTTAAGAGGATTGATTCCGGAATGAACGCAACAGGTGCAATCAGTTCAAGCCATGCCTGGAGCCTGGCCGATCTCACAGAAGTAACGCCGGAGGCTCTGGAGGGCTGGGTCACGGCTCGTCTGGACGCTCACCAAGCCTCCCTCGACCGGCTGCTCGGGGCGAGTGAGCGCACCCTGGAGTCCACCTGGCGGCCCTATGACGATGCCGTTGCAGCCCTCAGCCAGAGCGGTTCCGAGTGCGGGCTGCTGGACAGTGTGCACCCCAGCAAGCCGGTGCGGGACAAGGCGCAGCAACTGACGCAGCGGGTGGCGGAGGCCGCGACGGCGCTTTCGCTGAATCAGGAGGTCTATCGGGCTTTGGCGTCCGTGGACATCGCGAGCGCGGATCCGGCGACGCGGCACTATGCGGAGCGGACGCTGCTGCAGTACCGATTGGCCGGCGTAGACAAGGATGAGGCGACCCGAGCGAAGCTGCGCGAGCTGCAGGACAAGGCGACGCTGCTCAGCCTGACCATCGGACGCAATGTGCAGGAAGGCACGCTGAAGGTCGAGATCACCGACCTGAACGAGCTTGAGGGGCTGCCTGAAGACTTCCGCAAGAACCATCCTCCGGACGAAAGCGGCAAGGTGGTGCTGACCACTGACTACCCGGATTACCTGCCGGTGATGACCTTCGCCGCCAGCGATGCGTTGCGCCGCCGTATGTTTCTGGCGTACAACACACGCGCTTTTCCGGCGAACCGCGAGCTGCTGCTCGACCTGTTCCGCACCCGGCATGCGATTGCCAACTTGCTCGGCTTCGCCACTTGGGCGGATTTTGCCACGGCCGACCAGATGATCGGTTCAGCGGCCAATATGAAGCAGTTCCTCGACCGCCTGGAGGAAGCGACGCGTGCCGGGGCACAGCGCGAGTATGGGATTGTCCTCGACTTTGCGCAGAGCCAGCGGCCGGAGCTGCGAGCGATTGATGCCGCGAGCCGCGGCTACTGGGTGGAGCAATACCGCCGCAGGGAGTTTGCGTTTGACTCGCAGGCGGTGCGGCCGTATTTCCCCTATCGTCAAGTGGAAGCCGGGGTGCTGGCGACGGCTTCGCGTCTGTTCAACGTGGAGTTTCGCCCTGCGGCTGATGTCGAAGTGTGGCATCCGTCGGTATCGGCATGGGATGTCTTCGACACGACAGGGAAAGCTCAGCGCCGGGTAGGGCGCTTCTATCTCGACATGCATCCGCGGGAAGGAAAGGACAAGTGGTTCAGCGCGGCGCCGCTGGTGCCGGGCATCGCGGGCCGGCAGATCCCGGAAGCCGCCTTGATCTGTAATTTTCCCGGCGGCGATGAAAAGAGCGACGATCCGGGTTTGATGCAGCATTCGGACGTCGTCACTTACTTCCACGAGTTCGGGCATCTGATGCACGCCATTCTGGGCGGGCAGCAGCACTGGGCAGGCATTAGCGGCATTGCGACGGAAGGCGATTTCGTCGAGGTGCCTTCGCAGATGCTGGAGGAATTCTTCCGCGATGCGAAGCTGCTGCAGACCTTTGCGCGCCATTACCAGACCGGCGAGCCGATTCCCACGGAGCTGGTGGCGACCATGAACCAAGCGGGTGCTTTTGGCCGGGCAGACTGGGTGCGAACGCAGCTCTTCTATACGAATTACGCGCTCGATGTGCATGATCGCGATCCTGACGCGCCGGGTGCGGAGCTGGATCTGGATGCTCTGTTGCGTGACGAGTACAAGCGCTTCCTGCCCTATCTGTGGATCGATGGAAACCGCATGTATGCGAGCTTTACGCACCTCTGCGGCTACTCGTCGAATTACTACACCTATCTCTATGACAAGGTGATCGCGATCGATTTCTTTAACCAGTTCAATCGCGCGGCGCTGCTGGAGGACCCGGCGATTTTGCGCTATCGGGAGAAGGTGCTGGACCGTGGCGGGTCGGCTCCCGGGCGGGCGATGGTGCGTGATTTTCTGGGCCGCGACGAGAGCATGGAAGCCTTTGAGGAGTGGATTGGGGAGGCTTTGGCGGCTGTTTAAGCGTGCCGAATTGTGTCCGAAAAGGGCCTTTGGGAGCGCTTTGGGGCACGATCTGGGAGCAATTCGGACGCCCGTTCTACTGTGAGCTAACCGGCACGCCGCCGATTGTTCGAAAAGATGCTTGACATCCTCCACTCTGTAGCGCAGAGTGGTCTGCACAGTTGCTCTGCGTCGCAGAGCGCTCTTCGAAGGAGACGACAGATGAGTCCAGTTGAAGTATTTCGCTGCGAACGAGCTAAGGGAGCCAGCATGGGAGCCACCATCATGGGCGGCTTCGGTGCGGTGTGGCTGGCGCTGGGGATGACCGCCGCGGGCGTGCCCGTCTCGATCGCACTGGCGGTCGTGGTTCCCGTGTTCGTGCTGATCGCCTGCATGGCATCGGTGGTGCGGCGGCGGCTGCCGAAGTTCTCTGGCGCCGAGACTCCTGAGAAGAAGCAGATGATGCGCGCCTTTGCGGTAGTGAACGTGGTCGAGTGGCTGGCTATCTTTGGCACCATCAATCTGCTGCGGAATCTGCACCTGGATGCATGGATCGTTTCATCGATCGTGCTGATTGTGGGAGCGCATTTCCTGCCGCTGGCCCGGATATTTGGCGCACGCCAGCATGTCGTTACTGGCACGGCTTTGATGCTGTGTGCGGCGGTTGCCCTTGTCTTGCCGGTGTCGGTGCGGGATGTGGTCGAGTGCGTAGGGGCCAGCCTGATTCTGTGGGCGAGCGCGGCAGTCGCGCTCTATGCAGCGTTCCGCATGTCGGCTCGTCCGCCCGCTGCTTCCCTTGCGGGAATCCAGGGTTGATGCAATCAGCCGCAATGAGGGAGGCAGAATGAAGCGCTCCGCGATCGTTGCCGGGATCATGTTCATCGTTCTGTCCGGTGTGGCCGCCGCACTGGTGGGTTTCGGCCGTGTGTCGCCTCCCAAGGCGCTTACGTCAGTCACGGACCCGTTCGCGAAGATGAATCTGAACGGTCTGCCACCGTTGGAACGCTATAGGGCGCGGGATGGGGCCGAGCTGTCCTATCGCACATACAGGGCTGCTCAGGCTGTCCAGGCCGGCGGCAATCAGGTTGCGGTGTTGATTCATGGCTCGGTAGGAAGCAGCAGAGACATGCACCAGATGGCCGAAGCGCTTCGGAGTTCAGGGGTCACCGTTTACGTTCCGGACCTTCGAGGCCATGGAGCGAATTACCCTCACGGCGATGTCGCTTATGTCGAGCAACTCGACGATGATATGACGGACTTTCTCCATGCGATTGGTCCGAAGCTGCCTGGTTCCTGTTGGACGCTGGTGGGCTTCTCGTCAGGGGGAGGTTTTGCGCTTCGTATCGCCGGCAGCAGCCACGGTGACGAATTCGATCGCTATATCCTCCTCTCGCCATTCCTGAGGTACGACGCGCCTACGGCAAGACCTGCAGCCCGGGAGAACACAGCGCACTCCGACAGCAATGTCTGGTACAGCGTCTCCGTCCCGCGCATTGTGGGGCTGTCGATCTTCAATCTTTTCGGTATTCACCATTTCGATGGCCTGCCGGTGCTTGCATTCCCTGTTCCGCAGAATATCGAGGCGGCGACCGCGATCTACTCATACCGAATGCAGAAGAGCTTTGGAGCGGACCCGGACTATAAGGCAGATATTCGATCTGTATCCAGACCAATGCAGGTCTTTGTTGGCGGTGCAGATGAGCTTTTTCTGCCAGAGAAATTCGGGGAAGTCTTTGCAGGAGATCGCCGGGATATCCCGGTCACCATTCTTCCTTACATGAGCCATTCCGACATGGTGACGAAGCCGGAAGCGATCGGCGTAGCGGTGAAGGCGGTCCATACCAGCGGGTGTGGGTCCGAAAGTAGCGGCGAGGGTAAAAGCTAATGGATGGCATCGTGACACGCGAACAATCGGGAACGTTGGGGGAAGAAGCAGTCCTGTCGCCAGGCAAGGATAGTCTGTGGACGCTGGCTGCATTCGGCGTGCTGGCCTACATGATCTCGAATGTGCTGCACGAGGGGCTGGGCCATGGGGGCGTGGCGTGGCTGTCGGGCGCACATCGGATCACGGTGACTTCGACTTACATGGAAGCGGGTATCGATACCCGCTGGATTCTGGCTGCGGGCACGCTGGTGAATCTCGCGTTTGGGTTGCTGGGGCTGGTTGCGCTGCGCGGCATGCGTAGAACGGGCGTGCCGCTGCGGTTGTTCGTGTGGGCGTTCACTGCGTTCAATCTACTGCTGGGGACCGGCTATTTTCTCTTCTCCGGCGTTGGCGGGATTGGCGACTGGGCCGAGTGGATGAAGGGGCTTTCCCCGATATGGGCGTGGCGGGTTGGCTTCGCGCTGTTCGGATTGCTGAGCTACAGCGCCTCGGCGCGGCTGCTGGCGCGCGAGTTGGTGGGCATCATTGGTTTGGGTGAAGCGCGGATGCGGCGCATGACGTGGATCATCTATTTCGCCGGCGGTCTGACCGCGTGCGTGGCCGGGGTACGAAATCCGATGGGCTGGAAGCTGGTGCTGATCTCAGCTGCGGCGTCTTCGTTTGGGGGCGCTTCCGGGCTGCTTTGGATTCCGAGCGTCGCAGCGCGGGCTGTCCGCAGGAACGGAAATAAAGCAACCGAAGCTGTGGCGATTCCGCGGATGCCCGTGTTGTGGGCAGCGGCTGCTCTGCTTTTGCTGGGGTACGTGTGGGTGCTGGGATCGGGCGTCACATTGCACTTCGGTGATTAGGGAATAGCCCATTCGCTTCGGAGTGCGGTGGGCCCTGCGGGTCGGCTTGTTGGTGGTAGAGGCGTGAAGGCGAGAGAAGGGGTGACGGAATGGATGCTGACGGAAACATAACAGGCGGAGGCACGATGAACGAGCGAGAGCTGACGGAACGGATCGCGTTGATCGAATCGATGGTGCGGGAGGGGCGCAAGACCACCGAGTATTGGGGATGGAACTTCCTGCTGTGGGGTATTGCATACCTGGTGGCAGTGGCGTGGTCCAGTTTTTTGCCGCAGGCGGGTGGGCCGCTGCTGGCCTGGCCGGTCACGATGGTCTTCGCCGTCCTGCTGACGATCGCGATCGCGCGGGGGCGCACCCGTAACAAGCCGCGGACCGAGTTGAGCCGCGGCATGCACGCGATCTGGACGGCGATGGGCTGCGGAATCTTTGTCTTTGCCTTTCCCGTTGCCTTCAGTGGGCACCTGCAGGCGCAGTCCTTTATGGCGGCGATCGAGGTGATGCTGGGCATTGCGCATGTGGCGTCGGGGATTTTTCTGCGCTGGCCGACGCAAATTGTGGTCGGAGCAGTGTGGTGGGCGGCGGCGATTACCAGCGCTTTTGTCAGCACGGGCAATGCCGTGGCGATTATCTTTCTGGCCGCTACCTTCGTGTGCAACATCGCGTTTGGGATCTATTTGATGATCCGGGAGAGCCGGGACAAGGCGCGGGCGCGGGGAGGCGTGCAGGTGCAGCATGGCTAAATTGCCAAACCAGCTTTCGGACCGGCTTCCGGACCTGGACCCTGTGGTCCACGGGAAGATGCGTTTGGCGGTGTTGTCGCTGCTCTCTGGCGTGGATGAGGCGGAATTCACCTGGCTGCGGGAGAAGACCGGCTCGACGGATGGAAATCTGGGAGCGCACCTGCTGAAGCTGGAGGAGGCGGGCTATGTGGGGGTGGAGAAGAAGTTTGTCGCCCGCAAGCCGGTGACGCTCTATCGCATGACAGATGTGGGGCGTGCGGCGCTGGAGCGGTACATCGCCTCGCTGCGGGAGCTGCTGGGCGCGGCGCTGGCTGGGTGATCGCCTGATTGTGGAAAAGTAGCTGCGCCGGCAGCAACCCTTTTGGCCGCGGCGACCTCTCATTACGCAAGTACAGAGGCTACACTCCAGCAGTGAGTTCCATCCACGTAGTGCCAACCCCTTTGTCGAGGGCGGTGCCCTCATCCTCAGCAAAATCCGAAACTCCTTCTAAGCCTCTTGAGCGGGCCCGCCAGAAAGCGGGCCCTTTGCTCGTCTGGTACCCGCGATATCTTCGAACTCGTAAAATCGAGATGCATGCGGAGCAAAACTGAGAAAGCGGAGAGTCCTGAAGCCATTCGAGCCGTGGATGATCTGCTGAAGGGTGTGGGGTTGGAGCACGGGCGGCGGCTGATCCGCCGCGATACCCCGCGCTATCGGCGGCAGGAGCCGGATGAGCTCCAGGTGACGCCGCCCACGGATCTGGCAGTGCAGCGCGATGGCGCTGTCGAGGTGCTGATGGCGCCGCGCTGGCAGAAGGCCCATGTGCCGCATGCGTTCAGCACGCGGCGGGGTGGCGTTTCGACGGCCTATCGGCGCGACGAGAGCCCAGCGGGCGAGATGAATCTGGGCCTTACGGAAACGGATGAAGCGGAAAACGTGCGGGAGAACCGCCGCCTGCTGCTGGCCGCGGTCGGAGCGGAGGGCCGGACACTGATCACGCTCAAGCAGATCCACTCCAGCCTGACGCGGCGGGTGACTCGGGCAGATGCCGACCGCACCATGCGCGCGGATGGACTGATGACGGATGACCCGCAGGTGATGTTGGGCATCCAGACGGCGGATTGCGTGCCGGTGCTGGTGCGGGACCGGCGGACACATGCGGCCGCCGCATTCCATGCGGGCTGGCGGGGCACCCTGAAGCGGATCGTGGAGGGTGGAATCGGGAAGATGCGGCTGGAGTTTGGCAGCCGGCCGGAGGACTTGGAGGCGGCGATTGGCCCGGCAATCGGGGCGTGCTGCTATGCGGTGGGCGACGAGGTGCGCAGCGAATTTCTCTCGCAGTTCAGCTACGCGCCAGAGCTGTTTTCCGAGGTTTACGATTCGGATCCGGTGAAGGAGAAGTATCCGCTGCTGTTTCTTACCGCGCGCGCCCCGGGACACAGCAATATCGGCCCTAACCTGCATCTGGATCTGATTGAGGCGAACCGGCGGCAATTGCTCGATGCCGGCTTGCGTGCGGAGTCGATTGCGACGGCGTATCGCTGCACGAATTGCGAGCCGGAGATGTTCTTCTCCTACCGGGCAGAGCATGGGTTTTGCGGGCGGATGATGAGTGTCATCGGTGCTGGCCGCACGGGCGGACGCGCCTTCGGCGCAGATTGAAGGGTTCGCTCCCGATGGTCGCTCACTTCTAGCTTATCGGGCGTGACCGGCCGGCTGCAGGTCCTTCGCTTCGCTCAGGATGATAATGCCGCGAGTTACTTCTTCGGGATGATTCCCCGGTCGACTACTCCCCGGTCCGAGTGCTTTCGCCGGCCCCTTTGGGATTGACCAGGTCGCGCAACTCTTTGCTGGGTTTGAAGTAGGGGACGCGCTTGGCGGGGACTTCGACCTTGTCGCCGGTTTTGGGGTTGCGTCCGGTGCGCGGCTTGCGCTGGCGGATGCGGAAGCTGCCGAAGCCGCGGATTTCGATCTTGTCGCCAGCCTGAAGTGCCTGAATGACGGCATCGAAGACGGTATCCACGACGACTTCGCCGTCCCGGCGGGTCAGATCCCCAATTTGCGTCACTTCTTCAACGAGATCGGCTTTGGTCATTGTGCGGCGGCTCCAGAGAAGTTAACAAAGGCAAGTCCAAAAAGGGCTGCAACCTCAATGATAGATGCGGGATAGCCTCTTCTGTACCAGAAAATCGAACCACGGCTGTTTTGTTTCAGACATATCTTGTTGAATTTCTTGGAATTCCGCCCGTGAACAGGCACGCGCTCAGTCACGCCCTGGAATAGTATGAAGGAATAGTACGAACGAGGGCCCTGGAGGGCTGAACGGATTTGAGCCATCCGCGATACACCATCGTCATTCCCGCTTATAACGAGACGGCCCGCATTGAGCGCGCTCTGGCTTCGGTAAGCAGCTGCATCCGGCAGCGCGGGTGGGATGCCGAGGTGTTGGTGGTAGATGACGGTTCGACCGATGATACGGCCGCTTTGGTGCAGGCGTGGACGCGGCGGCATCCCGAGGTGCGGCTGATCCGCAACGAGCGCAATCGCGGCAAGGGATACAGCGTACGCAACGGCATGCTGCGGGCTGCGGGCGAGATTGTCATGTTCACCGATGCGGATCTTTCGTCTCCCATCGAAGAGGCGGAACGGCTCTTTACTGCCATTGGCGAAGGCGCGGATGTGGCGATCGGGTCGCGCTGGCTGACGGGAAAACGCATCGTGCACAAACAGCCGCTGTACCGGCGGGTCTTCGGGCGGTGCTTCAACGCGCTCACGCGCACCATCATGCGGCTGCCCTTTGCCGATACGCAATGCGGCTTCAAGGCCTTTCGCCGGGAGGCCGCGCACCAGGTCTTCGGGCTGCAGCGCATCGAACGATGGGGCTTCGATCCGGAGATATTGTTTATCGCGATCCAGCGCGGGCTGCGAGTCTCTGAGGTGCCCGTCACCTGGGGACACGACGAACGTAGCCGTATCAGTTACCTGCGTGATGGGATGCAAATGCTGATGGAACTGGTCTACGTTCGCTGGAATGCTCTGCGTGGGGTGTACCGGCGGCAGCCAGCGGAGTTCATCCGCGAACCAATGATGGCGGATCAGCGCGACTCGGCGCGCCATACGGCTCTTTAAAGCGAAGAATCGATCGGATGCGGAGTAAGGCTGTAGGAAGCGCGGGAGCTACGCGCATGCGTAGCCCCGCAGCTTGTCAGGAAGCAATCGACTGCGGTGCTCTGTAAGGAAGAACAGGAGTGCTGACTTGGCGCTTGGGCCGCGGGCTGATGCGCACCGTCCGGTCTTCGACCTGTTCGAGGAAATAAGCCTCGCTACAGGGGCCGCAGAGCCAGAAGTGTTCCATGCGGCGGGCAGTCCGGGCGCCGTTTCCTGCTACTGGACGTGTTACATCGAATACATAGACTCGCCCCTCCCGGAGATAGTGGAGCGGCTTGCAGCATTGTGGATTCGCGCAGTGGTTGACCATTGGGGGACCCCCGCCAGAAGGTACGGCATGTGCCGTCTTCCGCGTTGTTAATTTTCGGAGCGTACCGCGTTGCCCGCCAGACAGATTGCGAGCGGGATGTTGTTTCCAAGCCTTGCGATACTCAGTAAGAATGCACCTAAAGCGATCCAGTTGTCTCCAGAAATTTGAGACAACCTTTCAGTTAACGTGCATAGGTGCAATGCAAGCGCAGTGCATTCTGCTTCAGCACTTTTGCAGACCAAGGCTAAGCTGTGCGAGGATCACCGGTTGGATCGGATTTCGTATTGGTCATTCCAGGCGTCCCATTTTGGATGGGAGCGGCTTTCTTTTGGGAAAGCCGGGCGCGGCGCTGTGCGGCTTCGGTAGAGAGCTTACGAGATTCAGTCAGGGCCCCTCTTTCCGGATATGCCATTCTTGCGCAGCACATTCATTGCCCTTTCGCGGAACGCTTCGATGCGCCGCTTCTCTGAAGCGTCGTCGATGGGCCGCCGGCTTTCCTCGCGCTTTGTTGCGGGGATGCATACGTCCGATGCTCTGCGGGCCGCAGCGGAGCTGAACAGTCATGGAATTTCGGTTACGCTCGACAGCCTGGGCGAGAATGTCCATTCGCCCGAGGAGGCGCATCGCTCGGCTGCGATCTATCACGAACTGCTCGATGCCATTCACGAGCGGCACCTGGATGCGAATGTCAGCGTGAAGCTGACGCAGATGGGCATGGACCTGGATCCGAGGCTGGCCGAGGAGATTGTTCGCGACATGACAGACCACGCACGGACGACGGGAAGCTTTGTGCGCGTGGACATGGAGGGCAGCGAGTATACGCAGGCGACCATTGACATGGTGCGCCGTATCCATGCCGAGCCAGGAAACCAGGGGCACGTCGGCATCGTGATCCAGGCCTATCTGTATCGCAGCCAGGCGGACATTGGGGTGCTGCTGAAGGATGGCATTCGCATCCGGCTGTGCAAGGGCGCCTACCAGGAGCCGGCGGACAAAGCCTTTCCGGCGAAGGCGCAGGTGGACGAGAACTTCGTACGGCTGGCGGAGATCCTGCTGGACAGCGGGATTTTTCACGGCATCGCGACGCACGATGAAAAAATGATTGATGCGACGCTCGCCTTCGTTAAGAAGCAGGGGATACCGCCGTCGGCGTTCGAATTCCAGATGCTTTACGGCGTGCGCCGCGATCTGCAGCGCGCGCTGGTGCAGCAGGGCTATCGGGTGCGGGTGTATGTGCCGTTCGGCACAGAGTGGTATCCGTACTTCATGCGGCGGCTGGCGGAGCGACCGGCGAACGTGATCTTCCTGGCGAAGAACATGCTGAAGCGCTGAGCAGCCCACGGTACGTGTTGTTGAAAGGCGCTGGCCTGCTTTATGCCCTACGCGTCGCCGCGCAGGCGGATTCGCGTCAGCTCCGAACGCTACTGTAGGAGGTATACGACCGTCGTCTCAGTGTCGGCCGGATCCGGCGTTGGATCTCCGTATATCTCCCACGAGTGCCCGGCGGACTTTCTCCCGCTCGCCACCATCCATTTTCCGATCGCGTCGTGCGCCTCGTTCATGCGGTTGTACGGGCCGCGGTGGATGGCGACGGCAGCCTCGCCCCCTTGCGTTTCGGTCGCGTACACCTCGCCCGCAGTTTCAAATGTGCGCGTGACCTCGACACCGAAGTCGCACAGTATCGGCGCGCCCGGCTGCGTCGGGTGATGGTAGAGAAAAATGTTGTGGCCATCCGTCCGCAGCGCCGGCTGGCTGCGAAGGAACTCCCAGACCTTGTCCAGGGCCGGCGCCCACGCCGAGCCAACCGCGCCCGGCGCGACCTCGCGCCGCACCGCGGCCAACTTGCGGGGATGAACAGTCTGTACGCTGACGGAGACGGGCATTCCTCGATCGTAAACCCGGATCGTGATCGCGGTTACTCGGGGCTTTGGATCACACGCTATCCGGAAAAGATCCACTTGGGCGTAACCGGCTATTCGTACGCTAGTGCGGCGCGGCGAAATGCTCGAGCATGTTATGGAGCGCAGTGCGCGCCTGCTCTTCAAAGCGTTTCATTTCCTGTCTCTCGCATTGGAAGTCGGGGTGGTCTCGCAGCTCGCGAAAGGCGGGGTCGTTTTGCAGTGACTGGGAGGAGGAAAATCCTGCCAATCGCGCACGCCGCAGCAAGTCGATGGACGGTTCAGCGGCATTCAGCATGCCGCAATGGCGAGCCAGATAGAAAAGCACCTCCGGTTCCTGGACGAGCGGCTTCCTATGCATGAGTTCGAGGGCGTCGTCACGCTTGCCTTCCAGGACTGAGAGAAGAGAGGCTTCGAGAGTTCTCATCAAAGGACTGAGTTCCGGCTCAGCAAGGCGCGTGCGGAGCAGAGCGATGGCACGGTCGCCCTCTCCCATGGCAGACCAGGCGGCAGCGTCCAGGTAGAAGTGGTTGCCGATGTAGTTCTCGAAGACGTCGGCGTACCGGCCCTGAAGAAAATAGGTGTGGGCGACGCTTGTCCGGATGGTGGGATCCAGAGTGACGGCTCGCTGATGGGCGACGACGGACTCATCCAGGAGCCCGCAATAGCGCAAGACCTGCACCAGCGCGGCCAGAATTTCGGGGTCCTCTCCCCGGGTGGTGAGGCGAGAAGCGAGGCGTGTCATAGCCTGCAGGGCGCGGCCGGAGTCCATCTGGAGCTGGGTGTAGAAGTAGTGGGCGCACGCGAGATCGGGATCGATAGCAAATGCGCGCTGAAAGGCTGCTTCTGCGAGGCCGGGTGTTTCCGGGGCGTCGCTGGAGAACTTCTCAAGCAAGCGGCAAGCGCGTCCGAACCAGGCCCACGCAGGTGCGAACTGTGGATCCTGCGCGAGGCAGAACCAGAACAGATCACGGGCGCGCTGGATGGAATCCAGGGAGCGATGCTGCAAAAGCTCCTTGCCACGGACAAAACTAGCGTACGCAACGTGCTTGACTCCGGGCTCGCCGGTGACCGAAAGCGTGAACCGATAGCCAAATTTTGAGACGGTCTGGATCGAGTCGCGGCCGAGAATCTTGCGCAGAGTGACGACAATATTGGTGAGGTTGGCGTCGGTGACATGGACGCCTGGCCAGATGGTTGCGGCGATCTTCGATCGCGATACCAGGTCCCCATGGTTGCGAACCAGCAGCTGCAGGACATCAAAGGTCTTGGGCGGCAGAGGAATCGGGCGTCTGCCCTGAAAGACCTGACGTTCGCCAGGGGCGACGGAGAATTCGCCGAAGTTGTATCTGCCCTCCTCCATCGTTTCCTTTTCCTTTTGATTTTCCTGCAATGTTTATGGGGGCCGGCTGATGACGTTCGGAAGTAGGATTGGCCAGTTGGTGGGAGAAGCCACTCCAGGAGGAAATGATGAAAGCATTGGTTAGGGAAAGCAAGGAGTTGATGACGGAGTATTTCCGGGAGCTGAGCGGCAAACCGAAGACTGAGGAGCTATTAGACCGCTACATCTCAGATCCTGCCCTGAAAGAGCATATCCGGGAAGTAGAGGCAGGGTTTCCCGAATACACGCTCGAAGTGCAGGAGATGATCACCGAGGGCGATATGGTGGCCGTCCGGGGGACGGTCCGTGGGACGCATAAAGGAGTGTATGCGGGTATTCCGCCTACAGGCAGGCAGCTGAATCTGGAGGTGATGGTTTTTTATCGCGTCAGCGATGGCCGGATTTCCAGGTACTGGCTGCAGACTGATTCCAAGACCCTGATGGACCAGCTGACAAGTTGAGCGGATGCCTTTCAAGTAGAGGAACAGGCCTCCACTTAAAGTGACATTCGGTCTGCCTGCTGGACTTTTCTGCCCCTGCTAGTTTCGGAGCTTCCCGCTGTCGCCACCAAAAACCATGCGGGGCAGAGCAGCAGCCAATTCAGAATCCAGAGTGCACTGTTAGTCCACGCGGCGATCATCAAGACGGTGATGGTGGCAGCCAGAAGAAACGCACTCGTTCGTTTGAGGCGTACGGTGCGTATCCCCTGGCAGACGCCCCAGATGGCGGGAGGGAGGAACAGGTACTGCGCAAACATAGATAGAGTCATCGTCCGTAAATGATCGTCGCAGATGGGAATCATCAACAAGCAGAGCGCGGCATTCAGCCAGAGGGTTTTTGGCGAGAGCGATCCGAGGATGAACCCACTGGTCCAGGACCATGCGATCAAGAGGAAGATGTGGCACAGGAGCAGCGCGAAACCCTCATGGCCGGTGGGGGCCCAGTGGCCGACTTTCATGCCCATGAGCCGGTCATAGGTGGACGTAACCGATAGGGATACGATCATCAGGAGGTAAGCGCCGGGCAAACCAAGAACAAACGTGGTGAGCCATGGCCGCCAGCTCTTCCAGAGCAGGAGCTGGCGGCGAAGGACAAGGCCGAGGACGCTCGACAACGCCTGCCATACGCCGTCACCGGTTTCGAGCGCATCGCCGAGAACAGCTTCGCGCTCATCGCATTCCAGGGGGCGAGCAGCTAACTCTACCAAGGGCCACAGATTGGACGTCATGAGAGTCTCTCAGTTCGACCTACAGCCCACGATGCGCCGCTGCTGACGCGCATGACCGCGTCATAGAACTCCTTTGCGGCGCGCGCGCCTTTGCCGGTGACGCGAACCATGCGCTTGGCGCGTCCGCCGCGCTCGGCAGTGGCTTCACCCATCCAGGTGGTGATGAGACCTTTGCCTTCGAGACGCTCGATGGTGGTGTAGAGAGCGCCGATGGAGCACTTTCGCTGGGCGATTTCTTCGATGCCTTCGCGAATGGCCGCCCCATAGGCGTTATCGCCAAGTCGGGCGGCGGTGGTGATGAGGAGGTACTCGAATTCCCCTAGCATTAGAGACACATTGTGGTACTAATCGGAGTGCGCTGTCAACCGACGCGTTGGATTGATTCGGTTCCATCGCCGGGAATCACATCGAGAAGAGTGATGGCATCGAAACTATGTTTCCAGTGAACGATGAGAAACGCTGTCTGTTGATCATTCAGGAAGAGGTCCTGACGCACAAGACACCAGAGGGGAACAGGTTTGGCGCCTGAGGCCGATTGCTCGGGATTATTTGGGTTGTAGCCGAAGGCCTGGATATCGCTGGCGATGTCTCGTTGAACGGCGAGAAGGCGTTCGAAGGGAGGGCGGGGATCCATGCGGCTGTGGTGATCGATGGTGAGGACGCGCTCTCTCATATTGAGAGGCGGCGGAGAGTGACGGTGCGAGCGGAAATGGTAGTGCGCGATGGCCATAGAGCCTGAAAACCGCGCCGCACAATTGCGATCTTCCACACCGTCGGGCGTGAGGCAGAATCTACGCTGGGTCTGGTCGTCGCGAAAACGAAGCGTGTTCATTTCGCCGCTTCCAAAATATTCAACGCTCATGCGTACTTCGCATTCCGGCGTCAGGATGCGGTAGACGGTTTCCGATTCCTTTTCCGACTTGAACAGGAACGCTTTGCTACTGAGACCTACGCTGACCAGTGAGCCGAGAAAGGATCGCCGGTCGGGGCGTTGAAGGGACGCGTTGGAGAGCGGTTCCATTTGTATTCAGAGCGTGTGTTCAGGGCAGCGGCGGGCCGTCGAGTAGTTATCGGCTGCCATTACTACTTCAATGTAGTAGTAATCAACAAGCATTGTCAATAGCTGGTGCGGCGCGTTTGCTCAGCGGGCGAACTCTTCGAGCTTGATCACGCTTTGACGGTCGTACTGGGTGTAATAGACGGTTTTGCCGTCCATGGTTGCGCTGAGGCTGGGTTGCAGCCGTGCCGCTTTCTTCTCCAGCGTGAGAACGTGCGAGAGGTGCCCGGTGGCGAAACGATAGAACTCGATACTTGCTCTGGGTTCGGCTTCCGTATCCAAAACGTAGAGGCCGGTGTCGGTGACGGCCCAGTATCCCCGGAAGCCGAAGCGTGATCTGGAATATGCGAAGAATGCGCCGGTCGGGCAGTCTATCGAAATCGCTGCGAAGTGAGGGCTCGTATGACGATTCTGGCCTCTCGTGTTGAGAGGCCAGAGTCATTTGAGGGCCGGCGTTGCCGGGGTTGCGGCGGCGCGTGACCTTCTACTTGAGCCCGAACACGTCGATCTCACCCTGCGGATTCGTCACCGTAGTGAGATCGTGTCCGGTGGAGATGTAGACCTTACCGTTGGCTACGACGGGCGAGCTGAATTTGATGCCGTAGCCGGTTTCCCCTGTGCTGCTGCTGTACAAGGCATTGCTCAGGTTCGTCGCATCGTAGGCGCGAAGGGTTGCGCTGGTGGGTGCGGAGGTCCCGAGAGGCTGTCCTTCGTCAATCATCCACAGGATGCCGTCGGAATTCCCGTTGGCCGAGATGAAGGGCGTGGTGCCGCGGGTGTTTTGCTGGATGCTGGGTGAGGTGAAATCCTGCGCCGTCAGCGTGCCGCCGCTGGCGGAAGAGTAGCCGATGCGGCGCACCGCCGCCTGAGCGGTTGGCGAAGTGGGAGTGACGCCGAGATAGATGGAGTTATTGAAATATGCGGCGGTGCCGAATATCTCATAGGAGTTGATCGTAGCGGTATGGGATCCCTTGCTGTCGACGCAGGCACCGGAGGTATAGGGAGTGTCGAGACCGATTTCGACAAAGAGGGTGGATGCCGCTCCGGCGTCGTTGGCCTGCTCTCCACCGAGGTTGGCAGCGTTGACCAGATAGAGCTTGCCCATTTTGCCGCCGCCGACGAGTTGTCCCGAGCCGGGAATCATCAGCAGGCCACCGGCGGCGAGATCGGAGTCCTCACAGTTCATGTAGTCGTAGTCCTGCGGCGTGAAGTTATCCAGAAGGTGAAGCGTGGAATCGAACTTCAGAATGGAATCGCCGTAGGCCGCATGTGCTGGATCGTATGGGCCGTTGCCGGTGCTGACGTAGATGTTCCCGGCGCTGTCCGCGACAGGACCGCCGCTACCCATCCAGACACCGCCTGCACCGCCGTAAGTGCCTTCCCCATCGATGTTGGGGCTGGCGTTGAAGACGCCGACCTGGGCCAGCGATGTTGCGTTGTAGGCCACTAGCCATCCGCTGTGACAGCTCCCGACGCCGATGTACACATTGCCGTTGGCGAGAAGCAGCGCCGCCCTCTGGACGCACCCCGGGGGCAGCGAAACAATGCCGCCGACATTGGTGGAATTGGTTCCTGGGACCGAGGCTTGAATCGTAATCGCGGCGTGCCTCGGCGCACCGGTCGTGATATCGAGCGCATTGAGCCGGTACGAAGTGCCATGTGCGCTTGATGTCTGTTCTGAGACCACGTAGATCGTGTTGGTCGATGGATCGATGACCGGAGTCGATGTGATGCCCTGATACGGCGTCACCGTGCCGCCGGCCGGGGTCTCTCCGGATTGCAGCAGCGGGACCTGCCACAGCGGCGCGCCGTAGGTATCTGCGTCGAAGGCGTAGACGGAGTCGTGTTCGGTGGCTACGTAGAGCACGTTATGCACGGCGCCCTTGATGGTGACATTCGACATGAGAAGCGGTTCCGCGTATGCGTAGCCGTCTACCAGGTACGAGAAGAGTTTTCCGAAAGTCTTCGGTGCGACGTTCGCGGGAGTGAGCGAGGTCTCGTTTGCATTCAGTCCGCTACGGTTGTTGTCGACGTGCCAGGTGGGGATGTCGACACCCGAGCCCGGCGCGAGGGTCACGGTAATCGACGTGGTGCCGGAGACGCCATTGAGCGAAGCTGTAATCGAGGTCAGTCCCGAGGCAACGCCGGTTGCGAGACCACTTGCATTGATGGTGGCGACCGCCGTGTTGGCGGAGGTCCAGGTTGCTGTTGCGGTCACATCTGTCGTTGTGCCGTTCGCATTCTTTTGGGTCGCGGTGAACTGCTGGGTCGCTCCCGTGGCAAAGGCCGGCGAGTCCGGAGTGACTGAGATCGTCACCGCAGCAACGTTCACGGCCGCGCTGCCTTTCATTCCGCTGAAAGAAGCTGTCACGGTGGCCGAGCCTGCGGCAACTCCAGTCGCGAGGCCAGCCGGGCTGATGGTGGCTACGGCTGTTTTGTCGATGGACCAGGTGGCGGTGGTTATGGGTTTCGTCGTTCCGTCGCTGTAGTTCGCGGTTGCTGTGAGCTGCTGGGTAGCTCCGATGCCGATGTCTGCGGGATTCGGGGATACGGACACTGAGGAGAGGCTCGGGGTCACGGTGAGGGTGGTGTTGCCGCTGATCCCGTTCAGAGAGGCGGTCACAGTGGTCGAACCGGCGGCAACGGCCGTCGCCAACCCGGCTGAATTGATTGTGGCAGCCGTTGGATTTGCGCTCGTCCATGTAACAGTCGTGGTGACAGGTGCGGTTGTGCCATCACTGTAGGTCGCTGTCGCGGTGAACTGTTGGGTGGCGCCCACGGCAATGCTGGGTGCGGGCGGGGCGACGGCGATGGATGCGAGGGTTGCTGGCGGTCCGGACACGGTAAGGGCAGCGGTGCCGCTGATGCCGTTGACGGTGGCGGTGATGGTGGTCGACCCGGTAGCCACCGCGGTGGCCAGGCCGGATGAGGCTATCGTTGCTACGGCTGTAGCTGAAGATGTCCAGCCCGCTGACGCAGTGACGTCCGCTTTTGATCCGTCGCTGTAGGTTGCCATGGCGGCGAACTGCTGTGTCGCTCCAGCCGCGATGGTCGCAGTGGCGGGAGATACGGTGATGGAGCTGAGCGTCGTTGCAGAGACGGCGACCGCCGCACTTCCGCTGATGCCACTAATGGCAGCCGTTATGGTGGTTGAGCCGCTTGCCACAGCGGTTGCGAGTCCGGTGGAGGCGACTGTTGCCACGGCGGCATTCGAGGATGTCCAGGCTGCCGTCGTCGTTACATCCGCGATAGAGCCATCGCTGTAAGTCGCCTTGGCGGCAAACTGCTGCTTTGCGCCGGCCGCAATGGTCGCGGTTGCGGGAGATACGGTGATGGCGGTGAGCGTTTTCGATACTGCGGCAACCGTCAGGTTTGCTTTACCGCTAACTGCGCCCATGGCAGCGGTAACGGTCGTCGAGCCGGCGGCGACGGCGGTTGCCATGCCGGTTGTAGCGATCGTCGCTACCTTTGCATCTCCGTCGGTCCAGGTTGCCGATGTGGTGACGTCCGCGGTCGAGCCGTCGTTGTAGGTCGCCATTGCCGTGAACTGCTGAGTGGAGCCCACCGCGAGACTTGCTGTCGCCGGGCTGGCCGTGATCGCGGTCAACACCTTCGTCGAGCCGCCGGAAGCGACGGACGAGGTTCCACCGCAGCCGGCAACTCCCAGCAGCAGTGAGAGGCAAAGACAGAAGAACGAGGAATAGGCAAAGTTGTAACGGCGACGACGCTCACCAACGCTCATTGGGCCCCCAAAGGCAGAGTCAGCCATGCGCCCGCACAGCAGCGCACATGCCAAGCAATTACTAGTTTTTCAGTTACGAATTGGAGCGCAGTTCTTCCGTTAAAACGGAATGCCAGGCGGGGGGACACTAGCAGCAGGGAAGAACCAAAGCAAAATGCAAATCAAAGAAGCCAGAATTTAAGTACAGCTTTTCTTATAGTTCAAAAAATTACTACGTTTAGCTGTGGATCACAGCAATTCGTTACTTAGCTTAGTGGAGGCAGTGGGGTTTACGGTTGCACATTCAAGCTGCGTGCTATTACGGTTTCTGGTTACTCCTATTACGCCTGGGCCTAATGCGAGCCGAGAAATTAATTGTCTGGCTGCAGGAGGATATCCAAAGATTGAGCTATAGCTGTGACTTAGCGGCACTTAGGGCGCTCAGCGTTATGGGGCCAAACTCGACTTGGGCATTCCACGAAGACCGCCGTCGAAATCTCATCCGCAGAGCGCAACCTTGGAAAAAACGCTAACGCGGCGTGTATGGCTCGACCGAGAGCAGGTTGCCGAGGACCTGGCGCTCGTGGTCGCTGTACATGGATCGATACGCCGGAGAGTTGAGCACGTGCTCGCGCTGGCCGGGAGGCATATCGCGCAGCACGCGAAATGCGGCACGCACCTGCTGGCTGCGTGCTGGGTTCATGTTGCGTAGCTCCTGCGCCGAGCCGAGGAATGCCTGACGGCCCTGCGGGCTCAGACGTTCGAAGTTCTCATTGCGGCCGATCATGCGCTGACGCTGCTGGGGTGGCATGGCATTGAGCTGATGCAGACGATCGATGAGCCGCTGCTGCTGCGGTTGCGGCAGGCGGTTGAATCCGGGCTCATGGCGGAGCGAGTTTTCCTGACCGGCGAAAGATTGTCCCTGATGGCTCTGGAGCCAGTTGCCGAGATGGGGGCCGCGCACATTTCCTGTTGGCGCGCCGTAGGGGGCACGCGGCGGTTGGTAGGGAGATGGGTACATCATGCGCGGCGGCGCTCCGGGCGCGACGGGAGTCGTGGGATAGCGATTGGGTGCGGCGTACGGGCGCGGCGGATAACCGGGCGGAGCGCCGCGGTACGCAGGCGCTCCACCATACGCTGGTCTCTGATTGCCCGGTCCCCGATAGGCCGGCTGCGGCGCCTGCATGCGAGGAGCTGACATGTGCGGCGCGGACATGTGCGGACCGGAGTTGTGCGGCGCAGACGGGTGAGAGCCGCCGACCATGGCCGCCATGTTGTGCGAAGGCGAGCGGCAGAGCGGCTGCGGCGGTGAAAAGGAAGAGAGCTGCGCCGCGCACGAAGACATCACCCCAGACACGACGGCGAAAGACACGGCCGCGAAGACGCCGCCGCGGTCAGGCGGAGGGCACCCGTGGATCGTGCGTTCGGTTCGTGTTGCGCGCCAAAGCATGGACGTTCGTCTTTCTTCTCGTTCTCAACTCGCGAGCACTTCTCCTAACCAGTGGTGTGCGAAGCGGAGCGAGATACAGAATTTCTTAAGAGGAAACCCGACAGCATCCGCTCTCGTCATCCACGTCAGAAACGCTCTAGAGCGGATTTCCCATTGCTATGCATCGCCGAGTTCACCGCAATCTTTATTGGCTCCGGTGTACACCCATGGGAACTCCGCTCTAGTTCGTGGATGGATTGCCGGAGTCATCCGAGTCTGCATCGAGCGAGTTCAACTGCTGATAAACCTGCGCGTTGCCATCCAGCAACTGCAGATCGTGCACCGTAGCGGACTCCTGCGGAGCCGGCGGCTGCCCACCGTGCTGCACCCAGACCGCCGTGCCTCCACCCATCAGCAGCAACAGTGCCAGCGCTCCAGCGGCAACGGGCCGAAGGTGCAGATTCGATCCATAGAGCAGACGCGCTCGCATGCGTTCCCAGACGCTGGCCGGCGGGTTCTCCTTCTCCTCGCGTAGCCGGGCGGCGAGCCGCGTATCGAAATACGGAGTCGGCTCCGGTGCCTCCCAGGCGTCCATCGCTGCCATGGTCGCCCGCAGCTCGTCCAGCTCCCGGCTGCAATCTGCGCAGGCAGCGACGTGCTCGCGGGCAGTGGAGCTGGCCGCTGCCGGGTCGAGCAGTAGGTCTGCCAAACATGTTTTGGTCGTTTTGCAATCCATAGTGATACTTCCTTGCTTCGATGCTGATGTGGGCCGGGAGTTGAGCATCAGACGAACTCCTTAAGCCGCTCGCGCAATGTCTGATAGGCGCGAAAGAGCAGCGATTTGGTTGCCGATTCGCTCAGCTTCAAAACCGCGCCTATTTCTTTGTAATCCAGGTCCTGATATTTGTGCATCAGGACGGCTGTGCGTTGCCGTTCGGGCAGCGCCATGACGTGCTTGCGAATGGCGGCGAGCCGCGCCTCGCGCAACATATCCTGCTCCACAGTCGGGGTGGAGTCGGCCACGTCCGGGCTGATCCCCGTTTCCGGGTCCGGCTGATCCAGATAGACGGCCTGGGCACCCCGTTCGTGACGCGTGTCCCGCGCATGATTCACACCCAGGTTGGTCGCAATGCGGTAAATCCAGGTGCTGAACTTGGCCTCTGCGCGATAGCTGGCGCGGGCGCGATAGACGCGGAGGAAAACCTCCTGCGCCAGTTCCTCGGCGATGGCCTGGTTGTGCGTCATGCGATACATGTAATGCACCATCTGCCGCCGATATTTTCCGACCAGCACGCCGAACCCGGCTTCGTCCCCGGCTGCGACACGCAGCATGATCTCGGCATCAGAGAGCTGAGTCCAGTTACCTGGAGCGAGCGCAGGAACGGCTGCACGGTCTTGGCCGGAATGCGCGCCGGCCTGGGGACTGACATGCGATTCGGGATGGACCGCAGCGCTAGCCATGTCTTCCTTAACACTGTCTTCAGCAAAAGGTTGCGCCGATTCGCCGAGCTCCTCATCGCCGCCGGGGAGCTCAGGGTCCTCGATTTCTGTATACGCAAGCGCCTCATTCTCTGAGGTTTCTGCCTCGAGCTCGTCCTGTTCAAGCTCGCCCTGGAGGTCGTCGACAGGGCCGGGACTGGTGTCCTCCCGCCCGTGGTCCGGCCGATCGGGGCGCTTTGGAGAACGGAATGAGGGGCGAAACGGCATCAGGGAGCGAGAGCACTTTCATGGCGCAAAGAGGTAGTGAAAAGCGTCCGGTGTCGCTTTTCCTTGGAATGCCCTATGGAGATGGTTTTCGCTGTCTCATGGCGTCAGGGAAAAATGGTCTATCGCATTGTAGATGCCCGGATTGCGCGGAGGCATGAGAGCAAATGGTCGCGCAGCTGGCAGATTTCCAGCGCCGGTCAGCCTGGTGGCTGGCGGTAGCTTTGGGCAGGAGTGTCCGGGATGGTAGAGTGGGTGAGTCCCACCTGCGGGGCGCTTAACTCAGCGGACATCCCTCAAATGCAACTCTGTTGCTTGTCAACTCTTTCGCCAAACCTCTAGCGGCAAAGCAGTTGCGCCATATCCCCTTTGTTTCCTGTCCTCCTAACTATTGACAACTTCCGTGGTTGTATTCCAACAAAATCAGTTGTTTACGCAAAATCAGCAAAGTTAAGCGCCCGTACGCGCTTCAAAGCCGAGAATTTCGGGCGCCTAACTCCACTTATAGTCTGTAGACTCATTGGCATCATTCTCATACGCTCGGACGCGTGAATGATGACCCTCAGGTGAAGCTGCTGAAGGCTTTCGGTTCTGCTGTTAGAGATCTGAGACAGAAAAGGGGCCTTTCACAAGAGGGGTTGGCTGACATTGTGGGAATACACCGAACCTACATCGGCGACATCGAACGTGGTACGAGGAACGTCGCGTTGGTCAACATCATTCGGATCGCCGCGGCCTTGCAGACGCCGCCGAGCCAATTGTTTGCACAGGTCGAGGAACTCTTGGAATTGCCTTCGCGCAAAGGAATCTAGCGCAGAAGCCATTACGCGATGCGCGGAACTCCCCGCGGTCCTGCTGAGAAGACCAGACCTAAATGGGCGCTGAGCCTTCAACATCACTCGTAGCAAAAGCCACTCGCGCTGGGACTGCTTGCGCGTCGCTAGTCTGAGGTGCGTGTCACGACCCTTCGTGGTATTTGTGTTTAGCGATGAGTGATATTGTCCCAAACCCCGATGACAGTTCCAAGGCACAAGGTAATGCCCTATTCGATGCAAATCATGTTGGGGGCTCGGCTGAAGGCGTCATAGTAGACGAATTTGGTAAACCCTTTACAAAATCAGGCAACGCCCTAAACCAGCAACGCAGCACTGTACGCGATCTTTCGCGACGCTTGAGAAAATCAGGAAACCTGAATTTTTGGCTTACTGCGATCATTGCAGCTTCTACCGTGGCTCAAACTGTAAATTCGTGCAACAACAACGCCATCACGGCGCAACAAACCGATCAGTTGATCTCTGCTTCACGCTATGGTGCGTACGCGGCTAATATCAACGGTCAGGCCGCTAGAGATTTTGCATCAAGTGCAGCTCAAATAAACCGGGGAGTTGGCGACGCAGTCACAAAGCTGCAAATGCAAGCGAACGCCACTGAAGAAGCGCGCGAGTCTTCGGAAGAAAATTCTCGCACCGCGCTCCAGGCAACTATTGACAACTTTCGCCAAGAACAACGTCCCTGGCTGGGCATTGCAATCTTTCCAGATAAAAATAGCGGACTTCCCAGCGTAACGATTCAAGTTCACAACACAGGAAAGACCCCGGCAAACTCGTTTGGCTTCCTATGTTGCAAAGTCGAACAATCTCCTTTTCCGGGGGAGTCTTTCCCAAGCTATGACTCCATCGATGTGCAAGATAAGGCCGATACCATTCGAGAGCGAGAGAAGAGATTTAAAACGTACTACGGTCGGGATCCAGACTCCCAGAAATGGATGATGATGAGCCTCAAAGAACATGAACGTGCTGATCAGGAGTTTGACAGCAAGCTCGCGGGCGATGAGGTCATTCCCCCAGACGGGTATCATCCGGAAACTCTTGCCGTTTCGCGCGGCGGAAGAATGGTGAATTACTACATCGGAAAGATTGTTTATCGCGACGTATATGACCGCTCGGCGCTGCACAAAACTGACTTTTGCCTGACCCAGCTTGCGGATCAGCCGTTGAGCTTTTGCCGAACGGGTCAGCACATGGAGTAAGGCTCAATAGAAGGAGCGCCCCGATAAAAGGCAGGTGCGAATCTGCTTGACATGATGACTATCAGTGGACCTATTATAAGTGGCATATATTCAACGTGAGGACCTCACCGATGCCACAAAAAAGCCCCTTAACCACCGTTTCAAAGCCTGCTGGTTGGTATATTAGAAACAACAGCTTGCGAAATACCTTGTTGGTTAAGCGCCCTGAAGCAGGGTTAAGTGGACACTTTCCGTTAAGTCCTTTAAAACCAATAAGATAGATGGGCGCTTAACTCAGCGGTAGAGTGCCACCTTCACACGGTGGAAGTCGTAGGTTCAAATCCTGCAGCGCCCACCATTAAATCAACAACTTACCGTCTTGGCGAACTCGCTCATCCTGCCACAGGGGCATTTCGCGGTCATCGCAGATCTGCTTGAGCGAGGTCTTTGCAGCGCGAGGATGTTCTACGCGTGGCAAGCAGCAGCAGGTAGCTGTTTTCCTGCAATAAGGCGGCGACAGTAGTGGAACCGCTTTCCGCGCTTTTTCGTAAACCGGAAGAGATGCGACAACTCTGTAGCTGGTCATGGGTGGAGGCGCAGGTTGCGCAGACCATCGAACTTTGGGGCAGCAGCGCTGCTGCATGGACACCAGGTGGCACAGGGTACAGCCTGCACCAGCAGCAGGTCCGGGAGAAAGCGTACGACAGCGAGATGCGGGCCGTTGAGCGGGAGGCAAGGCGGGCTCCGCGGTCCAAGCTAGAACGCCTCGCGACCCAGGATCGAATCATAGCCGCCTTTGCGCGATTTTCGACGACGGCGTTGGATCTGGAAGAGGAAGCCGTTCAGCTCCTCACCAATGATTTTTTGCCCGCGGGCACAAAGCTTGCGCGGTGGGCGAGACAGTTCGACGCCAGTCTGAGCATGGCCGACATCATTCAGGCGTGCCGGAATGCCTGGACGGCTTGCGGCTTGCAGGCTCTGCTTGGGGAGGACATAGGGATCACGCCGTCGATTTTGGGATATAGCCTTCTCTATCCGTACAGCGACAATTATCTGGATCGCGCGGATGTATCGGCGGAGGCGAAGCTCAGCTTCAGCCACCGTTTCCGGAACCGGTTGCGCGGGGAGCGGCTTTCAACGCAAAGCACGCGAGAAGCTACGCTATCGACTCTGGTCTCGTTGATCGAAGAACAATATCCTCGCGTGCGCTACCCGCAACTGTACGACTCTTTGTTAGCGATCCATCGCGCGCAGGAGGAGAGCGTCGCGCAAATCAGGAGTTACGACTCTTCGAGCGATGCCGAGTTGTTGCGACTGAGCTGTGCCAAAGGCGGCAGTTCTGTGCTGGCGGACGCATGCCTGGCTAGAGGATGGCTGAATGAAGAAGAAGCGCGATTCGCGTTCGAATGGGGCGTGCTGCTTCAACTGGGAGACGACTTGCAGGACGTGCATGAGGATATGCAGCGTGGTTCCGCAACGCTGTTCTCTCGCGCGGCTGCGCTGGGCAAGCCACTAGACGAGTTGGTGATGCAGCTTCTGAACTTCAGCGAGCGAGTGGGCGCCCGGATGGATGGCCTGCCGAGTGCCAGTCGAATGCTCAAGGATTTGCTGAAGATGAGCTGGCGGTCGCTCATCATCGGGGCTGTTGCAGAGTCGCACGAATTCTTCAGTTCAGGATTCCTCGACGAAGCAGAGTGCTGTTCGCCGTTTCGATTTGCATTTCTTCGCGCGCGGCAGAAGAGACTAGGCGGCCGGCGAGGTCTCTACGCGGTTCTTTTTGACGCCTTCCTCGAGGCGCCTGAAGGTGAGAATGGCGGGCTTGGACTTCCGGAGGTGGAACGGCTTGCCGCTGTGGAGTTGAGCCCCGCCGGGGAGATGGAAAGCGCGAAGTAACTCTTCGACTGTCTTTGCCCATTCTTCCCGGGTGGCGACATGCCGTTCATCATCTCCTTCTGAGTTGCTAATCCACCGCTTCTGCCTCCACCTCAGAACTGGTACTTGAGGGCGAACTGGAAGAGGCGCGGGTTGTAGTTGGCTGAGGTGGTGCTGATGGTTCCGATGTTGTTCGCGGTCACGGTATACAGATCCGGATTTGTGGTGCTCGCGCTGGATTGAAGTGTGTTGTTCGGGTTGGCGAAGTTTGTAGTGTTCGCGATGTTGAAGCACTCCGCGCGGAATTGCAGGTTGGTTTCCTTGTAGATGGGGAAGTTCTTGAAGACCGAGAGGTCCACATGGCGATAGTGCGGTCCGTAGAGCGGGTTCTTCCGCTCGGACCCGAGAACGCCGGAGGGCTGCGGGGCGAAGGCGGTGGGATCGAAGAACTTCTCGATGTTTGGGTTGCTGAGATTGCCCTTCCGCAACTGGTCTGGCCGGTCGGAATGGTTGGCGAAGTTTGTGGTGGCGATGCCGCCGCCCGAGTTGATCACCGTGAACGGCTCACCGCTCTCCCAGACCAGGATCGTGTTTGCCTGCCATCCGCGGACCAATGCGCCGGCGAAGCCGCTCTGGCCTTTGCCGAAGGGTAGCTCGTAATTGGCACTGACGGCAGCACGATTCCGGATATCGACGTCGCTGTTGCCGTAGTCGACGGAGCTGATCTGCGATGGGATGGTTCCGTAACCGTCGTTGATCTCATTGCTGAGGTTGAGGACGTTATCCAGACCGTGGGCGAGTGTGTAGTTCGCGTTGACTGTGAGGCCGGCCGAAGTGCGCCGGTTGAGCGAGAGTTGGAGTGCGTTGTAGTTGGAGGAGCCGCGGCTGTTGTAGCCGCCGATCTGCGTGATGTTCGGCAGCTCCTTATAGTAGGGGCGAAGTGTGTTGTAGGCGACTCCGGGAGTTGTGCCCAGCGTGGCCGCGTAGGCATTAAGCGCACTGTTCGAGATGAGTGGCGGCAGGTTTTGGTCGTTGTAGATCTGCGCGATGTGGCGGCCGAGCATGCCGACATACGTGGCCTGGAGGACGTTCGCACCGAATGCTTTTTCAAGCGTGAGGTTGAACTGCTCCAGGTAAGAGGAGCGGAAGGCGGGGTCGACAGGGTCGGCAATCGAGCCTGTCGGGTTGGTGGCGCTGGCAGCCGTGGGCAATGGCAGCCCAACCTGGAACTGATCGATTCCGTTCCCGGGACCACCGACGCCCGGCGTGGGTGCGGGACAGGAGCCGTTGTTGCAGGAGTAGGCGGAGACGAAGGGCTGGTTCTTGAGCGATGAGTTGGAGGTGTAATTCATCGGGAAATAGGAGATGCCGAAGCCGCCGCGGAGTACGGTGCCGGGCGTCACGGTGTAAGCGAATCCGATGCGCGGCGCGATGTTCGTCCAGGTTGGATTCAGGCCGGCGTACTGATTGACTCCATTCTGGTTCGCGATGACGATGGATGCCGTCGCGGGATCGAAATTGGAAATTGCGTTATGCGCCTCCGTGAACGGAGTGAAGATGTCGTAGCGAACACCGAGGTTCAGGGTCAGGGTTGGGGTGGCGTGCCAGTCATCCTGGAAATAGGCGCTGGGCTCCCAGACGCGATAGTGAGGCGGCACCAGACTGTTGGAGCGCTGGACATTGTTGAAGTTTCCCTGCAGAAGAGCGGTGAGACCGGTGAGGTTTGCGCCCGTTGAGGGCAGGCTGGTGAGCGTATTGAACGCCCAGTTGCCGATGCCCTGGTTGTTCTGAAAGTTCAGCGCCTGGCGGCGGATGAGGGCTGCGCCTACCTTGATGCTGTGCGCCCCCCGATTGATAACGAACGCACCCTGGTACTGGAAGGTGTTGTCGATATCAAGAATGGGAATGAAACTTCCATCCCCGAGATCCGCCAGGTTCTGAATGTTAATGGGGGTGAGGCCAGAGGTGTTGATGTCGAGATTGACGTTCGGCTGCCCGAACGCGGTGTTCACGGCTTCGCCGTAGTTGAGCGGGAAGGACTGATTGTTGATGCGTGTATAGCCGAAGCCGAGCTGCAGGAGCAGGTTTGAGTTGAAGGTGTGGATGTAGTTGATTTGCGCGTTCTGCGCGTCATCCTTGGCGTTGCCGTAGAAGTTGAATATCGCGCCCCCTGGGGCGATATTCAGACCGGCTTCGTTCACGGTGGGCAGCAGTCCGGGGAACTGGACCGGTGTGCGGTTGTAGCTATAGCGGCCGTAGAGCAGGTTCTTCGGGCCGAACTGGACATCGACTCGGCCATCCGCGGTGTCGCTGTTGCGCACCACGACAGGCGAACTCACAAAGGCGCCGGAGACGGGCGTGCCATCAGCGTTGAAGACACTGGTCGGCGCGTTCGGCGCGGGATAGAGCAGCGCATAGGCGAGACCGACCGGATCGATCGGAGCGCCGCCGGCAAGGGATGCCGGATCGCTGCGCAGCGCATTGTATTGATCCTGTGTGGGTACCTGGCTCAACGTAGGTGCGCTGCCCTGGATCTGGCGAAGCCCTTCGTAGTCGCCGAAGAAAAACAGTTTGTCGTGAATGATAGGACCGCCAATCGATCCGCCGAACTGATTCTGTCTCAATTTCGGTTTCGGATTGTGAGCCCCGAACTGGAAGGGATAGGCGTTGAGCACATCGTTGCGGAAGAACTCGTAGGCTGAGCCGTGGAAGTTGTTGGTGCCGGATTTGGTGATGATGTTGATGACGCCTCCCGCGGTGCGACCCACTTCGGCGGTGTAGGTGTTGCTCTGGATGTTCACTTCGCTGATGGCTTCGATAGACGGCCGGATGCCGGTGGTGCCGATGATGCGCTCGTTGTTGTCGAGCCCATCGATCATCCAGTCATTGATGGTGTCCGACTGCCCGTTGACGGAGATGCCGGAGGTGAGGCGGCGGTCGTCAGGGCGTCCACCGCTGGAGAGTCCATTTGGCGGGCCTTCGTTGGCGCCGGGTGCGAGTTGCGCGAGGTTGACGTAATTGCGCCCGTTTAGCGGCAGGTCCTGAGTGGCTTTCTGCGTGATGACTGTGGTCAGTACAGAGCTGTCGCTCTGCAGCGCGGGAGCCTGGCCGGTGACCTGCACCGTCTCTCCTTCGGAGCCGACCTGGAGTTTCGCGTCTTCGCGCGCGCGATCGGACGCGGACAGCGCGATGGAGGGGATGGTGAAGGTCTTAAATCCAGATTGAGAGACCTGGATGGAATAGGTGCCTGGGCCGAGTTGGGTAAAGGTGTAGTCTCCCGCAGCGGTGGTCTGCGCGGTGCGGACCTCTTTGGTGCCGAGATTCGTCAGCGTGACTTTGGCGTTTGGCAAACTCGCGCCAGAGGCATCCGTTACGGTGCCGGTGATGTCAGCGGTGGTGCTCTGTGCCGATGCGGAGCGAGCCATGGGGAGCAGAAGAAACCCAATCAAAATTACTGCTCGTGCCGCGAGGAGGATGTGTCTTGCGGGTGTGGAGGAAGCGTCAGCCAAGCCTGAAGTGTTCATGTTTTTATTCCTGATCGAATTGGAGACAAGAAAATGCCTCTTTTTAGTGCACCTCGCAAAATAGGCTCTTTTCGGTTGGGGTGGCAAGTATAGAAGGGTAAACAGGGAGGCCCGGTACTCGACGGAATCGTTAACTACAGCGAAATCCGGAAAAACAATGAAGACAGTCGTTTGCCTAATGGCCTGTTTTCTCTATAATTTTTGATCTTATGAAAACGTAACGCGTTCAGTATCCCGGATTACGCCGCTCGGAGAGCACGAGCTACAGTAACCAGTCTGATACGGGAGAAACCGAAGCTTTCGATGAGGTCAGAGCCTCATTCGGCGTACTTAGAGCAGAGACGCACGCTGACACGACTATGGCGTCGTGTCAGCGAAATCGAGTGGAGGCTCAGGTTCCTATTTGCGGTCGCATGCTTGCTGTTGCGAGCGCGACTTTATTGTTCAAAGCTGCCCAGGAAGCCGCCCGCCTGGCCGGAGAGAAACACTGTTGTGGTGGGGGAAACGATATAAAAGAGTTCTGGAGTCGAGTCGCCAGCCACCGTGAGAACCGCTCTGCCGGTGGCATCGACAGAATAGGTGCCCGATACCGTTACATTCGACATAAGTCCGGTGGACCCACTCAGGTCGCTGGTGAACTGCACGTTTCCATTTCCGTCTGCTGCGACGAGGCTTACCACGTGAACATCGGGCCAGGGAATCGTTCCGCCGAGATAGTTTCCTTTGAGCGATGCGTTTGTGAACGGCGAGCCGGATTGCGTCTCGAGGAGGCCAGAGCTGGTGGAAGTATCGGCGCCGAACGCGAATGCCGTGGTCTTACTGACCAAGTAGAGGACCGTCTTTGTCGCGCTGCTCACGGTGATAGGTGTGCGTCCGGTGGTGGCATCGACTGTGTAGGTGCCCGTGTAGGTTTGCGGCGGCAGGAGGGAGGCCTTGAATTCGTCATAGCTGGCGCTCACATTGCCTTTTCCATCGCTGGTGAGCAAGCCCAGAGTGACATCCGGAATGAACGCGGCGGGGCCCTGGAGCGCGCTGCCGGTCATTCCGAGCACGTTTGCTCCCGTAAACGAGGCGTTTGAGAATGGCCCGGTCTGCTGCAGGACGATGCCGCTGACCATGGGAATGGTGAGAGAAGTCTGGTCTGCCGAGGTAGTTAGCAATTCGGTAGGACTCACCTGGTAGTAGTGAAACTTCAGGGTGGCGCTTCCAATGTTGAGCGTAATATCGCCGCCCAGGATGCCGGTAGCGCCTGTCCCGGTGACGGAAGTGGAATTCGAAACGAAGCCGTTATCGTTCAGGTCGACGCTTCCGCTGGTGATGCTGCCGCTGCCATCTGCCTGGAAGGAGCCGACAACTGCGACCGGTTGCGAATGCGTATCGTAGCCGCGGAAGCCGAAGGCATAGCCGCCTTTGAGGTGGGCGGGAGCTACAGTGTTGATGCTGGAGGTCTTCAGAACGCCGGAGCCGCGCATGCCGGTACCGTCTTTGTCATCGAACTCGATGATGCGGATATCGCTGTCATTGTTTGCTGTGGTAGCGGAGGCAGGAACCGCGAGTGCAAAGGTGACATTGCCGTTGGGGAGGTCCAGCACGAGTTGGCCGAGCCCGTTCGGCGTGACGGAGACGGAGCCGCCAGTGAAAGTCTGATCGATCACGGGCTGTGCGTTCAATTCATTCTCGCTATATGCACCAATCCCGATCGCGCCCTGTGCGACCAGGAACGAACCGCTGATCGCGACCGGGTTGGCCCCTTTGGAAGTGGGAGTGTTGCCGTTGAACTGGAAGGCATATCCGCCGTCGGGCAGCGGAGTGCCGGCCGGGTTGATGGTGAAGGCGACCTGCTGGGAGAGGCTATTGGTCGTGGTTTCATCGGTCACCGTGATGCTCGGGTTGAAGGTGCCGGCCGTCGTGGGTATACCGGTGACGGCGCCGGCGGTGCTGAGCGAGAGTCCGGCCGGCAGGTTTGAGCCCGTAGTGACAGCCCAGCTGTAAGGAGGCACGCCGCCGGTTGCCGCGAGCTGGAAGGATGGATATGCAGTGCCGACGGTTCCGGTGGGCGCGGTCGTGGTGGTGATCTGCAGCATGCCGCCGCTGATGGCGATGGAAAGATTTCCGGAGGTGGCTGAGCCGGACTTGCTGTCCGTGACCAGCGCCACAAAGCTGGACGCGCCGGCTGCGGTGGGCGTCCCAGAGATGGCGCCGGCGGCGCTGAGCGAGAGTCCGGTTGGGAGCGCGCCGGATTTAACGGTCCAGTTATAAGGCGCCGTGCCGCCAGTGGCGGAGAGGGTGGCGCTGTAGGCTGTGCCGGTATGTCCCGGCGCAAGAGATGTGGTGGTGATGCTGAGAGGAGTGGAAGGCGGATTGCTGCCTCCGCCGCCGCAGGCGACGAGGAATCCTGATATCAAGAGACCAAAGAGCAGACGAAACCCAGTCGATTTCATACCTACCTCCGACGGCGTTGGAGAAAAGCTCGCTTGATGCATTCTTCGCGCGGGGGAGCGGCTTGGACCGAATTGCTGTGTTTTCGGGACGTACGCCGGCAGTGCAGTTTCACAGCGGGCTTGAATGCGGGCGAGCTAGCTTGAACACGGTATTCCGGTAGCTGCTTCCGGGCAAGAAAAATTTTCATGCTTCCGCAAAATCATGGATGCATGCGGGAGCAGCGGCCATACGGATTCATCAGCGGCCGTTTTTCTTTTCGCGCTGTTTGTCCGTGCCGATTATTTTGTGCCGTTCAGGCGCTCCAGCACGACGGCGGTGCTGTCGTAGTCGCCGCGCAATTCCACCTGGATGCCATGGCTCATCCAGTAGCTGCCGCTGGCTTCCTGCTGGGAGCGGAGCTGCTGGGGGTCGAGCGGGCGGAGACGGTAGATTGCTTTCGGATCGAGGCCATGGAGGCGCACGAGCGGATAGGGATCGCCGAAGTTCTGCGAGTGCAGATAGGCGAGGACCACGGCTTGTGTGCCATCGGCGGATACGTATTCCGTGGCGGCGCGCTCACTCGGCGCGCCAGGACGTGATGGCGCGATAAGCCGGTATTGCGAGCCCTGCTGTACGGTTGGCCGGATGGTCTTATAGAACGCGACCAGATCCTTTGCGGTGGCCATGTCTTCCGGCGTGAAGTTGTTGAGGTTGGCGCCGATGGCGAGCGAGCCTTCCATGGCGACCAGGAAACGGAACTTGAGAGGGGTCTTGCGATGGGGCGCATCGGTGACCCAGGCCATCATCACGCCGGGCGTGTAGGCGTGAGTGAAGCCGTCCTGGATGGAGAGGCGGTCGAGCGCGTCGGTGTTGTCGGAGGGCCAGACCTCCTCGGTACGGCGAAGGATGCCGAGATCAACGCGTCCGCCACCGCCGGAGCAGGATTCGATCTCGAGCTTGGGATGTTTTGCGCGCAGACGGTCGAGGATGGCGTAGAGATTGTGGACGTAGGCGACGTAGATCTTCTTCTGGTCGGCGACAGGGACGGCATCCCATCCGGGCTCGGACCAGTTGCGGTTGTAGTCCCACTTGAGAAAGTCGATGTCGTTGTTCGAGACCAGCTCATCGAGCCAGTGATAGGTGTACTCCATCACATCGGGACGAGCGAGGTTGAGCAATAGCTGGTTGCGGCCTTCGGTGCGCGGGCGTCCGGGAAAGTTCATGGCCCACTCGGGATGCTTGCGATAGAGGTCGCTGTCGGGGTTGACCATTTCGGGTTCGACCCAGATGCCGAAGTCCATGCCGAGTTGGTGGACGCGATCAATGACGGGCTTGAGGCCGTTGGGAAATTTCTGTTTGTTGACGTACCAGTCGCCGAGTCCGGCGTGATCATCTTTGCGCTGGCCGAACCAGCCGTCGTCGATGACGAAGCGTTCGACGCCGAGTTGGGCGGCCTTTTCGGCGAGCGCGATCTGGCCGGATTCGCTGACGTTGAACTCGGTAGCTTCCCATGAGTTGTAGAGGATGGGACGCAGCTTGGGATGCGGCGCTCCGGGCAGGATGACGCCTTGCTGGAAGCGGTGGAGAATGCGCGAGGCCTCGCCCATGCCGCCGCCGGTGAAGCCACCGTAGAAGGGCGGGGTGGTCAGCGACTCGCCGGGCGCGAGGCGATAGCCGAAGTCGAAGGGATTGTAACCGCCAGTGATACGAACCTGATGGAACGAGCTCTGCTCCATGGTGATGCGCCAGCTTCCGCTCCAGCCGAGCTCGCCGAAGTACACCGGGCCGTGCTCTTCGTCGGTGCTGTCAGGTCCTTCAAGGGCGAACCATGGATTGGCCTGGTGACTGGTAGAGCCGCGGCGGCTTTCGATGACCTGGCTGCCGACGTCGAGCGCCGCCGACTGCAGTTGCCATTCGCCGGCCCAGCGGCCGGTGAGCCAGTGGGCGCGGTAGTTGCGGTTCTCGAGGTTGGGAAGGCTCCACGTGGCGCTGGCGGCGTTTTCGAGGACGACATCTTCCTTGGCCTGGTTCTCAATCGTAGACCAGCGCTCGAGCACGCTTTGTCCGTTGTAGACGCGATAGAAGAGATGCACGACCAGCGGCGATTTGATATCGCGCATGGTGATCTCGAGTGTCTGGCTGGTGGCGTCGTGCGTCTGGTGCTGGTCGACGTATTCGAGAACCACATCGCGGTTGCCACTCGCGAAGGTCACCTTCAGGTCGGGCTCGGTATAGAGTGCGGCGCCCCAGGCGGCGTACTCCTGCGGTGTGGTCGTGGTGGAGGGATCGAAGGCTGCGCGCTCAGGCAAGCTGTGGGCGGCGGGAATATCCTGGGCGCGATCGAGGCGCGGACCCCAGTAAAGCGACTGCAGCCAGTTGCGCTCGTCGACACCCATCGCATAGGTGAACTCTCCTGCCTGGATGACCCAGAGTTTCGCGTCCGGCCGATATTCGATGCTCTGCGGGTGCGCCATCGGGCTGAGGAAGAGTGCGGCGGAAAGTATAGCGGGGATGGCAAAGGCGCGCAGAGACACGGTGGTTCTCCTTCGGATGAGGAACGCTCGTCGAGCAGCAGCGTTGGTGCTTCCGCGTGCCAGTGTAATCGCTTACGTACCTTTTGTCTGCGAGTTTGCCAGCCGGGCGAGAGCCGGGCCGGTGACCCGCATGATGCGCCAGGACTCCAGCATGATGGCGCCGCAGCCGCGATAGAAATCGATGGCGGGCGTATTCCAGTCGAGGACGTCCCATTGCATGCGGGCACAGCCGCGCTCGATTGCGATCGCGGCAACACGCGCCAGCAGCGCCTTACCGATTCCGCGGCCGCGATGCGAGGGCTGGACGAAGAGATCCTCAAGATGAAGGCTCCGTCCGCGCCAGGTGGAGTAGATGGGAAAGTAGAGCGCGAATCCGGCGGCCTCTCCGTCGTCATCTGCAATGAGGCACTCAAAGAGCGGGCGCGGTCCGAAGCCATCGCGCTGCAACTCGGCTTCTCCGATCTGAACGGCATCGGGCTCGCGTTCGTACACGGCAAGTGCGTGGATCAGCTTGAGGATGGCGGGGATGTCGTTGTCTGTCGCGAGTCGGATGTGCATGGCGGTTCGCGATTGAGTGTACTGAAACAGGGAATAGGGACAGGGAATAGGAAGCAGGGAGCAGGTGAAAGTCTGACCGCGACCCACCTGCCTGCAACCTAGCCCCTGTTCTCTGATTTCATTTCCTGCTGACGAAGACAGCGATCGTCAGCGCGGGTACGGTGGCTGTTCCTGAGGATGGTTGGAAACTGGACTGCCGTGTTGCAGGATCTGTAGAGCCGCGCAGGATTGGATGCAACTGGAACGGCACGCCAGCGAGCGATTGATCCGAGATGGATGTGCTGCTGGTGGTGCCGTTGAAGATGACCAGGATCTGCCGGTACGGACCGTAGTTGCCGCCGTTGGCATTGAGCCTCATCGCGATCACGCCGGGGATCTGGTTCTGGCCGGTGTTGAGGAAGGTGAGGTTCTGCTGCACCTCGGCGAAGCTCTTCATGCGGAAGAGGCCGCTGCTGTAACGGATATTCAGCAGATCCTGGAAGGCGTTGGTGGCGTACTTGAGTTCGGCCGGTGTTGGCTTGAGAGCCGCGTTGGCGAGCAGCGGCTGCATGAGTGGCCATTGCCCCTGGTTCTGGCTGGCGATCGGCAGGCCGATGCCCCAGTTGTCGCCGGCACCGCTCCAGTCGATCTTGTTGAACCAGTCGCCGGAGTCGTAGCTGTTCTGGTCCATGTCCTTGGAGCGGAGCAGATCGTCGCCAGCGAGGAAGAAGGGAACGCCCTGGCCGAGCGCGACGAGCCCCATGGCAAGCACCTGACGGCGCGCGCGTGTGGCGCTGGTGTCGGCAGCACTCGCTTTCAGCTGCACGGCGTCGAAGAGGTCCTGGTTGTCATGGACGGAGCAGTAGTTCACCGCTTCGACCGGAGTTGCGGTGTAGCCGGTGGGCTGTCCGTTGTAATCGACCTGCGAGCCTTTGACGGCTGTCCCGGTCATGTCGGTGAGGGTGTAATCGCGCAGGTTGCCGGTTAGGCCCACACGGATCCAATCGGCATTGTGGAGCAGCGTGTTGTGCTGATCGGTCTGCGCCGTGCTCTGGTTGGTGAAGTCGCTGGAGTCGGTAGCGAGACCGGTGGCGAAGCCCTGCACACGTTCATCAGTAAACGGGCTGCCGCCACGAATGCCATCGCGGATGCGGTCATTGAAGCTGCCGATGCCGAAGCCGTAGAGATTGACCTGGTCGGCGTTGGGGCCGATGGCATTGTTCACTGTGTCGCCGAAGTTGAAGCCTTCGCCGTAGATGTAGATCTTCGAGCCGTCGACACCGTCGCGAAGCGGCGTCAAGGCATGCAGGGCGGTGAGGATGTTCTGCATGTTGTAGAGGAAGTGGAAGCTCATGATGTCGAAGCGGAAGCCATCGATCTTGTACTCGCGCGCATTGAGCACGAGGGTGTCGATCATCAGCTTCTCCATCATGCGATGTTCGGTCGCGGTATCCGGGCAGCAGGAGCCGGTGAGGAGATTGCCGTCCGAATCGAGCCGATGATAGTAGTTCGGCACGACTTCATCGAGATTGGAATTAGTTCCCTCACCAGAGGCGCTGGTGTGATTGAAGACGACATCCTGAATGACGCGCAGACCAGTGCGATGGAGCCCCTGAACCATGGTGCGGTACTCACGCACCCGATTGTCCGGATTGATAGCGTAGCTGCCCTGAGGCGTCATGTAGTGGACAGGATCGTAGCCCCAATTGTAACCGTCGTTGCTTTGAATGGCAGTGACGGCAGCCTGCTGCTGATCGCTGTCGGGCGGGAAGCCGCTGAGGTCGCCGGTGGTCTGCCAGGTGCTCTTGTCCTCGTTGATGCTGGCGATGTGGAAGGAAGGAAGAATGTGGATCGCCTTCAGACCGCTTTGGGCGAGCGTGCGCAGATGTTTCATTCCGTTGGAATTGAAATCGGCGAAGGCGTCGTAGGTGCCGCGGTCCTGCGCCGGCACGGTGGGATCGCCGATGCTGAAGTCGCGGATGTGCAGCTCATAGATGCTGAGGTCGTTGATGCTGGCGATCGCTGGTGAGGGTTGCGCGTCCCAGGCGGGCGGCTTGGTCTGCGCAGAATCGAGGTCGGTGATGCGGCTCTTGGTGCCGTTGATCGCGATGTCAATGGAGTAGGGATCGCTGGTGACATTGGTATCGACGGCGTGGTCGGACGGTACGTATACCTGAACACTGTAGAGGTAGTACATGTCGCGCCATGAGGAATCGCCATCGGCCAGCCAGACGCCATTGTGCGCGTGCATCGGGACAGTTTTGAGCGGCGCTGCGTCGCCTTCATGCTCGTAGAGCAGCAACGATACGTTCTGCGCGGTGGGAGCCCAGAGCTTCAGCTTGACTGGATAGTCTTCGTCGTCCGGCCAGTCGGACCAGGAGCGGTCGTTGTTGTGATGGAAGACAACACCGAGCGTGCCGCCGTAATATTCCAGGTCGTCAAGCGCGCCGGCATCCTGCACGCTGGTGGCGTAAACGAGCGTGCCATCGGAGCCGGTGACGGAGACAGCGAGCTGGCCTTTGAGCGCGGTGAGAAGCGTGCTCTGCTGGACGGTGTTCTGCAGGGTAAGGACGGCGTACCCGGCGAGCTGCGGATAGCGGGTGAGCTCATCCTGGGAAAGGGTGCCGCCGGCCTGGAGCGGAATGCTGGTGCCGCCGCTGACGCCGGTGTTGGTGACGGCGAGGCCGCCGGTCAGACTGTAGATGAGCGAGTAGGTGTTGCCGCTTTGCAGGTACTGCGGCTTGATGAGCACGTGGCTGTGATCCAGCCAGTAGGCCTGCTCCTTGCCGAAGACAGCGTTGAGCAACTGGGCGGCGGTCGGCTGCGAGAGATAGACAGTTGGATCGCCGGAGATGACCCAGGCTTCGTTGTGCTGGTCGATCTGCAGATGCATGTCGGGGCCGGGGTCCTTCACTCCCAGCGCGCAGTTGTGGATGATGAAGCCGAGCTGTCCGCCGTTGAGAGAGGGATTGACGCCCACGTCGTAGTAGGCGCCGTAGCTGTCGAAGCCGGATATGTAATCTTCGGTGTTACAGAAGTTGCCGGTGGGATCGCTGGTGGCGAAGAAGGGGTAAAGCGACCAGCCGGCGAAGTCGCCATCCGGGCGATAGTAGTGGATGCGCGCGTGGCCGGCGGGTATCGGAGTGCCGTTGCCTTCAGGAATGGCAGGGCGTGTGGTCTTGAGGCCGAGCTGCCCGGAGATTTGCCAGTATTCGTTGCCCTGAGTAGTCGGGTCAATGTGCTCGTCGGGGCCGGGGTCCTTCAGGTTCCCCATGTGAATGATGATGCCGACGTCCTGCGCGGTCGCGGTGACGCCGACATCGAAGTAGGCGCCGAAGTCGTCGATGCCGGTGACCTGGACGGGACCTCCGTTGAAGTTGCCCTGATCTTCCGTGGTGTCGCCGAAGGCATAGACGGTCCAGCCGGTGTAGCTGTTGTCGGGATTGAAGTAGTGGATGCGGACGTGCTGGGCGGGAATCGGTGGATCGGCGGCGCGTGCTCCCGCGGCGAAGGCGAAGATGGCGGCCAGGATGAGGACGAGACGCACGGCGTTTGCGTGGGTGAGGCGGCGAATGGCGGTCACTGAGGTCTCCCGAGGTGAAGCGGGTGCGCGATTGTGGAGGCGGACGACCGACTGCGAATCCGTGGACGCCCTGCATCCGGATGGACAAGCGGCAGCATCCTACGCGCGCGCGGGGAGAGATGTAAAGCGCCAGAGGCCGGAGCGGAGCTCCGGCCTCTGGAACGAGCAAGAAAGCAGATTCCTCCACTGCGCCGATCGCGTCGGGGGCGCGATCGGCTTCGGTCGGAATGACAAGCCTGCTGCCTAGTGGACGCGCGCGAGGAAGACGCCGAACCACTTATGGCTGTCGGTCCAGTTCTCGACGACACTGAATCCGGTTTGTGCCAGCAAGTTCTGCGCGCCGTCGATGGTGAACTTATAACTGTTCTCGGTATGTATGGTTTCGCCGCGGCGAAAGGCCAGTGAGAGATCGAGCGATCCGATCGATACCTCATGCGCGATCAGGCTTTCCAAGTGCATCTCAATGCGCGCGTGCTCGCCGTTCCAGCGAACTTTGTGGCGGAACTTCGTCAGATCGAAATCGGCGCCGAGCTCACGATTGATGCGTGCCAGCACATTGCGGTTGAAGGCCGCGGTGACGCCGCGCGCATCGTCGTACGCGGCGACGATGGTGGGGATGTCCTTGACCAGATCCACGCCCAGCAGCAGCATGTCGCCGGGTGTGAGCTGCTTGCGAATGTCGCGCAGCAATTCGCGGCCCTGGGCAGGTTCGAAGTTGCCGAGGTTTGATCCGATGTAGAGCACCAGGCGCCGTGTGCCATTTGCCGGGAGGTCGCCAAGTCCCTCGGTGTAGTCTGCGACGCGCGACTCGAAGACCACCCCGGGTATGGCAGAGGTCAGGTTGTGGCGTGCTTCACAAAGCGCCGATTCCGAGACGTCCAGGGCGCAGTAGGTCACGGATTGCTGACGGCGCACTGCCGCCTGGAGCAGTAGTCCGGTCTTGGTGGCGGTGCCTGCGCCGAGCTCAATTACAGTAAGTTCGCGCTCGAGACCATGCGGAGTGGGCGCCGAGGCCGCAGCGATGATGGCATCAGCGTTCGCCTGAAAGATGCCACGCTCGGTGCGTGTGACGTAATATTCGTCAAGCTCGGTGATCTGTTCGAAAAGCTGGGAACCCTCCTGGTCGTAAAAGAGCCAGGGGCTAAGGGTGCGCGGCCGAGCTGTGAGACCGCGATAGACCTCGGAGCCGATCGGCGTGTATGCCGCTGCGGGCAACTGGGGTAATGTGACTGCATTCATCTGGAAATCTTTCTCCCGTGTCGGGATGGTTGTGTTTCGAATGATGCTTGTGACTGGTCCTGAGCCAGGCGCAAGCCCGCAAATTGCCAGCGTACGGCAGGCGAAAAGAAGTTGCGATAGGTGGATCGGATGTGCGAGCGCGGCGTGACGGCCGAACCGCCACGGAGCACCATCTGGTTGCACATGAATTTGCCGTTGTATTCGCCGAGCGCACCCGCAGGCGCGCGGTAGCCGGGATAGCCAAGATAAGCGCTGCGCGTCCACTCCCACACATCGCCGAAGACTTGATCGAGTTCAGCATCGGAAGCGGCGACCGGATGCATCTGGCCGCTCTCGAGCATGTTGGCATTTTGCGGGACGGCGGACACATGCTCAGCGACAGCGGCCTCCCACTCGATTTCGGTTGGCAGCCGCTTGCCTGCCCAACGGGCATAGGCGTCTGCCTCGAAGTAGCTCACATGACAGACGGGCGTCGCAGCCATCTCGCTCAGCGGCACAACTCCGCGCATGGTGTAGACCACCCACGCACCGTCACGCTGAGCCCAGTAGAGCGGCGCATTCCACTGCTGTGCATTCACCGTATCCCAACCTTCAGAGAGCCAGAGCTCAGCACGTGTGTAGCCGCCGTCTTCCATGAAGGCGAGATACTCGGCGCATGTGACGGCGCGCGAGGCGAGCGCGAAGGGTTGGAGAAAGACAGTGTGGCGCGGCGATTCGTTGTCGTAAGCGAAATCTTCTCCGGCATGACCAATCTCGGTGAGACCGCCGGGGAATTCGAGCCAGCGCAGCGGAGGCGTAGCCGATGGGAACGCGCCGCCTTCCGTATATGCCGGATGCAGCGGGTTGGTCCAGAGAGCATGCTTGATGTCGTAGCAGAGCAGCTCCTGGTGCTGCTGCTCATGATGGATACCCAGTTGGATGCGCCCTGCAGCTTCTGCGGGCATCGCCAGTTGTTCCAGGCGTGAGATGGCGTCGTCTACATGCTGCCGATAGCTGAGAATCTCTTCAATGGAGGGACGAGAGAAAGAGGCGCGGAGTTTCTTCTCCGGCTGATCGGAGACGTCGTTGTAATAGCTGTTGAAGAGCCAGAGGAAGTCAGGATTGTAGGGCTGATAACCGGGGAGGTATTCACGCAGAATGAATGTTTCGAAGAACCAGGTGGTGTGGGCGAGATGCCATTTCGCGGGGCTCGCCTCGGTACAGCTCTGCACCATCATGTCTTCAGCCGAAAGCGGCGTACAGAGCGCGAGGCTTAAGCGGCGCGTCGCGGTGTATGCGGTTAGGAGTCCGGGCGCGCTGAGTTCCACTGCTGCTGACATTGATCCTGCGTGTCCTTACAGATCTATATGGTCTTGCAATTGGTGGTCCTGCAATTGGAGCCGCTCGGTGGCCCCTCCGTTGCTCGCACAATCTAGCATTTCACTTGTCACAAAATTGCTAATCAGCTCTGCACAGTGCGATCCAGCGGAGCATAACCTGGGAACACTACGCAGCCTAACTATGGATGCGCAAGAAGTGCTTGAGGGATTCGAAGATTTAGTAACCGCAGAATAATAATCACGTGTTCGTTACCATCCGCTCACAACGTTTTGGCAATGGGCCGACTACGGGGCGCTCAACAGGTGCGCCAGACCGAAAGCCGCGGCGGCAGCCAAGCCTCCGATAATGACGGTCTGTAATCCGCTGCGGACCGCTCCCGCTCCCGTGACGCGGCCCTTGACCGTTCCGAAAACCAGCAATGCGAGAAGGGTAATTGCGACCGATGCCGGAAGCGCGGTATGGGTTGTACCGAGCATGTATGGCAGCAGGGGAACCAAGCCGCCGAGAACGTAGGAGCCGGCGATGGTGATTGCACTCCGGAGTGCGCGGCCTGCCTGCGGCTCTTCGAGCCCGAGCTCAAAGCGCATCATGAAATCGACCCAGGCCTTTGGATTGCGCTGGAGAGCAGTCAGAACCGGCTTAGCTTCGTGCCGCTCGACACCATAAGCGTCGAAGATCTCGTAGATCTCCTCCTCTTCGTCCCGCCGGCGCTCGACGACTTCGAGTTCTTCGCGCTGACGCTCGCTGCGGTAATGTTCGGCATCACCGCGTGCGGCGAGATAGCCGCCCAGCCCCATCGCGATCGCTCCGGCGGCGATCTCCGCCAGTCCCGCGAGCACAATGATGTGCAGGGAATTGACCGCCCCGGAGAGCCCAGCGGCTAGGGCGAAGGGGACAGTGAGGCCGTCCGACATGCCAATGACGATGTCGCGGACAGTGTCGCCCGACTCGAAGTGTTTCTCATGGTGATCGATACCCGCAGAGCTGGCCATGGCGGGAGTGTAGAGCATGTGCGGACCTTTGGAGACTCCCAGGAGCATTGCGCATGGGTCACAAAGTGCCGTTGAAGGTGTTGAGATTTACAAAACTTTACGCTACTTAGCGAATCTTGATGGCACGCCCCCGATGTGGATGCTGGAATTGGATTGGAAGCTGGAAAGGCTTGGCAGAGCCCTGCTGTGACCATTGCTTCCAGGCGGTTGAAATCGGGGTTCCTAGCGGGGGAACCGGCGCGTCCTTTCACCTCGTATGCTCGTCTAAGGAGGCGACTTCTTTATTTCCATGTTTCCGAGTTTTCAGGCGCATCGCTGGAGCCGGGACCTTCGTCTATCAGCAGCAAGCGTGCTTGCCGTATGGGTGATGGCGATACTGGCGACCTCTGCGGGCTGGGCGCAGGGTGACGATGACCAGGGCTGGGCACAGTTTTCACGCGAGAACACACTGCGAGCGACAGTGGTTGCGGCGACGCCTGCCGGAAAGAACGATGGCAGCTTTGCCGTAAAGACAGAGAGTGGCCAGGACTGGCATGTGCTCTATGGCGTGAATACGCGGCTGATGAAGGACCGGGGGCCGATCCGCCCAAACGAGATACAGGCAGGCGACATGATTTTTGCGGCGGGCAACGTAGATGCGAAGAAGAAGACGGTTGGGGCGGCAATCCTGATCGATATTCCGGCTGAAGAGGTGCGCAAGGCTCGCGAGGGCCTGGGCAAGACGTGGAGCGCGGGGCGGATCGTCTCGATTGCCGGAACCACAATTCAGGTGCACCGGCTGGATGGTGTGGAACAGAAGATCACAGTGGACGAAAACACCTCCTTCCGGGAAAAGCGTGATTCGGTGACGCTGGCGGATGTCCGGCCGGGGCAGGGCTTTCGCGCCGAGGGCCATGTGATGAACGGCGCATTCACTGCGACGACGTTTACGGTTTTCGATTTGAAGGGCCATGAACCATGGCTCGATGCCGGCTCGGAGGCCCGATGAAGCGTGGTTGTTTCGTTGCGGCTCGGTTGAACGCGGCTTTGTTGAGCATGGCTTTGTTGAGCATGGTGCCGCTCTGTGGTTCGTCCCGGGGCTGGGGGCAGTCTGCGCCGGCTGCGAGTCAGGCGCTCGAGCCGCCGTCTGCGTCTGCCGTTACGCCGTTACGCCTTCCGGGCCGGCCGGAGGGACCATTGCGGGGGTGGTGAAGTCCGGTCAGACACCATTACCCGGTGTGAGCGTGACGGCGAAGAACACGCTAACGGGAAAGCAATATCTAACCGCCACGGATAGTCATGGCGCATTCACGCTCCACATCGATCAGGACGGCCGCTATGTGGTGCGAGCGGACTTCGCGGCTTTCGCCGGCGCGACCAAAGAGGTGCTGCTGCACGGCGGCGCCGTGACGCCACAAACGGATTTCTCACTCATTCTTGCCTCGCGCCAGGAGCAGATCGATCAGGCCGCAGCGCGGCGTCCGGCGGGGCCGGGGAGCGGACCGGGGCCACGCCAGTACATGGGAGGCCAGGGGGCGCAGAACTTAGGATTGCAAAACCTGGGACTGATGTCCGGAGCGCTGGGAGCCGTCACAACAGGCGGTGATACGGGCGGCGCTGCGCTGCCCTCCGGCGCGGGAAACAATGATGTCAGCACAGAGTCGGTGACGGTGAATGGGCAGAGCGGGACGACAAATCCCTTTGCCGGAATCAATATGGAGCAGATGAGGGACAACCTGGAAAACATGCAGCAGCAGCAGACGCTGGCGCAGATTCCAGGACAGCGGCAGGGCGGCGGCAACTTTGCTGGATTCGGCGGCGGACCGGGCGGCGGTGGAGGTTTTCGCGGAGGAGGCGGCGATGGTGGGGGCTTCGGCGGTGGTGGCCGGGGCGGCGGCCGCGGCGGCTTCAATTTCCGGAACTTCAATCCGAACAAACCGCATGGCGCGCTGTTCTGGACGGGCGGCAACAGCATCTTCAACGCGAAGGACTTTGCGCTGCGCGGGCAGGCGGAGCCGCAGCCGCCGTACAACTCGAACCGCTTCGGCGCGATCTTTGCAGGCTCACCTTATATCCCGCATCTGATCGAGCACGATACGAAGGATTTTCTGTTCCTGTCGCTGATCGGCAACCACTCGTCGTCGCCTTTCGACAATTACGGGACGGTGCCGGATGCGACGTTGCGTGGCGGAGATTTCTCGGCCGCCGGAGAGCCGACAATCTACGATCCAAGCACAGGATTGCCATTCCCCGGCAATGTGATTCCGCAGCAGCGTATCAGCCCGCAGGCCGCGGCGCTTCTGACATATATGCCGCTGCCCAATCTGCCGACGGCCAACCGGCAGAACTACCAACGCCTGACTACTGCGACCACCAACACGACGACGGTCGGTGCTCGCTACATGCGCAGCTTTGGCGGGGGCACAGCTTTTTCCGGTATGCTTCGGCAGCTCTCCGGAGCGAGCTCTCCGGGGCTGCACCAGAGCATCAATGCCAACTTCAATTACAGCCACACCGGCGCTGATGAAGTGAATCTGTTTCCGGATCTCGGCGGCAAGCAGCAGACGCACCAATACTCGCTGCAGCTTGGCTACACCGTGGGGATGGGGCGGCTGACGAACAACATCACCGCGAATCTGAATCGCTCGAATTCGCAGCTCAGCAATTTCTTCACCAACAAACAGGACGTCGCGAAAAGCCTGGGGATCAACGTGCTGAGCGGCGCGGCGGCTAATCCTCTGAACTATGGTCTGCCGAATGCCACGCTGGTGCAGTTCTCCGGTTTGAATGAGGAGCAGCCGAATTTTCAAACGAATCAAACGGTGGGAGTCTCCGATTCGAGCTCGTGGGTTCACGGTAAGCACAACGTGAAGTTCGGCGGAGACTATAAGCGCGTCGATCTGAGCATGATCGGTCAGGCGAACTCCACCGGCACGTTTGTTTTTACCGGGCTTGCGACCGAACAGCCGGGCTCCTCCGGCTCCAACGGCACGGGAACAAACGGCAGCAACGGACAGCCGAGCACGGGCTCATCGCTGGCCGATTTGCTGCTCGGGCTTCCACAGCAGACAACGATCCAGGCGCCGTATCAAAAAGCTTATCTACGCGCGAATATCTATGACGTGTTCTTGCAGGACGACTGGCGCGTCCGCGCGAATTTTACAGTGCTGGCCGGGCTGCGCTATGAATACTTCTCGCCGTATTCAGAGAAAGATGGAAGGCTGGCGACAATTGATCCCAGCAGTGACTTCTCGCAGGTCGCGCCTGTGCTCGCAGGGGGCACAGGTCTATACACGGGCCATTATCCGAAGACGCTGATCTATCCGGATCGCGATGATTTTTCTCCGCGTGTGGGTTTTGCGTGGAAGGCGTTTCGCAACACCGTGGTGCGTGGCGGCTATGGCGTGAACTTTGCCAACGGCCAGTACATCAGCTTCATCCAGAACCTTGCGTTCCAGCCGCCCTTTGCCGATGTGCAGACGAACCAGGCCACAGAGGGGGCAAAAATCACGCTGGCGAATGGCTTTGGTGCGCCACAGGCGGCGGGGAACTATTCCGTGAATAAGAACTACCGGCTGCCATATGTGCAGGTGTGGAATCTCGATATCCAGCGCACGCTGCCTAGTGGCATTGTGCTGAACGTCGGCTGGAACGGGGCGAAGGGCACACGTCTGGATGTGCTGACAGCGCCGGGACGCAATGCCAATTCATCGCTGAGTGGCGTGTATTACAACTACTCGGATTCCATCGGTTTCTCAAACTACAACGCCGGCACGGTGCGGCTGCGCAGGCGTATGCAGGGTGGCATCGCACTGGGCGCGACGTACACCTACTCGCATGCCATCGATGACGCGAGCGCGATCGGCGGCAATGGCGGCACGACCGCCGTGGTGGCGCAGAACTGGCAGAACATTCTGGCCGAGGAGTCGAATTCGTCGTTTGATATCCGCCACAACATGAAGGGCGATTTCGTCTACGAGTTTCCCTTCGGGCCGGATGCGCACTTCCTGACCAGCGGCAACTGGCTCTCTCACGGCCTGGCAAATGTATCTTTCTCCGGCACATTTGCATTTGCGACGGGCGAACCGTTGACGCCGCGCTTTGTTGCCAATAGCGCGGACGTTGCGCGTGGGAGTACGGGATCGCTGCGGCCGAACCGGGTGCCGGGGACGTCCCTTACTGCTGGCGGGGGAACGCTGGACCGCTGGTTCAACACCGATGCGTTCAGCAGCGACTTCGCTCCAGGCCAGGTGTATGGGACGGCGTCGCGCTACTCCATTGCCGGCCCGGGGACGCTGACCTTTGATGCGTCGCTGTCGAAGACTATCCGGCTGGGCGAGATGCGCAACCTGGAACTGCGCGGGACCGCCGATAACGTGCTGAACACGGTGCAATATGCGGGCGTAGATACCAGCCTGGGGTCTAACACCTATGGCCAGGTGACATCGGCGGCACAGATGCGCACCTTCGTGCTGACAGCGAGGTTCCGCTACTGATGCGTACTCTTTCCGTGCTTGCGGCTCTCCTGCTCACGCTGCCGCTGTTGCGTGCGCAGCAGCAGCCTGCTGCCAACAGTGCCAATCCGAACGACGCCAGTTACGTATTGAAGGTGCAGAGCGACCTGGTGCTGACGAATGTGGTGGTGCGCGACAAGCACACGGGTGCGGCGGTGAAGGGGCTTACCGCGAAAGACTTCACGGTTCTGGAGAACGGAAAGCCGCAGACGATTCAGACATTTGATTTTCAGAGCATCGACCAAGCCACCCCCCTCAACGAGGCGACTGTCTCCGGGAAGGAGGGTCAGCTGGTGCTGGGCAAGGGCACCGGCGTGGTGACCGGGGATGCGCTGCGCAATCACCGGCTGGTGGTGCTGTTCTTCGATCTCACGTCGATGCAGCCGGATGACCTGACGCGTTCGGTGCTGGCGGCAAAGAACTATATCAACCGGCAGATGCAGCCGGCGGACCTGGTGGCGGCAGTGTCGCTGGACTCGGCGTTGACCGTAGATCAGGACTTTACCGCGAACAAGCAGGTATTGCTGGCGGCGGTCTCGCGGTATGACAGCACCGAGCAGGCCGGCTATCAGGCGGGCGCAACTTCGACGACCAATCAAACAGAGGACGCGAGCAGCTTCACGCCGGACGAGAGCGAGTTCAACGATCTGAACACCGATCGCCAGCTTTACGCGATTGCGCAGATTGCGAAGTCGCTGGCGTACATCAACCAGAAAAAGTCGCTGCTGTACTTCTCGGGCGGGATTCAGCGCGACGGCATTGAGAACCAGGCGTCGCTGCGCTCGGCGACGAATGCCGCGGTGCGGGCGAACCTCTCGATCTACAGCGCGGACATGCGCGGGCTGCAGGCCATCTCGCCGCTGGGCGATGCGTCGACGGGCTCGATTCGCGGCGCGAGCGCGTACAACGGTCAGGCCTTCCAGAACAATCTCGATGCGAACTTCAATTCGCAGGAGGTGCTATCGACGCTTGCCGCGGACACGGGCGGCAAGTTCTACGGCGATTCGAACGACTTCGCACCGGCCTTTCAGGCGATGGAGAACGACACGGCTGAGTACTACGTGATCGGATTTCGATCCACCAATCCGGCGCGCGATGGGCGTTATCGAAAACTGCAGATCAAATTGAATCGGCCGGATGTGAAGCTCGAGTACCGGCCGGGGTATTACGCGCCGGCGGATTACCAGCACTCGAACCACGAGGACCGCGAGCGCCAGTTGACCGAGCAACTGGAAAGCGATCTGCCGGCGACCGATGTGCCGGTGTACATGGCGGCGTACTACTTCCAGTTGGCTCCGGACCGTTACTACATTCCGGTGTCGCTGATCGTGCCGGGGTCGCAGATCCCGTTCGTGAAGGGCGGCGACCGGGACAAGGCGACGATCGACATCATCGGCGAGGTGAAAGACATGGCCGGCCGCGCCGAAGGCGACGTGCGGCAGACGGTGAAGCTGGCGATCGACCAGCAACAAGAGGTATCGCGGAAGAATGTGCAGTACACAACGAACTTCACGTTGCCGCCGGGCAAGTATCACGTGAAGTTTGTGGTGCGCGAGAACGAGACCGGGCACATGGGATCGTTTGAGACGGACCTCAATGTGCCGGATCTGTCGAAGGCGCCGATGAAGTTTTCGTCGGTGCTGCTGGCGAGTCAGAGGCAGCCGGCGCCGAAGAGCAAGCAGGCGAATCCGCTGGTGCAGGACGGACAGCTATGGGTGCCGAATGTCGCGCATGTCTTCCGGCAGGATGGGCACCTCTATCTGCTTTATGAGGTGTATCAGCCGAACAGCAAAACGGCGGACGCGAAGGCGCAGTCGCCACGGCTGCTGACTTCGATCGAGTTCCTTTCCGGTTCGACGAAGGTGTTTGAGACGCCGTTGGTAGAGGCGACGAAGCTGACCGATCCGGCGCACAACACAATCGCATTCCAGTTCGATGTGCCGCTGAAGGACCTGAAGCCGGGACAATATACCTGCCAGGTGAACGTGATCGACGACCGGGCGGGGGCGTTCAGTTTTCCGCGAACCGGCGTGCTCGTTCGGCCCTCTGCGGGTGCGGTGTTGCCGGCCACTGGCCCATCCCCTACTCCGCACCCCGCGCCGTCGGGTGGCGGCTCATAAGTCATTCGGAGTGGAGTGTCGTAATTGGATCTAGCCGCATGGCGCGCAGCGCCGGAATATAGCTGGCCGCGAGCGCGACAGTGGTAAGTACAAGGGTCACGCCAGCAAACGTGGTCAGATCGGTAGGCGACACGCCGTAGAGCAATCCGGCCATGAGGTGAGAGACGATGAGCGCACCGGCGACACCCAGCCCGGCGCCAGCGGCAGCCAGACCGAATCCCCGACGCAGGACCATCCTGAGGATATTGCTCCTTTGAGCTCCCAGCGCGAGGCGAATGGCGATCTCGCGAGTTTGTTCATGGACTACGTAGGAAATGGTTCCGTAGATTCCAAGTCCAGCGAGCAGCAAGGCAGTGGCCGCAAAAAGCGCCACCATTTCCATCGAGAATCGCCTCACGGAAAGCGAGGTAGCGACCACGTGATCCAGGGTCTCCGCATGGAACACGGGAAGTCCCGGATCGATGGACTGGACCTGCTCGCGCACTTGTGCCGTGATGGTGCTGGGATCAGGTTGTCCGCGAAGAAAGATGATCAGGTCTTTGGCGGGGCGCTGGTATGTGCTGCGGTAGATCTGCGGAATTGCCAAGTCCGCCAACGATTCCGTGTGGGCATCCGCGATCACGCCGACGATCGTGGTCCAGGCTGGCTTGGCAGAGCTCAACGGCTGGCGGCTATCCAGGCGCAAACGGACGCGTTTGCCCAGCGGGTCCTGGTTTGGCCAGTAGGTGCGAGCCGCGGCCTGATTGATGACGGCAACCTGAGGCGTGTCCTCAAGGTCCTGGTCGCTGAAAAGCCGTCCGCGCAACAGCGGCATGCCCAACAGGTGGAAGTATTCGGGCGAAACGATGGGACCATCGATCACAGGAGCCTGATTGTCCATCGTCTCGATGCCTTCGCGGATCAGCGGCAGCTGGCTGGGATGGCTGTGGCCCAGGGGAAGAGCGGCCACGTCGCCGATGCCCACTTCTTCTACGCCCGGCAGAGTTCGGCTGCGGCGAAGAATTTCGCGCAGCAACACCGATTCCTGGGTGGCGGTTCGGTAGATATCCGCACTGGGATCGTTGGGCCCCGGCAGCCAGGTCTGAATGGCCATGACGCGGTCAGGATTAAAACCGGGCTGCACCTTGAACAAATCCCAAAAACTGCGCAGCAGCAGACCGGCGGCGACCATGAGCACCAGGGAGAGCGCCAATTCACTGATGGCCAGAATCTGGCGGGTGCGCGAGCGTTGCTGGGAACCGCTGGACCCGCGTCCTTCCTGCCGCAGCGTACCGATCAAATTGTCACGGCTCATAAGCCAGGCGGGAGCAAGCCCGAAGATGGTTCCGGCTGCGACGGAGGCGGCCACAGCAAACATCAGGACATCCCATCCAACCGCGATATCGTTGAGGTGCGGGAGGCTCTCCGGAACAAGCCGCAGCAGGAAATGCTGGGTGCAGAAGAGAATGGCAAAACCAGCGATTCCTCCAAGCAGGAAGAGCAGCAGAATCTCGGTCAGAAGCTGGCGAATGAGGCGCGTTCTTTGCGCTCCCAGCGCCTGGCGAACCGCGATCTCACGACCTCGCCCACTGGCCCTGGCGAGCAGGAGATTGGCGACGTTGACGCAACTGATTAGGAGGACCAATCCTACCGCGCCGAACAGCAGAATGAGAGATTGGCGAACGCTGCCCACCACGCTTTCGCTGAGCGGAGTCAGGCGCACGGTCCATGCGGCCTGTGCCGGATACTCCGCCGGATATTGCTTTTTCAGCGATTCAACCAGCGCATCGAGGTGCCCCTGCGCGGCCGCAATCGAGAGACCGGGCCTTAGGCGCGCGACCACGCGACCTTGGATACGTGAGCCACGCAGCGGGGGAGGAAATGGCAGACCGGCCATGCCAGCCGCCAACCACGTTTCCGTTTTCCGCTCCTCGCTGGTTGAGCCCAGATCGCGAAAGCCGCGCGGCATCACGCCCACGACGTGATACACGTCGTTGTCGAGTCGCAGAGCTTTGCCGAGAATGTGCGGGTCAGCTCCGAATTCTCTCCTCCAGAGCTCGTCGCTGATTACGGCCTCTAAGTTGAAGCCGGGAGTAGCATCGTGCGGATCGAATGTGCGGCCCAACTGCGCGTCTACACCGAAGACAGCAAAGTAATTCGGCGTAACGTGCTTGTAACTGAGACGCTCGGGCTGTTCACTACCGGTGAGGTTCACGTCTGCGCCGGTGCCGGAAACCGACACGGACTGGAATATCCCGGAACTCTGCAGGTCTCTCCACTCAGGGACGGAGATCCCGATGTTGTGCGCGCCTACGCCGGAAAGATCGTCCTGGATGCGCACCAACTCGGCAGGATTTGGATACGGCAAAGGGTGCAGCAGGGTTGCATCGATCACGCTATAGATCGCGGTGGTAGCGCCAATACCCAGCGCGATTGTAGCGATCGAAACGAACGCAAATCCTGGCGACCTTCCCAACATCCGAACCGCGTACTTCAGATCGAAGATCAGATTCTCGAAGAAGGGCAGGCTTTGCTCAGCGTGGTGGTGCTCGCGTATCGCCTGGGCCGCGCCAAGCTTGAGTGCAGCCTGCCGGCGCGCCTCGACGGGGGACATGCCGGCGCGCAGGTTATGCTCGGTCTGGAACGCAAGATGTTCGGCGATCTCTTCCTGCAGGCGTTGATCCGCGCTCCGTCGACTTGCGAAATTAGAAAGGCGAATCAGGAAGCGTCGCAGAAATCTCACGTTAGATCCTCCGCTTTGACTTTGAAGAAGCGCGCGATGATGGCTGCGGTTTGCTCCCATTCGCGGGTCTCGGCTTGGAGTTGCTTGCGGCCGGTCCCGGTAAGCCGATAGAAGCGCGCGCGACGGTTGTTCTCCGACGCGCCCCATTCGGAGGCAATCGAGCCTTCATGCTCCAGCTTGAGCAGCAAGGGATAAAGCGTGCCCTGGTTGAGAGCCAGACGATCTCCGCTGATCTGCTCAATCCGGCGGGCGATTCCCCAGCCGTGCTGCGGTCCCAGGACATCGAGTGTCTTGAGCACCATCAGCGCGAGCGTACCTTGCAGGACGTCGGGCTTTTCCTTCATGGCGAATCAACCTTTAGGTTTCCAACAGGAATAATGGCATGGTTCCTTTTGGAAAGCAACAGGGAATCTTTGAATGTTCTTTCGACGCTTTGCTGGTCTTCATCTATGACGCGACTTGGGGGGAAGCTATACCAGTTATGCGACATCTGCGGATGGCGGCGCAGGGAAAGCTGGAGATCAAGGGGAATGGATTGAATGAGTGCATTGCTCTGAATGCGCCAGACGTACTTCATTGACACCGATGCAAAGACATCTATATAAAGACATCTAAGTATGGCCAGGACCGATGCCCTGCAGGGTTCACTCGATTTGCTCGTGCTTAAGATATTGTCGCGGCACCCGCGACTTCACGGATACGCCATCATGGCTGCAATCGCCAGTACATCCGGCGAAGTGCTGCGCGCCGAGGAGGGTTCGCTCTACCCCGCGCTGTATCGGATGGAGGAATCAGGCTGGATTCGCGCGGAGTGGATCAAGAAGGATTCTGGCCGTCGGGCCCGCGTTTACGAGTTGACCGCCGCAGGCAAAAAGCAACTGGGCGTGGAAGAGTCGCGCTGGCAGTCTGTCAGCCTGGCGATCAACCGGGTTCTCCGGGAGGTGTGACATGTCTTTGTGGTCGCGTATCTCGAATGCCTTGTTCGGCGAGCGCTTGCATCGCGAGATCGAGGAAGAGTTGCAGTCACACATTGAAGAAGCCATTGCCTCAGGCCGTGATCCCAAGGAAGCGCACCGTGCATTCGGCTCCGCGCTGCATGCCCGCGAGGCGAGCCACAGCATTCGTGTTGCCGGATGGCTCGAGTCGCTTCTCGCCGATGTACGTTTCGGCTGGCGGCAGCTCTGCCGCAACAAGGTCACGTCCGTGGCTGCTGTGCTTTCCCTCGCCCTCGGCATCGGCTCCTGTGTCGCCGCCTTTCGTCTTATCGACGCCCTGCTCTGGCGCCCGCTGCCCATCGCCCGGTCCAGCAGCCTCTATGCCCTCTCCAGCAAGTTGATCGGCCCCGACGGCAAGCCTATCGAGGACGCCTACTGGGCCACGCCGGAGTTCAAGCTCATGCGCGATGCCGTCAAGGACCAGGCCGACCTCATCGCCATCAGCGACGCCGACCGCACGGACATCACCTGGTCCACTGACGACGACATGGAGAAGGCTCACGTCGTTTATGCCTCCGGCAACATGTTTCCGCTGTTCGGCCTTCAGCCCGCGCTCGGCCGCCTGCTGGCCCCCGCCGATGACCGCAGCCCAGGTCTCAGTCCCTATGCAGTCCTCTCCTGGGACTATTGGAATCACCGCTTCGGCCGTGATCCCCACATCCTCGGCCGCTCGCTCCACATCGGCGACCAGACCTTCGAAATCATCGGCGTCGGCCCTCGCGACTTCGCTGGCACCGAAAAGGGAACTGTCACCGACATCTTTCTGCCCCTCAGCATGAACAGCTTCGCCACCCGGGACAGCACCAGCTGGCACCGCACTTTTCTGATGTTGAAACCCGGCGTCAAGCCGGCCACCGCCCTCGAGTCAGTCAACGAACTCGAACAGCTGCGTCAGCATCTCTCTGCCGTCAGCCGCGCCTTTGAGACTGAGCACTCCAAGCGGCATGACCCCGGCGGCCATCGACCGCTATCTCAATAAGACGCTCGTCTTCGAATCCGGCCGGGGCCGGCATCTCCGAGCTCCAGAAGGACTATCGCCGATACCTCGGCGTCCTCGGTCTTCTGGCCGCTCTCGTCCTGCTCATCGCCTGCGTCAACGTCGCCAACATGATGACCGCGCAGGCCGCCGCCCGCGCCCATGAGATGGCTCTCCGCATCTCGATCGGCGCCGGCCGTCGTCGACTCGTCCAGCTCATCCTGGCCCAGAGCGCGCTGCTCGCCCTTCTCGCTTCCGTCCTTGGCGCAGTTCTTTGCGGCGTGGTCGGCGCCCTTTGTGCTCAGCCTCGTCAATCCCCCCGACGACCCTGCCCGCCTCGCCCTTCCCGCCGACTGGCGTGTGCTTCTCTTCGGCTTCGGGCTCATCATCGTTGTCGTTCTCTTGCTCGGCTTGCTTCCTGCTCTCCGTGCCTCTGCTGTCCGGCCCGTCACCGCCCTCAAGGGTGGTGCAAATCCGCACTCATCACGCCGCCTCATGCGTGGAGCCATTGCGCTTCAGGTCGCTTTCTGTTTCCTCGTCCTTTTTCTGTCTTCGCTCTTCGTCGCATCCTTCCAGCGCCTGCAGCACCGCCCCCTCGGTTTCTCCACCGACCGTCTCCTCCTGCTCGAAACCGTTGCCGGCAAAGGCCAGCTCCCCGTCGTCTGGAATCAAACTGCCGAAGCGCTCCGTGCCGTCCCCGGCGTCGACTCGGTCGCCATCTCGGGCTGGCCCCTTCTCGGGACGCATCAGAATAAACAGCGACATCTCCATCAACGGCGCGCCTCCCAGTCCGACTCCCGCCTGGTTGCTGAACGTTTCCCCAGGCTGGCTCTCGACGATGAAGATCCCTCTCGTTTCCGGCCGCGACTTTCGCCCTCAAGACACCTCGCCGGGAGCCGCCATCGTCAACGAAACCTTCGTCAAGACTTACTTCCCCGGACAGGACCCCATCGGCCGCACCTTTGCAGACGGGTGCCGATCAACCTGTCAACAAGATCGTCGGCGTCACCCCCGACGTCCCTTACCACGACCTGCGCGAGCCCAACCGCCCCGTCTTCTACGTCCCCTTCGACGGAATCGACGACAAATCCGCCCCCAAGGCCGCGGGCTTCGCCACCTTCGCCATTCACACCGATGCCCAGAACCCGCTCGCCCTCGCCGGCTCCCTCCGCCAGCTCATCGCGCAGCGCCACAACGGCCTTCGCGTCTCGAACGTCACCACACAACTCGATCTGGTCCGCGACCAGACCATTCGCGAGCGCCTGATCGCCATGCTCGCCGCCTTCTTTGCCGCCGTCGCGCTGCTGCTCGCCGGCATCGGACTCTACGCTGTTCTCAACTACTCCGTCATTCAGCGCCGCCGCGAGATCGGCATCCGCATGGCGATTGGCTCGACTCGTGCCGGCATCGTGCGCATTGTGACTCTCGATGTCTTCCTGCATGATCGCGCTCGGAGGCTGCGCGGGCGTCGCGCTCGGATTCGGCGCGGCGCGCTATGTCGAGTCGCTTTTCTACCAGGTCAAAGCAACCGACGCGGATATGCTTGCGCTGCCGGCGTGTGCCATTCTGCTCACTGCGCTCGTTGCCACGCTGCCCGCCGTGCTTCGCGCGCTGCGCACAGACCCCACCGAAATTCTGCGCACTGAGTGAGGAACGAGTCCTGTTGACCACGAATTGCAAATAGTGCTCGATTTTTGCGGGTTCGTATGACATCAAAGCGCCAATGCACTCGTCTGGCGGGGGGATGATTCGCCGTCATTCGCAAGTGAGAACTACGATTTGCTGTTGCGCCACCGGTCACTGCGGGTACATTGGTAGCGCTTGATAGGAGAGGCAATGCAGAGCCTGATGAAAGAGAGCGCGATCCTGGTGTGTGCGATCTTTGCGGCGGCTCCGGCTGGCGCGCAGGGAATCGAGAAAATCGCTGCGTACGCGGGCACGTGGACGGTGGACATTCAGCATCTGGACACGGCGCAGAGCAAGGCGGGGCACGATCACAACACGCTGCGCAACGACTGCTGGAAGAGTGGCGGGTACTTCGCATGCAACCAGTACGTCGATGGCGTCTCGAAGGCGCTGCTCGTCTTCACCTATGATGCCACCTCGGGAAGCTACAGCAGTTATCCAATACCCGCGGGTGGCGGCGCCGCAGGGCAGGGGAAGCTGGAGATCAAGGGGAATGTCTGGACGTATCCGTGGCAGGTGAAGGACGGCGACAAGACGACATGGTTTCGCGTCGTGAATGTCTGGGTGAAGCCCGACCAGATTGAGTTTCGCCAGGAGTTTTCGTCCGATAACGTGACTTGGACGGAGATGGCGCACGGTACGGAGAAGAAGACGGCTGGTTGAGCCCGCGGTGTTGAGAGCGAAGGAAGCTAGTTAGCAGCCTCAGGCTCATCATCAAATCAAAGGGGCCGCCGGGCGAAGTCTGGCGGACGAAGTATGCTTTGCGTCCACGAGACGCGACGAAGGAGATCGCGCTAGGCTGCAAAAACTTTTCAAGGACGCAATCAGCGTCCAGCAGCGGGGATCCATGTACAAGTTGTTGGACACCGAGATCTTTTTTTGTGAGGGATAGGGTTAAGGATTCATGCCATCCGCGGAACGACATCGTCAAGTGATTGATGCGCACGTCCATCTCTATGACAGCCGGGAGATGCGGTACGAACATCTGGAACGTGTGGATGCGATGTTTGAAGCGCTGATCGGCGATTATTCGACGCTGCCGCGGAGATACCTGCTGGACGACTATCTGCGAGACGAGAGCGGCCGTGAGATAGACGGCATTGTGTGGCATGAGTTCATGTCGGCCGATCCCGTGCGCGAAGTGGAGTGGGCGCAGCGGCTGGCGGATAACCTGCCGATTCCGATGGCAATTGTGGGGCTGGTGAATTTTCTGGCGTCCGATGTGGAGAGGACGCTGGAGAGTTATGCGCGATGCGCAAATGTTGTCGCGGTGCGCGAACACATGGGCTGGGACGAGCACAATGCGCTGCGCCGCTTTGCGAAGCGTGGAGACTTGCTGACCGATGTGGGCTGGCGGCAGCGACTTGGGGTACTGAGGAAGTACAAATTCAAGTGTTCGCTGGAGGTGTTCTCTTCACAGTTGCCGGAGTTGTCGACGGTGATCGAAGAAAATCCGGAGATCGGCTTTGCGATTGCGGTGATGGGCTGGCCGGTCACGGTGGACTGCGAGGGGTTCGCGCGCTGGAAGGATAGTCTTCGCGCACTGAGTGCATGCGAAAACGTGCGCATCATTGTGTCTGCAGTGGAGTGCATCTTTGGCATGCAGTGGCAGATAGCCCAGGTGCAGCCGTGGATGGATATGGTTTTTGAATTGTTCGGGACGGAGCGGGTGATGTTTGGGAGTCATCGTCCGATCTCGCGATTGGCGCAGAACTTTGCGAGTCCTTATGACGCTTATCAAGAGATGACGCGCGGCTTGCCGGAGTCGGAACAGGATGCTGTCTTTCGATCGAATGCCGCGGAATGGTTCTTTGCCGGGCTGCCGAACAAGAACGTTAGCGTTCCGGATTTATTGTGATGAGTCCGATTTTTGCGGGACGTTTTCGTGGCCGTAGGGGCAATGGCGGCAGGCGGAGCCGCAGCAGTAGCCGCGCTTGAGATGCCAGGCTTCGGTGAAGACCATGTATGGGCCTTCCCAATAAAAGTCTTCGCCTTGTTTCGGGCTGGGGCGCGGGGTGATTTGTTCGGCTTTGTCAGTCATGACCGAAGGCAAGTTGCGCGGGTGCATTCTGCGCGACGAGGGCGGGCTGGAGTAACGATGGCGCCATTTCCGCTGCAGTTACGTTGATATCTGAGACGAAGTGGCCTCTTGCAAATTGCACGGTGCGGCCTGCGGTGGCCGGCGGACGATCGCCAGGAACGACGATGCCGACGAGGTTGGCTGGGTCGGCGGCGGCTATTGTTACTGTTGCAGTAGCGAATTCCTGTTTGCGGGATTCGCGTAGAGATTCGACGGCCTGGGGAAGCGCGAACTGTTCGCCCTGGAAGCCGGAGACGAAGCGGCCGCCGCGCACGATGCCGCGTGCTTCGAGGCGGCGGAACATGCCGAGAAGCTCGCGCCAGCGGGGCATGGTGGTTTCGCGCTCCAGGAGATCGCGGAAGACGATGCCGTAGCGCCAGAGAAGGACGAGGGCGGCGGATTCGATCTCCTTGTCTCTCTGTTGAGCAGCCGCTATCGCGGCGGACTGCAGGTCCTTTGGCTCGCCTGGAACCACGGGAGCAGGATTTGGCGGGGCGAGCAGGCTCCAACGGCCGGCGGTGTTGCGGGCGCGCTGATTCGTTCCTCGCATACGAAAGGGCGTACCGCTCGCGGATTTGCGGCGGGGATCGATGAGCGCGCGGAGGCTATCGTATCCATCCGCGGTGACAAGGCCGGCAGCAACTAATTCCCAGAGCGCGTTGTTGAGTTCAGCGATGGGTGTTGCTAGTTGGCGGGCGAGGTCGGCGGCGAATGCGGCGCCGGCTTGCTCGAGCAGAGCGCGAACACATAACGCCAGCGGTGACAGACATGCAGCGAGCGCGGATTCCGGCAATTCGCGGGTGCGGAGGCAGCCATCCATCCAGTGCGCGTCTTCGCGCAGGAAGAAAGTGATGGGCGCCATGCTGGTCGGGATGACGCGGCGGGGCGCTCCGCTTTCCGGCGAGAGGAATGCCGGGTGCGGGGAGATGCGCCCCCAGCCAACGACACCGGCCATGCAGAGGGTATCGAGCGCGCGCGGATCGTAGTTGGCTACACGCTGCGGGAGGAGTTTGGTTTCCCAGTCGATGGCGGGGGCTTCGAAGCCCTCCAACTTGCGCAGGGCATCGAGGACACCTTCTTCGCCGGTGAGTTGGGTTTGCGGCGCGAGGTGCTGCCAGCGAAGGAGCCAGTCCATGTACTGCGCGGGCGCGACGGGCTCGATTTGCTTGCGCAGGGTGTGGATGGTGCGCTTGTGGATGCGCTGGAGGAGGCGTCTTTCACACCACTGAACTATTTGCCATGGAGGCAGAAGCGCCTGCGGCGCGTGTTGCTGGGTTCGCTCCCATTGGTCGCTCACGCCTGGTGTCGTGGGCAATTCTGACGAAGTGAACTGCAGGTCCTTCGCTTCGCTCAGGATGACGTCAGTGGCGGTTTGCTCGAATTCGCCGCGGAGGATAGTGCCTTGGGACTCCATGGCTACCAGGGCGGCGAAGACTGGTTGAGCCGCGAGGCCGAGGTATTGTGCGAGGGAGTGCGCGGTTTGCGGGCCTAGGATGTTGAGCCAGGCGTGGAGGGCTTTTTGTAACAGCGGCAGGTCTGGTGCGGCCGAGAGCAGGTTTGCGTGATCGGCCTCGCGCTCGGCGGCTATTACGTGCTGGGTGTTTGTCAGGAATTTGGCTCGCGACTGTGACAGTAAGCGGTCGAGCAGGATGCGCCAGCCGATGGCACGGGGATGATCAAGGATGGATTCGGGGACTACGACGAGACCGTAAAGCAGATCGTGGAGCTCGTGCTCGTCGCGGATGTCGGGCCAGGATTCTTCGCGAACCTGGCGGATGGCATCTGGATCGAGGCGGCCGGCTTCGCCGAGGAGCTTGTCGGGGACCATGCCGCGCATGTTGACGGCGCGAGCGCGGCGCTCCTCGATGGGGGCGTCATCGAGGAAGGCGTAGGGGTTGGCGTTGAGCAGCCCGTGCGAGAAGACGGATGGGACGGTGGAGTCGACCGCGACGCATTTGATTTCGCCGGACTGAATTTTGGCGATGACGTCGATGAGACCGGCGAGGTCCATGGCTTCGCCGAGAACGTCTTTCATCACTTCGCGGACGAGCGGGTGGTTAGGGATCTGAATATCACCTTCGATGTTTTCGAAACACGCGGCCGCTTGCGGAAAGACGCTGGCGAGCAGGTCTTCGCCGCGGGTGCGCTGGATTTGTGGCGGGACCTTCTTGCCTTTTTGAAACCGCAGCAGTTGCAGACTGCGGGTGGCGTCCCAGCGGAAGCGGGTTTTGAAGATGGGCGAGGCGAGCGATGCCTGTTCGAGCAATTCGGTAACGGTGTGGGTGGTCAGGAACTGGAACACGTCGGCGAGCGGAAAAGAGTGCTGCTCGGCGAGCGAGATGTTGAGGCCATTGTCGGTGGCGGCGGCCTGCAGCTCGAAGTTGAAGCCGCGGCAGAAGCGCTTGCGTAGGGCGAGACCCCAGGCCTTGTTGATGCGGCCGCCGAAGGGCGCGTGCAGGATGAGCTGCATGCCGCCGCCCTCGTCGAAGAAGCGCTCGGCAATGATGGTGGTGAGGGTGGGGACGCTGCCGAGGACGGCGCGGCCGGCGACGATGTAGGCGATGAGCTGCTCGGCGCCGGCATCGGTGACGGCGCATTCGTCTTTGAGCCACGTAACTGCGGCGGCGACAGTTGGGTCGGCCTGGCTGATGTAGCCGGGGAGCAGTCCGGGGGTACGCTCGGCGATGTCTTCACGCAACTGGCAGACCCAGCGCGAGAGCTCCACGGTGCGCTGGGGCGCCTCGCCACGCCAGAAGGGCACAGTAGGGGGCTGGCCGTGCGCATCTTCGACGTACATGCGGCCCGCGGTTTCGATGGCGGAGATGCGCCAGGAAGCGTTGCCGAGCTGAATGACATCGCCGACACCGGAGTCGATGGTGAAGTCCTCATCAAGTGTGGCGATCTGATGGCCGTCGGGCTGGAGGATGACGGAGACGACGGCGGTGTCCGGGATGGTGCCGCCGTTCGACACAGTGATGGAGCGCGCGCCGCGGCGTGCCTGGAGGCGGCCGTGAATGCGGTCGCGGAGGATGTAAGCGCCGTAGCGGCCGCGTGAGGATTCGATGCCATCGCTGAGCAGGCAGAGGAGTTCTTCGAAGGTTTCGCGCGAGAGATCGCGATAGGGATGGGCGCGGGTGAGGAGCGCGAACAGGTCGTCTTCCTGCCAAGGCTCGGCGGCGCAGGCGGCGATGATCTGCTGCATGAGGACATCGAGCGGCTGCGGCGGGATTTCGAGCTGATCGAGCGCGCCCGCCTTTATGGCACGTATGACGGCGCCGAGCTCGAGGAGGTCGTCGCGCGTGGTAGCGAAGAAACGGGCTTTGGGTGTGGCGCCACGCCAGTGGCCAGCGCGGCCGGCGCGCTGCAGTGCGGGTGCGATGGCGCGCGGTGTGTTCACCTGGCAGACCAGATCGATGGCGCCGATGTCGATGCCGAGCTCGAGTGAGGCGGTAGCGACGAGTAGCTTGATCTCGCCGGCTTTCAGTTTGCGCTCGGCCTCGAGGCGCAGCTTGCGCGAGAGCGAGCCGTGATGCGCGGCGACGTTTTCGTGACCGAGGCGTTCGCCGAGCTGGAAGGCGAGCCGCTCGGTCATGGAGCGGGTGTTGACGAAGACGAGCGTCGAACGATGTTCCTGCGCGAGCTCAGCCATGCGGTTGTAGACGTCGTCCCAGATGGCGTTGGTGGAGACGGAGCTGAGCTCGTCGTTGGGGACTTCGACGGCGAGATCGAAGTGACGGCGGCGGCCGACTTCGATGATGGCGCAGTCCCGATGGCGCGTGCCGCAGAGGAAGTCGGCGACGAGCGAGATGGGGTTCTGCGTTGCCGAAAGACCAATACGCTGGGGCGGTGCAGCGAGCCCGGTGAGCATGTTGCCGGGCGCGAGGCGGTTCTCGCCGCAGACGAGGGCGTCGAGGCGCTCGAGCGAGAGGACGAGATGTGTGCCGCGCTTGTCGTCGGCCATGGCATGGATCTCGTCGACGATGACCGTGCGGACGCGGGCGAGATTGGCGCGCGACTTTTCTGCGGTGAGCAGGATGAAGAAGGATTCCGGGGTGGTGACGAGGATGTGGGGCGGCTGCTTGAGCATGGCGCGGCGCTCGGCGGGGAGCGTGTCGCCGGTGCGCACGGCGGTGCGGATAGGTGGGCAGAGATAGCCGCGCTCGAGGGCGAGCTTTTGTATCTGCTGCAGTGGCTCTTCGAGATTCTTCCGGATGTCGTTCGAGAGCGCCTTCAGCGGCGAGATGTAGACGACCTCGGTGTGCGGCTGGAGTTCACCGGCGAGCGCCTTGCGGAAGAGCTGGTCGATGCAAATAAGGAAGGCAGCGAGGGTTTTGCCGGAGCCGGTGGGCGCGGAGATCAGCGTGGGCCGGCCGGCGAGAATGGCCGGCCACCCTTCGATCTGCGGCTCAGTAGCGGAGCCGAAACGGGAGAGAAACCACTCCTGAAGGATGGGGTGGGCCCATGCGAGGACTTCGGCCTGAGCGGTGGGTGGAGCAGACTGCATTGCATTATTGTAGCGCTTGGCTTCGTGTTTTATTCGCCTATTCAAGGATGTCGGCGAACGGACTATTTCGGTAACAAGTCGAAGACAAAGCCCGAAATGAATCGCGGTGGGTATTACTCAGGTAATGAATGTCTCCCCGAAGTCAATAAGTTGCCTGTTACGATGGTGGCCGATTGAATGGCACTTTTGGGGGAGGCACTGTGGAAAATCTACCGAATGGCGTTGCTTCATCTGGCGTACTGGGAACGTTCATGCGGGCGTGGTCCGCCACCCGGACGGTGACGCGTGACTCCATTAAGCCGAAACAGATCACCGTGGAGGCATACCTGCTGCCACAACACACGCACCACAATCGGGCGGAGATTCAAAGCGGGGGGCCATGCGGTTGCGTTTCCTGCAAGCAGATGTTTCCTGAAGGAGAGATTCGCAAATGGGTGGGTGCGGGAACTACGGCGCTCTGCCCACGGTGCGGTGCCGCTGCCGTGGTTGGCTCAGGCGCTGGATTTAAGCTAACGCCGGAGTTGCTGCACCGGGCGCACCAAATGCTTTTCCAGGGAACGGGACGTCGCGCTTAAACCGCCGCACAAATACCAGCTCCGGTGGACGCAGCTATCGCCTCAAGCGAGCGACCTACGACTAACTAGTAGTCGCCATTCACGTCGTGCTGGCTCTGGTGCTTGAGCGGTGGCGGCGCGAGGGTTCGCCACAGATCGTGGTTGTAGACGATGGGGGTCAGCGTTTTGTGCTCGTAACGAAAGGTGATGGGCGACGGGGTGGGCTGCTTGTCGACGGGATCGAAGGTGAGCTTGAGGGTATCGCCTTCCAGAGTCCAGTGGGCGAAGCTGGTGATCTCATCCGCCCCGGTGGGTGACTGCGAGAGCGTGGCGGTGCCGTCTTTGCCGAGGTCCAGCGCCATGGTGTGATGGCGAATGGCATAGGTGCCGTCCTGGCTCTGCGCTCGGGTCTCGTCTTTGGCGCGGGTCTCCCCTTTGTAGGTGCCGGCGATCTTCGATTGTTCGTTCTTTGTTTTGGCGTGCAGGGCGACAGGCAATAGGGCAAGAAGAATGAGGGAGAAAAGGCGCTTCATTTGACTATGCTAACCCGCGGCCCCGGCGCATGTTGCGGGGTCTGGCCGAGCCGAGAAAAGCGCCTGCCGGCGGGACTGGCCGTCCGGGCGAAGGCGCCTGCGGCGCGTGTTGTGTGTTTCGCTTCCTTTGGTCGCTCACGCCGTGGGCGAGTGAACTTGCCACGGCTGCGGCTAGAGGTCGTCGTCGGGATCGTGCTTTTTGATCTTCATGCGCTTCATCGCAGGTGGCGGGGCGGTCCATACGCTGTGATTCCATAGAACGGGGGTCAGGGTCTTGTGGTTTAAGCGGAAGGTCATGGGAGCCGGGGCGCGCTGCTTACCGACCGGATCCAAGGTGAGCATGATCATGTCGCCCTGATGGGCCCAGCGGCCGAAGCTGGTGATCTCCCTGACTGCGTCGGGCGATTGGGTCAGCGTGGCGGTGCCATCGTCACCAAGGCTCAACGTCATGGTGCGATCCCGGAAAGACTCTGTCTCGCCTTTATATGTGCCGGAGTACTTGGACAGGTTCTCATTGCCCCGAGTAACGATGGGCGAGATAACAAGAAATGCCAACACGAGTAGGCGTTTCATGTATCTATCTAACTCTAGTTTCCCCGGGAATTACAGGGTTGATCTAGGTTTGACTAGTTACGGTGGGCATGGGATTTCATAACTATATCTTGACAGGTTTTTCATAACTATTTCTTCGCGATGAGTAACACGACTCCGTGTTCGGGGACCATCCAGGGACCGTGTCCGCTGTCGGTGGGATTCCAGACGTTGCGGATCTTGCTGGAGGCGGTGAGGCCGAGCTTCTGCAAGGGCAGCGACATCTGCTCCGCATCGTGCCCGCGGTTGAAGAGGCCGATGGCGATGGAGCCGTCCTTGAGCGGCTTGGACCAGACTTCGAAGGGACCTTCCGCGCTGACGCGGTCGCCCTGCTTGCCGAGCGGATCCTGATCGATGGCGATGACGTCTTTATTCAGGAGGATCGATTTGGTTTCTGCCGACATCTGCGAAAGATCGTTGCCGGCGAGCAGCGGCGCGGCGAGGATGGCCCACAGGCTCATGTGGGTGAGGTACTCGTTGTACTTCATCTTTCCGTTGCCGACCTCGAGCATGTCGGGATCGTTCCAGTGGCCGGGGGCAGCGTACTTCGAAAGGCCGGCCTGTGCGAAGCCGATGTTGGACATGCTCATGTAGTTGTCTTCGATGTCATCAGTGGTGCGCCAGCTATTGCCGCCGACGGTCGGACCCCACTTCCACACGGAGTCCCAGCCATATTGGCAAAGCGAGAAGTAGATAGGCCGGCCGGTGGCCTGCAGTGCCTTGTGCATTTTCTCGTAGGCGGCATGCATCATCTGATACTGCTTCGCCTGGTCGCCGGGCGCGGCCTTCTTCATAATGTCGTAATAGCTGCATAGGTCGTACTTGAGATAGTCGATGCCCCACTGGGCGTACATCTTCGCGTCCTGCTCTTCGTGCTGGTAGCTGCCAAGATATCCGCCGCAGGTCTTGGGGCCGGGTCCGGAGTAGATACCGATCTTCAGGCCTTTGGAGTGGACGTAGTCGGCGAGCGCCTTCATGTCAGGAAATTTGCTGTTGGGGACGATATTGCCTTGCGCATCGCGCTTGCCCTCCCACGCGTCGTCGATGTTGACGTAGATGTAGCCGGCGTCCTTCATGCCGGACGAGACGATGGTGTCTGCGGCGGCGCGGACATCCTTGTCGGTGACGCGGGTTGCGAAGTGGTTCCAGCTATTCCAGCCCATGGCAGGGGTGGCGGCAACCTTGGTTTGTGCGGTGGCGGCGAACGAGAGGGTGAACAGGGCGAGGGCTAGCAGTGTCTTGCGCATTGGGCCTCTTTTTTAAGGGCTGCTTGTAACGGCTTACACGATAGAGAGGATACGACGCGGCGTCAAGGCGGCTCTGAAGAGCGGCATAGGAAGTATCTGACGAGACCGCGATACTGTTCAGGATATCCGGGGAGATGAAGATGTACGAATGGAAGCTTGTGCAGTTTCTCAAAGAACACGGAAAGAAGTTTCCTCACTACACCTCGCTGTCGATTGAAGAGTGCATGGCGGTGAAGCGCAAAATCGCGGGTCTCGTTGAAAAAAGCGAAGAAGAAAACCCAGTTTGAAATATTGAAGCCCTGGATGCCCTGGCGAACGAAACCGGTTCTGATCCTTGCAGCGCGGAGTTCAGCCTGCAGCCGTGGAAAGACTATTTCGGATCATCGGTATGTATCAACTGGGGAAAGTTCGATGAAATCGATGAGATGTCTTTCGACGATTTGAGTCACCATTTCTCTGATATCTGGTTTCCAAGCGCGGACGACATCGAGATATTCGATCGATCATTCAAGTGCATTCTGCTGATTCGCCACTGGTGCGGTGTTCGGCTCGCGCTGTTCGACTAAGTGTGTCGCACATAGTCGCCGCTCTTGCCGCCGGACTTTGACTCCAGTTGAATGCGATCGATGGTGATGGACTTGTCGAGGGCTTTGGTCATGTCGTAGATGGTGAGGGCGGCGACCGACGCCGCGGTGAGGGCTTCCATCTCGACGCCGGTGTTGGCGGTGGTGGCGGCGGAGGCGGTGATGGCGATGCCCTTATTTGTCACAGTGGTGATTACGTCGATGAAGGTGAGCGGGAGCGGGTGGCACATCGGAATCAGCTCCGATGTCTTCTTGGCGGCCTGGATGCCCGCGATCCGGGCTACTTCGAGCGGATTGCCTTTGGGGTTTTGGGGCAATGCCTTGAGGACCTTTTTTGAGAGCGCGACGAAGGCGGAGGCTGAGGCCTCGCGGCGGGTGGCGGCCTTGGCGCTGACGTCGACCATGCGGGCACGGCCGGCTTTGTCGTAGTGAGAGAGCTTGGCTGATTTCTTCGCCATGGTGTTGAGTGTATCGGGCTAGGGCAGGAGGACTTGCACGGCTGCGCCGGCTTCGGTTGCAGTATCTGGCGGAAGGATGACGAAGCAGTTGGATTGGGCGGTGGCGGCGAGGTCGCCGGAGCCTTGCCAGGGGATGCGGCGGACTGTGGCGCTGTCCCACTTGGCGTCGAGATGGGCGGGGAGAAAGCGGGTGATATCGGCTGCGGGCTCTGCTTCGGTGAGGGTGGCCTGTGCGAAGCGCGGTGCGCGGCTGGTTTCGCCGGCGAGGGCGCGGAGAACGGGCGCGGCGAAGAGCAGGAAGGTGACCATGGTGGAGACGGGGTTGCCGGGAAGTCCGAAGAAGGCGAGCGGGGCGGCATCTGGTGCGCTCGACGGGAGCTCGCCAAAGACGGTGGGCTTGCCGGGCTGAATGCGGACGCCGGTGAAGTGGAAGGAGGCCCCGCGCTCGGCGAGGGCCTGCTCGACGAGATCGTATTTGCCGGCGGAGACGCCTCCGGAGAGCAGCAGCAGGTCGCAGGATTTCTGTGCAGTGTCGAGAAGCGCCCGCAGGTCGTCGAGATTGTCGCGCGCGATACCCAGGCGGACGGGTTCGCCTCCGGCGAGTGTGACCTGCGCGGCAAGACTGTAGCTGTTGGAGTTACGAATCTGATGGGGCTGCGGTGTCGAGTCGATCTCGACGAGTTCGTCGCCGGTGGCGAGGATGGCGACCCGGGGCCTGGCGAAGACTTCGACCTGAGCAGCGCCGACGGCGGCGAGCGCGGCGATGTGCGCGGCGGTGACGCGGGTGCCCGCCGCGATGAGCGGATCGCCGCGGCGGGCTTCGCTGCCGGTGGGGACGATATGGCTGCCGGGGCGGAGCTTGCGGTCGGGCTGGAGGCGGATTTTCGCGTCCTCAATCTCTACATGCTCGAGCATGACCACGGCGTCGGCGCCTTCCGGAACGGGTGCGCCGGTCATGATTTCGAGCGCGGTGCCGGGGGTCAGCGGCGTGGACGACGACGCTTCGCCAGCGCGAAGAATGCCGGTTACGGGAAGCCACTCGCCGCGACCGAGGGCTGCGGCCTGGACAGCGTAGCCGTCGCGCGTGGAGCGATGGAAGGGCGGGAGATCGCGATCGGCGCCGATGGAAACGGCGAGGACGCGGTGGAGGGAATCGAGGAGTGGGAGGCGCTCGGTGCGCTTCGTCGCAGAAGCTAGGCGCTGGGCTTCTGCAAGGACGAGGGCGGCGGCTTCGGCGTAGGTGAGGATGGTGTTCACTGCGGCTCTTATTTTGCGCTTGTTGCGAGGAATGATGGAGTGTCGTGACATCCGACCCTTTCCCATTCCTCAGGTCAGAACGGGGCGGCCCGGCGGATTCGGAGAACAGCAGGTCTCTCCACTACGCGGCTTCGCCGCTCCGGTCGAGATGACACCGATGTTGGAGGGTGTCACCGCAGAGGTGAAACGGCGCCGCTGGATGGCGGCGCCGTTTTGGGTAGAGACGGTTCCGCAGTTGCGTGGCTACTTGGCTTTGTAGCTCTTGGCTTGCTTGCTGCCGATCTGGGTGAGGATGTTTTTCGCATCCGCGGCCATGGGACCGTTGGGGTCGAGCTGGAGGTATTTCTCGTAGGCCTCTTCGCAGCCCGGGGGCGCGACGATCTTGTTGGTCTTGGGATCGACGGTGGCTTTGGCGATGAGGGCCTGTCCCTTCAGATAGTAGGGGACTGGCTTGTTCGGATCTGCGGCGATGGCTTTGTCGGCTGCTGCCGCGACGGCATCAGCGTTGCTGCCGGATTTGGCAAGCACGATGGCCTCGTTGGAGTAGAACATGCCGGCCTGGGAGGGCTGTGCCTTGGCGGCGGCATCGTAGGCAGCAGTCGCGTCGGGAATCTTACCGGTGGCGGCGTAGGCTTCACCGAGAGTGTTGTTGGCGGCGCCTTCAATCTCCGGGCTGGGCTTCTTCGAGGCAGCGTTGGTCTCGATTGCCTTTTTGGCGGAGGTGATGGCGTCGTCATACTTCTTCTGGCCATTCTGTGCGATGGCCAGCTCCACCCAGAGGACGGCAGCATCCGGCTTGGCCGTGGTGTCCCTCTGCATCAGGGTTGCGGCATCGTCGAACTTCTTGTCCTTGATGTCCTGGCGAGCGGTTGCCAGGTCGCCGTTCAGGTTCTTCACCTGCGCGTTTTCTTTCATGATGCCGGCGTTCTTCGTCTTCGCCTCCGCAAGCTGCTTTTGCTCTTCCGGCGAAAGCTTCTTGATGTACTCGGGGCGGGAGAGGTCGAAGTCCTGCGCGACGTTCGCACCAGCTTCAATCTTGACGTTTTCGAAGCGATCGACGGGCTTGTAGTTGGCGTCGTTCGGCCCCTTGATGTACAGGGTCACGACGTAGGTGCCGGGTTTGATGTTGTCGCCCTTGTAGTCGCCGTTCTGGTCGGCGTTGAAGGTGTACAAGGGGGTTTTGCCATCGGTGGAGATCTGGATCTGGGCATTCGCCATGGGGACGCCGCTGGGATCCTGCGCGTGACCGTGGATGGAGGCGGTGCTTGCGGCCTGGCCGAATGCCGCCAGCGGCGTGATCAGGGCCGTGGCCAACCAAAGTTTTTTCGTCATACTCGTTCTCCTCGTCATTTCTTGGATTCTTTTGGGGCGTTGGCCGTATGTTTCCAGTCGGTTGCGTAGGGAATGGGGTCGTCGACTCCTGCTTCGGCGAAGGCGCGAAGCCGCAGGATGCAACTCTCGCATGTGCCGCAGGCGGCCTGATTGCCTGTGTAGCACGACCACGTTACATGGAAGGGCGCGGAGAGTTCAAGGCCACGGCGGACTATCTCATGCTTGCGCATAGAGATAAGAGGCGTTTCAACACGGATGGAACCATCCCGCGTGCCAGTGCGAATGAGCTGCTGAAAGGCTTCGTAATAGGCGGGGCGGCAGTCGGGATAGCCGGAGCTGTCCTGCTCGACGGCACCGATGTAGACGGCCTGGGCGCCGATCACTTCCGCCCAACTGACGGCGGCGGAGAGGAAGTGCGCGTTGCGGAAGGGCACGTAGGTGACGGGAATGGTGGCCCCGATGGCGTCCTCTTCTCCTTCTGCCGGAGCATCGGGCACGGCGATGTTCTCATCGGTCAGCGCGGAGCCGCCGATGAGGCGGAAGATATCGATGCTCAGCGGCAGGAATTGTGCGAGCTGGAGATCGCTGGCGATCGCCCGGGCAGACTGCAGTTCCTTCTGTTCGGTGCGCTGACCGTAGCTGAAATGGAGGGCGTAGGTCTCGTGTTCGCGCGCGGCGATGGCGGCGCAGACGGCGGAGTCCATGCCGCCGGAGAGGCAGACGACGGCGCGGGAGCGTGCGCCGTTGGAGCGATGCGAGAGTGATTCGGTCATTCCCATTGCACTCTGATGCAGGAACGAGGCGAAAAGACGTTGGAGCGATCCATGGAATCCGCCCTTTCGGGCTATCTTGTCGCTGAGAACGACCCCTAACGGATAGGGCACCCGATGTGTTGTGGTGCGGACAGCTCCTTACGCGATTCCGAAGTCGATGAAGGCTCGTTGTGGATCGGTGTGGAGCAGGGTTACGGTCACGGTATCGCCTACTTCCAGGCCATGTTCGCCGCGAATCACTCTGCCTTCGACCGGGGGACTGAAAACGCGGACGTAGACGCCCTTCTCGCTTGCTCCCGTAATCACGCCTTGGAAGACCTTGCCGATGCTGCCGGAGAGGGCGACGGCCGCGGCGCGCTTGCGCATCGCGCGCTCTACCTTTTGGCCGGCAGATTCCTGCAGATTGCAGTGCATGGCGATGTCAGAGAGCTCCATGTCGGTGTAGGGCGACGGCTGATTGTCGAGCATTGCTTTGACCAGCCGCTGATTGACGAGATCGGCGAAGCGGCGGTTGGGCGCGGTGGAGTGGGTGTAGTCTCGCGCGGCCAGCGCGAAGTGGCCGAGGGGCTCGGTCTCGGTTCCCTTTGAGACCACGTACTCCCCTGCGCCCATCAGCTTGATGATGGCAAGGGCGATGTCCGGATAGTGCACGGCGTCGGCCTGACGCTCCTTGTGAAGAAATTCGCTCAGGGCAGCCGAATCAGCCTCCGCAGGCAGTGTGGTTCCGTAGCGGCTCACCAGTTCGACGATGCGCGACCAGCGTTCCGGCGAGCGCACCACGCGACGGATGCAGGAGCGGCCGGCAGCGTGGAGCAGCTCTGCCATGGTCTCGTTGGCCGCAATCATGAAGTCTTCGATCAGGTCTGTGGCGCGATTGCGCTGGACGGCCCGAATCTCGTGTACCTGGCCGTCGACGACGACGGGATCGGCCTCGACGCGGCGGAAATCGAGCGCGCCCTCTCTGATGCGGCCTGCCCGGATCGCGTGTGCGGCTTCGTCCTGCAGGCGTAGCTGTGCCTGCAGTTCCGGCGAGGCGGCGACTTTTGCGTCTGGATCGGCAGTGCCGTTCGAGCCACGGGCCGACCTTGCTGTATGCCAGTTGCGCGCGGTTGTGGACCAGGGCGCGATAGATGGCCTGCTGTTGCAGTGCGCCTTCCGCGTCCACAACGAACTCGGTGACGATCGCGGCGCGATCTTCGCCCTCGTTCAGCGACGTGAGACCGGTGGAGAGCTCGTTGGGCAGCATGGGGAAATTGCGGGTTGCGGTGTAGACGGTTTTGGTCTGAGACGAGGCGTGCTGGTCGATGGGCGTGTTCTTCGCCACGGACGCGGAGACGTCTGCCACGCCAACGCGCACACGGATGCCGGCGGCCACGCGCTCGGCCCACTCGATCTGGTCGAGATCCCGCGAGGTGTCATTGTCGATGGAAGACCAGAGGAGGCTGCGTAGATCGCGTACATTCGCTGCCACTGCTGGAGCTCCGGCAGTGCGGATGCCGGCGAGTTGCTCCTGGGTGCCGGGTGGAAAGTCGGGATGAAAACCCTGGCGCACCATCTCGGTGAACGCCGCTGCGGCCAGATCGAAAGTAGAAGCGGACACGGGAGTGTCAGGCTACCACGGTGCTGGCCGCACGGCGGACGCGCCTTCGGCCGCAAGCGTTGTGGTTCGCTTCCTTTGGTCACTCACGTTTGGTCTGATGGGCGACCTGCTTTGACTGGAGCCCCGTGTCACACCACCGCGGGACCCCGACAAATCGAATGCTGTGCTTTCCTGTAGGGTGAGGATGCATCTTGGACGTTTATCTGGTTGACGGCACGTACGAGCTGTTCCGGCACTACTATGCCTTGCCATCAGCGCGGGATGTGGAGGGGCATGAGGTGGCGGCCGTCCGGGGTGTGCTGGCATCGGTACTCGGGATGCTCAAGGAGGGCGCCACACACCTTGCTGTGGCTACCGATCACGTCATCGAGTCGTTCCGCAACGGGCTATGGCCCGGTTACAAAACGGGCGAGGGTGTAGAGCCTGCGCTGCTGGCGCAGTTTCCACTGCTTGAAGAGGCGCTTGCCGCGGCGGGCATCGTCGTATGGCCGATGGTGGAGTTCGAGGCAGACGATGCGTTGGCGGCTGGGGCGCAGGCAGCAGCGCTCGATCCGCGCGTTGACCGCGTGATCATCTGCACTCCGGACAAGGACCTGGGGCAGTGCGTGCGCGGTACACGGATCGTCCAACTGAACCGGCGGACGCGCGCGATTTGCGATGAAGCCGGAGTTATCCGAAAGTTCGGTGTGCCGCCGGTCTCGATTCCAGACTATCTGGCGCTGGTCGGCGATGCCGCGGATGGCTATCCGGGACTGCGTGGCTGGGGTGCGAAGTCATCGGCTGCGGTTCTTGCGAAATTTGGCCATCTGGAATCCATCCCGCCGGACTATCGCGACTGGCGAGTGAACGTGACTAGCGCGAGCACGCTTGCAGCAACGCTGTCGCGGGACAGTGAACTGGCGCAACTCTTCCGGCGGCTGGCCACGCTGCGAACGGATATCGCGCTGTTCGAGGATGTCGATCAATTGCGATGGAAGGGACCGTCGCCGGCCTTCGAGGAGCTTGGGCCGCGGCTGGACGCTGCGATCAGCGAAGCATCCCGCACGCAAAATGGTCGAGTGAGCCGCAACAGTGTTTAACTCGGCCGGTTTGGCCGGCGTGCCCTCTCTGCGTTGACAATAGAGCTATGCGGATAAGAGTGATTGGCGGCGGGCTGGCTGGGCCGGAAGCGGCGTTGATGGCGGCGGGGCAGGGGTGCGAGGTGCTGCTGTACGAGATGCGGCCGGTGCGGCAGACGCCCGCGCATCAGACGGGGGACTTTGGGGAGCTGGTGTGCTCGAACTCGCTTAAGTCGGAGAGCGAGCATACGACGCCCTGGCTGCTGAAGCAGGAGATGCGGCGGGCGGGTTCGGTGCTGCTGCGGCTGGCGGATGAATGCGCTGTTCCCGCGGGCCACGCGCTGGCGGTGGATCGCGCGGAGTTTTCGCGGAAGATCGGCGAGGCGATCGCGCGCGAGCCGCGGATCACGGTGGTGCGCGAAGAGGTGACGCGGCTAGATGACTTTGATGGTTTGACCATTGTGGCCAGCGGGCCGCTGACCTCGCCTGCGTTATCGAGCGAGATTGCGCGCCTTACCGGACAGGAACACCTGGCGTTTTTCGATTCGATTTCGCCGATTGTGGATGCGGAGACGATCGACCGCGAGCGAGTGTACATGGCGGCGCGCTGGGACAAGGGCACGGCGGACTACATCAACTGCCCGATGAACAGAGAAGAGTACGACCGCTTCTACGATGCGCTGCTGACCGCCGAAGGTGTCGAGTCGAAGGAGTGGGAGCAGTTGCAGTACTTCGAGGGCTGTCTGCCGATTGAAGAGCTGGCACGGCGCGGGCGGGACACGTTGCGCTTCGGGCCGATGAAGCCGGTTGGCTTGCGCGATCCGCGGACGGGCAAGACACCGCACGCGGTGGTGCAGTTGCGCTGCGAGAATCTGCGCGCAGACTCCTACAACCTTGTGGGCTTTCAGAACCACCTGAAGTATGGCGAGCAGGCGCGCGTGCTGCGGCTGATTCCGGGCCTGGAGAATGGACGCTTCCTGCGCTATGGGCAGATTCACCGGAACACCTATATAGAGTCGCCGCGGCTGCTGGATGCCACGCTGGCGATGCACGAGCATCCACGGCTGCTGTTCGCCGGGCAGATCTCCGGCGTCGAGGGGTATACCGAGTCGATGGCGACGGGGATGCTGGCGGGGCTGTATGCGGCGCGGCGTGCGCAGGGATTGCCGGTGACACCGGTGCCGCGGGGGACGGCGCTGGGATCTCTGGTGAACTACATCACGCGCGCAGATTTGAAACACTTCCAGCCGGCGAATATCACCTTCGACCTGCTGGAGCCGCTGGAAGAAGAGACGCGGCGGAAGATTCGCGATAAGCGCGAGCGCCACAAACTGCAGTGCGAGCGGGCGCTGGCGGCGTTTGATGCCTGGTGGTCCGAGCAGGCGACGGCGGTCGCGGTTTGAAGAGCGTCTCATCCCGATCCCACCAAAGTGTCAACGTTGCGTCCGTGATGGGGCATATTATTTAGGTAACTTGCATTGCTACGATGACCGAGCGAATGGGCCGCCGTATGCTGTATGCAAGAAGAGAAGCGTGCCCGCATCAGGAGCTGCATGCGTCACGCGAGACTTCCCCTACTCTGCCTCTTGTGTTTGTGTCTGGTTGCGCTCGTCGCCGGCTGCGGCTCCACCTCAAGCAGCGGTGGAGGCACTACCGATCCCGGCTCCTTTACGATTGGCGCCGACTCCGCAGTGACAATCGCTCAAGGACAGAGCAGCAGCATCACGGTGACGCCGAGCAGCGCGAATGGCTTCACGGGATCGGTGCAGGTTTCCGTCAGTGGACTGCCGACGGGCGTGACGGTCTCGCCGGCGACCACCACAGTGAAGGTGGGGTCAAGCACGACGTTCACGGTGAGCGCAGCCGCGGACGCCCCGCTGGGCACGACGACAGTGAAGGTATATGCCGCGTCGGGAACTCTGAGTACAAGCGTTTCGGTTGCGTTGACGGTAACGGCGGGAACCGGGCCATCGAACGCCGACTTTGCGCTTACGGCTACACCTGGCACGCTGGGACTGATCCCGGGCGGGAGTGGTCAGGTAACCCTGAGCAGTACGGCGATTGCCGGCTTCAGCGGCGCGGTCGCCGTGGCGGTGAATGGCTTGCCGACCGGAGTGACGGTGTCTCCGACGACGATTTCCGTGACACCGGGTACGCCATTCGTAGTCACCTTGACGGCGACGGCGGATGCTCCCATAACTCCGGCAGCGGTGCCGGTGAATTTCGTCGGCACGTCGGGAGCACTATCGCACACCGCGACCATTCAATTAACGGTCAACACAGTTGCACCTGCCGGTCCTGATTTCGCCATTACCGCGACGCCGGACACAGTAACTGTGGCGCAGGGCGCGCAGAGTGGAGAAGTGCAGGTTGGGGTGACGGGCAGCGGTGGATTTTCAGGCGACGTAGCCTTCTCGGTGAGCGGCTTGCCCGCAGGCGTGAGCGTGATACCGCCGAGCGGCACGCTCCAGGTAGGCTGGATGGAGCCGATTGTATTTGTCGCAGATGCGAGTGTGCCACTCGGCACCACGAATGTGACGATTACCGGAACCTCGGGTGCGCTGACGCACACGGCGACCGTTGCGCTGACCGTGGGCACTCCGCCGCCAGCGGACTTCATCGACGTCGCGCTCACACCCACGAGCGAGACGATCGCGGTGGGCTCGGTTGGCACAGTCACCGTGACGGCAACGGCGACGCCCGGCTATGCGGGAACCATCAATCTCTCGCCCCAGAATCTGCCGACTGGTGTTACCGCAACTCCGGCGACGGCGGTTGTGAGTCCTGGGGTTCCGCAGACCTTTACATTGCTGGCGGGATCCACGGCGACGCTGGGCACATCGACGGTGACGTTCCTGGGGCAGGTGAACTCGGTGAACGGCAGCGCAGATCTGAGCCTGACGGTGGTGAATCCGATCAACAATGGGCTGGATGTGCCGACGTGGCACAACGACATCGCGCGCACCGGTCTGAATGCCGGTGAAACCACGCTGACGCCGGCGAACGTGACCTCGGCCAGCTTCGGCAAACAGAGCACTGTGCCGACGGATGGCGCGGTGGATGCGCAGCCGTTGTATCTGTCTGGCCTGACGATCGGCACGCAGACGCACGACGTGGTGTTTGTCGCGACGGAAAACGACACGGTCTACGCGATGGATGCGAGCAGCCACACAGCTCTATGGCAGACATCCGCACTGCCACAGGGCGGGTCGGAGACGGCTGCCGATAACCAGGGCTGCAGTGAGCTTTCCTCGAAGGTGGGAATCACGTCAACGCCGGTTATTGACCGCAACTTTGGCCCGGATGGGGCGATCTACTTTGTTGCGAAGTCAAAGGACAGCAGCGGCAAGTACCACCAGCGGCTGCACGCACTGGACCTGACGACCGGCGCCGAGTTGAGCGGCAGCCCGGTGGAGATAGCGGCGACGTCTCCCGCCAATGCAGGTGCGACAAACACCTTCGACCCAAGCATTTTCGTCGAGCGCGCAGCGTTGCTGGTGCAAAACGGGATTGTCTATCTGTCCTGGGGGGCGCCGTGCCAGCAGACTTCATTCGGGTACGACGGCTGGGTGATGGCCTATGACGAGGGCACGCTGACGCAACTGTCGGTGCTCGACGTGACGCCGAACGGCAGCGGCGGCGGCATCTGGATGAGCGGCGCAGGGCCGGCCGCAGACGTGAACGGCAACGTGTTCCTGAGCACGTCGACAGGCACATTCGACACGACGTTAGATACGAATAAAAATCCAGTGAATGGCGATTACGGGAACGGCTATTTGAAGATCCAGGCGCCGAACGGTGTCTTGCAGATCTCCGACTACTTCGAACCGCTGAACGGGGTGCCGGGAGCAGCGAACTATCAGGACCAGGGTTCCGGCGGCCTGGCATTGATGCAACTTTCCCTGACTGGTATTCCCGGCGGCGTGACCTTACCGGTGCTTATTGGAGCAGGGAAGGATGGAAACATCTATCTGATGTCCGCCGGCGGTACACCGCTTGGCGAGTACGACGGGACGAAGGACCACGACCTGCTGACACAGACGGGAGCGCTGCCAAATGGAGTGACCTCGTCGCCCGCGGTCTTCAACGGGACGTTTTACTATGGCGGCTCGGGTGACGGATTGAAGGCGTTCAGCCTGGGTGGATCGGGCGTGAAGCTGACGAGCGAGTCCGCGAATACGCTGGGCGCTTCGGGCGCGACGCCGGTGATCAGCGCGAACGGGACGAGCGCGGCGATCTTGTGGGCGCTGGATACGACGGCGCAGGGTGGAGCGGTGCTGTACGCGTACGACGCAACCAACCTGACGACGGAGCTGTACGACAGCACGCAGGCGCAGTCGGGCGCGCGCGACACGGTCGGCACGACCGGGAAGCATGCGATTCCGCTGGTGGCAAACGGGTCTGTATACGTCGGAACCGATGCCGGCGTGGCAGTATTCGGACTGCTGCCGCCATAGCGCTGCCGAAACAAGAATGGAAGGGCAGCCGGTTGGATCGGCTGCCCTTTTGTATGTGTGCGTGACTTTGCTGGATATTAACCGCGTTCGGCTTTTCGTGCGTTGCGGGCGCGCACTTTGAACCAGATGGGGGAACCGGCGAAGCCGAAGGCGTCACGGATTTGATTTTCCAGGAAGCGCTCGTAGGAGAAATGCAGGCGCACCTGTCGATCGGTGAACAGGACGAAGGTGGGGGGCGCGACGGCGGCCTGCGTCATGTAGTAGATGCGGATCTTTTTTGACGCCGGCACGGTGGCGCGCTGGAAATCGACGCGCTCCAGGAAGCGGTTCATTTGTCCGGTGGAGACGCGCTTGCGACGCTCCGTGGCGACGAGCGTGATGGCCTCATAGAGACGGTGCAGGTTGGTGCGATGCGCGGCGGAAAGAAACACAATCGGCGCGTAGTCGAGGTACTTGAGCACGCGGCGCACTTGCTCTTCGAAGATGTTGCGGTCCGCCGGCGGTTTGCCATCTGTGCGCGCGGTGGTGACGAGATCCCATTTGTTCACGACGATGATGACGGAGCGGCCGCTTTCATGCGCGTAGCCGCCGATGGTGGCGTCGGTGGAGGTGACGCCCTCGGTGGCGTCGATGATGAGCAGGGCGACATCGGCGGCTTCGAGATGACGGCGCGCCATGATGACGGAGAGCTTTTCCGCCATCAGGTGGGTCTTGCCTTTGCGGCGAATGCCGGCGGTATCGACGAAACGATACTGGGCGCCATTGTGCTCGACGACTTCATCGACGGCGTCGCGCGTGGTGCCGGCGATGGGCGAGACGATGGCGCGCGAGGAGTTGGTGAGCGCGTTCAGCAAGGTGGACTTGCCGACGTTGGGACGGCCGATGATCGCGATGGAGGTTTCGCGCTGCTCATACTCGCCGTGAGTGCGGTGACGCGATTCGATCTGCTCCTCGATCTGCCTGGCCGCTTCGGCGGGAATTTCTTCTTCGTCCTGTGCGGGAAAGTGAAGCGTGTCGAAGATGGCGTCGAGGAGATCGCCGATGCCGGAGCCGTGTTCGGCAGAGATGGGAAAGAGCGCCTGCACGCCGAGGCGGCGGAAGTTTTCTGCCTGCGGGAGGAGTTGATCGGTATCGATTTTATTGACGGCGAGGAAGATGGGCTTGCCGGAACGGATGAGCAGGCGCGCGAGCTCCATGTCCGGCGCAGCGAGCTCGGTGCGGCCATCGATGACCATGATGATGAGCTGCGCTTCGTCAAACGCGGTGCGGGCCTGACGGAAGATTTCTGCGGGGATGAGGTCGGCGTCGTTCGGAAGGATACCGCCAGTGTCGATGAGGCGCGCGGTGCGGCCGGTCCAATCGACGTCGCCGTAGATGCGATCGCGGGTGATGCCGGGCTCATCACCCACGATGGAGCGGCGGCTGCCGGTGAGGCGATTGAAGAGCGTGGATTTGCCGACGTTGGGGCGGCCGCAGATGGCGAAGACGGGTAGATCGGCGGCGCTTGCGCGGGATTGATTCGCGAAGATGGCGCGCGCGGGGCTGGACTCGAGGTGTTGATCGATGCGTTGGTCGAGGCTGAGCTGAGCCCGGTTGGTCGCGGCGTCGAGATCGGCGGCAGACGGTTCGATGCGGCGTGCGGCGGCGCGGGCTGCCTCGCGCTGGCGCGGGGTGAGGGGCGTCTGCTTTGCGCGTTTCGCCTTTGTCTCGCCCTCGACGGCCTTGCGGGAGCGTGACCCGAGCTCGGAGGCGCGCTGCCGCTTTGCCTTCAGGCGAGCTTCATTGGCCTCGCGGCGGCCCTTGTTGCGGGCAGAGCGTTCGCGCGTGGCTTGCTGCTTCTGGGACTTTTTCGATGGCAAAGGGGCAGCTTCTTCCTGGCGCGTGGTTGACGGTTGGCTCCGCTGCGCCCTGTCTATTATAGAAAGAGCCAATCCTCACGAAGCCCAGGGGCCGTCCCGCAGTGTCCTCCACCAGCCAACTCGCGCCCAGCCTGCCGAAGGTGTATGACTTCTTCGCGCCCGGGGGAGTGCTTGCGCGATCGAGCTTGCCGTATGAGTTTCGCCGCGGGCAACTGGAGATGGCGCAGGCAGTGGAGCGTGCGCTGACCCAGCATCACCACCTGATTGTGGAAGCGGGGACGGGCACGGGCAAGACGCTGGCTTATCTGCTGCCGGCGCTGCGCACGGGTCAGCGGGTCATCATCTCGACCGGCACGAAGAATTTGCAGGAGCAGCTTTTCTTCAAGGATGTGCCGTTTCTGGAGTCGCTGCTGGGGCCTTTGCGCGTGTGCTATATGAAGGGGCGCGCGAATTATCTGTGCCGCCACAAGCTGTATGCCTTGCGCGATCAGCCGATCCTGAATGGCCTCGAGGAGATCGATCAGTTCCACAAGATTGCGGAGTGGGAGAAGACGACCGAGACGGGCGACCGCGTGGAGATCGTGGGGCTGCCGGAGTCGAGCCCGCTGTGGCAGAAGCTGGACGCGCGCACGGAGCATTGCCTGGGCCAAAGCTGTCCGGACTGGGAGCGCTGCTTCATCACGGAGATGCGGCGCAAGGCGCTCGAAAGCGACATCGTGATCGTGAATCATCATTTGTTTTTTGCCGATCTCGGCATCAAGCTGCAGGCGCGCACGGCGCCCGATGCTGGCATTTTGCCGGAGGCGGCGGTGGTGATCTTCGACGAGGCGCATGAGCTGGAAGACGTGGCGTCGAATTACTTTGGCGTGAGCCTGAGCAATATCCGGTTCGAAGAGCTGGTGCGCGATTTGGAAACGATGCTGCGAACGAAGATTACGATTGCGACCAGTGTGATGAGCGCGGGGCAGACGGTTCGCGAGCGGGCGCGGATGTTCTTTGGCGCGCTGCCACAGGATTTTGAAGGGCGCGCAGTGTTCTCGCAGCGCGAAGAGTTTCTGGAGAGCTTTGGCGATATCTATCTGGGGCTGATGAATGCGCTGCATCGGCTGGAAGGAGAGCTGGAGCAGGTGCGCGGCGTGGATGAGACGCCAGGATTGCGCAAACGCGTTGCCGATATTCGCGAGCACCTGAAGTTCTTGATGGAAGCGGAATCGAAGAACACTGTCTTCTGGCTAGAGCGGCGGGCGAGCGGGCCGCTACGCGGCGGGGTGAGGAATACGTATCTGCAGGCGACACCGATTGATGTCTCCGGGCTGATGCAGGAGCTGCTGTTTGAGAGCTATTCGTCGGTGGTGTTGACCTCGGCGACGCTGACGGTGGCGGGCGGGTTTGGACACATTCGCAAGCGGCTGGGCATGGAAGACGCGAAGGAACTGGTGGTGCCATCGCACTTCCGCTATCCGGAGCAGGCGCTGCTTTATCTGCCGCCAGAGATGCCGGACCCTCGCGAGCCGGGCTTTGCTGCAGAGGCGGCGAAGCAGATCCGGCGGGTGCTCGAGATCACGCGCGGACGGGCATTCTGTCTGTTTACGAGCTATGCGCAGATGCGCGATCTCTACGAGCGGCTGCTGATGGAGCTGGAATTTCCGTTGCTGCTGCAGGGTACGGCGCCGAAGAAGGCGCTGCTGGAGGAGTTTCGCACGACGCCGAACGCGGTGCTGTTTGGCACATCATCGTTCTGGCAGGGTGTGGATGTGCAGGGCGAGTCACTGAGCTGCGTGATTGTCGACAAGCTGCCGTTCGCGGTGCCGAGCGATCCGGTGGTGGCGGCGCGGATGCGCGCGATCGAAGAGGATGGCCGCAGCGCGTTCTTCGAGTACCAGGTTCCACAAGCGGTGATCACGCTAAAGCAGGGGTTTGGACGCCTGATCCGCTCGCTCGAAGATCGCGGCGTGTTGATGCTGCTGGACCCGCGGCTGCAGCGGCAAAGATACGGGAAGGTGTTTCTCGACAGTTTGCCGCCCTATCGGGTGACGAAGGATATTGCTGAGGTAGAGCGGTTCTTCGCCCTTGAGCGAAGCTGATTCGGCGCTGCTAGCATTGTTGCAACGATGTCGCGGAACCTCTACATCCTGGCTGCTACGCTGCTGCTGTTTTCACTGATTTCGTGCGCCATGCTGGGCTCGGTGAGTTCGACGCAGCCGGATTTGCCGGGCAATGGGTCGCTCTGGAAGACCACCTCTCTCTTTTTGTTTCTGGGCGCGGTAGTGGCGGCGTTTGCGGGCGTGATGTTGGCCATGTTTGAGCAGGTAGAGCGCCGCAACGAGGAGCGGGAGCGGCGCGAGGGTCGTCGGCACTAGGTGCTGGCCGCACGGGCGGGCGCGCCTGTGGAGCAACCAAGGGACATGGCGCGTCCGCAATCGGCGACAACGAAACCGGTAGAATGGTCAATGGGCTGAATTGCCCTTTCTGACAAAAGGAAGAGATTCGTATGTACGAGGTAACGGTAGAGGCCGGCTTCTCATCGGGGCACTTTCTGCGCAACTATCGCGGCAAGTGTGAGAACCCGCATGGCCACAACTACAAGGTGCGGGTGACCTTGCGCGGAAACGAGCTGGATGCAGCCGGGCTGCTGCTGGATTTCAAGCAGTTGAAGCAGGTGATGCGTCCGGTGATCGAGCGCCTGGACCACCAGATGATCAATGATCTGGAGCCGTTTACGGTGATCAATCCATCGGCAGAGAATCTGTCCAAGTATTTCTTTGACGAGACGAACCGCCAGTTGAGCGAGATGACGGAAGGCCGCGTGCACGTGAAGGACTGCACGATCTTCGAGACCGACACCACGACGGCTACGTATTACGAGCTGTAACGTCGCATGTACCTAATCGAAATCTACAAATCAGTGCAGGGCGAATCGAGCTTTGCCGGGCTGCCGTGTATTTTTGTGCGGCTGGCGGGTTGCAACCTTCGTTGCTCGTGGTGCGACTCCGAGTACACCTTCAAGGGCGGATACAAGCAGTCGCTCGACGAGGTGGAAGCGGCGGTGGCGGCGCTCGCTCCAGTGCGGCTGGTGGAGTTTACCGGCGGCGAGCCGATGCTACAGGAACGGGAACTTATCCCGTTGATGGAGCGGATGCTTGCGCAGGGCTACTCGTTGATGATGGAGACCAGCGGCGAGCGGCCGCTAGGGAAAGTGCCGAAGGATGTGCACAAGATCGTCGATGTGAAATGCCCGGGGTCGGGCGAGGGCGGGACATTCCGGATGGAGAATCTCGCCGCGCTGACCAAACGCGACGAGGTGAAGTTCGTCATCAGCGATCGAAATGACTACGAATTCGCGCGGGAGTTTACACGTGAGCATGGGCTGGCGGAACGCGCCGGCGCGGTGCTGTTCTCGCCGGCATTCAAGAAGGCGCCTAGCCTGGAGCGGTCGACGAACAACTGCGCTCTGGACCCGCGGCTACTGGTGGAGTGGATGCTGGCGGATGGCGTGCCCTCGCGGTTGAGCCTGCAGATCCATAAGTACATCTGGGAGCCGCAGAAGAAGGGCGTCTAATTCTTCGATCAGCAGCATAATTTTGGCCGAGCGGCGCTCCGCGCCGATTTGTTTCGAATAGATACAGCAGATCCTTCACTCCACCTTCGGTTACGTTCAGGATGACAGCGTGAGGGGTCGCTTCCAGCTAGTGGCTGGTCTTGCTCGCGAGGTATTTGTCGAAGGGAATCTCAAAGGCGAAAAGTTCGCGACTGTCGGAGGACTGGATGCGGCGTAACTCGAGATGTGCGCCCTGGAGCGGGTTGGCGACGTCCTCCAGGTTGTAGAAGAGAAAGCCGGCGCGGGTGGTGTGCGGCTCGACGGCGAGGGCGCGGTACTCGAATTCAGAGAAGTCCTGCTCGATCTTTTTGTCCACATTCTTACCCTTGCCGCCGATTTTTATCGGACCTATCGGGATTTTGTTGCGCGGGTCGGCGGGTCGGTCGAGCGCACGCTCGGCATCACGCGGCTCGGCGGCGGGAATTTTGTCTCCGGCTGCGGTGATGAAATCGATGCGCGCGTTGTCGAGGGAGATAGGCGTATCGCCTTCATTGGTGATGATGATGCGGACGGGGATGATGTTGGCGGAACCGTAGGCCGCGCGGAAGATGGAAGCCTTTTGTGGCGTTTCGTAGGGATCCACCGCGATGGTGAGGTGATCGGCAGCGTGACGCTCGAACGCGGGGTACTGATCCGCGGCTTGTGCGGGCGGTGCGGGATGCTGGGCTGCGAGAGGAACCGACGCGAGAAGCACGCTAAGAAGTACGGCAGCGGGCTGCAAAGACAACAGGGAACGCATGCGCAGAATTAGAGCACTTTCCCCATTGCGCTGTCCTGCCCCGTGTCCGGGGCGACCGCCCTGTGGCTGACCGAGCTACACAGATGAGCTACGCAGATGGCGAAAATGCTTTAGTCTGCGGCAGGGTCGTGATTCTTTTCGTTTACAACATTGGGTTGTTGCTGGTGCTGGTGGCGGGCGCGCCGGTGTGGCTGCTGCGACGGCGCTGGCGTGAGGGGCTGCGCGAGCGCATGGGCGCGGGCGCGGAGCGGGTTGGTCATGCGCTGGCCGGCAGGCAGCAGGTGTGGGTGCATGCTGTCTCTGTGGGCGAGGTGGTGGCGGTCAGCCGGATGGTGGAAGAGCTGGATGCGCGGCTGGGGCGCGGGTCGGTGGCGATTTCAACGACGACGCAAACCGGCCAGCAACTGGCGCGGGAGCGCTTCGGTGCAGGTCGGTGTTTTTATTTCCCGATCGATCTGCCGTGGGTGGTGCGCAGCGCCTTGCGGGCGTTGCGGCCCCGCGTGCTGGTACTGGCGGAGAGCGAGCTGTGGCCGAATGTGCTGGCGGAGTGCTCCGGCCAACGGCTGCCGGTGGTGGTGGTGAATGCGCGTGTTTCCGATCGCTCACTGCCACGTTATCTGCGGCTACGCCGGTGGTGGCGGCCGTTTCTGGAAATGCTGACCCTGGTGCTGGCGCAGAGCGCGGAGGACGCGCGGAGATTTGTGGCGATCGGGGTGCCGGAGGCACGAGTGCGAATGGGCGGCAATCTGAAGTTCGACGCGCGGCCGCCGCAATCGGCGCCGGTGGTGGAGCAGTTGCGGGCTCGCTTGCCGAGGGGCGCGAGGGTGCTGGTTGCGGGTTCGACGCTGGAGGATGAGGAGCGCGTGTTGCTGGAGGCGTGGCCAGCGATCTGCGCGCAGGTGCCGAATGCGGTCATGGTGTTGGCGCCGCGACATCCGGAGCGGTTTGCGCGTGTCGCTGCCCTGGCGCGTGAAAGAAAGCTGGCCCTGATCGAGCGTTCGGTGTGGGACGGCGGCGCGGTAGCTGCGGGAAGCGTGTTTCTGTTGGATTCGATTGGCGAGCTGGCCAGTGTGTATGGGCTGGCGACGATTGCGTTTGTGGGTGGCAGCCTGGTGCCGGCGGGAGGACACAATCCGCTGGAGCCGGCGCGGTTTGCGGTGCCGGTGGTGATGGGACCGCACTATGAAAACTTCCGTGATGCGGTGGAGCTGCTGCGCGGTGCGGATGCGTTGCGCGTGCTGGAGCGTTCGAGCGTGGGTGAAGCGATCGCTGCGCTGCTGGAGGATACGAGTACGGCGGCCAGCATGGGAGCGCGAGGGAAAAAGGTCTTCGCAGAGCAGGCTGGAGCCACCCAGCGCGCAGTGGAGGCAATCGTCCAACTGCTTGCAGAGGGCAACGCGTGAAGCGCGCGGTGTGGCCGCTGTGGCCGCTGGTTCCCATATATGGCACAGCGCAGGCACTGAACAGCATGGCGTATACGCGCGGATGGCGGCGCACGGAGCGGCTCACGTGGCCAGTGGTGAGCGTGGGCAATCTTTCTGTGGGTGGCGCGGGGAAGACGCCATTTGTGATTGCACTGGCCCGTGCATTGACGGAACGCGGATGGGGAGTCGACGTGCTATCGCGAGGGTATGGACGAGCGTCAGACGCGGTCGAGCGCGTTGGCGCGGATGGCGTGGATGACCCTGCGAGGCGCTATGGAGATGAGCCGTGGCTGATTGCCGAGCGTGCGCAGGTGCCGGTGTTTGTTGGGCGCGAGCGCGCCGCTGCCGGCCGGCTGGCGGAGGCAACGCTTGTAGACGCGAGCGGCCGGCCCCACGTCCATCTGCTGGATGACGGGATGCAGCACCGTGGGCTCGCCCGCGATGCGGAGATTGTGCTGCTGCATCGCTCGGATTTCCTAACGACGCTGCTGCCTGCTGGCCGCCTGCGCGAACCGCTGGCTGCCCTGGAGCGGGCGGACTTTGTGGTGCTGCGGGAGGAGGATGCGGCGCTGGCGGAGCGGGCGCGGCGCTGGATGCGCGCGGACGCGCAGCTGTGGACGGTCCGGCGCGAATTGGAACTGCCCACGCTGCCGGGAACGGCGGTGGTGTTCAGCGCGATTGCGCATCCCGAGGAGTTTGCCGATGGACTGCGGGCGAAGGGCGTGGTGATTGCAGCGACGCATGCGTGGCGCGATCATCATCGCTTTACGGATCGGGACGTGACCATGCTGTGTGACGCGGCTCGGAAGCATGGCGCACGATGCTTTGTGACCACCGAGAAGGACCTGGTGCGGCTGGCTGCGGCGCAGCGTGCTCGGCTGGAAGAGATTGCGCCGCTGATGGCGGCGACACTGACGGTGCGGCTGGTAGACACGGCCCCGGCCATGTCTATGCTGGAGGAGCGTCTCAAGCGGCGTATCGCGTGAGAGAATCATCGGTTGCGACCCCACGATAATTCGCAAAACGATAATCCGCAAAACAAGGCCCTGCGCGTACTGGTGGTGCGCCTGGGCGCGATGGGAGATGTGCTGCACGCGATGCCGGCAGTGGCAGCGTTGCGCGCGCGGCTGCCCGATTGTCACGTCGGCTGGGTGATCGAGCCGCGATGGGCGCCGTTGCTGATGGCAGATGGATCTGCCCCGCGCACGGCGGCGATGCCGCTGGTCGATGTGGTGCACACGGCCAATGCGCGCGGGTGGGCACGGCAGCCGCTGTCAGCGGCGACATGGCGCGCGATGCGCGCACTCCGCGGCGAGCTACTGGCACAGCAGTATGACCTGGCGATCGACCTGCAGGGTGCAGTGCGGTCGGCATTGATCGGAAGAGCTTCCGGGGCGGAGTTGGTGGGTGAGGCCGCGCCACGCGAGGGTCCGGCAAAGTGGTTGTTCAAACGCCGTGTGCCGACGCGGGGTGTGCATGTGATCGAGCAGGCGGCGGAGGTGGTGGCCGGAGCGACGGGCCTGAAAATATCACCGGGATTGCCGCCGCTGCCCGTGGATTGCGCGGCAGAGTCGCGGGTGGCGGCGATGTTTCCAAGTGCGAAGCCGTTGGTGCTGCTGCATCCCGGTGCAGGATGGGGCGCCAAGCGCTGGCCTGCGGAGCGTTATGGCAGAGTCGCTGCGGCGCTGGAAGCGCGCGGATACGAGGTGGTGGTGAACTGCGCGCCGGGGGAAGAGGCGCTGGCCTCCGAGGTGGCGCGAAACGGCGCTGGCGCGGCGCGGGAGATTGCAACGAACATGCAAGAATTGATCGCAATGACCAGACGTTGTGCGTTGGTGATTGGCGGAGACACGGGGCCGGCGCATCTGGCGAGCATGTTGGGTAAGCCGGTGGTGGGCATCTATGGGCCGACTGATCCTGCGCGCAACGGACCATGGATGTTCGAAGACCGGGGCGCGCCGTTCCGCGTGCTGCGGCATCCGGAGAGCCGACGTGATCACGCGCGGCGCAGTGCGCCGGAGGCGGGCCTGCTGACGATTGAACCGGAAGAGGTGCTGGCTGCGGTGGATGAACTGCTGGGATCAACAGAAACCCAGGCAGGCGGTTCGGCGGTGCAGGCTTGAGCGTAAGCTGGACGCGCATAGCGCGCCGCATTCGCGTGCCCATGGGATTTGTATTCGCGCTGTTCTTCCTGTTGACAGCGCATCCGTCGGCGCACTCACTGCTATGGAGTCTGCTGGGTACTGTGCCCGGGCTTGCGCTGCGTGCGTATGCCTCCGGCTATGTGACGAAGAACACTGAACTGACGACAACGGGTCCCTATGCGTATACGCGCAATCCTCTATACCTGGGCTCGATGCTGATTGCATTTGGCTTTGCGGTGGCGGCGCATAGCTGGTGGATCGCGTTGGCGCTGGCGGTGTTGTTCGCGCTGATCTATCTTCCAACGATCCGCTCGGAGGAGGAGTTTCTGCGCGGTCAGTTCAGCGACTATGACGAGTATGTGAGACGCGTACCCCGGCTGCTTCCGCGGCTGACGCGAGCATCTACGATGAAGAGCGACGCTGTAAGGGACGGCGGATTCTCCAGCGCGCTCTATCGCAAGCACCGCGAGTACAATGCGGCCCTGGGCGCACTTACTATCTACGCGGTGCTGTTGCTGAAATTATTCGTCTGGCACAGGGCATTATTCCTGCCATTGTGAGATAGCGAGTTACTCAAGGTCATCCGGCATGCTCGAAGAGAAAGCCGTGGAATTTGCTGCCGGCTGACGAACTAACTGCAAGGGAAATGCATTCGCGGCTGAGAGACCACGCGATGCGTGAGGGACGTATTTGAGACGACTGCCGTTGTTTTTTTTCGGCTTGCTGCTCCCGATGGCAGCCGGAGCTCAGCCGATACCCACAATTCCTGCGCCGCAGCAGCAATATCTGCCGCAGCATCAGACACTCTCCTATGGAGTGGACTGGCGTGTCTTTCCCGCAGGGACGGCAACCTTCCATGTGGAGAGTGATGGAACAACGCAGCGGATACAGGCGAACGGTGATTCGATTGGCGCAGTGAGTCTGCTGTTCAAGGTAGTGGATCGCTTTCAGTCATCGTTTGACAGGCGCACCGGCTGCTCCCAGACGTTCGCCAAGCAATTGCAGGAAGGACGCCGGCAGATTGTGAGCACGCTGCAGTTCCAGTACGGCGCGCGCAAGCAGGTGCTGGACGAGAAAAACCTGGTGAAGGGCACGAGCCGGCATCTGGAGGCTCCGATTCCGGAGTGTGTGAGCGATTTGATGTCGGCGATCTTTGTTGCCGGTGCGCAACCACTTGAAGTGGGACAGAACTTCGCGCTGCCGATTGCCGATGCGATGCGGGTGATTGCTGTGACTTTCAAAGCGGAGGCGCGCGAAGAGGTCAAGACACCCGCGGGAACATTTCAGACCATTCGCGTAGAGCCAACGGCGGATGCGGGCGTGGTGAAGAACCGCGGAAACATCTGGATCTGGTACTCGGATGACAATCGACACTTGCCGGTGCAGATGCGGGCGCGGCTCTTCTGGGGCACCATTACGCTGCGGCTGACGAGTGTGGAGCAGAGATAAACGATCAGACTCGGAGGCGAGTCTATGCAGTCAAGCCCGGATGAATATGGGAGTGTTGTTCAATCGACGCGACTGGAGCTGTTCGCTTTGCTGTGGCTCGCTCTTGTAGCGCAGGTGGTCTGGATGGCCCAGCAGCATTTCCGATGGCATCGGCCCTGGAGCAGCATGTGGTATCCGATCGTATTTGTGCTGCCTTGTCTGGCTGTGGCACTTGCCCGCGGACGTGTGCGCTGGATTCCCTTCGTTCTCCGCATACTGATTGCGCTGGCCTTTCTGGAGGCCGTTGGGGACCGCTTCGGGCTGCTCGGACCGCCTGGCGCCGCCGGAGTGTCCTGGGGCAGTTTTGCGCGGTTTATCCATTACACCGGCGTAGTGAACTCATTCCTACCCGCGGCCGTGATCCCGGTTTTGGCTGTGCTGGCCACAATCTGTGAGACGGTATTCGGCCTCACCATGCTGCTCGGTATGCGGATACGTTGGGCTGCGGCGGGTTCGGCTTTGCTCCTGTTTCTATTTGCAACGGCGATGACGATCTCCGGCCTCTCGCAGTTTGCTTACGGGGTATACATGATATGCGCGGGAGCAGCAGTGCTCTCGGTCACAGATGCCTCGTTCCTGAGCTTCGATGCCGCCTTCAAGACGAAGCCACGAGAAGGCGTTACTGCAGGCGGAAACGGTCGCGCATGAGCCGCTGCAGTTTGGGCTGATAGATAAGCTCGTACGCCAGCTCCTTGTCCGGGAACATGGCGAGCGCGGCGCGACGACTATCGGCGATCATCTCGGCGGCGGCTTCGTAGGTGAGCGTGGTGTCCTGTGCGATGACGGACATCACCATATTCATCATGATCTGCAGGCGGCGAAGGTTCCGTTCTTCCTGCTGCTGTTCGAGCACAGAGCGTGCTTCTTCTGGCTGCCTATGGCCTGCGTCCCCGGTTTCCTCTGACTGCATGCGTGGACCCTCCCGGTCTGCGGTTTCTCTGTACGGCTTCTCTGCGATGTTTCGCAGACTCTATACCTGATAAAGATGCAGCGCAGCAGAAAAACGATCCCTGCGGGGTATCAAGGTAAGTGCGCGGGGTGAGTACCGGTACTGTCTATGTAGAAGGTGGAGACGCCGAGCAGGTCGGTGCGCCAAGTTCGCGCGCCTTCCACCTGCAGCTTGTCCAGTGTTTCCCAGCGCGGGTGGTGATAGCTGTTGTATGGGCCGACAGAGATGACGGCGAGATGCGGCGCGACGCGGGCGAGAAACGGAGGAATGGTGGATGTCTTGCTACCGTGATGGCCGACCTTGAGCAGATCAGAGGAGAGATCGCTCGCCGGTAGCGATAACATTGCGGCTTCGCTGGGTGCTTCGGCATCGCCTTCGAGCAGCGCGGAGTGGCCGGCATAGCTGAGGTGCAGGACGAGCGAGTCGTCGTTGGTGGCGGAGTCGTGGGGCTGGTAGGCTGCCGCAGGTGAGAGGACGCGCACGGAGGCCGCGCCGAACGGGATGGTGTCGCCCGCGGAGAAAGTGCGCACCCGGATGCCGAGCGATGCGGCTTCACTTAACAATTGTTTGTAGGCAGGAATGGGCGGGTTGTGGCCGACCCAGAGCTCGCGCGGGCGGAAGTTGCGCAGCACGGCGGACATTCCGCCCATGTGATCGCTATGGGCATGCGTGAGCGCAACCACATCGAGGCGGCGGACTTTGCGGCTCCAGAGATAGGGCGAGACGACATCCTCACCGATGTCAAAGTTCTTAGAACCGCCGCTGGCGCTATTGCCAGAACCGCCGCCGGCGCTATTGCCCTGACGTGTCGCTCCGCCGGTGGGGCCGCCGGCATCGACCAGCATGGTGCGTCCGTCGGGTGAGATGACGAAGATGGAATCGCCCTGTCCGACGTCGATGGCGCTGATCTCCATCGCGCCATGACGACGTGCGATGCCGTGCGGCGCAAGCGCGCAGGCTGCGGCCGCGACGAGGGCTGCCGCGCCGATCGGGATCGCGAAACGGCTGCGCATGCGCACAAGCCATACAGCAAGTGTCAGCAGTGTGAGACAGGCGAATGTGGCGGCGACGTTCGGGCCAGGGAGACGCCACTCACTCATCCGCCATGCGCTTGCGGCTCGTACGATCGCGAGGACTGCGTGCAGCAGCGCTGCGGCGCCGGCGGCGGGCAGCCATGCGACGTGCGGCGCTGCAAGCAGCGCGAGCATCGTGAGCAGCGCTGCGGGCAAGAGCAATGTGAGGGCGGGGACGATGAGGATGTTGACGAGCAGCCCCGATGCGGTGACCCGGTGGAAGTAGGCGGCCATGGGCAGTGCCATCACAAGCTCGATGGTGGCGGAGATCAGGCAGAGGTCAAAGAGCAGCAGCGCCCAGCGAACAGCGAGTGCGAGCGCATTCAGGGCGCGGCGGGTGCGACGCGGATTGCTGCTGATGCGCGGCTCGAGGTGCTCGGCGATTAGCCGTAACGTAACGCGGAACTGGGCGAGGCGCGGCTCAAATGCGGTGTCCATGCCAATGGCGTTGATGGATCGTGAGGCAGCCAGGAACGGCGCGGTAGTGCGCTCCATGATGGGGATGGCAATGCCCGCGACGGCAACGACGGTGAGCAGCGTCATCTCGAGGCCTGCGTCGAAAAGCGCGTGGGGATCGAGCACGAGCAGGCAGAGAGCTGCGAAGCCAAGACTGTTGAGGCGGCCGCGATCGCGATAGAGCAGGCGGCCGATGAGGTAGAGCGCCACCATGGCAAAGGCTCGCTGTACCGGCTGGCCGAAGCCGGTGAGGAGCGCGTAGGCGAAGGAGAGTGCGAGCGTGATGGCGGTGAGCGGCAGGCGGCCGATGCGGAGTTTGCGCCCGATGCCGAAGACGAAGCCCGCAAAAATCCCGAGGTGCAGGCCGGAGACGACGAGCAAATGAAAGGAACCGGTGCGTTCGAAAGGCGTGCGGAGCGCGCTGCCGAGGTAGGAGCGGTCGCCGGTGACCATGGCCGAGAGCATGGCGGCGTCATCGTGGCTGAGGGTGAACCATGCGGGCAGCGGGTGCGGCGATGGGGTGTCCGCGAATTGCACCATGTGATCGCTGGCGGCGGTCTGCAGCGTGTGCTGCAGGCAGGCGAAGCTGCGCTGGCCGGTGTGCCCATCGACGCGGAGCTTTTCTGCTTTGGCTGAGCCGATGATGCCGATGCCCTGGCCGAGCATCCATGCAGGGCTGTCCCAGACACCGGGGTCGCGGTAGCGCTCGGGCGGCTTGATGGTCGCTGTTACGGTGACGTTATCGCCGCAGCCGAGCGGCGACATGACGGCATCTTCAGGGGCGTAGAGCGAGAGGCGCAGACCGCCCTCGACGGGTTGAAGAGGATCGCCGGGCTCGGCGGCCGAGCGGACATGCAGATCGACGGACTGCATCTGCTCAGTGATCTGCTCGTCGGAGAAGGGACGATAGGAGACGATGCGGCGGATGGGACTTGCGCGCTCAATCGTGCCGGTGAGGGTGACGGGCTTGTTCTGCGCGATGAGGCGGAGCTCGGTCTGCGGCGCGGGGCGGAGTTGCACCTCTGCCACGAAGCCGCCGAGGAGGAGCCAGGTGGCGGCCACGGGCCAGAGGGCAACAAGGGGACGCCAGCGCGCGGCAGCGGCGGCGAGTAATCCTTCGAGAACTGTCGCGATGATGAGCCAGCCTGGAGAGAACCAACAGCGACTGGTGATGAGGATGCCGCCAGCGAAGGCGAGGGCTGCGAAGAGGAGTGGCGCGCGTGTGAAACGTACCGGATCGTGCTCGATGGCTCCGATGTTGCGCTTGGCGAGGAGATTTTTGGAGAGACGGCTGGATGCGGGTCGCTGCGATGGTGATTGCGGGGGAGCGACGATGGTGGCCATGAACCCGAGAGCCCTTGCCGCGGCCTCTGCCCATCAAATGCGCTCGAGAGTTGCCACGGTCTCCAGATGGAATGTCTGTGGGAACAGGTCTATCAGGGTAAGGGCGACGGGTCGATACCCGGATGGTTGCAGCGTCCGGAGGTCGCGGGCGAGGGTGGATGGATCGCACGAGACGTAGAGGATCCGGCGTGGCTGCGCGGCGGCGAGGCGCTGGCAGACTTCAGCGCCGAGGCCGGCGCGCGGCGGGTCGACTACGACCAGATCGGGGCGCGGGGCTGGCGGAGACTGGAGGAAGCGAAGCGTGTCCTTTGCAATCCGCTTGTGCCTGGCGCCGTGGAGATTGCGGGCGAGATCGGCGGTGGATGCGGCGGAGGACTCGACCGCGATGACCTGTTCGAAGCGCTGCGCGAGTGCCTGGGCGAAGAGCCCGACCCCGGCGTAGAGATCCCAGGCGATACTGCCACTTCGTAGTGCGACGACTTCCTCGACCAGTGTGGGGATGAGGTGACGGTTCACTTGAAAGAATGCGCCTGCGCTTACCTGATAACTGAGCGGCCCGACCGCATATTCGAGCGATGCCTGACCCCATGCAGCGGACGGTTGCGTGCGGCGAGTTTTGGGATCGAGAGAGAAGGTCCGCACGCCGGTGAGTACGGGCAGAGTTGGCAGGAGCGCATCGGCTACCGAACGGGGCAGATGCTCTGTCGCATTGGGACGATTCGTAAACAGCGAGACAAGCAGTGCGGATTCTTCGGCGGTGGTGAAGAACTCGATTTCGGAGAGGTCGTGTGCGAGCGCGGGCTGCTTCTGCAGTAGCTCATTGAAGGCAGCGATGGCTTGTTGCAGGATGGGCGCGGCGACGGGACAGTGGGTAACGGGCAGGTCACGATGCGAGGCGGCTTCGCGGTAACTGAGCGAAGGCTGGGGAAGCTTTGCGACGTGAAGGCGGATGCGGTTGCGATAGGTCCAGGGGTCGGCAGAGAGAACGCGAATGTTCGATGAAATCTCGGCGTGCGCACGCTCTAGGCTTTCGAGCAGGATGCTTCGCTTCATCGCGAGCTGGGCGGGGTAGTCGGCGTGCTGATAGTGGCAGCCGCCGCAGCGCCCGTAGTATTCGCAGCCAGGCGTGATGCGGCTGGGCGCGGGCTCGAGCACGGAGTCGAGTCGGGCGGTGATGTAGCTGCGCCGGTCGTTGGCGATGGTGGCTTCGACCAGCTCGCCGGGCAGAGCGCCGGGGACGAAGACGGCCTTGCCGGCGAGCTCGGTTGGGCCGTCGGACGGAGCGTCCGCAGGAACCCGGGCCAGCGATGCGCCGCCATAGATCGCCTTTTCGATGCGCAGTTTCATGCTACTCGCTCTGTTGCATATAGAAGAGGCTGATGCGCGGAAGGCTGTATCGCTCAAGCAAGCGGCGGCGGAGGAACTGCTGTTCGATCTGGCGAATCTGCAGCGCCTGCATGCGGCTGCGGTAGGGTGCGAGCTCGCGCGCGGCCTGCTCGCGCATCTGCTCCAGCTCTTCTGCTGGAGTGTGGGTAATGAGCAGCGCAAAGAGCTTTTCTTCGAGGGCGCTGAGGTGACGCTCGAGCTCTTCGTTGGGGAGCGACTGTTGCGCGAGTTGCTCCAAGCGCTCGGCGATCTCGCTGAGTGGGGGAAGGGTCGAGGCGGCTTTTGAGAATGTGGTCGCTGCGATATGCAGATGCTGGGCAATGCGCTCTCGTTCCAGTCCGGCAGCTTCTGTTTGTAGGGGGGATCCGCCGACGGCCGCGTCCTGCATGGCTTCCAGCGCTTCCATGACCGCCTGGGCACACCACGCGAGTCCATTGACCTTGCGCATGCGGGCGCGCGTCTTTCTGGCCTCGTACTTATCGAAGGCTGCGTCGACGCCGCGCAAAACGGCGGCGAGGGGAACACCGGCTTCGCGCCAGGTATCGATGAGGGCCCAGTCAAGCGTGGAGAGCAGCAGGATGGAGCCGCGGCGACGCTGGAAGTGCTCCTCGATTTCCGTGAAGTAGTTGATGTAGTTCTGCACTTAGGTCGTAGCGGTGGGCGCGGCTCGGCGCGGGTTGCGGTTGCGCTCGTAGAGCAGGCGCAGGCCGTCCAGCGTGAGCATGTCGTCGATGGCGGTGATGTATTTCGAATCGTCGTGCAGCATGTGCGCGAGGCCGCCGGTGGCGATTACTTTCGGAGTTGCGGGGCTGCCGTCGGGCTGGCTGCTTTGGAGTTCGGCCAGCATGCGCTCGAGGATGCCGTCGACCAGGCCGATGTAACCGTAGAAGAGGCCGCTCTGCAGATGGGCGATGGTGTTGGTGCCAATGGTGCGCGCGGGACGCTTGATATCGACGCGGGCGAGCTTGGCTGCGCGCGAGAAGAGCGCGTCCGCGGAGATGCCGAGGCCGGGTGCGATGACGCCGCCGATATATTCGCCGCGCGCGGAGATGACGTCGAAGGTGGTGGCGGTGCCGAAATCGACGACGATGATGGGGCCGCCGTAGCGCGCGAATGCCGCGACGCCGTTGACGATGCGGTCGGCGCCGAGCTCAGCGGGATTGTCGACGAGCAGGGGCATTCCGGTCTTGATGCCGGGCTCGACGAAGATAGGGCGCACGCCGAAGTAGCGCTCGCAGAGGCGGCGAATCGTGGAATCGAGGGGTGGAACGACAGAAGAGACGACGATGGCGGAGATCTTCGAAACGTCGATCTGCCGCATAGCGAACAGGTTCAGGAAGAGGACGCCATATTCGTCGGAGGTCTGGTTTTTATGAGTGGTGATGCGCCAATCGGCGATCAACTCTGGCGAATCGAGGCCGTAGAGGCCGAGGACCGTGTTGGTATTGCCGATGTCGATGGCGAGCAGCATGGTCAGCTCCTCCCTTCGCGAACGCCGCCGGAGAGTACGGTGCGGATGCCTTGTGCAGTGCGGACGCGGAGAAAGCCGCGGCTGTCGAGGCCATCTGTGACGCCGGAGAATGTATCCGCTTCGGTGACGATCACGGATTTTCCCTGGACCCAGCTGGAGTTCTCAGCCAGGCGGCTGCGGATGTCTGCGGTTGCGGATTCGAGAGTACGGGGCGCAGTGAGGCGTTCGATCTCTGCCTGGAGATGACGCAGGAGAGCGACCAGGAGATCCTGACGCGACCAGTCCTGGCCGGTCTCGATTTTGAGTGAGGTGGCGAGCGCTGCCAGCTCCGGAGGGAACGAGGGCTGATGCACGTTGAGGCCGATGCCGATGACGGCGTGGCGCACGCGTGTGACTTCTGCGTTCAATTCCGTAAGGATGCCGCCCATCTTGCGGCCGGAGAGGAGCAGATCGTTGGGCCAGCGGATGTCTGGGGCGAGCGCGGTGACGTCGCGCACAGCGGCCTGCACGGCGAGCCCGGTGGCGAGCGAGAGCCAGAGTATGTCAGCAGGCGCGATCGCGGGACGCAGCAGGATGCTGACGTAGAGACCGGAGCCGGCGGCGGAGTGCCACTCGTGTGCGCCGCGTCCGCGTCCGCCAGTCTGCTCGTCGGCCAGGTAGACGGTGCCGCTCTCCTGTCCTTGCTCGGCTTCGCGCATGGCGAGCGTGTTGGTGGAATCAATGGTCGGGAAGTGGCGGACCTTGCCGGCAAAGGGCGTGCCGGCGAGCTCGCGGTGAAGGCTGTCGAGATCGAAGGCGTCGGCTATCGGAGTGGCGGTGGACACCATGTCTCAATTCTCGGCGGCGATGCGCATGCTGAGATCGACGGCGGCGGGGGAATGGGTGAGCGCGCCGGAGGAGATGAAGTCGACGCCGGCCTCGGCGTATTTGCGGATGGTGTCCAATTGAATGCCGCCGGATGCCTCAATAGGCACCTTCAGCCCGCGTGAGTGGATGAGCTTGACGGATGCGGCCACTTCCGCAGGCGTCATGTTGTCGAGCAGGATGGCATCAGCGCCGCCTTCAATGGCCTGGTCGAGCTCGTCGCGGTTGCGCACCTCTACCTGTACGCGCTGGCCGGGTTTGCGCGCCGCTAAGGCTGCGGCGAGCACCTTGGGAATGCCGCCCCCGAGTGCGATGTGATTGTTCTTGATGAGAATGCTGTCGGAAAGATCGAGGCGGTGGTTCTCGCCGCCGCCGCAGGAGACCGCGTACTTGTCCAGCAGGCGCAGGCCAGGCACGGTTTTGCGCGTGTCCAGAACTTTTGCGTGGGTGCCCTGCACCTGATCGACGTAACGGCGCGTGATGGTAGCGATCCCGCTCATGCGCTGCATCAGGTTGAGGATGACGCGCTCGCAGGAGAGCAGAACGTGGGCGGTGGACCGCACGACAGCGATCGATTGGCCGCGCTTCACGCGCACGCCGTCGAAGATCTCCGGGTGGTGCACGACCTCGTAACGAACGGGGTTCGCTCGGCCGGAGGCCTGGCTAAGCCGGGAGTAGATGTCTAGAAAACGGGGAATACAGCCAAGGCCCGCGACGACGCATTCCTCCTTGGCCACGATGGTGCCGGAGGCGCGCAGTTTTGGGTCGATCGTGTAGGCCGTTGTGATGTCTTTGAGCGCCTGATCTTCCAGCAGGGCGTGTTCCAGGATGGCCTCAACTCGCTTACTCTTCCAGTCCATACGCTTTCCTCATGATACGCTGCGACGGCTGGAAACTTGAGCGGGGCTTAACGAAAGGATAGATAGGATAAAGGGATGTTTGTCCGAGGATTTGTTTTGCTGGTGGCGGCGCTTGTGCCGCCGTTTTTACATGGACAGGTGCAGCGGCAGCGCGATGAGTGCGATCTGGGAGCGCTGGGAGTGTGTGCCAAGCATGTTCTCCAGGACGAAGGCGCCATTTTGACCAGTCCGCTCCATGCGCGGGTGAGCGACCTGCTCTGGATTGCGCCCGTTGGGCTTGCGACAGGTGTGGCGATCGACTATGACGCGCACGCGATACGCAGCCTGGGCAACCACCCGCAGCGGGAGAAAGACTTTCGCCATGTGTCGGATGTGGGCGTGTATCTGCCATTCGCGGGCGTGGTGGCGGGGTATGCGGTTGGCGCGGTGCGTAGGGACGACTACCTGAAGCAGACCGCGGTAATTGCCGGAGAGGCGATCGCCGATTCGCTGATCCTGAACGAAGGCCTGAAGTATGCGATCAACCGCGAGACTCCCAGCCAGGGAGACGGGACGGGCCGCTTCTGGCCGCATGGAACGAAGACATGGCCGGATGGGCAATCGATGCCGTCGAACCATTCGATCATCACCTGGAGCTTTGCGCATGTGGTGGCAAACCGGTATCCGGGCTGGCGCACGCGGCTCGCGGTGTACGGGCTGGCGTCGACAGTGAGCGTCTCGCGCGTCTTGGCGAAGCAGCATTTTCCGTCGGACGTGTTGGTGGGCAGCACGCTGGGCTACCTGATTGGCGGGTACGTGGTGAACAAGCGCGGGGAGCCGAGCCGCAGCTATTCGTTCTCCATGGTGGACACGCCGAATGGCCGCGGCTTTCAGTTGTCGTACAACTTCAACCACTAAACGGGGACTGCGTTATGCGGCAGGCAGGCCGTCCAGCGCGGTGCGGGTGCGTTCGATGAGCGTCGTGAGCTCGGCATTGCGGCGGCGAATGCCTTCGACGACCGGCGCTGGAGCTTTGGCGAGGAACGCCTCGTTGCCGAGCTGGCGATCGCTGTTTTCTTTTTCCTTCTGCAGCTTCGCGAGCTCTTTGGACAGGCGGTCGCGTTCGGCTTTTGTGTCGACCGGTTTTTCGTAGACGACGGCGACATCGAAGCCGGCGGTTGTGCGATGCGCGAGGCCGTCCGGCAATTGTGGAACGACTTCGAGTGTGGTCACGCGCGCGAGGCGCTGGATGGTGGCGAGGTTCTGCTGGAAAACGGAGGCGTCTTCGGCACGGAGAAGGATGGGGACGGATTCGCGCTCGGGTACACCGGCATCCTTGCGGGCCGCGCGGACAGAGACGATGAGGGATTGCAGTTGTGCCATCTGCGCTTCAGCTTCTTCGTTCACCTCTTTTTGCTCGGAAACGGGATAAGGCATGAGCGCTATGGAGCGGGCCGGCGGATGGCCGTAGTAGTACGCATGCCAGATCTCTTCGGTGATGAAGGGCATGAATGGGGACAGCATGCGGAGGGAAGATTCGAAGACTGCATTGAAGAGCAGGAATGACAACATGGCATCCTGCTGAGATTCGGTCTCCATGCGCAGCTTCACCAGTTCCAGATACCAATCGCAGAGGTCGCCCCAGAAGAACTGGTAAATCGCGTGGGCCGCTTCATCGAAGCGATAAGCCTCGAGCGCGCTGTTCACGGCGGCCGCAGTCGCGTAGAGGCGCGAGAGGATCCAGCGATCTTCGAGGCGTGATTCGTCGACTTCGTTCGTCTGCTTCGGTGCATCGGGATTTCCAGGATGCGTGAGCAGAACTGCTTCGTTCCGGTCGACAGTCGCGAGATCAATGGAGCCAAGCATCATCCCGCCGCCTCCGGCGAAGATGCGTTCGCGCTGCATGAAGAGAAAGCGTGCGGCGTTCCAGATCTTGTTGGCGAAGGCACGATAGCCCTCGGTGCGGGCTTCGGAGAACGCGATGTCTGTGCCCGGCGAGGCCATCGTCGCCAGTGTGAAGCGGACAGCATCGGTGCCGTAGCGCTTGACGATTTCGATGGGGTCGATGACGTTGCCCTTGGTCTTCGACATCTTCTGCCGCTCAGCATCACGCACGAGGGCGTGGATGTAGACCTCGCGGAAGGGCACGGCGTCCTTGAGCGTGCGCGGGGAGCCATCCGGCATCGGCACGTCCAGCATGAAATGGCAGCCGAACATGATCATGCGGGCCACCCAGAAGAAGAGGATGTCGAAGCCGGTGACGAGGAGTTCCGTCGGATAGAAGGCGGCGAGATCGGGTGTCTGGTCCGGCCAGCCGAATACCGAGATGGGCAGCAGGCCGGAGGAGAACCAGGTGTCGAGCACATCGGTTTCCTGCGAGATCGCCTTCGAGTTGCAATGCTGACATGCTTCCGGGGTCTCGCGGGCGACCGTCACCTTGTCGCAGGCGGCGCAGTGCCATGCAGGAATGCGATGGCCCCACCAGAGCTGGCGCGAGATGCACCAGTCGTGGATGTTGCGCATCCACTCGTCGTAGGTCTTGCGGTACTGCTCGGGCGTGAAGCGGATGTGGCCCTGGTCGACCGCGGCGATAGCCTTTTCAGCGAGCGGCTGAATCTTGATGAACCACTGAGTCGACAGGCGCGGCTCGACCACGGTCTTGCTGCGGTCGCACTTGCCGACGGCGTGGGAGTGCTCCTTGACGGAGTAACCGGGCTGGCCTTCGAGTTCCGCGACGATGCGCTTGCGTGCCTCAAAGCGATCGAGGCCGGCGAAGGGGCCGGCGATCTCGTTGAGGTGAGCAGTTTCATCCATGATGTTGATGGACTGCAGCTTGTGACGCTGGCCTACGGCGTAATCGTTGGGATCGTGCGCGGGCGTGATCTTGACCGCGCCGGTGCCGAACTCCGGGCTAACCCACGGGTCGGCGATGATGGGGATCTCGCGACCGATGAAGGGCACGCGCACGCTTGCGCCCTGCAGGTGCCGGTAGCGCTCGTCGATCGGGTGGACGGCAATGGCGACGTCGCCGAACATGGTCTCCGGCCGCGTGGTGGCGACGAGAAGCGATTCATTGGAGCCGACGATGCCGTAGGGGATGGTGTAGAGCTTTCCCAGCTGCTCTTCGTGAATGACTTCGAGGTCGGAGATGGCGGTCTGGCAATCCGGGCACCAGTTGACGATGTAGGCACCGCGATAGATCAAGCCCTGCTCGTGCAGGCGGACGAAGGCCTCGCGCACAGCGCGGGAGAGGCCGGCGTCCATGGTGAAGTACTCGCGCGACCAATCGACGGAGGCGCCAAGACGCTTCATCTGGTCGAGGATGGCGCCACCATACTGCTCCTTCCACTTCCAGACGCGTTCGAGGAAGGCATCGCGGCCAAGCTTCTGGCGCGAGGTTTTTTCGCTGGCGAGCTGGCGCTCGACCATCATCTGGGTGGCGATGCCGGCGTGGTCCGTGCCTGGGACCCAGAGGGTCCGATCGCCACGCATGCGGTGCCAGCGGGCGAGGATGTCCATCTCCGTCTGGTTGAGCATGTGGCCCATGTGCAGGCGGCCGGTGACGTTGGGCGGCGGCAGCAGCATGGTGAAATTGCGCTGGGTCGGGCTCTGGTCGAGAGAGGTGGCGTGAAAGAGGTTTTCGCTCACCCAGTATTCGGCCCAATGCTCCTCGATTGCGGCAGGGTCGTAGGCTTTCGGCAGTTCGTCGGGCATGGAACTTTCAGGGTAACAAAAGGGACGACAACTTCCGGCAACGGAAGGCGGCTTCATAACAACAGAAAACGGCAGAGAAGCTTTCGCCCTCTGCCGTTGTCTGGTTTCGTCTGTTGTTGCCTGCCTTCGTCTTCTAGAAGGGGTTGAGCTTGTCGATGCCCTTCTTCTTCTTGTTGGTGCTGGAGGACTCGGCGCTCTGGTCGGTTTTGACCTTCGGATTCTTCTTGTGTTTCTTGCCCGGAGCAGGAGTGCCGGTTTCGACCTGGGCATTGCCGGCTGCGCCGCCCTTCACGTCATTTACCTGGGTCTGTGCCTCGGCGGGCTTTTCTACAGGTGGGAGCGGGGCGGTGTTCGCCGGGCCGACGGCCTTCAATCCATAGTTGTCGGCCGCGCCGGCGCTCGCCGCGGGAGCGCCCGTGCCTTCCGTAGCTGGTGGAGGAGCAGCGGCCGGCGGTGCCGCTCCCGTAGAGGAGTTGCCGCTATTGTTATCGACGGCGTTGCCGTTGGGGTTCAGGACTTCTACTCCGATGCCCGTACCCGAAGCGCCGCCCTCAGGATTCGGAACAGCGGCGTCGCCGGTTCGCGGCGCGGCGGTGCCATTTGCGACCGCGGCAGAGGGCGTGCTTCCCGCTGCTGCCGGCTTGATGCCCGCGGCTTCGTTGAATATCGCGACGTTCTCCTTGCTGACTTCAGGCGCCGTCACGGTTTTTGCGGGTGTCATCAGGGGCTCGCCCACGCGTGCCGCCTCCAGGGTGGAGGGCCCGTGCTTGACCAGCAGGATCGCGCGATCCTTCAGCTTGATATTGGCGCGGCTCTGCTCCTCGGCTTCGCTCTCCGCCAGTTCGGTCTGGGTGGGCTCAGGCACCGGGCGGCCAAGCGCGATGAGCCTTTCGCGCGCGTCCTCGACGTGGGGCGCCATGGGATAGCGGGTGACTACCTTGGAATAGCAGTCGGCGGCGCGGTCGTCATAGGCGGCGATCAGGCGCTCCCGCTCCGCGCCATTGATGTTCAGCTTGGCGGCGATACCGGCTTCGGCGGCGTAATTGTCACCGAGCTGCAGCAGGGCCATGTCGCTCTTACTGTAGAGCGGATAGGAGTCGGTAAGGGTCTGCAGGCGTGCGATGCTGGCCGCCCAATTGTCATGCGTGGCATAGAAGCTGCCGATGGTGTACTGCCGCTGCGCCAGCACCTCCTGCACCTCGCGCAGGCGCTGCTTGGCGCGAGGCACGAGGGTGGAGTCAGGATATTGCTGAACCATCAGCCGGTATTCCTGCTCCGCGCGTTCCGCGTTGGTGGGATCGCGGTCGGGCTTCTCCATCTGCTGGAAGTAGATGTCGCCCACCTTCATCTGCGCTTCGGCGGCCTCGGGCTGATTGGGGAAGAAGGTGATGAAGTCCTTGTACTCGGCCTCTGCCTGCTGGAGCGCGGCAGCGCCACCCTCCTTGTACCAACTGTCGCCGACGGCGAGTTTGGCGCGCATCTGGTATTCCGACTCGGGATAGGTGGTGAGGAGCGCCTGCAGGTCAAGACGGGCCACATCGTACTTGCCCTTCTTCAGGGCGGTCATGGCCTTGTCGAAAAGCTCCTTGTCCGGCTGCTTCGAGGTGACGCCGGCCAGCGGGTCCGCGGAACTGACCTTTCTCGGCTTCTTGGTGTGGTGCAGGAGCTGTGCGGGTGCGCTCACGGCAAAAGCGGCGGACAGGCACGCGGCGGCGGAAAGAGCGAGCAGGCGGGCGGAAAAACTCCGATTCATAGACATCAACATCCTTCGAGAGTTGGCAAACGACCACCGGCAGCGTGCGCTCGATTTCGCCTGTGGGTTTCTCGTTACGAACATTCTAATGTGCGGAGGCGAGCTCTGCCGAGCGGGCTGCCTCTAGTAGTTCGCGTGCGTGGCGCTCCGGATGGCCGCCATCAAAGACAGCGCTGCCGGCGACCAGCAGTTCCGCTCCTGCTTCGACGACCGCAGCCACCGTATCGTGAGCCACTCCGCCGTCGACTTCGATGCGGAAGCGCAGGTTCCGCTCGGCGCGCAACTCGCGGAGACGGCGGATCTTGTCCAGCGAGAAGGGGATGAACTTCTGGCCGCCGAAGCCAGGGTTCACGCTCATGATCAGCACGTGGTGAAGCATGGGAAGCACATCGTAGAGCAGGTCCACGCGGGTTGCCGGGTTGAGCACCACCCCAGGCTCCATGCCGTGATCCCGGATGTGCTCGATGGTGCGATGCAGGTGGACGCAGGCTTCGTAATGCACACCAACCCAGTTGGCGCCGGCCTCGGCGAAGGCCGGGATGAACTCGTCTGGGTTCTCGATCATGAGGTGGCAATCGAGCGGCAATCTCGTGACTTTGCGCAGAGACTTCACGACCGGCGGACCAAGCGTGATGTTGGGCACGAAATGGCCGTCCATCACGTCGACATGAATGACAGTGCCGCCGCCGCGCTCGGCTGCAGCGACGCCTTCCGCGAGCCGCGCGAAGTCTGCCGACAATATAGAAGGCAACAGTTCAACCACGGGGCCAGTGTATCAGCGGGAGCGCGGCTGTTCAGGCGGTTGCGGCAGGCACGGCGGCAGCAGCACCGCGGGCAACCCTGGAGATGGCGCGAATGAGCGGTTTGTGCGGGATTACTCCGCCAGGATCGGCGAAGACGATATCGCCGACGCGCTTTGCGACGGGACGAAAACACCAGCGTGTGAACAGCGCCAGATGGTCTTCGATCTGCGAAGTCGAAGGCCGGGAGGGCGACGTTGCTTCGAGTGAACCGAGCGCTTGTTCCAGGCGCTCCTCCAGCGTGTCGGTTACGGAAGCCGTAGCCGGTGAGGGTTCAAGTGGAACGGCGGCGAGGGCCATGGGATGCGAGTACAGCGAGGAGGAGCCGGACTGCTCATTGTGGAGACGCATGCCAATGGTGGCGTAAGCGACGGGGCCAGCGATCCCCTGACGTGTGAGCCGGAAGAGTGCTACTTCGCCGGGTTGGGCCGATGGCTGCACCATGACGGCGGAGAGTTCGGAGAGCAGGCGCACCGATTCGGGCAACTCGCGAAGAGCGATCTCGGCCTTCTCGTATCGCTGGTGGATCGCTGAGGCGGTTTCGAACTCGAGAGCTTCGGATGCCGCGGCTCGCTCGCGCTCCAAGGATGAAAGCAGGCTGGCGCCATGGGTGCGGAGAGTTTCGAAGACCGCGTCTGCTTCTGCGCGGTGACGATCCGGCGTGCAGGTCTGGTTGCAGGGCGCCAGACACTTCTTCATTTCGAAGTAGGGGCAGGCGGGATGCTCGGGGTAGGGATGCAGGTCTTCGACGCAGCGGCGCAACTGGAAGAGGTCGAGCACGGCGTCGCAGGCGCGTTCCGCAGCAGCACGCGTGGGGAAGGGACCGAAGCTGTGATCTGCGGCGCTACGGACATAGCGGTTGGTTGCGAAGAGGCGAGGGAAGTCATTCTCCAGAGCCATGCGCAGGTATGCGGGCGGCCGCAGGCGGAGCCGTTTGCGCACAGCCGACGCATCTTTTTTCCCCGCGTCTTTCTTTTCCAAGGCATGCCCGATTTCGCGATAAAGCAGCAGCGAGGCTTCGAAGTCTGAGCCGTAGGATGACCAGGCAATCTCGCGTACGAAGGGAAGCAGCTGCAGGCGGCGTGAGAGCGCGCCTTCTGGAGCGAGCATGCGTTTAAGGCGGCGGCGCAGGTTTGTGGTGCGCGCAATGTATGGCTCGCGGCGTTCGCCAAAGCCGAGCGAGAAGACGGCCGGCGAGTCCGGCAGACTTGACAACTGATCGGCCAAATCCGCTGCGCCTGGCTGGATTGCCGCTGCGCTTGCAGGGACGAACGGTAGGGTATGCGCCAACACGCCTCAATTTTAGCTGTCAGGCATCGCGGGGAACGACTGGGCGAGGAGCCCGACTCCGGTATGCTGGCTGCCGTTGGAGATTGGAGAAGAATCATGGCGATGGATCGGCGGAGCTTTGTGCGTGCTGCGGGATTGTCCGCTGGCGCTATCGCTACACGGAGTCATGCGCAGGCGCGCGCCATGGAGTTGAACATCGACAGCAGCAAAGAGCTTGCCACCATGCCACAGGATTTCATTGGATTGAGTTACGAATCGCCGCAGCTTGCCGATCCTGCGTTTTTTGCCGCGAGCAATACGACGCTGGTCGGCGCCTTTCGCAAGCTGTGTCCGCGAGGTGTTCTGCGGCTGGGCGGCAACTTGAGCGACGTGACGCTCTGGAAGGGTAACGCCGCGAACAGCATCGCGCCCGAAGAGGCAGCGAAGGTGCGGGGCTTCTACGAATGGCGGCTTACGGACAGCAAGGCGGCAAGCGAGCGGCCCGCCACGATTGGGCCGGAGGGCATTGCTGCGTTGGGCGGTTTTTTACGCGCGACCGAATGGAAGGTGCTCTATGGATTGAATCTCGGTACCGGCACACCGGAGCGTGCCGCAGAAGAGGCTTCGCTGGTCGCGAAGCACGCCGGAGATCACCTGCTTGCTTTTCAGGTGGGGAACGAGGCGGACCTCTATGGACCGGCATTTCGCGAAGGCGGATGGAATTTCGATCGCTACTGGAGTGAGTATCAGCGGTTTGTGAAGGCGGTGCGGGCGCGCGTGCCACAGGCTCCATTTGCCGGGCCGGACGTCGCTACGAAGTCGGATTGGGTGACGCAGTTTGCGCAACGTGCGAAGGGCGATGTGGTGCTGGTGTCGTCGCATTATTACGCGATGGGCCCGGCGGGCGCTCCGGGGATTGACGCGCGGAAACTGCTCAGCGATGATCCGCGGCTCGCGCGCGAAATGCCGATTCTGGTCGCAGCGGGCAAGACTGCGGGCGCGCCGTATCGGATGACGGAAGGCAATACGTGCTATCACGGCGGCCAGCCGGGTGTGAGCGATGCGTTCGCATCTGCATTGTGGGCATCGGACTATTTACTCCGCGTGGCGCAGGCAGGCTACGCCGGCGTGAATCTGCATGGTGGTGGCGAGGGATACTACGCACCGCTTACGGGAGAGCCGAATGCTACCAAGCCGCGGCCCGAGTATTACGGGATGCTATTGGCGCAGCGGTTTGCTGGGGCCACTTTCGTTCGCCTATCGGCTGCAGGCGATGCGCGCGATGTGAGCGCGTATGCGGCGCGCGCGAACGATGCGCTTGTGGTGGCCGCGGTGAACAAATCCAGCAATCCGGTGCAGGTGAAACTCCGCGGCGCCGGAACGAGAGCGACAGAATGCTGGACACTGAGCGCGCCGTCGCTGGATGCCAAGGACGGCGTGCAATTCGCGCAGAACGCCATGGATGAGCGCACCGTGCCGGGATATTCGGCCTTGTTGTGGCAATTGCCGCTGAGATAAGCGTGAAGCGAGGGCTTGGCAACCCGGAGTCGAGTGTCGCGTTGAGTCCCAGTTCCGTCCCAGTCTTTTGGCAATAGACAGGCGCTTTTTGTAGACACATCGAAATGCCTGTCATATGATCCACAGAATCCTTCTTGCGGGTTTTGTAACAAACCTGAAGCGAGCACCGGTTCCACGCAGAGCCGGCGCGCATTTTGTTCGACTTTTCCGAGGCTAGAACGCGATGAAATCAAGAAAGTCGTCTTGTTTAAGAATCAGTCTGGCCGCAGCCTTGCTGGCCATTCCCGTTCTCACCCTTTCCGCGCCGTCCCTTTATGGACAGGCCACAGCCAGCGGCACGATTGCCGGCACCATCACCGATTCCTCCGGCGCGGCAATCGTGGGCGCGGTGGTGACGGCAACGAATACTGGCACGAATGCGCAGCGCACGACCAAGACCGCCGCGGCCGGCGACTACCGCTTCGACCTGCTGCCGGTCGGCCACTACAGCGTTCATGTAGAAGCGCCGGGGTTTGCAACGGGCGAGATCAAAGATATCGATCTGCTGGTGGGAACCACGGCCGCTGCCAACGTGCCGATGAAGCCCGGGGGCACAGGCGAGACGGTGCAGGTGCAGGCAAACAATCAGCTCGTCGATCCGGAGAAGAGCGACGTTTCCATCGCCGTGACGCCGAAACAGATCACCGATCTGCCGCTGAATGGACGCGATTTTGCCAACCTCGCAATTCTTGCTCCGGGCGTGAAGATGGTGGACAGCTACGATCCGACCAAGAACCGTTACGCGGTGTATGCGGTAAACGGATCGACGGGACGCAACACCAACACCACCGTGAACGGCATCGATAACAAGGACAACACGGTAGGTGGAGCAGTGATGCAGCTGCCGCTCGAAGCCGTGCAGGAGTTCATCATCAGCCCAAACCGCTTCTCTGCGGTCAACGGACGCAGCGAGGGCGCGGCGCTGAATGTGGTGACCAAGTCGGGAACGAATCAGTTCCACGGCAGCTTATACGGCTTCTTCCGCACACAGGCGATTCAATCGAACAACTATTTCGCGGAGAAGAGCGGTCAGCCCAAGCCGGATTACAGCCGCCAGCAGTACGGCGGCGCCTTCGGAGGTCCAATCCGACGGGATAAGGACTTCGGGTTCTTCGCCTATGAAGGATTACGTGAGCGCTCGAGCATTTCGACGAATCCAGATTCGTTCGACGAATTGACGGTGGCAGCCAATCTGGCGAAGCAGCAACCCGGCCTCTTTGCCGTGCCGCCAGAGCCGTCGCGTACCATCCCGACGCCGTTTGATGAGAAGCGGTACAACGGCCGTATCGATCACACCTTTAACGACAAACACAAGGCTTTCGTCAGCTACATCGCGCAGGACAATAAGAGCAACAACGACCAAGCGAATGCGCGTGTCGATCTGACACAAGGCAACTTCACCATCAACGACTTGATCCTGGCAAACATCACGCTCAGCTCGTTGCTCACTCCGAACACTGTCAACAACTTCACGGTGGGCTTCCAGTATTGGAATAACCTGATCGACTCCAAGCTCCGCGCGCCCACCATCACGTTTCCTGATACCACCCAGTTTGGTACGAACGTGAACGTGCCCCAGAAATCGAGCCAGCATAAGTTCCAATTCCGTGATGACCTTTCTTACACGCACGGGAAGCACACACTGCGCGGTGGTGTGGATTTTGTCTACGAGCCACAGCTAGGTGGTTTTTTCGAAAACAATCCCACGCCGGAATTTGATTTTGTCGATTCACCGCAAAATCTGCTGGATCCGACGAAATATTCGAATGGATTCTCGACGCCCGGTGCGGTCATCAGTATGACCGGTACTTCGGGTAATCCCAACTTTCAGCTCTCTCCGAAGATGCTCGGGTTGTATTTTGAGGACGACTTCCGGATCACAACGCGGCTGCTGATCAATGCCGGCATTCGCTACGATCGTGATATCGATACCTACGGTATCGACAAACAGAAGATCAGCCGTACCCACCAGGAACTGCTAGCGGCAGCGGCAACCGGAATTCCGACCGTGCCCCCGACCGTGAATCCCAATACCTATCTGACCGGTTACACTCCGGACCTCACTAACATCGGCGGCGTCTTCACCGGCCTGCCAAAGAATGACAATCTGGACATCAGCCCCCGCATTGGCTTCTCGTACGACCTGCTGGGCAACGGCCGCTTCGTTCTGCACGGCGGATATGGACTGTATTTCGGGCAATCGTTCGAAAACATTCCGCTGTTCATGATTCAGCAGGCCAACGACACTGTCTTCGCCAATACTTTCAGCATTGCCTGCAGCGGACCGGGAGACTCGAAATGCTCATCGGATAACGATGTGCCCGGCACTGGAATTCTGCTGAGCAATTACCGCTATGGTATCGATCCGGCTCCGGTGATTCCGCCAGCAGGCCATGATCTGGCTCCGGGATCTACCGGCCGCATTATGGACCCAAGCTATCGGAATCCCTATACCCAGCAGATCAACGCCGGGTTCCAGTACGCTCCGAACAACTTTTCAGTGATTGAAGTGGACTACGTTCAGGCGCGCGGTCTGCACGACGACAAGACCGTCAACATCAATCCTATTCAGTATTTCAGCGACAAAACCCGGCCGTTCTCGGCTGCGTTCGCCGCGGCTGGCGTGCCAAAGCTGGGCCGCATCGCGGATGAGCAGTCGATAGGCCGCTCCTACTATGACGGCCTGAACGTTAGCTATCGGCAGCAGATGTGGAAGCGTTTCACCGGGACCGTCAATTACACCTTTGCCAAGGCTCTGGGATTTGAAGGCGGAGCTGCCTCCTTCCGGAACACGGCGACCAATCCCTTCCTGGGTCAATTGCGCCGGCAGGACTATGGTCCAACCCCGAGTGACGAACGCCACCACGTAACTGCATCAGCCACGGTCAACCTGCCCTGGAAGATCGAGGTTTCTCCTATCTTCCAAATCGGAACGGGGCGTCCGGTGGATGTTGTTCAATCCAGCAGCGACCTGTGGGGCATTGGCAGCGGGCGTTCCAATCCGCACGCAGTTGTACCGATCGGCACGTCACTTACAAACCCATCGAGTTATGTGGCCCTGGCTGGCATCAGCGGCGGCGACTACTCGACCTGCCTAGTAGCACATACATGCCAGGAGGTTTCCTACGCAAACTATCGCGGGCCGGCATTCGCGGAGCTCGACGCACGTATCGGCAAGACAATTACGATTGCTGACAGGTACAACCTCAACCTGTTTTTTCAGGGATTCGATCTGACGAACCGCGCAAACTTCGGGAGCAATCTTGACAATGTGGTGAGTGACTTTGATGCCGATCCCAGCGCCAATACTTTCCTGAAGCCGATCGATTTCATCACGCCAAACAGCACGGTGCTTCCTAAATCGTTCACTGGTGAGTTCGGAGCGCGCTTCAGCTTCTAACTCAATTGGAGTGTGATTACGCCAAAGGCCGCCTTCGGGCGGCCTTTGGTCTTCTCAAGTGTGCAGTGCCTCAGATGTGCAACGGCTTACGATCCCGCGATGGTCATTCCGTCGACGCGCAGGGTGGGGGATGCGACTGAACTGCGGAAGACCATGTCGTCGCCGGCCGCGGTGATGTTCTGAAACATCTTTTGCAGATTGCCCGCGATGGTGATGCCTTCGACCGGATAAGTCAGTTCGCCATTTTCGATCCACAAGCCAGAGGCACCGCGCGAGTAATCGCCAGTTACCATATTGACGCCCTGGCCGATGAGTTCCGTTATGTAGAGACCGCTCTTGATGCTGGCGAGGATAGAGGCAGGCGGCAGCGGCGACGCAGACTCAAGGAAGAGATTGCCGGCGCCGATGCCGGGCGCGCCGGAGATCCCGCGCGAGGCATTGCCGGTGGATTGCATGTTGAGCTTGCGGGCCGTGTATGTATTGAGCAGATAACTCTTGAGCACGCCGCGCTCGACGATCACGGTGCGGCGTGTGGGCAGGCCCTCGCCATCGAATGGCGCAGTGCCGAAGCCGCCGACCAGGGTGCCGTCATCGATGATGGTGAGTTCGGGGCTCGCGACCTGCTCGCCAAGCTTGCCGGCGAAGAACGATGACTGGTGATAGATGAGCGAGCCGTTGGCTGCCTCGAAGATGTGGCCGACGATGGACCGCGCGATCTCCGGCGAGAAGATCACGGGCACTTGTTGCGTGGGCACAGAACGCGCGCCGAGCCGGCGCAGGGTGCGGCGTGCCGCCTCTGCGCCTATGGATTCGGGTGATTCGAGAGCAGCGGCAGAGCGCGCGCTCGAGTACCAGTAGTCGCGTTGCATCTGGCCGTCGGCGGATTGCGCGATGGGGCTGGCGGAGATGGAGCAGATGGAGCGGCGGTACTCGCCAACGAAGCCGCGGGAGTTGGCGAGAATTTTGTGGCCGGAGCCCGCGTCGAACGAGCCGCCGCGGCTGTTGGTGATGCGCGGATCGGCGGCGAAGCAGGCTGCATCGGCGCGGCGTGCTAGCGTGATGCGCTCGGCCGCGGGCAGATCGTCAACGTCGTTCGAGTAGATACGCAAGTCGCCCGTGAGTCGGCCGAAGCTGGCGGGGTCGGGGAGTCCGGCGAAAGGATCTTCCGAGGTGACGCGCGAGAGCGCGACTGCGCCGTGGACGAGGCGCTCCAGCCCAGCGGGTGTCAGATCGCTGGTGGAGGTGGATGCGGTGCGCGCGCCGAGGAAGACGCGGAGTCCTGCTGCGCGTGAACCGGACTCTTTCAGCCGCTCGACTTCGCCTTTGCGCACCAGAGCTTCGAACTCATCGCCTTCGTACAGGACGACTTCAGCATCGGTCGCGCCCGCAGCGAGTGCCTGATCAATGAGCTGTGTGGCGAGCGCGGCGGTGAGGTCCTGATGTGTGGTCAAGGTTTCCAGCATCAGCGACCCGTTCCGCCGACGACCATGCGGTCAAGTTTAATCGTGGGCATCCCGACGCCGACAGGCACGCTCTGGCCCTCTTTGCCGCAGGTGCCGATGCCCTCATCGAGGCGCAGATCGTGACCGACCATCGAGACATACTTGAGCGCTTCGGGGCCATTGCCGATCAACGTCGCGTCCTTGACGGGCGCGGTGATCTTGCCGTCTTCGATGAGATAGGCCTCACTTGCGGAGAAGACGAACTTACCGTTCGTGATGTCCACCTGACCGCCTCCGAAGTTGACGGCATAGAGACCGCGTTTGACCGAGCGGAGAATGTCTTCGGGGGCGTCGTCGCCGGCGAGCATGTACGTGTTCGTCATGCGCGGCATGGGCACGGCCTGATAGCTTTCGCGCCGGCAGTTGCCGGTCTCCGGGATTCCCATGAGGCGGGAGGAAAGCTTGTCGCTCATGTAGCCCTTCAGGATTCCGTTCTCGATGAGAACTGTTTCCTGCGTCGGTGAGCCTTCGTCGTCCACGTTGAGCGAGCCGCGGCGGTTGGGCATGCGGCCGTTGTCGACTACCGTGACTTTCGACGACGCGACAGACTGGCCGATGAGTCCGGAGAAGGCAGAGGTGCCTTTGCGGTTGAAGTCCGCTTCGAGTCCGTGACCGACGGCTTCGTGCAGCAATACGCCGGGCCAGCCGGGGCCGAGGACGACTTCCATCTCGCCTGCGGGCGCGGGGACTGCATTCAATTGCAGGATCGCCTGGCGCGTGGCTTCTTTCGCAAAGCCCTCGGGAGTTTTTTCTGTGAGGAAGTAATCGAGCTCGACCCGACCACCGCCGCCGGCGCTGCCGCGTGCCACGTTTGCGCCATCCTTCGCGATGACGAAGACGTTGAAGCGGGCGAGCGGCTGCGTGTCGGAGGCAAAGGTGCCGTCGGATGCGGCGACCAGGATGCGGCGCACCTCGTCGGAGAAGCTGGCTCTGACCTGCACGATGCGCGGATCGGCAGCGCGCGCGGCACGGTCCGCACGGAGGAGCAGATCGAGCTTGGAGGCGATATCAGCGTCGCCTTCCGGCGAGAGGACTGGATAGAGATTCTGCTGCGCCTTTTCGTGGAAGCCGGTGACGGGTTCCTTCGCCGGGCCGCTGGCGATGAGGGCCGCGGTGCGCGCGGCACGCAGCAGCCGGTCGGCGGAGAGATCGTCGGTGTAGGCGTAGCCGGTGCGCTCGCCGGCGACAACGCGCACCCCGCAGCCCGCGCTCATGCCCTGGTTCGCGGATTTCACAAGCGATTCGTCAAGGCCGATGGCTGTGGACGCGATGGACTCGAAGTAGAGATCGGCGTAATCGCCGCCGGCGGAGAGTGCCTCGCCGAGGCAGCGCTCGAGCAGCCGCTCGGTGATGCCGAAGGTGTCGAAAAAATAACGCCGGTGCTCTGGGCCAGAAAAATCGTGCTCCGTTCCGGACGGGATCTTTGTAGGGTGATGGCTCATGTCTGTTGATTGGATGATCTGGATCGATTGTAGGCTTCAGAGTGGCCGAAAGTAGCGATTTTCGGTTCGTCCTTTGTGTGAAATGGCGTGCTAGATTGACCGCATGAGCGCACTGGCAGAAGAAGTCGAACGGCAGCGGTATCCGGTAGGGCGGTTCCAACTTACCCAGCAGGTCACGGCGGAGCAGCGCAAGCAGGCCATTGACTTTCTCGAGGCGTTTCCGCGGCTGTTCCGGCAGGAAGTAGAGACGCGCGGGGACGCTGGCCTGGAGCGGCCGTATCGGCCGGATGGATGGACACTGCGCCAGCTTGCGCATCACGTCGCTGACAGCCACTCGCAGATGTCAGGACGGCTACGGATGGCCCTTACCGAAGATTGGCCCACGATCAAGCCTTACGACCAGGAGGGGTGGGCGAAGCTGGCAGATGCGACGAGCGCGCCGGTAGCGCTCTCGCTCGCGATCATCGAGGGCATGCATGCGCGCATCGTGATACTGCTGCGGTCGCTCAAGGATACCGACGTGGGCGCGCGGCTTCAACCATCCGGAGAACGGGCCGGAACGCATCGATCAGGTGCTGCTGCGCTATGAATGGCACAGCCGGCATCATCTCGAGCATGCACGCGCGGTGCCGCGCTAGCAGGCATTCTCCTCGAAGGTTGAGCCGTGACACGGAGGGGTGATTCCCTCGATCGCGCCGGCGGTCGACACTGGTTGGCAGATAGATGCCGGCGATTGTTACAGATCTGAGCGCGGATACGCTTGCACGCGAGCTCGAATCGTTCCTTGCGGAACATCCCGGGGCTGCGGTGCTGGAGGACGGCCGCGTGCTCTTCGATATGCGCGAGGCGCGGTATGCGCTGTCTGCGGAGCACGGCCGCTGTGTGTTGCAGTTGTGGTCGGAGGAGCGGAACATCGTCCGCACCGTGACGGGACTTGATGTGCGGAAGGATGCGCTGCGGCTGCAGGTGCGGCGCTTCGGCCAGACGCGTCCGCAAATGCTGCACCTGCTGGCAGACCGCGACCAGCGGACACCTTCGACCCGCGCGGCGATTCGATCCCGCTACCTCAAGCAGTTGGAGCACATGCTGCCGCGCGCCTTCGGTGACTGGAAGATCGAAGCGCTTCGCGGTTCCATGGATCTGGAACACAGCTTTGGCCCGGCGTATGCGCGTGGGCTGTTGACGCGCGGCCAGAGCGCGTGGGCGCTGATCGCCGTGAATGCGGAGGAGTCGCAGGCGACGATCGATGGCATCCTGACGCTGGGGCTGCTCTGGCTGAGCCGGTGCCGTGAGCGCGCAGAAGGCGCACGGAGCGGGCACGCGAGGCATGTTGAGGGGCTGCGGGTGATCGTGCCCGAAGGACATGGCGCCGTGACGCAATCGCGGATGGGCTGGCTGGATGCCGCGCAGGCGAAGTGGGAGCTGTATGAGTGCGACGCGCGTGGCGACGAGTTGCGGCCGATCGAGATTGGGCGAAATGGCAATCTGGAGATGCGGCTGGTGCAGAACTTCAATTGCGGCGCAGCGCTGGAGCGGCTGCAGGCCGGCATCGCGCAAGTGATGGCGCTGGTGCCGGCAGGTGGGCGTGAACGGGTGGAACAGCGTGTCCACAGCGCATCGGCGGTGGGGTTGTCGCTGTGCGGGCTGGAATTTGCGCGCGTGCAGCATGGGCTTGCGCCGGGCTCATTCCAGCGGCAGGACCGGATCATCTTTGGCGCCGGGCCGAGCGAAACGGAACTGAACCAGGACACCGCGCCGATGCTTCGCGATTTGACGGCACGATTGTTCGAGAGCCGTCACAGCGCTGGAAGTGGACGTGATCCGCTCTACCGCATGCAGCCGGAGCGATGGCTTGAGTCGCGATTGTCGGCTGCGTTGCCGGAGATGGAACATTCCCTGTTGGGAACGCCGGTCTATCGGCAGGTGCCAGCCTTTGCGGCGAGCGATCGCGGCATGCTCGATCTGCTGGCCGTGAACCGGGATGGAAGGCTCGCGGTAGTGGAGCTGAAGGCCGACGAAGACCTGCACATGGTGCTGCAGGGGCTGGACTATTGGATCCGGGTGCATCGTACTGCGCAGGCACGAACGGCGGATGGCGTGAATGACTTCACGCGGTCCGGCTATTTCCCAGGTATGCGGCTGGCAGAAACGTCGCCGCTGCTGTACTTTATCGCTCCCGCGCTGCGGATTCACCCGGCAACGGAGACGGTGCTGCGTTACCTGAGCAGCGAGATCGAATGGAGCCTGATCGCGGTGAGCGAGGAATGGCGGCGTTCGCTCGAAGTCATCTGGCGCAAGCGCGGCGGTGCTCAGCTTTCCTGAAACGCGAACTCGGCGGCGGGCTCGCTGGCAATTTCAGGAGTATCCGTTCCGCTGAAGCGCTGCGCAAAAAACTGCTCTACCGCATCGAGGATCGCGGGGCCGGTGCGCGCTTCGTAGATGGTCTTGCGCAAAGCGCCGCCGCCCGGGACGCCGTGGGTGAACCAGGAGGCGAACTGCTTCATTTTGCCCGCGCCTTCGCGACAGGCCTTCGCGGCCTCTATGTTCTTCTCGTCCGAGCCTGCGGTGTGCCAGTGCCCCTCTTCGAGCAGCATGGTGAAGTAGGTGCGGATCATACGATAGCGGTCCCATTCTGTGGGCACATCGTAGCGGCCGGTGGCGGTGTACTGCGCGATCTGGCGGAAGATCCACGGGTTCGCCGGAGCGGCGCGTCCGATCATCACGGCATCGCAGCCGGTGCGGGCGACCATCGCGGCGGCGTCCTCGGGCGTGCGGACGTCGCCGTTCCCGATGACCGGAATCGAAACGGCATGCTTGATCGCGGCGATGTGCTCCCAGCGGGCGTCGCCGGAGTAGCCCTGTTCGCGTGTGCGGGCGTGCAGCGCGACTGCGTTCAGGCCGCTCTCTTGGGCAAGGCGAGCCAGTGGGACGCAAACGATGCTGTGGTCATTCCAGCCGAGGCGGAACTTGACGGTAAAGGGGATCGTCACCGCTCCCCGCACCGCTTCAAAGATGCGTGCGATCAGCGGGAGATCGCGCAACAGACCCGAGCCGCCATTGCAGGCGACGACGCGCTTGGCTGGGCAGCCGAGGTTCAGGTCGACCATGTCGAAGCCAGCGTCCTGAACGATCTTCGCTGCCTCGCTGAGCGTGCGGGGGTCCGAGCCGAAGAGTTGCGCGGCAATGGGATGCTCGTCGTCGTAGTAGGTGAGGTAACGCTTGCGCTTGGATTCGCGCATGCGGGAGAGGCCGTCGGCCGAGGTGAACTCGGTCATGATGAGGCCGCAACCGGACTGCTGGTTGGAGATTTCCGTCTCGACCGTGGCACCGTCGGCGGCCGCAGGCGTGAAGAGACTGGCGTTGCGGATGAAGCGGCGGAAGATAGTGTCGGTCACGCCGGCCATGGGGGCAAGAACCGTGGCGGGCCGCACCTCGACGGCGCCGATGGAGAAGCGCGCAGGCACACGGGCGGGGCGCGGCTCTCCTGCGGCGCCCTCCAGGGCCTCTTGGTCAGGCGGATTGTCGTCCCAGTGCTTCTTCATGGACTTGCCATCCGTGCAAGGGCGCCCGCGGCGAGCTGCCGGTTCGCTTCCGTGGGTCGCTCACGTCCGTATCTATTCAGCTTATTTCAGCTTATTGAATAGAAGAGGCCTCCCACAGGAGGCCTCTTCTGAGTCTGCCAGAGCAGCCGGATTTACTTCGCGGCTGCCGCTGCCTCTGGTTTGGTCTCGGCCTTGGCGTACTTCCGGCGGAACCGCTCCACGCGGCCAGCGGTATCGATCAGCTTTTGCTTGCCCGTGAAGAACGGGTGGCAAGATGAGCAGATTTCGACGTGGATGTCGCCCTTGTGGGTCGAGCGCGTCTCAAAGCCTGTGCCGCAGGCGCACTGCACGCGAATCGTCTCGTAATTGGGGTGGATCTTTTCCTTTGGCATGTCTCGCAAAATCCCTTTCCAGCAATCCTTTAATTTTAGGCGTATCCTGCCCATTTCGCAAGGCTGATGGAGCTCGCGAACGGTCGGGCGCTTTCGATCGAGAGATTGCTTACGATAGATGAGTTTCTGCCTGGAACGATGCACGTATATGATCCGGATGCGTAGCCGGGGCGGCCTCCGCTTTATCACTCCTTGGCTGCCGGGATTCACGAGGTGGGCGGATGGGCTTGCGCGGTTGGGCCGTGGCGATTTTCCTCTGCGCGTCGATGTTCCCAATGCCCACGGCTGCACAGCAGGTTTCGTACGCTCCTAACCAGGCAGCACCTGATCGAGATCACCCGGCCCTCTCGCATCGTCCTGCGCCTAGCAGCAGTTCCGAAGGCAAGATCAAGCTGGATATCGTGGTGACCGATGAGGCCGGCCAGCCCGTCGCTGGGCTCGAGCAGAAGGACTTCACACTTCTCGACAACAAGAAATCGCGGCCGATCCTCTCGTTTCATGCCGTGGATGGAACGGTGGGAGCGGGAAGGAGTGAGCCGCCGGTTAACGTAATCCTGCTGCTGGACGTTGCTAATACGTCACTGCGGGTGGTCGGCAACGAGCGCAACCAGATCGAGAATTTCCTGCGGCGGAACGGCGGAAGGCTGGCACAGCCGACGTCGTTAATGATCTTCGATGACCGGGGGGTGAGGGGCCAGCCACAGCGGACGAAGGATGGGAATCGGCTGGCCGACGAACTGAACAAAGCCGAATCAACGATGCATTCGATTCTTCTGACGGAACAGACTGAGCCGGATCGCACGACTCTGTCGCTGAACGCTCTGCAAGACATCATCGATGCGGAAAACCAACGGGCCGGCCGAACGATCTTGATCTGGATTGGAGACGGCTGGCCAATGCTCGAAAGCTCGCACTACTTGTTCACTGAGGGGGATCACGGTCCGTGGTTTGACAGGGTCGTTAGCTCCTCCGTCGACCTTCGCGAGGCACGCGTCACGCTGTACAGCATTTACCCTACCGACCCGGCAACAACAGACGAGCCTCACGTCCAGCACTACCGCAGCTTTTTGAAAGGTGTGCCTTCCGTACATCAGGTGCGGCCGGGCGATCTTGCGCTGCCGGTGCTGGCGATTCACAGTGGAGGACGCGCGCTGGATGCACCCGGCAGCGTGGCCGATGAGATCGCAGGCTGTATCGCGGAAGCGAAGGCGTATTACACACTGACCTTCGATCCGGCTGCGTCGAAGCATGTAGATGAGTACCACGCGCTTGCTGTGCGCATGGACAATCCGACACTCAGGGCGCGGACGAGCGCCGGATACTATGGGGAACCTGTCCTCCAGTTCCAGCTTCCGGCACTGGGTGGAAAATAGAGCGCACGACGAGCGTTCGCGTTTCCCTCGTTGCTGTTCGCCAGTTTGAAAGCCCGCTATGATGCCGCTGTTGTGGAAGGGGACTCTTCCCGCCTGTTCTGCTAAGCTGGGCGGCCACGGGTGATTGATTGGGTGCTGGAGAACCCGGCTGCGGCCCTTCAACCGTCCCTGCGGCACAAGGAATTGTTATTCCCCGCGTATATCAAAGCGGCGGATCAAGCCGTCTTCGATCCTGAAGATATGGCCCACCATTTGATCCATCAAAAGGGTGCCATTCAGATCGTGTACGACCTGGTGGACCTCCACGATGACCTCGCCTTGCGGGCCATTCGAGAAACCGACTGGTTCGACATGCGGATTGACCATGGCCCACTGGCGTGTCCAGTAGCTGCGGACTTCCTCTCGGCCGTGCACGTGGCCACCCTCCATTCCATTTGCCCAGGTGACGTCTTCGTGCATTGCGGCAAGCACGATTTCCATGTCGCGCGTGTTGAATCGCTCATACACGTGCTTTAAGAATTCAATCTCATTCTGCTTCGCAATCTCCGGCATTTCTGTGTCCTCCTGAAGCCGACCTGCCACTCACGTCTTACTCATAAAGATTCCCAGTTTGCGCTCGCCGATTCTGAGCTTTTCGAGTTGCGTGTCGAGCGCTCGATACTCGGCGCCGAATCGCTGCTGAAATCGTGTGACGTCCTCGGCGGTCGTCCAGCGATCGATGGTGATGAACTTCGCCTCCTCATCGGATTCGGTAGAGGACAGCAGTTCTGTGCCGACATAGCCCTCCGCCTGCGCGAAGAGCGTGGCCCAGGCGCCGGTGCTCTTGTAGGCGGCGACGAAGGCGTCAACCTTTTCAGGCTCGACGAGGAACTCCCAGACGATGACGCACATTTCCACTTTCCCTCGTGAATACGTGTGCGCTTCCTGCACGCTTGCGCGCGGAATTCACCGGTACGCGAGTGCGATACTAGCAAGCATGGAGAGCGCTTCTACCATCGGCCCGGCGGCGGACTGCTCGCTTTGCGGCGGGACGGGGATGCGGATCACTCGCGACGCGCAGGGCGACCGGGTGGCGGCGGTGTGCAATTGCCGTCTGGCGCGGCAGGCGTTGCGGCGGCTGGAACGCGCCAACATCCCACGGCGTCATGAGCATTCCACTCTGGCGAGCTATGAGTCGATCGAGACGACCGGTTCGCACGAAACGATGCTGCAGGCGCATTTCAAGGCTCACCAGTTCGTTCTTGATTATCCGCACAATACGGATGGGCGGGGTCTGATGTTTGTCGGTCAGGCTGGCCGCGGCAAGACGCACCTTGCGGTGGGTGTGCTGCGAGCGCTGATCGAGGAGAAGGGCTGCCAGGGACTTTTCTGCGATTATGGCGACCTGTTAAAGCAGATCCAGAATTCCTACAACGCGCGGTCGGAAACGACGGAGTTTGAGCTGCTACGGCCGGTGATCGAGGCCGAGGCGCTGGTGCTGGATGACCTGGGCTCGACCAAGCCGACGGCATGGGTGCTGGACACCGTGGGGCACGTCCTGAATGCCCGCTACAACCATAAGCGGACGACGATCGTTACGACGAACTTTGCCAATCGTCCGCCGGCCGGAGGTAAGGACGACACGCTGGGGGACCGTATCAGCGAGCGGATGCGCTCGAGATTAGCTGAGATGTGTGTATGCCTTGAGGTGCAGGGAGCCGATTTTCGTCAGACGGCCGGAGCGGGCGAAGCGAATTTTGCCTGGTCGAAGGCTGAATTTCTTCCAGGCGAATAGTGCCGGTTACGCGACCGTCCAGAGCAGGAGAATGACCGCCACCAGGATGGCGGCGCGGTAGACGTACTCCGGAAGTTTGCTCGCCCTCGGATCGAGCGGGGAGGACGGCCGGGCGTTCTGATTCACCTCTCGCGTCGCCTGCATAGCGCTCGCTCCTCGGACAAGATCAATTGCTTGCCTCAGTAGACGTCCCATTGTGGCAAGATGTCGCAGAATTTTCGAATGAAGAATCGATGAAGAGTCGGCGACCGTAATCAGCCAAGGAACTCCTTGGTTTGGGGACAGCGTAGAATCGCTGCCATGAGTGCAGGCGACAGCGGCGCAGGCGGCTTCCTCTCCGAAAAGAAAACCCAGCCGGAGACCCGCTCCTGGCTTCCCTGGATCATCGCCGGCGTTGTCATTATCGTGGTGGTTGGTCTGATTCTTCTGTCGAGTCACCGGGACCGGTCCGCTTTGCAGGCCGAAAACGCATCGCAGACGCCGGACCCGTATGCCAGCCAATTGTCCATTGGAAATCTGCAGATGAGCGAAGCGGCGAACTTCGCCGGCGGCAAGGTGACGTATGTCGATGGGACGATCACCAATAAAGGCGACAAGACCGTGACCGGCGTCCATGTGGTGGTCACGTTCAAGAACGATATCGGGGAGCCTCCGCAAAAGACTCCGATGCCGCTGACCCTGATCCGGACACGGGAACCGTACGTCGACACCGAGCCGGTCTCGGCAGAGCCGCTGAAGCCGGGGGACTCGCATGACTTTCGCTTGATCTTCGACCACGTTTCGCCGACGTGGAATCAGCAATATCCGGCGGTCCAGGTGATGCACGTCCAGACTCGCTGAATTGATCCAAGCGGTGCACTTTTTTCGCAGGGCCCTGTCATAAGCTCATAGCGAGGCCCGGAGGTAGATCGTTTGTCCGTTACTTTAGTACGCTTCGGCGCTTGTGGATATCCCGATAAATATATTTATTATCAGTAATTTGCAGTCCTGTACCACTCCGGAACTTGGTTTGGCATGCTTCTTGCAATAGTCTTGGCAGCATGGCTAACAAAGTCGGGACAGTATTAGCTTCCAGCACCATGGCCGCCCTTCTGTTTGGGGCGACCCTGAGTCTGTCAGCGCAGACCTCCTCCCCCCAGGCGGCAGACACGCAGCAACAGCCATCCCCCACGGCGCAGAATCCGCAAGACAACAGCACGTACGCTACCGGCAAGCCTCTTCCGACGAAGACGAATGAAGGCTTCTGGGGCCACCTGAATCCGCTAGCCCGCAAGAAGTGGGTAAATCGACAGGTTGGTCCGGTAAAGGATCGGCTGAACGAGCTGGATCAGCTCTCAGGAAAGAACGCGAACGATATCAAGGATTTGGACGCCCGTAGCACGGCTGGCATCCAAAAGGCGCAGACCACGGCGGATGGGGCGAACCAGCTTGCGACCACTGCGAACACGCAGGCCGGACAGGCCTCGCAACTTGCGCAGCAGGCTTCGACCCGCACGGACAACTTGAATACGACGGTGTCGAATCTGGATCAGTATCAGCCTCTGGCGGACACTGAGATTCACTTCCGCAGCGGACAAACGACGTTGAATGCCAAGGCCAAAGAGGCCCTGGATGATGTTGCAACCAAGCTGCAGGGGCAGAAGGGCTACATCGTGGAAGTGCAGGGCTACTCGCGGGCACGCGGGCAGGCCGGCATTGCCAACTCGCAGCATATGGCGGACGCGGTGGTGCGCTACCTCGTCGTGGAACACAACATTCCGGTCTACCGCATCTATCGTGTCGCGCTGGGCAATGCCCCGGTGTCGTCCGACACGGACAAAGCGGCGCGTGGCAGCCTTGTCCACGTAACGCTGATGCACAACAGTTTAGCGGGTTTGAGCGGGTCATCTTCGGATGGCAGCTCGCCCATTGGTGCGACGCAGCAGTCGCCTTCGCAGCCCTCCCCCCAGGGTGCTGCGTCGCAGCCAATGGCTCAGCCTCAGCAGTAAGAGGCAGACCCGCAACCAAGCTCTCACACAACGAGAGAACCAAGGCAGATTGGCCCCTCCTCAAAAGAGGGGCCCTTTTTTTGCTCCGAATAGGGTGTCTGGGGTGCGCTTTGGAGCGCGATTTTGTGTCTGAAAACGGCCCTTTTGTGCACGTTTTTGGTTAGCGACTTAGTTATGAGGCGCTTACCCGGTATTCGCTGTGTTCAAACGCGACTTCCGGTCAGCCGACGGCCTGTCTTGGGCGGCCTATCTTGGGCGGCCTATCTCGGGCGGCTCGTCCTGTAGGATGGCTACACTCATCTCCTACGCTCATCCTTGGGTGCCGCTCATGTACTCTGTGCTTCCGCAAAGCTGCAGGAAATTCCTGTGCTCTCTCCTGCTTCTGGCCATTGTTCCTGTTGCGGCACAGCAGCAGCAGCCGCCCGCGCACGACCACTTCAAAGTCGCGGTCTATATACCGGTGGGTGTCGTACAGCGGATGAAGGATCCGGCGTATCTGGAAAAATCCTGGACCGACCTCAGCAGCCAGGTGCGTGTCGACAAGGTTTACATCGAGGACTACCGCTCCGGCGTTTTCATCGATGAGCCGCTGCTGGCAAAGGTGAAGGCCTTCTTCGTCGCGCACGGGGTGCAGGTGGCGGGCGGCATCGCTTACGTCGGCTCCGGCGACAATGCCGGCTTTGAGTCGCCCGACGCCATCGGCGACGGCACGTTCATTTCCATGTGTTACACCGACCCCAAAGAACGCGACCTGGTGAAGCGTGTGGCGGAAACTGCAGCGCGCCAGTTCGACGAGATCATTCTGGACGACTTCTTCTTCAACAACACCAAGCGCGAATCCGACATTGCCGCCAAGGGGGATCTTTCGTGGACGGCATTCCGGCTGAAGCTGATGGATCAGATCTCGCGTGAGCTGGTGCTGGGCCCGGCACGCAAGGCGAATCCGCGCGTCAAGGTCATCATCAAGTTTCCCAACTGGTATGAGCACTTTCCTGCGAATGGCTACGATCTGGACCAGGAACCGAAGATCTTCGACGGCATCTATACCGGGACCGAGACCCGCGACCCAGTGATGAACGACCAGCATCTGCAGCAGTATGAGAGCTACGAGATCATCCGCTATCTGGATAATGTTGCGCTCGATGCCAAGGGCGGCCCCAACGGCGGCGGGTGGGTGGACACTTACGGCACCCTGTACATTGACCGCTACGCGGAGCAGTTATGGGACACTATGCTCGCCAAAGCGCCGCAGATCATGCTCTTCCAATACAGCGACATGCTGGGCAACGCGCAACTGGGCAACCGCAAGGCATGGGCCGGCGCCCAGACAAGCTTTACCGAGACCGGGCTGGAACAGTGGCATGCCAACTCTCGCTCCGCCGAGCCGGTGTCCTGGGCGACAGCGGCCGGATACTCGCTGAACACCGTCAATGGCGTGCTTGGCAGCCTGGGCAAACCCATTGGCATTGCCAGCTACAAGCCGTACCAGTCGCTGGGCGAGGATTTTCTGCAGAACTATCTGGGCATGATCGGCCTGCCGATTGAGATGCGCGCAACCTTCCCATCTGCCGCTGAAGCTCACACTGTTCTACTGACGGAGCAGGCCAAATACGATCCGCAAATTGTCGAGAAAATCAAAAAGCATCTGACGGATGGCGGCAACGTCGTGATCACGGCGAATCTTTTCAAGGCGCTTGAGGGCAAGGGTGCTCCAGGCGCGCGGATTGAGGACATTGCCGAGATGCACGTGACTGGCAACGCAATCCGGATGGACGCATTCTGGGACGGTCCTGACCGCGGCATTGAGCAGGCTGCGCCCATTCTCATTCCCGAGGTCGCCTTCCAGACCAACGATGCGTGGCCGATGGTGCGCGGCCTCGCCAGCGGCAATGGCGCTCCGCTCGTGCTGATGGACAAATACGCGCACGGAATTCTGTACGTGCTTGCGATTCCCGAAAATCCGGCGGATCTTTACCTGCTGCCCGAAGCAGCGCTCGCCGGTATTCGCCAGGTTGTCATGACGGGCTTTCCTGTGCGCCTGGACGCGCCTGCCAAAGTAAGTCTCTTTGCGTATGACAACAGAACCTTCGCGGTGGAGAACTTTCTTGATACGGCTGCGCCGGTAACAATCTCTGTTCCGGCCACAGCACAAACAGGAACAACGCCGCACATTAAGAATCTCGGCAGCGGCGAAATGATCGAAGGTAAGCCGGCGCCGAGCGACGTCTCCAACCGTGGTCCGCAGCGCACTGAGTTCAAGTTTGAGATACCGCCGCACAGCTTTGCGGCTTTCGCGCAGCCGTAAAACCGATCTCATCAATCACGATGGAAGAGTATGGAAACGATCGCTCCGGCGTTTGCTTCGTATCTGGCCTAATTTCCGGATTGCCCGTGACGCGGGAGTAAAGCTCGGTAAATTCATCTGTCCGAAAAACCGACTATAGGGCCATGTGTCAGCTTTCATTGAGCGCCTCGGCGACTCATTTCTCATCGAGAAAACGAGATGCTCCCGACAAGCGCGTTTAGGGATGCGAACTCGTGAAATCCAGATCGATTCGTGTGTTTCCATTGGGTGCCATGCGTATTTTGGTTAATCTGCCGTATCTGCCGGAGGACCCTTCTTTGCCACTGGGTGGATGGTGTGGTAGCACACACTGCGCGTTGCGTAGCATGGGGCGACAGTTTTGGGGCGCGGTTGGGTGCAATCCAGTCTTTTCCGGAGTGCCCGCAGATTCAATGACTGGGACAATGTTTTGATCGCTCCTTCACCCGCTGTGGCAGCGGGTGAAGGAGCTTGCGTTCGTTTGCGCGTGATGCGGCAACAAGGCGCGCCGGCTGCTTCGATGAAACGCCTACTTCGCGTCCTCATCCTTCGGAAGCACCAGCGCCACCAGCCCAAACTTCGTCTTCCCCGCCTCGGTGCTGTCAATTCCAACGACCCGGAACTTCTCCGGCGTGCCCGCCCGCAGCTCGTCACCGCTGTCGCTTCCATCGGCGGTCATGCCCCCGCTCTTATGGTCGCCGCACGTCAGCCCGCTCTTCGTCACTGCCAGCGAGCCCACCGGCTTCCCGTGGTTGCACTCCAGCACCTCGCCGTATTTCGCCAGCGGCTTTCTGTAAAACTTAAGCACTTGCTGCGGAGAATCCGTCGTCACAAAGCTCGCCACCTGCAGGTTGACGCGAAGGCTGTTCAGCACAAGCCCCAAATCCGCCGACGACGAATCGCTGTCCTTGTCCTTGAATGGCGTCGCTCCCGGATACATCGGCAGCCCAATATCTTTCGCCGTCGCATGCGAATTGGCATGCAAATTCAGGTTGAAATCAGAATTTTGCGCGAAGCACGGAAATGCAAACGAAACAGCAGCCAGCAGCGGAATCACCGCGAGAACGGGTCGACTCATATCATTCCTCGCCACCATATACGGTCGATACGCTCGCGACGGCGTTCAGGTTCCGCTAAATCCACTGACTCCGGAGCTTCCGCACCTGGCTACCAGGTGCCGACCCGCTCTTGAGCAGTAGTGAATTTGGCGATTGTTCGAAATCGAAAAAGTGTAGGATCGATTGTCTCTGCCATGGCTCAGGTGTCGATAGCTACGGACGAAAAGTCTGCGCAACGGGTTCTGCTGCCTGTCACTGGGCGCAAGTTCTTTCTGCTATTTCTGTTTCTGCTCGCATACCTCGCTCTATACCCGTACATGGGTGATACTGGCGCGCGTTATTACGTGTTCCGGCTGGTGAGCGCCGCCGTCACGCTGATGTGCGTATACGCGGTGAGTTTCCGGAAAGGTCTCATCTTTGTCGCTCTGATTCTTGCGGTTCCTTCTATCGTGGTGCACACCATCGTTTTTCGGCCCAGGATGGTCCCTCTGTCGGTCTTTAACGTCATTCTCAGCTTCGCATTTGACGTTTTCACGATCGGAATTATCTTTCGCCGCGTTTTTGTGCGCGAAAAGCCCGAGGCGGAGACGATTTTCGGCGCGGTCTGCATTTATCTCCTCATTGGATTTTCCTTTGCAAGGATCTACGCTATCCTCGCGATCATCCAACCTCATGCCTTCTATCTGGATCCGGCAAGTAATCTGCATCTTGTTCCTGTGGGGTTCGATTTCATTTATTTCAGTTTTGGAAGCATGACTACGGCTGGCGCAGCCGGCATTACAGCCGCTTCGCCGCAGGTTCGATCGGTGTCCATGATCGAGTCCGTTCTGGCCGTGTTGTATATCGCGGTGATGATCGCGAGGCTGATGGGCGCCTACCGGCCAAACCAAAATGGCTCCGGGGCATCCTCATGAGGCCGGATTTGTAATCGAAAACCAGCTTCTGTTGACGATATATCTGCTCACCTGGCCGGGAAACCGGCTAATCGGACGCTCGCACGAGCACCTCAATACCAGTCAACTCACGGGTTGCCGGCAACTTGGAATCATCGAACGCCTCCAGCCATGCGTCCACGGCGGCGATGGCATCAACGCTGAGATGTGCCATGCACTCGCAGAACGATGCCACCCTTAGCGGGATGCTGTAGAAGCCGACCCTGTGCATTGCGTAGGATGGGGCGACAGTTTGGGGCGCTGTTCGGTGCAATCCAGTCTTTTCCGGAGTGCCCGCGAGATTCAATGACTGGGACAATGTTTTGATCGCCACGCGCGCTGTGGCATCTGGTGAAGGAGCTTGCGTTGGATCCGGAAACGGCTATTTCTCAGACCGAAGACCCTCGCGTGCAGCGGGTGGTGAATGGGGCTGCCGTTTCGGCGGACCGGCAACGGCCCTATCTGCGCGTCTTCAAGTCGAATGTCTTCGTTCGGGATCACGACCGCGCGCTAAAGTTCTATGTCGAGCAGCTTGGATTCAGCGTGCTGGCCGAGGCGCGCTTTGAGTTTGGCCGATGGGTGGCTGTCGCACCGCCGGATGGCAGCACGATCCTGGCGGTGATTGCTCCCAAGCGCGGATCAGAGAACTACAAACACATCGGGCGGCCGACGCAGATTGCTTTCATCGCTGAGGACATCTTTGCGACCTATGATCTTTGGCGTGCGCGTGGCGTGCGCTTTCTTCATCCGCCGCAGCCTCAGTTGTGGGGTGGGACGATGGCAGTCTTTTGCGATGTCGATGGGAACTCTTTCGATCTGCTGGGCTCTGACGAGATGAGCCGCGAGATCGAAGCGCAGCGGCGCGCGCATGCCGAGACACTGGAGTCGCACCGCCGCCTGGCGCAGGAATTGGAAATTGCGAAGCAGGTGCAGGCGAGATTGTTTCCGCAGAACTTGCCTCAGATCAGGACACTGGACTACGCCGGCGCGTGTATTCAGGCGCGGCATGTTGGCGGCGACTATTACGATTTCTTCGCTCTGGGGCAGAGCAGGATAGGGTTGTTCGTCGGGGATATCTCGGGCAAGGGAATTGCTGCAGCGCTGCTGATGGCCAACCTGCAGGCCAACCTTCGCAGCCAGTTTGCTCTCGCTCGCGAGGAGCCACAGCGCTTTCTGCAATCCGTGAATCGGATTTTTTTTGAGAACACAGCGGATAGCGCTTACGCCACGGTCTTCTTTGCCGAATACGACGATATCGCGCAGCGGCTGCGATATACGAACTGCGGACATCTCTCCGCGCTGCTGCTCCGCCACAATGGTTCGGTCGAGTGGTTGCATTCGACCGGCACGGTGCTCGGGCTCTTTCCGCACTGGGAGAGTCCGGCCGTTGAATGTCAGCTTTGCCACGGGGACACGCTCGTGCTCTACACAGATGGCGTGACCGAATCGTTCAGCGATGCGGGCGAGGAATTTGGAGAGCAACGGCTGATTGAAGCGGTCGAGCGGCATCGGGAACTGAATGCCGAGGCGATGGTGGCTTCCGTGATCGGAGACGTGCAGCGCTTCAGCCCGCGGGAGCAGCATGACGACATTACCCTGATTGTGGCGAAATGCCGCAATGCGCGCAGCTGTGCCGAACTAGCTCCGTGATTGTGCGTTTTCGAGAGCGCGGACGAGGGCTGAGAGCCGCGCAGGATCTACGTCGCTGATCGCGATGGCGGCAAGATTATTTGTAGCGAATTCGGTTACATGAAAGCCTGACTGCTCCGCCTGCGACGCGCCTAACATTACTGCGTCTGATTTCTGGACGACGAAAACGGAAACGCGATGGCGCCCGATGCTGTAGAGAAGCTGGGCTGCGGGGCGGTTGTGCAGATAGGTGAGGTTTGCGCCATCGAGTTTTGTGTCGTCCGGCAAATTGTCTGGAAGGTTGAAGCTGAAAGGGAGCTTTCCTTGGAACCAGGGTTTCACGGTGTGGCGGTCGGAGGAGATCACCTGCGGCACCTGATTCCCGGCGAGCGTGGCGATGTGCTGATCGAGAACTTCATTCACCAAGGCGGCACGTTGTACCGAAGCGATCTGTGTGTGCTGGGTCTGCCTCTGCACCAGCATCCAGCTTGCAGCGACGATCAGCAGCACTGCAGCGGCCGCCAACGCCGAGGAGACGACCCACCATCCAGAGCGGGAGGACGGAGGCTTGGCCGGCGTACCCGGCAGCGGTGTCAGCGCATCTCCGGCGGAGAGGCGCCGCAGCCGCTCTTGCAGATGCGTGCCCGCGGCGTAGCGCTGGCCTGACTTTGCCACAGCAGTTTTGAGCAGAGCCTGATTCAGCGCGCTCGAGGTACAGGCGGGGCAGCGGTCAAGGTGCTGCTTGACTACGTCACCCAGTTCGGCGGGGAGTTCCTGATCGACAAGGGCGTTTAGGGTGGTGGAGGAAAGATGGTCGGTCATGCGCGCGACTCCCGGTTCAGGGTGGCATCGGGCGTGAGCAACTGGCGCAGCTGAGCGCGCGCACGTGCGATGCGAGACATGACGGTGCCGATCGGGACATCGAGCACGGAGGCGATCTCCTTGTACTTCATCTCCTCGACATCGCAGAGGAGAATGACTTCGAGCAGCAGCGGCGGGAGCTTTTCCATCGCGCCCTGGAGTGCAGCGCGATCCGTGAGACGCATCAGGTTGATCTCGGGCGTGAGGCGGTCGATCGCCGCCTCCGGATAAGTCTCGAAGCCGGTTTCGCTTCGTTGCTGCAGCTCCTCTTCGAGCGAGACAGTGCGCAGCGCGGCGAGGCCACTGCGGGAAGTGAGATAGGTATTTCTCAGGATGCGGAATATCCAGGCTTTGAAATTCGATCCCTGCTCGAAGGAGTCGAAGCCGCGAAGCGCCTTCAGAAAGGTTTCCTGCACCAGGTCCTCCGCGTCCGCTGCGTTCTGCGAGAGCCAGCGGGCGACATTGTAGAGCGCAGGAAGGAGGGGCAGCGCCAGATCCTCGAACGCGAGGGGGCCGGCATCCGCGGAGACTGCAGCATTCTTTTCACGAACTGCGCGTTTCCATCGCAGCAGCGCCATCTACCCGGGAGTCCTTTCGCGGCTCTCCTTCATTGACTCTATAGAGCATTTCTCCTGGCGGTGCGGCTCAAGGGGCGCCTGCATACGCCCTTCGGCCCGCATCCACCGGAGAAATGCTCTACAGATGAGAACTGAGTCTTGCCGAGTTTATTCGCATATCTGTCAAAAAAATACGGGCGAATAGATGGGAATAAATATGGCCTCTGTCAGTTTGCTTCCGTGGAGGATCACCCCATGAAGGATATGCCAGATATGAACCGCAACCTGCAGGAGCTGAACGACACGCCTGCGGAGCCGAAACAACCAGAATCAGACTCCAGCGCCAAGGACGGAATTGACCGCCGGAACTTTCTAAGCTGCATGGCTTGGGCAGGCACCGGGCTGCTGTGGACGATGGCGGGCGGTGTGCCTACGTCGAAGCTCTTTGCCGCGACGACCAAGGCGGCGGGCGCTGGAGCGCATGCGGGATCGGGCTTCAGCTTTATTCAGATCAGTGACAGCCACATCGGGTTCAACAAGGCGGCGAACCAGGATGTGGCGGGAACACTGAAGCTGGCGATTGGAAAGATCAATCATCTTCCGGCGACGCCTGATCTGCTGCTGCATACCGGCGACATCACGCAGTCCTCAAAGCCGGCGGAGTTTGACACTGCGCAGCAGATCATCAAGGAGGCGAAGGCGGGTGAGACCTTCTATGTCCCGGGCGAACACGATACGGCAATTGATGACGGGGCGCAGTATAAAGAGCGGTTCGGCAAAGGCACGGTTGGCAATGGCTGGTACAGCTTCCAGCACAAGGGCGTGCACTTTGTCGGCTTGAACAACGTGCTGCAGATCGATGCGATGGGGAAGCTGGGCCCGGACCAACTACGCTGGCTGAAAGACGACCTGGGCTCCGTCTCCGCTTCGACTCCGATCGTGGTCTTTGCGCACATTCCGCTATGGATGGTGTATCCCGAGTGGGGCTGGGGAACGCAGGATGGCGCGGAGGCGCTCTCGTATCTGAAGCGATTTGGCTCGGTGACGGTGCTCAACGGACACATCCACCAGATCGTGCAGAAGGTTGAAGGTAATGTTGCGTTTCATACGGCAACATCGACGGCCTTTCCTCAACCGGCGCCTGGCTCTGCTGCGCATGCCGGTCCCATGGTGGTGCCTGCGGGAAAACTGGAGAGCGTGCTGGGTGTGACGAAGGTCCGGTACATCGGACGGCAAAGTCATCTGGCAATCGTGGACTCGTCGCTGGCGGAGAAGGCGTGAGAGGTTTTCAACGCGTTGTCATCTTCTGTGGCGCCGCAGTTGCGATCTCGTGTTGCTCACTGCTGCTTGCCCGCGCACATCCTTTCGGTGACGCGGGCCTGCATGCGAGGGGGATTGCGCCTAGACCGCTGATGGAACATGCGACCGTGCCCCCGGCGGTACGCGAGATCCTGACTGCGAAATGCGCTGACTGCCATTCTGCGCAGACGCGTGCTCCGATCTACGGGCAATTCGCGCCAGCGTCATGGTTGATGGAGCGAGACATCGTGCAGGCACGAAAGGCGATGAATCTGTCTGACTGGGAGAAATATTCAGCAGAGAAGCAGGGGGCGTTGAAGGCGGAGATCGTCAGTCAGGCGAAGTCACACGCAATGCCGCCGGTGCAGTATCGCATTGTGCACTGGAATGCTCGCATCACGGATATGGATGTCCAGGCACTTACGCAATGGGCGCGCGGGCCATCGACGGGCGTTGCCGCCTCGACTGGACAAGCATTGACGGAAGGGGATGCGCTGCGAGGCAAAGACATCTTCGAGAGACGGTGCACGGGATGCCATGCGATGGAACAGAATCGCGAGGGGCCGCGGCTGCGCGACGTATTTGGAAGAACATCCGGCACCGTTACGGGATTTGATTATTCCGCTGGGCTTGCGAAGGCGCACATTGTGTGGAACGAAACAACGCTGGAGCAGTGGCTTGCCGATCCTGACGCGATGGTCCCCGGCAACAATATGGAGTTTCAGGTAGCCAAGCCGCAGGAGCGTCGCGACCTGATTCGTTTCCTGCGAGATAGCGCAGCTAAATGAGCCGCGAGTTATCCAGAGGAATGCGATATTTATATATGAGTAAATACAACGCAGTTACCGCTAAAGAATTGGTGTTGCGTCCGCATCTTTGCAGTCGGCGGAGTCGCCGTCTCGCCCTTCAGCAATACTTAACCTAAGCGCACATAGGATCAGCGCGCTTGCAACAAAATTGCGCGACTGCTGGAGGTTCAATCGTTGGCTCGTGAGGACAGCATGAAATGGAGGTATAAATATGCAACTGTCCATCGTCCAACGAGGGCTGACGAGAATTCTCTTGTCTGCCCTTCTGGCGTTCTTTCCGTCCGTATGGGTACACGCACAATCCGCTGACGAACAAGCCGCTCTGGCCACATCCAATAAACCGATCGTCTTTCTTATCGTCCTCGAGAATAAAAACTGGGTCGGAACCGGTGGCATCTCCGGAAGTTCCGAAGCTCCTTATATCAACAAAACACTCGTGCCCATGGCCGCCGTTGCCAATAACTATTTCAACCCGCCAGGCAATCATCCAAGCCTGCCGAATTATCTATGGATGGAAGCGGGCCAGAATTTTGGGATTCACGCGGACGGATTTCCCAGTCAATATCACCTGGCAACCCACGCTCACCTGACGGAGCTACTGCATAACGCGGGAATTCCCTGGCGTGCCTATGCGGAATCTATCACGGGAAGTGTATGCCCGCTGTCGCCGGAGGGAGTCACGGACGCCAATGGGGGGCGGCTTTACCAGCCAAAGCACCTTCCATTCGTATATTTCGATGACATGACGAGTGGGAGAAATCCTTACTCGTCTTATTGCATTCAGCACATAAGGCCGCTCGGTGAACTGGGCAGCGACCTGAAGTACAACGCAATCGGAAGATACAACTTTATCGCGCCCAATTTGTGTCACGACGGCCATGATGGCTGTGGCGGCAATGAGATAGGCCATATCGATGCGTGGCTGAGGAGTTTTCTGCCGCAGATATTCAACTCCGCGCAATACAAAGAGGGTCACGTGGTCCTCTTCATCGCCACGGATGAGGCCAAGAACGGCGACGGGCCGATTCCATTTCTCGCTCTGGGCCATGGGGTGAAGCGGGGATACAAGAACGAGATTCGTTACACGCACAGCGCGCTGCTGCGGACACTAGAAGAGATCCTCGGTGTAAGTCCAGGGTTGGGGCACGCGGGCTATTCGAACGATTTGAGGGACCTCTTCTCCGCATTTCCGTAGAAAGCTTGAGTGGGGAAGTGCAGGCGGAGACTCCGGCACTTCCCCACTCGGGCAAGCCGCTAATTCGGCTGAACGATGATGTATTGCGGATGGCCGATGGTGTAAGGCGAGCCGGCGGCCTGAGTAGCGCTGGTTGGAGTTACCGTGAAGACATAAAGCTTCCCGGCTGTTTTGCTGATGGCGTACAGGTGATTGGCATTGTCCCAGAAGAACTGATCGATGGGGTTCTTCGTGAGCAGGCCGGTATCGTGCGTGATGGGACTGCTGCCATTGAAATGGAAGACCTGCAACCCTGACGTTCCGCCGACCGCGAGCAGCTTGCCTGAGGGAGACATCTTGAGATCGGCCACGGTTCCGACGGAAGTTTGCGGCATGTTCGCGACCGTGCTCTTTGTGCTGAGATTGCCGGAGCTATCGGCTGTATAGGTTGCAAGCAGCGGCGGTCCATCCGGATTGAAATCCTGATTCACGGCTTGAAGCGTGATGGCGACGTGATTGGTTGGATCGGTCGCGGTTTGAGAGGGGCAGAAGAAGTCTCCTGCTTTTGGAGCGGGCGTCGGCGCGTTGATGTTGATATCTTTCAGCAGGCCGTTACTGCTCCGCTTGTAACCGGAGATTTCCCAATACAAGTTGCCCAGGCAGGTCGCCATGTAGGCATAGATGTTGTTGCCGATGAAGCTTGGCGGAAGATTCAGCCACGCATCACCAGCGGTTGCGCCAAGGTTGCTCAGATGTCCGGTTGATTGGTTGATAGCGAGAGATTGATAAGAATTGTTCGAGCAGTCGCTACGGAGTTCCAAATCATACAGCGTTGCGCCCGTGTGATCGAGAAACAGCGGACCTGAGTCTCCGCAATCGCCCTGGTTGTACTTCACGATATCGGTGGAGGCATTCCAGCGGAGCGCGCCATCGGCTTCGATGGTGAATGCCGCGACGTAAATGCCGTTGCGGGTGGAGGCGAAAAGGCGTTTGCCATTAACTGCCATGCTGGTGACGTCGTCGCGGAATGGCGATCCGGAGACTGGTGTCAGCTTGCCATTCGAGGCCGCGGCGAAGGCCTGAATCTCATTGGTGCTACTTCCATTCGGATTGCTTGAAACATAGACGTAAGCAACGGTCGCGGCAGCGGTCGCGGCCTCCGGCTGGTCCGCAGTAGTTTGTGCGGCGACGTGGGCAAATCCTGAACTGGCACACAACGCGACGGCAACGCAGAAAAATCTCATATTCGGCATGACGGCAATCTCCTGATCACAGCAAGTCCCAAAATTGCCCAATTAGATGCGGAAATTGCCTGTGCAGAGATTATCCAGCTAAGTAGCTGAAATTCGGCGACTTCTCAGCCGGTTCATTGCCGTCGGGCGGAGTTGGGGATAAAGGTGATCGCCGTGGGCACGTTTGGCAGGAGCGAGACTACTGCTATCGCTGTTCGATAGCGGCGTGGATGGCGAGGAGCTGCTGCAGCAGTGGTTTCAGGCGGTCGAGGTGGAGGGCGTTCGCGCCATCGGACTTGGCGTTGGCGGGATCGTTGTGCACTTCCAGGAAGAGACCGTCGATGCCAGCCGCGATGGCGGCGCGAGTGAGGACGGGGATGAACTCGGGCTGGCCGCCGGAGACGCCGTTGGCAGCGGAAGGCGTCTGGACGGAGTGTGTGCCGTCGAAGACGACCGGCGCGAGTGCGCGCATGATGGGGAGCGAGCGCATGTCGACGACCAAGTTGTGATAGCCGAAGCTGGCGCCACGCTCCGTGAGTGAGACGCGGGTGTTGCCGGTGGAGCGGATCTTTTCGACAGCGTGGCGCATGTCCTCAGGCGCGACGAACTGACCTTTCTTCACGTTGACGGCGCGCCCGGTTTTTCCGGCGGCGACGAGGAGGTCGGTCTGGCGGCAGAGGAAGGCGGGGATCTGCAGTACGTCGCAGGCGTCGGCGACCGGGGCGCAGTGCGCGGGCTCGTGCACGTCGGTGAGGACGGGAAGGTGCGTCTCTTCGGCAATGCGGCGCAGGATGCGCGTGCCCTCGGTGAGGCCGGGGCCGCGGAAACTGGAGACGGAAGTGCGGTTGGCCTTATCGTAAGAGGCCTTGAAGATGAGAGACACGCCGAGGTCGCTGGTGATGCGCTGGATGGCGTCAGCCATGAAGCGAGCGTGCTGTTCGCTCTCGATGACACAGGGGCCGGCGATGAGGAAGAGCTGGCCCCGCCCGACCGGAACGTTGCCGATTTCGAAATCGTATGGAGGCATTGGGAATAAGGATTACAGCAAGTTGGAGAGTCAGCAAGTGAGCCGGAAGGGGAAGGGCTGAGCGGGCTGCCAACTAGTGTGCGATGAAAACGCGGTAGTGCGACTCTCGTTTGCCTACCTGTACGAGGAATCCGTCTTCATCGCGGCGCAGCTTTACTGCGGTTCCGGGCAGGTGATTGGCCAAGCTGCTCTGCTTCAGGAATGCTGCGCTCAGCGGCAGATATGCCGATGCTCGGGCAGCGCGCGAGTGGTCTGGGGTGAGTTCGTATTCCGCGCCGCCGGCTTGCACGGTGTAGACCGCGCCGTGGAGATCCGAGCACCGGGCCGAGGCATCGAAGGTGCGACGGGCGGTGTTGCCGTAGGCGGCGGCGTCGGTCTGAGTGGAGGTGGAACAGGAGTTGCCCACAACAGTGGTTCGGGTTTTCGTGAGTACGCCATCCTGATAGGCGCCCGGGTCCGTCGCAGCAGCGAGCGTCAGCGGGATTGAGAGCACCGGGATCGAGAGAACCGGGATCGAGAGCACGAGGAGAGGTGAAAGCCGGCGCTTCATGGTGGAAATCGTAGTGCTCCTGCGTGGCAGGTTAGCAGCGACGAGAGTCTCAATGACATTGCACAACCGGCAGAGTGGACGGTCCCACGGAAGTACGATTTCCCATGGAAGTTTAATGTGCTTGTCGCCAGGCCTTGGGGCTCCAGAACGCATGCCCGGAGACGCGGGCAGCACCAATGAGAAACAGCAGACCTAGAATCGTGATTCCAGGAACAATCGCCCATCGGCCTTCAATGACATCGTTGCATACGTCCAAGAGTTGAATGAAGGCAAAGAGGACCATGAGTGCGCTCAATGCGCCGCGTGCGCGAAACGCGAGGGCCACGCATAGCATGAGGCCGAGTGCGAGATTGCGCGAGACGAGATATCCGGCATAGGTGCGAACGCCTTCGGTTATCGGCTGGCCAGGAGAGAGCAACATCTCAGGTCTCAAGGACGCGACACACGCTCCGGCGATCATGAGAACGGAGCCAACGATGACGACCGCTATCACCCACCACGGAAGCGGCGTAATGGGCGCTGTAACAACAGGGCCTCGGGAATCTTTCCCCGTCAAATCGTGATTGTTCATTATTGCCCTCTGTTCCAGCAGCCGCACCGATTTGCCCCGGCGCATGTTGGAGGGCAGTACGAGCGCGGATGATTGCAGGTTCCGGGCAATCTTCCAGCAGAGAGCGAGGAGGTGCTGCTAGTTGCCGCGGAGGGCCACCATAGGGTTCACGCGTGAGGCGCGGCGCGCGGGAATGTAGCCGGCGAGGAGCGCGACAACGATGAGCAGCGCGACCATGCCGGCGAAGGTTGCAGGATCAGTGGGCGCGGTGTTGAAGAGCATGGCGGAGATCAGCGACGCGACGATAAGCGAAGCCACTGCGCCAACGGCGACGCCGATGAGCGCGAGCCGCATGGTGCGGAAGATGACGCCGAACTGCACGCGCAGGGCGCTGGCGCCGAGCGCCATGCGGATGCCGATCTCGAGTGTCTGGCGCGTGACTGAGTAGGAGATGACGCCGTAGATGCCGAGCGCAGCGAGAAACAGGCCGAGTGTGGCGAAGCCGGTGACGAGCAGCACGAAGAAGCGGCGCGGTGAAACGGCGTGATCGACGAAGTCCTGAATGGGACGAAGCGGCACGGCGGACTGTCCGGGATTGATCTCACGCAGCGTATGCATGACGCTCGCGGCGAGTTGCGATGGCGGGACTTTGCTGCGGATGACGAGCTCGGCGCCCATCGGACCCTGCTGCGTCTGCGGGTAATAGACCTGCCCATCAGCGTGGCCTTCCACGCTGGTGAGATGAACGTCGGGGATGGTGCCGACGATGCGCGCTTTGCCATTGTCCTCGATGACGTGACCGATAGCGTCGCCTTTGGGGAAGAGATGCCGCGCGGTGCCTTCGTTAATGATGACGACGGGATCGCCCCGCAGCACATCGCCCTTGTCGTTGCGGACGAGCGGCTTGTCCTCCCAGGAGAAATCGCGGCCGGTGACGGGAATGCCCATAGCGGCGAAATAGCCGGGCGTGATCATGTAGACGAGCGCGCTCTGGCCCTTGTCGTGCGAATGATCGACGCCCGGCACGTGCGGAATGTCCCAACTGCGATTGCCTGCGAAGGGAAGATTGTCGGAGATGCCCGCCGCCTGGACGCCCGGCAGCGCGGAGATGCGGGTGATGACGTTCTGCAAAATGGCGCTGCGTTTGTTGGCGTCACCGCCGTCGTCGTAATCGACCTTGATAGTGGCGGCATAGGTGGGCTGGAAGCCGAGATCGACATCGAGCACGCGGAGGAAGCTGCGGAGCAGAAGGCCCGAGCCGACGAGCAGGACGCAGGCGAGCGCAACCTCCGAGATGACCAGCACGGCACGGAGACGCTCATGCCGGCGGCTGTCGCTGGCGCCGTGGCCGGCGGTGTCCTTGAGGGATTCCTGTAGATCGGTGCTGGACATGCGAAGGCCGGGTGCGAGACCGAAGAGCACGGCGGTGCCGATGGCGATCACGAGTGTCCAAAGCAGCGCGGTGCCATCGACGCGAACGTCATTGAGCAGCGGCAGCGCGAGCGCGGTTTGATGCTGCAGCCACACCGTGATGGCATATGCGAGCCCGAGACCGAGTGCCGCGCCGATGCCGGAGAGCAGCAGACTTTCCGTGAGGAGCTGGCGGACGATGCGACTGCGGGTTGCGCCGAGAGCGCCGCGGAGCGCGAACTCCTTGGTGCGCGCCGCGGCGCGGGCGAGCAGGAGATTGGAGAGATTGACGCAGACGATGAGCAGCACCAGACCGACCGCGGACCAGAGCACGATGAGCGAGCGATGGAGTTTGCCGCTGACGTATTCCTTGAGCGGAGTTGGGTAGGCTTTGTAATTCGGTGTGTATTCAGGATGGTCGACCATCGCGTCGAGCTTCGGGAAGAGAATGCGGGCCTCGCTGCGCGCCTGCGCGACGGTAACGCCGGGCTTGAGGCGGCCGATCAGCGTGATGGTGTTGCCGTCGACTCGAGTTCCCTGAAAATCGATAGGCACAAAGAGATCGACTTTTGTGCCTGGCGCGAAGACGGCGCCGAAGTCGAAGCTGCGCGGCAATACGCCGACGACGGTGAAGGATCGCCCGTTGAAATCGACTGTGCGGCCGAGGACGGAGGGATCGGCATGGAACTGCCGCTGCCACATCGGATAACTGAGCAGAACGACCTGTCCGGCGTTGGGAAGTGATTCGTTCTGGCGGAAGAGGCGGCCCATCAGGGGATCGACCCCGAGAACCTGAAAGAAATTTGGCGTGATGCCGATGCCGGTGAAGGGCTTGGGATCGCCGTGACCGGTGAGCTTGAAGTTGTCGCTTGAAGAGAAGGCATAGTAGCCGGCGACATCTGTGTAGGACTTGTTGCGTTCGAGGAGTTCTTTGTAAGCGTCGATGGAGTAGGTAGCGGTGGACCAGTTGCCGTCGAAGACTTCGGGGCCGATCCAGAGCAGGCGCGAGGGATCGTGGAAGGGCAGTGGGCGCAGCATGAGCGTGTTGACGACGCTGAAGACGGCGATGTTGGCGCCGATGCCGAGCGCGAGGATGAGGATGGCGATGACGGTGAAGCCGCGGTCGCGGCGCAAGCGTGCGGAGGGTATAGCGGAGGTCCTGCAGAAGGATATCGAGCATGGGCAGGCCGCGCGCGGCACGCTGCTGTTCGCGCGATTGCTCGACGCCACCGAAGCGGATGAGCGCCTGGCGGCGCGCTTCTTCGGGCGGGAGGCCACGGCGGAGATTTTCTTCGATAGCGAAGTCCAGGTGCGAGGCGAACTCCTGGTCGAGATCGGCGTCACCGATCGGCTTATTGAGGAAGGCACGCGTGCGGGCGAGGGCGGAGCGAAGGGAGGAGATCATTTCGCACCTTCTTCGGGAGATTGCGCGAGCACACGACCCATCACGTTGCTGAGTCGGCGCCAGTCTTCTGCATCGCGCGCAAGCTGCTTCCGCCCGCTGCGCGTGATGGCGTAGTACTTGGCCTTGCGATTGTTATCCGAAGTGCCCCACTCGGCGGAGATCCAGCCGCGATTCTGTAGACGGACGAGCGATGCGTAGATCGTCCCTTGATTGAGCAGGACGGTGTCGCCGCGAGATCTGCTCGATGCGCCGCGCGATGCCGTAGCCGTGGAGCTCGCCCATGGCGGCGAGCGTCTGCAGGACCATGAGGTCCAGCGTTCCCTGAAGCAGGTCGAGTTTGGGGTCAGACATGCGGTACAGTCTCCTGTGTTGAGGCCACATGAGTATGCCACATTCTCTGTGGTGGTGCCACAGGTGCATATACGCGCATGGCGCGAGAGAAGTTCCGATGCAGCATTTTTTTGTGAAACGGAAACCGGCTGAACTGCGTCCATCGCGAGCGGACTAAGCGACAAGTGCTCAGCCCAACCAGGCGTGACAGCTTGCTCACGTCTTCTGCGTAATGCTACTGTGTGTAGCATTGCTGGCTGTGGCAAAGCGCTTTCGCATTTGTAATGAACCGAAATCGCTTTCGTGCGTATTTGTTCTCTGGGCCTGTCTGTCTCCTGACAAAGCAGTGTGTGTGAGGTGCATTCGTGCAGAATCTGCTCCGCAACCTTCGCTTCAGCGTCCGCATGCTGCTGAAAAATCCCGGCCTGACGATCACCATTCTGCTGACGCTGGCGCTTGGCGTCGGTGCGAATACTGCAATTTTCACGGTCGATTATGCGACCTTGCTGGAGCCGCTGCCGTATCCACATCCGGAGCAGTTGATGGTGGTGTGGTCGAAGATCCAGGGCTTTCACAACGGAATGTCTGCGGGAGACTTCACCGACTGGAAGCGGGAGAACACGACCTTTCAAGACATGAATGCGTGGACCGGCGGGGCCTTCAATCTGTCGACAAAGGACCAGCCGGAGCAGATTGACGGACGCATGGTGACGCCCGGTTTCTATCGCATGCTGGGCGCGCCGTTTTTTCTGGGCCGCGATTTTCTGCCGGAAGAAGGGCAAATTGGCCGCGACCACGAAGTGATTCTGACGCACAAGTTATGGAAGCGGCTGGGCGGGAACCAGCATATCGTCGGAACGACGCTGCGCGTGAATGCGGAGCCGTACACAGTGGTTGGTGTGCTTTCGCCCGGAGTCTACGATCGCGGGCAGGGCGATATCGTGGTGCCGCTCGCCTTCAAACCTGAGCAGCTCAATCACGACTTTCACTGGTTGCTGACGATCGGACGCCTGAAGCCGGGCGTGACCATGCAGCAGGCGCGCGCCGATATGGATGCGGTGACCACGCACATTGCGCAGCAGTACCCGAAGAGCAACAAAGGCTGGGGCGCATTTGTGGAGCCACTGCAGAATGACTTTATTCCGAAGGAGCGCATACGCACGCTGTGGATGCTGCTGGGCGCAGTGGCGTTTGTTCTGCTGATTGCCTGCGTGAACGTGGCCAACCTGCTGCTGGCGCGCAGCATGGCGCGGCAGAAGGAGATGGCGGTGCGCTCTTCGCTCGGCGCAACGCCGAGGGCGATCTTCACCCAATTGCTGACAGAGAGCGTTCTGCTGGCGCTCGTCGGCGGGGCATTGGGCATTGGGGTCGGCTATGCGATGCTGCATGCATTCATGGCTGGGATGCCGGAGAACACGTTGCCGAGCGAAGCGGACCTGAGCCTGAACTTTCCCGTGCTGCTCTTCACGCTTGGCGCGACGACGCTAGCTGGGTTGCTGTTCGGCTGCGTGCCGGCGTGGGCCGCATCGCGCGTGGACCCCGCAGAGACGCTGAAGGAAGGCGGGCGATCCGGGACTGGAATCGGACGAAAGCGGCTGCGGCAGGCGCTGGTGATCGGCGAGTTCACGTTGGCGCTATCGCTGCTGGCCGGTGCGGGGCTGGCGATCCACAGTTTTCTGAACCTGACACGCGTGGACCTGGGCGTGCGCACCGACCATGTCCTTACGTTCTACTTGCCGATTCCTGACACACGCTCGAAGGATCCGGTTCTGATTGCGGCGCACTATCGCCAGTTGCTGGCGAGCGTCACTTCCGTGCCCGGAGTTATCTCCGCATCGGCGGAGACGGGAACGCCGCTGGAGGGATCTGGTTTCGGCATGCCGTTCATGATCGCGGGCGCGCCGGCCTTTGCCGATCCGTCGCAGCGGCCCCTATCCAGCTTCGGAATGGTGACGCCGGACTACTTCAAGACCTTCGGTATCCGGCTCATTCACGGACGCAGCTTCACCGAACAGGATTCGGCCGCGAGCCTAAAAGTCGCGATGGTCAACGAAGAGTTTGTCAGGAAGTTTCTCAAGGGGAAGGATCCGCTGCAGCAGCGTGTGGTGGTCGAGCAATTGATTCCCGGAGTGACCAAGCTGGGGCCGCCGGTGGAGTGGCAGATTGTGGGCATCTTTCACAACGTGCGGGATCGGCTGCGCGAGGACTATCCGGAGATACTGATTCCGTTCTGGCAAATTCCGTGGCCAAACGCGGGTATGGGTGTCCTTACTAGCGAAGATCCAGGTGCGATGACGAAGAGCATTGCCGCCGCGGTGCACAAAGTGGATCCCGACGTTGCGATGGCCTTGCCGCGCACGATGGAGCAGGTTCATCACGATGTGCTGTCGGACGATCGCTTCACGCTGGTGCTCTTCGCGTGCTTTGCGGCGATTGCGCTGCTGCTGGCCGCGCTTGGCATCTATGGCGTGATGACATTCTCTGTTGCGCAACGCGCGCACGAGATTGCGCTGCGCATGGCGCTGGGGGCGACGCGTGGACGGGTGGTGGCGCTGGTGCTGCGCGAGGGCGTGACTCTCGCCGCAGTGGGGCTGGCGCTGGGATTGCTCGGCGCCTATTTCATCGGGCGCGCCATGCAGAGCACGCTCTATGGCGTGAGTGCGCTGGATCTTTCTGCGTTCGCTGTCGTCGCATGCGTTCTGCTGGGTGCGGCACTGGTGGCCTGCTTCCTGCCGGCGCACCACGCCGCTTCGACGGAGCCGATGCGGGTACTGCGTACGGAGTAGAAGCCGTCTGGTCGGGTAAAGTGGCGGCATGGCTCGCCGACCACTTTGCTCCGGACGTTTCCCTTTTCTCGCGCTGCTCTTATTGATCCTGTTGCCTGTGGCGTACGGCCAGAATGCAGCGACCGTTCAGGTGACGGTCCATGCGGATGCGCCGATGGGCGCGTTTACGCCCATCTGGAGCTACTTCGGCGCAGACGAGCCCAACTACATTTACGGTCCGCATGGACGAAAGCTGCTGGACGAATTGGGTGAGCTGGGCCACGCCGCGGATGCGCCCGTGTACTTTCGTGCCCACAACCTGTTCACCACCGGCAATGGCGATGGCTCGCTGAAGTGGGGATCGACAAATGTGTACACCGAGCGCGCTGACGGCACGCCGGTCTACGACTGGACGATCACGGATCGCATTTTCGACACGATGCGCGACGCTCATGTACGGCCGATTGTGGAGTTAGGCTTCATGCCGGAGGCGATGTCGACGCATCCCGAACCATACCGGCACAGCTTTCCCAAGGGAGACATCTTTATCGGCTGGAGTTATCCGCCGAAGGACTATGCGAAGTGGGGCGCGCTGGTGGAGGCGTACGCCGCGCACTTGAAGGCTCGGTACGGCAATGCGGTGGATGGCTGGTTATGGGAGGTATGGAATGAGCCGGACATTGCGTACTGGCATGGCACGCCCGAGGAGTACGACCGGCTGTATGACGTGTCGGCTGCGGCGGTGCGCAAGGTGCTGCCGCGGGCAAAGATCGGCGGCCCGGACTCGACGGGCGTCTATGCGGCAAAGAACGGGGTGAGTACGAGCGAGGCATTCCTGCGGCAATTCCTGGAGCATTGCGCCCACGGCAAGAATGCAGCGACCGGAGGCACGGGTGCGCCGCTGGACTTTATCAGTTTTCATCCCAAGGGCTCGCCAAAATTTGTGAATGGGCATGTGGTGATGAACGTGGGCCAGCAGCTTGCCGCAGTGGAGCGCGGCATGGAAGTGGTGGCAAGTTATCCGGAGTGGCGCAATACGCCGATCGTGCTGGGCGAGAGCGATCCGGAGGGCTGCGCAGCATGCCAAGGTGCGCAGAACGGCTATCGCAATGGTCCGCTGTATGGAGTGAGCGTGGCGGAGGCCACAGCGCGCACCTGGGAATTGTCCCGCGAACACGGTGTGCATGTGCAAGGAGCAGTGACGTGGGCCTTCACGTTTGAAAATCAGCCGTACTTCGCAGGGTTTCGTGAGCTGGCGACGAACGGCGTGGACAAGGCCGTGCTGAACGTCTTCCGCATGATGGCGATGCTGGGCGGGAAGTGGGTGCGGACGGAGAGCACCGGGGCGATCCCGTTGCGACAGATCGTAGCTAAGAGTGTGACAGATACTCCGGACGTCGATGCGATTGCAACCCGGCGGCAGCGTGAGGTTGACGTGCTGCTGTGGAATTACCACGACGCGGATGTGCCAGCGGCGCCGGTGAAGGTCGCGATGGAGGTGCGCGGCGTGCCAGGTACGCACGTTACGGAAGAAGTTTTCCTGATGGATGCAGCGCACAGCAATGCGTATGCGGTATGGCAGGGGATGGGGAGTCCGCAAACGCCAACCGCTGAGCAGCAGCAGGAGCTGGTCCGGTCGGGGAAGCTGGAACAAGTCGTGCCGCCGCGCGCGCTTACGGTGAAGGACGGCGCCGTTCGGGTGGAGATGCGGCTGGCGCGACAGGGCGTGGCGCTGGTGCGGCTGCGCTGGTAGTGATTCGCCGCGGAGGTTGTGATTGAGCGGCGAGTACTCGCTTTTAGCGGAAGGTGATCTGCTGGAAGCCGAGGGAATGCAGCAGCGTGGTGAGCGTTGCGCGGGCGTTGCCCTCGGCAGTGGTGAGGATGCCGCTGTCGAGCGCGGACTGGCGCAGGTCGGCTTCCGCTTTTTCGCGAACCTCCGATTCGAGGTTGGGATCGGCGGGTACCAGCAGCCCGGTGATGCGCGAGTAGACGCGGGTTTTGCTGTTGTCGAGCGAGACGGAGAGCAGCTCGGCGGCAGGCATGGCGATGCTGACGTTGCGGCCATCGATCAGCACATTACTGGCCTGAACTTTACTGAGGTCAACGCCGGCGACGGCCTGTCCATGGACGATCATTAGAAGCTTGTCCCCAGTCAGGATGTCGGGCAGGTACTGGCTGGTGCGGTCACCCTCGACAACCTTGTCCATGGTGTAGACGACGGATTCGAGTCGCGCGAGGCGCTGGATGCTTGCGATGACGGTAGGCTGCGAGATGTCGATCGCATCGTGCCGGCCGAGGAAGGCCATGCTGATGCGGTTGCGCATGGATGCGCCGACGTGGCGCACGGCAGCGGGAACAGCAATGAGCGCGACGAGGAGGCCGAGGACGATGCCAAGAACGAGCGCGGGGAGGGCCGACGAGCGTCTCCGGACAGAGGAGGGTGTTTGCAGAATGGTGGCGGGCATATACGAACTCTTCAGTGTGTGTGACGCATGCGGAGACGTTTGGGCTGGTCGCTTCCCGCGGGATTCTTCTTGATCGAATTCACAACGGCATAAGCGGGCTTAGGTTGGTTGGCCGACATTGCACCACATGGCCTCACCCGGCCGTCTGGAACTCGGGTGTAGCTTGTGCCGGGGCGTGCTGCTTTTGGCGGTTGGCGTAGCTGGCAATGACGAAGTCGCGGAAGATGGGGTGCGGCTCGAGCGGCTTGGATTTGAACTCGGGATGGAACTGGCAGCCGAGGAAGAAGGGATGGTTGGGCAGCTCGACGATTTCCACGTAGGTGGCGTCCGGCGTGGTGCCGGTGATGCGCAGGCCGGCGCCAGTGAGCAGCGCTTCGTACTCGCGATTGAATTCGTAACGGTGACGGTGACGTTCTGAGATTTCGGTTTTGCCGTAGGCCTGGGCGGCTTTGGAGCCAGGTTCGAGCAGGCAGGTCCAGGCGCCGAGCCGCATGGTGCCGCCCATCTCTTCCACGCCCGTAAGCTCGCGCAGCTTGTAGATGACGCGGTGCGGCGTGGCCGGGTCGAATTCGCTGGAGTTGGCCCCGTGCAGCTTGCAGACGTTGCGCGCGAATTCGATGGTGGCGGTCTGCATGCCGAGGCAGATGCCAAAGTAGGGCGTGCCGGACTCGCGCGCGTAGCGGATGGCGTTGAGCATGCCTTCGATGCCGCGCTTGCCAAACCCGCCGGGGACGAGGATGCCATCGAAATCCTTGAGCTGTGAGACGTAGTCGTCTGCTTCGAGACCCTCGGCTTCGAGCCAGGTCACGCGCAGCTTCAGGTTCTGCGAGAGCGCGCCGTGGACCAGCGCTTCCTTCACGGATTTGTAACTGTCTTCGTACTCGACGTACTTGCCGACGATGCCGATGTGGACCTCGTCCTTGGGGTGGTACGCGTGATCGACGACCTGCTGCCAGCGGGAGAGGTCAGGCTTCGGCGTTTCCATGTGCAGGTACTTGAGGGCGAGCGCGTCGACCCCTTCCTGCGCGAAGTTGAGCGGAACCTCGTAGATGCTGGCGACATCGCGCGCGGCGATCACGGCCTGGTCTTCGAGATTGCAGAAGAGCGCGATTTTGCTCTTGAGCTCGCGCGAGAGTGAGCGATCGGAGCGGCAGAGCAGGATGTCCGGCTGGATGCCGATCGAAAGCATCTCCTTCACGGAGTGCTGCGTGGGCTTGGTTTTCAGCTCCTGCGCGGCGGCGATCCAGGGGACGAGCGTGACGTGGACGAAAACGGTGTTCTCACGGCCGAGCTCCTGGCGCATCTGGCGGATGGCTTCGAGGAAGGGCAACGATTCGATGTCACCGACTGTGCCGCCTATTTCAACGATGGCGATATCGCAATCCGCCGCCACCTTGCGCATGGCGTTCTTGATTTCGTTGGTGACGTGGGGGATGACCTGGACCGTCTTGCCCAGATAGTCGCCGCGGCGCTCCTTGGTGATGATCTGCTCGTAGATGCGGCCGGTGGTCAGGTTGTTGTCGCGGGTGAGCTTGGCGTGGGTGAAGCGCTCGTAGTGGCCCAGGTCGAGGTCGGTTTCCGCGCCATCGTCGGTGACAAAGACCTCGCCGTGCTGGAAGGGCGACATGGTGCCCGGGTCGACGTTGAGGTAGGGGTCGAATTTCATCAGATTGATGCGGAGTCCGCGAGCCTCCAGCAGGCAACCGATGGAGGCGGCGGCAAGGCCTTTGCCGAGGCTGGACACAACACCGCCGGTCACAAAGATGTACTTTGCTGACACTGCATCACCTCTGAATTGTGGGTTTGGATGGCGTACCTGGTGGGCACGATCAAGTATCGCAGAGTGACGGCGGGTTGGGAAGTGGATTACTGGAGCTGACCTTCCGTCCGGGGGAACGTCTAGACTTTGGGAAAGATGATAGGACGCAGGCAAGCAATCGGAGCAGTCGCGGCAGTGGTTCTTACGGTGGCGTTGTTTGCGCAGACGAAGCCGCCGACCGACGCGGCCACTATCGCCGGCATTCACCGGCTCATTCTGATCGATGGCAGCTATCAGCAGGTGCGGCGCTGGGAGATCAAGGGCGACCGCGTGCGCTTTATCTCCGCCGAGCGCAACGGGACGTGGGAGGAGATGCCGGTCAGCCTGGTGGACTGGGCGGCGACGGAGAAGTTCGCGCATGGCCACACCGAGACAGGGCGCGAGGAGTCCGCTGCTTCGGCCGATGCACGCGCGGTCGATCAGGAAGCGGCAGCGGAAAAGGCGGAGATCAACTCGCGCACGCCTCAGGTTGCGCCGCGGCTCGATCTCCCGGACCGCGACGGCGTGTGGGTGCTGGATTATTTCCGGAATCAGCCAGAGCTGGTGACCCTGGAGCAGAATGGCGGCGAGATGAATCAGCCGACCGGGCACAACGTCCGCCGCGGGCAGATCAATCCGCTACCCAATCGCAAGGTGGAAGTGCGGCTGGATGGCATGGGCTCGAAGATCCATCTGCACGAAAACCAGCCAGTCTTCTATGTGAGCCTGACGGGCGGCGACGATACCGCCGGACCAGATGCCTTGAACGTAGCCACAAACCCTAACAGTGCCAAGATGGGGGGAGCGGTGAGTTCGCCCAATAGCCAGTACGCGATCGTCGAAGTGGATCCGAGACGCGATTATCGCGTCATCACAAACCCGACGCTGAGCCAGCTGGGACAACAGAGCGAGAATGTAACGCAGACGACTACGGCGGTGCTTCCCGGCGGCCACTGGTTGAAGGTGGTTCCGAAGCAGAAGCTGACTGTCGGCCAATATGCGTTGATGGAAATTCTCGATCCGCGGGACGCCAATCTGTCGGTGTGGGATTTCGCCATCGAGCCGCAGTCGGGTGATAACGCGAACGCGATCCTTCCGATCGAGCGGTGATCCTCAACAACTCCCGCTAATCGTGTGTGCCGATGCCGTCGCGGGTCGAATTTTTCACCAGGTACATCCGCTGGTCGGCGCGTTCAAGGAGCGCGGCGGCGTTCTCTCCGTCCTCGGGATAGCTGGCGATTCCCAGGCTGGCGGTCAAGTGCAATGAGAGTCCTTCCAGACTGAGGAAGCGGCGTGCGCGCAGGGCGACCAGCAGGCGGTTCGCCGCTTTCGCGGCGGATGGTCCGGAGGTCTGCGGCAAGACCACGACGAATTCGTCGCCACCGTAGCGGAAGGCGATGTCAACGTTGCGCATGGTGCGGCTGATCACTTCGGCAGCTTCGGCCAGCACGCGGCTGCCTGCCGGATGGCCATGCACATCGTTGACTTGCTTGAAATGGTCGAGGTCCAGAAAAAGAATGCTGAGCGGGGTATCGAAGCGGCGGGCGCGCTCAATCTCGACCGGCAGGACGGCAGAGAGGTGGCGCGCGTTGAACAGATGCGTGCAATCGTCGGTGATGGTGAGTTCCTGGATGCGCTCGACGGCGCGCGCGTTCTCAATAGCGATGGCGGCGTAATCGCAGACGATGTACAGGAAGGTGATGGCATCGTCCGTAAGTGTCTGGGGCTCGACATGCGCGACCTGCAGGACGCCGACAGTGCGTTCGCGCGAGCGCAACGGCAGGCAGATAGCGGAGTGCTGCTGGTCGCCGGTGGAGAGCCTGGCCGCGGCGCCGTCGTTGGTGACGATGAGCGGCTCACCATGCAGAGCTACCCATCCGGCCATTCCCGTGCCGAGCGGGATTCGGATGTCCTGCAGGGCTTCGTCGGAGACACCGCGGGCCAGCGCGTAATAGAGATCGCTCTTCTGCTCATCGACCATGAGCAGCGACCAGCTTTCGGGATGGAAGAATCGCTCCATCTGCTCGAGGATGCTGCGCAGAATAGTGGGCAGATCGAGCGAAGAGGTGAGCGCGCGCGCGGCGTCGTGGAAGAGCCGGAGATGCTCGAACGAGGATGCTGTGCTCTGGGTGGACTCGGCCATCGGCTGCAGTCGATTGTGCCACGAGGACGGGCATAGGCGCCTGCGGCGCGTGCCGGAAATGGGTGACTATTGCGGCAGCGTGTCCCAGATCGGCTGCCCTGAGCAGCGGCCCAACATTTACCGGCCAGATCAGCGGCGGATCGCCCAGGCCATGCCGTCCGGTTCGCCGCCAGCCTGGATATGGCCGGTGACGGCCAAGGATTGCAGGTCGATGACGGCGACGTAGTTATCCGGGGTGCAGGCGACGAAAGCGCGAGCGCCGTCCGGCTGGATTACGATCCCCGCAGCGCCGTGGCCGATTGGGACGCGTTTGGTCTCCTGGCGGGTAGCGGCATCGAGAATGACGAGGTCGGGCCCACCGAGGGTGGAGACCAGAACGCGTTTGCCGTCCGGCGTGAACTTCAGCCGATTGGCGCCACGGACATTCGCCTGGATGGTCTGGATGACCTTCTTTGCTGCGATGTCGATCACGGAGATGGTGCCATCCTGCGCATTGGCCACCCATATCTCGCGGTGATCGGGGGAGACATCGAAGCCCTCCGAGCCGTTGCCCACGCGGATGACGGTCTCGTTCCAATCCTTACGCGGCATCGGACCGCCCGGTGGTGGGCCGCCTGGCCCTCTACTCGGAGGCCGCATCGCGCCGGGTGGCGGGCCCATGTGGACCGGTTCCATTTCGATCAGGCTGACGGTGCCGGAGCTGACATTCGTCGTGATGATGCGTTGCTGGTCGGGGTTGACATCGGGGGAGACGTAGATCATGTGAGTGCGGTTCTGGCCGGTGCCCAGGATCCAGTCGACCTTGTGGGTTGCGGGATCATAGCGGCCGATCGCCTTGGCGGCCTCTGCGGTGAACCAGGTCTTGCCGCCGACGAAGGTCAGTCCATGCGGGCCACGCAGCGGGCCCAAATCGATGGACGGAAGCGCGCGACGACCGACCAGATCAAGGACAGCGAGGGTGTTGTAGGCGCCAGAGCCGTAGTTGGAGACATAGGCGGTCGTGCCGTCTGTCGACGCGATCACCTCGTGAGGATCGTTGCCGACTGGCATGCTGGCGACGACCTGCAGTGAGGAGGGATCGACGACGCTGAGAGTGTGGTCGTGCTTCGAAAGGACAAGCAGCGAGGCCGCTGACGTGTTTTGAGCGGCGATCGCGCCGGGGAGACAGAGCGCGGCGATAGCGGCAAGGACAGCAGCGAAGCGGATACGAACTCTCATGGGCTGAAGCTTACCTTCCCGAGAAGCGATCAGGACAGACAGACGTGATTACTGTCGCGAGAGTTTGCTGATGGCTGCGGTTAGCCGCCGATGTGCACCATGCTGCGGCTTGGCTTGAGGAAGCCAGGCTCGCCGATGTGATGGCGGGCTTCCTTTTGGGCGATGACCTGGCGGATGAAGGTGGCGAGGTCGTCGTCCGAGCCGCCTCGTTGCAGCACGCCATAGAGGTCGTGGTCCATCTGCGAGAAGAGGCAGGTGCGGATTTTGCCGTCGGAGGTGAGGCGGACGCGGCTGCAGGCGCCGCAAAAGGCGCGGGAGACCGGCGCGATGATGCCGATTTCGCCGATGCCATCGTCGAAGGTGAAGCGCTGTGCCGTCTCGCCCGGCGTATTGGCAGCCAGCGGCACCAGCGGACGCACAGCGCTGATGCGGGCTTTCAGCTCGTCATAGCCGATCACTGTGTCGCGGGACCAGATGCGGTCTTCTTCAAGCGGCATGAATTCGATGAAGCGCAGGATGACGCCTTCGGCGCGGGCGAAGTGGACGAAAGGAACGATCTGATCGTCATTGAAACCGCGCAGCAGTACGCAGTTCACTTTCACCGGCCCAAGACCGGTGGCCTGAGCGGCGCGGACGCCCGCGAGCACGCGGTCGTAGCTGCCGGGGACGCGGGTGATGCGCGCGAAGATCTCCGGATCGACGGCATCCATTGAGACGGTGACGCGGGTGAGGCCGGCATCCCGCAGGGAACGGGCCTGCGCGGCGAGCAGGTGGCCATTGGTCGTGATGGCGATGTCTAAATTGCCGCCGGAGGCAGTGCGCAGTTGCGCGATCTCGCGGATGAGCGTGGTGAGATCGCGCCGCAGCAGCGGCTCACCACCGGTAAGGCGCACTTTCTCGATGCCGAGCGAGACAAAGACCCGGATGATGCGCAGGTAGTCATCGAGCGGCAGCTCGCTGTATTGCGCGCCCTCGTTGCCGGTGCGGCAGTAGATGCATTTGTAATTGCACCGGTCGGTGACGGAGACGCGCAGGTCGGTGATCGCGCGGCCGTGGCTGTCGGCCAGGCGGCCGCTGTCCGCGAACGGAGCAGGCGTGGCTGCGGACGAGATGGCTTGTGTGGACGCCATGGGAGTTCGATGCTCTCACTATTCTACGAGGAGCATGCAGGTCCCGGTCACATCGGCGATTTAAGCGCTGGGAACGGGCTGAGCAGCCGGCGCTCCGATCCAGCGAGTCAGCACCGGACCAAGCTCCTGTTGGGCATCAGATTCATTCCACTCGTCTTGTTGGGCCCATGCGACAAAGCCATCCGGCCGCACGAAAAGCGCAGTCAAGCCCAGGCTGTCCTTGGCTTTGGCGGAGGCATATTTGAGTCGTCCAGCCCAGGACCTGCTGACGGTGCAGAGCTTTCCGCCGCCAGTCAGATCGAGCAGCAGGGCCGTGCCTTCATGGAGGAGCGCGCCAAGCCGCGTTCCGTCCTCGAATTCGAGATCCGGCGCGCTGCGGCCGATTACCGGATGGTCGCCAGGCAAGTTGTAGCGCAGCCAGATGCCGGCAATCTTCTGCGCAAAGTAGGTTGCGCCAGCAGGCGTCTGGATGAGGTCGCGGACAATCGCCGCCATCGCGCGGGCATGCGGTTCCGGGCGGAGAATGGCCACCTGGGCGCGCGTCCATTCCAGTGCCCATGCCCCGATCGGGTGCCGCTCGTCGGTGTAGGTATCGAGCAGGCTGTCGGGAGTCCAGCCCTTGATCACAGCGGCAAGCTTCCAGCCGAGATTCATTGCATCGCCGATGCCGAGATTGAGCCCCTGGCCGCCGAGCGGTGAATGAACGTGCGCCGCATCTCCCGCCAACAGGACGCGACCCTTACGGTAGGTCGCGGCCTGGCGCGCATTATCGGTGTAACGCGTAGCCAGGTGCATTGCGGTGACCGTCACATCGGTGCCTGAGACGCGACGCAAGGTGTTCTGGAACCCTTGCAACGTGACGGTGTCTTCGCGGGCGGCCGCGCCGCCGTCGAATTCGACAACGCTGATGCGGCCGGCCAGCGGCCCGTTCACGTACATGCCATGCGGCGTGATAACCCAGCCGGGACTCAGCTTTTCCGGATCGGCAAAGTCTGCGATCGCGATGGTGCCAGTCAGTTCCGGATCGGTGCCGGGAAAGTCGAATGCGGCGCGTTTTCGTACGGTACTGCGCCCTCCATCACAGCCCACCAGCCACCTGGCCTGAATGGTTTCTTCGCCGAGATGCACGGTCACGTCGTCATCGCTCTGCGTCACATCCGTCACTGCTGCCCCGAGCCTTAATTCGACACCCAGCTCTTTAGCGCGGTCGGCAAGCAGAGACTCGATGCCTGCGAGACTCACCATGCCGCCTGAGGCTGATGGCCCTGGAACCATGAACCTCTCGGTGGAGAAATCTATCTTGTTGCCATCGAGCAGAATTCCCGCAAAGTGTCCGGCGAAGCGAGGAGCGGGCGCCTCATTCGTCTGTTGGGTATCCGCCATCTCAATGGCTTTATTCGCGCCTGGGCCGGTCCATCCAAAAGCCGATGCGCGCACGTCCTCCAAAAGGCCGCGGCGATAGAAGGCTTCGACGGAAGGCAGATTCAGACCCCGCATTCCCATGAAGTTCGCTTTGAGCGGAGTGCGGGTATCCTCGAGCCGTTCGAGCACAAGTACCGCAATACCGGCCAGCCGCAGTTCGCAGGCGAGAAACAAACCTACCGGCCCGGCACCTGCAATCACCACGTCGTAATCCAAGCGGTCCCCCTTCAGAAACAGGCGCGCCATTGAAGATTAGAACGCCTGGAGAGGAGACTCAGAAAAATGAAGTTGATGCGGTACGCCCGTCATTTCACCATGATTTGCGCCTTGACCCGATTGAACTCGGCCTTGGAAAGGACGCGCTTGCGCACGAGCTCCGGGGTGGAGGTGTACGGCCTGTTTTTAACAATCGTATTTGCCAGGTCGGGCGTTATGCCGGGAAGAGTGGAAAGCTGTTTGGAGGTTGCTTGATTGATATCAAGCGGTCCCTTTCTCATCAGCCCTTCGGCGATACCTTTGGCAATCGCGCCCGCATTCCGCTTGGCTGCGGCTGTGGCATCCGCGGTGTGCTCCCGGAGCGCATCGGTGTTGCTCGGCGAGAAGCAGCCGGATAGCAAGAAGAGACATGCCGCCATGGAGAGAGCTCTGAGCATGATGATTCGGATGCAATTGGAATCCAGTGTGCTGTTGTAAAGCAAGCCTCTTTCAAGCAGCCTCGCGGAGCGTGCAAATCTGGGTAAGCTAGAGCTATGAGCGCAAAAAAGATCGAGATGGAGGAGCAATCCGCGGCGCGGCGCCACAGTGCGGTGCGCTTCGACGTTTTGGTGATCGGGGCCGGTCCCACGGGGCTGGCCTGCGCGATCGAGACGCAGCGGCGCGATATGCGCACGGTGTTGGTGGACAAGGGCTGCCTGTGCAACTCGCTGTTTCACTACCCGTCGAACATGACCTTCTTCACGACGCCGGAGCTGCTGGAAATCGGCGATATGCCGTTTTCCAGTCCCAACCAGAAGCCGACCCGCGATGAGGCGCTGGAGTACTACCGCAAGGTGGCCGAGCACTATCAGCTGGATGTGCGCCAGTATGAGACGGTTTTGCGAGTCGAGGGGACGGACGGCGAGTTTCGCGTGCGTGTGCAGGACCGCTTCGGGCGGGAGCAGACGTATCTGACGCGGAAGATCGTGGTCGCGACCGGCTATTACGATCTGCCGAATTACCTGAGGATTCCGGGCGAGGCGCTGCCCAAGGTGATGCACTACTATGACGCTCCGCATCCGTACTACGACACAGACGTGGTGGTGATTGGCGGGAAGAACTCCGCGGCCATTGCGGCGCTGGACCTGTGGCGGCACGGCGCACGCGTCACCCTGGTGCACCGCGGCCCGCGAATCCACCACCACGTGAAGTACTGGATTCTGCCCGATATCGAGAACCGCATCAAGGCGGGCGAGGTGGAGGCGTATTTCGATTCGCGTGTCACCGCGATCCGCGAAGACACCGTGGAACTGGAGACCCCGAAGGGGCGGAAGACGCTGCGCAACGATTTCGTCTTCGCGCTGACCGGCTACCATCCGGATTTCGACTTGCTGACATCCTTTGGCGTGCGGATGGACAACAAGGACCGCTGTCCGGAGTGCGATCCGCAGAGTCTGGAGAGCAACGTCGCGGGTGTTTACCTGGCGGGAGTCATCGTCGCCGGCTCGCGAACGAACGAGATCTTCATCGAAAATGGCCGCTTTCATGGGCGGCAGATCGCCGTCGATATCGAGGCCAAGCTCGAGGATGTCACTGCTCCCGCCTTACAAAACGAATGATCGATGGCGCGATTTGTCCGCCGCCGACCACTTTTCACCGGAGGGGCGGCAGGGTACCCTGAAGAGCGAACGATCGCGCTCGCTGTAGACTGGAGCGAAAGCTGGATAAGGTGTTGTGGTCAAAGGCATTCGGTGCCGCCGTAGCTCGAGCGGACGGGTCATACTGATCGGTGTTTTTGCCTGGTTCCCGGGAAGTGGTTCACGCGTCCTACGTAAGTAGCTCGTACCCGTTGCGCGAGAAAAGCGTGGCCCAGAGCATTTTCCCTTCCGTGCGCTGCTCTGTAGCGGCGGGGAAAGCGCTATAACTCCCCTGCTCCGGAAGGAATGAATACGGATGCCCTGGTTCCGGTACCGCACGATTCGTAGCCAGTTGACGATCGGCTTCATCCTTCTGGAGCTGCTGTTTACTATTGGCTTTTCGTTGTTGGTCCTGCACACAGAGCTGAGCGAGATTCACGCGCGCGCCGAGCGACGCATCGAGCAGCAGGTGATTCTGCTGTCGACCATGGCCACCGATGCTGTGGTCGACAAGGAGAGCCATCGGCTGATTCCGATGGCACAGGCGCTCGAAGCAAGCACCTCGGTCCATTTTGTCCGGCTCACCGATCCGAATGGTGCGCCGCTGCTGCCAAATAACGGCCACATCGAATCGGGCCCGCTGACTCCGATCGAGCGGAAGCAACTGCCGCCTCCGGGTCTTATGTTCGAGCGCCCGGACATCTTTCAGAACGGTGAGGGCAATCGCGAGGCAGTGTATCCCATCCGTAACGACAGCGAGTTGCTGGGCTACGCCTGGGTAGCCGAGAATCCTACGGCGGAAAAAGAAGAGGTGGGTGCGCTGGTGCGCGTCACCGCGATTGCCGGAGCGCTGGGGGCGCTGGGCTGCCTGCTGGCTTCGGCGCTGCTGGCGCGCTCGATTACGGGGCCGCTGCGCATGGTGATGAATGCGACACGGCGGCTCATCCGCGATCCCGAGACGAAAGAGGGCTTCCCGCTGGACGTGGCGCAGACAAATGAGGCTGGGGAGTTGGCCGAGGCGCTCAATCTACTGGTGCTGGCGATGGAGGAGCAACGCGCCGGCCTGAACGACACCCTGTCCCTGCTGGATTCCATGCTGGCGAACGCGCCCATCGGCTTTGCCTTTCTCGACCGGCAGGGCCGGTTCATTCGTGTGAACAGCTTTCTTGCGACGGGCATGGGGATCGAGCTGACGCAGTTCCTGGGCCACACCGCAGGGGAACTTTTTGGCGCGGCGGAGGCCGAGACCTTCCAGCCACGTCTCGCCGCGGTCTTTGAGGGAGCGCAGCAGGTCGACGCCTTCGAGATGCAGATGGCCGATACGAAAGGGGATGTCCGAAGCTGGCTGGTGAATCTGTATCCGGTGAGGAGCGGGCAGCACGACGTGCGGTGGGTAGGTGCGGTGATGATCGATACGACCGAGCGCCGCCGCTCCGAGGACACGCTGCGCCGCACCGAGAAGCTGGCTGCCGCAGGACAACTGGCTGCGTCGATTGCGCACGAGATCAATAATCCGCTCGAGGCGGTGACCAATCTACTGTTTCTGTTGCGCACCCAGACGTCGCTCGATGGGGAGGCAGTGCGCTTCACCGAGATGGCACAGCACGAGGTGGCGCGTGTTTCTGAGATCGCCCAGCAGACGCTGCGCTTCTACCGCCCCTCGACCTCACCCGCGCTGGCGAATGTCGGAGAGATTCTCGACTCCATCCTGACCCTGCACAGCGGCCGGGTTCACACGCTGCGGGTGGAGGTGACGCGTCGCTACAGCGACGAGATTGATCTCTTTTGCCTCTCGGGTGCGCTGCGGCAAGTCTTCGCCAACCTGATCACGAATGCGCTGGACGCGTTGAATGGTGGAGGGCAGCTGCTGATCCGGGCGGGGCGCTCGCACTGCTGGAAGGACGGCCGCTCGGGCGTGCGGATCGTGGTGGCGGATACCGGGACCGGGATGCCCCCCGAGGTCCGCCGGCGTATCTTCGAGCCGTTCTATACCACCAAGCTGGCCACCGGTACCGGTTTAGGACTTTGGGTAACCCAGGACATCATGGACAAGCATCAGGGCACGATTGCGGTGCGCAGCCGCTGTGAAAACCCGGAGAAACGGGGATCCGGCACTGTATTCATGCTGTTCTTCCCGGACCACGGCGTTGGCCGGCCAGCGGCTGAAGCAGGTGAGCAAGCGGCTGCTACGGTGATCTCAGAGCAACTTGCCTGATCGATGATGTACCGCATACGGTACGCTTGGCGTCAAAGGCTGAAGGCGCTGAAGCGTCGTTTCGCCGTCCTGGATTACTTGCGCACTGCTGCGCTGTAATTCACCTTGATCGGGTTCATGGTGCGGTAGCGCACACGCAGGCCGCCGACCGTGGCCGGCTGGGAGCGTGGCGTACGCGTCCGGTCGACGAAGACAACCAGTGCGGCCTCCGCGGGATTGTCCTGGCTCTGGGTGACACCCACTCCGAAGAAGGCAGGGTCGCTCATCAGCTGAGACGCATGCTGCTTCTGGACCGTCCGGGCGGCATTGAGCGTGGCCTCCGGCAGGTGGATGCCGGGGGTGACGGATGAAGACGTGGGCGCTGTGCCGCTCGCGACCGCGCCGGCGGTGGTGGGAATGACGCGCGTCGGCAGCCCGCCGATGGTCTGCGGAACGGCTACGCTGCCGGCACGGTTCTGATCGACATAGACCAGCACGGCAGCCTGGCCCGGTTGATCGAGGCTCTTGCCGGCCGCGACGCCGAGTACGCCCTTATTTGCATCGACGATCGCGGCACCCTGCTCGCTGGCTGCACTCTTGGCGGCGCTCATGCGAGCCGCAGATACGGCCGCGCTGGCGGTTGCGGTGTTGGAGTCGTAGTTGAGGCAGTTCACGGTGTGGGGCGCGCCGCCAACTATGGTGAAGGTCGTGCCTTGAGGCGCGGTGCTGTATTGAGACATCTCGGTGAGAACGTCACCGATCGGCTGAGCCAGGCTCTCACCGGGCTGGGTCGCTGTGCCGGGTGAACCCGCGTAGAAGAGGCCGACCGGCTGGGCGTTTGCCGTGTCCACCACCAATGACCCGGAGTCGCCCGCGTCGGAGAAGTAGTTGCCGGGCATGCCGATCTGGTTGGTGTAGGTCTTGGAGTAGTAAGGCTGAGTCTCTGCCGCGTCGTAGAAATACGAGACTTTTATGTTCAAGTCGATGGCATCCACCGTGGTGCAGGTCAAGCCAGTGGTGCGGCCGCTCTTGGCGACGTGAATGCCGCCAATGTTGGCAGCCGTGAGCACCTCTCCGGTACCGGCCACGGGGGCTGCTGCGGCGATCTGGCTGCTCCCGCCGCCTGAGGCACCCAGCGCGATGATGGAACCAGAAGCGTCTACGCTTGCGGCACTTGTATTCGCTAAGGCTGCATCGACATTAGTCGAAGTGGTATTGAGAGGCACCCAGTATTGCAAGCGTGCCAATGGACCGGATCCCGCTGACACCGGAGGCGAGCTGGGTGCAGCCTGTATCCACCAGGCCGGGCTGGATAATGGGATCGCTGACGTGGCCCTGATCGGACTCTGCCAGCACGTGGTTGTTGCTAAGGATGTACAGATTGCTGGCCTGGTCCTGCACCAGCGCGCCGAGGGTGCCGCTGGCGCAGTCGGTGACGTTGCCGTTGGAGTCGAGGTCCACATCGTTGTTGTTGCCGCCAGAGGTGCCCATCTGCACGGCTGCGGTCTGGGCCGCCTGGTTATCGAGCGGCGAGGTGTTCAACCCCGAGCCATTCAGCAGCAGCTTGGAAAAGCTGGTGGTGGCGGAGTTCGAAGCGACGGTGCCAATGGCATAGATGGCCTGCGACGGAACGGACGAGGGCGCAGTGTAGGTTGCGGTGCAGTAGGTATAAAAGGGATTGGAAGAGTTGATGCTGCCGCTCTTCTGGCAACTGGTACTGCTGATGGCGCCGCCCGCAGAACCGGGGCTCGAGCCGCCGGAAGGGGAAGTGGAGAGACCCCAGTTGATGGATCCCCCGCCGACTTCGGCGATGGTTGCGGTGAGAGGAACGGTCGCGCCGGTGGAAAGAGTGGCGTTCTCGGGCGTTACCGCCTGGATGAAGCCCGGCGTCACCGTGATGACGGCTGTCGCGGTCTGATAGATATTGGTGCTCAGGTTGGCCTGAACCTGAACCTGAACCGAGTCTTTCGAGAGTGCGCTGGGTGGAATGTAGAGGCCGCTCGCCGGGTCGATGGTGCCCTGGCCGAGCGTAGTGTTGTCGTTGGTGCCGGTGGTGACGACCCAATTGACATTGGTGGCCGGCTGACCATTGGTGAGCGTGGCAGTGAACTGGACCTGACCGTTAGTGTCGATCGTTTTCGTCGCCGGCGAGATGGAAAATGTGGGGTTCGTTGGATTCGAGCTGGGGCTGCCACCACCGCATCCAGCGATCACAAGCACAAGGGGAGCGGCGCAGGCGAAGAGCGCGCGAATAGGCCGGGTCATAGTCACTACCATCCAAGGGGTGCAGTTTTATTGTACGTGCCCGGCGCGCCTGCCTACTTCATGGACACGCCAAGCGGAGTGTCACAAAAGTCGTACAGCAGAGAACGGCGTACGGAAGGAAACACCGAATAGACGAGGGAGTTGCGCGAGTAGTTGCAGCGATCGGATCGCGAGTCAGCGAGTTAGCGGATTTAGATCGTTGTTTCGGATTCTCGGAACATTCATCTCGAGCGAAGTCGAACGGGGAGGACAGTTTTCTTTACGAGAAAGACACACCAGATCCCTCCACTACGCGGCTGCGCCGCTGCGGCCGGGATGACATCGACTGGGGCGGTTTGAAGCAAGGTTGACTAGCAAAACTAAACCGTTCAGTATTGAAACGAAGCGAAGTATCCGCAGGAAGGATTTCCTGAATGATCTCGGTCCGCAATCTGGTCAAGACCTTCGGCGATTTCACTGCCGTGAAGGACATTACCTTCGATGTTGCACAGGGAGAAATTTTTGCTTTCCTCGGACCTAATGGGGCGGGCAAAACGACGACGATCAAAATGCTGACCACGCTGCTGCGGCCTACCAGCGGCCACATCGAGCTGGACGGCCTTGATCCGACGGCAAAGCAGAAGCAGGCGCGTCAGCGCTTCGGCATTGTCTTCCAGGATCCGAGCCTGGATAACGAGCAGACCGCATGGGAGAACATGGATCTGCACGGGGTGCTCTATCATGTCCCGCGCAAGCTGCGTGCTGAGCGTACGGAAGAGCTGCTGAAGATCTTCGAGCTGTGGGATCGCAAGGACGATTATGTAAAGACCTTCTCCGGCGGGATGAAGCGGCGGCTGGAGATTGCGCGCGGCTTTCTGCACACGCCGAAGATTCTGTTTCTGGACGAGCCCACGCTGGGGCTCGATCCGCAGAGCCGCAATCAGCTCTGGAGCCATGTCAAGCGCATCAATGAAGCTGAGAAGACGACGGTCTTTCTGACCACGCACTACATGGATGAAGCCGATCGCGTCGCGCATCGCATCGCGATCATGGACCACGGGAGCATCGTGGCCCAGGGCACCTCGGCGGAGCTAAGAGAGCAGACGCAGACGGATTCGCTCGAAGCAGCATTCCTGGCGCTGACCGGCTCCTCGCTGCGCGACGAGAGCGCGAGCTCCAAGGATCAACTGCGGCAGATGGCAAAGATGTGGCAGCGTCGGTAAGGACTGGCCGTCCGGGCGGGCGCGCCTTCGGCGCCAGTGGTTGGCGCGCAGAAATGACAGATTTACGTTAAGGACACGCAGCACGATTTGAAAGCGGGAGGATTCCAATGGGCGCGATTTACATCTTGTGGTTGCGAGAGCTGAAGCGCTACGTTCGCTCGCGCGTACAGATCGTGGTATCGCTCGGCCAGCCATGCCTGTATCTGCTGGCACTCGGCTTCGGGCTCGGTCCGGTCTTCAAGCAGGCCGGCCATGGCAGCTATCTGCAATTCATGGCGCCTGGAGTGGTCGGCATGACGGTGCTCTTCAGCTCTGTCTTCTCCGGCATCGCCATGCTGTGGGACCGGCAGTTCGGCTTCCTCAAGGAGACGCTGGTTGCTCCCGTCTCGCGCATGCAGATTATGGTGGGCCGCACGTTGGGTGGCGCGACGGTTGCTGTCATCCAGGGGGCTTTGATTCTGATCATCTGTCTTATCGCCGGCTTTCGCCCGCATAGCTGGCTAGCGATCCCCATCGCCTTCTTCTTCGTCATCATGATCGCCATTGTCTTCGCGGCACTGGGAACGGCGATTGGTTCCATGATCAAAGACATGCAGGGCTTTCAACTTGTCATGAATTTTCTGGTGATGCCGATCTTCTTTCTGTCGGGCGCGCTCTTTCCGCTCGCGAATCTGCCGCTGGCGATGAGCGTCATCACCAAGCTCGATCCGCTGGCGTATGGCGTGGATGGGCTGCGCGGAGCACTGATCAACAACTGGCAGTTCAGCCTGTCCGTCGACGTGGCGCTGCTCGCCGCGATTGCCGCAGTGTTTCTCAGCGCCGGCGCATATCTCTTTTCCAGAATTGAAGCGTAAGGATGGCGAGACCGCGGAGCGCGCAGGCACATGAGAAGGTTCTGAACGCTGCGACGGAGCTGTTCTCTGAACGCGGCATCGATGCCACCAGCATGGATGCGATCGCCGAAGCTTCAGGGGTGAGCAAGGCCACCATTTACAAGCATTGGCCGGATAAGGACGCGCTCTGCCTGGAAGTGATGGGCTACCTGCATGGCCTGGACGAGGAGCCGCCGGTCTTCGACTCGGGCGATTATCGCGCCGATCTCATCGCCCAGCTTCAATATCAGCCAGCCGCCGATCGAAAAGCGCTGCGGGACAAAATGACACCGCAGATGATCGCTTATGCGTCGCGCAATCAGGTGCTGGGCGCCGCGTGGCGTGCACGCGTGGTGGAGCCGGCACGCGTGGCATTAGCGAACCTTCTCAAGCGTGGGGAGAAACGTGGCGTTCTCCGCCACGGCATTGACCCGGAAGTCGGCATTGCGCTGCTGCTGGGGCCGATGATCTACCGGCACGTTTTTACGCGGAAGCTGGGACAGAAGGGACCGGAGAATCTGGAAGTGGCGGTGGCCGATGCCTTCCTCGCGGCATTTGGAACGGAGAAGCAAAAGATGACGCGCCGGTGAGCGGCGGCTAAAGTGTGGACGTGCGAATCCGATGTCGCGCGAGCGCGAATGGCGAAGAAGCAGAGCGTGGGAGAGGAAAGCAGTGCCGGCCCCACAAAGGAGCCGGCGCAGGAAGGGTCAGGTTTAAGCTGCAGCCGTCTTGCGGGAGCGGCGCGCAACTGCCTCGCGGGCGGCAGCGGTAGCCGGCATCACGGCGACAGCAGCATTTGCGTCCGCAGCGCGTAGATGACGCACCTCGCGGCGGCTCAGCGGCTTCATCGTGGCAGGCGAATAGAACACCTGCTGGCTGCAGTCCATGCAGACCTTGTAGGTGTGGCCCTCGATGGTGAATGGGCGCGAAAGATTGTTGTGGCGACAAAAACCGAAGATGGCCTCAAAGACAGATTGAATGAATTCCATAATCCAGCGCATAGTGGAGCTCCTCATCGTTGAGAGCGGCTCTGGTTGACCGGGTCCATTGCTCCTGGGCCCGAGTGCAATCTTGAGATGCTAGAACCCTGAAACAGTCGCTTGTAAAAGGGAAGAATTTTTCCCTGGCCCTCGAATCCCGTACCAGACTCCCGAAGTTCTGCTGAGGTGTACGTTAGCAAGGACGCGGCAGAAGGCGAAGAGTTTTTGTCGAATTCTTGCCTTACGAGTGACACTAGAGAGCGGCGTTCTAGATTCGGGAATTGGTTACCAAGGAAAGGGTGCGCCATGCCTCGAAATGCCCAATTTGGGCCGGCGCGGAACTGTTTGGCCTTGGCAGCCGGAAACGATCAGGAAGTTGTTACAGAAATGACAATTTTGCCGAAATGCGAGGCATTTTCCATCGTGGCGAAGGCTTCCCGCGCTTCTCCGAAGGAAAAAACGCGATCTACCACCGGGCGAAGGCCGGTCTGAGAGATCGCGCGGTTCATTTCCAGGAAATGCTGTCGTGAGCCGACGTAGATGCCGCGTATTTGTAACATTTTGTGGAGCATAGGGGTGATGGCGAGATTCTGCTCCCGGCCTGTCAGCACGCCGATCTGGGCCACGACGCCTCCCACCCGTGTTGCGGCCATCGATTGTTGAAAGGTCCCTGCGCCGCCGACTTCTACCGTGAGATCGACCCCTCGGCCGCCGGTTTGAGTGACCGCCCAGCGTGCCCATTCTGCGTCTTCCCGGTAGTTGTGGCCGGCGTCCAGCCCCAGTTCCGCCGCGCGGCGCAGCTTGCCAGAGCTGGACGAAGTGCCGAGAACGCGCGCCCCGAGTGCCTTGGCAAACTGCAAGGCAAAGCAGGAGACGCCGCCGGTACCCTGGACGAGAACGGTGTCGCCGGACTTGACGCGGGCCGCGGTGACGACCGCATTCCATGCCGTAACGCCGGCGCAGGGCAGGGTAGCCGCCTCCTCGAAGCTGAGGTGTTCGGGGATCGTCACGACGCCGTCTTCGTGCAGGAGTACCTGCTGCGCCAGCGTGCCGTCGATATCGCCGCCGAGGGCACCTTTGAATTTTTCGGGTGTCGGATCGCCATCGAGCCAGTGCTGGAAAAAGGTGCCGGCGACGCGATCGCCGACCGCGACTTGCGTTACTCCCTCGCCAATAGCTGCAATGGTTCCGGCGCCGTCCGAACACGGGATGCGATTGGCCTGGAGCTTCGGATTGTAGGCGCCCTTGACCGTCATCAGGTCTCGGTAGTTGAGCGAGACAGCATGGACATCGAGAACCACCTGCCCTGGTCCGGGCTGGAGTGCGGGGACCTCGTCGAGCGAGAGTTTGTCGATACCGAATGCGGGGATGCGCCAAGCCTTCATGGACTTATTAGAGCAGGGAAAGCCGAAAGGGTTGCGTGCAGCCGGCATGTCAGGTTCTAGCATGGAGGTATGTCGAAGGGTTGGGAGTCGAAATCGGTAGAGGAGCAGCAGGCGGAGCGTGCGGCGCCGGTTGAGGCGAAGGCCAAAATCGATGGGCCGAAGGCGCGGGCCCGGCAGGCGCTGGAACTGCAGCGCGAGCAGATTCTGTCTGCGCGCACCGCGAATCCGCACCGGCGGGCTGCGCTGGAGGCAGCGCTGGCCCAGGTGGAGGCGCAGCTTGTGGCGCTGGATGCTCCATCGGCTCAGGATTCGTAACCGTTAAGGAGCCTTATCTGCGGCGACGACTGCTTTCTGCGATCCGATGTACTCGCGAGCGTGCGCGAGCTCCGGTCGTTCCGCATCGCTGTTCTTCCATGCGATGAGAAATTTTGCATACTCCTCGCGCGCAGTTGCCGTATTCGCAGCGGCTTCACTGGCTCGCGCCATGCCGTAGAGACTGAAGCCGGAGTTCGGCCGATCGTGGAGCGCGCGGCTATATGCAGCGTGTGCACCTGCGGCATCGCCGGCGCGGAGCAGCGCCGCGCCTTCGGTCTCTCCCACTGGGCGGATATATGCAGGCGGCTCGTGATAGCCGAGCTTCTTCTCCTCCTGCGCAGCCTGATCGAAGAGCGCCTTCGCTTCGGCGACGTTTTTCTTTGCGATGAGGATGGTGGCGCGCAGCTCCACGGACATGACAGACAGATTGTTGAGCAGCGGAGCGGGCTGCGCATCTGGCATAACAACCGCCATTGCTGGCGCCGTGAGCGGAGCCTTCTTCTTTGGCGGTTCGTCGTGCACGCGTTGGGAAAGCCGCCATAGCTCTGCGTCGAGCTGCTGCGACGCCGCTTCGGCGGATGCGATGTCGCCGGTCTGGATTGCCGACTGGGCGGACTGCATGCCGCTAGCGAATTCCTTCAGCTGGCTGGCGAGCAGACTGAGGTTCTCCAGCTTCGCATCGGGTTTTTGGTCTTTGAGCATCCGGAGCACCGCATCCCAGTCGCCGGTGCGCAACGCGACGGGGAGCAGAGGATCGAGCCGGGCCATGTCGTCTCGCGGGGACTGGATGTACAGCGTACCGCCGAACTGCCCGTGCGCGTGGGAGAGCTTTTGCGAGAGCGCCGTCGCCTCCTGCAGCTTGCCTTGCTCCATCAGGTTGGCGATGGCGTACATCAGGTTGTGAACGTAGTTCCAGTCGTCATCGACGCCGACGTGCTGCTCGCGCTGATAGCGCTCCTCCACCGCTGTGGATGCGGCGAACCAGTGCTCGGCCTGGGCGTAGTCTCCGACGCGATAGTAGATGTGGCCGGGCATGTGGACCATGTGGCCGGAGGCTGGAGCGAGGCTAGCGAGGAGCGCTGCGCTGGTCACCGCCTGCTCGGGATGTGGACTGGCTTCAACAGCGTGGATCCAGTAATGGTTCGCTGCGGAATCATTCGGCGCGACTTTGAGCACCTGCTGAATCAGCGCGATGCTTTCTTTCAGCCCTTTCTTTGGCTCGCCCTTGTCGTCGTAGCCGTCGCGCAGGGTACCGGCGAGGAAGAGCTTCGCCTGCAGATCGTCGGGATACTCCTTCACGATCTGCCGCCAGATGGCGGTCTCCTTGACCATATCGGGATCGTCCCCAGGACTGGCTGCGTTGATCGCTTCGTCGGATGCGGAACTGGCGTCTATGTAGAGCTGCTCGTGCTTGCTGATGTGCGCCTTGAGCCGGACCGCATTGGCGAGCGCTTGCTGCGTGTATGCATTGGGCTCACCTTTGTTGCCGAACATGAGCGCCTGATACAGACCCCAGTAGCACATGGCGCACTGCGGATCGACGCGCACGCCCTGTTCAAAGGCCCGCGCGGATTCGTAGTCCCAGAAATCATGAAGCAGAGTGAGGCCCTGATCAAACCAGGCCTGTACCTCGGGCCCTCCCGTGATGGTGAGATGACTGTTGCCGATGCCGGTCATCTTTACGGGTACGGGTAGCGACTCCGGTGCCGGTAGCGCTTTCATCTGCATGCCGGTGCTGTGGCATGCGACTGACTGTGCGGAAACGAGGAACGGCGATATGAGAGATAACGTAGCGATAGCTGTTGCAATCACGGCGAGGCTGCGGAAAGAGTTGGAGCGGAAGATGGTCATGCTTTCCTGACCCAGCACCCAGGCGACAGCCTGTCCTGGATGATCTGGAGGGGAGACGCAACGCAGTATACGTCGGCCTAACGCAGCACAGCCAGGATCGAGACGAGAGTGACGCCGAGGACAATGATCCAGGGCTGCACTTTGAAGCGTGCGAGGAGAACGAAGGCGGCAAGCGCGATCACAGCGTCTGCCAGCCCGTGAACAGCCGTCGTGATAAGCGGACGATAGAGCGCTGCGGCAAGGACGCCGACAACGCTTGCGTTGATACCGCCGAGCAAGGTTCGGACGAGCATCCGGCGGCGCAGTGTTTCCCAGAACGGCAGAACGCAGGCCATGAGCAGCAGGCCGGGAGAAAAAAGCGCGACCAGCGAACAGATGCCCAAAAGCAGCGGATGCGCATTCGGCCGCACGGCGGCGCCGACATAGGCGGCGATGGAAAAGAGTGGACCGGGGAGCGCCTGCGCGGCTCCGTAGCCGGCGAGGAAGGCTGGCTGAGCGAGCCAGCCGCGCCGGACGATGGCAGCGTCCAGCAGCGGCAGCACCACGTGCCCACCGCCGAAGACCAGCGCGCCGGTGCGATAGAGACTGGCGAGGACGGCGAGGAAGATAGTGCGGCTCACTGAGAGCAGGAGCGCGGACGCGAGTAGCGCTACAAACACAATTGCTGCCGCGGTGCTGCCTCGTCGCGAGATGGTGACTGCCAACTGCAGACTGCTTTCAGTCCCCGCTTCTTCCCGGCGAAGCAGCACGAGACCAGCGAGAGCGCCAGCAACAATAGCGAACATCGTGGCGTATGCCGGCGGTGCAAAGAGTGCGATCACAGCCCCTAGCAGCGCAATCGAGAGTCTCATTATGTCGGGGGCGAGAGTGCGCTGCATCCGCAAAACCGCTTGCGCGACTACCGCGACAGCGACGAGCTGCAACCCGTGAAGTGCTGCCGCGGCCACTCTGCCCTGCGGATGGCCATAGCCATAGGCGAAGGCCAGCATGAGGGCGGCAGATGGCAGCGTGAATCCGGTCCATGCGGCCAGGCCTCCCAGCCAGCCGGCACGTAACAAGCCGATGGCGAAGCCAACCTGGCTGCTCGCGGGACCGGGCATGGATTGCGCGAGCGCGATGAGCTCGGCGTAGGACGCTTCGGTGAGCCACTTGCGGCGCTCCACGAACGCGTCGCGAAAGTAGCCCAGATGTGCGATGGGTCCACCGAACGACATGCAGCCGAGGCGCAGAAATGCGAAGAAGACCTCACCTGGTGAGGACCGCTGGTGGTTATTCGCCATCCATGAAGCGCCTGGTGTCGCATGAGAGTCTGCCCGGACCGAGGCAGAGGATGGCGATGAGGCCGAGCGCCATGCAGAAATCGGTGCGGCCTTCGTGCATGGCCGGCCAGAAGCCCTGATGGAGCAGCATGGGGACCTTAGTGGTTGCGATGGCGACGCTGATGTCGATGAGCAGCGGGAATCGCGGCGAAGCGCGTGACAAGACCGATCATAAGCAGCATGCCGCAGGCGATTTCCACCACGCCTACGAAGGGCGCGGTGATGTGCGGATAGGGAATGCCGATCTTAGTGAAGCGGCCGACGCCGAGCGCTGCGGGGAAGAGGAACTTCTGAATGCCCTTCGGTGAGGAATACCCAGCCAACGAGGAGGCGCAGCAGGAGCGCTGCCCATGCATGCGAATACGGCGGATGATCGCCTCGGATCATGGCCATCATCCTTCCAATGAGCGATGCACATAGTCAACCATGAGACTTTTTATTCGGCTCGTAGAGCCTCGGTTGGGTCTACCGAGGCGGCCCGCCGCGCCGGCAGGCTTGCCGCCAGCCCTGCAATCAGCGCCAGCACCCCGACGGTGATCGATAGCGAGGCAGGATCGACAGCACTGGTCCCGAACAGCAGCCCATCAATGAATCGCGCGCCGAGTTGTGCGCCGGCAACCGAAATCGCCAAGCCGCCTGCGATCCCGGCGGTCGCATACTTGGCGGCTTGTAACAGCACCATCCGCACGATATCTTCGCGTTTTGCTCCGACGGCCATGCGTACGCCGATCTCCCGTGTGCGCTGTGTGACGGAGTATGCAAGCACTCCGTATATCCCGATTGCGGCCAGCGCGAGCGCCACGAACGTGAAAATGCCTAGGAGGCTCGCGGTCATCTTCCGCAGCGCAAGCGAGTCGGAGAGCACGGTTTCGATGGTCTGGACGTGGTAGATGGGCTCATTTGGATCGAGTGCATGCACCGCTTCCCGCACGACCGGCAGAATACTTTGCGGATCCACAGTGGTGCGCACGAGCAGCACGGCATGAACGCCGAATCCCGGCAGATAGAGTTCTGGCTGCGCCTCCTTATCGACACCCAGGTCGTGCGCATTCGCTACCACACCGATGACGGGAATCCGTTGCGGCTGCGGGCTGAGCACGCCAAGGACGACTTTGGCGGCCATGGGATTCCTGCCTGACAGATACCGTCGCGCGAAGGCCTGATTGACGACGAAGAAGCCGGTTGGATCTTCGATGTCTTTCTGCACAAAGACTCTGCCTTGCTGAAGGCTCAGGCCCAAGGTGTGGAAGAATCCTGGGCTGACATAGCGAATCTGAGCCAGCGGATATGCGCCGGCAGCCAACGGCGGCGCACCTTCCACGAGGAAGCGGGTCATCACCTGCGAAGGGTTGAGCGGAATCTGCGTGGTGGTCGCGACGGAGAGCACACCGGGTGATTGCGCAACCTTGTCGAGCAGTTGCTCGTAGAAGCGATTCGTTAACGGAGCGGTGTCTGTGTATCGCGGTCCGGGGAGGGTGATCTCCAGGCTGAGCAGATGATCGGTGCGAAAGCCGGGATCGACAGCGAGGAGCTTTTGAAAGCTGCGAATCACCAGAGTGCTGAGAAACAACACCACGACGGCGATGGCGACTTCGCCTGCGATCAGCGCACCTCGGCGCCCGCGTGCACTCGTGCTGCCACGGTCTCCGGGGCGGAGCGATGCGACCAGGCTGGTGGATGTCTTCATGACGGGAAGCAGTCCAAAGAGGGTGGCGGTTAAGGCGCATGTGCACAACGTGAACAGCAGCACGGGCATGTTGAGCTGGATGGACGGAAGCAGAGAAATGTCGAGGTCGGCGGTGTGGGAGAGCGCAAGGCGCAACAGTGGCAGCGCCAGAGCGGCCAGCGCGATGCCGAGCGTGCCTCCCAGCAGACAGAGGATGGACGTCTGTGCGAGGAATTGCGAATAAAGCCGCCTCCGGTCTGCGCCGAGCGCCTGACGGATAGCGACCTCGCGCCGGTTGGTCGCTGCGCGGACAAGCATGAGGTTGGCGACATTGGCGCAAGCGATCAACAGCACCAGCGCCACTGCTCCCATGAGACTGAGGACGGTGGGGCGCAGCGTCCCGAGCATCTGGTCGCGCAGCGGCGTGAGCACTACACTCTCGTTGCGATTGGTGGCCGGATACGCCGCGGCAAGGCGCGCTGCGATGGTCTGCATGTCTGCATTCGCATGCGCCAAGGTAACGCCGGAACGCAATCGTCCCAGGACATCGACCGAATGCCACACACGGGAGGCCTGCGTCGCGCTATCCAGCAGAGAGAGTGGAAGCCAGACATCGCCGTCCGCCGGATAAGCTGCGCCGGGCGGCAGCACTCCGACGATAACGTAACTCTCGCCGTTCAGATCGACGCCCCGGCCGATTACGTTGGGGTCGCGACCGAAATAGCGCGCCCACGCGGTTGCGCTCAGGACCACAACATGATCGCTGCCCGGCTTTTCGTCCTGTTCGCTCAGGGTGCGGCCGATCAGCGGAGAAACGCCCAGCAATGAAAACAGATTGCCGGACGCGAGCACGCGATGGACCTGTTCTGCATGGCCATTGGTTGCGAGCGAGACGGTCGCCGGATTTAGTGTCGAGTACGCGGCGACGTCGGTGAAGCTCTTCTGTTGCGTCTTCCAATCCTGATAATCGGGATACGTGGCCACGATGCTGCCCGGCACCTGGGGATGCGATTCGCCAATGTTGATGATGCGAGCCGCGTCATGAAAGGGAAGCGATGCGAGCAGCAGTCCATAGACAACACTGAAGATCGCCGTGGTGGCACCCACGCCAAGGGCGAGCGTCAGCACCGCTGCCAGGGTGAATGCGGGAGAGTTGCGCAATTGGCGGCCCGCGTAATGAAGATCGCGCGTCAAGGTGGACATCGGATTGGCCTCGTACGGGGAGACGCTCAAGTTTAGAGATCGTCATCCGCGTCTGGCGAGGCAAATCGTCTGTATGCACCGTCGGCGGTTGCGGGCCTACTTTGATGTGCGGTGAAAGAGCAGCGAATTCGCCTGCGCAACCGGCGTGAGCAGGACCTCCGATATGTTGACGTGCGCGGGCCGCGTGACGGCGTAGAGGATCGCGTCCGCTACGTCCTCGGGCGTCAGCGGCGTGATGTTCTCATAGACTTTGGCCGCGCGCGATTTGTCTCCGCGGAAGCGGACTTCACTGAATTCTGTCTCGACCATGCCGGGATCGACGGTGGTGACACGCAGTGGCGTGCCGAGCAGGTCTTCGCGCAAACCTTCGGTGATGGAGCGCTCGGCGGCCTTGGTGGCGCAATAAACGGCGCCATTGGGATAAGTCATGCGGCCGGCTGTGGAGCCGAGGTTGACGATGTGTCCGCGGCCGCGCGTGACCATGCCCGGCACCACGGCGCGTGTGACGTACAGCAGGCCCTTCACGTTGGTGTCGATCATCTCCTCCCAGTCCTGGCGCTTGCCTTCGTAGACTTTGTCCAGACCGCGGCTGAGGCCGGCATTGTTGACGAGGATGTCGATAGCCTGCCATTCCTGGGGCAATGCGGCGATGGCGCGTTCGACGGCGGCGTGGTCCGTCACATCCAGCTGAAGAGTGTGGACACCCGCGGCACCGGTCAGCGTGTTCCGTTCCGCTTCCAGGCGATCCTGGCGGCGCGCGGCGAGAATCAGGCGCGCGCCTTGTGCAGCGAATGCGCGCGCGGTGGCAAGGCCGATCCCCGAACTGGCGCCGGTGATGAGTGCGATCTTCTGTGCGAGCGTCTGGTTTGCCGTTTCCGGGTTTGCCGTTTTTGGGGACATGCGAGCGTCAATCCTTTTCTGTGGGCAGTGGAGCGTCTGATTGTGCAATGCGGTATTGTCCTACGGCCCAGTCTTCGCCGGCGAATCCGGCTTCCTTCGCGCGCTCGAGGACATGTGCGAAGTAGTCGGCGAGCCGCATGCGAACACCAGCTTGGGCGGCGGCTTCGCGCGCGAGGCGGGTGTCCTTGATGCCGAGGGAGACGGTGGCGCCGGGATGCGGCGGCGGGTTGAGGATGGTCTTGCCGTAGTTCTCGTAAAGCTGCGATTGGAACAGCGCGCTGTTGATGGCCTGGTGAAAGAGCGCAGGATCGATGCCCTGCGATTCGGCGAAGACGAACGCTTCGGAGAGGGTCTGGTTCATCGAGGTGATCATGAAGTTGCCTCCCAGCTTGAGCGCGTGCGCCTGCCACGGCTCGCGGGAGACGACGGTGAGACCGCGGCTGATGGATTCCAGCAGCCGCCGGACTTGCGCGAGCGCCTCGTCCGCGCCGGAGGTGACGATCCAGAGTTTTCCCGCTTCGGCGATCGCCGGCCGGCCGAAGACGGGCGCTCCGACGTGGTGCTGACCGCGTTCCTGGTGTGCGGCCGTGATGCGGCGCGCGAGCGCGACGCTGATGGTGGAGAGAGTGACGTGAATGGCGCCGGGAGGCAGAGCGTTCATAAATCCCGGCTGACCGCCACTATTTTTCTCATCGCCGAAGAGGACGGCTTCGGTCGCGGCGTCATCCGTGAGCATGGTGAAGACGACTGACGCATTTGCAACGGCATCTTGCGGCGATGCGGCGATCTTGGCGTTATCACTTTTGAGCGCTTCCGCTTTGCGGCGATCACGATTCCAGAGCGTGACGTTGTGGCCGTGCTGAAGAAGGAGACGGGCGATGGGCGCGCCCATCTGGCCGAGGCCGAGGAATGCTAGGTTGGCGGTAGGCGGCACAGGAACTCCTGCGGAGATTTGCTGTTCAGTTCGTTCGATGAAGGAAAGCACGGAAAAGAAACAGGCTGCCGGATGAGGGCAGCCTGAGTCGGTTGTGCATGCGATCTAGCCCTGTGGGCCCGGCGGATTGCTGACGCCGCTTGGATTTGCAGGCGCCGGCGGCGGTGCTGGTTGGGAAGGATACGCCGGCTGGGGTGCTGTGTAAGGTGCCGGACCACCTGTTGCAGGCGCGGGTGTCTGTCCGGGCGCGGCCTGGTTGGGGATGCCGATGGATGGCCCGGAGACGACCATTTCGACGCGGCGGTTTTGCTTGCGGCCGGCGGCGGTGCTGTTGTCCGCTACTGGATTGCTCATCCCGTAGCCAATCGCGCTCACGTTCTGCGGCGAAATACCTTGCGAGATGAGGAAACTCTGCACGGTGCTTGCGCGCTGCTCGGAAAGCTTTTGGTTGTACTGTTCACCGCCGACGTTATCGGTGTAGCCCTCGACCTGGACCTTGAGATCGGGATGAGCGAGGAAGATGCCCGAGATGCGCGCCAGCTTCAGCTGCGTGTCCTGCTTCAGATCATAGCGGCCGGTGGCGAACAGCACGTCGGAGAGGTTGACGACCAGACCACGCGGCGTCTCCTGAGTCTGCAGAATGGAATTGAGCTGCTGGCGAAGCTGCTCGCGCAGCTGTGCCTCGCGGGCACGCGCCGCGGCTGCCTGTTGCTCGGCAGTTTGCTGCGCAGCCTGCGCGCGCTGTGCGTCGGCCTCGGCTTGTGCGCGTTGCTGCGCCTCGCGCTGGGCTTGCAGCTGCGCCTGCTGCTCGGCAAGCTGCGACTGCTGTGCCTCAAGCCGCGACTTCTCCGCGGCAGCGTTGGCAGCATCCTGTCGCGCTTTCTGGTCGGCCTGTTCGGCGGCGCGCTGCTCTGCCTGGATCTTGCGCAATGTCACCAGGCGAGAGTCTTCGGCGGTCTGCACGGCCGCGCGAGCGAAGGTTATTTCCTGCTTGCGATTGCGCTTGCGCTGGTCCAGGTCCTGCGCGTTGGAGAGCTGCTCTTTCGCGCGGGCGAGGATGTCGGGCGCGTACTGGTTTGCGCCTGCGGCTTCCGCAATCTGCACGGCGTTGATGGCTTCGTAGAGCTCGAGAGGAGACTTGTTGTTGCGCGTGATCGGATTGAGCACCTTGCCGCCATTCGTCTTGGTATAAATGCCGCGAGGCAACAGGCTGTAGTGCGCGTCGATCGGCGTAACGATGCCGGCCGTCTTGTCATGCAGCACCACATTCTGCATGACGACGACATCCGATGGCATGGTGACAGCGAAATATGGCTCGGCGGTGACGATGAGCCCGAAAGCCTGCATGTTGGTCGTCACGCGGATATAGGCCTTCTTGCCGTCGGGCAGAATTTCCCCCAGGCTGCTGGGGCGGCCATCCGGGGTGATGGCCCAAAGCACGTAAGTCAGGTATTCCGGGCCGAAGGTGTTGGCGGGCGGCAGGTCTTCAAAATGCGCATCGATGGTGGCGTTTCCTTTGCCATTGTCGACCGTCGCCCTCCCCTTCGCACGCGGAAGCAGGCTGGTGCCTTCAAAGCCGATCCGGGTGCTGCCGGTGCGATTGAAGTAGTTAATGGCGGGAATATTGCGGCCAATGACCTGCACGCGGTAGAGCGGCTCGCCATTGCGCATCTCCTGCGTGGGCGGGGGCGTCTGCTGCATCACCGGGCTGACGTCCTGCGCGAGCGAGGGAAAGGCGAAAGCACAAGCGAGAGCTACGGCAGTGAGGGCTGTCTTCATCGTTGAGACTCCTTCGGAAATTCGCAGCTGGAGAATGTCTTCCAGACTGTTGCAACTGGGCCGCCCCAGAGTAGAGCCGGAACGCGCGCGGAACCAGGCCGTTGTGTGCCCTCGCCAGTGGAAGATTGCATGTAAAGAATGGATGCGGGGGCGGCAAAAATGGCTGTGGCGGCCGGGAGGGCCGCCACGGTACATCCACGGTTGCATGAAGCTCAGGCCTGCGGCATAACGAGCTGATGGGCGATGGCGAAGAGCGCCAGCTCGAGCCGGGTGGAGACGCCGGTCTTGTCAAAAATGTTCGACAGGTGGCGCTTCACCGTTTCCTCGCTGATGGCGAATTGCTTGGCGATATCGCGATTAGAGCAGCCCTCCACAATGCAGCCGACCACTTCAAGCTCGCGCGGCGTCAGGCCGTAGGTCTTGCGCTCCGGCACGGCAGCCTTCTGCATCAGCTCGTGCAGCGCGCCTACCAGGTTCACCACCCGCTGGCCATTGATCCAGTAATCGCCCTGCATGACCGCGTCGATCGCGTTGGTGAGCTGATCGATGAGCGCGTCCTTGGTGACGATGCCGCGCGCTCCGATTTGCAGCGCTTCGATGATCTGCTGGGTGGAGATGGTCGCCGTCAGCAGCAGGATCTTGACGCGGGGCGAGCCGCTCATGATGGCCCGCATCGCTTCCAGGCCGGGCATGCGGGGCATGGAGAGATCGAGCAGCAGGATGTCGGGCAACAACTCGAGCGTCTGGGTGATGGCTTCGTCCCCGTCGGAGGCCTCACCTACGACATCGAAGTGGCCTTCGGCGCGAAGCATATTGCGCACGCCGATACGCACGACCGGATGGTCGTCGGCGAGCAGGATGCGGATGCTGCTGTTGCGATGCTCAACTGCAGGTATTGTTGGGCTCATCGGGCCTCCCCAGAAGCTGCGCTATTCGTCACTGCGCTCTTGATCATACTTTGCTCCACGTCATCGCAAGCGCTACGTAATTGGTGAAAGAGCCTTCTATGATCCTGGCGGGGAAGGCGTCCCGCCTCCAGTCCGGCAGCAATGGAAGCAATACCGGGAACACCAACCATGGCTGCGGCTCCTTTTAACCCATGTGCACAGCGGCGCAAGGAGTCCTCATCGCCGGACGCGGAGTAGGTCTCAAGCTCGGTGATGCGCTGCCGGGTATCGGCAACGTAGACGGTATAAAGCTCGCGAATCGCGCTCGGCGGCATGATGGCCTGCAGCTTGGTTACGGTCGAGGAATCGAGAGACGGCGGCAGCTGAGCGGAGGATCTGGCTGATCGTCCGGCAACAGCAGCCCGTAAGAGATCGGGATCGACCGGCTTGGCAAGATAATCGTCGAAGATCGCCAGTTCGTCTGCGGGAAGCGGTGAAGCGCTCATCGCAATGACTCGAGGACGCGGCCTGGGCAAAGCCTTCACGTAACGAGCCACATCGGTGCCGCTGATTCCGGGCATCTGGTGATCGACCAGCACAACATCCGGCAATGCTGACAGTGACTGGAGCACTTCGAGCGCCTCATGGCCGCCTTTCGCGCGCACGACCTCCATGTCCTTGGTCCCCAGCAGCAGGGCGACCAACTCCAGCACGATGCCGTCGTCGTCGACGAGCAGAACGCGCCGTGTCCTCGACTCGGTATGTGTCTTGATGGTCAGTGTTTTCGGACCTGAATCTTTCGCAACTCCTGGCGCCGGCCGGAGGTAACCGTGCCCACACGGGCATAGTACGCGAAGGTCTTTGCGGTTGCATCTATTGTTGTGCAACGGTACCGGACAAGGAACTCACCGGCTATCCCTATTGTTCCACATTGGCTCGCTCGGGACGAGGGCGCAGGCGCGAAGGATATCGAACACTCTCCCGCCTGTTTCATAGAAGGAAGCGAGAGCTGGATGGTACCTATTCCGTTTGTCCGGCTGACGGGGGTTGCGTAGAGTGAGAGCGACATGAGCGAGAGCCCGGAGAGGACACCTGCTGAGGAGCGCGCGCTGCGCCTGGAGGCCCAGCTATCCGCCGTGACGGCGCGGGTGTTTCAGTTGGAGCGGGAGGTGGCCGCGCTGCGTGGAGTGTCCCCGCCGGCGGGTCCGCAGCCGGCAGTGCAGCAGCCGCCAGTGCAAGCCGCGACTGCTTCTGTATCGTCTGTGGCACAGCCGGCGGAAGCGGCCCCTGGATACCGTGACGACGCTGCGGCTGCGGCAGTGTTTGCCCCACCGCAGGCGGAACGGACTGTCCCTGGAACCACCGCTGGCAGGCCGCCACTGCACCGTGAGGAGCGCTCGCTGGAAAGCCGCGTGGGCTCGCAATGGTTCAACCGCATTGGCATCATCGCGCTGCTGATCGGCGTGGCCTGGTTCCTGAAGTTTGCCTTTGACAATCACTGGGTTGGTCCTGCGGGTCGCGTATTGATCGGCTTGCTGAGCGGGGCGGCGTTGATCGCCTGGTCGGAGCGATTTCGCGCCAAGGGCTACGCGGCCTTCTCGTATTCGCTGAAAGCGGTGGGCAGCGGCGTGCTGTATCTATCGCTGTGGGCGGCGTTTTCGCTCTATCACCTGATCTCGCCCGGGGTGGCCTTTGCCGGGATGGTGCTGGTGACGGCGTTCAATGCATTCATCGCGTGGCGCCAGGGCGCGGAGCTGCTGGCCGTGTACGCGATCGTGGGCGCGTTTTCCACCCCGCTCCTGCTTTCGACCGGCCGCAACGAGGAGGTCTTCCTCTTCAGCTACCTGCTGATGATGAATGCAGCCACCATGGCGCTGCTGGTGCTGAAGGGCTGGAACCGGCTGCTGGTGCTGTCATTCCTGGGAACAGTGGCGTTTTACTGGGGATGGTACTGGCAGTTCTACGCAGCCCGCGGCATTCGTCACAACGACGGTGTTTCTCTCGTTCTTCGTGCTGCTGTTTGCCGCGGCGACCATTCTGGCGCGGCAAAAACGCGTACACGCAGAGCAGGACGACGCCGCACGCGCGCTGATAAGCATGGCGAACGCGGCCTTCGGCTTCCTGGGCTTCTATGCCATGCTCTCGCAGAACGGGAGTGGACGGAACACCGCGCTGGCCTGGTGCTCCGTCGGTTTCGGCGCATTCTACCTTGCGGTACGCAAGTGGATGGAGCGCACGCCGATTGCGGGCTCGCGGCTGGCGTCGCTTTCTGATGTGCAGCTTTCGATTGCGATTGTCTTCCTCACGCTGGCCGTCCCGCTGGCGGTACACGGACACTGGGTGACCGTGGGCTGGATGGCGGAGGGCGCCGTGCTGGTGTGGGTGGCGACCCGGCTGCGCACGAGGCTGATGCAGGTGCTTGCGGCTGGGGCTCTGACGCTTGGCCTCATATCGCTGGCCATGGACGCGACCATCGTACAGAGCCGCGTGCTGTGGAACACGCGGCTGCTGAGCTTTGTAGTATCCATTGCGGCGATGGTGGTCGCAACCGCGCTAGCACGCGGCGAGGCAAAGCGCGAAGGGACGACGGCAGCCGGAAGCTGGGAGCTGCTCGCGCAGGCCGGCGCGGTGATCGCACATGCCCTGGTCATCATCGCGGTGCTGCTGGAGATCCATACCTACTGGTGGTCGGGTCCGCCTCCGGTTCCCAACATGCCGGACCTGCGGACACCCGGCTCGCTGCTGAGCAGCGCCATCTGGATGATGGCGGCAAGCGGAGCGATCGTGTGGGCGAGCCGCGCCAAGCCTACGGTTCTGAGATTCACAGGGCAACACGCCATGATTCAACGGGTCGAAGCCCTTTGCTGGGCGGCGGCTGGTTTGACTGCGCTCTTCATCGGAATGGTCTATCAGCAGCAGCAGGTCATCTGGAACCTGCGCTTCGCAGCCTTCGCCGTTGCTGTTGCGGCGATGGTGTGGGCGGCGCGAGCACTGGCCAAGGACAGTGCTGGACTTGGCGCGCAGCTGCATATCAGCGCGAGCGTGCTCGCGACTGTGCTTGCGTTGACCGCGATTTGTTTTGAGATTTCTACATTCTGGTCTACACGCTCGCCGCTGGCTGCTCCCGGTTCCGCGCTGTATGGCTCGGAATTGGCTGCCCGGCAGATGGCGGAGCGATTCAGCTACTCTGCATGGTTCCTGCTTGCCGGAGGGGCATTGCTGGCTGTGGGATTTCGACGCCGCTCGGCTCTGCTGCGCTGGCAGGGACTTGTGCTCCTGGCAGTTACGATCTTCAAGGTATTTCTGCTGGACACCAGCACGTTGAGCCAGGGCTATCGGATCATCAGCTTTCTTGCGCTGGGTGGGCTGCTGCTGGGTGTGAGCTTTGCCTATCAACGAGACTGGCTGCACCTGCGTGCCGCCGCCGCGACCAACGGCGGAGAGTCGAAGTGATTTCGCGCATCGGCTTGATCGCGCTGGCGCTCGCAGCCACTACGTCAGCATTCCATGCGGCTGCGCCGGGGTTTCGTTACGAGCGGCCGGTGCAACTGAGTGAGGCTCCAGCGCCGGAGACCTGTACCGTGCTGCCCCTGGACCTGCTGGAACACGCAGCGTCGATGCTTCAGGATCTGCGCGTGATCGCAGGCGGCCGAGAGATCGCGTACCAGGTGCGCACCTCGAGCGATGCTGCCGAGCAGGTGGCCCGGCCGGAGCAGATACTGAATCTGGGCGAGCGGAACGGCGCCATCAGCTTCGATGTGGAGATGACCGAGCCGCCCTACAGCCGTGTGCTGCTGAAGATGGCGCGCTCGCATTTTTCCGTGCTTGTCCATGTCACCGGTGTGGATCATCCGGGCGAGGCGGGAGTGGCATTTCCGGAAATCGCCTATAGCTCCGATACGCCAGAGGACGAGCCGCAGATCAAGCGCATCACGCTGCCGGAGAGCAACTTCCGCTACCTGCATTTTGAGATACAGACGCTCGCGCTCGATCCGGTGACGCCGCAGGACATTGCCGGGGTGGATGTCCTGACCAGAAGCACGGAGCCGCCGCGGTACATGCAGATCGCGGTCGCGAAGGCTCCGGAACAGAAGCCGCATGAAAGCGTCTATGAATTTGCGGTGCCGGCGAATGCGCCGCTAGAGCGCCTGATTTTCGCCAGCGACGATCCGGGTGCGGTGTTTTCGCGTACCGCCGATCTGGAGCGGTGGAAAGGCGAAGCTCCCGCCAGCGAGGAAGCGCGGCAACGTGAAGCACCGGTGCAGAGCGAAGGAATCAGGCTTGCCCATTCGCCTCCTGTGAAGGGCGAGATAGCGTCAGGGAACAGCGCGGTTGATGTCGCGCTAGGAGCTGTGCCCTATGCGTCTACCGTGCTGCTGACAATCCAGAACGGTGATGACGCACCGCTTGCGCTGCACGGCATCGCGCTTCAGATGCGGGAACGGCAAATCTGCTTTCTCCGTAAGGCGAACACCTCTTACATGCTGCGCTATGGCGATGCTTCGCTCGGGCCGCCGCAGTACGATTTGTCGCCCATTGAAGCCGCGGCAATGAGCGCATCCGTCAGCACGCTTGGCGGTGAGCGGGCACTTGCGCCGGTGCCGGCGAGAGAGCGGCCATTCACCGAGCGCCATCCGGTGCTGCTGTGGATAGCGCTGATTCTGGTGGTGGGCACGTTGGGTTTGGTGGCGCTGCGGAGTGCTCGCCGTTAGTAGATCAGGGATCGGGGATCAGGGGCGGGTGCCGACTGCGGTGGTGGTGCGGGCGGACAGCAGATTCCTCCACTTCGCTGCGCTTCGGTCCGGAATGACAAGGTCCCTGTTTTACCGCATCGATGACTCGATCTCGGTGATCCAGTCTGGACTCTTCAGGATCTCGCGTGGCTTCGAACCATCGGCAGGACCGACCAGGCCATCACGCTCCATCATGTCGATCAGGTGGGCGGCGCGGCCATAGCCGACGCGCAGACGGCGCTGGATGAGCGATGTGGACGCCTTGCCGAACTCGAAGACAAGCCGCACGGCATCGTTGAACAGCGGATCGTTGTCGTCCTCGTTGCCATCCTCGCTGTTCAACTCGCGGCCCTTCTCATCCTTAGGCGATTCGAGGAAGGCCTCCACGTATTCGGCGCCACCCTGCGCCTTCCAGAAATCGACGACTGCGGAGATCTCCGCTTCGGTGACAAAGGGCGCGTGCACGCGCTGCAGCCTTGAGGTCCCGGGCGGCAGGAAAAGCATGTCACCGCGGCCCAGCAGGGCTTCCGCGCCGTTGTTGTCGAGGATCGTACGCGAGTCAACCTTTGTTGCGAGCCGGAAGGAGATGCGGGTCGGCACATTGGCTTTGATGAGGCCGGTGATGACATCCACCGATGGCCGCTGCGTCGCCAATACCAGGTGAATGCCGACGGCGCGCGCCATCTGCGCCAGGCGCGTGATCGCCTCTTCGACGTTTGCCCGGTCGAGCATCATCAGATCGGCGAGCTCGTCGATGATGATGAGGATGTAGGGCAGCGGCGTCTGCTCCTCCGCATCCTCGAACATGCTGGGCGTGCCGGAGTCAAAGAGCTTGTTGTACTGGTCGATGTTGCGGACCGAGCGCGAGGCCAGCAGCTTGAGACGGCGCTCCATCTCGCGCACGGCGTTGCGCAGGGCGTTTGCCGCTAATTTCGGCTCGGTGATGATCGGCGTGAACAGGTGCGGGATGCCTTCATACATGCCCAGCTCGACGCGCTTGGGATCGACCAGGATCATACGTACCTGTTCCGGTGTCGTTTTAAAGAGCACCGACATGATCATGGCGTTGATGGCGACCGATTTACCGCTGCCTGTGGAGCCGGCGATGAGCACGTGCGGCATGGTGGCGAGGTCCGCAACCACGATGCGGCCGTTGATGTCCTTGCCCATGGCCAGCGGGAGTTTGAATTTGGTCTGCGCAAAGGTGCCGTCTTCGACCACGTCACGCAGCCAGATGGTTTCCCGGGTGGGATTGGGCACCTGGATGCCCACGGTGCTCTTGCCGGCCATGCGCTCGATGAGGATGCTCTCGGCGGCCATCGCGAGGCACAGGTCATCCGCCAGTCCGGTGACGCGCGAATATTTGACGCCAGCCTCGGGACGGAACTCGAAGGTGGTGACGACCGGGCCGGGATTGATCTGCGTGACCTGCCCGGTCACGTCAAATTCGGCGCATTTTTCGACCAGCACCTTCGCCTCTTCACGCAGTTCGTCCTCACGGATGATCTGCTGATCCTCCGAGCGGTGCAGCAGCGTGCTGGGCGGCAGGCGGTATCCGGAGACAGCGCGCGGCGTGAGCGTCACCGGGTGCGCATCGGCATCCGCGCGCTCGCCGATGGAGATGCTGCCGGCATCGCGCTTCTCCTCGGGCTCTTCCGCATCCTCTTCCCAACGGGTCCGGTCTTCGCGAGCTCGGTCCAGGGCGCTGGTTCGCGACTGCGCCGGCAGCTCCGGCTCCGGATCGCGCACGGTGGCCCGGGGAATCTGTGTCCACAGCGAGGGCGCGGGCTCCGGCTCCTCGAGATAGGCGGCGTCTTCCGGCGAGGCGGGAGATTCCATTTCAGCAAATGAGGCACGGCGCGCGGAGGGCACATCCTCTTCGTCCTGGCGTTGCGGACGGTGCAGAACGCGGCTCAGCCAGCTGGTCTGGGGCATGGGCGGCGGCGCATCCCGTCTGGCGGCTACTGCGCCGGCCTTGCGCTGAGCAGTGATCTTCTGCTGCGCGCGGATCGTCCGGTCCGCGGCGCGGGCCGCGCGCTTCTTGGCGCGGCGAAGCTTCCAGTTCTGCCACCGGTCTCGCCAGGCGTAGACGAAGGCGAAGCGCACTGCTAGCCACTGGCGGAGGTTGCCGAAGGAGAATGCCGTCGAAAGCAGGACCGCAATGAGCAGCAGCGTCGCGACCAGCACGCAGGTGCCGGGGTAATTGAGCACGGCGGTCATGCCGTCGACCAGCAGACGGCCGAGCACGCCCTCAACCGGGATGGCGCCGAGCCAGTGCATGTGTCCGGGCAGCAAACCGAAGACGGCGGGCGTGATGAACAGGAAGAGCGCGAAGCCGGCGACTTTCGAGCGGGGTGCGCCGATGGCCCGCGAGCGGATCCAGCTGATGCCGAAAAGACCGAGCATCAGGGGCACGCAGAAGGCGGCGAAGCCTTCGAACTGGAAGAGCAGATCGCTGAGCGTGGCGCCGAAGATGCCGGCCCAGTTGTGTGCGGCGCCTCCGCCTACGGTATTGAACGAGGGATCGGTGGGCCGGTAGGAGACCAGCGAGAGGAGCAGGAGGCCGGCGGTGGCGATGAGCGAGACCCCAACCAGCTCGTTGAGCCTGCGATTGCCGGTGGGCGTCAGCGCGATCTTGAGTGGCTTCATAGCGTTCTGAAGGGGACGCGAAACAGCGACCGCCCATTATGTGAATGAGCCGTGAGCGCCGACACGCCAGAGCTAATCCATTGTCGCAAAGTGGGCCGTGTGAATGGAGAGAAAGCAAATCGAAGGAATCGACCTCGCCAAGGGAATTTGCCATTCGGGCGAATGCGCCTGCGGCGCGTGTCGGTGGGTTCGCTCCCCTTGGTCGCTCACTCGGGCAGCGCGATTCTTGCGGGCAAAGCACGGAAATCTCTGAGGACTCAGACCAGATCGAGCTCCCAGGTTTGCGCGATGAGGTCTTTGCCGAAGCTGTGATGGGGTTCCTGGTGGACGAGGCGGAAGCCTGCGCGCTGGTAAATTCGGTGCGCAGCGGTCAGGATGCTCTGCGTCCAGAGGGTGATCTTCTGGTAGCCAGCTTCGCGGGCGAAGCGGATGCACTCGTCTACCAGCGCGTGCCCGAGCCCCATGCCGCGCGCCGTGGGCTCGACCAGCAGGAGGCGGAGCTTGGCGACACCCGGGCGATCCGGATGCTTCACCAGGAAGATGTGGCCCAGGCCTTCGCCGTCGCGCTCAGCGATCCAGCAGCGCTCGCAGGCGGGGTCGAAGTGCTCGATGAAGTCGGCGACCACGCGCGCTGCTAGTGCCTCAAAGCGCTCGTCCCAGCCGTACTCCTGCGCGTAGAGGGCTCCCTCACGATGCACCACCCAGCCCATATCACCGGGACGATGCTGGCGGAGGGTGAAGGAGGCGGGCTGTGATTCCTGACGAGTCAGAGTTTCGCCTGTGAGCACTTCTTCGATGGCGCCCATCGATTGGATCAGGTTGCGGCGTGACGCCGGCGCGAAGGTATCCAGAAGGTTACGGGCCTGCTGGTCTGCGCGGACATTGAGATCGCGAAACGCGGCGCGGCCTTTCGCAGTCAGCGTGAGGTGTGTCTGGCGGCCGTCCTCCGGAGAGGATGCACGCTTCAAGAGGCCCGCCTCGTTGAACTTGCCTAGAATCCGGCTGAGGTATCCGGCATCCATGCCAAGCTCTTGCGCGATCTCTCTGGCGAGTGGCTGCGAGCGGGTCGCCAACTCGTAGAGCACGCGGGCCTCACTCAGGGAATACGGACTGTCGAGCAGGCCCTCCTGCAAGGTGCCGATAAAACGCGTGTATAGGCGGTTAAACCGGCGGAACGCAGCGGTTTGCTCCTCGGAGTGGGATGTTGTTTGTAGGCCATCCTGCATGCATGCAATCTGGCGCATATAGTTGACAAAGTCAAGTATATCGTCAGCGCAAAATTGATCCCATCGAGACGATCTTCAGAAATTTCTGACAAAAGTCTTGCACTTTTAGACCGGATTTCATGAAAGGCTGGACTTCGTCGCAAATTGGGTGGTGCAGCTCTGAGTAGCAGTCTTGATCAAGGCAGAAGGTATGCGGAACGGACCCGGTGTCTGGGCCAAGGGCGCATGATCGGCTGCCGTGCCGTGCTGATCCTCACCGCTTTGCTCATTTTGTTGATGCCTCTCACTGAGCACCTCTATGCATGGGACAAGTTCCTGCAGGGCGGTCCCGATGTCGAGTTCGGCATCCTCTGCCTGCTGCTGTTTGCCGGGCTTGTCCTGCTGATGGCACATCGCGCGGTGACTTCGCCACTTCTGGTATTGCTGGCACACCGGATCATCGCCCTCCCGTGGCGATGCCTGAGACTATCCGGCCTGGCCTCGGTCTTCGTCCTTCAGGCACAGGAAACTCCTCTCGCCTTCTCGGCCTTCCCCGGAACCCCGCTCCGGATCTGATTCCTTACTCCTCTTCGATCATCTCGGCTTCTCTGGAGCGCCGGCGTGTGCCCAATGGACGCGCTTCGCGGCGGCTCTCAGAGTGTGGCAAAGGTAAAAAGTACAGTCGTAGTGACATGAAGGAAGGTTGAAGTCTATGCGGGTTCATCTGGTAAATCCGAGCGATAACTCTTTTGGCACGGCGGTGATTACACCGCGATGGTTGTTTGTGCTGGCGGCGGCTACGCCCAAGATCGTGGGCGATCCTGTGCTGGTGGATGAGTCGCTGGAGCAAATTGAACCGGAGAGCATTGCGGCGGGGGACATTGTGGGCATCAGCGTCCACACCGGAAACGCCTTGCGCGGCTATGAGGTGGGACGCATGGCGCGGGCGCGCGGCGCCTGGGTGGTCTATGGCGGCATCCACGCGACACTATTTCCAGAGGAGCCATTCGAGCGGGGCGAAGCGCATTGCGTCGTGAAGGGTGACGGCGATCTTGCCTGGGGCAAGGCGGTGCTGGATCTCATGAGCGGCACGCCCGAAAAAGTGTACGAAGGTGGACGTATTGGCGGCTCGGAGTTTCTGGCGGCGCGCTGGGACCTGATTCCCAAAGATAAGTACATGTGGGCCTCCGTACAGACACTGCGCGGGTGCCCAAAGCATTGCTCGTTCTGCAGCGTATGGCGCACCGATGGACAACAGCCGCGGCAGAGACGTTATCAGAACGTGGTGGACGAGATCGTCGCACTGCGCAGGCTGGGATTTCGCTTCATCGCGCTGGCGGACGACAACTTTTATCCCGTCACGCTGACCGACCTGCGCCTGGCGCGGGAGCAGAACAACCAGTCGAAGCTGGATGAGTTGACGCGCATCCGGGCTGAGCGTTTCCGGTTAATGGAGGAGCTGGCCAAGCTGCCCAGAGATATGGTGTTCTTCACCCAGATCACCATGGAGGCGGCCGAGGACGGCGAGTACCTGGACGCCATGCACAAAGCCAACATCAAGGGCGCGCTGGTCGGCGTGGAAGCGGTGACGCCGGAGGGGCTGAAGGCGGTGTTCAAGGACTGGAACTGCTCCGGCGAAGGACTGGCCCGCCAGTTGCAGACCTTCAAGGAGCATGGCGTACATGTGCTGGGCTCCTTTATCTTCGGGCTGCCGACGGACAAGCCTGCGACCTTCGATGCCACAGCCGAGATGGCCATGAAGGCAGGCATCACCTTTGCGCAGTTTGTGATGATGACACCTTTTCCCGGCACCGTGGATTTCAATCGATGGGAGAAGGAGCAAGCGATATCGCCCACGCTGGTGGACGGGGTGCCGATCACGCGCTACTGGCTCATTCCGATAGCAGTGCGCCCGAAGATGTTTACGCCGCATCCGTCGATGAGCTCGGATGAGATTCGCGAACGGACGCAGCGAGTATGGGACAGGTTCTATACCTTTCCTGCGATCTGGGAGCGCTCAGCCTGTACACCCACGCTCAGGGCGCGGGTAGCCTTCGTGTTCCTGTCGAAGCTCTATCGGCAGATGTATGCGGGCACCGGCATCTCGACTGACAGCGCACGGCGCAAGAAGGCCAGAACAACCGCGCGATGGATGGCAAGGCAGTGCCGCAAGCTGTTTCAGGCAAAGGCGATGCCGGAGCTGCGGTCGCCTACATGGGAGCCGGGCTTCGCGGGTGTTGAGGGTGGCGCTACGCCGTTCAACGTTGTGCGTTGAAAATGGGAGTGCGCTAACGGCCCAGATGGAAGCAATCTCACGGTGCAAGTCGCCGGTTGTAATACTGGAGCGCCAGCAGATAGAGAGCGCAGGATGCGATGCGTACAGACCGCCCACTCCAAAGATGAACCTACCGGAACCGTAAGGGTCTCGATAGGTGACTGATGAAAGAAAACGGACAGCAGCCCGATCGCCCAGCCTATCGAACCTGCTGTCATCAAATACCAAAACCTCAGCTGCAATCGAGCTGGTACCCAAGTGACGATCGGAAGGGCAAAGAATAACAGCGTGAATAGCGCGAAAATGCCTATCCACGGTGCAACGTATCTTGTCTTGAGACCGCCAATGGTGGAGGCGGCTATTGACAAGAGCCACACCACGAGCATCGAAAGGAAGGCAGTTAGGGCTCTTTGTCTCACCGTCATCGCCGGTCCAAAGAGGGTCCCTTCATCTGCCATCAGCTTTCCGCCGATTGCAAAGAGCAATGCAGCAAGCACGATGCGATAGACGGCAAAGATCACGAAGCCATGACGGCGTACCCACATCAGGAACCATTCGACCACCAGCAACGCGATAAAGAACGAAACGGCGAAGCCGATGAAGAGCACGATCCAGCCGTGGCCGGTCATCACCAGGGGAGCGATGGCTTCTGCTACATCCGTGTGTTTGGGGTGCAGTGTGCGGAGCAGATCGTAGCCCGTGGCCGCAATCATGGTTGGGATGGAGACGAGGAAGCTGAACTCGAGCGCGGCGGAGCGCGTCATACGAACGAGCTGGCCTGCGGCGATGGTCGACATGGAGCGGGAAGTTCCGGGAAACACCGCCGACGTCACCTGGCAAAGCCCAATCCAGATCGATTGACCGAGGGTCATATGTTCGACATCTTCGGTGACGGATGTCTGCCGCACGCTCCACGCGTCCACTACCCACATCACGATTCCGCCCACCAGCAGCGAGGTCGCCATGAGTCGCAGGCTCTCCAGGTGCTTGCCAATGATCTTGGTAAGCAGGAAGGCCGGTATTGCGGTGCAGACGAAGGCAATAAGCGTGAGCGAGAGAGGATGATTCAGCGCGGTGCGGTCGCCGCTCTCTCCCTTGGGAAAGGTGCGGATGAATTCAAGGATGCGGCCGATGAAGAGGAAGAGGAGCGCGAGGATGGCGCCGAGCTGAATGACGATGGTGTACATCTTCCAGTACGGATCGGCCAGATTGATATGGAGCAGCGCCTCCGCGATCCGCAGGTGCGCGGTCGAGCTGACGGGCAGAAACTCCGTTAGGCCCTCAACAATGCCGAGCAGGACCGAGACGATGTAATCGTTCACGCACTTCCTGGGGCGCGTTCAGATGAGCTAATCAATCGCGCTCTGCGCCATAGATGGGGATGGACTGCTCCATTTGGTATATCAGAGTGGCTGCACGCGCAGAGTAGTCACTCTGCGGGTACTTCTGTTGCAAGTGCGTGGCGACAGCCTTCGCGTGATCGCGATCTTCGGCGGCTTTTTTGTCGTTGTTGTCGCCCGCGTAGATGTCACCCGCCGCGGCATAGCGGTAGACGGTTTCGAAAAGCGCTTCGGGAGCCTTCGGCGAGTTGGAGTGCTCGTCGGCGTATTTCTGAAAGAGCTCTGCTTCCTTTTCCGGGCACTTGGTTGAGCCTTGCCAGTCGCCACATACTTTGTTGTCCAGCATGTCGTATGCAGCCAGGTCGGCAAACTTCGAGCCGGGAAAGCGCTTGATGATTTTTTTCATCTCGCTTTCATCAATCTGCTGGCGCAACCAGGACTCTTTCTCGTGCGCCGATGGGCGCGAGTACACATCGGCCTTTTCCAATTGCCAGCGAATGTCCGCAGCGCGCCATGCAGCTTCGCCGGCATGCGGTCCCTGGGGAAAGATCTGAGCGTCACGCGCGTAGAGCAGCCGCGCAGCCTGCGCCATAGCGCGTGAGCTGTGGGCATCGCTGGCCCGGGCTTCCTGGCCGGCAGCGGCCCCGAAGAGGATGTTGTCCGCGTTTGGCGTGACTGCGGAAACAACGCCCTTGCCCTGAATCCAGCCGGAGATGGGCGGCGAGGCTGAGTCGCCACCGAAAACCGGCGTGTCCGCAGACTGGTTCTGTTGGACATCGGTGTTGGCAAAGACGCGCAGCCACGGGCCATTCTGTTCGACAATCACCATCTCGCGTCCCGGTGTGATCGAATCCAGTTTTTGCGAGCTGGTGTCCGCCTGGACGAAAACTGGCGTGTTGCGTAAGACGGTGGCGACCGGGCCGGAGGGAGGCTTCTCCGCGACGGCAGAGGTTGCCAATGCAAGTGTGGTGCAGAACAGAAATATCGGGGCGCATGGAACTTTGGAACGAAGAGGCTTCACGTGCTCAGCATAACGCCGGAAGCCGTCTTTATGCGGTCCCGAGCACCCGCAGCAACGTGGCGGGCTCCGCGTTGCCGCCGCTGACGATGGCGACTGCCGTGCGATGCGGCGGCAGCTCATCTTTATGAAAAAGCAGCGCTGCGGTGGCGACGGCGCCGCTGGGTTCCGCGATCAGGCGAGCATCCCATGCGATATGGCGCATGGCCTGCTCGATCTCGTGCTCGGTGACGGTAATGACGCGCTCGACGTAATGCTGGATATGCGCGAAGTTCAGGGTGCCGAGGCTCTGCGTTCGCAGGCCATCGGCCAGCGTGCGGGTCGTCTGTTCGGCGGTGTACTCGACAATCCTGCCCTGGCGCAGGCTGGCCGCTGCGTCGCCAGCTAACTCCGGCTCCACGCCGACAACGCGGCACTCCGGACGCTGCTGCCGGATCGCTGCTGCCACACCGCTGAGCAGTCCGCCGCCGCCGACCGGCGCGAGCACCAGATCGATCTCAGGACAGTCGGCCAGTATTTCGAGGCCGCAGGTGCCCTGGCCGGCAATGATCGCCGGGTCATCATAGGGCGGGATGATGGTGTAGCCGTGCTCGGCGGCAAGCGATTCGGCGCGCTCGCGGCGTTCCGAACTCGCCGGGCCAACATCCACGATCTGCGCGCCTAGCATGGTCGTGGCCCGGCGCTTGATCTCCGGCGCGTTCCGAGGCATCACGATGACCGCGGGAATGCCGAAGGCGCGCGCGGCGTAAGCCACGCCTTGCCCATGATTGCCGCTGGAATAGGTGATGACGCCGCGGCGGCGCTCGGCGTCGCTCAACTGCGCGACGGCGTTGTAGGCTCCGCGCAGCTTGAAGCTGCCGATGGGCTGCAGGCTCTCCGGTTTCAGATACGCTGCCGCATCTATGACAGATGTCAGACGGACCAAGGGCGTGTGCAGGACCGCGCCGCGCAGGCGTTCGCGCGCTTCGGCAAACTGCGTGGCGGTGACAAGTTCGGCGGCGACCTCAGTATTCATATCTCCAGAATAATCGGCATGATGAAGGGCCGGCTTGAGGTCTGCCTTTGGATGTAGCGCTTCAGGTCGACGCGGATCTTCTCTTTGATCAGCACCTGGTCCGCGCGCTCTTCCGCATTTGACTCTACGAGTGTCTTGCCGACGATAGCTTTGGCCTGCTCACCCAATTCAAGATCGCCGGCGACGAAGCCGCGCGTCACAAACTCCGGTACGCCTTCCACCTGCCCAGTGAGCTTGTTAATGGTGATGATCGCAATCACCAGGCCGTCTTCGCTGAGGTGGCGGCGGTCGCGGATGATCATGTCCTCGACGACATTGCCGGAAGCGCCGGAATCGAGCAGCACGCGGCCTGCGGCAACCTTGCCGTTCTTGGTCGCACTGGTCTGATCCAGTTCGAGGACGTCGCCATCTTCGAGCAGGTACGCGTTCTCCGAGATGCCGATGTCCATGGCCAGCCGTGCGTGGCGCTGCAGATGGCGGAAGTCGCCATGCACGGGCACAAAGAACTTCGGCCGGACCAGATTGATCATCAGCCGCAGCTCTTCCTGGCTACCATGGCCGCTGACGTGAATCAGGCCGGACTGGCCGTCATCGAAGATGACATTCGCTTCACGGCGGCAGAGGTGGTCGATGACGCGGTAAATGCTCTTCTCGTTGCCAGGGATCACGCGCGAGCTGAGCACGACAGTATCACCGCGCTCGATTTTCGCGTGTTTGTGGTTATCCACCGCGGCGCGGGAGAGTGCGGACATCGGCTCGCCCTGGGTGCCGCTGATGAGCACGCAGATTTCCTCCGGAGAGTAGTCCTTGATCTGGCCGGGGTGAACGAGGAGATCGCCGGGAATGCTGAGATAGCCGAGATCCTGCGCAATCTCTGAGGACTCGAGCATCGAGCGCCCGACGATCGCGACCTTGCGGCCATGACTCTGCGCCAGCTCCAATGCAATGCGCAGACGGTAGATCGATGACGAGAAGCAGGAGAAGAAGAGCCGCCGCTGGGTGCGCGAGAAGACCTCATCCAGCCGCGGCCGCACCGCCCATTCGCTGGGCGTATAGCCGGCGCGGTCCACGTTGGTGGAATCCTGCAGCAGTGCCAGCACGCCGCGCTTGCCATATTCGGCAAAGCTGGAAAGATCGAAGGCATGGCCATCCGGGGGCGAGAGATCGACCTTGAAGTCGCCGGTGTGAATCACGATGCCGACCGGTGTCTCGATGGCGAGCGCAACGCAATCGACCAGGCTGTGGGTGACGCGGAGGGGCTCGATGGTGAAGGGGCCGAGATGGAACTTGCGCTTCGGCTCGATCTCGATCAGTTCGGCATTGTCCAGCAGCTTGTGCTCTTCGAGCTTGCCTTCGACATAGGCCAGCGTGAACTCCGTGGCGTAAACGGGAACATTGAGCTCGCGCAGCAGCCAGGGCAGGCCGCCGATGTGATCCTCGTGGCCATGGGTGAGAACGATGCCGCGTACGCGAGAGCGATTCTCGATGAGGTAGGTAATATCCGGTACGACAATGTCGACGCCGAGCAGATCGCTCTCCGGAAACATGAGGCCGGCGTCGATGACGAAGATGTCTTCGTCCCAGCGGATGGCCATGCAGTTCATTCCGAACTCGCCGAGTCCGCCAATGGGTATGATTTGCAGCTTGCCTTTAGACATGAATAGAAAATGCTAGCAGGTCATGGGATGCGGACAAAGGGAAGTGGCGGGAGCCGTCGAAAAAGATGGCCTGAGCGGCAAAACTGCTAGCGCAGCAGGTCTTCGAGGGCGGCGCTGAGGTCGGTCTTGTCGTCGCGGTACTTGACGATGACCGGCGCGTACAGGCTGAGCCCCCATTCTGCCGCGCGGCCCCGGGTGAGTGCCCGCGATCCGGGGACGACGACGGCGCCGGCGGGGATGACCAGCGGCCTCGGCTCCTCGCTGGAGGCGGCTGGGTCAGCTTTGTGAATCACGCCGTTCACAATGTCATACACCGGCGTGCCGCGGGTCAGGACGGTGCCGGCCGCAAGCACGGCGCGCTCGCGCACGATGGTGCCTTCATAGACGCCGCAGTTGCCGCCAACGAGCACGTCGTCCTCGATGATGACCGGATTGGCATTTACCGGCTCGAGCACCCCGCCGATCTGCGCTGCTGCACTCAGATGCACGCGCTTGCCGATCTGCGCACAACTGCCGACCAGCGCGTGCGAATCGACCAGCGTACCCTCATCGACGTAAGCGCCGACGTTCACATACATCGGCGGCACGCAGATGACCCCGGGCGCCAGATACGCGCCCTCGCGTACCGAGGAGCCCCCAACCACGATGCGGATGCCCTCATCCGGTGAAAAGGTCCGCGCCGGAAACGTGCTCTTGTCGACGAAGGAAAGATCGTGGTTCCCGAATGCGGTGAGCTGGCCGATGCGGAAGCCAAGCAGGATGCCGCGCTTGACCCAGGAGTTCACCCGCCAGCCGAAAGGCGCTGCCGGATCGGGTTCGGCGGAGCGGATGCGGCCGCTGTTGAGTTCGCCGCGCAGTTGCGTGAAAGCGGCCAGCGCGGCGGGATCCTGAACGGCGGCAGCGCCAGCGGCGAAGTGACGCTCGATTTCCTGCTGAAGGGGATGCTTTAGGGACATGGATGGCCTTTAGTGTAACGGCGTCCCCGCGTCCCGCGTTGCTTCTCCCGGTGACTCCAAAGCGGCTCGGCCGTTGCGAAGCGGTGTTCAGCTATTTGATTGCGGGCACGAGCTGCATCGCGTCCAAGAGCGCATCCAGACGCCCAGCAACGGGGGCAGAGGGCGGCACCATCGGCAGACGCCACACCGGAGCTACCCGTCCCATGCGCGCCAGGATGTACTTCACAGGTCCCGGGCTGGTCTCCCAGAAGTTGGCCAGCAGCAGGGGATAGTAGCGGCGCTGCAGTGCGCGGGCGGCAGTCCAGTCATTGCCCAGTGCGGCGGCAATCATCTGCTGCATCTCTGCAGGAATTTCGTTTGAGGCCACCGAGACCAATCCTGCAGCACCGACTGCGATGGCGGCGAGGGCGATGTTGTCGTCGCCTGCGAGCACGCGCACTTTCGTGCCGTCCAGGGCATGAATCAGCTCGGTGATCTGCTGCAGGCTCCCGCTCGATTCTTTTACCGCGTAAACATTGGGGCAGTCACGTGCCAGTCGAGCCGCCGTCGCCGGTTCCAGGTTGCACGCCGTGCGGCCCGGGATGTTGTAGATCACGACCGGCAAGGGCACCGACTCCGCAATGGCGCGGAAGTGCTGATATTGGCCTTCCTGCGTTGGCTTGTTGTAGTAGGGGTTGGCGGTCAGGATTCCGTTGACGCCGCGAACCGCCGCAACCGCCTTCGCACGCTCCACAGCTTCGCGGGTGGCATTGTGGGTGCATCCGGCAAGGACAGGAACGCGCCCTGCGGCCACGCGGACAACAACGCGAATGACATCGAGTGCCTCGCCGTCGCTGAGCGATGGCGTCTCTGCGGTCGTGCCGCAGGCGACCAGGAACTGAATGCCGCTCGCGATCTGCCATTCCACCAGCGCGGCTAGCGCCTCCACATCGATGGTCGTATCCGGGCGAAAAGGTGTGACCAGTGCCGTGCCGCAGCCGTGTAGCTCCATACCGAGCCGAGAATATCAGGTACTGGCCGTATGGGCGGCCGCGCCTGCGGCGCGTGTGTGGTGGGTGCTCCCTTTGGTCGCACCCGTTCGGTACACGGTTCTCCGTGGCGGGGAAGCCATGCTGCGGCTTACTGCAATTGCGCGTAGATGTCGGTGAAGTCGTAGCAGCCGGTGCGGGTAGAAAGCCATTCGGCGGCACGGATTGCGCCCTCGGCAAAGCCACGGCGCGAGAAGGCCTCATGCCGGATGGTGATGATGTCGTTCGCCGAGCGGGCCTGTAACTCGTGAATGCCTGCGACATCTCCCTCGCGCTGCGAGGTGATCTCAGCATCGAGCTCCGGTCCGGCCTCGCGAACTGTCTGCTGCAAGGAAAGGGCGGTGCCCGAGGGAGCATCCTTCTTGCTGGCATGATGGGTCTCGGAGATGGAGAGCTCATAACCCTTCGTGCCGATCGCGAGATCGTGCACCAGCCGCAGCATCACCTGCACGCCTACGGAAAAGTTGGTGCCGTAGAGCAGGGCGGCATTGCGGCGCTCGCAGAGCGCGCGCATTTCGTTCAGGCGGTCGTACCAGCCGGTGGTGCCCACGACTACCTTTGACCCATTGGAGAGGCAGGCGCGCAGGTTGGGAATGACTGCTGCCGCGGTGGTGAAGTCGATGACGGCGTCTACCTGCGTCAACAGCGGCGGGGTTAAAGCAGAGGCGTTGCGATTCTCTTCTTCGCCGATGACGCGTACACCGTGGCCACGCTCGTGGGCGACATCGGCAACGATGGAGCCCGTTTTGCCGCGGCCAAGGATCAGGAAGATCATTGCTTGCCTCCTGCCGTCTGCGCTACTGCGCGTGGTTCCAAGTCCCTACGTGCTTCAAGATCAAAGATGGATGGATCAGGATCGGCGAAAAAGACAGAGTGAAGCGAGCGAATCGCCTCTTCCACGTCGTCCTCCTCGATCATGAAGCTCATATTGATCTCCGATGCGCCCTGCGAGATCATGCGCAGGTTGATGTGCGTGAGGGCGCCGAAGACCTGCGCGGCAATACCGTTCTGGCCGCGGATGTTTTCCCCCACCATGCAGATCAGCGCCTTCCGTCCCTCGTACTTTACATCCGCGAACTTGCGCAGGTCTGCGGCAATCTCCGGCAGGCGCTCGTTCGAATCAACGGTGAGCGAAACGCTGACCTCCGAGGTGGAGACCATATCGACCGAGCATTTGTGGCGGTCGAAGACCTCGAAGACGGCTTTCAGGTAGCCGTGCGACATCAGCATGCGGTTGGCGACGATGTCGATGATGGTGAGCCGCTTCTTAGCCGCGATCGATTTGAAAGGACTGCGGCAGTGCGGGGCCAGCGCCGTGATGCGTGTGCCTTCGTTCTGCGCGTCGCGCGAATTCAGCACCAGCACCGGGATGTTCTTTTCCACAGCAGGCAGAATGGTGGCCGGATGCAGCACCTTCGCGCCGAAGTAGGCCAGCTCGGAAGCTTCGTCGAAGCTGATGGTGCGCACCCGCAGCGCATCGGGGCAGATGCGCGGATCCGTCGTCATAATGCCGTTGACGTCGGTCCAGATCTCGATCGCCTCGGCATGCAGACCGCCACCGATGAGTGCAGCGCTGAAATCCGAGCCGCCGCGGCCCAGCGTAGTGGTCACACCTTCGGGCGTAGAGCCGATAAAGCCGCCCAGCACTGCGACGCGACCAGCTTGCGCCAGCGGTTGGACATGCTGGCGCAGCCGCGCGGCAATCAAGTCATCCTGTGGGATGGCCTTCATGTGCTGCGCGTCCGTGATGATGCAGTCGCGCGCATCGACATGTGTAGCGGCGATGCCGGAGGAGCTGAACGCGGCGGCGGCGATGTAGCTGGAGAGACGCTCGCCATAGGAAGCGACGATATCGGTGGTGCGCGGCGTGACCTCGCCAACTGCGGCGAGACCACGCAGCAATTCGTCGAGCGCATCGAAGTGCTCGTCAATGAAGTTAGTGATTGGCGCGAGACCGGGCGACGGAATCAACTCGCCGGCGGCGTGGTGATGGCGGGCGCGCAGGGCAACACTGGTGGCGAGTGCGCCGGCCTTGTCGCCGCGCCCCGCAACAATCGCGGCATTCAGTAACTGGTCGGTCACGCGGGCCATCGCGCTGACAACGACCACCGGTTGCAGACCACGTGTGACACGGCCCGCGACGATGTCGGCAGTGCGGCGGATGGCGGCGGCGTCCTCGACCGAGGTGCCGCCGAATTTCATGACGACGAGCTTCATGCGGTGACAGCCGCCCGAGCAGTGACAGAGCGGGTTCCGCGTGAACCGCTCAGTTTTCCAAGCTGCATCAGAAGTTCGGCATTCAGCAGCGCCGCGCCCGCTGCGCCACGAATGGTATTGTGCGAGAGAACGGTGAACTTCCAGTCCAGCAGGCTACAGGGACGAAGGCGGCCAACCGTGCTGGCCATACCCGCACCGCGCATGCGATCGAGCTTGGGCTGCGGCCGATCTTCAGCCGCAAGGAATTCGACGGGCTGCGCGGGAGCCGTCGGAAGCTGATGCTGCAGGAGCGGCTGGAACTCACTCCAGGCAGCCAGTACCTGCTCACGCGTTGCGGCTGTACGCAGCTTGATCGAGACACTTTCGGTATGGCCATCTTCGACGGCAACACGGTTGCAATGGGCGCTCATACGGGCCGCATAGGGACGCACCGAAGAGCCGTCGAGCGTGCCCAGCAGCTTCATCGTCTCCGCCTCCATCTTTTCTTCCTCATTCTTGATGAAGGGAACGACGTTGCCCAGAATGTCCAGCGACGGCACGCCCGGATATCCGGCGCCGCTGACCGCCTGCATGGTGCTGACGAAGATGCTTTCGATACCGAAGCGGTCCGCGAGTGGCTTGAGCGCGAGCACCAGCCCGATAGCGGAGCAGTTCGGATTGGTAACGATGTACCCGCCGGATTGCTTGCGCCAGATTTGTGATTCGAGCAGGGGCAGATGATCGGCGTTGACCTCAGGGATGACCAGCGGCACATCGGCCTGCATGCGGAAGGCGCTGGAGTTCGAGATAACGGCGCAACCTGCGGCGGCAAATTGCGGCTCGAGTTCGCGAGCGATATCGGTGTCGAGCGCAGCGAAGATGATCGAGGGCGCCTGGTCAGGTGCCGCGGGCGACAGCGGCAGCGAGCGCACGGCCGCGGGAATGGGTGTGTCCAGCTTCCAGCGCACGGCGTCTTCATAGCGCCGGCCGCTGGAGCGATCGCTCGCAGCAAGCCACGTCACCTCGAAGAACGGATGCCCGTCCAGCAACTGGATGAAGCGCTGACCGACAGTGCCGGTAGCGCCGAGTATGCCAACCCTCAGTCTCTCTGCCATTGGCCTCTTCGCTGTTTTGTTAGGATTCTTGATTTTATCGCGAATCGTGGGAAAGTCCGAGCATAGGCAGGAGGGGATAGGGAGTGTTATCACCAATCCCTGTGCCTTAATCCTTGCTATTTCGTTATTTCGCTTTGAAGCTGAAGTCCGCGTTCGCCGTGCCGTGTGTGGTCACCGCCGCGGTCGCCTGCTGCTGGCCCAGTTGTTCCTGCACCGCAACCACCGTGTAGGTGCCCGGCGGCAGGCCGTGGATGGCGAAGTGGCCGTCCTCTCCGGTCACGGCGAAAAACGGATTCGGCGCGACGTTCAGGAATGCTTCCATCCAGGGATGATTGTTGCAGCGTACTGGAATCATCAGCTCCGGCTTGGCGAAGGCATGGCGCGTGGTCCCGCCGTTGGGAGGCTGCGAGATGTCGAACTGCTGGTTGCCGCCGACTGTCGGCTGCATGTGCACGTTGTGCATGGTGGGATCAGAGTTGCGGAACTCAACCGGCTGACCCACCATCGCGGCCAGCACGTGCGGCACGTAGCGGCAGCCCTTCTGATCGAGCACGGCGGCTTCGCTCGGCGCAGCATAGACTTTGTTGCCCAGGCCGTCCTTTATGTAGACGTAGACATTTGCGAGCTTGCCATCGTTGCTGACGATGCCTTCCGTGAGGTTCTTCCCATAGGGGCTCATGGCGCATGCCGGATCCTGAGCCATGTCGATCTCGATGCGCTCCGGCGGCTTGCCGGTGAGGTGGACCGTGCCCTCGATGCTGCCCGCCGTGGCGGGATCGATCTGCGTGATGGGTTCCTGCGCCGCAGAAGGCGACCCTGCACTGTCGCTTGGCGCAGAGCGCTTGCAACCAGCGCTCATCAACATTGCGCAGCAGAGTAGTGCGCAGCAGAGCCGCAGGGGGAACGACCGGGTCGAGGGCATTGCGATCCTTTCTCGTGAGTCGTGCGGTTTGTGATTACAACGCGGCGAGCACGGCGTTAGCGAAAGCCTGCGTGCCCGCGGTACCACCGACATCCCGCGTCAGCATGGTTTTTTCCGCATAGACCTTGTCGAGCGCTGCCTGCACCTTGTTCGCCGCTGCCGCTTCGTCGATATGGTGGAGCATGAGGATGGCCGACTGCAGCAGCGCCGTCGGGTTGGCCTTGTCCTGGCCGGCAATGTCCGGCGCGGAGCCGTGTACCGCCTCGAAGATGGCGCAGCTCTCGCCAAGGTTCGCGCTGGGCACCAGACCCAGTCCGCCGACGAAGGCCGCGCAGAGATCGCTCACGATGTCGCCGTAGAGATTGGGCAGCACCAGCATGTCGTATTGATAAGGGTTCATCACCAGCTGCATGCAGGTGTTGTCGACAATGTGTTCGCCGTAGGTGACCTCGGGATAGTTCTTTGCTACTTCGCGCACGCAGCGCAGAAACAGCCCATCCGACATCTTCATGATGTTGGCCTTATGAATCGCGTGGATTTTCTTGCGGTCATGCTTCCGCGCATAATCGAAGGCGAATTTCGCGATACGTGTGGAAGCCTTCTCGGTCACGATCTTCAACGACTCGACAACGCCGGGAACAACTTCGTGCTCGAGGCCGACATAAAGGTCTTCGGTATTCTCGCGCACGATCACCAGGTCCACGTCTGGATAGCGCGTCTCTGTGCCCGGCAGGTTGCGGATGGGCCGGAAGTTCGCATAGAGCTCGAACTGTTTGCGTAGCGTGACGTTGATGGAAGCGAATCCGCCGCCAATCGGTGTGGTGACCGGACCTTTCAGTGCGACGCGGTTGCGCTCGATGGATTCATAGAGCTCGCGCGGGATGTACTCCTTGTAACGCTCGAACGCTTCCGCGCCGACGGCAAAGCTCTCCCACTGGAAGCTCGCGCCGGTCGCCGCGGCTGCGCCTTCGAGGATGCGTACAACTGCGTTCGTTACCTCGGGGCCGATGCCGTCTCCGGGAATCAGTGCGATGGTGTGTTGTCTGGGCATAGTTGGTCTTTCTTCGTGCTGTATCGGTGCGGCCGGCTTCACGGCTGGCGTGGATGGGGCTTGCGCGGAGCAGGTTCGGGAGCACGCCGCTTTATCGACTGGTCCTTAGTAGTCAGCAGGCGCTCCAACTCTTCCTTGAATTCGCGCACGTCGGTAAAGTCGCGGTAGACGCTGGCGAAGCGGATATAAGCCACAGTGTCGATGGCTTTGAGCTTGTTCATGATGAGCTCGCCGATCTCGCTGGTGGTGCGCTCGCGGTCGGGCGAATCGATCAGGAAAGTCTCCGTCTCATCGACGATCTTTTCCAGATTATCCGGAGTGAACGGTCGCTTGCGGCAGGCCAGCAGGAGTCCGCTCAGAACTTTGTGCCGCTCGAAGCGCTCGCGGCGGCCATCTTTCTTGACCACCATGTAGGGGATCTCGTCGATGCGTTCATAGGTGGTGAAGCGCTTCTCGCATCGCTCGCACTCGCGGCGTCTTCGGATGGCATCGGCTTCCTTGCTCTCGCGTGAATCCACGACGCGATCCTGCGCAAAGCCGCAGTACGGACACTTCATAGATAGTTCTACGATAGCAGCTTGGCGAGCTTACCTATGCCAGGGTCATGGCGCAGGCGCTGTGCCATCGGCGAGATCGAAAATGACGGTGTTGAAGCCGCTGTGGGGATATTCGGCAACCGGCTGCATGCAGAAGGTGCCGCGCATGTGCGGGGCATCGGGGCCGGCGATGAGCGGCTCGGCGGTCAGCCAGCATCCATGGCTTTCAACCGGGTTGGTGGCGATGTAGTAGCGCACCCCATACTCGCGCAGCACTTCCGCCAGCGGTCGCTGCTTGCGGATGTTGGCGAGAAAGGCTTTGTCCATCACCAGCCCCTCCAGCTGGATGAGCGGTTCATGCAACAGATAGCCGGGCGTGCCGGCGCGGTCGCCCATGGCATAGACACCGGGATGCGTGCGGTCGAAGCGCGCAATGTCGACAGCTTCGAGATAGATCGAATAGCCGACCTTGTCCGGGCGCGTCGCGTTGCGCCAATTGGAGAGTCCGAATGCGCTCCACACTAGCACCAACAGAGCCAAGGCCGGCCAGCGCAGGCCATGAACGATGCGCGAAGAAGGCGGTCCCGCAGCCAGCAGCAGCGCTGTTCCTCCGATCCCCGAGGCAATGAGCGGGTACGCGTACCAGGACCAGATCGGCCAGTCGCTGAGCACGGAAAGCGCAGCGACGAAGAGAAATGGGAAGAGCAGCAGGGCCAGAAGGAACGGAAGGCTACCCCGAAGACGGCTGCGCCACTGCGGGCAACAAAAGAGAATGACGAGGCCCGCGACAGTGGCAAGCAGGCATGGCAACACAAGAAACAGGCGCTCTGGCAGCGAAAAGGTGTGCCGGCTGAAGAACATCGGAGAAGGCCAGCGATGAAAGCGCATCTGCTTCGCCTCTCCGGAGACGGGCATGAGCGTGTGGAACCAGAGCTCATTGAGCAGGAGATAAAGCGCAACCGGGATTGCGCCGGCGAGAAATGCGATGGAGCTGCGCAAGCGCTGGCGAAGCGGCACGCCGCTGGACCAGAGAAGATCAAAGATCGCCATGCTGGCGACGAGGATGGCGGCATCGAGCCGCGCCAGCACGACCGCCGCACTTAGCAGTCCGAGCAAAAAGGCGCGGGAGGAGGTCCAGGTGAAGCGACAGAGGCGGTAGTAAACGAGCGCCGCGATCAGAGGGATCGCGAGCGCGACCTCCATGCCGCCCGAAGCGAGTACCAGCTCCGCCGTAGCAACCGCGGCGGCGGCGAATTGCGGCAGCCATGCGGACCGGGGCGCAATGGCGGCGAATGTGCGCTCGCAGAGGATATACGTGGCCAGCACGCAGATGACGAGCAGAAATTGAAGGGCATAAAAGAACCCAACGCCCGTGCCAAAGAGGCGTATGAGAGCCACGATCACTACCATCCACAGCGGATGGTAGCCGTTGGTCATGTACGCGCCTGAATATGTGGAATGGCTGCCCGCCGCGATTCGCTGCGCGATGCGCACGTAATAGAAAAAATCGTCTTCGTAAAAAGCAAGGAAGCCTTGCCCGTGAGCATGGAATCGGGCAAACAGGCTGATGGTTGCCGCGAGAACAAGGCCGATCGGAAGCAACAGGCGCTTTCCGCTGTATTCGGTAGTGTGCTGCTGTTGTGGAGCGGTAGCTGAATTGTCCGAGATGCTCGTCATGCCTGGGCGCGAGTGGAAAGCTCCTCTGCGTCGTGTTCGGACTCTTCAGCGACCCGCGTAAGCGAGATGTGCTCAAAGCGCGACCACAGCAGTCCGACGGGAATGATGCAGAGGAAGGTCACGAAGGTGATGCCCGCCCCGCAGGCAAGCGCCGCTTCTGCCTGCACATTGTAAAGACGCTGCATCGTCTGCTGCAGGACCAGGATCTGCGCGAACCAGGAGACGATGGGGATGGGCACGACAGAACCGACCATGCTGGCTGCCATCAGGATGACGGCGCGACCCAGGGTCATGGACGCGAGTATCGGCGACGCGACAAATGCCCGGACCGTGAGCAGGTAGGCGCCAGAGATCATGGCCCACATCACAAGAGACAGCAATGCTGCGGGAACGAGCGAGCCGGGCGCGGAGACCGCGACCAGTCCATCGCGGAAGCCGCGGATCTTCGACGCAACCGCGGCACCCAGCTTGTGGCCCATGGTTGTCTCGCAGAGCTCGGCCAGCTTTTCCCCGGCCAGCCGTACTGCAACCGCCAGAACGATCAATGCACTTGCTCCGAGCAATGCGCTTTTGGCGGCTGCCATTGCCAGCTCGCGGTGGGGCATAGTTGCTTTATTCGGCGCCAGCAGCAGCGCCACGCCGACGATGGTTGCCATGGAGCACGCGTCGAACATGCGCTCGACGGTGTAGATCGCGACCTGCAGCGGGAGGGGAAGCTTGCTGCGACGGGCGACCAGATACGGGCGCGTGAGATCGGCAACGCGGCCGAGCAGCGCCACTGCGGTGAAGCCGATGACCTGCGTGCCGAGCAGGTAGAGCGGAGGCAATCGCCGCGTCGGGCGCAAAAAGACCACCCAGCGAAACGAGCGCACCAGATACGCGCCATAGATCAGCAGGACGCCAAGCAGAATGTTCCACCAGTTCACGAACTGCATCTGCTGGGCCAGGATGTCCCACCGGAAGTGCGTGCGGTGACTTCCGTAGACGAGAAGCGCGACGAAGATTAACGCGGCCGCAATCGGGAGGAGGAGCTTCTTGGGTTTCAATGCGCGGTCGCTCCAGATGGGTTGGGCTTCGCCATGGGGTGACATCGCCGGACGCGAGCGATAGGGCGGATCAATTGCCTGCAGTGGACGGTGCGGCGGCCGCGGCCAGCGTGGTGGTGTGGGCCGCCTCCAGCTTGCGGCGATTGAAGTCGCGGATGATGTGGGCGACGTAAAGTCGCGTCTCGCGATACGGCGGTATGCCGTGGTATTTGTCCACCGCTGCCGGACCGGCGTTGTACGCCGCCAGCGCCAGGGCCAGGTTGTCGTGGTAGCGCTCGAGCAACGAGTTCAGATATGCCGTACCGCCATTGATGTTCTGCTCGGCGCGGAAGCTGTCGGTCACACCCAGCTTGGTTGCCGTGCCGGGCATTAATTGCATCAACCCGCGGGCACCAGCACGACTGACAGCGTACACATTGCCGTTGCTCTCTGCGCGGATGACGCTGGCCAGCAGCTCAACGTCGAGATCGTGTGCTGCGCCGGCCTTGGCTGCCATCTCGCGAATTTCAGCCGGAGTGGGAGTCGGCGCCGCAATCGCCGGCGCGGGTGCAGGGTCTTTCGGCGCGGGAAGCGCGACGAACTCGCTGCTGACGATGTCGGCGCTTGGGACCTCGGTAAAATCCGGTCCAGTGGCGGTCATATACAGGCGCACGTGATCGCCGGAGACCTCACGATGGTCGCAGATCAGATCAAAGCCGTTGCGCAGGGTGATATGCTCGGCCGCACCCAGAGGCAGCGCTGCCCCGGCTAGCAGCAGCACGGACGCGATAACGCGGGATTTAGGGAAAGAAAACACCTTCCCGGTAGGCTACCATGCAAGCCCGGATTACCGGCTTCGGATGCCGCTCTCGGTCATTACGACTTCCGGGTCAGGATTACCTGTGTGCGTGGCTGCGGATTCGGCCTGGTGTGCGCGGCGAATCTGTGCACTTCGAATCTGTGCGTTTCGAATAAGTGGTTCCAGTGTCTCCGCGACGCCATCCTCGTCGTTGCTGAGGGTTATGGCCCAATCGTGGCGGGCGGCAAGAGCCTGCATCTCCTCGCCGGCGTTGCCCATCACGACCGGCTGGCCGGCATATTCGAGCATGGCCTGATCGTTAAAGTTGTCGCCGATGGCCATCACTTGTGTCGCATCCAGGCCCAGCGATCGCGCGTAGTCATCGAGCGCGTGGCCTTTCGAGCAGCCCAGCGGCAGCAGGTCCAGAATGCCCAGGTCGCGTTCCGCGTATTCGGTGCGGTGCATGGTGATTTCGGCGCTGAGCGGCAGGGCTTCGACAGATTGCTGCGCCGCGCGGACCTGCGCAATGTTCCCGCACAGCATCCCTTGGATCGGCGCTTCGCCTTGATCGAAAGCGCGCTCCAGCGGGCGCTATCTCGACCATGTCATAGCGATTGGCCTCTACCCAGGTTCCGATCCGGCGATGCAGGGAGGCCATACTCTCCACGGCGAGCGAGGGTGCACGTTCGCGGTCGAAGGTAAAGACCATGGTCTGGTCGAAGGGGCGAAGTGCGGGACAGAGCGCCCGCGCGCTTTCCACCGCCAGCAGGGTGCGGCGCATGAGCTCTCCATCGAAGTGACGAACCACCGAACCGTTCGACGAAATCATGACCGTTCGCGGAGAGAGCCCCACTTGCTCCAGTACCGGCTCGGCATATTGATGGCGGCGTCCCGTGGCAATCACGATGTGCAGACCGGCGGCCTGCGCCTCACGGAGGGCGCGGCGGTTGCGGAGGCTGATCGTAGTGCCGGAGGTTGGCAGGAGGGTGCCATCGATATCGATAGCGATCAGGCGAACGTTCGATGGCATATCTTCAGTGTAGTCTGCTGAGGTCACACTTCTATGAAGCCGACCAAATCACATGGGACATCACGTGGGGGCAGGTCTTCTGCGCCATCTTCAAAGGCGAAGACTGCAATAAAGCGCGATGAGAAGCCTTCGCATGAGCAGCCGCCAGAGCTTGACCGCCGGGGCAAGCCGCTGCCGCCCCGCCAGCGCGTCGGCGGCATCATCACTCCACAGTAATCGGCTGCTGCTGAGCGATAGTCGCCTCAGTGATTGTTTCGCAACCCTGCTGCCACTGCTCGATCTGCGCCATCGCGGCAGCCAGCGTGGTGACCACGCGGTCGGGACGCGCACTGCCGAAGCGCTCGCGCATGAGCTCGGGACTTTGCCCTGACTGCCATAGGCCGATCAGGATGCGGTTCTCCGGAAGCTGCTCACGAATGCGCTGGCAGAGCGTACGCGTCTGGGTAAAGACGAACGGTGGCAGCGCGGAGATACAAAGAATGGTTCCTGTATCCTGCCCCAGCCGCTCCAGAATCTCCGGCGTCACCGAATCCGTCGGCAGCAACAATGTGTTGTGGCAGCTCTGCTCCAGCAACTGCGCCAGCACCGTCGCGGTCAACTCATCTGCCGCATCACCGGCAGGAATACAGATGACCGGGGAATGCTTCTGCGTGGATTCTGTACTCGCATCCGAAGAAGCTGCAACTTCTAGTGACGCGCCGCCGCTTTCGGCCTTGTACTCGCTCAATTCGGCCACCAGCTCGGTCGCGCTCAGCAGCAGATAGTTGCCGCGCGCCTCGTCAATGGAATCTCTGTGGCGGTCCTGCTCCATCAGACCCAGCGCGGGCAGCAGGACTGTGTCGTAGAAGTCGATCAGCGGCCGATGATCAAGGAACCGGTCGGCAATGCTGTGCGCTTCATTCTGGTCCATCGCGAGCATGCGCTCATAGAACTTCGCCTCCGGCGCCAGCTCGGCGTCCTCCCCGAGAATGACGTGGAGGAAGCGAAGCTGCGGCACGTGCCGGCCGAGCACGATGAGGCAGGCAGTCAGCGGGGTAGCCAGCACCAGCCCCGGCCACCCCCACAGCAATGTCCAAAAAATGGCCGAAGCGAGCAGTGCGAGGGACGAAATTCCCGTGCGCGAACCGTAGAGCCAGGGCTCAAAGAAATTCGCCGTCGTGAATTCGAGGCCGCCATAGAGCCCAACGATCTCAAATACCTGCCGCCAGTGAGGGAAGATCGCGACGGCGAAGATAACCGGCAGCAAGCCGGCAATGCCGGTGCCCACGTAGGGGATGTAGCGCAGGATGGCGGCCAGCGCTCCCCAGAGCGTGGCGTCCGGCACCCCGATGAGCGACAATCCGACCCCGAAGAGCAGCCCGAACAAAACGTTGGTGATGAACTGCCAGACGAGATAGGTGCTGATGCGCTCGGCTGCGTCGCGCAGGGCATGCGTCATCAGGCTGAGCCGCCCCATTCCGGCCAGCAGCAAAAGGCGGTTGCGCAGATCCTCGCGGTTCATCAGGATGTACACGGTAAAGACCATGACAATGCCGCAGGCGGCCAGAGGACGCAGGATCGGCGAGAAGATCTCCTGCAGATAGCGGCCCACCGAGAGCGGCGGTTCGACAATCTGCACTGGTGTTGGCTGCTGCGGGGCATTCTTGTCTGCCGCCGGCGCCTCCGCTGCGGGCGGCCGGAGGCGGCGACGCCGCGCCGTGGGTGTTACTGCTTCCGGCGCAGCAGGAGGCGCGATGGTGGCATCGGCGTGCGAGGAGAGCTCCTCGGTCATCTCAGCAAGCGAGGCGATCGCCTTGCCGGCGGCGCCTCCGACCGGGGTGTGCAGGCTATCGAGCTTGGCCTGGATGTTGTCGCGATAGTCCGGGAGCAACTCGGCGACATGCACCAATTGCCGTGCCACCACCCAGCCGGTGACGCCCAGCCCCGTAAAGAAGATCAGGATGACGAGAACTACGGAAACGGCACGGCTGAGGCGCCAGCGCTCCAGCAGCGCGACCGCCGGCGAGAGCAGGAAGTTGAGCACCAGCGCGAAAGCGACCGGGGCCAGCAGGTCGCGCGCGAAGTAGAGGGTAAGGATGATCAGGCCAGTGAGCAGCAGGGGCTCGCTTGCCAGGAAGCCACCACGTTGCCGGGTTGGGGGTGCCGCTCGTGACTGCATCCCTCAAACCTTAGCCTGTCCGGCCCTCCGGCAGGAATAGCAACTTTCGTGGTCTTAGGCTTTCTTTGCGCCGAAATAGAGCAGAGCGCCGCCCCCGGCGATCGCGATGATGCCCAGGACCGGTGGTAGCGGAACCGTATGGTTCTGCTTGGTGTTGATTTGAATCGGGCCCATGTCCACCGCTTTCTTTGTGGTGGTGTAGGTGAATCCGCCGTACACCAGCGCGACCACCCCCGCGATGATCAAAACAATTCCAGCTATCTTCATATGTTCTCCAGAGCACGCTTTCAGTGCTAGCGGTCTGGAGCGTAGATGCAGGAATCGAGAAAAGGGGAATCTGAAACAGGGAGCACCCGCTGGCCGGAAGGGCTCTTAGCTATCCAATGAGCGGACGAAAGCCAACTTCCGCCAACGCCGACGGGAAACGTGGCGCATGGCGCTGGACAGGCTGTGTGACCAGGCTGTGTTTCGTGCTCTGGGTCGTGGAATTCGCGTGCGGCATGGCATAGAAGAGCGTGTATATCAGCACGCACACGCACACGATCCCAATGCCGACGAGTATCAGGAATAGGCATACCTTCCGCTTATCCATCCCGCGTCTGGCGCTGATTTCGGCCATGTCAGCGTGAGATGGCGTGCGGTCAATAACCGTTGGTAATCAAAAAGGCGAGAGTGAGTGCTGGTGACCTTTCCTGCGCGCGCATCTGGGCAGCGTGGCGCAGCAGCACATCTGCCTCGAGATTCAGAAGGTCGCCGGGCTGGTGGGTGCGCAGGTTGGTGTGGGCGTAGGTGTGGGGAATGATTGCGACGCTTGCGCGCTCTCCATCCCAGCGGGCGATGGTCAGGCTGATGCCCTCAATAGCAATCGATCCCTTTTCCACAACATAGGGCTGGATGTTCGCGGGCACCTCCACTTCCAGCCACCAGTCTGTCGTTTCGTTGTCCGAAGAAACGGGTTTAAGCGCGAGCAGGCGGCCAACACCGTCGACGTGACCCTGCACCACATGACCGCCCAGCGGCGTGCCGGCGGGGGTTGGCAGCTCCAGGTTGACCAGGGTGCCGGGCGCAAGCTGGCTGAGCGAGGTGCGGCGCACCGTCTCTTCCGCCAGGTCGGCCTCGAAGCGGTCCGGCTGCCCTTCAGGGCCCATAGCGAGCGCTGTAAGACAGACCCCGCTGACGGCAACGCTGTCGCCGAGGTGCAGGCGAGCTGCGAGGGTGGGCGCGTGAATCGTGATGCGGTGTACGCCGCCACGCTGCTCAATATGGAGCACGGAGCCGGTTTCCTGAATGAGGCCGGTGAACATGAATCAAAATTACAGCTTCTGCGCGCTTAGCTCCTAGCCTCTACCTGCGATGCCGGCGGAACTCACAGTTTTGCATTGGCAATTCAAAGGCTAGAAGCTAGAGGCTAGATCTCCCACGGATCGTGAATATAGCCGGTAATCAGCAAGTCTTCCTCGATGCGCTCCGCACGATACCGAATCAGGTGCGGCAGGCTGGTGGCTTCGGCGCCCGCCAACATCGGCACTGCGCCGGGCCCGAGGAAGCGCGGCGCCCGGAAGAGAAAGAGTTTGTGCACGGCGTCGGCCAGAAGCGCGCTGCGATTCAGCCGCGCGCCGGCCTCAACCAGCACGCTGGTGATGTCCTGCTCGGCCAGATGCTGCAGTACTGCCCGCAGCGAAATGCCGCCATCCGCCTGCGCGTCTATCGTCAAGACGCGTGCGCCTCGCGCGGTAAGGGCGTGGCGGCGTGTTGCGTCCTCACTGCGCGTGACGATGAGCAGGTCGTCTGCGACATCTGAGAGAATGCGCGAAGTCTGCGGAAGCTGCAGTCGGGAATCGAGCACGATGCGCAGTAGCGGGCGGCGCCGTGGGCGTTGGCTGCGGTCGGTCAGCAGAGGATCGTCTGCGAGCACAGTCCCGACGCCCGTGAGCAGTGCATCATGCGCATGACGCAACTCCTGGACACGCGCTCTCGATGCCGCGCCGGTGATGGGGAAGGATGCACGCTCATGGTGCATACCTCGTGGCGGGGCGATGGCGCCATCCAGCGTCGCGGCAATTTTGAGCGAGACCAGCGGCGTGCGGCGCCGGACATAATGCGCGAAGGCATCGTTCAGCTCTCGTGCCTCTGCCGCGAGCGGACCGGCAGAAGCATCCACACCGGCCTCGCGCAGCATGGCGAATCCTCTGCCTTGTACCACCGGATTCGGGTCGGCGGTAGCGGCAACTACCCGCGTGATACCGGCCTCGATCAGTGCGCGCGCGCACGGCCCGGTACGGCCATGGTGGCTGCACGGCTCGAGCGTGACATACGCCGTGGCGCCACGCGCAGCCTCGCCTGCTTGTTTCAGCGCGACAATTTCTGCATGATCTCGCTCTGCATATTGATGGAAGCCGCGGCCAACGACGCGATTCTCACGAACAATCACGCAGCCCACGGTGGGATTCGGGGACGCCAGGCCCACGCCCTCGCGTGCGAGCGCGAGCGCGGCCTCCATCCACTCGATATCGTCTGTTGCCGGAATTCCGCGCGTATTCTCCGGCCTGTCGGGCATCGGGATCAGGCGCCGAGCAGCGAATCGGTGAAGGCGGCGCTGTCGAAGGGCAGCAGGTCGTCGAGTTTTTCACCGACTCCGACGAAGCGTACGGGTAGCCGCAACTCGCGCGCGATCGCCACAGCGACACCGCCCTTGGCCGTGCCGTCCAGCTTGGTGAGCACGATGCCGGTGACGCCCGCGGACTCGGTGAAGAGCTTCGCCTGTTGCATTCCGTTCTGGCCGGTGGTGGCGTCCATCACCAGCAACACTTCGTGCGGCGCGTCAGGAATGAAGCGCTGCGTGGTGCGGCGCATCTTGTCCAGCTCTTTCATCAGGTCGTTTTTGGTATGCAGGCGTCCGGCGGTGTCGACCAGCAGCACATCGGTCGAGCGGGATTTCGCCGCGTTCAGCGCATCGAAGAGCACCGCGGAGGGATCGCCGCCCTGCTTGGTCTTGATGATCTCGACTCCGGTGCGCTGTCCCCAGACTTCCAGCTGTTCGATTGCCGCGGCGCGGAAGGTGTCCGCCGCGCACAGCAGCACCGTTTTGCCCATGCGGCGATACCACGCAGCCAGCTTTCCGCTGGTCGTGGTCTTGCCGGTGCCGTTCACACCGACCAGCAGGATGACTTCGGGCGGTTGCTCTACCACGCGTGGCGGAGTCGCGTACGCGTCGAGGATGGCTTTGATCTCGGTGCGCAGCATCTGTTTCAGTTCTGCGCCGTCTCGGATCTGGTGGTTCAGCGCACGATCGCGCAACGCGGTAAGGATCTCCTGCGCTGTGACCACGCCCAGGTCAGCGGCGATCAGGCTCATCTCCAGATCGTCGAGCGCCTTGTCGTCGATCTCGACGGTAAGCGCGACGATCTCTTCGAGCGACTGCGAGAGGTTCTCGCGGGTGCGGGTCACCGCCTCGCGCATGCGTTCAAAGAGGCCGCGTTTTTTGGGTTCTTCAGCCTCTTTCAGGCTGCCGAAAAGGGTTTGAATCATGGATGGCTCGTCCCTTTTAGTGTAGCAACCGGAGGATAGGGAACAGGAAACAGGAAATAGGGAGAAAGCGCCGATGCAGGAGTGTGCACCCAAGACTCGTCTATTCCCTATTCCCTATTCCCTCTGCCGTTCCCGGACGGCCCATCAACTCCGCGACAGCGTCTCGCGGACTTTTGCCGCGGTGCAGGATGGCATCCACCTGCGCCGTGATCGGCATCTCGATGCCGTGCTCTGCCGCCAGACCCAACGCAGCGCTGGTGGTCGGCACGCCTTCGGCCACTTTGCCGCCCATGCCGCTGAGAATGTCACCGAGAAGGTGACCTTTTCCCAGTTCAATGCCGACGCGGCGATTGCGCGAAAGCTCGCCCGTGCAGGTAAGCACGAGATCGCCCAGTCCAGCCAGTCCCGCCATCGTCTCGCGCCGGCCGCCGCATGCCACTGCCAGCCGTGTGATCTCCGCTATGCCGCGGGTGATGAGCGCGGCCGCGCTGTTGTGCCCGAGCTCGAGTCCAGCGACGATGCCGGTTGCAATCGCGATGACGTTCTTGAGTGCGCCGCCGAGTTCCACGCCGATGACATCGTCATTGGTGTAAAGCCGCAATGCCGGTCCGGAGAGTTCTTCCTGCAGGCGCGAGGCAAGAACCGTGTTGGCGCACGCGATCGTCATTGCGGTGGGCTGTCCGGCGGCAACCTCCTGCGCAAAGGATGGTCCACTGAGTACGGCGCAGGGAATCGCGTTCTGCCCGAGCGCGTCGGCAATCACTTCACTGATCCGCTGGTGACGAATTGCGTCAACGCCACTGCTGACGATTCCTTTGGTGGCGCTCACGATCGCCTGACCGGATTTCAGGTGCGGAGCCATCCTGGTGTAGATCGCATGCACGTGCGCGGAAGGCATCACGCCGATGACAATCTCTGCCGACGCGAGCGCCTGCGCCAGATCTGCTGTCGGCTGCACTGCATCGGGCACCACATAGCCTGGCAGATACGTGCGGTTCTCGCGGTGCTGCGCGATGGAATCCGCAACTACGGCCGTATGCGACCAGAGCGTGATGGAATGCGTACCGCGCTGCTGATCTTTACTTTCACCGCGCTGCTGCGCGAGTGAGATGGCAAGGGCCGTTCCCCACGCTCCGCTCCCGATGATGGCGATGCGGCTCAAGCGGCAGCGGCCTTCGATTTGCCGAAGCGATACTCGGTACCGGAGAGCAAGCGCCTGATGTTTGCATGGTGTTTCGCGATAACGATCAGCGGCAGCAGGATCACTACGGCGATCATGAACGACGTCAGCGGCTCATGGTGCCGCAGTAGGGCGGCCAATGGAAACACCGCCGCCGCCAGGATGGATGCCAGCGAAACGTAGCGGGTCAGCGCAAAAATAATAATGAAAACAACCAGCGCGACCAGGGCTGACAGAGGCGCGATGCCAAGAAACACACCGAAGCCCGTGGCCACTCCCTTGCCACCTTTGAATCGCAGCCACACGGTGTAGACGTGCCCAAGAATTGCGCAAACCGCGGCGGTTGCAGCCAGGTTCTGGGCCTGCGCCTGCGATTGATGTGTGTGCAGAGCGATCTGCCAGGCAAGCAGAACGGCGAGTAATCCCTTTGCGGCATCGAGCAGAAACGTTACGGCTCCCAGGCCCTTGCCGCCGGAACGGATGACATTGGTCGCACCGATATTGCCGCTGCCCTGCGTGCGAATGTCCTGCTTGCGGAAGATGCGCACAAGAATGAGGCCGAAGGGAATCGAGCCCAGCAGATACGCGACGATGCCAACGGTGAAGTAGAGGAGCATGGGAACGGGTTGAGTATAGCTTCTAGCTCGCAGCTTCTAGCCCCTAGCTATGATCGAGACAGAATATGCGACCGTTCCAGACGATCTCGATGCTAGGAGCTAGAGGCTAGGAGCTGCAGCTACATCAGCCGCCGCCGCACCAGATCCAGCCCCGCCTGCGCGCTGAGCATGCGGACGCGCTCGCGGGTGTTCTGCGTGGAGAAGGCGGCGAAGTTCTTCTCTACCACTTCGATCTCTTTTCCGTGCGCGACCGCGATGTAGACCAGGCCGACGGGCTTCTCTTCCGTGCCGCCTCCGGGACCGGCAATACCGGTGACGGCAAGGCCGGTGGTGGCGCCGGTCTTCTTGCGAATACCGTCGGCCATCGCCTTCGCGACCTGACTGCTCACACCGCCATACTGCGCGATCAGGCTTGCGTCCACTCCGGCAAAGGTGGTTTTCAGCTCATTCGAATAAACCACCGCGCCACCCAGAAACGCGCGCGAGCTGCCGGGAATGCGAGTGATGCGCTCCGCCACCAGGCCGCCGGTGCAGCTCTCGGCCACGGCGAGCGTCGCGCCCTTCATCCCGAGATAGAGCAGCACGATCTCTTCGAGCGATTCACCCTGGGTTGAATAGATGAGGTCATCCAGCTCCTCTTCGATGCGGCCGGCCAACTCATCTACCCGTGCCTGCGCGATCTCGAGCGCGGGCTTTTCGCTGATCAGGTTGAGCTGGATGTCGCCGCCGTTGGCCAGGATAGTGGTCTCGATATCCGGATAGTGCTTATAGATAGGAGCAATGCGGGCATCGCATGCAGACTCGCCGATCATTGCGGCCTTGAGCGTGCGCATGGCAATGAAACGCTGCGGGAGAGCCTCACGCAGGCGCGGCATGCACTCGTTTTCGAAAATGGGCTTCAACTCCAGCGGCGGCCCGGGCAGCAGCATCAGGATCTTGCGGTGGCCGCCGAAGACCGTATCCAGCCATTGCGCCGGCGCGGTGCCATTGGCGTTGGGAACCACGTGCGCTCCTTCGAGCACGTCCGCCTGCTGCGCATTGTTCTCTGTCATGCTCATGCGGCGCGCGGCGAAGCGCTTGTAGAGCTCAGCAACAATATCCGCATTGCGCCGGATGTGAATCCCCATCGCCTCCGCCACGGCCTGCCGTGTCAGATCGTCCTGCGTGGGTCCGAGGCCGCCCATGATGACGACGATGTCCACGCGCTGCGCGGCGGTGCGAATCGCGCTGACGAGATGCTCCATGCGATCGCCGACGGTAGTTTTGAAGGCGACCTTCACCCCGATCTCGTTGAGGCGCTCAGTGATGAATAGGGAGTTCGTATCCTGGCGATAGGGCGTCAGCATCTCCGAGCCGACGGCGATGGTTTCTGCAAGCATGCGGGTGGGTCACCTTCCGAAAGACAGCGGTACAAAGCGTGCGGATATGTGTGGGATGCGGCGCGCGTGCGGATTCGTCAGAGCGGATTTCCCAAAAATCCAGTCGAAGCAACAGTAGCGAACGCGGCTTTTCCGTTAAGAAAAGCCGCTCCGCGCAGAACTTCGATAGGGCTGGCGATGGGAAATCCGCTCTCAGAGGAAGCGCAGGCCCTCCACGCCCAACGCCACATCATAAATGGCGGTGTGGGTGGCCACGATGGCGCTGCTCGATGGGCTGAATGCAAGCCCCACGATGCCGCTGCCGCTGATGACGATCTCGGGCTCGTCTTCGGGAGCACGATCGATGGGCAGGCGCAGCACGCCGCGCCGCCCGCGATGCGATGCCGCGATGTAAAGCGAACCGGCGATATCGACAGCCATACCCTGCGGCCGGCCAAGCCCACGGTAGTAGACACGCGCATCGCCATTGCGGTCGATGGCATGCACGACATCGTGGCTAGAAGTGGTGGGGCCGGAGACGAAGAGCGTGCCGTCGAGACCGAAGGCGAGGTGATAGGCAGCGACGCTCGGCTCGAGCGTGGCGAAGACGAAGATCTGCCGGTCGCGCGCGATTTTAAAGATGGTGCCGCTGCGGTCGCCGCAGTAGAGATTGCCCTCGGTATCGAAGGCCAGTCCCGTTGCAACGCCCATGCTTTCAACGAAGACAGAGCTGGCGCCCTCGGGCGTAATCCGGTGAATCGTGCCTTCGTGCCGGGAGGAGACATAGAGCACCCCTTCGGCATCGATGGCGAGTCCGGTCGGATTCACGATGTCGGTGGCGAAGGCGTCCATGTCGCCTTCGGGCGAGATGCGGTACACCGAGACCGGCATCTTCTCCCCGCGTTGGCCGGAGAGCGTTGTGTAGACGTTGCCTTCCGCATCGACCACGGGGCTGGCGACCGGGTTCACATTCTCGGCCAGCAGCTTGCCTACCTTGATGGTGACCGCGTTGCTGGTGGCGCCGTTCTGGCGTACTTCCAAACGGCCGGCTTCCGCAGATTCCGGCACCCGGATGCTCATGCGCGTGGGTCGGCTCAGCAGAACAGGCGCGAGCGAGCCGTCGAGCACGGCCAGCGGACGGCGCTCCGCTACCGGACCCAGCGCGCTGCCCGCAAGCTCGACTTCACCGCCCGGCAGGACAGCATCCGGTGTGATGGAGTCAATGCGCGGCGTGTTCGAATTGGTGTGGTCGGATTTGGCGATACGGATCATAGCCTCGCCTTCCAGTCTACGACTGCGACTACGACTGCGACTTAGGACTGCCCAGTTTAGACGCGAAGACTACCACCAGTGCTGGACGGCGAGCAGGACTATCAGACCGAAGAGGCCGGCGGCGAGGTCGTCCAGCATGATGCCCCAGCCGCCGGGCAGCGCTTCCAGCTTGCGGATGGGCCAGGGTTTGGTGATGTCGAAAAGGCGGAAGAGCGCGAGGGCGACCAGGGCGTGTGGCCAGTCCGGCCGGCAAACGGCTAGCGTGAGCCACTGGCCGGCGACTTCGTCGATGACGACGTGACCGGGGTCTTCGCGCCCGCTTTCCTGTGCAACACGCGTTGCAGCGGGAATGCCGATGACAGTGGCGAGGAATGCCGCGAAGATGGTCAGAGCGCCCAGCCAATATCTAGGCAGAAACCATTGGCTGCTATTCACCACGAAGGTGAGCCGCTCACCGCCGAATGCTGGGATCATCCATAGCAGGAGCGCCGCGATCGATCCCCAGGTCCCGGGGCCTGGCTTCAGCAGGCCCGCGCCGAAGAACGTGCCCGCAGTCCACGCCCACAGCGTCTTTTTCCCTGTCGCGGGCGCCGCGGAGGGTCTATCGTCCACTGAGCCACGGGCGTTCATTGCGCCATGCGACGTTCATCGTTCCTCCGCGTCCTGCTCCTGCTGGGCACGGCGCAGTGTCGCCTCGTCGATATCCTCCAGCACCTCAGGGTCGAGGATTGGTGAGGAAATGCGGTACTCGCCGCTGGCCCATTTGCCGAGATCGATGACCCGGCAGCGGTCGCTGCAGAAGGGCACATTGGGATCGTCCAAAGGCACGATGGTCCTGCAGATGGGACAGCGAAGGATTTTCTGCTTCGCTTCAGACATACAACAACTCCCGGAATTATTCCCTTAAATTATTCGATGACGCGCGCGACCACATCGTAGTCGTGCGCCTCGGTAATCTCTGCACGATAGAAGGTGCCGGGCACCAGCGTCTCGTGCGGACCGAAGTCGTTGATGTAGACCTTGCCGTCGATCTCCGGCGCATGGAACTGCGAGCGGCCCTCCCACAGCAGGGGCGTCTCCTCGCTCTCGCCTTCTACCAGGATGTTCATCGTCTGGCCGATCCACTGCTCCTTGCGCTCACGGCTGATCGACTGCTGCAGCTTCATCAGCGCGCGGCGGCGAGCCTCGATGGTGCGCTTCGGAATTTTGAGCGACTTATCCAATGCGATGGACTGCGATCCTTCTTCGTCCGAATAGGCGAAGGCACCCATCCAGTCGAATTTGGCAGCGCGCACGAAATCCATCAGGGCAGCGTGGTCTTCGACGGTCTCGCCGGGGAAGCCCACGATAAAGCTGGTGCGCAGCGCGATGCCGGGGACGGCGGCGCGGATTTTTTCGATCGTCTTCAGAAAGATGTCGGCATTTGCGCCACGGCGCATGCGCTTCAGCACCGGCGCAGCGGCATGCTGCAGCGGGACGTCCATGTATTTCACGATGCGCTCGTGCTTCGCGATGGTGTCGAGCAGCCGGCCGGTGATCTTGTTCGGATACGCGTAGAGGAAGCGCAGCCAGGTCAAGCCATCAATCTGCGCGAGCCTATCGAGCAGGGCCGCAAGACCGTCCTTCAAACCGAAGTCTTCGCCGTAGCAGGTTGTGTCCTGGCCGATCAGCGTGATCTCGCGCACACCTCGCGCGACCAAGCTGCTCGGCTTCCGCGATCACCGATTCGAAGCGGCGCGAGCGGAACTTGCCGCGCAGATTTGGGATCACGCAGAAGGAGCAGGGATGATCGCAGCCCTCGGCGATCTTGAGATAGGCCGAGGTCTTGCCGGTCGCCAGCAGACGCGGTGTTGTCTCGTCGTAAAGATAGGTTGGCAGGGCAGGTGCGGCGCCATCCCAGGTGTCGCGTGCGAAGCGTCCCTGCTGCTCGCGCAGATCGCCCTCGGCTCGCGAAGCACTGGCATCGGCTGGCGCATGGCGCGGCGTGGATGTTGCCGTCAGGATGTTGAACAACTGCGGGCCTGCGGGTAAAGCAGCTGCAGGGGACAAACCCGCCGCTGTCAGGATTGATTCCAACTCGCCTGTGCCAACCACCGCGTCGACTTCGGGAATATTCTTGCGAATCTCGTCACGATAGCGCTCCACCAGGCACCCGGCGACGATCAGCTTGCGCGCGCGTCCGGTGGTTTTGTGCTGCGCCATTTCAAGAATGGTGTCGACCGATTCCTGTTTCGCCGAGTCGATGAACGAACAAGTGTTGACGACGAGAATCTCAGCGGCCTCGGGATCTGCCGTGAGCTCGGCACCGGCGCGGTCGAGCAGGCCCATCATCACCTCGCTGTCTACGAGGTTCTTGGGACAGCCGAGGCTGACAAAGCCCACGCGCGGCCGAGCGGAAGTCACCTCGGGCACTGCTGGAGGCGCTTCCAGAATGTTGGTGGGATTCACTTCAGTATTTTAACGGACGCGCTTTCGCCCATGGCCCGGTGATATTCTTTCCCAGTGCCGGGTCCTACGCGACGGACTCCCGCCAATCCCGCCAGGTCCGGAAGGAAGCAACGGTAACGGGTCATTCCGGGCGCAGTAGGCCACCCGGTGCACTGATAGCGCTTGACTCGCGAAAACTTTCTCGAGCGCGGATCAAATAGAACCTTCCACGGCACTCAGAGAATCCTCAATAGCACTGTTACTTTCACTCGACCGCGTGGACATTCGTGCGGGTGGTCGGAGAGAATCGAAGGGCCAGCTATATGAGCCCAGCCGAGTTGCCAACCAGTACCGAACCCGCCGCCGCGAAGGCGAGCCCTGCGACCGATCACTCCGGAGGCGCAAAACAGCCGCGCGTTGGCGTCTTCGGATGGGGCATTGTGGCGCCAAAATCGCCCAATATGGCCGCCTTTGCGCGCAATCTGGAGAAATCGGAGAGCTGGCTGACGCCTTTCGAGGGTTTCGGCCCCAGTAACTTCCTGGTGGGCCAACCTGAGTTCGATTTTGAGGACTACAAGCCCTGGATCGACGCCCGGTTCGCGCCGCGGCACTACCAGAATCTGAAAGAGAAGATGGACTATCCCTCGCTGTATGCGTTGGGCGCGTTCATCCAGTCACTGGAGCAGAATCCTGGCCTCGAAAGCCTGATGCAGGAGCTGGGCAGCCAGGCACACGTGTATGTGGGCACCGGTCTTGGCGCCGTGGAAACCATGTATCAGTCCAGCGTGACCCTCTACCTGGCACAGCAGCGCTGGAACAGGTTTTGGGGCAGCAAGGAGAACAATAGCGCGCTCAGCGCCTATCTGGATGGGAAGCTCAAGGGGCTGGAAGACGTCCCGCTCAATCCGGCCGAGGCTGAGGGTGATCTCGCCGAGTTGGCGCGGGATTGGGAAAACTACTGGACGGAGCGCTCGCCCGAGCTGCGCGAGTACCTGGATGATGCAGCGGCCATCGACGCGCTGGTGATGGAAGGGGAAGTGGAGCACGGAAAGCTTCACATCCTGCGTGAGCGCGGCAAGCGGCATGCGCGCCTGCAGGAGAAGTGGGGTGCGCCGGAGCCGCCATGGAAAGTCTCGGCAAACCTGATCTGGAATATCCACAACACGCCGGCGTCGCAGGTTTCTATTTTGGGCCGCATTACAGGGCTGGCGTTCGCGCCGGTGGCGGCCTGCTCGACCTTCGGGGTCGCCCTGCGGCTGGCGATGCAGGCAATCGAGCGCGGCGAGGCCAAGGTGGTCGTCGTCGGCGCCACCGACCCGCCGCCCCATCCGCTAGTGGTTGGCTCGTTCTACGGTGCGCGTGTGCTGTCTGCCAGCCGCCAGGTATCCAACCCGCTCACCCAACTCCAGGGCACGCACGTGGCTGGCGGATCCGTGGTGTGGATCGTCGGCGATATGGAGTATCTCGAGGCCAAGGGGATGACGCCGCTGGGGATGGAGCCCATCGCCGCGGGCGTGAGCTCGGACGCGCATCACATCATCACTCCATCGATTCCGGGTCCACAGGCGGCCATCCGCCAGGCTCTCGAAGAAGCGCATGCCACACCCCAGCAGATCGCGACCTGGGACCTGCACGCCACAGCAACGCCGGGGGATTACGCCGAGATCAGCACATTGCGCACGGTGCTCCCGGAGACGGTCATGGTGACAGCCCGCAAAGGCACCTTCGGTCATGGCATGAGCGCCGGCGGCGGATGGGAACTGACTGCGCAGTATCTGGGCTACGCCAGCGGTCACCTCTTCCCGACGCTGCTCACCGAGCAGTCGCTGAATCCGGCAATTGCCGGGATCCACGGGCGGTTCGTCTTCGCAGACACCTGCGTCGCCGCTGAGGGGCTGGCGGGCAAGCTTTCCAGCGGCATTGGCGGCATCAACGCGTGCGTGATCTCGCGCCCGCTTTCGAACGCCAAGAAATAGTGTTAGCTCAGGAGTGGGCCGCGTGCGCTTCCGCGTGCCGTGCTCCGCTGCGGCGCCATTGCCAGATGGCCCACGCAAACGCCGCGAGGAAGAGTGCCAGGATGCCCCAGCCGATCGCGCCTGAATAGCGCGCCAGGTATTGGTTCCACCAGTGGACCATGTGGTGTCCATACCGTACCCCAAGCCAAGCCACCAGAGCGTAGCGAGCGCTCCGCGCCAGGGTGAATGCCGTAAGGAAGCGCCCGCGCGTGACCCCCAAAGCTCCCGCGGCTGCGAGAAACGGCATCAGCGGGACGGGCGGAGGGTTGATGGCAGCCAGCGCCACGCCGGGCGCGCCATACTTCTTCACCCAATTCGTGATGCGATCGTAGTAACGCTCCGGCACATAGCGGCGCAGCGCCTTTTCGCCGCCTTTTTTCCCGGCAGACCAGGTGGTGAATGCGCCGACAACCGCTCCACCAACCGCTAGGGGGACCAGCACCCATGGATTGCCTTTGCGCACCACCAGGAGCAGCAGCAGCAGGTCCGTGGTGCCGGGAATGGGCAAAGGAAAGGGACAGGCATCGATGAGCGATACGCCGAACAGGCCGATCCATCCCAGGCTGATGAGCCAGTGCATCGTGCCGTGCCTTGCCCGCCCTGGATGAGCGGCGGCCATGAGCATTCGTTTTCCGGTCCATTTCCCCAGGGTCACGCTCGGTTGGACGCGGGAAAGCGGCTTCGAGTTCTGCGGTGGACAGTTTCAGTTACCTTTCTTTGCTCCGGTCAAAGCTTCCGAGCTCGGAACCCTGTCTACAGAAAGCGAATATCGGCTGTCCCAGGCAACACTTTGCAGGCGGCAGCGAGCTCGTAGAAACGCTCGAGGCCTTCCACGCACTCCTGATCGAGGATGTAGTGGATGTTCTGGCTCAGATAGGTGTGGATGGTGGCGCGCGGGACGTCGATGTGCATCGCCCACTCGTCGGCGAGGTCGTCAATATGGGCAAGCCCGGCATCGCGCGATCCGGTGAGATCGCTCACGAGCTGGTCACGCTCCGCAGCGGAGCGGAGCGACGTCTCGCGCACGCCCCATACTGCCGAAATCCAGGGCAGACCGGTGAGCTTGCGCCACTCCGCGCCGAGGTCGAGATACATCAGCTCTTCGCCCGTGCGCTTCTGGCGAGCTGGCGCGATCTTCAAGCGCCAGCAGCGCGGGATCGCCGATGAGCAGCGCCGCATCGCAGGCCGCGAGCATAGCGTCCAGGTCGGGTGGGTGCTGGACGAATGTAGCGGGAATCTTCCAGAAGCTCCGGGCCATGACCTGGACGTACGCAAGCGTCGCGCGGGAGGAAGTATCGGTCGCGATGCTGCGCACGCCCTCGAGACCGGTGCCGGCCCGCAGAATCAGCAGCAGCGAACGAATAGCTCCCTTGGAGGCGATGGCGCAGCCGGGCACCATGCGCAGATCTTCGCTGTGTGCGAAGGCGGTGATGGGAACGAGCCCGAGATCGGCCGTGCCATTGGCAAGACGCTCCGCGCATTGGGCGGGCATCATGCTCTCGATGTCGTAACGGGTGGCAAGCGGAACCGCGAGTGGCGGATGATCGAAGTCCCACATGAGCGGTGCGGGATTGAGAAAGCGAATGGCAGCGACGCGAAGACGGCTCACTGGTCAGTGTACCGGGGCATAGCGTACCGGGAGCGGTTGCGTACCCCGTTAGTCCAATTGTCCGGGCCTCCGGGCGCTCATAGGCTCAGCAACATACATGCCGGGCCCTCAGACCATCTGCATTCCTCCTCCTGCAACTGAAACGACTCTCGCGTGGTTGGCTATGGCCATGACTCCCGGGCTTGGTCCGCGGCGCATCCAGCGTGCCGTGCGCGGCCTGCGCGAAGCTGCGGAATTGTTTCGCCTGCCCCTTACCGCGCTCGAAGCGCTGCAGATTCCTGTCGCCTCCGCCCGATTCATTGCCGAGGGTAAGGCGCGCAAGGCAGCGGAGGAAGAATGGCAGAAGATATGTGATAGCGGCTGCAGCGTGATGACACTTGCCGACGCCGACTATCCGGAGCGGCTGCGCGAGATCTTCGATCCGCCGCCCGTGCTCTGGGTGCGGGGCGACCGGGCGCTGCTGTCCCAGCCGTCGATTGCGGTCGTAGGCACGCGGGCGCCGAGCCCCTACGGAATCGGCATGGCGGAGATGCTGTCACGCGACCTGGCGGCGCGCCGTGTGGTGATCTTGAGCGGGATGGCACGTGGGGTTGACACGGCAGCGCACAAGGGAGCGCTGGGCGTCCTGAATTCGGGCGGCCGCACTGTGGCGGTGTGGGGAACGGGCTTGGATGTCGTCTATCCGAAGGAGAACAAGCGTCTGGCCGAAGAGATCATCCTGGCCGGAGGCACTATCGTTTCCGAGCAGCCGATGGGCACATTTCCGGCGCCGCAGAACTTTCCGTTGCGCAACCGCATCATCAGCGGCATGAGTGTAGGGGTGCTGGTGGTGGAGGCGGCCGAACAGAGCGGGACGCGGGTGACCGCCCGTTGTGCATTGGAGCAGAACCGCGACGTGTATGCCGTACCCGGAAATGTGACCAGCCGGAACGCCTGGGGACCGAACACCCTGATCAAGCAGGGAGCCAAGCTGACGGCTACCTGGGAGGACATCTGGGAAGAGCTTCCGTCGCAGATTCGACTGGAGTTAGAGGGCCGGGAGGGCGACCGGAACGGCAGCCAGGCGGACCTCTTCGCATCTGGATCTGAATCTGGCGAGGGGGGTACTGCATCATTACTACGGCAGGGAGAGGCGATGTTGCCCCCTGGACCTCCTTTGACCCCTGCTGAGTCCGCTGTTTACGGCATGTTGCGGCTGGACCAGGCGCTCCACATGGAGGAGCTGTTGGAGCAGCTCGAGGGACAAGTCACATCGGCTGAGGTATTTACGGCGCTTTTTGAGCTGGAGCTGAATAACCATATCCGGCAGCTGCCGGGCAAGAACTACGTCCGGCGCATGTAAGGGAACGGTCAGGCCTCCATTCGCGTACTTGTCTCTCTGATTACTCCTATTCAGGAATATTTCGCGACCTTCGGAGAGGAGGCGCGTCTGATTTCTGGTCTCGAAAACGGGGTTTCGGAGACGTTTGGAGCGCATTTGGGATGCGTCCGGCGATGGTTTCGGGGAGATGGTTTTGGACACATCCGGAAGCGCGTGGTAGTTTTCGGAGATTGCTGGCGGGCAAACAAATTGCCTGGCCGGCACAGAATGCGTTGCCAAAACGGAACGCACCGGCAGGTCCGCGGCCGGAACGGAGAGCAGGCGGAAATGAAGGGAAGCAATGAGTAAGTCACTGGTTATCGTAGAGTCGCCGGCCAAGGCGAAATCCATCGGAAAATATCTAGGCAAAGACTTCGTGGTCGAAGCATCCATCGGCCACGTCAAGGATCTGCCCAAAAACAAGATCGGCGTCGAGCTGGAAAACGGCACCTTTGAGCCGGACCTGATCGTGATGCCGGACAAGGTGAAGATCGTCGACCGCCTGCGCAAAATTGCGGGCAAGATGACGAACGTCTATCTGGCGCCTGACCCGGACCGCGAAGGCGAGGCGATTGCCGCGCATCTTGAGGACGAGCTGCGCGACGTCTCACCCAAAAATTCTATTCAGCGCGTGACCTTCAACGAGATCACGCCCAAGGCGGTTCGCGCAGCCTTTGAGAATCCCCGCGCGGTGGATCGCAACCTGGTCGATGCGCAGCAGACGCGGCGCGTGCTCGACCGCATCGTCGGCTACCAGATCTCGCCGCTGCTGTGGGATAAAGTGCGCCGCGGACTCTCCGCCGGCCGCGTGCAGACGGTAGCGCTGCGGCTGATTGTCGAGCGCGAGCGCGAGATCAAGGCGTTCAAGCCGGTCGAATACTGGACCATCGACGCCGATTTGAAGACCAGCGCGAAGGACGAGAACGTCTTTACCGCGCGATTCGTCGGCATCGATGGCGAGACCGCGAAGGTGGATACAGTCAGCGGCAATGCGCTGCCGGATGAGCGGATCACGAAGGAAGTGCTGGCCGCGATCGAAAAAGCGAAGTGGTCGGTGCGCGAGGTGGAGCGCAAGGAGCGCCGCAAGAATCCCACGGCGCCCTTCACGACCAGCCGCCTGCAGCAGGACGCATCGCGGCAGCTGGGCTTTTCCGTAAGGCGGACGATGGGCGTTGCGCAGCGTCTCTATGAAGGCGTGGAGCTCGGCTCGGAAGGAACGGAGGGCCTGATCACCTACATGCGTACCGACTCGACGCGCGTGTCTCCGGATGCGATCGCGGAGGTTCGCGGGTACATCGGCAAGGAGCTTGGCAAAAACTATCTGCCGGAAGCGGCGAACACCTTCAAGAGCAAAAAAGATGCGCAGGATGCGCACGAGGCGATTCGCCCAACCCAGGTGAAACACACTCCGGAGTCGGTGAAGCGCTATCTAAGCGATGAGCAGTTCAAACTTTACCAGCTCATCTGGCGGCGCTTTGTGGCGTCGCAGATGGTGCCGGCGGTCTTCGATCAGACGATCGTGGACGTTGAGGCACGTGCAGGTCGCCGTTACGATTTCCGTGTGACGGGATCGATCCTGAAGTTCGACGGCTATCTGAAGGTTTATGAAGAGGCCAAGGACGCGAAGGACGATGACGACGATGCGCTGAAGAACAAGCTGCCGGATCTGAACGCCGGACAGGCGCTGACGCTTCAGGAACTAAAGCACGAGCAGAAGTTCACCGAGCCGCCGCCGCGTTACAACGAGGCTTCGCTGGTGAAGACGCTCGAAGAGCGCGGCATCGGCCGCCCGTCTACCTACGCAACCATCCTGTCGACCATCCAGGAGCGCGAGTATGTGCAGAAGGTGGGCCAGGGCCGCTCGGGCAAGTTCATTCCGACGGAGATTGGCCTGGTCGTGACCGACCTGCTGGTGGCGAACTTTCCTTACATCTTCGATCCGGAGTACACGGCGAAGCTCGAAGAGGAGCTGGACGACATCGAAGACGGCAAGGAGAAGTGGACCGATCTGCTGCAAGCCTTCTATGGCTACTTCAAGAAAGAGCTGAAGCACGCCGAGAAGCACATGGAAAACGTGAAGCGGATGGAGCAGCCCACCGATGAGAAGTGCGAGCGGTGCGGCGCGCCGCTGGTGCTGAAGTGGGGCAAGTTCGGCTCGTTCTACGCGTGCAGCACCTATGACAAGAAGAACAAAGAGAGCTGTACCTTCACCAAGGAGAACTTCGCGGCCAAGCCGCAGCTGGAGAATCCGGACGAGAAGGAAGAGGAGTATTGCGAGGCGTGCGGGCGCGTGATGGTGCTGCGCAACGGTCCGTTCGGGCCGTTCATGGCGTGTCCGGGCTACAACGATGACCCGCCCTGCAAGACAGTGCGCCGGCTTAGCAGCCGCGAACAGCAGAAGCCGCCGGTGCCGATCGGTGAGCCCTGCCCGGTATGCGGCAAGGACCTGGTGCGGCGCACGGGACGCTTCGGCGAGTTCGTCTCCTGCTCCGGCTATCCGGAGTGCAAGTACATCAAGCAGAACCTGGTGGAAGGGATGAAGTGCCCGAAGTGCGGCGAAGGCGATATCGCTGAGCGGAAGACGCGCTTTGGCACGACGTTCTATGGCTGCACGCGCTATCCGAAGTGCGACTTTACGGCGAATGGCAAGCCGGTGCCGAAGAAGTGCCCGGAGTGCGGCTCGAGCTATTTGATCGAGAAAACGCTCAAGTCTGGCGTCTATCTGACGTGCCCGAACAATAAAAAGCCTGCGGCATCGGACGAGAAGGAGAGCAAGCGCAAGAAGAAGGGCGCGAGGAGGAGACGGGCGTGACCTGTCACTACTCGAAGCGTTTGCGCGATGCTCCTGAAGCCGAGGCGCCTGCGCCAGCGAAGTCAAAGAAGGTGAAGGAAGAGGCGGCGCAGCCGGTGGCTTAAGGCGGTTGGTGTAACGATGGTGGACCCTTGGGGTCGACTGGATGGTTGAGAACTGCCCCACCCTAACTTCATCAGGATGGGGCGCCCGGCCGTTGTCCTTCATTCGCGAAAGCGTTACAGTCGGAATGTGAAGCGTAGCGGCCACCTTCGCGTGTTCTTTTCCCTGCTCGTAATCTGCGGGTGGATCGCGACGGCGTCTTATGCAGAGCACCTCTCCGCGCAGTTTCCGCTATGCCAGCCAGCACAATCACCATGCTGCCCGTTACCCGCGAACAATACCAGCGAATCCTGTCCCGCCTGCCATGTCACTGTCACGGTTGCGGAAAAGGAGACACACGAACAGAAGCAGGTCGATCCCCTTTCGCAGGCGCAAAATGTCGTTAGTCAGAGGCCGAATCCGCTGGTCATTGCATCGCAGCGTGAACTAACTCCAGGTCTCCGTTACCGAACCGCCATATTTGATCTCAAAGACGATCTCCGCATTTAGATCCACTCCTTCCTCTACGTCCCAGAAGCAGCGCGTCGAAACGCGCAGGGCGCGCATGTGTATCAAAACCGTGTTCAAAGGAGATCGTTATGAAACTCAAAGCACTCGTATTCGCGTTTGCGGCAGTCCTCTTCCTTTCGTTGTCAGCCCGGGCAGCGACCGTCGCCCCATGTTGTGATAGTCCTGCCTGCTGCGACGGCAGCAGTTGCTGCAAATAACCGATAGCGGCCGTGCCCACATTCTTTTCGGCGTTATGCAGAGAGAATGTGGGCCAGCCTGTTTTGGCGTCACTTTCATAGCGCCGACCGCGATGGACGGAGGCACCCATGCCGGTATGGAACTGGGGCGTTCCCGGAGCGTTGCGGGCAGGAACCGAAGCGACGCCATACACTACCTCTTGAGCAGGAAGAGGAGAGCACCATTCATGGAAACCACATTGGCAGCCCGAGAAGACGCCGCAACCGTCCTGAAGCTGTATGAGTTGCGGCAGGAAGCGGTGCTGCGCAAGGCGCGTGCCTGGGTAACAGCGGAGTTCTGGCCCACCTCCGCCGAGGAGATCCGGATTGTGATCGCCGACTTCGGATCCGAGCAAAACTGCTGGTTCCGCCAGGTGACGTCGTACTGGGAGATGGCTACGGCTCTAGTGAACCACGGGGTGCTGGCGCCAGAGATTTACGTCGATACCAACGCCGAGCCATTCTTTGTGGCAGCCAAGTTCTGGCCCTACCTGCAGGAGATTCGCGCGCAGCTCCCGAACTTTCTGATCCAGATGGAGAAGCTGGTGGAGCGGAGCGCCGCCGCACGGCAGAAGCTGGAGGCGATGCACTCGCGGGTGAAGAAGCGAATGGCCTCACGCGGGGCGCCGCCGCTTCCGGAGATCCAGCGGCCGGATTGATCTAGTTTGCCCAAGCCGCCCCACGCCGCTCAGCCAGCCCAGTCGCGGCGGCACAACCTGCTGCGCTATTCCACCGGCTTACAAAAGGACGCCTTGACGTCCTCTTGTGCGTTTGTGCGCGATCGGCAAGCAGTTCCAATGAAGAATCTGTTACTGTACTGCGTGGCTCGTGGCGGAACGCCCGGGCGCGACTCCTGAAGAAGGCGACCCCTACACGATGGCGAAGGCGACTTGGAATGGCAAGGTAATCGCGGAGAGTGATCAAGTAGAGACGGTGGAGGGAAACGTGTATTTCCCCGACGCCGCAGTAAACCGCGAGTACCTGCGCCCCAGCTCGACGACCTCTACTTGTCCGTGGAAAGGGCAGGCGCGCTACTACACGCTGGTGGTGGATGGGCAGGAGAACCCGGACGCTGCCTGGTATTACCCCGATCCCAAGCCGGCGGCCAAGCATGTGAAGAACCACATGGCCTTCTGGCGCGGCGTAGAAATCGAAAAATAGGACTGGCCGTCCGGGCGGCGGCACTCACGTGGGTGTGGTGAGGGCGGCTCCCGCTGGTCGCTCGCGTGCGGTTTATGGCTTGCGCCGAGAAACTGCAGTCCCTTCGCTTCGCGAAGGATAACCACATTTTTAATTTATGGGATTGGTGGAGCTAGTCGGGATCGAACCGACGACCTCGTCGTTGCGAACGACGCGCTCTCCCAGCTGAGCTATAGCCCCACAGCGAAAATGGCGGGAGATGCCTCACAAACTATAGCAGCAAGCGGCCTGGCGGCGCGAACCAGCGCTACCCTGCGGCAACGGCGCGGCCGCGTAGTCGCGCTTCCAGTGCATCGAGCGCGTTGCCGAGCTGATTTGCCGGGACAAGCCCCTGCGCCAGCGTGCTGGAACCTCCCCCGCGGCCACCGGCTGCCGTGAGCGCGTCGCGCAGCATCTCGCCGGCATTGCGACCAAGCTGTTCGCTGCAGGACATCACCACGCTGCAGGACGCCACTGGGGTCGCGGGAGCCTGCTGCTGCTGCTGGGTGGATGCCAGCAGGGCGATGGTGTGCGGTGCGGCGCTGACGACGCGGCTGGCCAGCAGCTTGACGTATTCGGCATCGCGGTCAGGAAAGATACGGCGCACGATGCGCAGATCGTTCTGCGGCGGATCTTCGACGATCAGACGGGCGGCATGGTAGTTGGCGAGGTCCTCGCGCAGCGCTTGCCGCTCTTTGGCGCCGGCTTTGGCATCGGTTTTCACGCGGGCGAGGGCGGCGGGCAGATCGGCGCGGCCGACGGAGAGCTCGCGGCCTAGCTGGCTGAGCAGGGTGTCGTCGGCTCGCGCTGCGGCAATCGCGCGATTGCCACAGAGGAAGCTGACCCGGACCGATTGGCGGATGCGCTCGGTGCCCCGAATGAGCACCGGGCCAATCTGGCTGGTGGAGCTGACGTGGGTTCCGCCACAGGCGTTGACGTCGAGATCGGCTGGAATAGCGCCTGCGGCCGTCTCTCCGGCAATGATGACGATCCGAATATCTCCCGCGCGCGGAGGAAGCTTGCGAAGCTGGCCTTCAGCAAGCAAGCGCTGCGCCTCTTCGGCCGGGATCGACTTGTGAACCACAGGCCTCGCCTCGGCAACAATCGCATTCGCGAGCTGCTCGATGTGAGCGAGTTGAGCCGGTTCGAGCGACTCCGTATCGAGATCGATGGTGGAGATGGCTTCGCCTAGATGGAAAGAGACCGTCAAGGCGCGCAGCTCCCGGTAAAAGAGGGCGGAAAGCAGGTGCTGGCCGGAGTGCTGTTGCATGTGATCGAGGCGGCGTCCCCAGTCGATATTCCCCTCGACTTGCGTACCGGCGAGCAGCGGCTTTGGAGTCAGGTGCCAGACCTCACCTTGCTCATCTTCTTCGACGTCTGTGACAGGTGCTTCCAGGCGCGCGCCGCTGGCGGCTGTAGCTGTGATCGTGCCGGTATCAAATGGCTGTCCACCACTGGTGGGATAGAAGGCGCTGCGGTCCAGCGCGACCTGCCACAGCGAGGCTCCGCCGGTGCGCGAGCGCTCGCGGATGTCGGTCACCGTAGCCGCGAATTGGGTGAGGGCAGAGTCGGCGTAATAGAGGCGCTCGGCTGGCATACGGCAATTTTAGAGGAGCGCGGTCGAGCGGAGGGCCGTTTCAAAGCCAAACAGCAGATCTCTCCGCTACGCACCTGCGGCGCTCCGGTCGAGATGACATCGACGTCAATTGGCGACGCGCCAGGGACTGGTGCTGTTCCAGGAGCGCAACTGGGCGGCGGCCCAGGCATTTGTTTTGTCCTTGTGGCAGCCAATGCATGGGTTGGGGATGCCCGAGGTCTCCGTCAGGGTGGGCGAAAGGAAGCGGAAGGTGTGGCTGGCCACAAAGATGTCGCCATCCTGCTTGTTGCCGAGCGTTTGCGCGATGTTCGGCATGTGGCATGCGATGCATTGGCTGCCGGCACTGCCTGCACGATGATGCGTGTGCTCTGCAACAGTGCCTTTCAGCCCTGCGGGATTCTCTTTGGTGTGGCAGTTGAGGCAGAGCTGATTGCCGGTGGCGATCAGATTGGACGGATTGCGATTGCTATGCACCTGGTGACAATCGAAGCAGCGCAACCCGCGGTGATACATGTTGCTCTGGACGAAGTCATTGCCCTGCATGCGGTTCTTGTGCGCGCTGGCATCGGGGAAGAAGTAGAAGTCCTGGGTACCGAGCTTTGCCTCCTCCAGATGCCAGAAATCGGCGAGCCGATCGCCAGGCAGATAGCCGACAGGCCAGTCTGGATAGACGCCCCGCTCGAGTGAATTCTCCATTCCGGCGTGTGCGTGGCCCTGAATCGGCACTGGCAGTATGGCGGGGCGCCCCTGCGTGTGGCACTGCATGCAGACGTCATTGCCGCGTACGTAGTCGAGGCGCTCTGGGTTCACGATGTTGTGCGTGGTGGGGTGAGCGACGTGCTCGCTGCCTGGGCCATGGCACTTCTCGCAGCCCACGTTCCATTCCGTCACCTCGCGGGTGGCCAGGTTGTAATTCACCGAGTGGCATCCGTCGCAGGTGGGGCCGGTGGGCCGATCCGTGTTCGCTTTCCCGTAGTAGGGCGTCCACCAATCCGTGCCATCGGCGACGTGGTAGGGCAGCCACTTGCGATGCTCAATATCCCACTGCGCTGGCAGCGGAAAGTAGTCGCTTCCGCGCTTCTCGAAATAGCGCTGCTTCCAGCGGCTTCCGTAGACAAAAGCGACTTGATCGAGAGTGAAGGTGCGGACCGGATCGCTATGCGTAAAGTCGCCGAGAACCGCATCGGGGTGAGTCCTGGGATCGCGGATGACATTGGCCATGCGCGTCTGGCGCCAGCCGTTATATGCCGCTTGATGACAGGATTTGCAGGCGGCCGAGCCGACAAACGTTCTGGTTTTGGGAGTGGTCCGCGGTTGCGCGTGCAGGCTGCACGCGAGAGCGATCGCAGCGATGGTCAGGAGGGCAGTGCGCAACATAACGGATCGTGCGAAGAGCATAGCGCAGCATGTGGATGCTGTTTGTCACCAGAACTTCAGCGGCGCTGGATGGCATGATGGAGGTTTGCGAGGTGCGATGACAGAAGAGCGGAATCCGAAAGAGACCGGCATGCGCGATGTGCCGAAGAATTTGAAGCCGTATTTTCTGGGCTTGCTGCGGCGGGGGCCGCGGTGGAACGAAATCGAGGGGCCGGAGGCGGCGGAGCTGCTGCCGCGGCATCTGGCGTATCTTCGCGAGCAGTCGGAGGCTGGCCGATATCTTGTGGCGGGTCCGGTGCTGGACGAAAGCGAGTTCGCAGGTGTACTGCTGATTGCGGCCGGGACGCTGGAGTCGGCGGTGGCGCTGGCCGAGAACGATCCTGGCGTCCGGGCTGGACGGCTGGCGGTGGAGGTGCATCCGGTGCTGCTGCCGGCGCTGGAGGGTGTGCGCGCGGTGTATGCAGGAGCTAGGGTTGGAGAGTAAACAGAGAGCGCGGATGGCGTGACATAATTCGACCCGTCGCTGGGAATGCCAATCGCTCGTCTGGTGGCGCACTCAGGGTTGCCCATTCGGCGAGCGGGGGAATGGAGGTGCAGCGTGCCTGAGTCTGCCGAGCGCAGCGTGATGAGTGTCTGGTTGCGCATTGGCCTATGGTTTGTCTGCCTGCTGCTTGCCATTGGTCTTTTCAGCCTGCTCCTGAGTCTCTACTTAAAGGGTGTCGGATACGCCAAGCTATGGTTTGTCGTGCCCGTTTTTCGGGTCACGATGATGTGCGCGTTGCCGATCTGGTGTCTGTGCCTGCCGGTTGTGATCGCGGCGAAGCGAGCAGAGGGATGGAAAATGTGGACCATCCTGCCGGTAGGGAGTCTCCTCGGGCCTTTAGCGGTCGGTCTTTGGTTTCTGGTTCTTCAAATAGGAGGCGCCAGCCCGCAGACAATGTGGCAGGGCGACCCGCTTATGGGCTGGGTGGGTAGCGCTATTGCAGGGATGATCTTCGCATTCGTCGTTGGATTGCTGACGAGTTCGCTTTATCTCGTGATCTTCAAGAGCCTGGATCGCGGATCATTGGATGCCTATGGCAGATCCGCCCAGATTTGATGTGGTTCCGGAAAGCCGAGCCGGGCGAGGCGTCGTTCGAGGCTGAGGGCGTCGCCGGGGGCGCGCACCTTCGCGTCGTTATCAAAGTAGACGTAGACATCGTGCGGGCGGGCTTCGTTCTCGGAGAATGCTGAGATGCGCTTGCCGCTGGGTGGCGCGCCGGCGGCCCAGGCTGCGACGCGATCGGCCCAGGTAGCGATGGCCTGCCGTCCGTAGCCGCTGGCATAGAGCTCGCGGGAGCCGTGTAGACGGCAGTAGACGAAATCGGTTGTGGCATCGACAAGGCGTGGCCAGCTCACGGTGTCAGCGCAGACCAGCGCGATGCCGTAGCGGCGCAGTAGCAGGATGAAGTCCTCGGAGAGAAAGCTCTCGTGACGAATCTCCATGGCGTGGCGTATGGGGCGGTTCGTGTCTGCTTCTGTGTGAGCGCGGCCTTCGAGGCGGTGATCGTGACGACGGCCGAGCTCTGCAGCTTCTGTTGTGGTGCGTGGCAGGAGTTGGAAGAAGGTTTCGAGCCGGGCTGGATCGAAAGTGAAATTCGGCGAGAACTGCCACAGGATGGGGCCAAGCTTGGGTCCGAGAAGCAGCAGACCGGAGGCAAAGAAGTTTGCGAGCGCCTGCTCTACGTTGCGCAGCTTCAGCATATGGGTGATGAAGCGCGAGCCCTTCACGCTGAAGACGAAGTCGTCCGGCGTGGCGGCGGCCCAGGAGGCGAAGCTGGAGGGCCGCTGCAGGCAGTAGAAGGTGCCGTTGATCTCGATGGTGGAGAAGCGCTCGGCGGCATAGGCGAGCTCGCGCGCGTGGGGCAGTTTTTCCGGATAGAAGACGCCGCGCCATGGCGCGTAGGTCCAGCCGGAGATGCCGACGCGGATCTGGCCACGCGGGCAATTTGCTTTTGCCATGGTGGTTGAGATTGTGAAACGCGCCCCCCGGGTGGATGGGCTGAAAGAAGAAAATGTCCGCGGATGCTGCATCCTATGAGTGAAAGACACAACCAACCGGCTGTCGGCCGGATTCTGCTAAGGACAATTGGGCATGCACAGGTTTCGAGTGTGGGGGCCGCGGGCGAAGCGCGTCTCCGTGGTGGTGGATGGCGAGCGGTATGCGATGACGAGCGAGCCGCGCGGCTGGTGGGCCGCGACGGTAGAGAAGGCGCATGCAGGCTCGCGCTATGGATTTCTGCTGGATGATGACGGAAAGGCGCTGCCCGATCCAAGGTCAGGGCGGCAGCCGGATGGCGTGCATGGCTTGTCGGAGCTGGTGGACCACTCAGCTTTCGCGTGGAGCGATGCGGGATGGCGTCCGCCTGCGCTGGGCGCCAGCGTGATCTACGAGTTGCACGTTGGGACGTTCACGCGCGAGGGGACGCTGGACGCGGCCATCGCAAAGCTGGATTACCTGCGCGAACTGGGCATCACGCATGTGGAGCTGATGCCGCTGGCGGCAGCGGAGGGCGATCGGGGTTGGGGCTACGATGGCGTCGCTCTCTACGCTCCATTGGAGGCATATGGCGGTCCCGACGCGGTGAAGCGCTTCGTGGATGCAGCTCATCATCGCGGTCTTGCTGTGCTGATCGATGTGGTCTACAACCACTTCGGCCCGAGCGGGAACTACACGGGAAAATTCGGCCCTTACGTTACGGACCATCACTCGACGCCGTGGGGTGGCGCGGTGAACTTCGAAGATGCCGGCTCGGCCGAGGTGCGCGAGTTTTTCATCGAGAACGCGCTGATGTGGCTCCGCGACTATCACTTTGACGGACTGCGCGTCGACGCGGTGCACGCCTTTATCGACCGGTCGGCAAAGCATTTTCTGCAGCAGCTGGAAGAAGAGGTCCGCGAGCTGGAAAACCACACAGGCAAGCACTACGCGGTGATCGCGGAGAGCGACCTGAACGATCCACGGCTGGTGACGGCGCCGGAGGGAGGCGGATATGGGCTGGATGCGCAATGGAGCGACGATTTCCATCACGCACTGTGGACTGTGCTTACGGGAGAGACCACGGGGTACTACCAGGACTTTGGCCGCATGGCCGATCTTGCGAAGGCGATCCGGCAGGCTTTCGTTTACCAGGGACAGTATTCGAAACATCGCAGGCGCAACCATGGCATGCCAGTCGGCGCGCTGCCGGCGGACCGCTTCCTGGGATACATCCAGAACCATGACCAGGTAGGCAATCGCGCGCAGGGCGAGCGGCTGAGCCAGGTTGTCGATATCGGCCGCGCGAAGATCGGGGCGGCGATGGTGCTGCTCGGCCCGTTTGTGCCTATGTTGTTTGCCGGAGAGGAGTTTGCCGCATCCTCGCCCTTCCAATACTTCACTGACTTTCAGGACAAGGAACTGGGGCGGCTGGTCTCGGAGGGACGGCGGAAGGAGTTTGTGGCCTTTGGCTGGTCGCCCGAGGAGGTGCCTGATCCGCAGGCGGAGGAGACGTTTCTACGATCGAAGCTGCGGTGGGAAGAGCGGGATACTGGTGTGCATGCCGAGATGCTGGAGTGGCATCGCCGGCTGATTCGCCTGCGCCGGGAGGAAAGCGCGCTGACCTCAAGAGAATTAGCAGGGGTGGGGGTGCGCTTCGATGAACAGCAGAAATGGCTGTGGATGACACGTGGCTCGATCGAAGTGGCTTTCAATGCTGGAAAATCCGAGGTCAGGCTGCCGGTCGTACATCGCTGTGAGGTCTTATTGGCATCGGCGCCTGAGATCGCGTGCGCGCAGGATGGTTTGCTCCTCGCGGCTGGAAGCGTGGCCGTATTACGCAATCTGGATACCTTATGAGGCACTTTAAGCCTTGGGAACGACTCCAATCCAATCTCACGGCCATCTTATGCAGCCGATCATGCATTCCTACCAGTGTCCCGGCGGCTTAATCCCGTGGACATTCGCGGGGCGGGGGGAATTGTTTGCGGAAGCTGCCGGCAATACTGGATGAGATGGTGGCTGGGGGAGTGTCCCCAGGCACGCTCCTGTATGGGGCAATCGAGACGGTAACGGCCGGCATGGTCATGCTCGATCTCGAAGGCAGAATCCAGTATGCCAATGCCGCGTATTGCGAAATCTCCGGCTACCCGCACGCGCAGTTGCTCAACCGCAGCTTCCTGTCGCTCGAACACCCTGAAGAATTGGCGCGCGTGAGCGAGCAGCTCTCCCGACTGCTGCGCGGTGAGCGGGAAAGCCTGCGCTCGGAAGCACGTCATTTGCGCGAGGATGGCTCAACGTTATGGGTGCACATCAGCGCCTCCTTGCTACGCGACGCGAGCGGGCATCCACATGCGGCGATCGCGGTGGTCGAAGATATGACGCCGCGGCACAGAACAGAAGACGCTCTGGAGGAAGCACGGTCAGAGAAAGTGCAACTGATGGAGGCCATCCCGGAGATGGTGTGGGTTGCCGGACCGGCGGGAAAACCGGAGTATGCGAACGAGCGCTGGCGGGCATTCGCCGGCGCGGAGCCGGGCGATGAACCGTTTGGCGGGCTGGAACTGATTCATCCCGAGGACCGCGAGCGGAGCGCGGAGGTATTCGTCGATGCGCTGCGCACGAAACGCCCATACGAGGTGGAGCATCGGATGCGGCGTGCTGATGGCACCTACCGCTGGGTGCTGGCCCGGGCGCAGCCCCTGATTGATGCGGTGGGCAAGGTTACGCACTGGTTCGGTGCGTCCACGGATATCCAGGACCGGAAGAGTGCCGAGGGCCTGCTGCGACGGACCGAGAAGCTGGCCGCGGCCGGCAGGCTGGCCGCAACGGTAGCGCACGAGATCAATAATCCCCTGGAGGCTGTGGGCAACTTGCTCTATCTGGCCTTACAGGAACAGGGATTGCCTGCGGGTTCGAAGCACTATTTGCGGATGGCCAGCGAGGAGCTGCGGCGCGTGAGCCATATTGTGGGGCAGACCCTGGGCTTCTATCGCGAGTCGAATGTGCCGCAGTCGATCGACGTGAGCGCGCTGGTGAACGATGTGCTGTCGCTGTATCAGCGCAAGCTGGATGCGCGTCAGATCCGAGTGGTGCGCAGCATGGAGAAGGTCACGGTGGAAGGCATCGCGGGGGAATTGCGCCAGGTGCTGGTCAATCTGCTATCGAACGCACTCGATGCGATGGAGCCGCAGGGTGTGCTGGCGATCGAGGCGCGGCCACAGAACGATGAGGTGCGGATCACGATCTCCGATACCGGGCATGGCATAGCGGCTTCGTTACTCGGCAATATTTTCGAGCCGTTCTTCACCACCAAGAAGGACGTTGGAACGGGGCTGGGGCTGTGGGTGTCCAAGGGAATCGTGGAAAAGCATCACGGGCGACTGGAAGTGATGAGCAGTCAGAAGGACGAAGACCACGGAACCACTTTTGTAGTGACACTGCCGCAACCAGCAGCAATGCGTCGGTCTGCCTGAAGCATTGTCTCCAGAGGAGCAGGGCGCCCAATAGAAGCTTGTGCGGTCTCTCTCGATGAAATGGCGCACGGAAATGATCTTCGCCGAGCGCGGCGTCAGGGAAGAAGTGCCTTGACTGGAATCATCGGCGGGGGACTATCGAGCGCAGCAAAGAAGCTGTCGCGCCAATGGAGGATATCGTGGCGGCGCACCCAGGCGCGCATCCGCATCATGCGCCGGCGCTGTTCCTGTGGCTCCATGGCCAGTGCGCGGTTCAGAGCTTCGGCGACGCCCAGCTCGTCGTACGGGTTTACCAGCAGTGCGCCGCGACTCAGCTCCGGGGCGGCGCCTGCAAACTCGCTCAGAATGAGTACGCCATCGTTCTCGGTGCGCGCGGCGCAGTATTCCTTCGAGACCAGGTTCATGCCATCTTTCAGAGGCGTGACGAGCGCGAGGCTGGCCGCTCGATAGAGCGCCAGCAGCTCCTTACGCGGCAGGGCACGATGGACATAGTGGATGGGGACCCAGCCGGGCTGACTGTACTCGCCATTAATCTGTGCGACGAGCTGCTCGATCTCGTGCTTGAGGCGGCGATAGCCGGTGATGCTTTCGCGGCTGGGCACGACCACCTGATAAAGCGATACATGACCGCGCATCGCCGGATAATCCCGCAGAAAGCGGGCGAAGGCGCGCAGTCGCTCCGGGATTCCTTTTGTATAGTCGAGCCGATCCACACCGATAGCAATGCGAACGCCGTTCAGGTGGCGTCGTATCTCGAAGGCGCGCCGCCCGACTTCCGGGCTGGCTGCTCCCTCGGCAAACTGCGCAAAATCGATGCTGATGGGAAAGGCCTGGATGCGCGATTGGCGTGAGCGATAGGTGACGCGACGATAGTCATGCTCGCGTTCGACTTCGACGCCGGGAAGAAAGGTGCGGATGCAGGCGACCAGGTTGCGCTCATCGCGCGGAGTTTGCATCCCCAGCAGATCGTGCTCAAGCAGGCCTTCGAGGATGCTGCGGCGCCAGGGAAGCTTCTCGAAGATATCGGGCGCCGGAAATGGGATGTGCATAAAGAAGGCGAGCGAGCAGTCGGGCCGCTTCTGACGAATCTGCCTGCCCACATCCATGAGCTGGTAGTCCTGAATCCAGATCACGTCGTTGGCCTGCGAGGCCTTCAGGCATGCGGCGGCAAAGCGCTGATTCACTACTTGATAGAACTCCCAATAGCGCGGTGCGAAGTTGCAGCGGGATTGAAGATCGTGAAAGAGCGGCCATAGGATTTCGTTGGAGAAGCCCTCGTAGAAGTTTGTGTGCTCCTCACCGGAAAGGAAGACCGGAAGATAACGCACAGAGGTGCCGCGGGTCGCGGTGGCGAGCACCCTGCGCACCTCAGCGTTATGGGCTTCGCTACCGCTGGCGATACCCGTGCTGCCAACCCAGGTGCCGCCATATTCCGAGAGGATCGGGTTCAGGGCGCTGACCAGGCCTCCGCTTGATGGGGCGGCAGTAAGGTGGCCCTCATCGTCCTTTTTGATGGAGACAGGCAGGCGGTTGGAGACAACGAGGAGACGTTTTTGCGGCGCGGTGGAGGCACGGCCCGCGTGCCGAGCTATCATGCGCACACTCTTTCGGCGGCGCGGATCCATGCATCGAGGAAGGCCAGCAGGTCCTGCGGCGGCTGGAGCCAGTACGCGGCCTCGCTGGGGCGCGGCTCGGAGCGAACGAGCAGCGTGAGCGCGCGTCCGCGCAGAACTGCGAATGCATCCTCGTCCGTCGTGTCGTCGCCGAGGTACGCCGCGGCGGCTGTTGGAAACTGCGTCAACATGTGGAGGGCAGCGTGACCTTTGTTCAGAGTATCCGAGCGCATCTCCACGCCGCCATCAAAGATGAGCAGTTGCAGCCCGGCGCGCTGACCGGCGGCGTTAAAGGTATCGCGCGCGACCTGCTCTATTTTTTCCGCGGTGCCTGGCGGCAAGCCGCGCCAGTGGGCGGCGAGGCTGGCGGGCTTTCGCTCGATCTGCGCGCCGAGGCCTGCCTGCTGGAGGGCCTTATCCAGCCGATCGAGCACGGCCTGCTGCGCCGGCGCGAGGCGGGCGCAGGTATAGACGCCATCCGGCGTGAGATGCTCGCGGCCATGTGATCCCCATATTTCAACGGAGTGCTGCATGGGAAGGAGAGATGCAAGCTCGCGGGCAGAGCGGCCGGTAACCAGCGAGAGATGGACCGAGGGCAAGGTGCTGAGCTGGTCCAGCCGCTCGGCAACACCGGGCCAGGGTAAGGCCTGCATGCGATCCTCTTGAAATGGAGCGAGGGTACCGTCGTAGTCCAGCATCAACAGGGATGGCCCGCGAGCGATCTGGGCCAGCGGCTCCGAGCCGGAGTTCCAATGAGGAGGAGCAACGAGCATGATGTTCACCTGCATTGGATGCGCGTGCTGCACATTCGCCGCGAGTTTGAAGTAAGAACGTAGCCTTCACTCGAACATTAAAGAGAAAGCTATTGCTAAGATAGTTCTGGGGAGATTTTGCTCCACTCCCTTGATAGTTACAAATACCCCCGTTCCTCGAGGCCCCCAAATGACACGACACGAGATGATTGTTGCCCTGGACCAGGAGATTCAGCGGCTGGAAACAGCTCGCACATTGTTACGCAACTCACGCGAAGTAGCTGCCGGAATTTCAGTGAGGAATGGTTACACGAACCCGGCCGGACGGCGGCAGATCAGTCCCGAAGGGCGTAAACGCATCATCGAGGCACAGCGCCGCCGCTGGGCCAAGCAGAAGAAAGAGAACAGCGCAAAGGGCAAGTAGCCCCGGCCGTATTGGCGCTTGAGTTAGTGGAACGACCGATGATAGACGCCGTGCTGCGCGTCAAACTGCTGGATCCTGAAGCGAAGACACCTACCGTGGCCCATCCGGGTAGCGATCTGGGCTTCGACCTGTACGCGTTGGAAGACGTGGTGCTGGAGCCGGGCGTGATGACGCGCGTGCGTACCGGCGTCGCAGTCGAAGGGCCGGAAGGCTACGGTTTCGTGCTGGGTGACCGCTCGTCAATGGCGGCACGCGGTGTCACCTATGCCGGCGGCCGCATCGATGCCGGTTACCGCGGCGAAATCCTGGTGTGCCTGGTGAATGTCAATCAGCCCGTTTACACGCTGGTGGAGGACCGCGATGCGTCCGGCGTGCTCCGCGGTGTGACTTTGACAAAGAGCGATGTGACGGTACGTCTGCACAAGGGAGATAAGATCGTGCAGATGACGCCGCTACGCGCCTCCACCGAATGGCCGGTCAGGGTGGTGGAGAGTCTGGCAGAGAGCCGGCGCGGAGAGCGCGGCTTCGGGTCGAGCGGACGTTGACATCCTTGTTGAGGTGTCGCACGGAGGAGAGAGGGCGATGGCGGTGGCAGTGAGTCAGGCGCAGGAGCTGAAGCAGCGTATCGAGAACCGCACCGCCCGCGTCGGGATTATCGGACTGGGATATGTCGGGCTGCCGCTGGCGCTGCTCTTCAGCGAAGAGCGGTTTCGCGTGACCGGCTTCGATATTGACGTAGCCAAGGTGGAGACGCTGAACGGCGGCGGCTCGTATATCGTCCGCATTCCGCCAACGGAAATCGCGCGTGCGCGAACGACTGGCTTTGAAGCGACCAGCGATTACGATCACCTGCGCGAGATGGACGTGGTGCTGATCTGCGTGCCCACCCCGCTCAATGAATATCATGAGCCGGATCTGAGCTATATCACCGACACCGTCAAGGCCCTGGCGCCGCGTCTGCGCGCGGGACAGCTGATTGTGCTGGAGAGCACGACATATCCGGGTACGACAGAAGAGGTCGTGGTTCCGCTGCTCGAGAACGGCAACGCTGCCGGCCTGCGCGTTGTGCGCAACGACAATGCGCAAGGCGATGTTCACGTTGCCTTCTCGCCCGAGCGTGAGGACCCGGGCAACGATACCGTTGCACGGCGGGACATTCCGAAGGTCGTTGGCGGCCTGGATTCGACGGCGACGGAGCTTGGTTGCGCGCTGTACGGCAGCATCTTCAATCGCACGGTGCCGGTGAGTAAGCCGGCTGTGGCGGAGATGACCAAGCTGCTGGAGAACATCTACCGCTCGGTGAATATCGCGCTGGTGAACGAGCTGAAGCAGCTCTGCGCGCGCATGGACATCGATATCTTCGAGGTGATTGACGCGGCCAAGACGAAGCCATTCGGCTTCCAGCCGTTTTATCCCGGGCCGGGCTTGGGTGGCCACTGCATTCCCATTGATCCGTTCTATCTTTCCTGGAAGGCGAAGCAGTACGACTTTCGAACCCGCTTCATTGAATTGGCCGGCGAGATTAATGGCCGCATGCCCTATTACGTGGTGGATGAAACGGCCGCCGCGCTGAACGAGCATCGCAAGCCGCTGAAGGGCTCGCGTGTGCTGGTGCTGGGGATGGCTTACAAGCGCGATATCGACGACCTGCGCGAATCGCCCTCGCTGACCATTATCGAGCTGCTGCAACGCCGCGGCGCGCTGGTGGACTACAACGATCCGTTCTTTCCCACCGTCGGCCGCGGCCGGCACTACGATCTGCACATGCGCAGCGTGCCATTGGAAAAAATTGGCGAGTACGATTGCGTGCTCATCGTGACCGACCACTCCAGCTACGATTTCGCGGCGATCGTGCGTAACGCGCAACTGGTGGTGGACACGCGGAACGCAACACGAGGTATCGATTCGCCGAAGATTGTTCGCTGCTGAGGCGTGTAGCGGGCTTTACCTTGACTTCTTTGAACCGACAGCAGCGATCGCTTTCTGGGTGAGCCGCTGTTTTGTATTTGGCATCTCCACCCATGGATCACGGGCGAGACGATTGCGCCACTCGTCAAAGTTTGCGACCAGACAGCGTGGCGGCGCATCCGACTTGAGCTCACTCCAGGCCATCGGTACGGAGACCGGAACGCCGCTCCGGCTGCGGGGCGAGTAGGGCGCCACGGCAGTTGCGCCGCGCTCGTTGCGCAGATAATCCAGATAGATGCGGCCGGTACGCGCGGCCTTGGTCATCTTGGTGATGTAGAGGGAGGGATTCTCTGCCTCCATCGCGAGAACGAACTGATGCGCGAATTCTTTCACCGTTGGCCAATCATGTTCGCACTGGATGGGTGCAACGATGTGCAGACCCTTGCCGCCGGTGCTTTTCAGGAAGGATTCCAGGCCCAGCTTCTTGAAGCGTGCACGCACTTCCGCCGCCGTTTCTGCGAGCGTCTTCCAGTCGATGCTCGCGTCAGGATCGAGGTCGAAGATGATTCTGTCTGGATGTTCGAAGTCGCTGGACGGCGCGCCCCAGGGGTGCAACTCGAGGACGTTGAGCTGGCCGAGTTCCGGAAGGACGGCTGCGTCGGAAAGCGTGATGTATGGCTCCGGCTTTCCGCTTTTGCGATCGACGATCTCGACAGAACTGATCCCCTTTGGAAGGCCGGGCTTCACATGCTTCTGGAAGAAGCATTTCGCCGCAGTGCCGGAGGGACAGCGCACGATGCTGAGCGGGCGATCTGCGATGTGCGGCAGTATGTGGCTGCCTGCTTCCGCGTAGTAGGCGACGAGTTGCTGTTTCGTGAGGCCGCTCTCACGATCGATGATCTTGTCCGGATGGGTCATGCGCGGTACGCGGGGCAGCGTGCGCTTTGGCAACGGGTGCGGAATCACTGCGCTCTTTCGTTGCCGCTCGCGTGCTGCGAGCATTCGGGATGCCGGTCGGCCTTTTCGCGCACCACTTCGTCCGCGGGCTTATCCTCGCGCAGCCCTTTGAAAGAAGCCTGGCGGACCAGGTTGTCGGCGGTCCAGGTGCTGAAGGCGACTTCCGCGACGAGCTGCGGTTTTACCCAAATGGCACCGCGACGCTCTGCCGTGTTCACAGCGAGAAACGGATTTTTGTCCGAGCGAAGGGATTCCAGTCGTTCACGTATCTGTGTCTGAGACTTTTGCGTAAAGCCGGTGCCGGTGCGGCCGGCATAGATGAGCTTTCCGTCTTGATAATAGCCGAGCAGGAGCGCGCCGATTCCGTTACCGCCCTTCGACGGAAGCGTGAATCCGCCGATCACGAATTCCTGCCGCAAACCGCATTTCACCTTCACCCAACTGGCACTGCGGCCAGAGAGATAGATGCTGTCGGCGCGTTTCGAGACGATGCCCTCTGCGCCATGGCGGCAGGCTTCGTCAAAGATCGCAGCCTTCTCGTCGCGGACGTGTTCGCTCACGCGGATCGCCTCATCGTCCAATCCCTCGATGAGATCGGCAAGCAGGGACTTGCGCTCGGTGAGCGGCAGGTTCCGCACCGAATGCCCGTTGAGATGCAGCAGGTCGAAGACGTAGTAATGCAGAGCGTGCTTGGCGCCCTCTTGAAATGCGGTCTGCAGGGCAGCGAAGCTGCTGATGCCGCGCTCATCGAGCACGATCACTTCACCGTCCAGCAGCGCGGTTTTTGCGGGTAGCGCCTCGAGCGCGGTTGCAAGGGACCGCATACGGTGCGTCCAGTCCAGGCCGCTGCGGGTCAGTAGCTGCACTTTGCCACCCTCAATGCGGGCCTGCATCCGATAGCCGTCCAGCTTCAGCTCATGCAGCCAGTCTTTGCCTGCCGGGGGATGTTCCGATGTGGAGGCGAGCTGCGGGGGAATGAATTTGGGCAGCGACTCCGCCTTTGCATCCTTCGGGATGGCGATGCTGCTGGACTTTTTGGTTGATTTCTTCTTCGAAGGCGCCGACCTTGCTCGCTCGTCAGCAGCAAGGCCGGTCCGCGAATCCCACACATGATCGGCGGCGCTGGCGATGGCATCAAGGTCGCGATGCGTGATCACGCTTTTGGGTGCTTCGTCGACGATGGCTGGGTCTTCGGCGGTGCGCTCGTATTCGTCGTGCTCCTTGATAAGCAGCCAGTTCGGCTTGGATTCCTGCGCGGCTTTGCCGCCCATGCGTATCAGCGTCCAGTGACCTTTGAGCTTGTGGCCGTGCAGGATGAATTTGAGGCGTCCTGTGCGGAAGCCCTCGTTTGCATCGCCCACGGGCTCCCAAGTGCCGGTATCCCACAGCATGACGGTGCCGCCGCCATACTGTCCCTTCGGGATGGTGCCCTCGAATCCGCCATATTCCATGGGGTGGTCTTCGACCTGGACGGCGAGGCGTTTATCCGCGACGACGTAGCTTGGACCCTTGGCGACGGCCCAGCTTTTTAGGACGCCATTCCAGCCCAGACGGAAGTCATAGTGGAGCCGGGTGGCCGCATGTTTCTGGATTACGAAGGGCAGACCGTCCGCAGGTGGCTTTGCCTTTGCGCCACCGCGCGGTTCTGCCGTGGTGGAGAAATCGCGCATCTCGCGATAACGGTCGAGTTGTGCGTCCACCGCTGCGGCGGGGCTTTGCGCCTTCTTCGCACGCGTGGGCATCAGGCGGCCTTGCGGCGGCGCGCTTTGGCCTTCGCGTGTTCGCCGGCGGCGGGCTCAGCGTGGCCGGATTTCCGCTCAGCCAGGCTGCGCTTCAGCGCATCCATCAAGTCGATGACCTTGCCTGGCTTCGCCTCTGGATGACGTTTTGGCAGAGGCTTGTTCTCAAGCTTGGCTTCCACGAATTCGCGGAGGGCCTTTTCAAAATCGTCCTTGAAAACGGACGGATTAAAGGCTTCGCTATAGGACTCAATCAATTGTTGCGCCATGGCGAGCTGTTTCTTGTCGATAGCAGGTTTTTTGAAATCGCCGTAGTAAGCAGCCGGTTCGCGCAGCTCTTCTTGGTAGCGCATCAGGTACATGTTGAGCCAGGGCGACTCCTCGTCAACGGGCGGCGCAATCGCGACCAGATGCTCACGTCCGCTGAAGGTGATTTCGGCGAGTCCCACGCGATCGCTTTCGCGGAGGGCGCGGCTCATGGTTGCCATGGTGCGCGCCTGCAATTCATCTTTCGGGATAACAAAATAAGGACGCTCATAAAACTCCGGGTCGATCGAATTTCGCGGAACGAAATGCTCCAGGGTCACGGTCTTCTGCCCGGGGAGGCGAAGGCGCTTGAGGTCCTCCGGCTCGATGACAAGATATTTGCCCTTCTCGTATTCAAATCCCTTGGCAACGTCCTCTGCCTCCACTGCTTCGTCGTCTGCGGCGATTTTGCGATGATGGATCCGTTCGCCGGTCTTGCGATCGACCTCGTGGAATGCCACCTGCCGGGCCGAGGTGCTTGCCGGCACAATGCTAACTCCAAAAGAGACGAGTGAGATCTGAATCTGTCCTTGCCATGTAGGTCGCGCCATGCACGCTGTGATTCATAGAACGCTGGATTGGCTGCCCCAAAGGGGGTCCGGGCACCGCCGTGGAAAGGCCGCGAGCGACAGAATGAGCAGCAGCAGGTCAGCCTGACAGCTGTTGGGTTCTCCTAGCGATAGCCGGCAGGCGGCTACAATCGCAGTCGGACCGCGGCTGCGATGACCCAACGGGTTAGCACCAGTAGACGCTGAGAAGCCAGACTGAGATTCTGAGGACTCGGCTGGTCAAGTGAGGAATGATGCGTATTCTGGTCGTCGATGATGAGCCACAAATCACGCGGGTGCTGCGGGCATCGCTCGCTAGCTCCGGTTACGAGGTATCGCTGGCGCGTGACGGTATCGAGGCGTTGGACGCATTTCGCCAATCTGCGCCAGACCTGGTGATTACCGATCTCTCCATGCCAAACATGGACGGGATCGAATTGACGCGCGCGATACGTCAGATGAGCGATACGCCGATCATCGTTCTGTCGGTGCGGGAGCAGGAAACGATGAAAGTTGCGGCATTGGACGAGGGAGCGGACGACTATGTGACCAAGCCGTTCAGCATGCAGGAACTGCTGGCACGCGTCCGAGCGCATCTGCGAAAAGCCGCGAGACAGCCGCAGGAAGCGGCTCAGATTTCGGTTGGAGACTTTGAGATCGATACGGAGCAGTACAGTGTGCGCGTACGGCAGCGAGAGGTGCACCTTACTCCGAAGGAGTTCGCGCTGCTGCTGTTCTTTGCACGCAATCCGAACCGCGTTCTCACCCACCGGACTCTGCTGAAGGCGGTGTGGGGCGCGGCTGGCGAAGATCAGCCGGAGTATCTCCGCGTGCTGGTGGCGCAACTGCGGAAAAAGATCGAGACCACGGCAGAACCTCGTTACATCCTGAATGAGCCATGGGTCGGTTACCGATTCGATGCCGATCAAAGCATGGCTGAATCCGCGACTTCTTAACATGCCGCACAGGGACTTCGTGCCTGCGTCTGACTCCGTTGCGCTCCGGCAAAAGAGTTTAGTGCACAATGGCGAGCGATGAGGCGGCTGGATGCGTTGACACGATCCCTTTGCCTTCCTGGACGATATAGAAGCGATCGACGGCCAGGCCGGTGAGTGTCTCCTTTATGCCGGAGGGCCACGTCACCTCAACCTTGTCAGTGCGTGCGTGCTGCCCCAATCCGAAATGCAGCCGCAGATCGTTCTGCGAGAGATAACCGCCGCCGCTGCGCACCTCGTCTTCCTGGATAAGTTCGCCGGCGGTCACCCTGACGCGTGCATTCAGCGCCAGCAGGTTTCCTTTCGTTCCATGTAATTCCACACTGATCCAGTGATTCTGAGCGTTCGCATCTGCGCGCAGAATCATCGGGCTGCCTTCCAGGTTTTCGATCACGGCCTCCAGGTGGCCATCATTGAACAAATCACCCACTGCGAGTCCCCGACTCACCTGCGGTATCTGCACCGCCGGACCGCTGGTTTTGCTGACATCGCGAAAGGTGCCATCGTGCTGATTGGCGTACACGAGCTTGGGTTCGCGATAGACCGTCCCTGTTCCCGACGCGCCTACCTGGGGATAGACATGCCCATTCACCAGGATGAAATCGAGCCATCCAGTGTTATTGAGGTCAATGAAGGCATCGCCCCACCCGACATAAGGAGTAGTGCTTCTCGCGATGCCCGAGGGGTACGATACATCCGTGAAGTTCATGCCGCCGTCGTTGCGATACAGCGTTGCATACTCCTCGCTGAAGTGGGAGATCGCAATGGAGAAGCGGCCGGTGTGCATGTAATCACCAAGTGCCACACCCATGTTGGCTTGCTCCGTGCCGTCCTGATTGACCGCGACTCCAGACGGATACGCGACATCCGAGAAGTGCCCGTGACCATCATTGACGTAAAGGAAGTTCGGCTCGCCATCGTTCGCTACGAATAAATTGGGTGGTCCATCTCCGTTGAAATGCGCCCAGACCGCGGTCAGTCCGAAGAAGCCATGCGGATCATCCACGCCGGCCTGCTTGGAAACATCTTCGAAGGAGCCGTCGCCGCGATTGTGATACAGATTGTCGCTGGTGCCCTTTAAGCCGCGAGGTCCACATTGCACTGGTACATCGTGATATTGGCAGGTCTTCTTCGATCCAAACGTCGGTAAATCGTTCAGATGAAAGTCGACATAGTGAGAGACGAACAGGTCCGGCCATCCGTCACCGTCATAGTCACTGAATGAGGCGCCGGTTGCCCAGCCATTGTCTCCACCTAGGCCAGCCTGCGCGGTGACATCCGTAAATGTGCCATTGCCGTTGTTACGATAGAGAACGACTCCGCCAAAGCACGTCACCAGCAAATCAGGATGGCCATCGTTGTTGTAATCGCCAACCGAAGCGCCCATCGCCCAGCACGGATATCCGACTCCAGCTTTGTCGGTGACGTCGGTGAATGTGCCGTCGTGATTGTTGTGGTAGAGCGCACTCTTCGCCTTTTTCCCGGCCAGTCCCATCTCTACGGTCGCCGCGTTTGTAAAGTAGATATCCGGGTAGCCGTCCTGGTCGTAGTCGATCAGCGCCACACCGCCGCTCATCGATTCGACAATGTAACGTGCTTCGGGCGTCGACATGTGGTTAAAGTGAATGCCGGTGCGCGCCGTGATGTCCAGCAACTGTGTCGCAGGAATCGGTGATGGTGCAGGCGTTTTTGAATTCTCCTGCGCGCTTACATTCCGTTGCGCATAGAGGGTCGGCAGCAAGCTTAAGCAGACGAGCAGTAAGACTACTTGTCCACACAATCGGCGAGTGCGCCAGTGTTCAGCGCTGCTCATTCGTATCATCGGCGGTCTTTTGCAGCGAGCCCACGCGCATGTCGTGGAATATCTTCTCCAGCTTGCTCCGCATATCTTTGTACTTCTTATACTCCAGCATCTGCTGATCGGCATCCGCCGTCTTGCCCTGGCGGCGATAGAGCATGCTGAGTCTGTAGCGGGCTACTGTGTTCGATGGATCGGCCTGCGCCGCGCGCGCGAATGCGTCTTGCGCCTTGTCGTTCTCGTTCATGGTCATCAGGATTTTGCCCTGCTCCACAAGCGCATCCGGATCGTTCGGCTGCAACTCCAGCGCGCGCGAATACTCGTTGTACGCAGTCTTGGTATCGCCCTGTTTCGCGGCGACTTCGCCCAGTGCGAGATGGGTCTTTTCGTCGTTGGGATTGTCAGCGAGCGCCGCTCGAAACTCCGGCTCTGCCTGTGCCTGCAACGCTGTATCGGATGAGTTATAGAGCAGCTCGCCCAATTCAAAATGTGCTCCTGGCAGATGAGGATTTTGCTTGAGCGCCTCGCGATAATTCACGATTGCCTGCGCCTCGTCCCCATGCCGCGCCAGCTCACGGCCCATCATCTCGTGCATTAGCGCGCCATCGGGATCGGTGAGTGCCATGGTCAGCAGAGCCTTGTCCGCCAAGTCGGAGTAGAGCCGGTATGAGGAGTAGAGCAGCGCGGTGTTCGTGGGCTGATCGGCCAACAGTTGCGATGCGACCGTCGCGGCCTTTTCCGTTTCACCAGCGGCGTTGTAACTCGAGATCAGCGCGTTCCCCACTTCGGTCTTGAACTTCTGTTCCGTCAGGTGCGGAAGCGCGGCCTCTAGATCGGCTTCGCCCGACTGGGCATCTCCCGTATGCTCTTCCGCCAGTCCCAGCAGGCCCTGCAGCTTCCACAACTCAGGGTTCAGCTTGACTGCCACGCGAAGCTCAGGAATGGCGCCGGCATAGTCTCCACGAAAATAGAGCAGCACGCCCAGATTGCCCGCGAGCGTCCACGTTCTGCGGTTCCAGGGCAGACCGCCTTCTGCAGTTCGGGAATCGCGAGATCCGGCCGCTGCTGCTGCAGGTATTGCTGTGACGCTCGAATGTGCTGCTCCGCCTGCTGCTTTTTCGACGCGGCCGTCTGGCGCGACGGAGCGGAAAGTGCGGTGAGCGGCAGCAGCAGGGCACAAAGGAGAACGCGGCAGATCATGACTCACTCATCATAAAGTGCGGATATCACCAAGCGAAAAAAGAAGAGAACGGCAGTTGCCGTTCTCTTCTCTCTGAAGCAGGTTGCGGTTAGAAGGAGATACGGCCGTAGAGCTGCATGGTGCGGCCCTTTACCGTCAGGCTGTTGATCTGGCCTTCTGTTCCGCCGTTGATAGTCGCATTCGGCGGAGAAAAGCTGGGATGGTTGAGAACGTTGTTTGCGGATGCGCGAATTTCCAGTCCGATGTTTTCCCACGGTATATGGAAGGTTTTACCCACCGCGGCATTCACAAGAAGGTATTGCGGGCCGTAGAGGTTGTTTCTCTGTGCGTTGCCGAATGTGGCTGCATCGGGTTGGATGAAAGAAGCAGTATTGAACCAGTGTTGAAGGTCCTGGTGGGGCGAATTGGGGCTACCGATCTGCTTTGCATACTGCTGACCGTTAGCCTTATTGGGACCCGTTTGTGAGAAGGAGTTATCTTGGCTCATGATGACGGTATACGGACTGCCGGAGGTCCATATGATGCTTGGCGCAACCTGCCAACCTCCGATTGCTTCATCCACGAGCCAGTTGTTATTCAGGAATTGCCGACCCTTGCCCACCGGCAGATCGTAGATCGCCGATGCTTTGAATGCGTTGCGAACATCGAAGTTCGATGCTCCATAGTTGGCTGCCGGACTATACGCATTCTGCCAGCGGAGGTCTCCCGCGGTGCTGCCCCATCCTGAGGAATCGATGGTGTCCAGCATATGCGACCACACGTAATTCGCATTGAACTGCAGTCCTCTTGAGAGCCGTTGCTGGACGGTGGTCTGCAGCGAATTGTAGTTGGAGACGGCGTTGTTCGTTCCACCTGCTCCAGAACCGCCGTTAATTCCCTGGAACAGTGGATAAGGCCGCTTACTTGGGCTGTCGTTGGGTCCGAGATCGGCTTCAGGCACCTGGTTGAGATCAACGGGGAAGAGCAGGTTATAACCGTGGCTGGCGACATAAGCCGCTGTCACAACCATGTTGGTTCCCACCTCCTGCTGCACCTCAAAGTTCCATTCCAGAATCTTTGGGACAGGGGTGTGATACGCCTGGTAGGAGACTTGCTGACCGTTCAAGGCTTGCGGAGTGTTTGGAGCCTTAACAAAGCCTTGATTGACGCTCTGACCGCCTGGACCCTGATAGTTGGTGTTTCCATCGGAAGCGAGCAGCACGACAGGGTTGATGCCGTTCGTGGCGTCGCTGATGCTGCCGTTGGATTGGAACGCGGCACCCATACCCGGACCATAGGTATCGACGCTCCATGTATAGCCGTAGAGCCCGATACCGCCGCGAACAACGGTCTTGGGCCCGTGGCCGTAGGAGAATCCGACGCGAGGCAGCCAGGTGTTCCAGTTTGGAGCCTGCAGACTGTCACGGCCGTTGGCTTTTGTTGTGCCGTACCACATTGCACCTTTGGAGCCATCCGCTGGATTCGTCACTGTGGGATCGAAGACAGCCATGTTGCCCTTCACTTCATGCCAGCCGGTCATGCCCTGCCAGCGAATACCCACATTCAGCGTCAGGTTTGGGCGCAGCTTAATGTCATCCTGGACAAAGAGCTGCGGGCTCTTCATCCTGCCGCCCCACTCCGGCGACACCTTTGCACTCCAACTCTCCGTATATCCGAGCAGGAAGTCCGCAAATCCCATTCCGGTGTTTGTGTTGTTTCCAGTGTTATCTACCTGCGTGTACGCACCCGTATAAGCCATGGTGCCCGCGTTGAGGTTGCCCCAAGCAGTCGAGTCTGCGCGATTGATCAGGTACTCGCCGCCGAAGTGCAGCACGTGCCGCCCACGGATCAACGTGACCACGTCCGACGGATCGAATACGAACTCCTTGTAAACCGCATTCGATTCGGGCTGCAATTCGAGCAAGTCGCCGTTGCCAGAAATCTGGACGTCGGGGAAGGTATCGGCCTGGGCGAATTTCCAGCCCAGCTTGGCGGGAAAGCCCTGGCTGATAGAGAACGGGGTAAAGAAGTTCAACTGATCGGTGAAGCCCATGCGGGCTTCATTGATCGTGCGCGGGCTGAGGGTCGATACCCAGGAGATCTGTGCATTGTCGCGGCTGACGTCGCCATTCTGGCAGTTGACCGGACAGATTCCCTGATTGTGGTAGGACGCTGGGTTATCGCTGTTCGTTTCCGAGACGATGATGTGATTGTTCTGGTTAATCTGATAATCAACTCGTCCGAAATACTTGGTGAACGGGTTTGAGCTGGGCACGTTATAGAAGAAGTTGTTGCTGATGCCGGAACCCGTGTTTGGCTTCGGATAGTACGTCGAAATCTGGGCAGCTACTGGATCGATCATGCCCGCCGGAATCTTGTTTCCATTCCCATACTCATCTGCGAAGGATTTGCGGTGGACGATGCCGCTGCTATCCACAGTCTGGGTCGTCGGATCGTAGATCGTGGGTAGACCCGTGAAGTCGCCGCCAATCATTGCGGCAGTTGGAACGTTCTCGTGGCCGGTCGACGCGCTTCCAGGATTGATGATCTTGTCGTAGTTGAAATAGAAGAACAGCTTGTCCTTCCAAATCGGGCCGCCAACCGAGAAGCCGAAGTTGTTGTAGCGGACCAGCCCAACCGAAGTCTTCGCCCCGAAGGCATAATCCGCGGCGTTCAACGCGTTGTTCTCGAAGAACTCGTATGCCGCACCGTGGAACTGATTGGTGCCGCCCTTGCTGATCTGGTTGAAGGTAACGCCGCCGATACCGTATTGCGCGGAGAAGGCGGAAGTATCCACCTTCAGTTCTGAAACCGTCTCGAGAACCATTACATCGGCGTTCGAGCTCATGGGCAGCGTGGTGGTCGCGCCATCGGCCAGCACAGTGCTGTAGGGCAGGTTGCCGTTGATGGAAGCCGTCTGACCTGGCCTGTTATTAGGATTCACGCTCGACGCGCCAGGAAGCAGGGTAACGAAGTTCTGCCAGTCCGCGCCGACCTGTGGCAACTGCAGAAGCTGCTTTGACTCCAGAGTCGTCGATTGTGCGCCTGTTTCGGTCGTCAAGAGAGGCAGATCTGTCTTGACGGTCACTTCCTGCGTTGCGGCACCTATAGTGAGCGGGGCGTTGACGGTAACCGTCTCAACTCGCAGCGTGATGGGGCCACGGACATAGGTCTGGAAGCCAGGCGCGGTAATGGTGATCAGGTAATGATCCGGAACGATCGAGCCCGTGTCGTAGAGGCCTGCTCCGTCGGTTGTGTAGGTGTGGGTGATGCCCTTATCGACGTCGTCGACTTTCACGGTTGCGCCGGGAATGATGGCTCCCGATGAGTCCGTGACGACTCCGCGTATGTCACCGGAGTTCGTGTTCTGTGCGACGGCCGCAACGGCCGGCCACACTAGGGCAAGGCCAAGGCTGGCGCGAATCCACTGCTTCATGTTGCCTCCTGGAAAAGTACCATCTGCCTGCGCTAGACCTCTCTGCTGTGGGTCCGCGCTTGTTTTTTGTTGCATCGGGCGGTGAGGCCCACGACTCCCCGTTACGGAAAAGGAAGGACCGCAGATCGTCTCGACCTATTCCGTTGGTCCCCGGCATCCCCTAACAAAGGCGGCATTTCCTATCCCGCCATCTTGTGAGCGCAAGACAACGGTTTGCCTTCGCACGAGCAAAGGTGATTCTCCGGTGATCGTTGCAGATGAAAACAATTCTAGAAGATGATTGTCAAGAGAAATCTTTGCTGCGTATGCTAAGACAATCCTTTGTCTTCAGATGAGTAAACAGCTGTCCGCGGAGTGATCGATAAAGTACATGGATATGACCAGCCGGCGCGCATTCCTGAAATTGGCAGCTATGGTTACCCCTTCTGCCACGTCTCTTTGTTCGCTCGCGGCATGGGCCCAGACGCCAGGTACCTCTGGCTCGCCGGTCAGGGCCTGGCGCACCTGGGAAAGCGGCCGCTGCCAGTCGATCGATGCCCCGTCCTGGAGCAGCGCCGCGCCGGCCGGATCTGCCACGATCCAGCTTCACCCTGAGAAGACCTGCCAGGATCTGCTGGGCTTTGGCGCCGCACTCACAGACGCCTCCTGCTACTTGCTCCAGCAGATGCCTGCAGCCGCGCGCGGGGCACTTCTCGAGGAGTGCTTCGGCGCCGACGGCCTGCGCCTCTCGATGGCGCGCACCACCATTGGCTCCAGTGACTATTCCCGGGATCCTTATACGTACGACGACGCGGCGCAACCCGATCCCGGTCTCACGCATTTCAGCATCGAGCACGACCGCGAGTACATTCTGCCCGTGCTCCGCGAGACCCAGCAGGTCAATCCGGAGATGTTTTATTTCTCCTCGCCCTGGAGCCCGCCCGCGTGGATGAAGGCCGGCGACTCATTGCTGGGCGGCTCCATGCGCAGCCGCTACTTCGGGCCTTACGCGGAATACTTCGTCAAGTTTCTCCAGGGCTATGCCGCGGATGGAGTTCACATTCGCGCCATCACCATCCAGAACGAAATCGATACCGACCAGGATGGCCGGATGCCGCAATGTCTGTGGGGGCAGGAGTACGAGATCCAATTCGTGAAGGAGTTTCTCGGGCCGGCCCTCGAGAAGAATTCGCTTGACACCAAAATCTGGATTCTCGATCACAATTACAACCTCTGGGGCCGGGTAGCGGACGAGTTTGAAGACCCGGGTTTATCCAAATACGTGGACGGCGTTGCGTGGCATGGCTATTTCGGATCGCCTGCCGCGATGACGCGCGTGCACAATATGTTTCCGCAGAAGAATGCGTATTGGACCGAGGGCGGATCGGACTTTACCTCAGCCGACTACATGACCGATTGGGCGAAGTGGTCCAGCACTTTCGCCGGCATTCTCAACAACTGCGCCCGTTGCATCGTTAGTTGGAACCTGGTGCTCGATCAACAGGGCAAGCCGAATATCGGCCCCTTCAGTTGCGGCGGTCTCCTGACGCTGAACTCAGAGACGCACCAACTGACGCGCAGTGGGATGTACTGGGCTCTCGCCCATTATTCAAAGTTCGTGCAGCGCGGCGCCCGTGTCCTCACGACAACGGGCGATCTTCCCGACGTTGCTCATGTAGCCGTCCAGAACCCCGACGGCAGCCGCGTGCTCGTCCTGACCAACAGCGCGCAGGGTCAGGACCAGCAGGTCACGTGTGCGCTTCACGACAAAGCGATGGAACTCCGGCTGCCGGCCAACTCCGTCACCACGCTCCTTCTGTGACAATGCTGGGGTGGGCAATCACGGCTTAATCCGTTCCTCTCTCTCGCGCTCCATTTGTTTCTATGCGGCATCCTTCATTCCTGCTGCTCTCATCGCCGCCGGCGCACAGAGTCAGCAAGGACCGCCGCTTTACAAGGACGCGAACGCACCCATCGACGCCCGCGTCAGCGACTTGCTGCGGCGCATGACACCGGAAGAAAAAGCGCGCCAGCTCGACATGTACTCCGGCGCACGCTACATCGTCGACAAGCACACGGACGATACGCATGCGGCACTGGATGCCGTGTTTCTGCCGGAAAAGGCACAGAGTCTGTGGGGCGACCTCGGCGTGGGCAGCATTCACGACCTCAACCCGACGCCTGAGCAGGCCAACACGATTCAGCGCTGGGTCATCGCGCACAACCGCCTCGGCATCCCCGCGCTCTTTATCGAGGAGGGTCTGCATGGTTTCGACACCGGCACCGTGTTTCCCGCGCCGATCAATCTTGCTGCTACTTGGAATCCACAGATCGCGCAGCAGACCGGCGGAGCCATCGCTGCGGAGGCGCGCGCCACCGGGGTTGACATGATCTTTGCGCCGGTTCTCGATCTCGCACGCGAGCCACGCTGGGGACGTGTCGAAGAGGACTTCGGTGAAGATCCTTATCTTACCGGCCAGCTTGGCCTGGCATTTGTTCGCGGCGCGCAAGGCGATAGCCTGGATACCGATCACACCGTCATCAGCGAGCCTAAGCACTTCGCGGGCCACGGCTCGCCGGAGGGCGGCACCAACACGTCTCCGGTGCACATTGGTGAGCGCGAGCTGCGCACCGTGATGCTGAAATCCTTTGAGCCGGCTTTTCGCGAAGGTCATGCCATGGCTACGATGGCCGCCTATCACGAGATCGACGGCATCCCGGTTACGGCAGACCCGCTCCTGCTCAAAACCATTCTGCGCCAGGAGTGGGGCTTTCAGGGTTTCGTTCTCTCCGACCTTGGCGCGATCGAGCGCCTTTACACGGTGCATCATGTAGCCGCATCACCGAAGGATGCCTCATGTCTTGCCGTCCGCTCCGGCGTGGACATGCAGTTCTACGATTTTCCTCATGATGTTTTTCAAAAGGCGCTTGTCGACTGCGTCCGCGAAGGCTCTTTACCGCTAGCAGACCTGGACCGCGCTGCCGGGGCGGTCCTCCGTGTGAAATTTGCGCTCGGTCTTTTCGACCATCCTTTCGTTGACCCCACACTCAATCCGCGCGTGCACCGATCGCAACCGCATCTCGCCCTCTCACTCGAATCGGCGCGGGAGTCCATGACGCTGCTCAAGAATGACGGGCATCTGCTGCCACTCGCGAAATCGCTTCGCCGCGTCGCGGTGATCGGGCCCAATGCAGATGTTGCGCGCTATGGCGATTATGAGCGCGAATCGAATGGTAAGCACATCAGCCTGCTCGAAGGCGTTCGCGCGATCCTGCCCCACGCCAGCGTTACCTTCGATTCTGGCAAGGACGTCCCGGCGGCGATCGCAGCCGCGAAGCAGGCCGATGCTATCGTTTTAGGTCTCGGCGAATGGCAGGGTATCTCCGGCGAAGGCTTTGACCGTTCCAGCCTCGATCTGCCTGGCACTCAGGAGCAGCTTCTCGAAGCCATTGTTGCCACTGGCAAGCCTGTTGTGCTCGTGCTGCAAAACGGCAGGCCACTCACCATCGGCTGGGCGAAGCAGCACGTTTCGGCCATTCTCGAAGCTTGGTATCCAGGCGAGTTTGGCGGGCAGGCTATCGCTGAAACACTCTTCGGAGAGAACAATCCTGCCGGCCGCCTGACCATCACCTTTCCGCGCAACGTGGGACAGCTCCCGGACTTCTACAACAGTGATCCGTCGCGTATTCACAAATACGTCGACGACGATGGCAAGCCGCTCTTTCCCTTTGGGTTCGGTCTCAGCTACACCACCTTCCGCTACGACCATCTCGCCGTGCAGCCACCAGAAGGCCGCGGCGATGCGTCAATTCAGGTAACGGTAGATGTGACGAATACGGGAAACCGCGAGGGAGACGAAGTGGCACAGCTCTACGTCCGTGAAGAGGTCACAAGCGTGGAGACTCCCAGCCGCTCACTCGCCGGATTCTCACGCATCCACTTGCAGCCGCAGGAAACAAAGTCGGTTATCTTTCGCATCCCGCAAACCCAGCTCGCGGTCTGGAACGCGGAAGGGAAGTGGGTTCTCGAGCCCGGCCAGTTCACCGTCTGGGCCGGCGGTTCGTCCGACGCATCGCTATCCGCGCAATTTCGGCTCGGCCGCTAACTTACTCTTCCGCCGCTTCCCAGCAGCGCCTGCCTTCCTTGCAGATGGAGGCATGCACGTAATGCTCATCGGGGCCAGCCTTGCCCATCGTCTTCAGGCACCAGAAGGTGCTGGTCGCGCCCATCAACGCCTCGTGGTCCGCTCGATACTCGCCGAACGCAGCGTACGACGACTTGCTGCGGAGACATCTGCACTTCGTCTTCTCTATCACTTCCGCCATATTCACTCCTGTCCGGACCACTTTTATCCGATAGCGCTTGGGTCGCGGTCCATCTGGCCGGCAGCCAGCAGGATCGTGCGATAAACCGCCGTTTGGAAGAGCTGCACCTTGTAACCATTTTGTGAAAGCGGAGTAGCGTTGGCTACCGCAAGCTTTCCGGCCTCGCGCGCAGTACGCTCATCGATGGTCTTGCCCCGCAGTGCAGCTTCGGCCTCCGTTGCATGGATCGGAGTCGGAGCCGCCACGCCCAGTACGATGGCCGCCTTCCTGCAGAGCTTGCCATCCATTTCCAGAACCACGCCTGCATCGGCGATGGGCCAGTCGAAGCTCTCCTTCTCGCCATACTTCTGATAGGCCGAGCGGGTTCCGGCCGCGGGAACGGGAACGCGTATCGCCGTGATGAGCTCGCCCGGCTTCACCGCCGTCTCGTGCTGCAGGTCCTCTTCCGGCGTGATGTAGAAGTCACGCATCGCCACCGTGCGCTTGCCGGCCTTCGATGTCAGCTCCACCTCCGCATTCATGGCAAGTAGCGGAACCGCAGTAGAGGATGGATGAACCATCGCGCATTTACCGTTGTTCACGATGGCGTGGTATTGATTTTCTCCCTGCAGTGCGTGGCATTCATCCGATGTTCCTTTTTTGCGGCAATCAAAATCGGTAGAGCGGAAATACCAGCATCGCGGGCGCTGCATCAGATTGCCGCCCAATGTTGCCATGTTGCGCACCTGCGGGGTCGCGGCGTGGCCCGCGGCATCGGAGAGCGCCGCGTATTTCTTCTGTATCTCCGGATGGTCGGCGATCTCACTGAGCGTCGTCAGCGGTCCAATGTGCAGTCCGCGGTCGGACGATTCGATGCGGTGCAGCGACTGCACGTTGCGGATGCTGACCAGCTTCGGCGGGGAGACGATGCCGTCTTTCATCAGATCGAGCAGGTCAATGCCACCGGCCTTTACCACGGCATCGCCCTTCATCTGCGAGAGTGCCTCATCCACGGTTGCGCAATCGACGAAAGTAAAGCGGTTCATACGGTCATCTCTCCTGACGTCTTGCCCAGCGCCGCCAACACGTTGGACGGGGTCATTGGAATGGAGCGCATCCGCACGCCCGTCGCGTTATAAAACGCATTGCCGATTGCGGCGGCAAGGGTGATGATGCCGGCCGATTCGCCAATGCCGGCTGCATCCGTCGAGCTCTGGCCGATGTAGTTCTCAATGAGTTCGACTTGGATTTCCGGGACTTCGCGCGCGCCGATAATCTTGTAGCTCTCGAGGTTTGCGTTCAGCATGTAGCCCTTCTGCCGGTCCATCACACGCTGTTCAAATAACGCATAGGAAATACCCTGCAGAATGCCGCCGTGGACCTGGCTGATAACACCGGTTGGATTGATGGGCCGGCCGCAGTCGTGTACACCGAAGACGCGCTCGATGTGCACGCGTCCGGTCTCCGTATCCACCGCAAGCTCTACGTAATCGACGCCACCGTACAGCAGCCGCGCCTTCTCGTAATCGGGCACCCGCATGGTGCGGGCTGCGATCTCGCTAGTAGGCATCTTCGCCGCGGCGCTACGCAGTGAGACGGATCGCGAACTGTCCTTCCACACGACGTTGCCATCGCGAAGATCGAGATTCTCCGCACTCGTTCCCAGAGCCGGCGCAATCGTCTGCAGAAATTTCTGCTTCGCCTGCCAGGCAGTGTTCCGGATTGCCGGCGTGATCGATCCCGCGGTCACGCTGCCGCCGGAGTTTGGTCCGATCGGATAGCGTGTATCTCCAACCCGTACCTGCACGGTGTGCGGCGGAATCCCAAATTCCTCTGCCACCACCTGCGCGAGAATGGTCTTGGTGCCGCCGCCAATGTCCTGCACGGCAGAGAGCACCTCCACCGAGCCATCCTTCGACACGCGCACTTCGCACGACGAATCCATATCGACGAAGCGATACCACACCGACTGCGCAATACCCATGCCGCGCTTGATCGGACCCGTGTCAGCGGCCGCGGTCCTGCGGTTGCGCCAGCTCGTCTTCTCCCGGATGATTTGGCGCTCCACCTTGCGTGCCGGACTTTCGTCAATTTTTTCCCGCAGGTCCAGCGGATCCATATTGAGCTTCACTGCGAGCTCATCAATGATCTGCTCGAACGCGAACGAGCCCTGCGGATGTCCGGGAGCGCGAAATGCCGCGCCTGGACCCGCGTTGATGAAGACGTCGTTCTCTTCCGTATGAATGTTGGCGCATTTATAGAGATTGGTTGCAGGGCCGGCCGTGCCCGCGCCGGTGCCCACACCCGCTGTGCCGTAGCTGATCAATTCAATCGCCGTCAGCGTGCCATCGTGCTTTGCGCCAATGCGCAACTTCTGATGGGAGTCTGGCCGGTTGGAGACGATGTGTTCCTGTCGCCGATCCAGCATCAGCCGAACAGGCGCGCCGGCTTTGCGAGAGAGGTTCGCCGCCGCCACTCCTTCATTGCCCGCGCCAAACTTCGCGCCAAAGCCGCCGCCCATGAACTCCGTGATGACCCGAACCTTGCTCTTCGGCAGCTTGAATACTTCGGCGAACTCATCGCGCACGCTCGCAGTGCCCTGAGTCGACGCATAGACCGTTAGTTCGTCGGGCTTCCAGTCAGCGACGAACCCGTGCGTTTCCAAGGCCGAGTGCGTCTGGACCTGAGTGAAATATTCGCTCTCCACCACCACATCTGCTTCTTTGAAACCCGCTTCGATATCCCCCTTGGTCTTCTTCTCCGGACCATGCACGTTGCCCGTCTGCGGCACGTCCTTTGGACCGCCACCGCCGCCGGCGCTGCCTGCTGCATCCGCCGGACCGGGAAAGACAAGCGGCGCATCGGCCTGCCGAGCATCCATGCGATCGACCACGAACGGCATCGGGTCGTATTTCACTTGAATCAGCTTTGCGGCATCTTCCGCGATGGACTGTGAGGTTGCTGCAACGGCCGCGATCGGTTGACCGGCGTAGCGCACCACGGGATAGCGCGAGGGCGTCTCCTCCTTGGGATCGCGCAGCTCGGCCGAACCACCATAATCGTGCTCGATTACATGCACGGCCTTCACGCCCGGATAGCGCTCGGCCGCAGAGGTGTCCACCGACTGGATGCGGCCGTGCGGCACATTTGCACTCAGCATGTACGCATACAGCATGCCTGGCAGATGAATGTCTGCTGTGTACTTGCCGCGGCCGCTCGCCTTAGCCACGCCGTCGTAGCGCACCGTCGGCTGCCCGACATATTTCAGCTTTGCGTTTTCCGGAAGCGGCGGCGGCTCATCCGCCGGAACTTGCCGGTCTACATGCGTGAGGCCGAGTTGCGGAATGCCGAAGAGCACGCTGGCTGTTTTGGTTTGACTGACATCCTTGGCCGGAGGCTTCTTCGCGTCACTCGATTCAGCGTCGCGCGTCGGCTTGGCCTCGCCCTTCACACCCTCTTTGCGCTGCTTTTCCTGCTGCGCCTGCGCGTCCAACACCATCGCTTCGTCTGCCATTTAGACCTCCTGCATCGTGCGTGGCATGACCAGTCCGGCACGGTTCGTGGATCCGTTCTTCGAAAGATCATCCATGGCATCAAAGATCCGTGGATAAGTGCCGCACCGGCAAAGATTCCCGCTGATCGCATGCGCCACTTCGGGACGAGTCGGATGAGGATTTCGTTTCATCAACGAGGCGCACGCCATCACCATGCCCGGAGTGCAGAATCCGCACTGCATCGCATCGTGTTTCACAAATGCCGCTTGGACGGGATGAAGGCGGTCGCCCTCCGAGAGACCCTCGATGGTCGTGACTTTCCTGTCGCCTATATCCAACGTCAAAGTCATGCAGGCCAGCTGTGGTGCCCCATCGACCCAGACAGTACATGCCGAACAAGCCCCGCGATCGCAAACCACTTTCGTGCCGGTCAGCCCGAGCTGGTCTCGCAGAGTTGTGGCGAGTGTGTCGCGCGGCTCCACAGTGGTGGCATGCAGATGACCGTTGATGTGCAATCGCACAGCAACTCCGTCGGGTCCGACCGTGGCGGGTTCGTGCGCCGCTTTTTTGACTTCTGCCGTCAGCGCCTCCGCGTGTTCCAGGAGAGTTCCGGCTGCGGTCAGTCCGGCGCCTTTCAAAAACCCGCGCCGTGAGAAATTCGTCTGTTTTACATCGGACATAGGAGTCCTCGAAACTGCGAATTCGATTCCCCGCCATCTTACGCCGAATCAAGAGCTCTTCAGAAGTCCGCCCGGAACTGCGCACGTTCTCCCTCCCCTGCTGTCAGCCCGGCTGCTGAATCGCTGAATTCATCTGCCGGTGATCGCCCAATGATATGTTTACAGTGCGTGGATACTGAACAGATCATTGCGGCTCTCGATGCCGAAATTGCACGTCTTCGTCTTGCCCGAACCCTGATTGAACAGTCCGCAACACAAAAGACCTCGAGTGAGCCCCGCACTTCCAGCTCGGATGCCGGGAAGTCCCTGAAGCCAGAAAAATCGCGGAGACGCGAGCTTTCGGCCGAGGCCCGCGAACGAATCGCGGCGGCCCAGCGCAAGCGGTGGGCAGAACAGAAGAAACCGGCTGTTGTCGCCATCACGCGCCTGCCCGCGAAGGAAGCCCCCAGGCGCCGAGCGCCGAAGCCGGTTGCAAAACCGGAAACTCCCCTCACGGCCAATATTCCGGACGGCCCCGTAGCGGTGCCCCGCGAAAAGTTGGTGTCGTGATTTTTCGTCCATAAGGGACTGGTTCAGCAACCATTGCTTAAATGACCGAGTTATAGACTCTCGGAACCGGTAACTCAGCCTTGGCCCGTCCAAAATGACATCCCATATACATTTGGCTGACATTTCGGCGTTGCCATTGCTTTATCTCTAATTACGGCAGAGATGGGATCGCTGCAAAGCGATCAGTAAGGTGCCGCCAGACCCGGGGCGACTCCGAGAAGCTTTCCGCGTTAAAGCACAGTCCCCGATTTTCGGTAAGGCCGTTGCTGGAAGGGTGAGGATATGGTTCGTGAGCTTCTTGGAAAGCCGGCGCTAGCAACAATGGAAAGTCGCGGACGCGGGAAGGCGCACGACGCACTCCTATGTGATATGGACCTGCCGTTGCGCGAGGTCTTTTATCCTCTCGGCTACCCAGTCGAAATCATCACGAATGATCCGACTGTATTGCTGGCCGCGTATGAGAGCTTCGGGCATATGCGCGCCACCCGTCTGAATAGCGCAGTGCAGGTGCGGGTTGGCGTTACTCGTGGAGTCGGCCGCGACTGTCCGCCGGAGCCAACGCGACGCGAGTATAACCATCTGTATTCCCTGGTAGCGGACGTCGACAACCAGGCACTCCTCGACCTCAATACCTGTACCAGCTTTGTTTGGTTGAGTCGGGCAGCAGTGGAGAACAGGCTCTATCTTCGATATAACTTCCTCGAAAAGGCAGTTTACTTATTGCTCGGCGCTTCCGTTGTAACTGACCTGCATGCTGCCTGCATCGGCAGAAATGGAAAAGGTATCCTTCTCTGTGGCGAGTCTGGTGCGGGAAAATCGACGCTCGCCTATGCATGTGCACGTGCCGGATGGACCTATACCTCGGACGACACCAGCTATCTGATCAATGATTCCGATGTTCCCCGGGTCGTCGGGCATTCGCATCGCGCGCGCTTTCGTCCTTCGGCGAAGGCGCTCTTCCCGGAATTAGAAGAACGTGAATTGGCTCCGCGCCTGGAAGGAAAGCCCTCGATCGAGGTGCCAACCTCAGAGCTTCCCGTCTCGACCACGGCGACTGAGACGAGAGTGGATTCCATAGTTTATTTGAACCGGTATCCTTCAGCGGCGGGAAAGCTCATCCGTTTGCCGAACGGAACCGCCACCCGGCGTGCAAGCGAAGAGCTGTATTCCGCGGGAGAGATTCGCGCAAAGCACGAGAGGATTCTAGAGATTCTCTCTGACGTTCCCACCTACGACCTACATTATTGCGACTTGGACCAAGGCATCCAAGCGCTGGGCCTTCTGACGCTGAGCGCTTGAGGCCTTTACCGAGTTGCAGCGAATGCATTTCCGTCAGCGCTGCAAAACTCTCGCTCTGGTTCACGTGGTTCGTTTGCGCTGTACCGGTGAAGCGCCTCCTCGATTATGTCCGCAGCACGCTCGGACCCTCGGATCGAGTGAACGACCGATTGCACCTTCACAGCCGCATCGCGGTACGTCTCATTTTCAAGGACTTTCGTCACCGCTCTGCGAATTCGCTTCGCGGAGAGCCGCATCACCGGAAGCACCTCGGCAATTTTGAGCCGGGCCAGCCGCGCCGCCACTGCCGGTTGATCGTGCGCGAGAGGAATGGCAATCATCGGTTTTCCCTCCATGAGCGCTTCGAAGACGCTGTTCGATCCACCGTGGGTAATGACGATCTTCGCAATCCTCAGCAACTCGAGTTGGGGAGCATACCGTACCACCAAAGGCCTTCCTGGTAAGTCAGCAAAGAACTCTGGTTCAAAACGGCCCCCCAGCGATATCACTAATTGCAGATCGAGGTCCTGACAGCCCTCAGCAATCAGCCGGATAACCTTCGCCTGGACATTCCGCGTCGTTCCGAGCGATGCGTAAATGATCGGGCGGCCATCAAGCTGGTGCCAGGGAAACTCAGCGGATGGCCTTGGGGTTCTGCTTACAAATGGCCCGGTGTAGTAGAAGTTGCTGGGTAGCTTTGTGCGCGGAAGGTCGAGGCATTGCGGCAGTTGTGTGATATGCGCTAACCAGGGAAACTCTTTATGAAGATCTTGAGCAGGACCTAGTCCCGCCGTTCGTCGGTACTCATTGATTGCTTTGGACAGCGGCCCATACAGGCGATGTGCGGATAGCTCCAAAAACATATGCTGTATCCAGGAAAATGACGAATTCGCATATCTGTAGCCCGAAAGCCAGGGAAAGCTATTCCACCCAAAATTATGAGGCACAGAAGTTGAAATGAGGATATAAGGCAGACTTAGCAACTGCGCGACAGTTGGACCGGTCAGTGCGATCTCATCGATAAGAAGTGCATCGACTCCCGCTTGTCTGAGCGCGCGAGGCGTTTCCTGAAGAAATGTCTCTACATCACGAATGAGTCGCTTCAGATTGAAACGCAGAGCGGAGATCTCCGACCACATACCGTACCCATTGAGTGGAAGCTGTTGCACTTTAGGCGGGCGCCTATTTGTGGTGATAGGAAAGAACTCCAGGCCGGCCTGCCGGACTCTATCTTCTATCTTCGGCTTGTCGAAAAATGTGACCTTATGTCCGCGATGTCTTAACTCGTGAGACAGTGATATAAGCGGATTGAGATGCCCTGTACCCGTAGACGACAGGACTCCAAAGTGCCACTTCTTCAGCTCACCAGATATCATCAGCTTTGACTCCCACCGGAATACCCACACTTCTGCTTCCCAGCCGCACTTCTCCGTTGCCCAGCACCTCCTCCGCTTTCCGCAATAGCTTCTCCACTGGCGCACGCAGCCACCGCATTGTTCCATCGATCGACAGGGGCTCCAGACCGTGTTTTACAGGGGGTGGTAGCCGTTCCATAACTGCTTCCGAAGCGAGCTGCACACGGCCGTCCATCATGACAAACTCCACATCGTGCATCGATAAGCACCGTAGCCTGTCTGCGGCGTCCTCTCCTGTATCCCGGATAGCAATCAGGTCAGCGGCGCCAGATTCTGTGATACAGCCATCGATATTTTCCAGCCGTAGGATTTTGGCCGGAGCTTCTGTCACCATGCGATAGGCTGCCTGGGCGGGAATAGCGCAGATGTCTATAGCAAATCTGATTTCATCTAGCAGGTCGCCTTTCGCTGTCAATGGAGAATCATTCCCAAGGGCCACGTTTTCAATCTCTTCAAACAGGCACCTGCGGGGGACGTTCCCGAAAAGAAAGTGATTCGAGGAGGGGCATACGATCAGCGACGCGTTACGGTCTCGAATGAGCAGAATGCCCTCATCATCGATAGCGAGTCCATGCACGAGCACAGTGAGTACATCCAGAAGCCCCAGCCGATCGAGTTCTCGAAGCTCGTTCCGTGCCTGCTCGTCAACACCTTCACACGCATGCACAATAAATGCGCGTCCGTCGGGAGTCGCAGCGCGGGCCGCTGTAAGGTCGCCGCCAAGAGCTAATGAGTGTGCCCAACCATATTCCTGGACGACTCTCACGGGAAAATCGCGTCTTTGCAATTCAGGCCAGAGAGGGTTGTGATGACTTACTGTGGTGACTCCGCAAAGAAGGTTCCGGATGCCGCCCCACCATAGACGCACCTCTTTGGGAATCGACCGATGCTTCGCAATGACATCGGGAAATTTGCTGTGTATGTCCTCTCCCCATTCGATGTAATTGGCATAGACGGAATCCGCCAACCTGGGAAAGAGCGCGAACTGCAGATGATCGTGCGCGTTGATAAGGCCCGGCATCGCTAGGAACCCGCTCAGATCGAGCTCCGTGCCGCCCGACTTAGCGACCTTCGAATGCGAGCCATGCAGAATACGGCTGATGCGATCTCCGGTTATTTCTATAGCGCCGTCCAGGCTCTCTTGTGGGCCGCTAGCGTAACGAAGTCCGTGAAGAACCATACGGCTGTTCTGTGTGACTTCGGGAACCGGTTCGCAGCCTCTCATGCTGAACCTTTTCGGGCCACATAGATGCGGAACTGTGAAGGCTCGCGCTTGTTGCGTAGCTTCGCTACAAGCGGACGCATGGCCCACTTAAAACCGTATCGGGGAGTGTGGCTGGTCCACTGGATCGAGAATTTAGCTTCCAATCGCCGCAGCCGCTCGTCCGTCAGGTAGTCGATACTTTGGATAGACTCCGAGGCGGTGCCATAGCGCTCACGAAAGCTGGCGCGGCGTTCGGAGATCATTTGCCGGCCGCCTTCCTCGCAGGAATACCAAGGTGTGTCACTGATAACGACGATGCCGCCTGGCTTGACGCATCGGAGTGCTTCGCCCAGAGCGACTGCGTCGTCTTCCGCGTAATGGAACGAGGCGTTGAAAACGACGGCCTCGAACTGCTCATTCTGAAACGGCAAACGCGCCAGCTCCGCCTGGAAGCGTGGGAAAAACTCAGCCAAATGGTTTCGATAGTGCTCAGCGGCGCCGAGGCCATCACGATCATTGATGAGAAGGTCCACGGCACATGGACGGTATCCGGCGGCCGCTAAACGGAAACTCATCCAGCAGTTCCCAGCGCCGAGGTCCAGAACCCGGCCACCGCCCGCCGGCAAATTGGGTTTTAATATGTGTTCGATCAGATGGCCGTAACTACGCGCCCTAATCCTCCATTGATTGCCGTTCCTCCCGGAAGCATCCGTGTAAGGGAGACCTAGATAGAAATCAGGACTATCGCTGCCGCGGCCCTCCGCGGCTCGAATCCGTTCGTAGTCCTCCATGAACTGCGCATAATGCGCGATCCGATCCGGAGGTATGCTACGTACGATCCCATCCTGGTTCCGCAAGTGGAACGAACATCTCGAACAGTGGAATTCCTGAATCTGGTTCCCGCAACGAGGACACTGCAGTAAGAGATCGAGGCAGGTTGTATCAGCGGCAATGCCAATTGCCGGTGCGCAGTGCGTTCGCGAATTTCCAGTAGCAGATGCCGGCATCTAAAACTCTCTGGCAGATGTCAGATGCGCGACAGGCACAAAGGCACCCGAAGTAAAGGCATCTATCGACTCAGAAGATATGAAGGCATCCGCATCCCGGCTCACCGGCTCCAATTCATGGACTGTGCGCCACAGGGCGTCGACCCGGACACTAGAACTACCCGAGCTTTCAGACTCATGCCAGGAGTCGACTTCTGCGTGCAAAGCATCGCGCACCGCACGATAGAAATCGGTTTTGTATGCGGCCTTGAACATGATGCAGAGATCGTCGCTATCATTCCAATTACGTTTTGTACCAAGTTGCGTTCGTACACGGTCATAAAACACCGTCCCCGGCAGTGGATATGAAAACGAAATACCGATATCGTCCGGGCGTGTCTGACGAACGAATGCGATCGTCTCCTGTAATTCGGTCCAGGTTTCACCGGGGTACCCAAATTGCAGGAAGTAACAGGAGCGAATGCCGGCCAGTTTGAGACGGCGGCGCGCGGCAATGACGGATGGAAGGCTCAAACCTTTGTCCATTGCATTCAGCACGGCTTGCGAACCGGATTCAACTCCCATCCAGACTTCGGCGCATCCCGCAGCCTTGAGATGCTGGACTGTGTGCTCACTCATCAGGTCGGCGCGTGATTGTATTTTGAATGGAACAGCCGCGTCTCTTTTCGTTACCTCCTCAGCGAACTCCTGCACCCACCGATGACTCAATGCGAAGACGTCATCACTAAACCAGAGATGGTCGACTCCGGCCTGCACCTTCAGCAGCTTCATCTCTTCGGCCACGCTCGCTGCAGGACGCAAATGAAACTTATTCCCTGAGATCGGCTTCGCGCACCAGTTGCAGCGATACGGGCATCCACGGCTCGCAACCATATTCGTTGAAAAATAACCGCGAGCCTTCTTCCATGCCGCGCGATATGGCTCCAAATCGACTAAGTGGCGCGAGGGGAGAGAGATCTCCGCCCACTCGGGATTCTTTGCCAAACCCTGTGGAGCGCGAACTATATTTCCACGCTCATCGAGTCTCACCAAACCGTCTAACTCTGGCAGGTTTTTGGCCTGCAGTATGGAAGCACATAGCTCGACGAGGGTTTCTTCTGACTCACCGCAAAGTACGTAGTCGAAGCCGTTCTCAAGAAAGAGTGCTGCGTTATCTGTTGAATCGGAGCCATGCACAATGACGATTGCGCCCCTTGCTCGTGCTTCCTTCGCGATCTCCCAGGCGACTTCTCTCATGCGCGCGAGGCACATCTTCGAAAGAAAATTGAAGTCATCCTCATAGACGGCCACAATCTGAGGCCGGTGCTGCTCCAGCGCGCTGATGAACTTTGTCGACGGCTCTTCAAGCATCGAATCGAACACTGCGACGGATATCCCGTTGTCTCGCAGAGCCGCAGCTGCATAGAGCGTGCCGATCGGCAAGTATGGCTGCATCTTGCGTAGTTGCTTCGCATCGTACGGCAGATGATAGGAATGCGTCAGCAGGACACTTGCCACAGTCACCTCAGATATTTGCGCTCCCGCGGAATGAAGTGCACAGGCTTGGCCGTTCGAAACGGACTGACGCAACCGGCGCGCGCTCTGTTCTTCAGGATGTAGCGTATCGTTCGCGCAGCGAGACAGTTGTTGCGCAATTGTCAACTCAATGTCATCCCTTTCCTATGAAAGGGCTGCCCATTAATCCGCGCCTATGAGGGCCGGCCCGTTCACAGATAGCGAAGATTCCCCGCGGATGGTCGATACGCAAAGATCGGGCGTACTAGGGGCTCTGTGCAATCAGGAGAGAGGGAGTTGATCGGCGACTGAACTGGGGAAATGCCCGAGTTGTTCGCGCTTGATCGCGAGATAACGAGCCGAATGAGGATTACTTGGGACATCCGCGCTTATGCGTTCGACGATGTCGATTCCGGAAGAGATCACAGCATGGAGTTTCTCGGGATTATTGGTTATTAGACGAACCGAACGAATCTGGAGAAACCGAAGAACTTCTACAGCCAGTTTGTAATCACGCAAATCCACTGCATGCCCTAGGCGAAGATTTGCTTCAATCGTGTCAAGTCCCTGGTCCTGAAGTTTATAAGCGCGCAGCTTCTCCATCAGTCCGATGCCTCGGCCTTCCTGCTGTTCATAGAGCAATACCCCCGCGCCTTCGTCTGCAATTATCTGCAAAGCCAGATGAAGTTGGTCGTGGCAATCACACCGCAGAGAGTGAAAGACTTCGCCTGTTGTGCATTGAGAGTGAATGCGGACAGCCGGAGGTGAGCTGTGGATATCTCCAAGAACGAGTGCCAGTACAGTTTCCAGGCGGTGCTCTTCTGTCTTTTTGTCGGCACGAATACCTTCGAAGGCCAGCAGACGGAAGTCTGCCCAACGTGTAGGGAGAGTCACATCAGTAATTTGCCGCAGCGTGATCAATATAGGTGATCTCCTCTTATGCGAAGAGTATCGCTCTATTTCCACATACGTGTACCCGGAATGTCTCGACATCGTCATTCCATTGTCCGGCGAATATAGCCGTCAGCGCTTGGCGCGGGGAATTTCATTAGAGCTGTTTCACGTGAGATCTGATTGCGCACTCGTTCGGCGGAATTGATAAAGCACATGGTCACCCAGCATGGCCAGGCGGCGGGCAAGAACGCGGTCGAGCGCTTCCATTGCGGCTAACGTTCGCGGTTGCCTGGAGATCCACGGCTCTGCGGCGCTGGGCGGGACAGTGATGCCGATACCGCGACGCTTCTCCAAGACAAACCATGGCGCGAAGGCGCGCAGCAATGCGGCACGCCGGTGATAGACCATCTGAAATTCGCGTTTGGCGATGCGCGCGGGAGTCTCGCCAAGCTTGCGGCGGCGCAGCGCCAGATGAGGCCGGCCGCGTAGGAGTTCCGTCACCATTTCGCCGGGGCAAAACGTACCGAACAGTACCAGCATTGCCGGGGCGCCAGGCTTGAGCATTCGAGCAAGACCGCGTGCCACTGGGCCAAGATCGAGAACACAATTGAGCGGCGCGAAATTGGAGAAAGCGCCGTCAAATAAGGCTCCGCCTGCAGAAACAAAGCTGGAGGCAAAGTCATCCAGCTCTTCTCCGGCGGCGATTTCCGCTTTTGCGCCCAAAGGCTCTAGCTTTAGCTTTGCCAGAGCGACCATGGCAGGTGAGGGGTCGGTAAGAAATAAGTCGAATCCTCGCTCTGCGAAGAAGCTTGCGTCCTCGCCGGTGCCGCCACCCAACTCCAGGATACGGCCGCCGGGCGGGAAGGCCTCCAGCAGGGCAGCACGCACCGCGCGGCGTTGTGCTGCCACGCTACGCCACGGGCCGAAGCGCGAGTCAAATGTCGGCGCGATTGCATCGAAGGCAAGGGCTGAGGGACGCAATGTGTGTGTCATCGCGCGAGCCTGTTCACGAAGCGATGCCAACGATGTGTCTCCCAGCGATAGCGAACTCCCTCCACGATATGAAAGCGCAGACGAAGGAGAATAAAGTGGATTTGCATGCGATATCGGCCGAGCCGCACCGAGAAGGTCTCATTCGGAAACCCCCGTATAACCGGCGGGGGCCACCGCGAAGGCAATAGTGCGTCCCGCAGAGACCGTCTTGCCGCAACGCCTGCGACTTCAAGCTCCCTTTGCAGAATCAGGTACACTTTGCTGCCTGGAAAATCCCCGTAGACAGCGCGGTGTCCGTATATGTTTACCCACAGCTGCACGGACTGTGGAAGGCGGTCAACCGTCCAACTTGTCAATGCTTCAGGAGCGAAATCGCCCATCACACGTGTGATCAGCAGTGCGATCACACCAAGTCCCAGGACAGTTCTTGGATTTTCATTGGCTGCCGATTGGACTTGCATCCAGAACGCATCGTCATCGCTGCGAGAGAGCACGTGTCGGCGAAACTCTAACAGGTGCGCGGTACGAATGAATTCGCTGCATACGTGCTTGTAAGCGTGCAGCCCCTGGCCTAAAAACAAATCAACCGGTGAAAGCACCGGCATGCTAAGTCCGCATAACTCGCGCCTTTCAACTCGATCGATGAGTGAAGGACGGCCTCGGACACTCGACTCAATATGCAATTCCACTGCATGGGAGGGCTGGGCCTTGTACAGGTCTTTCAGGGAAATGCCTGGTCTCTCATTCAACTTGAACTCCCAACTTCTGCCGCTTATCGCGTAGAGTCGGTAGCCACGCCGCTCGAGAATTCGCCGTGCCTCCAGCGCGCTCTCTTCGGCCACGAGAAAATCCAAATCAAACTGGGACCGCAACTCCGGTTTCGCAACAGAACATGGCCAGAGCGATAGTCCCTTCAGGTTGGCGTAGGAAAGACGAACCTCCTGAAACTCCTTCTGGATTGCGATTGACTCCGCGATCATGCCGCGCGTTCGCTCGGCGTTATCCGTGAGATTTCGCTGCAAGCGCCCCAAGATATTGGGGGGCAGCCAATGGCCCAGTTGCAGGTCAAGGAGCCGGTCCAAAAAGTACAGTGCCAGACCGCTAAGGTCCAGCCAGCGCAATAAATGCTGCCAATCTCTCGTGGAAAGGTGCTGGAGTCGCGAGCATTGCTGGGGTAAAGGATCGCAAAAGGTTAATAGAACAGCCTCGCGGAGCTGTTCGCCGCGGAACGGCTTCGACCGAATGCTGAGAATGGGCTCGTGCGCACATGCTAGTCCCTGCATAAGCCGGGGCGGCCTAAGTTCCTCGTGAACAGCTGGTGAGGCACGCAGCCCACAAAGGTCAGCTTCGCTAGAGGATGTTGAGCTGCAGAGCGGTGACAACGTAATGTCCTCGTTTATAAGCTGTGTTCCCGGCACGGAGGAAAACGATCCGCCCTGAACAGGCTAGCGGGACCACACCCGGCGAGTCGTTATGTTGATGTAAAGCGATTGTCACTATGTTGTCGTGTCCCCACTCGAGGACCCGTCTGAAGCCGCGTCATCAGGGGTGCAAATGACAATCAACTGACAAGGCGAAGATGCGCCAAAGACACCGCGACTCAAGCGACTAGCTAAGTTGGTTCTTAATAAACATCTGGCGTGTGTTCGAAATGATCAGGCGTGGGAAACCCGTTCACTCGTGAACGGCGCCACGTAGATAGTGGAAAGCAAGTTATTGAGCATGCCGAGGAGAACGACCGCGGCTCCTGATGTGGTTGGAGAATAGAAAATGAAGCCCTTTCGCGATGTCCATGCGTGTGAGCTCACGTCGGAGTCTCTGCGACGCGAGATTGATTTGAATGGTTATGCACTTATGCGAGACGTATTGCCGCGTGAGGCTCTTGCTCAATTGCTAGACGAGACCACGCAAATCCTTTCTGCCGCGGGGTGGCTGCTTAGAGGCCATGACCCACGCGATCGTTTTGCAGATGTCACAGCTGCTTGTGGCGATCCCGACCCATCGTTCAAGCGAACTTACCAGGAAATCTTCAATCTCGAATCATTTCACGCATTGCCACACCACGCCGCTCTACAGCGGGTCATGAAAATGCTTGTGGGCGATGATCTCTTGGTTCACCCGAAACCGATTGGACGGTTGATTTTTCCTCACTGCGAGCGTCTCATCGTTCATGCCCATCAGGATTACCGATTTATGGGCGGAGATCCTGAATGCTTTACCGTTTGGATTCCTCTTCACGACTGCCCGCTCGAAGCAGGTCCCTTGCAGATATTGGAAGGTTCTCATCGCTTCGGCTTTCAAACTCATGACGATGTGAATCTCCACGTTCCAGAGATTCCGACGGAGAGAGTGGCGGGGGGTGATTGGGTTGGCGGCCAGATCAATGCGGGAGATGTGCTGATCTTTCACAGCCTGACAGTGCATGCAGCAGCTCCAAACCGGTCAAAGCAGCTTCGCATCTCTTTGGATTGCCGGTTTCAGGATTACAGCAGAGTTATCAATCCCGCAAATCTGGCCTTCGCGGGAGAATCTGGCAAGTCGTGGGAAAAAACCTATGCCGGTTGGAGTTCGGAGTATCTGAAGTACTACTGGATGAAAATGCCTCTGAACTTCGAGCCGTCCAAATCTGAAATTGAACGACTTTCGCAGACGGCGGAGGATCCGTCGATGCGTGCGAAGTATTCCAGGATTCTGAGCCAACTCCAATGATCGTCGGCGCTCGGGCTTGAGTTTCTGAACAAGTCGAGATCTGGCGAGACTCGCGTGCAGTGATTGATAAAGCAATGCGGCTTCTCGACCAGAGAATGGGGAGGGTTGAGGTATACGATGTTCGCCGCATTCAATTCCAGCCTGAAGAGAGTTACTCCTGGCCTTCATCACCTACTCAAGGTGGGTGCTTGCCGCACGGCGCTGCCATTGCCGAAGATGCTTTGGGGAAGGTCAGTCTGGACGCACCCTCGGCTGTGGAACCATGTCACGTGGGACAAAAGCGTCCTGGAGTGGCTTACCACGTATCTGAAGCCTGGCGATGTCTTCTTCGATGTTGGGGCACATCAGGGTTGGTTGTCGATGGCTGCAGCCTGGCAGACGGGGTCCAGTGGCAAAGTGGTGGCTTTTGAGCCTTCGCCCATACTGGTCAGATATCTTCGGTACCACAAGCGGGTGAACTGCCTTGCGCAGATGGAGATCGTGCCCAAGGCTGTTACTAAGGCAGATTCGGAAAGCACGCCGTTTATCCTTAAGGGAAATGGCGACTCCGTACTGAATTCGCTGGTCGACATCGGGGAAGCAGAAGACGGGCCACGAGAAAGCACCGTAATTCCCGTCGAAGCTATCACTCTGGACTCGTACTCGCGGCAGACGGGGCTCGTGCCTTCGATGATCAAGATCGATGCCGAGGGAGCGGAAGTATGGGTGTGTGAGGGGGCCAGGCGTCTTCTCGCTCAATGCCGGCCGGCACTGATCATTGCGACGCATCCGGCATGGCTCCCGGACGGCCAAAAGGATAGAGGATCTGTTTGCGTTGTTGAGCACCTATGGGTATCGCGTCGTTTCTTCCGATAAGTTGCAGTACAAAAAAGATGAGTTTCGAGATTATTTGTTCCTTGCTGAGGAGACAACGTGTATTCCGTGCGACCCGTTAGCGCAATGCCAAGGCAATCGCATATCGTAACTTCTCACGGGCATGTGGCCGCGCATCGCTCGGAGTGATCGCTCTGTAAGTCTGAAGGGAACGTCAGTCATGCAGGAAGAGATCGAGTAATGGTCGCTCATCACGGAATCACTTTGCGGCGGCCCACGGCTGTAAACCACAGGCTACGTCCACAGTCTGTGTTATAGAGCAGCGTTTTCGAATCGTCCTCCCACGCAGGCTGCAGCTCGTTGCAAGGCACGTCGCCGATGCGCCGTGTTGCGCCTGTTTTCTGATCGCGTACCCAAAGGTTCCATACGCCATGGTCAAAGTGGCTGTACGCCATCCAAAGCCCATTTGGCGATAATGCCGGGTAGCGAGCGTCGCCCAGCGCAAGCGGCTCGTTTATGTGCGTCGCATCGGTCAGATAAATGCGCGCTGCATGCCGACCATCCACTGCGGAAAATGCATAGCTGCTCGCTGAAATAAATGCTGCCTCGTAGACGTTCAGCGAAGCAGGAGTTAGCGCCATGTCTGTCGGCACATCAGATTGGAATAAGGACCGCGCCATGAGACGTCCGCGACCATGTCGCGTCGCGCACAAAGGCAAGTGTTTGTCCGTCGGCAGAGAGCATTGGATCCCGGGCGTCGTTAAGGATTACGGATGAGGAAGTCCGCAGGTCAACAATCTCTGAGCGTGGACTCTTACTTCGCTCCACCAGCACATGGCCAATGCTCGTAGCAAATGAAAGATCGTCGGAGGAATGCGCGGAGGGATCGGTCCAGACTGCATTCTCGTCACTCGTCATCAAGCGATATCCATTCAGCGTAAATGCAATGTAGCGAATGCCCGTGCCGTCCGATCGTGGGTTCGCGTTGAGAAACCCTTGGGTCTGCAGCGGCAACCTGTATGCGTATTCCAGCCGCATTGCGCGCTCCCGAAGCAGAGTGGAGCGCATGCTGATAACCACAGAGATGACCATGGCAGCGCCCCATGCATAGTGGGTCCAATCTCGCGCCGGAGCCTTCGCCGGAATGTCGCGCCAAAGCAGTCCATATATTCCGATCAGAATGCTGAGCATCAGGGGAAGCCGCGGCGTATACAGCAAAATACTGAGCCCGCTTGCGCCGGGTGGGTTTGGCATCGGAAATCCTATGCCGATATAGGCAACTACCAGAGCTGCCAGCCATCCATATTGCTCGCGCTGAAGCAATATCGCGGCTAGCACGCACATGGGCAGCGCCATGAGAACGAAGTTATACGACGCAGGAATGGTGGAGATAGCGAGCGACGCCGTCAAGAGCGCTGACCACTCCAGCAATATGCGGCTTCGCGTGTTGTCCGCTCGGCGGATCAGCAGGATTGCGGGCGCCAGAGCGAGCATTTGCAGCGATGGAAGCAGAAGTGAGTAGCATAGCGGAGAGAAATGCCATGGATGCGGGTTCCACTGCGGCTCAGCGAGAAATAGGCGATGCAACAGGCCGGAGATGGAGGCATTTGGAACATATGGCGGCATCGCTTCTCCGCGAAGGGTCGAGGGCAAAATCTCAGAGAGATAGGTGCGATGCACATTCCAGCCGAATGCCGCAACCGATAAGGCAAGGGCACCAGCTCCCGCAATAGCTCCCCACAGCAGAGAGCGCCAAGCCCTACGCTGGAGAAAGAAAACAAAGAACAAAACCGGGAAAATCTTGCATGCCGCGGCGATCCCCACGAGGGCTCCGGCCAATGCGCGAAAGTTCCGCAGGTAAGCCCAGCACGCCGCAACCAGGAAAAAGAGAAGAACAACATAGAATTGGCCGAACTGCAGATTGCGATAGAGCGGAAAGCTCAGCGCAAAGGCCAGGGCAATTCGCCGATAACTCAAACCCGTCATTGAGCGCAACATCCAGCTGATCGGGATCAGCATTGCCAGACTCAGAAGTATCCAGATGCGCTTAGCGGCAAGCGGCGGAAGCCCAGTGAGCGGCCACATAAACAATGTCGAGAACGGTGTGATGGGGACCAGGCCGATCACGCGAATATCCACCGCCCGGTGGTCCTTTTCGCGCTGCAGCCACTCCCACTCATACATTCGGGAGGTGTCATTCCCCTCATGCGCAAGGCGCGCCGACAGGTAGTAATTGGGAAAATCAGTGACGAGGCCGTTCCATGCGCGCGGCATGGTGTGGACGCACAGATAGAGAACAAGCAGGAAAAGCGCGCCGCGCTCGCTCCAGCAAAGGATCCGATGCTCCTGACGATCAGCCACGCCCTATCTTTTTAGGAAACCGCCAGGCGGTTGTCACGAGCTTGTCATTCCTGAATCATTCCATTGCTATGCGGGCTAATCATCGAAAAACGTAAGGAAATCTCACGTCCGGAACTGGGCCGCGTGCGGCCAATCAGAGTTTGCTGAACCTATGGACCCGGTCATGCTTGCCAGAACCAAGAAGACCAGCGGAGAATGCTGCAGGACATTCATGGACAGTTCACAGGTTCGACGAGGGCAACGGGCCAGCTTCGCGCCCGCATTGTTTTTGCTCTTCCTCGCTGTGGTCATCAACTACGTCGACCGCGGGAATCTGTCGATCGCCGCGCCCTTGCTGAAAGATGAGTGGCATTTGAGCGCATCCATGCTTGGGGCGCTCTTCTCGGCATTCTTCTGGACCTACACCGCCATGCAGTTTGTCGGCGGCTGGGTACTGGATCGTTTCGATCCGTGCCGGGTGCTGGCCCTCGGCTTTCTTATATGGTCGCTCGCCACGGCGCTCACCGGCCTCTCCACTGGTCTGGTGATGTTGATGTCCCTGCGTCTGCTGCTCGGGGTCGGCGAGTCAGTTGTTTGTCCTACGTCTTCCCAGATACTTGCCCGCTATCTGCCGGAGGAGAGGCGCGGCTTCGCGAATGGAGTCGTGTGCGGGGCGATGCGCTGCGGCGCAGTCGTGGGAACCTTTGGCGGCGGATTGCTGATGGCGAGGTACGGATGGCGTCCTGTGTTTCTCGGCGTGGGTGCCTTGAGCCTGCTGTGGCTTCCCGCATGGTGGCGAGGGAGGCCGCGTGAAGAAGTAATAGCGACGACTATTGCGAAGGGCCAGACGCCCGGGTTCGTCGAGATATTCGAACAGCGCTCGTTCTGGGGCGCATCAGCAGGTCATTTCAGCAGCAATTATCTGCTGTATTTCATGGTTACCTGGCTGCCTTTTTACCTAGTCCACGAACAGCACATGACGATGACTGCGATGTCGCGGATTGCTGCGCTATATTACGTGACGGACGCCTCTTCCGCCTTCGTAACCGGCGCCCTTGCCGACCTGTGGATGCGGCACGGGGGCACCACTACACAGGTGCGCAAGACGGCGATGGGCGTGGGATTCGCGCTTGCCGCCGTCTCACTTGGCTGCCTGTCGCTCTCCACGCCAGCCACCTACCTCTTCTATCTGTTGCTTGCAGGGGTGGGCTGTGGCATGACCAGCGCCACCTTGTTTGCGTTCGGCCAGACGCTCGCTGGGCCGGCGGGCGTGGGACGGTGGATCGGTCTGCAGAATGGCTTCGCGAACTTTGCGGGCGTTATCGGTCCCGCGTTGACGGGCTTTCTCGTCGACAGGACCGGGCACTTCGCAGCGCCGTTGGTGATTTCGGCTGTCATATGCGTGGCGGGAGGATTCGCGTGGGTCTTGGTCGTCGGACGCGTCGAGCCGATTTGTTGGAAATCAAACGCGTCGCTGACGGATGTGCCTGAAGCGGTCTAAATCAGACGAGCAGATCTCGTGGCTTCACGTGTTCCCGGATGAAAGTGACTGTGGCGTCGAGCGAGGTGCCGGGCCCGAAGATCGCGGCCACGCCCTGCTGCTTGAGGAACTCGATATCCTGCTCGGGAATGGTGCCGCCGACGACGACGAGAACGTCACTCGCGCCGCGCTCCTTCAGCAGCGTGGTCACACGGGGCACGATGGCGTTATGGGCGCCGGAGAGAATGCTGAGACCCACGCAGTCCACGTCTTCCTGCAGCGCCGCGTTAACGATCATTTCCGGCGTCTGACGCAGGCCGGTGTAGATGACCTCCATGCCGGCGTCGCGGAGCGCGCGCGCGATGACCTTGGCGCCGCGGTCGTGGCCGTCCAGGCCGGGCTTCGCGACCAGGACGCGGATGGGTGGCTGTGAGGATTCAGGCATCGGACGGAGGAGAATATCACAGCCGGGCTGCCGTCCGGAGCGCGGTTCGCGCCGTTTGAGCGCGAGCAACAGCTCTTCGGTATGGTCCAGTCGAGATCGGGCGGGACGCTCAGGAGGCTTATCTTTTCCTCCAACGGTCAGTTCTGGATGCCTATCTCGACCGTCTTTTCTGCCCTGGACCCTCTTCACAAATTCTTCACAGCACGCGCTGAATCCATTGGTGAGCGCGCGCATCTGTTCGATAAGTGTCGAAGTATCCAACAAACATCGAAATGAGGTAAGAGAGATGGCAAAGCTGACGGGGAAGGTGGCCGTGGTGACCGGAGCGTCGAAGGGCATTGGCGCCGGGATCGCGAAAGAGCTCGCGGCGCAAGGGGCGTCGGTGGTGGTGAATTACGCCTCGAGCAAAGAAGGCGCCGAGAAGGTGGTTGCAGAGATCACAAAGGCTGGCGGCAAGGCCATCGCGGTGGGCGGCAGTGTGGCGAAGGCCGAAGAAATCGATCGCCTCTTTGCGGAGACCAAGAAGGCCTACGGCAAGCTAGACATCCTGGTGAACAATGCGGGCGTGTACGCATTCGCTCCGCTCGAAGCAATCACCGAGGAGGAGATAGATCGCATCTTCGACACCAACGTGAAAGGGCTGCTGTTGGCTACGAAGGCCGGCGTAGCGTTGTTTCCGCCGGAGGGTGGCAGTGTCATCAATATCGGGTCGGTAGCGAGCGAGAACACTCCTCCGACATCGGCCGTATATAGCGGCACCAAAGGTGCGGTGGATGCGATCACCCGCGTCTTCGCGAAGGAACTGGGCCCGAAGAAGATTCGCGTGAACGCTGTCAACCCCGGGCCGGTCTTGACGGAGGGCGTGAAGTCAGCGGGTTTCGAAGGAAGCGATTTCATGAATCAATACGTGCAACAGACGCCGCTCGGCCGCATCGGGCAGCCGAATGATATCGCAACGATCGTGGCCTTCCTAGCCTCCGATGACGCAGGCTGGGTCACCGGGTCATTGCTGCAGGTTGCGGGTGGTCTGCGGTAACTGCGGTCTTCGAAATGATGTTCAAAGTATGGCGGTTGCTCTCAGGGTAACCGCCTGCTACGGCTCTGAAAGAAAGCGAAGGATTTCCTTCAGCAGGCGCGGTCCCTGATCCGTATCGAAGAGAAACTGTGCGTGCGCAGATCCATCGAGGATGACCAGTTTCTTAGGTTGAGGTGCTCTGGCGTAGTTGCGCGAAATCTCCGGCAGTCGAAGACCGGAACCGCTTCTATCGTTACGAGCGACGATAAACAGCTTGCGTCCGCTCAACTTTTCTGGCGCGTCGCCGCCTGACGAGCCCAGGAAGACAACACGGGCGATGTCGCCCGGTGTAGCCCTGGCGTCCGCTTCTCCAACGGCATCTCCACCCATGCTCGCCCCGACGGCAAAGACTGTCTTCGCGCCGATCCGATGAAGATAAGAAACTGCAGCCAGCACATCCGTCGCATTGTCGGCGGTAGAGCCAAAGGAGCCAGGTGATCCATCCGGGTTGAGGGCATCGCCCCGAAAACCGACGGCGACAACCAGAAAACCGGAGTCCGCGAAAGCTTGTGCCTGTTTCTTCCAGCTCTCCTTATGGAAGCTTCCGCCATGAGCGAGAACTAGACCTCGCGTGCCGCTGCCGTAAAGGTCTGCCTGGATTTCCGTTGGCTGATCTGGAAGTGGAAATCTGACCAACTGCTGTCCATAGGCGTGGCACGTAAAACACGCAATGCAGAAGGCAAGAAGGTATCGCCGTTTCACTTCGCGGCTCCGTGCGAGAGAGGCATCTAGAAATCCTCGTGACTGAAAAGAAGCACCGGCGAAACGCAGCCTACTTGTCGCGCGCGACGACAAAATCCGGCATCCACAGTAGCGCTCTGCGCTCATCGCTCTCCGGCAGGTCGGCGACCAGTGCGCGCGCCAGATCGGCGTAGCGGTAGGCGGAGGCGAGCGCGTAATCCACCGAGCGGTGTCGTTCAAGGATCGCGAGAATCTCCGGGTGGGAGATGCGTTCGAAAGACTGATCTGCAAGCACCTGGTCGATGACGGCGCGTTCGGCCGGTGTGCCGTGGTGATATGCGTGGATCACGGGCAGGGTGGCCTTGCCCTCGCGCAGGTCGCTGGCGACCGGCTTGCCCAACGTCTCTTCGCTGGCAGTCAGGTCAAGCACGTCATCGACGATCTGGAAAGCGACCCCGAGATTTCGGCCGTACTCGCCAAGCTGCTCCTCTGTTGCCTCGCTGACATCGGCGAGCACCGCGCCCAGCCGCATGGAAACGCGGAAGAGGCAGGCGGTCTTGCGATAGATCAGGTCATAGTACTCAGCTTCCGAGACAAGTCGACCGATGGTTTCGGTCTGTAGCAGCTCGCCTTCGACCATTTGCTGGGTAAGGCTGATGAGCAGGTCGAGGACCTTGAAGTTGCGCTCCTCGAGCGCGACGCGAAAGGCCTGCATGTAGAGCCAGTCGCCGGCCAGCACACAGCGCGAGTTGCCCCAGGTCGTGTTGGCGGAGGGCCGCCCGCGGCGGGTGTCCGCTGCGTCAATAATGTCGTCGTGGACCAGGGTGGCGGTGTGGACCATCTCCACCACGGCGCCCAGCCGGACGCTGCCGCGGCCTCGATAGCCGAGAGCGCGCGCTGCCAGCAGCAGCAGCGTAGGGCGGATGCGCTTGCCGCCGCCTTCGCGCAGATAGCCGGCTATTTCGGTGATGGCCTGGACGGAAGAGTCCGAATCGCGCGCGAGCTCCCGCTCTACAGCGCGGAGGTCATCCCGCAGCAGCTCGAACACCTCTTTCGCTGTACCTACCGCCTGTGTGCTCACGTAGCCGGGGACTCCCTATGAAAGTAGTGTATCTGGTCAAGTGCAAGAAGCCCCAGTTATGCGACAAAGGTGGTCAATTCGAGCGGTAGTTCGTGAACTGCAAATCGATGCCGAAGTCGTGACCGCGCAGCAGGGCGATGGCCTCCTGCAGCGTGTCGCGGTCCTTGCCAGTGATGCGCACGGTTTCGCCCTGGATGGAGGCCTGAACCTTCTTTTTGGAGTCCTTGATAAGCCTGACGATCTCTTTGGCCTTCTCGCTGGCGATGCCCTGCTGGAGCGTGATCTTCTGACGGACGCTCTTGCCCATCGCCGGCTCCAGCTTCTCGTACTTGAGCGACTTCAGCGAGACGCCGCGCTTGACCAGCTTGTGGGACAGGATTTCCTTCACCGCCTCCAGTTTGTACTCATCGGCTGAGGCGAGCTGGATGACTTTGTCCTGGTCCTCAAGCTTGATTTCGGAGTTGGAGTCCTTCAGATCGAAGCGCGCGCGGACCTCCTTGATGGCCTGGTCGATGGCATTGCGCACCTCCTGGATCTCCACTTTGCTGACTACGTCAAATGAATTGTCTGCTGCCATATGTCTTCCTTTCTTTCACTAGATGCGCAGTAACGGACCGTGGCGCAACCGCTACGCAGCCGTTCCATAATTCTTGTGCAGCATGCCTTCCATGGCCCCTCAGGGACTTTAGCTTGCGATCCTGCATCAGCCTTTCAAAATTGCGGGTGGTGACTGCGGCCAGTTCGTCGATCTCGATGCCGAGCAACTCCGCGAGTTTAGCTGCGGTTTCGGTTACATATGCGGGCTCGTTGCGCTGGCCGCGGCGCGGTACCGGGGTAAGGAAAGGCGCATCGGTTTCCACCAGCATGGACGTGAGCGGCAAAGCCTGCGCGGCATCGCGGATGGGCTGCGCCTTGGGGAAGGTGATGTTGCCCGCGAAAGAGATGAGAAAGCCGAAGTCGATGGCGCGGCGCGCGTGCTCCACCGTACCGGCGAAGCAGTGCAAGATGCCGCCAAGGCCGGTCTGGCGCCAGTGGCGATCCAACAAGTCGAGGGTGTCGTCCCATGCGGCAGTGTCCCCGATGCCCGCGCGCTCTGCGGCCCGGCAATGGATGACGATGGGCAGGCAATGGCCGGCGGCGAGCTCCATCTGCTCGATGAAGGCCTCCTGCTGCACGGCGCGCGGCGCGGTGTCCCAGTAATAATCCAGGCCAATCTCACCGCAGGCAACCACTTCGGGCGCAGCGAGCAGCTGGCTCAACTTGTCGAGCGCAGCGTTGTCGAGCGCGGCTGCTTCGTCTGGATGCACACCGGCGGTGGCGAAGAGCCGCGGCACGTCGGTGCGGCCCGTATATTCGCGGCAAAGATCGAGCGCGCGGTGCATCGTGTCTGGTCCTTCACCGATGCCGATGGAAAGCACGGTGCCCACGCCGGCATCCCGCGCCGCTTTGAGCATGGCTTCTCGATCGGCATCATAGCGCGCGCTGTCCAGATGCGCGTGGGAATCGGTGAGGGCCGAAATGCCAGAGGGCATGCGACTACTTCACCTTCGCGCCGAGGGGAACATCTTCGAGGAAGCTGGCCAGTACAGCCTTGCCGCCTTCGATCGAGCCAGCCAGCAGCATGCCATTCGATTCGAGCCCGCGCAGCTTGCGCGGCGCGAGGTTTGCGACCACGATGACCTTGCGGCCGATCAGCGATTCTGGCTCGTAGGATTCGGCGATGCCGGCGAGGATCTGGCGCGTCTCCGTACCCAGGTCTACCTCCAGACGGAGCAGCTTGTCTGCCTTCGGCACGCGTTCAGCGACTTTAACCTGCGCCACACGCAGCTCGACCTTCATGAAATCGTCGATGGTGATCTGGCCGGGAACACTGGCGCTGCGGATGCGGTGCTGGCAGGCGCGGCCGGGTTGAGTGGTGCCCCGACAATCGGCTTCGGCCCGGCTTCCGGAGCAGTCGTGTCGGCTTTCTCGGCGAGTTGGGTGGCCTTTTCTGGGGGCGCGGTTGCGGTGGCCGATGGTTCGACGCGAACGGTGGGGATGGAGGACAGCGCCTGTTCGAGTGCGCTCTGCGGTCGGTTCTCTTCAATCTCTTTCATACGGGTGACTGCGTCCTTTTCTGCGCGGGGGAAGAGCGGCGCGGGTTCGCCGAGTTTCGTTCCAGGCTTGAGAGTGCCCCAAGCGATGTTTTTGAGATCGGCCTGCGCAATGTCGCCGAGTCCAAGCTGCTGCCACACCTTCGCAGCGGCTTCCGGCAGCACAGGCGTGACCAGCGCTGTGATGATGCGGATGGCTTCGGCGCAGGTGTAGAGGATGTCGCCGAGCTTGCGCCGGCTTGTTTCGTCCTCGAGAGCGCCGAGTTTCCATGGAGTGGTCGCGGTGATGTAGCCATCCACGATGCCGACGAATTGCCAAAGTGCTTCAAGCGCGCGCGAGAAGTCGAAATCGTCCATGCGCTCGCGGAAAGTAGCCATCGTGCCTTCGGCGGCTTCGCGGACCTGTGCGTCTGCCGTGCCCGCTGGGACCACGCCTCCGAAGTAGCGCGTGATCATCGCGAGCGTGCGGCTGACCAGATTGCCGTAGCCATTGGCGAGGTCGGCGTTATAGCGCTGCACCAGCGCGTCGAAGGTGAAGTTGCCATCTTGTCCGAAGACCACTTCGCGCAGCAGAAAGTAGCGCATGGCATCGTTGCCCAGGACATCATGGATGGTCTCCGGGCGGACGACATTGCCGCGCGACTTCGACATCTTGTTCTGGTCGAAGAGCAGCCAGCCATGCGCGAAGATCGATCGCGGCAGCGGCAGACCGGCGGCCATCAGGAACGCGGGCCAGTAGACGCAGTGGAAGCGCGAGATCTCCTTGCCGATGATGTGCAGCGGCGCGCCGTTTGCCGCCAGGTCATCTCCGGCCCAGAAGCGCTTGTATTTCGAGTCGTCTTCCGAGCCCCAGCCGAGCGCCGTGATGTAGTTGGCGAGCGCGTCCATCCACACATAGACGACGTGCTTTTCGTCGCCGGGCACGGGAATGCCCCAGGAAAAGCTGGTGCGGCTGATGGAGAGATCGCGCAGTCCACCGCGCACGAACGAGATGACCTCATTGCGGCGCGTCTCTGGACGGATGAAGTCCGGCTGCTGCTCGTAGAGTTCGAGCAGTTTGCGCTCGAAGGCGGAGAGCTTGAAAAAATAGTTCTCCTCCGTCACCGTCTCGGTGATGCGGCCGCAGTCGGGGCAGGGCTCGCCGGGGCCAACGTCGACCCATGCCTCGTCCGTGACACAGTACTGCCCGGTATAGGTGCCCTTGTAGATGTAGCCGCGTTCTTTGAGCAATGTGAACAGCCGCTGCACGCCCTGCTTGTGGCGCGGCTCGGTCGTGCGGATGAAATCGGTGTAGCTGAGGCCGAGCTTGTCCCAGAGCGCGCGAAACTCGGCCGCCACCTTATCCACGAACTCCTGCGGCGTGCAGTTCATCGCCTTGGCGGAGCGCTGGATCTTCTGGCCGTGCTCGTCAGTGCCGGTGAGGAAAAAGACGTCGAAGCCCTGCGCGCGCTTATAGCGAGCGATGGTATCGGTGACGATGGTCGAGTACGCAGTGCCGAGATGCGGCCGCGCGTTCACGTAGTAGATCGGCGTGGTCAGGTAGTAAGGAGGGCGATCAGGCATCAGCAGGCTGGACTTTCCGGCAATTGCGTTGCGGCAGGACGACCGAGACTACTGTTTATCTTAGGTGTGCTCCCGGGGTGCGTCAAACGGCGAGCCTATCGCGCTCTGCTAAAATCGGCAATAAAATCAAGGCTTTTCGGCCCTCCTGGTCGCTGCTGACTGGGGCCGCAGCCGCAAGGACCCTCCACTGTACAGAGACATGCAACGAGTTCTGCGCGAGCGGCTGCGCAGCATCCTGCTCGAACGCTACGGCGAGGCGGCTGCCTCCGTCGCGAGCCAAGTCAAAAGCGCCGGTGGCCGAATCAATATAGAACAGCCGCCGCAGGTCTCCATGGGCGACTACGCGACGCCCGTAGCCTTTGAGCTCGCGCGACCGCTGCGCCGAGCGCCCAAGCAGATCGCAGCAGAACTGCTGGAGTCGCTGAACAGCCAACCACTTCCCGGCTTCGCGAGTTTCGAAGTTGCCGGTGCGGGCTACCTGAATGCGCGGCTCGACCGCGGCGCTGCGCTGACGGCGATTGCGAAGGCGCAGGAGGATGCCAGTTTCGGTGCGGGCGTGCACTCCCTGGTCGAGCACACCAGCATCAACCCGAACAAGGCCGCGCACGTTGGGCATCTGCGCAACGCCATCCTGGGCGACACTTTTGTGCGCATGCTTCGGGCGGCCGGCCAGCGCGTGGATGTGCAGAACTACATCGACAACACCGGCGTCCAGGTGGCGGATGTGGTGGTCGGGCTGATGCACCTGGAGAACCTGTCCGGGGAGCAGATCGCCATCCTCTTAGGTGAACTGGCGGCGCGCAACGAGCGGCTCGATTACTACTGCTGGGATGTCTACGCGAAGGTTTCGGCCTGGTACGACGCTGGGGATGATCCGGAAGAAAAGGCGAATCGGCGCGCACTGCGTCTGGGCACGCTGCACGCGATCGAAGCGGGCGGAAACGAAATTGCCGCCGCTGCAGATACGATTTCCACCGCCGTGCTGCGGCGTCATCTGGAGACGATGCAGCGGTTGGACATCGAATACGATTTCCTGCCGCGCGAGAGCGAGATCCTGCACCTGCACTTCTGGGAGCTGGCCTTTGCGCAGCTGAAAGAACGCGGCGTGCTCTATCTCGAAGCGGAAGGGAAGAACAAGGGCTGCTGGGTGATGCGGCGCGCGGGCACGGAAGGTGTTACTGCTGACGGTGGTCAGGATGGCGCTTCCGGCGGTTTGCCGGATGAAGACGCCAAAGTGATTGTGCGCTCGAACGGCACCGTGACCTACGTCGGCAAGGACATCGCGTATCACCTCTGGAAGTTCGGCCTGCTCGGCCGCGACTTTGGCTACCGGCGCTTCTTTCAGTATCCGGACCACACCTGTTGGATCTCCGCCGAGCATGGCGAGCAGGAGCATCCGCACTTTGGGGGCGCGCAGGCGATCTATAACGTCATCGATTCGCGCCAGGCCGATCCACAGGCGAACGTGATCGAAGCGCTACGTGGCATGGGCTACAGCGATGCGGCGGACCGTTACGTGCACTTCTCTTACGAGATGGTGGCGCTCACTCCGCGCTGCGCCGAGGAACTGGGCTACACGCTGTCAGACGAAGACCGCGGCCGGGCTTACATCGAGGTGTCGGGCCGTAAGGGTTTCGGCGTGAAGGCAGACGATCTGATCGACCGGCTGATCGCCGCGGCCACGGCCGAAGTGAATGCGCGCCATCCGGAGCTGAGCGACGCTGAGCGGCTGCGCATTGGGGCTAACATCGCCATTGGCGCGTTGCGTTATTTCATGCTGAAGTACACCCGCAATTCGGTAATCGCTTTTGACTTTCACGACGCGCTGAGTTTCGAGGGTGAGACTGGTCCCTACGTGCAATATGCCGTGGTGCGCGTACGGAGCATCTTCCGCAAGAGTGGGACCACCAGCGCCGCGGCGCTGGCAGCGGTAGATGGTGCTGCACTCAGCAAGTATGTTGAAGACGAGGATGGTGGCGACATCTGGGAGTTGTGGCAGACTGCGTCGAAGACCTCGCTGGTGCTGGAGCAGTCGATCGCCACGGCCGAGCCTGCTTATCTGGCCAAGCATGCCTTCCAGCTAGCGCAGCAGTTCAATAACTTTTACCACCGCTTTCATATCCTGACCGAGACGGACGCAGCGCGGAAGCAACTGCTATTGGCAACAGCGGCAGTTGCAGAACGAGAGCTGATCCGCGTGCTGGGCTGGCTCGGTATCGATGCACCGGAAGTGATGTAAAGCGGCAGCAAGTCGGAGGTAGCAAGTCAGCCATTGCGTCCAGCGGCTGACTTGCTACCTCGCTGTCTCGCTATTGCAGGGGCTTTCCCTGCGCGGTCATCTGGTTCAGCACATTCAAATCGTTCTGTTTTACGCCATCGGGCAGCGGGGCGTAGTTCAGCGAGCTGGCTACGTTCTGTCCGTCGGTCACGATGTACTTGATGAAATTCTTAAGTGCCTGCCGCTTCTCCACATCGGTACCGTCCTTGGGCACGATGAGGAAGGTCAGCCCGGAGATGGGATAGGCCTCGCTCGCGCCCGCGGGCGGGTTCACGATGGGGATGCGCGGGTCCTGCTGAAGCTGATTCAGGAAGCCATTGATCGCCGCAGTCGTGCTCTCCGGACTGGGCAGCACAAAGTGGCCGGCCTGATTTTCAATGGCCGCGATGGGCAGATTGTTCTGCTGGGCGTAGGTCAGCTCGACGTACCCGATGGACCCCGGCGTCTGCCGCAATTGGCCGGTCACGCCTTCGCTGCCCTTGCCGCCGTTGCCCGTGGGCCAGTTCACCTGCGTGCCTTTACCCACCTTGCTGGCCCAGTCCTTGCTGACTTCCGCGAGGTAGGTGGTGAAGATGGCGCTGGTGCCGCTTCCGTCCGCCCGATGAACGACCGCGATGCCACTCTTGGGCAGATCCACCCCCGGGTTGGCGCCCTTGATCACGGGGTCCTGCCAAGTCTTGATGGTGCCGAGAAAGATGCCGGCCAGCGCCTCAGGCGAGAGATGCAGCGGTTGCTTCACCTCCGGCAAATTGTAGGTGACGACGACGGGCCCTGCCGATTCCGGCAGCTGCAATACGGGCTTCATCTGCGCCATTTGCTGATCCGTGAGCGCGGCGTCGGAAGCACCGAAGTCTACCGTGCCGGACTTCACCTGCTGGATGCCGCCGCCCGATCCGATGGACTGGTAGTTGATACGAACATCCTTGTGCGCCTGTTGGTAGTCCGCGGTCCAGCGGCCCATGGCCGGATAGACGAAGGTACTACCAGCTCCGGAGATCGGGATGGTCTTGGTGGAGTTGCAGGCGGTCAGGGTGAGCAGTGCGGTAGCGGCGGCAAGCATCGCCTTCGTGCTGGGTGTCACGTTCAATCTCTCCTGGATATGACTGTGGATATGGCTGTGCTCGGCTGGTGGGATGCACAGTCCGATGCGCAGGCTAAGGTTTTCATACAAATTTCCCAGCGGGCTTCTGCGCCATGCGGGCGGTGCTGGCAACGGCACGGAACCCCCCAGAGTCCTAGATAACAGAGGTGTATGTATGAGCGGTGAATTAAAGGGACGAAAAATCGCCATTCTGGCAACCGATGGGTTCGAGCAGGTCGAACTGACCGATCCCAAGAAGAATGTCGAAGCGGCCGGCGCACAGACTGAGGTGCTGAGCGTAAAGGACGGCTCGATCAAGGGCTGGAAATTCACGGACTGGGGCGAAAGTGTCCGGGTCGACAAGCAAGTAAGTCAGGCAAAAGTAGACGATTATGACGCGCTGATCCTGCCCGGCGGGCAGATCAATCCAGACAAGCTGCGCATGGAAAAGGCGGCAGTGGAATTCGTGCGCAACTTTGTAGCCTCGGGCAAACCGGTCGCAGCCATCTGCCATGGGCCGTGGATGTTGATCGAAGCCGGCGTAGTGAAGGGAAAGACCGTCACGTCGTGGCCATCAGTTCACACCGATCTCATCAATGCAGGCGCCAAGTGGGTGGATCGGGAGGTGGTGCAGGATGGCAATATCATCACCAGCCGCAAACCGGATGACATTCCGGCCTTCAGCAAAAAGCTGACGGAAGTTGTGGCGAAGAGTCCGCAGCACGCCCACGCTTAGAAGCAGAGAATAGGGAAATAGGGACTCCCGGCATTTCCCTTAGCAATCGGCGGTGGCGACAGTAGCCGGCCGGCGCTCGCCACCAGCCGCTAGCCACCACCGATGATCGGCGCCGCATTGCAACCGAGCACAACTCTCAAAGCAAATTGTCATCCCGACCGGAGCGACAAAGCCGCGCAGTGGAGGGATCTGCTTTATCTTTGCGGCACTGCAGGCAAACAGTAGATCCTTCGACTCCGCGCCTGCGGCGCTACGCTCAGGATGACATTTCTTTCTGGAATCAGGCGTAAGACCGCACCCACTCCGTAATCGTGCGCACGGCGATTCCCGTCGGGCCGCTTGCAATCCATGCTTTGGCATCATCGTTCCAGGCCGTGCTTGCAATATCCAGATGCAGCCATGGCGTATCGCCGACAAACTCCTTCAGGAACATCGCCGCGGTGATCGATCCGCCATAGCGTCCGCCGGTGTTCTTGATGTCGCCGATCTGGGAGACGATCGACTCGCGGTACTCGTCCTCGAGCGGCAGACGCCAGAAGCGCTCGCCCGACTGCTCGGTTGCCTTTGCGAAATGCGCATACTCGTCATCGCTGTTGGTGAAGACGCCGGCGTTGATCTGGCCAAGCGCGACCGCCACCGCGCCCGTGAGCGTGGCGGCATTGATCAGGTGCGTCGCGCCGAGCTGCTGGGCGTAGTGAAGGCCATCGGCGAGGACCAGGCGACCTTCCGCGTCCGTGTTGATGATCTCGATGGTTTTGCCGGACATCGCGGTGAGCACGTCGCCAGGCTTGTAGGCCTTGCCGCCGGGCATGTTCTCGGTTGCAAGAATGACCGCGATTACCCGCACCTTCGGCTTCAACTGCGCAATCGCACGCATCGCGCCGATCATTGCCGCTCCGCCAGCCATGTCGTACTTCATCTTCTCCATGTTGTCGGAGGGCTTGATGGAGATGCCGCCGGTGTCGAAGGTGATGCCCTTGCCGACCAGCCCAAGCACGGGTCCATCTTTCGGTGCATCGGCAGGCTCATAGCGCAGAACGATCAGAGCGGGCGGCTCCGCCGATCCCTGAGCCACGCCGAGGAAGGCGCCCATGTTCAGCTCTTTCATCTTGTCGGTAGAGTGCACTTCGCAAGCCAGGCCGACCTCCTTCGCCATGGCAGCGGCGCGGCGGCCGAACTCAGTGGGCGTCAGCACATTGCCCGGCTCGTTGATGAGCCCGCGAGCAAAGTTCTGCGACTCCGCAATGATGACGCCCTCATCGAGACCCGATTTATAAACCGATTCCGCGGCGCCGCCAGGCACCAGCAGCGTGACACTCTCCACACTGCGGTCTTTGCGGTCGGAGCGATAAGTGTCCGAGTCATAGTCGGCGATGATGGCGCCTTCGATCGCCGCGCGACCTGTATTGACCGCATTGAAATCCGTTGCCGTGGGAAGCAGCAGCGCGAGCGAGCGAATGCTGCGCGGCTTGGCGAAGCGGACGGCTGTTCCGGCCGCCTTGCGCAACTCGGCCAGCGTGGGCTTCGCAACGCCGACGATGAGCAGGCGCGCAGCCTTTAGACCTCCAGGCTGATGCAGCAGCAGGGTCTCGCCACTGCCTCCGGAAAACTCGCGCCCGCTGACCGCCTTCGCTGCCGCTGCGGTGACCGATGGATCGGCAGTGAGCAGCTCGATTTGCGGCGCTGCCTGCTTGTCTTTCTTATCAGCCTTATTGACGGCAAATACGACCAGCATCTCGGTTTCAAACGACGCAGGGGCGAGCGATGACAACTCTGTCTTCATGGGTCTCCTGGGGATCCTATGTATAGGTTATGCAGTAGCGTTGCGGTGCTGGCTGCGGACGACGGCGGCCCGGGCCTCGCGGTCGGCTTCCCGGCGTCTTACGGTCTCGCGCTTGTCCCAGTCCTGCTTGCCTTTGGCGACGGCCAGTTCGCATTTCACGCGGCCGTTGCGGAAATAAAGCCGCGTGGGAATGAGCGTGTGACCTTTGATCTGCGTCTTACCCTCTAGCTTCCTCAACTCCTCCCGCTTGAGCAGCAGTTTGCGCGTCCGCGTGGCCTCGTGATTGCTGGCATTGCCGTGAGAGTACGGACCGATATGCGCATTCAGCAAGAAGGCCTCACCATTTTTGATCAACCCGTAAGCGTCTTTAAGGTTCGCCTTACCTTCGCGGATGGACTTGACCTCGGTGCCGCGCAGGGCGACGCCAGCCTCGAATTTGTCGAGCAGAAAATAGTTGTGGCTGGCAGCCCGGTTCACCGAGGCATCGCGCGAGCCGGCGGCTACCGGATCGCGTTCCTTGGCTTTTTGCGGGGCGGCCTTTTGCGGGGCTGTTTGCGTGGTATGGCTGGTCTGCCGGGACATAGGCGTAACCATCATCGTAAAGCATTTTCAGGGCCACCGTGCTCTGAGCGCGGCAGTGCAGCGCCGCCTCGCTCCGCGCAAGCGCCTTGCAGAGGCGCTCTGCAAGGCGTGCAATTACGGGAAAATTGCCGCCGTATTCGCATACGCAGTGCATGCCGCGTTCACTCCGGCGCGGCAGCGCTTTGCTATAATCCCGCATCAGCGAGCTGGCTTTCGTGAACGTGACGCCCCCAGCACGAGAGAGCGTCCACGAGAGAGCGTCTCCGTGCAACACTGCCGGGAGCGGGGCTGATGTCTGTGGGCGGGGAACTCGTGCGCACCGTCGCTTCTTTTATCTGTGGAGTTTCATGAATCGACGCACCCTACACTGGACCCTCCCCATCCTTCTTCTGCTCTCCATGCCAGCATTCGCGCCGGTGGTGCATGCGAAAGGCAAATCGGCAAAGGCGCTTTACAAGCAAGGTCAGGCGGCGGAGGCGAAGGACGACTATCTGGCAGCGTACGATGCCTATGCGGCGGCCTATCAGAAGGACCCTAACAATCTTTATTACAAGACCTCGTATCAGCGGCTGAAGTTTACCGCTGCCGCGGTGCATACGCATCAGGGCGAGAAGCTGCGCGATCAGGGTGACATGAGCGGCGCCATGACGGAATTCATGCGCGCGCTGGAGATCGATCCGTCGAACGAGCTGGCGCAGCAGGATATTCGCCAGACCAAGGCGAAGATCGCCGCCACTTCGCCGGGCGCGCCGGCCGAGACGCCGGAGAGTGAAGCTCCGATGGCGGATGTTGCCGGACCAGCGGAGTTGAAGCCGACCTCCAACGAACCCATTACCATCCACGCCTTCGAAGATTCGAAAGTGGTCTATCAGACCGTGGGCAAGATCGCGGGCATCAACGTGCTCTTCGATCCCGATTACACCGGCAAGCGCGTGCAGGTGGATCTGCAGAACGTCTCGCTGATGGATGCGCTGCACATCCTGGGCGTGCTCTCCAACACCTTCTGGCGGCCGGTCACCAGCAACACAATTTTCGTCGCGCAAAATACGCGTGCGAAGCGGACGGAGCTGGACGCTCAGGCGGTGCAGACGTTTTATCTGTCGAACACTTCGCAGACCAACGACCTGAACGACATCCAGACCGCGCTGCGCAACGTGCTGACCAACGCGAAGCTCTATGCGGTGCCCAGCCAGAACGCCATCGTGATGCGCGCAACGCCGGATGAACTGCTGCTGGCGCGCAAGCTGATCGACGATCTGGACAAGGCGCGGCCTGAAGTCGTAGTCGATGTCGCCGTGCTCGAAGTCAACCGCAACCACGAGCGCAATCTCGGTATCATCCTGCCGCAACAGATTTCAGCGCAGCTGCAGGGCACCACCACCACCACGAGTACCACCGGAACGAACGGAACGAACGGAACATCGGGCACCAGCGGCACGTCGACAACGACCAACAACAACAACGGTCTGACGCTGAACAACCTCGGCAACCTGAACTCGAACAACGTTGCCATGACCATCAGCCAGGCGACTGCCAACCTCCTGCTGACCGACACCGACACGCGCGTGCTGCAGAACCCGCGCGTCCGCGCAACGGATGGCCAGAAAGCAGACCTGAAGGTCGGCTCGAAGATCCCGATCGCCACCGGTTCCTACCAGACCGGCGCTGCGACCGCAGTTGTCAGCTCGCTCGTGAATACGCAGTTCCAGTACCAGGATATTGGTGTCGAGATCGAGATCACGCCGAGCATTCATTACGATCGCGACGTGACGCTGAAGCTGAAGATGCAAATCCAGGAGCAGAGCGGCTCGGTAAACCTGAGCGGCATCACCGAGCCGATCTTCAGCAATCGCCTTGTGGAACAGACGATCCGGCTGAAGGAGGGCGAGGCCAGCATCATGGGCGGCCTGCTGAATACGAATTACAGCAACAGCTTCTCCGGAATCCCCGGCCTGTCGCAGATCCCGCTGCTGAAATATCTGTTCAGCAACAACGACAAGATCACCTCACAGGACGAGATCGTCTTCATGCTGATTCCGCACGTAGTCCGCGGCGAAGACCTGAATCCCGAGAATCTGCGGGAGATCGATACCGGCACCGGCACCAGCGTCTCGCTGCGCCGCATCGGATCGATTCGCATTCCGGCCTCTGCGATTGAGCCGGCGGCAAAGCCTGCGAATCAGCAGCCCACCTCTGGCGCCGCAGCGCAGCCGCAGGGCATGCAGCAATCGGCTCAGCAGGCGCTGGATCAGGCAACGGCGGCGAACAACGCTGCTCCGGTCTCCGTGGCCCTTGCCGCGCCACCCACGCCGCCCAAAGCAGGCTCAACCTTCCAGGTGGCGGTCAACGTCTCCGGCGGATCGGATGTCTTCTCCGTCCCGATGCAGTTGCAGTACGATCCGGCCAAGCTGACCCTGATCAACGTGGAATCGGGCAATTACCTGGGCCACGATGGCCAGACGGTCGCGCTGGTTCACCGCGATGACGGAGCCGGAGGGGTAGCCATTTCAGGCTCGCGTCCGCCCGGCGTCGCCGGCGTGAACGGATCGGGCCAGCTCTGCGTCCTTACATTCCAGGCGAAGGCTGCTGGGGACAGCATTGTGAGCGTCACCAAGGCGGCGGCTCGGGACAGCAAGCAGCAGGCGCTTCCGGTAATCACCTCCGGGACCATCGTGCACGTGCAGTAAGCGTCTAGGTGCAGCAAGAGCGTCTATGCGCAGTAGCTGCCGGCAGCGTGGCGCCGCGTAAACTAATAAGGAATGAGTATGATTCGCAGCTTGAGCTCGCGCACCTCGCTCTCGCCCCATGGGCGCGAGGCCGGCCTTACGCTGATCGAGTTGATCGTGACCGTAGCGATCCTGGGTCTGCTGGCATCGGCCGCCGTGCCCATCGCCCGCTGGAATATCAAGCGGGTCAAAGAGCGCGAGCTGCACGCCGACCTTTGGGAGATGCGGGCGGCCATCGACAAGTACAAGGACGCGGCTGATAAGGGCGGGATCCAGACCAAGGTGGACAGCGACAACTATCCGCCGGACCTGGAGACGCTGGTGAAGGGCGTAGACGTCAAGGGAAAGAAGATGCGCTTCCTGCGCCGCATTCCCATTGATCCGATGACTGGAAAGCCCGACTGGGGGCTTCGCTCGGAACAGGACGACCCGGACAGCGACTCCTTCGGCGGCCAGAACGTGTTTGACGTCCACTCAAAATCCCAGGGTACGGCCCTGAACGGGACCAAGTATGTCGACTGGTAGACCGGGCCGTTTTCGCCGGATACAGAGATGCGAAGCGGGGTTTACGTTACTGGAGCTGATGATCGTCATGCTCATCGTGGCGATCCTCGCGGCCGTGGCCATTCCCGCGTACCTGGCATCCATCAAGGCGGCCAAAGAGGCGGTGCTGAAGGAAGATCTGCACGTAATGCGCGGAGCGATCGACGCCTATACCGCCGACAAAGAGAAGGCGCCCCAGTCGCTTGACGACCTGGTGCAGAGCGGCTATCTCAAGAAACTGCCCGTCGATCCGATGACGCACAGCGACAGCACATGGGTCCCTGCGACCGACGATACCTTGCAGGACATCGACCAGACGGAGCCAGGGATCAACGACGTGCACAGCAGTTCGACAGATACCGGTAGCGACGGCCAACCTTACTCCGGCTGGTAAGATCGTTCCACTCAGAGCACGCGTTTCGGAACGCGTGCCGTATCTCGACTGATGTCTCTGGAATGATGTGCCCGGAATGATGGCCGGGTTTTCTGACGAAATCATCTCGTCTCTTCAGCTTCTCTGCAACCACCACTCAAGAAAACCGGCTCTAACTGCACCATGCACGATGCGTCTCCGAGCCCGACGTCCTCCTTCGTCATGCCGAGTGTGGCGCGCGTGCGCGCACATTATGCGTCCCTCTGCGCCGCCGCGGCAGCGCAACTCGGTGCGAGGTCGCTGGCCGGGCATCTGCTGCTGATCGATGGCTTGGCCGATCAAGGCGATGCACTGCTGATCGCAGCCAGCATCGCGGGTGCGGCATCGCTGGTGCTCGAAACGCGGACCGAGGCGATACGCTACTGCGTTCGCAACGGCATTGTGGATTTTGCCGTGACTACGCTCAGCGAGTCGCTGCGCATTTTGAAGAACGAAGTGCGCAAGCGACAGCCGATCGCCGTGCTGCTGGAGCGGGAAGCAGCAGACGTGCTTGCCGAGATGGTAGAGCGAGGCGTGCAGCCGGAGATGCTGCGTTGGGCAGAGCCGGAGCCGGCCGTGAAGAACTACGTCGAGACGCTGAGGAATCGTGGTGCCCGTCCACTGCCACCTCCGCTCGAAGCCGCTCCTGATCCGGCACGTCAAGTCTGCTGGCGAGCGGGCGATGGAGCTAGCTCCGTTCTGCGGCAACTCGACTCGATTGCAGCTCAGATCCTGCCGCAGGACGACCCCGAGCGGCAGAATTGGGTCGCGCGTGCGCCGCGTTATCTGCCTCGCGCCCTGCGCCTGGAGCGGTGCGTCGCTATGACTGATGAGGAGCGCACCGCGTTTATCGCTGCAGTGGAGGAACGCGCACGGGAGGGCACATTGGCTGCGCAGGTGCGGATCGAAGCCGGCGGCGAGGTACGCAGTTTCGACTGCTGATCAGTTATTGCCTGACGCACTGCGTGCGTTGCCTGACGGATTCCCCGACGCACTCCCAGACGCTTCCGTCGCCGTCGCCCGCAGCCTTCCCCAAAGCTCTTTCAGCCCAAGTTCCGTCTTCGCCGAGCAGAGCAGCACCTCCTCAACGCCAAGGAAGCGCTTGAGTGCAGCGGCCGATTTCGTGCGCTCGTTGCCTGAGATGCGGTCAGCCTTTGTGCCCACAACAAGAAAGGCTCTGCCTGTTTCCTTCAAGTAACGGATGAGCTGTGCGTCGCTCTCCTGCGGCGGGATTTTGCTGTCCACCAGGCAGATGCAGAGAGCCAGCGTAGAGCGCAGCGCAAGGTATGGCTCGATGAATGCCGGCCAGGTGGCGGAGATCGATTTCGAGATTTTCGCGTAGCCGTAGCCAGGAAGATCGGCAAAGAACAGCACCGGCTGGGCGCTAGCTGCGGATTCGTACAGCGCAAAGAAGTTGATGGCCTGCGTGCGCCCCGGCGTGGAGGAGACGTGCGCCTGCTTCGATCCGACTAGCGCGTTCAGCAGGCTGGATTTGCCGACATTCGAACGCCCAAGAAACGCCACCTCCGGCACGGTAGGCGGCGGGAAATGATCGGGCGACATAGCGGAGAGAAGGAATTTCGGAATGAGGCGCATCGCTCTGATTCTCGCAGATGGGCTGGAGGAAACGGCGGCGACCGCCGTCAAGTCCAGTCATCGAGCGGGTCTATGAAGTTATCCGATTCCTTTACGGATCCGCTCAGCGGACGATACTGCTGGTGTTTCGGGAGCGGAAACGTGTCCAGGAACGGTAGCCGCAGATCCGATCGGACGGCATGCTGCAGCCGGGCAGGAATTTCCACCTCGAGCCAGGCTACATGGGTGACCGAGTGGATGGCGCGCACTTCGCCAAGTAAAGCTGTTAAAGCATCGACCGTCCGCTGTAGCGAGCCCGCTTCCACGAGCAGCCGTACACCGATGTACGGCTCAACGACCAAGGGGCCTGCCGCCCGCATCGCTTCCTCGTAAGCCATGCAGGCGGCCATGGCGCAGGCTTCCGGATACGAGTGACGAGCGAGATAGCTGCCACCCGTTAGCCTCACCTCCACACCGATAAGGGGCAGATACCGGACCGGTCCATGCTCGAAACGGCGGAGTAACGCCTGTTTGATCGCAGTGCAGCTCTCCTCCCGCAATGGACACGCCGCATCGACAGAGACGGAGCAGAACTCGCCGGGACGCGGCGTCAGTTGCAAGCGTACGTGACCGAAGTGGCCGCGTCCGTCGAAGTAGCGGATGTACTTGCGTTCGCCGCCAGCGGCGTAACGGATGGTCTCGCGACAGGAAGGAGATGGAGTGAGATCCCTTGCGCGCATTGCAGACGATCGGCTCCTGTGAATCGTCTTTACCTGCTATCTAGCTTGCCTGAATTACACTCCGGATCGCAATCGCACGGTACACGGGCAATCGAAGAGCATCGCCAGACGGCGATGCCCTCGGTTCAACTGAGCTCAATCGAAGCGCCAGCTAGTTGTTGTCGGTGCGGCATGGATGACCGCCGTCATCGTCATCATCGTCGTCTTTGTGGGCCTTCACAAACGCGAGGCCATGCGGACTGTTCAGGCCGGTAACGATCGGCGTCAATTGCCCGAAGTCCAGATCAAGGCGTCCCACGAAACCAGGTGTCGCGCCTGACGAGTCAGGTGCGCCCACGCCGGCGGAATACGCCGTTCCCGGGATAAATGCTGTTTTGCGGATGATGTAGGTGGTGTCGGCGGGTGTATCGGACACAAGCATGAAGCCATCGTCTGAAGGGATGAAGAGCGTGTCGTCGACCTGTGGTGTTCCAAAAGGCGAGGTCAGCGGAATCTGCAGCACGGTCTGATGCTTTCCGGGCTTGCGGACCAGAATCAGTTCGGAGTCTCCCTGGCTGTCGAGCAGGATGTTGTTTGAAGGCGTCAACGTCATCGAATCAGGGTCCTGCAAGTTCAGCGTCACCGGCGCGCCTGTGACGACATTGGTGGCGGTGGCGGTGCCTTCGAGGACCGGCGAAACTTCGATCACATCACCGACGAACTTTGCCTTCACGATAGCCGGCTCGGCGTTCGGGTTGTGGGCCGGATTCGAGGCGCTGAAGTATGCCTCGCCGTTGCGGAACGTGATGTCGTCATAGCCACCACCGCTGGGCGGCGGCGTAGCAAAGGTGTATTGGCGCTGCTCCCGCGTCTTCGGATCGAAGATCACCAGGTTCGGATTCGCGTCTTCATTCTGCATGGCCCATATCTTGTGTGTGTACGGGTCAACCTTGAGTCCATCATTATGGCCAATCACAGCGAAGCTGAATGTCTTATGGCCATCTCTTGCGTACTCCACGATCATGTTCGATTTGCCGTCCGCGCCCGCCGGATCATTCCCATCGCCGTATCCGATGTAGATATGATCCCCGCTCACGGCCAGGGAATCGGGCGCGGTGTATTGGCCCGGAACTCCTTTAGCAAAGACACTGATGGAGTATCCCTTTTCTGCCTTGGGCGATGTGGGCTGAGCGCCGGCGGGTACAGTGAGCGCACAGATCGCCAGAGTGGCTGGTACGGCGAAACATTTCTTTGCTGCGACGAGCGTCATACATATCTCCGAATGGCTGTGGGTTATGGAGGAAGCGCGGCACGATCAAGCACCGCCCTGCGGCAAGGATGAGTGGATCGCCGCAACTGTTAACCGAACCTGAAGATGGCCTGTGCGCGACGCAGAACTATCTGAAAATTCACGCAAAGCTCGACCACGCCAAGTGCATGGCGTCGTCGCCTACGCAAAGCCCTGCTTCTTCAATCCGCTCTGAAACGTACTTGCTTGGCAATGAACGGGTGAGAGGGATGGATAAATAGTTTTGTCAGGAGAAATCGATCAATCTTGACATATTCCTATATAGGAATATTATCGCTGTATGGCACGTGCCGCTACTACTCTGGATGTCTTCAATGCCGTAGCCGAGCCGCGGCGGCGGGAGATTTTGGATGTGCTCGGCGACGGCCGGGCACGTGCAGTCAGTGAAGTGGTGGAGGCGGTCGGGATGCCCCAGCCGTCGGTGTCCAAGCACCTTTCAGTTCTGCTCAAAGTCGGGGTGGTCACCGTGACACGCAATGGACAGATGCGGATGTACCGGCTGAACGGGAGCAATCTGAAGCCCGTCCACGATTGGGTGAAAACCTTTGAGCGGTACTGGTCGCACCAGATCGATCAGATCAAGGAACGTGCGGAGCGGAAGATGCGCGACCGCAAACAACAGGCAGACAACAAGGAGGAATTATGAGCGCAGCAGCGCGCACCATGGTGCAGCCCCTCGCGGAAGAAGCCGTCCGCACGTTCTCCATCAGGCGTGAAGAACGGATCGAGGCGTCGATCGACATTGTCTTCGAGACCACACTCGAACAGATGGGATCGCTGAACGTAAAGCCGGACGGCGTACCGATGCCGATGAAGCTGGAAGCGTGGCCCGGAGGCCGCTGGTATCGCGAGTTGGGTGGCAACAACGGGCACATGTGGGGACACGTACAGGCGATCAAGGCGCCCGAACTGCTTGAGATTTACGGACCGCTCTTCATGTCCTTTCCCGCCACCTCGAATCTCCAATTCCGCCTCAAGGCAGAGGGCGACGCCACGATTCTTCGCTTCGTTCACACCGCGATGGGGCTGATTCCGGAGGATGTGTCGGCAAATGTAGGCACGGGGTGGAACAACATGCTGGAACATATCCGCGCCGCTGCCGAAGCCCGCAAGGCCGGCCAGCGCTGATCGGATCGCGTGAATGGTCGCGAGCTTGGCTCCGCGGCAAGAATTGAGAACCAACAACAGGAAGCACGAGGAGAGAGACATGGATAAGAACAGCAGTACCCAGACGAAGATGAAGACGTCCCCCGATCGTATCGCCGCAAGAGTGGGAGGCCGCGCGCGAGCAGCTGCTCGTGAAGGAAAAAGAGTTGACGCGGCAGCGCGATGCGCTGGCCGCGGAGCGCCGGCGGATGCCCTGGATGGCTGTCGAGAAGAAGTATGAGTTCGAGGGGCCCAAGGGCAAAGTGAGCCTGCTCGATCTGTTCGAAGGCCGCCGTCAGTTGATTCTCTATCGCGCCTTCTTCGAGCCCGGTGTGTTCGGATGGCCTGAGCATGCCTGCCGCGGCTGCTCTCTGGGGGCTGACCAGGTCTCTCACCTCAGCCACCTGAACGAACGCGACACCACCCTCGTGTATGCCTCGCGTGCACCGCAGGCCGACATCGCGCGTCTGAAGGCCCGGATGGACTGGGAGATGCCTTGGTACACCATCACCGATAGCTTCGACAAGGACTTCGGCGTGGACGAATGGCACGGCCACAACGCATTCATCCGCGACGGCGACAAGGTGTTCCGTACCTACTTCATCAACAACCGCGGCGACGAAGCGATGGGAAGCGTCTGGAACTACCTCGACCTGACTGCGCTCGGGCGCCAGGAGACGTGGGAGGACTCGCCAGAGGGCTACCCGCAGACCCCGCCGTACAAGTGGTGGAACTGGCACGACAACTATGCTGCTGGCGCCTCGCCCGATCCCAAGTGGGTCAACGTGGTGGAGAACGCAGGCCGCGAGCTCAACATCAGCTAACAGGGAAGACAAAACTGAGAGAGGAGAATGCGATGCCAGTAGCAGAAGCCGCAGATCGCAAGGCGTACGCGTGAAAACGCCTGAGAGCAGCGCTCCACCACGGCCGGTCTGCGCGTGCAGGCGCGATGCTGCGGGTCCAGCCAGCGGGGGGCCCGTTGCGGAGACCCGACGCAGCGGGCGCGCCCGCGGTGCCGCGGCGTGGGCGCTGCCAAGTGTCGCGCTCGCGCTGGTGCCGAAGTGCCCGATGTGCATCGCCGCATATCTTGCCATCGGCGGCGGCCTTGGCGTATCGCTATCCACCGCGGCGCATTTGCGGATGGCGCTGCTGTGGCTCTGTTGGAGCGCACTCGCAATGCTGGCTGTGCGTGTTGTGATGCGATCCAGGTCGGGGTCCAGGCTCAGGATGCGCAGTATCGCGGCAGCACGCCGGGTGATATTGGGAGTGCGGAGAGAGGCACGGCGCTCCTCCGCGCGGACCGCTGCCGCTTGATTCATCGCATTGCGTATTCCATTGCGCGCCGGGCCAGCCGGGTATATAAAGCAGAGGCACTAAGAGCAAAAACTTGGTCCGATTTCTTCTATGCAGCCGTCCTCAGCGTGACGGCTGATTTCTAGAGTCGTGCCTCTGCTTTGGTTTTTCATCAGTTCGCCTGGCCGTAGGCAAGTCTCCCGGCTTCCCACCAGGCTGTTTTCCGAGCAAGGGCCCTTCCCCCATTTGCCGACTACCCCCGCCATTCAACTGCTGTCTCTTCACGTTCGACGGAAGGAAACTATGTTTAGCAAGACAATCAGGATTTTTGCAGGTCTGTGTGTCTGTATCGGCGGAGTTTGCGGATCGCCAGCCGCAATGGCACAGGAAACCGCTGCGAAGGCGACCCCGCCGCCCAAGGTTCTCCAGATCGATGTTGAGTATCTGAAGCCCGGCAAGTTCGGATCTGCGCACCAGAAGACAGAAGACGCATTCGTGAAGGTATCGCAGAGTGACAAGTCCGCGGCGCACTACATGGCGATGCAGTCGCTGAGCGGACCGCCGCGCGCATTGTTCTTCTTTTCGTATGACTCCTTTGCGGATTTCGAAAAGCAGCGCAATACCAACATGAATAGTCCGTCGGCGGGACAAATAGACGCCGCTTACGAGGCAGATGGAGAGCTGCTGAGCTCTATGGCCACCAACATCTACACGCTGCGGGAAGATCTCAGCCACACGCCCAACCTTGCGATCGCGACCATGCGTTACATGCAGATCTCGCTCATTCACCTTCGTCCTGGACATCAGGCAGAGTGGGAAGAATACCTGAAGATGTTGTCGGCCAACCTGGACAAGATGGGGACGGGGAGACCGATTGCGGTTTACCAGAGCGCGTATGGATGGGAAAACGGAGGCGTCTGGCTTTTGATCACTCCGATGAAGTCGCTGGATGAGGTGGACAAAGCCGACGCGAGCATCGCGAAGTTCCGCGAGACGATGGGCGAGGAGAACACGAAGCACTATCGTGAGCTGGTGGCGTCTGCCGTCGCGTCCAGTCAACGGAACCTGTTCGCCTTCGATCCGCAGATGAGCTCTGTCCCGGACAGCTGGGTGGCCGCGGATTCGTTCTGGAAGCACAAGTAGAGACGACACTAAGGCCCGCATCCCAACGTACATCCACGAGGGCGCTACCGCGGGTAGCGCTCTCGTGCTTTTGGAGCCCCGTCACGCGCTATATTTCGCATCGGATTTATCGGCGGATTTGACACCAGGGCTCATCACTGGAAAGCTGCACGGAGCAGACGGAAGCTGTTTCCGGAGACGCGTTCCATTGAAAACCACCAGAATGCTTTACGGTGGCGCGGTCTTTCTCGCCGCGTTCCTCCTCTTTCTCGTCGAGCCGATGGCCGGCAAGCAGCTTCTGCCCACCTTTGGCGGCTCGGCCGCGGTCTGGCTCACTTGCCTCGTCTTCTTTCAGACAGCATTGCTCGCCGGCTACGGCTACGCGCATTGGCTTGCGGGTCGTTCGCAGCAGCGTTGGCAGATGCCTCTCCACATTGCACTGCTGGTGCTTGCGGCGATTGCCGCTCTGCTATGGGCGCTGCGCAGCGCGCAATTCAGTCACGCGGTTTCGCATCCCGTCGGCATGATCTTCCGGCTGCTGCTGCTCTCGATCGGACTGCCATTTCTGCTGTTGGGCTCTACCAGCCCACTGCTGCAGGCTTGGCTCGCGCGGCTGGAGCGTGGCCGCATCCCATACCGGCTTTTTGCCTTGTCGAATCTCGCCTCGCTGCTGGCGCTCGCGCTCTATCCAACCATCGTTGAGCCATACCTGACCCTGCGCACCCAGCGAATCGCCTGGTGTTGCGGATTCACCTGCTTTGCGGTGCTCTTCGGAATGCTTGCCTGGAGTTTTCGCAAGACGCCTGCTGAACCACTCGCGATGGAAGCCGGACACACGCAGGATGAACCACCAGCATCGTTGCGAAGGAAGTGCCTCTGGCTGTTGCTACCGATGGTGGCAGCCATGCAGTTGAGCGCCGTCACCAGCTATCTCACCGCGAACATCGCCGCCATCCCGCTGTTGTGGATTCTGCCACTCGGCGCCTATCTCATCACCCTGATCATCGCGTTCGAATACGCTCGGTTCGTCCCGCACCCGGTGCTTACGCGGCTGCTGGCGGTGATGCTTGCGGGTCTGGCCTACATGCTGGCTAAGGCAGATGCGTGGCTGCCGGCCGGCATTGGCATCGCCTTTTTTCTGATCGAGATGTTCTTTGCCTGCCTCTACTGTCACGTCGAGGCTTATGCCCTGCGGCCGCGTGCAACGAAAGAGCTGACGGTCTTTTATCTGATGTTTGCGGCGGGCGGCGCGATCGGATCGTTTCTGATCGGCATCGCGTTTCCGCTGATCTTTTCGTCCAACTACGATGTCGCGATCTCGTTCTTCGCAACAGCGCTGGCGGCATTGCTGGTGGTGTGGCCGGAGAACTGGTCCCAACGCATACTCTGGTCTGCCGGTGCAGCGATGCTGCTGTATGTGATGATTCTGCTGCACGCAGCCTACCGTCGCGATACGTTGTTCTCTATCCGTAACTTCTACGCGACCTTGCGTGTGAAGCAGGACTACGACAGCAACCAGCACTGGGTCCGAACGCTGAGCAACGGCACCATCCAGCACGGTACCCAGATATTTTCTAAAGACTTGAGCAGGACGCCGACCAGCTACTATGCGGAGGACTCCGGCGTGGGGCTGGCGCTGCGCTATTGCTGCGGCGAACGCGCGCGCAACATCGGCATCGTCGGGCTGGGCGCGGGCACAATCGCAGCCTACGGCCGGGCGGCAGATCGTATGCGCTTCTATGAGATCAACCCGGCGGTCGAGCCGATAGCACAGCACTTCTTCACCTATTTGCGCGACTCACAGGCGCAGATCAGCTTCGCAGTTGGCGACGCGCGAGCTTCGCTGGAGAATGAAGCCCCGCAGCACTTCGATGTGCTGGTGATCGATGCTTTCTCCGGCGACGCTATCCCGCTGCACCTGCTGACCACTCAGGCACTTGAAATTTACAACCGGCACCTCGCTCCCGGCGGCATTCTCGCCTTCCATATCTCGAACCGGCATGTTGACCTGGAGCCCGCGATTTATCTGCTGGCGCAGGCCGCGGGCAAGCAGGCGCGCACGATACATAGCCTTGCGGATGATCGGCGAGGTGAGTTCAGCGCCACCTGGGTGCTGGTGACAAACAACGGCACATTCCTCACGCAGCCTGCAGTCGCGCTGCGCATGCGGCAGACAGAGCAGCGCGCGGGTCTGCGGCTCTGGACCGACGACTACTCCAGTCTGCTGGCGCTGCTTCGCTGACGAGAAAGGGCGCTGCCGAAGCAGCGCCCTCCTATGTAGCGATCGACGACTATTGGTGTGCCCGCGGCTGATCCTGCGGAACCGGTGCGTGAACGACGGCCAGGGCCTCCGGTGTCTCTTCTTTCAGCTCCGGCAACGGGGACTCGAGTGCGATCTTTAGCACCTCGTCCATGGTCTCGACGAAATGCAACTTCATCGCCTTCTTCAGGTTGTCGGGTAGCTCCGCGACGTCCTTCTCGTTTTCGTTAGAGAGAATCGCTTCGAAGATTCCGGCGCGGTGTGCTGCGAGCAGTTTCTCCTTAAGGCCGCCGATGGGGAGCACCTTGCCGCGAAGCGTGATCTCGCCCGTCATTGCGAGATCGCGACGCACGGGAATCTTGGTGAGTGCGCTGGCGAGAGCCGTCGCCATGGTAATTCCGGCCGACGGTCCATCCTTGGGGATTGCACCTTCGGGCACATGTACGTGGATGTCGACGTTGCGATAGAAGTCGCGCGGCAGGCCAAGCTGATGGGAGCGGCTGCGAATGTAGGAAAGCGCAGCCTGCGCCGACTCCTGCATCACGTCGCCTAGCTGGCCGGTCAGCGTCAGCTTGCCCTTGCCGTCGAGCACCTGCACCTCGGTCGAAAGAATGCTGCCGCCCACCTCGGTCCAGGCCAGGCCGGTCACCAGGCCGACTTCGTTCTTTTCATGCGCCTGCGAGTCGCGGAACTTCACCACGCCGAGGAAGTCGGCGATGTTCTCCTTGGTGATTGCTTCCTTATGCTTCGCCCCCGATTTCACGACCCGCCGCGCCACCTTGCGGCAGACGTTGCCGATCTCGCGCTCCAGGTTGCGGACGCCGGCCTCGCGCGTGTAGCTGCGCACGATCTCGGTCAAGGCATCGTCGGAGAAGGAAATGTTCTTGTCGCTCAGTCCCGTGCCTTCGAGCTGCTTCCTTACCAGGTACTGCTTCGCGATTTCGATCTTTTCGGCTTCGGTGTACCCATGGAGCCGCAGAACCTCCATGCGATCCTGCAGCGGACCGGGGATGGTATGCAGCACGTTTGCCGTGGCGACGAAGAGCACCTGTGAGAGGTCGTACTCCACATCCAAATAGTGGTCCTGGAAGTTCGAGTTCTGCTCCGGGTCGAGAACTTCGAGCAGGGCAGAGGAGGGATCGCCGCGGAAATCCGAGGCCATCTTGTCCACCTCGTCCAACATGAAGACGGGGTTCTTAGTGCCGGCCTTCTTCATCGACTGGATGATCTGGCCGGGCAGCGCGCCGATGTAGGTGCGCCGGTGGCCGCGGATCTCCGCCTCGTCACGCACACCGCCGAGCGACATGCGGACGAACTTGCGGCCGGTGGCCTTGGCGATCGACATGCCGAGCGAGGTCTTGCCCACGCCCGGAGGCCCGACGAAGCACAGGATGGAGCCCTTGGGATTTTTCACGAGCTGACGCACGGCGAGGAACTCGAGGATGCGCTCCTTGATTTTCTCCAGGCCATAGTGATCGGTGTCGAGCACCTTCTCCGCGGTGTCGATGGAGCGGGTCTCCTTCGACTTCTTCTTCCATGGCACGGCCAGCAGCCAGTCAAGATAGTTGCGCGACACGGTGGACTCGGCGGACATCGGCGGCATGGCCTCGAGCTTCTTCAGCTCCTGCGTCGCCTTATCCATCACATCTTTGGGCATTCCCGCGGCCTCGATCTTCTTCTTCAGATCGTCGAATTCATTCTTCTCGCCGCGGCCCAGTTCCTTCTGAATCGCCTTGATCTTCTCGTTGAGGTAGTACTCCTTCTGTGCGCGCTCCATCTGCCGCTTCACCCGGCCCTGGATCGAACGATCCATGTTCAGCTTTTCGATCTCCATGTCCAGCAGGTCGGCGATGCGTGCCAGCCGCTCGGTGGGATCGAACAGGTTGAGAAGCTCCTGCTTCTCTTCAACCGTAAGCTGCAGGTTCGCGGCGATCGTGTCAGCCAGCTTGCCCGGCTCGTCCATACGGACGGCGGCGACGATGGACTCGTAATTCAGGCTCTGCTGCAGCTTGACGTACTGCTCAAACAGGCCCGTCACCTTCTGCATCAACTGCTCGGTCTGCGGCCCGGCAGGGGCGACACGCGGGATGCGCACGGTGGCCACGAAGAAGCCATCGGAGTCGTTCACTTCGGTGGATTTGGCGCGCTCCAATCCCTCAACCAGCACTTTAATGTTTCCGTCCGGCATCTTCACGCTCTGGACGATGTTGCCGATAGTGCCGACGGCATAGACGTCATCCGCCTTGGGCTCATCGATGCTCGCATCGTGCTGGGTCGCGAGAAAGATGCGGCGATCGCCGTTCAGCGCCTCTTCCAGCGCGCGGACGCTGGACTCGCGTCCCACGATGAAGGGCGTCATCATGAAAGGGAAGATCACCATCTCCCGGATGGGCATCATCGGCAGCTTGCGAATCTCGCCGCGCTCTTTGGTCTCCCTGGGCTCTTTCGGGTCTTTGGTCGCCACTTCTGTCCTTCCGCTCACGATTGCCGGTGAGCATCGGCATCAAAAACCTGCGTCGAAACGAGGTAAGCGAGACAGCCGGATTCGTGCGGTATCCGGCGTGTGTTTGTCAGATGTTGCAACACCTGCGGGAGGCTCACCTTCAGGCGAATTCGTGCAGGGACACCGTATGCTAACCGACAACGCGTGGTCGTGTATCGATCCCTTACAAAAAGGGTAAACCATTGCGTTCTTCCGTGCACATTTGGTCCGGGCAAGGCGCTCTAAGTTGTTGCCGTATTTCGACGTGACGAAAGTGTCTCCACCCTCAGATCGAGTTTCGTCCCCAGCCCTGGGCTGAAGACGACGGTACTGTTCACCCGTTATCGTTCGACAACTTCCTCCTCGAGACACGCAATGGGGAGGGAATCAGGTTCGCTTTTTCCGGAGAGGCACTTGCGAAAGATCTTCGTCCTACCTCTGTTATTCGCAATCCCGGCAGCCCTGCCGGCGCAGAGCAACTACGCTGCTTTACGCGGCTCCGTCACGGACCCGCAACAGCGCGCGATACCGCAGGCTCATGTGCGGATCACCTCGACCGTAACCGCCGCAGCACGCGAAGTGCTGAGCGACGGAGCAGGTCTTTATGACGCCGAGGGTCTGCCGCCCGGTCCCTATCGTGTTGAAGTCACAGGCGCCGGGTTCAGCCCAAGATCCGAGCTCATTCAGCTTGAAGTCGGGCAGCAGATGACCCTCGATCAGCCGCTCCAGGTGGGTAAGCAGGCGGAGACGGTCTCGGTTTCTGTCGCTCCGGAAGTGCTCAAGATTGCGGATGCTAGCGTGGGCGAAGTCGTGGACAGGCAATCTGTTGAGCAACTGCCCCTGAATGGACGTCAGCTCATCGACCTGGTAACGACCGTGCCCGGCGCGCACCAGGGCAGCGGCGCACAAACGGGCAACGCGAACCCCCTCTATTGGCGCCCCGGCCAGTTTTCCGCCATCAGCATCAGCGGAAGCCGGCCCAACGCCAATTACTTTCTTCTGGATGGCGCCACCAACACCGATCCGACCTTCAATACCCAGAACTTCAGTCCGTCGCCGGACTCGGTGCAGGAATTCCAGGTGCAGACCGGCAGCTACAGCGCGGAGATGGGCGGCGCCGGCGGAGGCCAGATCAACATCGCAACCCGCTCCGGCACCAGCGCCTTCCACGGCACCGTCTATGAGTTCCTGCGCAACGGAGCCTTTGACGCTCACACCTTTGGCGACATGGGCATGACCAATCATCTGGTGCAGAACAACTACGGCGCGGCGCTGGGCGGTCCCGTTTACGGCAAGCGCACCTTCTTCTTTGTGAACTACGAAGGCTACCGTCATGTGGCTGCGGACGCGATGACTGACACCGTGCCCACCGATGCCGAAGCCAATGGCGACTTCAGCCAGAGCGGCGTCACCATCTACGACCCGGATAGTACCCAGCCGAACCCGGACTTCAATCCCAGCCAGCCGGTAAGTGCAAAGAATCCGCAGAGCATCCGCAGCGCTTTCCCGAACAACATGATTCCCGCCAACCGGATCAACCGCGCGACGGCAGTGATGCTGAAGAACTACATCCCCCGGCCGAACATGATGGACATGGGCTCCGCCATGAGTATGAACGGACAGCCCGGCGTCGTTGGCGCGGGCAACGACGCGAATAACTATCTGGATATCCGCAACGAAGAGCACTACACCGATCAAGGCACGCTGCGCATCGACCGCAACTTCAACGACGGCAGCAACGCCTTCTTCCGTTACAGCGCGCAGGGCGAGCACGGTTTCATGCCGGAGAACCTGCCCGGCTTCGGCTACTTCCACGACAACCTGTCGCAGCAGGGCGTGCTCGGCTCGAGCCAGGTGCTCTCGCGGTCGCTGCTGAATACTGCGACGCTGGCCATCTCGCGGCTCAGCATGAATCACACCACCGAGAGCGCCAACACCAATGACATCGTCAGCCAGCTTGGCATCCAGGGCATTGGCTTCGGCGGTCCTGGCGCCTGGGGTGCGCCCTACTTCAGCGTGCAGGGCTACTCGCCCTTCGGCGACAGCTATGCTGCCACGCCGATGCACGCGTGGGATACCGTGATCGAAGGCCGCGACACCTTGAGTTGGCAGACAGGACGCCACAGCCTCAAATTCGGCGGCACCTATCAGTGGTTCATCTGGCCCATGTGGGGCTTCTTCCAGAACCGCGGCTATTACCAGTTCACCAGCGGCTTCACCACCCAGACCTTGACGAATGATGGCACGGGCTCCGCGCTCGCCAGCTTTCTGCTAGGTATGCCCGTTGTCCGGCAGCGGCAGGCCGGTGTGCCGCAGATGAATCTGCGCCAGTGGTACGCCGATGGTTTTGCGCAGGACAAATGGCGCGCGACCACGACCACCACGCTCGACTTCGGTCTCCGCTATGAGTACATGAGTCCGTTGTGGGACGTCAGCTATACCAACAGCAATCTCATCTTCAGTAACGGCGTGCCGTCGCCCTTTATCGGCGGACAGAACGGCTATCCGCGAGGATTGATGTATGCCAACCGGGCGAACTTCGCGCCGCGGCTTGGTGTGGCGCAGTCGCTCCCCGGTATCGGCCTGGTGCTGCACGCGGCGTATGGCATCTTCTACACGCCGGTCGATATGAACACCTGGTGCAATCAGCGCCACAACGTCCCCTATGTTTTTCCCGAGACGGCGCAGAGCGACAACTACACGCCTTCCTCGGCCATTGCCAACTACAACTTCGGCGATCCGGTGCTGGGCAAAACGGTAGTCAGCTTCACATCGCTGGATGTGCATGCTCCGCCGCAGTACATCCAGCAATGGAGTGCATCGGTAGAGAAGGCGCTTGGCAAAGAGACCACGTTGGAAGTCGGCTACATTGGCTCCGGCGGCTTTCATCTGCAGCGCGCGCACCTGATCAACAATGCGCAGCCTGGTCCAGGTGCGATTCAGCCGCGCCGCCGCTTCAAGAGCATGCAGTTCGTGCCGGGCACCGTGCTGCCTCCAACCATCAAGATCGCCGACCCGAGCAATCCGCTCTTCACCCCGGTGAGCACCATCAACCTGCTCGAGAACACGGCGCAAAGCTGGTACGACGCTGGATACGTCAACGTGCGCCGCCGCTACGCACACGGGCTGAGTCTGCTGGCGAACTACACGTTTGCGAAAAGTCTGACCAACGCGCCGGACTTCCGCTCCCCGATGTATGAGTCGGCCATTCCACAGAATGACGATGACCTGCAGGCAGAGCGGGGACCCGCCTGCGACATTCGCCATCGCTTCTCGCTCAGCGGCGTGTACGACGCGCCATCATGGAATCGCTCCCGCCTCAGCACCGTGCTGACGCAGAACTGGCGCTTCTCGACCATCTACCAGGCAGAGAGCGGCTACCCCATGACCATCTCCGTCTTTGGCGATACCGCCAATGCGGGTACGGCACTGGGCGAGAATCCCATTCGCGCAAACCTCACCGGACAGCAGATTTTTTCTCATGGCACGCGCAATCCGCGGCAGTGGTTCAATCCCGGAGCATTCGCCGCACCGCCGGCGTATACCTTCGGCAACGTGGGACGAAACTCGGTCTATGGCCCGGGAATGCAGACCTTCGATGCAGCAGTTGTGCGCGCGTTCACTATCACCGAGAGAATCAAATTCGAAACGCGGGGAGAGTTCTTCAACGCGCTGAATCACGTCAACTACGATGTCCCCAACCGCTTCGTGAACACCGCAGGGTTCGGCACCATCACGGACGCGATGTCGCCCGGGCGGCAGATCCAGTTGAGTGCGCGTCTCTCGTTCTAGCGCGCCAAAGACAACAAAGACGCTGCTTTACGCAGCGCCTTCGTGTTCTCCAGGAATGCTGTCGACTAGCCGGCCTTCTCCAGCAACTGTTCGGAGAAGTCCCGCTTCGCGACCATTTCGGCGGTGATGTCCAGTTCCTTGATTTGCTTCTTGCTGGGCAGGTGGTACATCAGATCCAGCATCAGCTCTTCGAGGATCATGCGCAGACCGCGCGCGCCCACCTTGCGGTGCAGCGCCTCGCGTGCCACGGCGATGGTCGCCTCGTTGTTGAAGTTCAACTTCACGCCCTCGTAGTCGAAGAGCTTCTGGTACTGCTTGAGGATGGCATTGCGCGGCTTGGTCAGAATTTCGACCAGCGCCACTTCGTCCAACTCGTCCAGAATGCCGATCACCGGCAGGCGTCCGACGAACTCCGGGATCAGCCCGAATTTGATCAGATCCTGCGGTTCGGCCTGGCGTAGCAACTCGGTATCGCGTTGTGCCGCGCTCGCGTTCTCCGCCTTTGCCTGTTTCTCGGTCAACGCCTTGAAGCCCAGTGCCTTCTTGCCCACCCGGCGTCCTACCACGCGCTCCAGGCCAACGAAGGCCCCACCGCAGATGAACAGGATGTTGGTGGTGTCGACAGGTGTGAACTCCTGGTGCGGATGCTTGCGGCCGCCCTGCGGAGGCACATTGGCCACGGTGCCTTCGAGGATCTTGAGTAGCGCCTGTTGCACGCCCTCGCCGGAGACATCGCGCGTGATCGACGGATTCTCGTCCTTGCGGCCGATCTTGTCGATCTCGTCGATGTAGATGATGCCGGTCTGCGTCCGCGTCACGTCGCCATCGGCCGCCTGCAGCAGCTTGAGGATGATGTTCTCCACGTCCTCACCGACGTAGCCGGCCTCGGTCAGCGTGGTCGCGTCCACGATGGCGAACGGCACATCGAGCATCTTGGCGAGGGTGTGGGCCAGCAGCGTCTTGCCGCTGCCTGTCGGGCCAACCAACAGGATGTTGGACTTCGATAGCTCGACGTCGTTGCCACGCGTGCGGTTCATCTGCACCCGCTTATAGTGGTTGTAGACCGCAACCGCGAGCTTCTTCTTGGTTGTCTCCTGGCCGATGACGTACTCATCCAGGAACGCCTTCACCTCCTGCGGTTTGGGCAGGTGGGCAGGCGCGGCGCCGGGTTGGGTTTCCGTCCGGTCGTCGTCCAGGATGGAGTTGCACACCGCGACGCACTCGTCGCAGATGTACGCACGCGGATAGTCGCTGGGAGAAGAGATCAGTTTAGCTACAGCGTCCTGCGATTTATGGCAGAACGAACAGCGGAGTGTCTCGTCGGAACCCGTGCGCGTTTTCATGGAATCTGCTCCTTCTCGCCAAGGTCCTTGTCGCTCGCCTAGCTGCGCGGACGATCGATGATCTCGTCGATGATGCCGTATTCCTTCGCCTGTGGGGAGTTCATAATGAAGTCCCGCTCGACGTCCCGCTCAATACGTTCGAGCGATTGACCGGTGTGTTTGGACATCAGGTTATTGGTGATCTCGCGGATCCTCAGGATCTCGCGAGCGTGGATATCAATATCCGTCGCCTGGCCGGAAAGTCCGCCCATCGACGGTTGGTGGATAAGGATACGCGAATTGGGCAATGCGAAGCGCTTGCCTGTCGTACCGGACATCAGCAGAAAGGCTCCCATGGATGCTGCCTGGCCGATACAGTACGTCACTACATCGTTCTTGATGAACTGCATGGTGTCATAGATGGCCAGACCGGCGGTAATGGAGCCACCCGGCGAATTGATGTAAAGCTGCAGATCCTTCTCCGGGTCCTCGCCAGAGAGAAAGAGCATCTGCGCGATCACCAGGTTGGCAATCTGATCGTCGATCGGTGTTCCCAGAAAAATGATGTTGTCGCGCAGCAGACGGCTGTAAATGTCGTAGGCGCGTTCGCCCCGGCTCGTCTGCTCAATAACCATCGGTACAAGTGCCATGCTCTTCTCTGTGCTCCTCGCCCGCCGATGCTTGCTCCGGCTGGCTGGTTCTCCTGCGTCCCCTCAACAGAACTACAACTAAAGTCGCGCGTACAAGAGCTTCGCGGTCTTGTCCCGTCGAATTTGTTCCCGGATTCTAGCGATCGACCCATCCTGCGTCAATCGCACGGTCAGGGCATCCAGTGGTTCACGTAACTGTAGTGAGAGCAACTCCAATTCCTGCTGGACCTCCTCCTCCGATACGCCGATGTTTTCCTCGTCCGCGATGCGGTCGAGGATGAGCAGCGACTTCACTTCGCTGGTGGACGAATCGCGCTGCGCCGCTCGCAGGCGTGCGAAGTCCAGCCGTTTCATGTCCTCTTCGCGCATGCCCTGGGATGCAAGCGCGCGCAGGCCGCGGTCCAGCCGCGTATCGATCTGCTGCTGAATCATCGACTCCGGCACGGGGAACTGGAAGCGCTCGCTCAGTGCGGTCAGCAGCCTATCGCGGGTCTCCGTCTCGGTGCGGCGATCCTTTTCCGCCTGCAGGTTCTCGCGGAAGCGGGTGGTGAAGTCCTCGTAGCTTGAATAGTCTCCAAGCTCTTTTGCAAAGTCATCGTTTAACTCTGGCTGCAACTTCCGCTTGATGCCCTTGACGGTAACGTCGTAGGCAACAGTCTTGCCGGCCAGGCGTTTCTCACCGAAGTCCTCCGGATAGCTCATTTCGAATTTCAGTTCCTGTCCGACCGTGGCGCCGCGCAGTGCTTCCGTGAATGCGGGGAGGGTATTCGATCCGCCAACTTCGAGGATTACGTCTTCCCCGGTGAGTGGCGCGGTTTCACCCTCCGGCTGTTGGACGCTGCCGGTAAAGGCGATCTGCGCCCAATCGCCATCGGCCAGCGGACGCTCCTCTTCGACCGGCTCCATCGTGGATCGGGAGTCGCGCACGCGCTCGATTTCGGCTGCAAACTCCTCATCGGTAAAGGCCGCGCTAGGCTTCTCTACCTTCACATCCTGGTAGCCTTCGACGGAAAACTCCGGCATGACTTCGAAGCTGGCCTTGAACCAGAGCGGCTGACCGTCTTCCATCTTCATGTCGACGACCTGCGGCTGGGAGACAAGCTTGTGGTTGCCTTCGCTAATGGCGCGTTGGAAGTGCTGCGGCATCACCGCCTCAAGCACCTCCTGGCGGATGCCTTCGGCAAAACGAGCGCGGATCAGCGACTCCGGAACCTTGCCGGCCCGGAAGCCGGGGATGCGCGCCTGCTTCTGATAGCGCTTCACCGCGGAGCGCATCGCACGGGAGACTTCATCCTCCGGAATGGTCACTTCGACGGTGCGGGTGACCTCAGGATTGAAGGTGGGCCCATGCTGGTGCGTGTGATCGTGGCCCGTGTGGTCGTGTTCACCGTGTTCGTGCTCGGCGCCCGCCTCAGGCTGGGCTGCGGAGGTGTTCTCGGGGGTGGTGGAGGTCTCGACTGTATCTGTTGTGCTCAAGTGTGCCTTCCGTGAATATCTGCGCCTGGAATCTGATAGGACGGGGAGCCTGGTGGACGCAGTTGCGTGTCAGGCGAGGTGTAGGCAGGCGCCTGATTCAATGGTAAGAGGCTTTCGAGAGGGGGTCAAACCGCGCGGGTGTTCGCGCCAGGAACAGTCACGTATTGCTGGAAAGCTATTGCTACATCGCCGGGCCAAACGCTCGGCTCCGACCGGCAGCACTTTCCGATGGTAGCGGAGCGCGCACGCGACCGACGAAGCGGGGATCGGAAGCTCCGCAGGCTAGGAAATTTGCGCGCGCAGCGGTCAGGCTCAGCGTGCCATTCGGCCCGCCACGCACCACATCCGCATCCGACTCATCCTGTCCATCGTCCTGCCACCAGCAGACGGGGCACAGGTCGAACACTCCCGGTGCGGTGAGCGTCCGGCTACCACAGCACAGGCAACGCACGTTAACAGTCTGCATACACGTTTAAGACGACACAGATGTAACAGAGTTGCAGAAAATTGCCGTGAAGATCATGTGACCTCAGTCACGTGTAAGCGTGCGCAATCCCAAAATGGAAAGGCGCCGCAAGCTGACAAGTTGCGGCGCCCCTTCACCATGGCTTGTTCACTTCGCGGCAGGAGGCGTAAACAGCTCCAGCTTCACCTTCCACGTTACCGACGCGCCCGGCTTGAGCGTCACCATGCCTGTATCCATGCCGTGCCACTCTTTGCCGAATGGATCGCCGAAGTTGAACTGCTCTTCGATGGCCACAAAGTTCTTTCCCGGATCGGTCGGCGCATAGACTTGCACCGTCTTGATCTCCGGCGACTCGCCCAGCACGTGGATGCCGTAGTTGGAAGCGGGATCGGTCAGCCGGACGTCGACTGCGCCATCGGTACGGGTGAGTTTCGAAAAGTTGTCATCGAGGAAGTCCCCGTCCAGCGGCTTGCCGTCCGGAGCGTTGAAATCATACTTCGTGCCCTTAACCGGCTTCAGCTTGCCGGTGGGGAAAACGTCGTCGTAATTGTTCACCAGCGCCAGCATCGCCCCAGGCACATGCAGCCGCGCCTGCGTACGGTCACCGCTGGGAATGGCAAAGTACGGATGCCACCCGATGGCCATCGGTTCGTCCTGATCGCCGACGTTCTTCGCCGTGATGGTCGCAGTCACGTCTTTGCCGGCAAGCTCGATGGTGAAATCCAGATCGGTTTTGGACAGCCAGTGGCCGCCGAAGTCGCCGGCGTGAATGGTGCCCGTCACTGTCTGACCGTCGGCCGAATCAGCCACCTTCACATCATCCGTCTTTGAAGTCAGGATGAGTCCGTGGATCGAGTGCAGCTCCGCGCCCGGCTTTTTGCCGGAGAAGTTCGCCGGCAAGTTCAGGGTTTTGCCGTGCCACGAGGTGGTGATGGTTTGCTTGTCATCGGAAAGCTTGCCGCGAATGCGATTCGGATAGGGCACCAGGAAGGCACCGCCGAAGGCGAAGGAGCCGTTGCCATTCTTATCTGCGGGATCAGAGCCGCTGAGCTTTGTCTGGACTTCGCTGAGCGGAGGCGCGAAGAAGACATTCGTTGTTCCTTTGCCGGGAAGGTTCGCGGTGATCTGCAGCAGGTTCATGCCGCGCCCGGGAATCACAGTCGCGGAGAGGAACTCCGGCGTGGCGCCGTTTTGCGTGGCCTTGCGCTGCAGCGTGACGACATCTTCTCCGTTGATCTGCGGGACTGCGGCGGGCACATTCTTCGGATTGACTGATTCAGGCGGTGCGGCGGATTTGCAGCCGCCGGCAAGCAGCAGGGTGGCGGCCAGCAACAGGGCGGGTGATGCGAATCTTCTGTTCAAAACAGGTCGAGCGGAAACGGGCATGGATTCTTTCCTCGAGTGGGGAAGCGTTTGCATCGCAACGGCCAGGCCGCCGGAAGCGCACCCATTCTACGCCGGAGTTACTTGAGAGCCACGATCGATGCGGAAATCAGACGCGGGAACGGAATCATGAACTATGGTGAGCTGTGATGGCCCGACTGAGCTGGAAGCAATGGATTGGCATAGCAGTTTTTTCTATTCGCTCTGGTGTGGATTGCTCTCGGGCGCCGTTCCTCGAGAGAAGGCGCGATCGGCGGTGTGGCTTGCGCCTTCGTCGCCTTGGCTATTCGATTCCTTCCGGCGTTCTGGCCCAGGCTACCCACGATCCAGCGGGTATTTCTGATCCTCGTACCGATAGGTACGCTGTGGTTTTTATTGTTCGCCGCAAATCGCAACCACAATGCTCGCGTATTCTCAACGTCACTGGAGACCGCGGTTTTTGTCCTCATCTGCAGCCTCTACTGGCCCTTCTCAAAGGTTCTGGACGCGTTGTGGCTGCATCTCCGTCGCCGTTGAGATTTACGGTATCTAGCTAGTTCGTTAGCAGCGAGGCAGCGCACTCGCGAAGCCGGCCAGCCACTCCATCTGCTCGGGCGTGTCCGGCACCTGCAGGCCGCGCCCATTCGAGATGAGGCGGAAGGCGTGCTCCGGTGAAATGCCCTCCACGCAGAGAATCGCCGCAAGCAGCAGCGAGGAGCGCCCGATACATGCGCGACAGTGCGCGCCGATGTTCTTCCCATGCCGGCGTTCGGTAGCCAGTTCCTCGGCCAGAGCATGCAACCCGCGGTAGGAATCGGGGACACTTCGGTCAGGAATGGGAAACGAGCGGAACGCGATCCCCACCCGCTCGCAAAGCGCCTGCTCGCGCGCGAGCCCGAGCTCCGTCGCTTCTGCCGGGGTCAGCAGGGAAATGAGGATGTCAATGCCGTCACTGCGAATCGCGGCCAGGTCGTCCAGCAGCGACTCGTTGGCGCGTGGACGCGGCACGATGGCGAGGCGCCCGTTGGCCCCTGGATTGACCCAGAAGACTGTCATGGTACGTCCATCCTCGGTAAAAAAAGCCTCGGCTACGGGCTGCAACCCCCGTCGAGGGAATACATGAAAGACTTTGCATCTCTGCGGATGTCACCCATTCGCAGAGCTTTAGCGTATTTTTGGAGACCTTTTCCGCCCCCGTCTTCTGCATTTGGCCGGATGCAGGCTCAAGACTGGCTACATAATCCGACGTCTCATTCTCGCTTGGAAACCCGTCCGGGGCCGCCGGATATTTCACGCAGAACCACGAAAGTCCCTAAACTATCTTTGGCGGTCATGGCCTGACAAATCGCATAACCCGCCTGCAAGTATCTCCATGCCGCCTGAGCCATCTACAGCATTTGAAGCACTCAACCAGCGCATCGTCGTCTGCGAACGCTGCCCGCGACTGCGTTCCTATTGCGCGGATATTGCCCAGAAGCGCCGGCGCGCCTATCGCGATGAAACATATTGGGGCCGCCCCGTTCCCAGCTTTGGCGACCCCGCCGCGCGCGTCCTTATCCTGGGCCTGGCGCCGGGCGCGCATGGATCCAACCGCACAGGTCGCCCCTTCACCGGCGACGGCTCGGGTGATTTCCTCTATCCCGTGCTCTACGAGGCAGGATTCGCGTCGCAGCCCGCCGCCCGAAGCCGCGACGATGGCATGCAGTTGCGCGATGTCGTGATCACGTCCGTCGGCCGATGCGCGCCGCCTGACAACAAGCCCGCACCGGCGGAACTGGCAAATTGCGCAGGCTGGCTCGACGAAGAGATCGCGCTGCTCACGCGTTTGCGCGTGGTGGTGTCACTCGGCCACATCGCGTGGAACGGATATCTTGCCCACCTGCGGCGCAAGGGCCATAAAGTGAAATTGAGCGACTATCCTTTTCGTCACCGTGCCGAGTACGAGATGCCGGACGGCATAACCCTTCTCGGTAGCTACCATCCTTCGCTGCAGAACACGAACACCGGCCGGTTGACCCGAGAGATGTTTCTGGATGTCTTCGCCCGCGCGCGCCAGCTTGCCTTGCAACGGCGGCCCGCCGGCACAAGAGTTGTGCCCGCATGATCGTCGCGCTTTGGCTGGCGCCGCTGCTGCTGGCTATCGCCGCATTCCCGCGCTGGCCGTACAGCCGGCAATGGGGATACCTGCCTTCCGCCGGTCTGCTGCTGGTGACCTTGCTCGTGCTGTGGATGCATCTCGACTACATGATCTGAGTCGTAGCCTTGTCAGCGCTGCGGTGCGACCACCGTTTGCCAGTGCAGCCCACTGCAGAAGAAGAGGCGCGCGGGCTGGTTGGCCGGCCGCGAGATCAGCAGCATTCCCTCTGTGGTGCACGTCTCACCCGCTCGTATCGGGGACTCGGTCGATGCAACGGATCCCTGGCCCAGTTCGAGTGGGCCGCTAAGCTGCGCCGTCTTTGCGTGGACATCTCCCTCCACGCGAACGTCACCGATTAGCCGTGATTCTCCCAGCACGCCCGGCGGAATCTCAGCGCTGCCGTGATAGCAGAATTCATGCGCGCTGATTTTGCCCTCGCTCACCCGTGAGAACGCATTGCGCAGCACAACCTTGCTGGCGCCGCCGTGCGCGTTTGGCACAGCATTTACGGCGCATTCCGTTCCTGCACCTTTCGTGATCCCTTCCTCATAATTGCCTTCGATGAAGAAGCCGGAGCCATACCCCAGCTCCACCTCTGATCGATCGCCGGCCGCGCCGTTCACCGTGAAGTAGTTGCGAATGATGTGAATGTCATAAACCTTTCCGGTATCCGCGCCGGCGGCGATGGCGGCTCCGCCCGACTCGAAATAATTTCCCTCGACGAGTGTGTGCGCGTCCCAGCCGAGAAAGATATCGCCCTTGTGATTCCCCTCGAGGACATTGTCGCGATACACATTCCCGAGCGCCCGCGATGCCGGCACATGGCCATCGTAGCTGTAGACGCCCCAGTCGTTGCTGGATATCTGGTTGTCCTCTACATGCACGGCGTTGGGCGCAAAGTGCGGTACCGTCACCATGTCGATGCCGTGCTGATTCCCCGCGATCACATTCATCGCGATCTGCACGCTGTTCGCGCCGCTCAGCTTGATCCCGTTGCCGTGCACGAAGTCGACGACGCGCATGCCGCGGATCACGAAGCTGTTGCCGGGCCGCAGATGAATTCCGTTTTGCGCCGCAGGGCTGCCCACCAGCGCGCAGCCGCCTTCGCCGTCGACGCCGAGATCGAGTCCGCCGCCGGCCGCCGGGTCGATCAGAATGGCGTCACCGTCGCCCGTATAGTGCAGTACCGCGCCGGCGTCGCACACCAGATGCTGGCCCGCCCGCGTCAGCATCATGGTGGTGGAGAAGTCATAGCGGCCCGCGGGAATCCGCACCGTGCCGCCGGTCAGGGGCATCGCTCGAATGGCCGCATTCACCTTCGCGCCAATGTCCGCGCCTGGCAGCGCTCGCGGGTCGATCATTTCCCCCGCTGGCATTCCTCCCACTGGGACATTGGCGGAAGCAATTCCATTCGACGCAGGCTGCGCCACGGCAGCAGTCGCGAGCAAGAAGACATAGATGGCGAGTGCACGGCGGAGCACGCTCATGCATTAACCATAGCTTGCGCTTGAAGGGAAAGCTTAGCGGCGAGCGCGCACTCGACGGCCGCACGCAGTAGATCCGGCCTGGATTCTCTCTATCGTTCATGTACAGGCCGAAAGTGAAGCGAAGTGGAGCGGGAGACCGGGATCGAACCGGCGACATCCAGCTTGGGAAGCTGGCGTTGCCTCTCGCTCTCCCGAGCAAAGATTGTCAGAATCAGGTCTTTGTCCACATCCTCAATGATCTTGAGTGGGATGCCTATTGGAGAACACAGCGCCCTCACTGCATCCTTGGCATAGACAGTCCTGCCTTTCCGCGAAAAGTGGACAGTATGGACAGTATGACGGTTCACTGAATCGGTGATGGCTAAATTGAGAGCGACAAGGTCCGGGTCGGACAAACCTGGAGCGGGAGACGGGGATCGAACCCGCAACCAACGGCTTGGGAAGCCGCTACTCTACCATTGAGCTACTCCCGCCAGTGCATTTGATTATATGCATAGCTGCATCGATTACGGATGCGCTTCCTTCTCGAGGCTTCGCTGCGGATGCGCAGGCAAATTGCGACGGCATATTGAGGTGTGCTGCAGGGCAAGCTGTTCCTGGCACAAGCCGACTCTGATACCGGTGCAGTTGGATCAGGAGTTCCGCAACTTCCTACTTGAGGTGTATCACCGTACGGTGAGCAACCGCATTGTTGGGCCGCCATCCAGCGCTGCCTTCAACGAATTTGGCAATGCGCAAAACAATACCGAACGCGGTCCAAATTCCAAAATCATCGATCTTTCGCTCTTCAAGGCCTTCCAGACATTCCGTGAGCAGACCGTCAAGTTTCGCGCGGATGCCTTCAATGCATTCAATATTGTCAATTACGGCCTTCCGGCTTCGCGTGTGGGCGAGAGCACCTTCGGCCTGATCAACGCCACGTCTACCGGAACATATGCACCGCGGCAATTTCAGTTGTCGCTGGTCTACCAGTTTTAACGGGCTACAGCCCCCTTTGAAAAGGTTTTGCTTCCGTTGAGTTTCTATTGAAATGCAGTCGAAGTACGTAAATAACTATGGTCAGCTCCCGTTCGTTAGGGCCACTCCGTTACTGACGGCCAACATCATGTGTTCAACGCAAGCGCGTCCGATTCACGCCAGATCTGCGCCACGCGCAGGGGCCACGTTACCTAGACTATGTCCATGCGTGCTATGCCAGAGACCTGCCAGATGGCTACCTCCCGGCGCGGATCGTTCGCTGGTCTCCTACTTATACTTCTGCTTCGCCGCCTATGTTGCTCGGGCGCAAGCAGTGCATGGGTGGCAAGGCACCATCACCATTCCGACGTATCAGCTGGGACCGCCAGATCCGAATCCGCCCTTTAGCCTGGTAAATCCGAATCCTGTTTATCCCTACGCGATGCTCGATGACCTGAGCGACGAGCGTGTCCCCAAAAACTATACGTGCTATCTACCTCGAAAACGAGTACCTCAAAGTCACGATCCTGCCGGAGTTGGGCGGGCACGTCTACTCGATTTACGACAAGCTGAACCGTCGGGAGATGCTCTACCGCAACCGCGTCATCAAGTATGGTTTGGTTGGTCCGCGGGGAGCGTGGATCGCGGGCGGCATGGAGTTCAGCTTTCCCTTCGCGCACACCACCCAGACGGTTTCAGCCGTAGCGTCGGATTTGCATAAGAATGCCGATGGCAGCGCTACCGCGGTCGTTGGCGCTGTCGATTGGGTCTCGCAGATGTATTGGCAGATTGCGATCACCCTCCGTCCTGATACCGCCAGGCTCGAAGAAGGCGTCACGCTCTTCAATGCCACGCCCCTGAATCATCTCTATCTCTTCTGGACTAACACCGCAATCCCGGCAACCGATGATTTGCAATACATCTACCCCATGCGCGAGACCGTCTCCGATGATCCATTCGCGATCGTTCAGAGTTGGCCGGTCTGGGAGGGCGTCGATCAAAGCTGGTATAAGAACGACCCCAGCGCGCTGGCCATCTTCGCGCGCGACGTTCATCGGGATTTTTTCGGCGCCTACTACCACCAGTCGAACTATGGTGTCGTCCATGTATCCGATTTTCGCCAGGACCCCGGCAAAAAACTTTGGAGCTGGGGCACGGCTCGCAGCGGCAGAATCTGGGACACCATCCTGAGCGACGATGACGGACCCTACAACGAAATCCAAAGCGGGCGTTTCGCCACCCAGGGCTACCGCGAATTCATGGAGCCGCATCGCGTCGAACAGTGGACCGAGTATTGGTATCCCGTCTCCGGTCTCGACGGCGGTTTTGTCGAAGCCAACAGCCAACTGGCCCTCAATGTCAGCTTCATCGCAGACAAGGCAAGTTCCTCCGGCCACGTGCAGCTGTCACTCAGCCCCGTCGCACAGATTCGCAACGCCGCCCTGACGGTGAGCCTCGGACCCGATCCGCTGCGCACCATACGCAATCTTCAGCTATCGCCGATGCATTCGGCAGCATACGTAATCCCTGCGCGCAACCTCGACCGAGCTCGCAGAGAGCTGCACGTGAAAGTACAGTCTGCGGATGGCCGCGTGCTCCTTGATTGGTCGGCCTCAGCTCCAGTTGATGGGAACCAGGACTTCGTTTCTTCGGTCGGAAAGCCGGATCAAACCTCCATCGCCCTCAGCCCCGAGACTTCCATAGAGCAGCTCTATCTCCACGGGGTATTCCTCGAGAAGACCGGAGACACCGAAGCTGCCCGCACTATCTACCGGCAGGTGCTTCAACGCGATCCGGGTTACGTTCCTGCCCTACTGCAGGAGGCGTCCTACTTCTATAGCGCGGCAGATTATGCTGCTTCCGAGCGCCTCATTCATTTCGCACAGCAGCGGGAGAATGAAAGTCCGGTCGTCGCCTACGCTGCAGGCCTTACCTACCGCGCGGAGGGCCGCCTGTCGCTCGCCACCGATGCATTCTGGAATGCGATCCACTACAGCCCCGCCTCCGCCCCCGGCCTGTCTCTCTCTGCGGCATATGTCGAACTCGGAGAGATCGCTATCCGCCAGGGAGATTACGCAAAGGCGACTGAACTTCTTGAGCAAGCGGTCCACAGCAATCCCGCGGATGCAGTGGCCCTGGCCGACCTGGCCGTGGCCCAGCGCCTGCATGGGGATGCACAAGCCGCCGCATCCACCTCCGCCAAAGCCAAGCAACAGATGCCTCTGCTGCCCTATGCCCTGGCGGAAGACTGGCTGGATACATTAACCCCACATTCGGCTATAGGTCACGAGTGGACACGCACCATCGGCTCCGATCCGCAAAACTATCTCGCCATCGCAGCCTGGTATCACAACATGGGTGCGTGGCAGTCGTCGGATACGGTGCTGCACGCTGCGATCACTGACCTGCCCAGTCAGTCACTCTCGCCCATGGTCTATTACTACCTCGCCTCCAACAGCCGGCAACAAGGCAATCCGCAACAAGCAATGCAGTTCGTTGACAAAGCATTGTTGCTGCCCATCGCGCAGGTCTTTCCCAACAGCCTCACGGATGCGGCCGTTCTAAGAGAAGCCGTTGATCAAAACCCGCACGATGCGCATGCCAGGTACGCTCTCGGCAACTTCCTCTTCGCACACGGGCGCTATGACGAAGCCGCTGCTTTGTGGTCTGCCGCGCGTGGGCAGAACTTCGAGAATGCCGTGCTGCTGCGCAATCTCGGCGTCTATGAGTGGCATATCAAAAAAGATCTGACAAGCGCCGCAACCGACTACGAACGCGCTATCGCACTCAGCCCCAAAGGTTACCGGCTCTATACAGATCTCGATGAGATCTACGAAGAAGCAGGCAATGCTTCCGCGCGAGGCCGGCTCTTTCAAGATGCGCCGGCAGATGTTTTAGATCGAGACACCGTGCGCGCTCGTCGTGCGCTTTACTTCCTCGAACAGTTGCAGCCGGATCAGGCGCTCGAAATCTTTGCCGGTCACCGCTTTAAACCCTGGGAAGGCGGAGTCGCAATTCACAGCATCTTCGTGCGAGCCACCATATTAAAGGGTAGAGAGGCCCTCGCGGCGCATCAGCCGCAACAAGCAGCAGAGGACTTCAAAGCGGCCATGGAGTATCCGGAAGATCTGGGAACTGGCCGGCCCGCGCAGCTCGAATTTCCCGAGCAGTTCTACTGGCTGGGAGTGGCGCTCGCGGCGCAGGACAAAACAGCCGAAGCCACGAAAGCATGGCAAAACGCCGTCCAGAACGGCGGCAAGCGCGATGTATTCTCTGCACTGGCTTACCGCAAACTCGGGCAAGCGAGTCGCGCGCAGCAGATGCTCGAACAGTGCATCGCGGGTGCCGAAAAGCCCAATCCTTCCGCAAGTGACTATCTTGTCGCCGGTCTGGCCGAGCATGCCCTCGGCAATAAGGATCGCGCGCAGCAGGATTTCCGGCACGCCCTTATGCTCGATCCGCTCTTCTGGCAGGCGCGCGTCGCGGCCGCAGCCGCGACCGCTGGCCACCCTGCGTAAAAGGCGAGAAGCAGTTGTCCGAGAAGCTCAAGTCCTAGTGCTGTATCTGGAGCGTTCCTTCGGGGACTTTGAAGCTGCGCGGGTTTCTTGTGGGCGCGTCGAGATCTAGCGCCGAGGGTGCAATGATTAACGCTCGACGCTTGTCGCGAATGAATTTTGAGCGGACCGATTATCCGCCGCGCATTCCGTTAACTGAGCGTAATTAAGCTCTAATTAAGCGAAGCTATCAGAGGACGCAAAAGGGTAGGGAAGAGCTATCTTATTGAAAATAAACTTGATGCTGGCTGTACCGCATTTGTACCGGAGGTGTCTGATGAGATTCGCGGTGCTGCTCGCAAAACGCTGAAAATAAACAAGATAGCTGGTGCCGGGAGAGGGAATCGAACCCCAAGGAAACCAGCGAGCTCATTTTGGCGCCTCCAACGCCTGAAAGCAGGGAAGGGCAGCCCTCCGCCCTGACCCCGGCACAGGCGCTGCTGCGGCAGATGGTGCTCGATTCGGTTCCGTCGCCTCACTCGCGGCGCAACTACGGCAAAGCGCTCGACCACCTCTTCGCCTTCTGTGCCAGCCGGCCTCTCTCCCGGGCGCTGCTGATGGAGTGGCGGGCGGGTATGGAAGCTCTCTCCCCCTCGACGGTGAACGTCCGGCTCTCGGCGGTCCGGAAGATGGTCGGCGAGGCCAGGCGGAACAACATGATCGAATCGGAGGAGGCGGCCAGCCTGACCGACATTCCCAACATTCGGCAGAAGGGAACTCGACTGGGGAACTGGCTGACCCGCGAGCAGGCCAAGGAGCTCCTGGCCGTCCCTGACCGTTCCTTGTGACTTCACACGCCATCGGAAGCTGGTACCGAAGGACGCCGCCAGTGATCAGTGGTGGGGGTGGATTTACCTCAGCTTACGGTAAGTTGTCCTTCAATACCACGCGGGGCGGAAATCCGTGGCGCACTTCTGAGTATTTCCTCAGAGCTTCCGGAAAGCAAATTGGCAGCCTTCCGTAAGAGGATGCTGGGATGCACTGGCTTAGGGAGAATCTCGAACGGATGCCCATTGGCCGCTGCCGTTGCGAGCAGATCAGCTGTGTCTCCGTGTCCAGAGAAAAGCAGTACGCGGCAGGCGGGATGACTTGCCTTGAGAGCAATAGCCAAATCGATCCCATTCATGTTTGGAAGTTGCACATCCAGGATTGCGACGGAAGGTTGCCATTCAGCGACTACTTCGGCAGCTTGTTCAGCCGAATACGCTACCCTCGCTTCATAGCCGTGATTGGCAAATATTGCCTGTAGTGTGCGGCAGATGCTTTGTTGGTCATCAACGATGAGAACGGTATTGGGTACGCGCAGATTGGGCATATTTGCCCCGAGAATGATGTTACGCCTTTTTAGGTAAAAATTACATGTACGGTTGCAAATATCATTTACGCGCTGGGTACTCGGACTAGAGAGACGAACAATAGTCGTCGAAACGACCTTTATTCTTCAATCATGCACGGCTTCAGCTTTTGAGAACTGCGCAGCTAAACCGTGGCCTGTTCTCATTTAGCTGCTAATCAACCCATTCCGAATAGGTGAGCAATGCCATCGATTCGCAACCAGTCTCATGATCCCTCTTACCGGATAGCGCAGAAGTAGTGTAGGCCGAAGGTAAAGGAGAAGGTATCATCGGTACATGAGCAAACAAACAAAGCCACCGAGCCCCCCTTTTCAGACGACTAATGGCTCCTGGACCTTCTGCACAGATCGGGATGGTGTTTCAGAAAGCGTGGGCGCCTATCCGAACGAGAAACTAGCGAGACAAGGATTGGCGGCGGCCCACTTGGTGTACAACGCGGAGAAAGCCGTCTAGACCCATCCTGCCACAGGCCGACGACTTCGTGCGAAGGCCATACAGGCTCACGCATCTATCGGGGTCATCGTCGCCTGGCTGATGCGCGCACGCCGCGTCCAATTGCCCCTCTCTGATCATTTGCATGTGTCCTTTCTCGGAGTCAACCGCGCATCTTTGGTCATGGATTCTTCTTTTTGGTCCTCCCTCCAACAGATGGGCAGTTTCGCCCCGGTCAAGCCCTACAGCTTGCGGTCGTTTTTCCACGCCTCAGCGCGGCCTATCCTCCGCGCATAGGTGGCCACGGACGAAGACAGCCAGAGACGCGAATGGTTCCGGTGCTCGTCTGTCGGGCCTGTGGTGCCGTTACTGCACCATTAACGTAAACTGGAAGATAGCGCGAGGCCCGCCGGAGTCCCAACCTGTAGCCCCCTTCGTGATCTTGCTGAGGCCACAGGGCGCGTATACGCTGGCTTACACATGCCAGACATCAGTTTAGACGGATGCACCTTTTCTTCCGAATGGATCGATGCCTTAATCGCTCCATACAAAGACCGACAGCATTGGGAAGAGCGGCGGAAGCGGTTAGGAGCGGAAATCGCGATGCGCGAGTCCGACCTTGTCTCGATGTTGAAGACCATGCCCAAAGACATCTGCGGTCATGCCTGTCTGAAGGCGTATATCTCAGCTCTTCGGAAAACACAAGAAAAGCTGTACGCTGAGCCGTTCGAGCGGCGTTGACCTCGGCTCCGATACCCGCAACCATACGTCAGACATGGCTGTTTAGACCAGCTCGGCGAAATAGAGCTTGCTCATTAGATGGGCCTTCTGGCCTGTGTGTGGCCTTCTTTAAGCCTTAGCCAGTGTCCAAGCCTGTTGCGCCGCCCGCTGCTCGGGCCCATCCAACAGGCCAAGCAACTGATCGATCGTATCCGCCGCGGAGATCCCGTCCGGCTTTAGTCTGTTCGCTAGGATCCCCTGCGCTTTGATGATGAGCGATTCCATTTCATTTCCGGCGGCTACCACTGCGCTGTGTTTGGGATCGTCTGCCATACCATGGTTGGATGCGCAAGGCTCCCGTCTTCGACCTCAGCACCAAGTGCACAGCATGCGGATACGCTATCCAGCCGAATGAGATCGCTAGAACCGGCTGGGACACGATGCGCTGCCCCAGGTGTAAGGAAGAATTCATCCCTGAGCCAAAGGGCAAGTGGACTCAGCTTGGCGGGACACCGCGGACGTAGCCCTTTCTATTGCTCCGCCGGCGTTCAATACTCAATATTCTTCATTCGAGCAGCCTCCATTGGATCCTGTTCATGACTGAGGTTCGCAGGAGTGTGAATGTCGGTTCCAGCCGGTCATATAAAGCGATCCGACTCCGGCAATCATCGACCGGAAATCATTATTGACTACGTGCTTTCGCTAGAAGGAACAGTGTAAGTCTCTCCACCGGTCGTGCGCTGATTACCTTTTAACGGCTGATCTAGTAATGCTCGCCAGGTAACCAAGTCCCGTGCAATCGTGCAAAAATTACTCGACATGGAGTGGCGGTGGGCACTATGTTGTGACTGGACTGCTGCCGCGTGAGTACTGAAGCGCAGGGTCCGAACGCGGAGCGCCGGGGCTTAACCGACATTGAGGGTTGCCCGGCGAAAGCCTGGTGGCCTTGGGCGGCTTCACTGAAGGTAGTGCTGAAACGCTTGGGGGCAAACGTGATCTCAGTAGTCGTACCGATCTTCAATGAAGAAGAACTCATCGTGCGCTTCCATGAAGCGCTTGCCGAAGCCATGAAGCGAACCGAAGACGACTGGGAAGTGGTCTATGTCAACGATGGCTCGAAGGACTCTTCTTTAGACTTACTGAAGGGCTTGCAAGCCGAAGACCCGCACCTGGTTGTGGCAGATCTCTCCCGCAACTGGGGCCATATGGGGGCTATCTCAGCGGGCCTGTTGACCGCGCGCGGCGATGCCATCGTGCTAATGGACGGCGACTTCCAGGACCCGCCAATGGTTGTGCCGGAGCTGGTGGATGCTTGGCGCCAAGGGGCGGAGGTAGTCGTAGCAGTCCGCAGAAGCCGACAGGAGCGTAGCAAGTTTCTTAGTAAGCTGTTTCCGCTCTTCTATCGGGTTCTCGGAGCACTCTCCGACTTCCCGATACCACTGAATGCGGGGATATTCGGTCTGCTCGACCGAAAAGCAGTAGATTCCATCAACGCTCTTGGCGAACGGAACCGCTACTTGCCTGGACTACGTGCCTGGGTGGGCTACAGGAACGCTGTCGTCTACTATGACCGTCAGGATAGAGCAGGCGGCGAGGGCAAGCTCTCGTTTATCAGCCGGATCAAGTACGCGATGGATGCGATCACAAGCTTCAGCTACAAGCCCTTGCGACTCTGCTTCGCTTTCGCATGCCTTTCCATTTTCCTGGCAGCGGTTATGGCCATCGTGTCATTGGTTTTAGGGAACCCCTTCCACTCTCTCGGTTTCGGGGTGGCCGCCGCAGTCTTCATGGTGGGCGGGATGCTCTTCGTGTGCATGGGCGTTCTTGGGGAATATCTTGGACGCATCTACGACGAAGTACGAGAACGGCCGCTCTCGATCATCAGCAACGTATACGCCGCAACCGGTGGGGCACGGGCTATAGGGGGTGCAACATACGCGGAATTCGAGGGAACAAAAGTGGCTTAGACCGCCGCCTCGGAGACGCGGTTCTCCATTGAACGCTGTCACAACCGGTAGACAGAGTAAGCGTTTGGTCTGAACCGTCAGCAGGGTGTGCGGAAGTCAGAAGGTAAGCCCCGCATTCTGGCGTCTGCCCTTGCTCTTTCGCTTACCGGGGCCATCATGGTCTTGCTGCACGTCAATCATCCGCCCGCCGGCGCGACTACCATGATCGTTTCTCTCGGTATCCTGGCGAAACCTGGCTATCTCCCGATCATCGAAATCGCTGCCGTCCTGCTGGCTGCAAAGGTATTTGCCATCAACAGACTTGCAGGATTGCCCTATCCGATCTGGGGAACCCGCACATCGCATATGGGAGACCCTCAATGATGCGGAACAACCAATACCGATAGTCCAGCCTACGATCGACAATGAGTCGCAGAGTAAATTGCCTACCCCCTGCATTGAGAGACATCGAATAGCAAAGAGGAGAGATACATGACGACGGAAGAGTTTGCAGATGACGGCACGATGCTGAAAGACCTGGTGCAGTTCGACCTTGCGCAGGAAATGAAGAACTCAGACCAGAAGAGACCATGGACGATGGGCCACTTTGCGAGAACGCTATTCAAAAAATCGGACTTCAGAACGGTACTTATCACAATGGATAAAGGCTCCATTCTGAAGGAACATCACGCGGACGGCACCATTTCAGTCCAGGTCTTAAAAGGCTCGATACGCTTCACTGCTCATGGGGAATCGCATAGCCTCCAGCTAAGCGCTATCTTGATGCTGGGTGCGTCGATCAAACACGAAGTCGAGGCACTGGAGGATTCTGCCTTTCTGCTCACAGTGGCTTGGCCAAGCGGCGAGAAGCTCCAGGCGATGAAGCACAGGGGATATGGAACCTAACTACTGACAAACGGAGGCGCACATGCCTGCGGTATCCCTCCGAATGCGACGATCTTTTCCTGCCGGAGTGAAAGCGCCTTCGGTGGTCGCCGCCCCCCCACCCCAAGGAAGACGTATGACTGTTGCTTTATCTACAGCGCACTTTGGATCGCGACACTTCGTTTAGAAGCTTGATACGGAACCGCCGCAAGTATCTGGAGTCGTGTTCATGTCAGGGGATTCTGCCGGCGTCCCTTCCGCAACCGGAGCAACCTTGCGGCCGCTTCGAGTGTTCGCGCTTGGAAGTTTGCTGTCCGTCGGCGGTCCGACGAATGGTTTAGCCCCTGGTTTCTTTGTCGAAGGAGGAGCATGGCGCACGTCTTTGTGCCGCTTCTTGAGCAGTGGATAGGGGAAGGCCGCGCTGATGGGGAAAGAGGCTGTTTCAAGGAACATAGGCGCGCTCATTTCATGGCTCGCGGAAGCCCGAAGGCTTCGGCTAGAAATATTGTGAAGTGTTGGTCTTAGGCGAGTAAGAACCGGATAGTACCGAAAGGGCTTATGCTGGTGATTGTCCCACTTCCACCCCACCGGGTTAGGCTCTATCGTTGCTCCGAAAGGCGTGCCGCTGAGTTCCGCGGCAAAAGATCTGCTTCAAGGCATCGATGTGACCCTTCCAGGTCGCCGAGGGTAGCCTCAATCCTCACAACGCCGAGCGTTCTATCGCAGGTCGGGCATACAGATTCATACGTCTCGTTGTCATTTTGTTTGCGGATGAATCTAAGGGAATGAGGAGCGGCCAAGGGTGGCCTCTTTGTAGCGTCAGAACGTCCACTACGCTGACTTAAGAGTAGCACTCCTGCATTCTGTGGACAGTCAAATTATCGTAATAGTCATAACCCAATCGCATCACGTGCCCCGCGCGGCTTGTGCGGAATACTCCTGAATCCTCAACGCCGCATTCTCATTCTTGTAATGACCGAGCCCAAAGCGTCGTCTGCATTAGGAGCTTGGGACTTCGGCCATTATTGCAAAAATAAATCTGAGCATCGATGCATTCGAAGACTTCCACTTGAAACGAGGACGAGTATAGCGGCCGTGACATGGCATGAATATCACGAAGCTACCGAGCACACCGTTGAGTCGTTGAAGCGAGCCCCACATCTTCTCGACTGGGCGAACATGCCCGATCCGTTCCGTCACTACGATGGTGTGCCAGTGGTGGATTTGCCAGCAGATCCCCCCGCTCCGGAAATGCCGGCACTCGAGGTTCTCCGCGGCGATTCTGGTTTCACCCCTGTGGGCGACGGAGCAACATTCCTTTCTCAGCTGCTGTTCTATTCTGCGGCCATTAGCGCGTCCAAACGTGTCTCGTCCACCGGCTACCGCTACGCATTGCGCGTCAACCCATCCTCCGGCAATCTTCACCCTACAGAATTCCACTTCCGCGCGCGGGGCATGAAGGAGTGGCCCGATGGGCTCTACCACTACTGTCCTTCTACGCACATCGCCGAACAACGTGCGCTGGGTGATATTGAGATGAAGTTGGGTGGTAGCTCTGCGCCTCTGGTCTTTGCTCTGACCAGCATTACGTGGCGCGAGGCGTGGAAGTATGGTGATCGTGCCTATCGATACTGCTTGCACGACATAGGGCACGCTTGGCAGGCGCTCTCCCTCGCTGCACAGGCCATTGGATGCGGTAGCTTTGCAATCGGCCATTTTCAGGATGATGAAATCACACAGGCCTGTCACCTTCCGGACGATGAGGTGCCGCTGCTCCTTGTCGAATTGCGCGGCGCGTCCATTCCAGTGCGAGAATCCAATGCCTGCGAGACTGTTTGGTATGGCGGCGACGCGAATCAGCTCTCGGCACAAATAGCGACCAACGAATGGATTGACGGGATTCACGACGCCACTAAATTGAATAGCCTGAATCAACAAGGAAACTCTATCGCCGAACCGCTTCCTGCCGGCTGCGGCGAGATCAAGTTGCCCCCTCCGGCCTCATCGGCGCGCGCCTTTGGCGAGACTGCGCGGCGGCGCCGTTCGGCACTCGACTTCGTAGGCGGATCGCGATCGATATCCTTACCGCAGCTCTCCGCGATCCTTGCTGCAGCAAGCCGGCGATTGATCGCCGATTTCGCTAGGACGTCATTCGTCCAGCTGTACCTGTATGCTCATCGCGTCGAGGCGCTTAAGCCCGGCGTGTATCGGTATTGGTCTAATTCCGCCGAGTTGGAACAAATCAAGAGTGGTGACCAACGCGTCGTCGCTGCGGGACTCAGTCTCGGGCAGAAAATAGCCGGTAATGCATGCGTGGCTTTCTCGATGGTCGGCGGTCTCGAGCGTGCTGCCCGCGCTCATGGCGACCGCGGCTACCGCTATGTGCATTTCGAAGCAGGCGCCATCGGCCACCGTCTGTATCTCGCCGCCGAAGCGCTTGGGCTAGCAGCGACCGGAATCGGCGCGTTCTACGATGTAGAAGTTCACAGTTATCTCAAGCTGCCGCCTCAGGAACAGGTGGTCTACCATTTCGCGATCGGCTATCCCGTTCCTGATGTGCGCGTGAACAATTGAGGTTGTGGCTCGGCAGCCGGTAGACGAGTCCAAATCAGGCTTGAGGTGTAAAGGCAGGTTAGCCAGGAGACCGATCTAGATTTTTCAGGCAATTTATTGATCGCGCTCGCTGGGCGACCACCTTCCGTTAGCCCAATCATTTAACGTTGATCAACATTGAGAATTTGGACAGCAACTTATACTGTTACGATCATTTCGGCCCATTTCGGACGATAGCGAGGACGGGCCATGACTCAGTAGCCTGCAGCTACACGGTGCGCCGGAAGCCCTTCGATGCATCAAGGAAGCGATAGAAGCCATGATCGGTATCAAGCATCGCGCTGAAACAAAAGTGGTTAATGCTGAAACGGTTAGACTGGAAGCAGCGAGACAGCGCCAGCGTGCGGCAGGCAGAGACCTGCTTCGTACCCAAGGGTGCTTGGAATACGGTGTCTTGCTCACCGCCGTGGGCGGCCTCGCCGTGCGTTTTGCCGATGAAGGATTTCAATTCATAGAGGATTACGCTGTTCGGCTCCGTCAGGTCCAGGCTGTGTTCTCTACCGCGGATCGCAACAACCACGTCCAAGTCCTGTTCGTGGCCGTGACGGGCGCAGAGATGCCGGCGGAACTCTCTACCCAGATTGAACTCGACCTGCGACTATCAGCGGGGAATCTGGGCTGGAGAATCACTGGCCTCCACACGGAACACCCGCTTGAGACTTCGATGAAAGTCGCCCGCAAAATCCTCGTGAAATTGACCGAAGTCAGTGATCGCTTTGACATCTTGTCGAACCAGGTCCTGCGATCCGAGCGACCGCGGTTGTTAGCGAATGCTAGTGTTCGCCGGGTTTCGCGTGAGTCATAAAAGGGGGCCGAGCCCGCTGCGGGCTGCAGGCCGCTGAGTGCGAGGTACAAGACCGGGACGGTCATACTCCGTAAACGACCGTCTGAGGCGCTTGGATTTGGACGCTAGACTGAGTAACCGTGTGCAATCAACTGAGGATATGGCTAGTGCCTAGTGAACGCAAAGCTGCATGCTCTGGGTGGTGTTGGGCGTCAAATGAACTGCTAGGATGACTTCCGTATTGCTCCCCGTCCGACTGCCGAAAGGCCTCGGGCGGGGTTATTAAATTTACGGGATCGTCGTGCCCCTCATAGAACCGGCCATTAAGCGTGCCGTGACGTTCGTGAAGCTGACCACTAGTTTCGCAATGACCAAGACGTCGTGTCGCGCGTCGTTCTGTCCTGAACAGCAATCATGAGGGGCACCGCCTGCAAGGATCGTCCTCGCATGAGATGCGAGGCGGCGCTATGGCATTACCTCGCAGCCTGACTGACATGTTCTGACAGTGATGGCGACGGATGGCTTGGCTGCGCTCCTGCTCTATAGCTCTTCGATTGACAACGCGGCGCCCCACGTCGTTGCACCGGTCTGTGGAGCGACCTGTCAAGAAAGACTATGGCGCGGTAACGGTGCGGGTGGCTGCTGTTGAAGATGCGCCACTATGGGCGAGCGTCAGCGCGCGGGGATGGGCGCCCGAACATCCGGAGCTGCAAGATTCTCTTGAACAATTCGGCGCAGTCGCATTTGCACGCGAGCAGACTGTGAATTTCATCGCAGAGTTGGATGGTGAACCGGGAGCGGCGGGCACGCTGTGTCTCCATGACCGGATTGCACTGTTCGGCGGGGCATCGGTCATTCCAAAGATGCGTAGGCGCGGACTGCAGTCAGCCCTCCTCGAAGCCCGGATGAGCTATGCCTCTGACCTGGGCTACGAACTAGCCATGATGGTGACTGAAGCGGGCAGCCAGTCTCAACGCAATGCCGAACGCAAAGATTTTCGCATTGCGTATACACGCACGAAGTGGCGGCTGTATCGATCTTGACATCTCATAAAACGGTTGAGAGGTGACCCAGCCACCACCGATCAGATTGAAGTTACCGAGAAGCGGGACATTTGCAGGCACAACGGAACCACTCCATGCGATGGTCCGTCGCCTCTGCCCAGGCAGCAACTGGAAATAAGCGTGCATGGCATTCTGTTGTCGCGAGTGCAACCTGGAAGGCGATCTATGCGATGGCGGCAACGCGCCTTTTCTTGAGCAGTTGAAAACCGGTCAGAACAGTCCAGATAGGTAGCGTGGCAACACCCACAAATGACGAATAAAAGAGGACTTGATGGATGAAGGTATTAGCAGCGGAATTCACCTCCTTGATATTCTCCTGGGGCACCGCGGGAATAGCGAGGATGGCCGGATAGATAAAACAGAGTCCAACGAAGGTAGCCCCAACAATTGCTAGACCCAACCCTACAATCATTCCAAGCCCCCTTAGCCACCCTGGGAGTGATCCGGACAATCGCCAATTAACAACCATGAGCCATATTCCAAATATCCCTTGCGGAAGCATATAAAAGCCGTTTGACACAATCTTGCCACCGACTCCGAGCAATACAAGGAAAACGACAAAGATAATGGCTCCCACGCCCGTAGCGAATGTGGCCTTGGTAAGACCTAGTGAACTTTGACGCGAAAGCGCTCGTAGCCCAAATGCAACCGAGACTAGTAAGAGAAATTGGAGAGCAACTCCGATGTCGTGAGCATTGAACAGCATATAAATCCGAGCGGCTGGAATCCACGACACACGAGTCAATACGGCATCCATAAGCAGGCCGAAGGCCGCGATACCGATAACTCCGCTGGTGATTGCCGCCCTTCCTGCATTTCGATAGGAAGGGCCGAGTGCAACTAAGACGTGTTGATCCATGCCCGTCAGCCTACGCTTCTCGGCGGGGATTGTAATTGCTTTTATTTTTTTGCCAACAGATCGGCACTCAGAGACAACCGTGAAAACGATGAGACCGCAAAGACGCCGGGGTCAATGTTGACCGACGATAGCCTTCGCTCTCAGAAGGATGCGGCTAGTGCCCGCTACTTGAGTTCTGGGCGGTTCGTCAGCAGACCGCACCTTACTCCCCGGCGACCTGACTCCGAGCACGTCCCAAGTTCGTTCCTAGATGGTTCCCGCAAAACGTGGATTCAGGTAAGTTCATCCCTGGCGCAGCGAATTTACTCAAAAGTCGACTTTTCAGGCATAACGGAATAACTGATGGGATGGTCCGTCAACTTCCCCAGTCAGCAACTGGATATAAGGGGTGCATGGCATTCTGTTGTCGCGAGTGCAATGTGGAAAGGGATCTATGCGATGGCGGCAAGGTGCCTTTTCTTGAGCAGTTGGAAACCCGTCAGAATAGTCCAGATTGGCAGTGTGGCAGTACCCATGGGAGAAGCGAATTTGATTAGAATCAGATGCCAAAATGTATTGGCAGCGGAGTTCACCTCCTTGATGCTCTCCATGGGCGGATGGGGTATATAAAGTTGGCTCGGATAGATAAAACAGACGCCAACGAAGCAAGTCCCACCAAGTGCCAGACCCAACCCCACAATCATTCCAAACCATCTTAGCCACTTTGGAAGTGATCGGGACAAACGCCAATTAACAACGATGAGCCATATTCCAAATATTCCTTGCGGAATCATGAAAAGACCGTTTGACACGATCCTGTCACCGACGCCGAGCCATACAAGGAGAACGACAAAAATCGCGGCCCACTTACCCGTAGCGAATGCGGCATTGCCAAGTCCTGGGGGACTTTGACGGGAAAGTGTTCGCAGACCAAATACCGCGGGAATCAGTAAGAGAAATTGGACTCCGACGGCAATGTCGAAAGTATCGAACAGCATCCAGATCCGGTCGGATGGAATCCACGACGCACGTGTCAACAGAACGTCCAAAATCAGGCCATAAGCAGTGATACCGATAATCCCGCTGGCGATTGCCGCCCTTCCTGCGTGTCTATAGGAAGGGTCGAGTGCAACTAAGGCGTGTTGATCCATGCGCGTCAGCTTACTCTTTTCGGCCGGGGCTGTAATTGCTCTTTATTTCTTAGCCAACAGATCGGCTCTCAGCGGCAACCGTGAGAACGATGAGATCGTAAAGAAGCTGGCGTCAATGTTGATCGACGATAGTCTTCGCTTTCACAGGAGTGCGGACTGGTGCCCGCTACTCGGTTTCTGGGCGTTCGTCAGTAAACCGCACCTTACTCTCCAGCGACCTGACTCCGAGCACGTCCCAAGTTCGTTCCTAGATGGTTCCCGTAAAACGGGGATTCAGGTAAATTCATTCCTGGCGCAGCGAATTTACTCAAAAGTCGGCTTCTCAGGCATTCACGCTGAACCTTTGAGATACAGCACTAAGCGAGAATGAACCCATGCAGTCTGTTAGCATGCTTAAGCAGGTTTGTCCTGCCTTTTCTCTACTCGTTGCCGGCCAACCATGTGGCCTTCGCCATTCTTATCCAGCAAGAAGGTGGTGAGAGTGACCTGGCCATAAACGAAATAGTTGGATGACCAATAACATACACATGAGTTCTTGGTGACCTGACCCAGACTACCGCCGAGCTGGGTTGGAAATAAAGATCCGTGTAGTATGGGGCAACCACGAAGATTGGTAGCCCAATGCTCCGAAGCCGTTGCTTAGCCAGTCACCGGTAAAGGGTTTGTCCATCCTGATTCGTGACGATGCCAATCACTCCCGTTGTGTGATCATCAAAAATGGAATGAATGATGAATCCGTAGCTGGGAGGTTTAGGGCAAGCCATCGAGGGCAAGGAAGTCGCCAGCAAAGCGATCGACGCTACGCACGAGAAAAGTATCCGAATAATTGTAGTCATGGTGATCTCCTCTCTTCGCTACTGATCGAACCCGATAAGGTCCAGGAAGCGCTGAAACGCAGCAATCGTCGCGTCGTTGTCGCCTTTGAAGTCACGGTCCAATTTCCTGCGCACGGTCACGGACAGTGTCATGTCAGGCCCTACCAGTTTTTGATTATCCGGTGGAGTCGGCGATTTCATAAGGTGTGGAACGTTGCGATACATTGCAACACGCAGGAGGTGAACCTGAAGCTCGTTCGTTCCTGTGTAGCCGCTTCCACCTAGGTATTGCCCTAGATAATTGACGGCATCCGCAACCGACTTTTCAGTGATTGGGCTGGACATCACGCCCGCATGAGCGAGTTCGGTGCGATACATTCGTGAGGTAATCGAGTCCGGAAACAGTCCAAAGAACGTGGTCCCGATGATTTTTTGATAAAGAGCCTCAACTGTCGGGTAGTCATGGGCGTTCCGAGCCAGGTCGTCGACGTGCTGATAGGGATTGGAAGATAGCATTTGAATCGATTGTTGTTGGGCGTTGGAAACTGGCGCGAAGCCGAAATGGCGATACACGCGATGATTAGAACGATGAAGCGTCTTTCGGATCGCATCATGATACTCCTGTGCTCGCGAGTGACGCCTGCAGGATTAAATCTGTCAGGCAAAAAAAATGAGCGTTAAAAACGAGCCGGAAAAACATTTGGCCGTCGTTCAATCGGATGTTGCTCTAGTTCGTACCAGGGTGTCGTATTGGTTCGAACATCGTCGTACGGAAGAGTGAAAATATCTACAACCTGCGTGAATCGCTTTGCGCGCACACAGTGGATATTGGAGTGCTTATCGGTCAGTGCACTAGTAGAACCGGGAAGAAGGATGGTGTCTCGCGACTGGCCGCAGAAGGCAATCGCCTGATCTCTCGTCAGTCTCGATCAGATCGTAGTTCATTGCGGCCAGTTCTTCCAAAGAGGCAGAGGAGTGCGCCACACATCCTGGGATGATCGTGATGCGGGATGAATTCATTCGCTTCGAAGCTGACCATTGTAATCTGGAAGACCTCCTTCTTAAGCAGGTCTTCAAATTCCGGCTCACCTGGATGGTCGTCGCGGTAAGCCCGCTCCCAGCGAATCAGAGAGGTGTCTTTGAGCTGTAGGCATTGAAGAAGACGTGAAACTCGATTCACGTAAACGTCACTGCGCCATTGTGCCTCATGCTACTGTGCGGCCGCCTTTTCCAGGTGTTCAATGAAGTGCTCCCAGTTCATGGTGGGAGCACTGCCCAGACTGGTTTCAACTGAGAGCTGCGCCAAGGCGGGAAGTTCGGAGCAGGCACAGAGAAGTCCAAAGAGACTTGTCGTCAGAACGTGCCTGCGTGTGGGGCGCTCCATACAAATACATCCTTGGAATAAGCGACCCGCGCCCATCTGTAAATCTAAAACTCAGAAGCCACTCGGATCAGAGCGGTGAACGGTAGCAATGTAACCTTGACAGTTGCAAAGCAAATCGACATAAAAAAATAACCTGCGGAAAGTGCGTTAGGAGCGACATGAATAGGGTCAACAAAAAGACTGGTTAAAAGATTCGATTCAGATGGCCTGGTCACTCTGCGTGCACCCTCGCGGAACCAGTCTTCTGCCGGGAATCTGTGGGCAGAAGATCACACGGCTTTGGCAGACTGGCCGAGCACGCTTCGATAAAGGGTGGATCTTGTTATGCCGAAACGAGCCGCAATCTCGGCGACGGGCATATCTGCGGTCTTGAGCAATGCACGGATGGTCTTATCTCTTTGGCGGAGAGCTTCGCAGGACGGCCGCCTGTACGCCCGCGAGCACGGGCAGCCTTCAGCCCCGCAGAATCTTCTTATGGACTCACATATCGTGAGATCGCTGAATAAACCGCTGCTCATACGCGGCCACTCAGTTCAGGAAGTTCGCAGCGTCCAGAATGCCTCGACGTGGAGGAGGCGGAGGCAGCACCACCCGCACTGGCACATCTGCTGCCCGCACCGCAATCGGCCCTTTGGGAACGGCTGCGGTTAATGCAGTTCTGGCAGGGACGACAGCTCTAGGCTGAGCTACGCGCGCGCGACGGACCACCGGCTCTAGGAAAGTGATGACAGGGGCCTTCTCTGCGTACGGGGTCGACGCGGAACTTCGCTGATTGGCTGGCGCACTGTTGCGGAACCGGCACGCTTCGCTGCCGGTTTGGAAGCTGGGGGTCTGCCTGCGAGGATGTCGCGAACCTGCTTGAGCCGAGCAATCTCGGCATCGATCTGCTTTACTATTTCTGAAATTGACATAACTCCTTAGTGTAAAGCCGACTTCAAATGAATTCGGTGAAGCGATGGCGTCACCTTCGGCAATCGGCATAGGGGGAGCGGTCGCCCGCTCGCCCCTGCCACACCACCGGACATGTGGGTCCGCATCCGGCGGTTCTGACGGATTAAGCTACGACCCAGAGAACAACCTGGGAACTCCAAGCGCGTCGAAGTAGGTGTGGGCAACGCGTAACTCAGGGCCGGGCTGTTCGCGATGTGCATGGGCCGTTCGGACTGCCGGCTGTTGGTGCAGCCAGTAACTTTCCCACGCCAAGATCACATAGCCGTCTAAACCGTACCTTGCCGCGTTTCCATTGCTTCCAGATGACAGATCGCAGCCTTCGCCGTATCCATCGATCCAGCTCCCTGAATACCGAGGGTGTCTCGCAGAAGCCGAAGTAGCCTTTCCAACCACGCAGGTAGTCGGCCAAAGCTGGAGCCCATAGCGCGGCAGTCGCGAAACGCTCGGTCGTTGGCCTTCCGCGCCCTATCGTTTTGGAGTGTGCCACAGCAGGGGGGTGGGTCAAATTGGTCGAACGAATTCGCAGTTTTCGGAATTGATGGCCGCTATCATCTATGGCAGCAGCCATCATCGCCGCTGAAAAGAGTAGACACGATTTCTAACTGAGTCACGAGCCTGGCCACCACGATGTATAGGCGCGGCCGTCATTGCCAGAAATGAACACATCCAGGTTGCTAGGCGAGCGGGCCACTGCCGAAGGGGGGGCCCCGGCGGGGAAAAATCCACCGATGGACCGCCAGTTGTCGTTGACTCCGGACCAATCCACCCCTAAGTACCACCACGAGGTATAGACCCGGCCATCATTGCCGCAGATGAACAGATCCAGATTGTTCGGAGTGCGAGCCACCGCCGCAAGCGGCGCCCCTACGGGGAAAAATCCACCGATAGATCGCCAGTTGTCGTTGATTCCCGACCAATCTATGCCAAGGAACCACCACGAGGTATAGACCCGGCCATCATTGCCGCAGATGAAGAGATCCAGGTTGTTCGGAGTGCGAGCCAGCGCCGCAAGCGGTGCCCCTGCGGGGAAGAATCCACCGATAGATCGCCAGTTGTCGTTGATTCCCGACCAATCTACCCCTAGGTACCACCATGAGGTGTAGACGCGGCCATCGTTGCCGCAGATGAACAGATCCAGGTTGTTGGGCGCTCGCGCTACTGCCGCAAGGTGTGCCCCTGGGGGAAATACTCCGCCGATGGATCGCCAGTTGTCGTGGACTCCAGACCAATCTACCCCTAGGTACCACCATGAGGTGTAGACGCGGCCATCGTTGCCGCAAATGAACAGATCCAGGTTGTTGGCCGTACGAGCTACGGCTGCAACAGGTGCCCCTGGGGGAAATACTCCGCCGATAGACCGCCAGTTGTCGTTGACTCCAGACCAGTCTTGCCCCTGCGACCACCAGGACGTATATACGCGGCCATCATTGCCGCAAATGAATAGATCTAGGTTATTGGGTGTGCGTGCTACTGCTGCAATCGGCGCTCCGGGCGGGAAAAAACCGCCGATCGATCGCCAGTTGTCGTTAACTCCAGACCAGTCTTGTCCCTGCGACCACCAGGAGGTATATACGCGACCATCGTTTCCACACACGAAGAGGTCAATCTGGCCGGAACTTCGAGAAACGGACGTAATCGGTGCGCCCTTCGGAAAGAAGCCACCGATCGGCCGCCAGTTGTTGTAAATGCCCGACCAATCGCCCGAGTCAGGGACAGGGATCACGCAAGAATTGTCAGCCTGCGACCAGTAAGCCTGCACTTGAACCCCGTTGATTCGGGCAACGGAAGAACACACGTCACCGATCTCACATTGTGTCGGCTGGCTGCAAGGGGTCTGACGCCAGGCTGGATTCGCCGTGGTCTCGGGATCAGTGCAAGCCTCCGCCAGCTCGTGAGAAAAAGTTGTCGTGATAGCATCCACGGCGCCAGGGCCACCGGGGTTTCCAACCCATGCAAGTCGCACGCGATCGTTATCTACATCGAACAAGTCATAGTCGCTCCACACCACAGCACTATGAGCCCCTGATGCTCCGCCAGGGCCGTAGTTAGCATAAGTGGGCATGAACACACACACGAACAGATCCCAATCTTCGTCAGGCTCTGGCAAGGTTTCGTTGTCGGTCAAGCCAATGATGAAGTTCTGTACCGATCCATCGTTAAACGGATTCGGCGGATCCTGGTCGGTCACGAACGTCGTGCCTCTGATTCGTCCAGTTCCAGAGCACCCGTACTGCGTAAGTTTGCTCATGTACGGGCCGCCCAAAATCGAGTTCACTCGATTCTGGATGTCGCTTGGAGCAACCGGTGGTGCGTTTCCCCACTCTCGACCCCAGAACACAAGCTGTACGTCTACGTTGCCGATCACCGGGCCGCCCGAGTTCGCAAAGGTGGTGCCGGGGGGCGCATCGCCATAGGTATTCAGCTTCGCGCCGACAACACCGCCGCGCGTGCCAGCCGCGTGCACTGGAGGCGGCTCAACGACAGCCGCGGGAGTGCCCGTCGTGTGGACAGATGGGGGCACAACGAGTGCTGCGGGCGTGCCAGCCGTGTAGACGGATGACGAAACAACTCCTGCTCCAGGGAGCATTCGATAAGCACGTCGTGCGACCCGCTGAGATCGAATAGACTTAACATGTTTGGGCACTTTAGTGGTTGCCATTTAAATTCCTCCCGATCGTGGCGTTTATGCAAACTCTTTGCAGAAATGGCGATCTGCGGAAACAGGCGCAGTGAGGCCAAATCGCCGAGCTTCCAGATGAATCATGCGGTGATTGCATGAAGGCCGCCCCGAATAGGCCTAGGCGTGGCCTGCCTCAATTTACAGAGCACGTCGCCAATGCGGCATTTTGAAAGGAACGGGAAAGGAAGGGGCCGGAAGAGATCGTGTGAAGTCTGCTTTCAGATGCGAAGAACTATGGAGCTTGCGCTCCCAAACTGTCAAGTTAATAGTTTGAGCGCACCAATGCGATTGCATGATTCGGCAGCCAGGTGTGCATTGCGATTCGCATGTCACACGCGCAATGGAGCCGCCGCGGTTACAAACAATGTGGTGGCGTATCTTCATGCGAAACCGCAGTTGGTACATGAATAGTGCGCGAATTAGTTATATTTGTATCGGGGATAAGAAGTACAAAGTAAGAAAACGCGGAGAATAAAGAAATGGCTGAAATCTCATTTGATCTTGATCCACTTGCGCAGGAAAATTGCTGATCCCGTCAGCAAGTACACGCCCACGCCTGCTTGAACTCTAGACGTTGCGAAGGAACCGATCGAACCTATAGAGAGTCGAGTCGAGTTTCCGATTAACCCGGCTATCTACTCACTGCCACGCGATCTCCATATGCATGGTGGCTCTGTGTGCCCGGCCTGCAGACGATCCTGTCACCGTGATGACGGAGGTCTGGGGCCGGATGGTCAGGCCGCATCCGCTGACGATTCCTGCTGTGATGGCTAAGTCGAGAAGCAGGAGAAGAGGATGGATGCTGCGGTATCGAACGAAAGCCCAGAAAACTGGTCACAAATATCTCCGACGTAAAGCGACCTCATTGGTCCCGCGACGGAAAGTGGATATATTTCATATCCAACGGATCTGGCGGGATGGGAGTCTATCGTTGCCCCGCCTCCGGCGGAGACGCCATTTTACTCGCCAAAGATATCGATGTGATCAATCCGCGAGAGTCTTTGGATGGGAAGACAGTATATTTTGCGAGCAACCACGACAAATCGACGCTGAGGAAAGTGTCTCTGCTGGCATTGCCCGGTGCGGCGTCAGAAGTGGATGGTTTGCCTCGCGTGAGCCACGCCGGCCTTTGGGCCCTCTCCACAGGCGGTATCTATTTTGTTCCGGCCGAGGCGCCCAGATCGATCCGCTACTTTGATTTCGCTACCAGGCAAATACGCCCAATGTTTGAAGTGGACAAGGATTTCGGTAGCGGCCTGTCGGTCTCTCCCGATGGCCGCTGGATCCTCTATTCACTAGTCGATGTGAACAGTGACATTATGCTGGTCGATCACTTTCATTAGCATCGCAAGACAGCCAACGATGGCAAAGGGGAGGGCCAGCACTTCGCACGTCTTTACTTTTCGACGAGTGCAAAGTCGTCGATGCACTCATTTACCAACGAGGGAAGTCCACTTGTATGTATAGTCCGCTACTCGGACAAGTAGCGGCCCGTAGTTCCCTGGAAAACGGGGTTTTGAGTAACTTGCCCGGCCTATCCCCTTCGGGCTGGGGGAATCTACCGAAAATGCGGGTTGTAGGTAAGTTAGATTCGGAACCCGGGCTGCCGACGCTGCTCTTCGGCTCGCCGTCGAGCTCCTGTTCAGCCATAGCCAGCAAACGGGGCGAAGATTAGCCCTGATAAGCAAGTATTTGATCGACCCCAATCCTTGAGTTGCGGTCATGTCGCCCAGTCGGTCGCGAATCGTTGCCATACGCCGGTTACGGCCGCTCCGGAGCCCGTCCGATTCGATGATCGAGGTCGCCTCAATCCTTAGGCGAGTTGTCTGTTCCGTTGCTCCCCAATACCCGTTGTAGGCGGACTCAAGGCGGCCCCGAAATTGCCAACTTGACGGCCGTTTCCGTTAGTGGTAGCTTACGTTAGTGTTGACTTACGAAGAGCGTGCCCTCGATGCCCTGGGAGATCCTACACGGCGGGCGGTGCTGAAGCGCCTGCGCGGCGGCGGGCGATCTGTAGGCGAGATCGCCGAAGGGATGAAGGTGACTCGCCCCGCTGTCTCCCAGCATCTGCAAGTCCTCAAGGCAGCACGGCTGGTGACTGTTCATGCGGTGGGTACGCGACGGGTCTACGCAGTCGATGCCAGCGGAATCAAGTCATTGCGGGATTGGCTCGACGGATTCTGGAACGAAACTCTTCTGGCGTTCAAAGAGGCGGCCGAACGGGAAGCGTCCAAGCAGATAAGGACAAGAAAGAACCACTGAGGATTTAGCAGGAAGATCTGGTCCTGATTCTGTCGCAAGCGCTGCAGCCATCGTCATTCAACGGCTTTACCGATGTACAAGGAGAATGCGCAGATGAGGAATCGATCTCTGAATTACATACTGATTGCGGTGCTGGCTGTGACTGGAGTCGCGGCGAGCTCAGCCCAGGAACTGACGCAGGCAGATAAGGAGCACGCGCTCCAATATCTCGAGGCCACCAAGAAGGATGTGTTGGACGCAACCAAAGGCCTTTCCGAGGCGCAATGGAACTTCAAGCCGGCACCGGATCGATGGTCCGTGGCACAGGTGATGGAGCACATTGCCGCCTCTGAAGACTTTATTCGCGATGGTTTGCTAAAAGAAAAGGTCATGGTCTCACCGCCGGGAGAGCCGGGGCGCGATGTGAAGAAGATCGATGCTGCTGTAGAAGCCATGATTCCCGACCGTTCTCACAAGGCGCAGGCGCCGGATCCGCTTGTGCCCAATAACCGGTTTGGCTCTCCGGAAGGCTCGATCAAACACTTTCTCGAGAGCCGCGAGACTACGGAACAATATCTCCGCACAACTCCGAGATTGCGCGATCACGTCATGGAGGGGCCGGTTGGCAAGATGGACGGCTACGAGTTTATCCTCTTCATCGCCGCACACAGCGAGCGACATACGAAGCAAATCAACGAAGTCAAAGCTGATCCCAATTTTCCCAAGAGTTAGTGGATAGCGGCGCGGGACCTTTCGCGATCGAGTTCATTTCGGCTTGGCAGGGGGAGTGTATGGAGACACAGGGCACAGGGTCCGCCGGATTCGATCCGAATAGCGTGCGGAAGGTCGTGAGCGTTCAGGCGCCGCAGGCAATAGCGTGGCGAGTGTTCACCGAAAAGATGGGCGCGTGGTGGCCGCTGGCATTCTACAAAATCGGCAAGGTCAATGCAGTGGATGCGGTAATCGAGCCGCACGCCGGGGGCGGCTGGTACGAGCGCGGCGACGATGGAAGCACGTGCCAGTGGGGCAGCGTGCTCGCGTGGGAACCGCCCTCGCGCCTGGTCCTCTCGTGGGACATCAACGCCGACTGGCAGTATGATCCAACTCTGAAGACAGAGATTGAGGTGCGCTTCATCGCCGACGGCAGCAACCATACACGCGTCGAACTGGAACATCGCCATCTTGATCGCTATGGCGCACGCCGCGATGAGATGCGCGCAATATTCGACAGCGGAGGCGACTGGGGCAAGCTGCTGGAAGCGTTCGCTCGTGTGGCTGCCGCCTAGCCCAGGCAGGAGAATATATGTCCGATATTCAACAAGCACGAGCAGCGCTGATGAGGCAAATCCTGGAAGGAGCGGGCAGGGCGTCACACTCCGAGCGCCGTGCCGCGTTCGACAACAGAGGTGTCGTTCTCAGCTAATGAGTAGAGTTCTCAGTTAATCAGTAGACTTTCGCAGCTGTGTGAGGGGTCTCGCCTATAGCGGGCCAATAGCCTGTACAGCATAGCGCGGCCAGATGGAGCCGCTCCGCCGCTGCGTTGATATCAGAGCTGCGAATCGGCGACTGGGCTCGCACTCGCGGTAGGGATTACGTATACGAAGGTGAGCTGGATCGTAGACGCCGATGTTCGATCATTCTTCGATTCGATGAGTCACGAGTGGCTCATCCGTTTCGTTGAACATCGGATCGGCGATTCGCGCATGATTCGCTTGATTCGCAAGTGGCTGAAGGCTGGCGTGATGGACGGTGACGAGTGGACGTCGAGTGACATTGACTCTCCGCAAGGGGCGGTAGTGTCTCCGACGCTGGCTAACATCTACCTTCATTACACCTTCGATCTGTGGGCTGACCAGTGGCGACGCCACCATGCCCGCGGGAATGTCGTGCTAGTGCGATACGCCGACGACACTGTCGCCGGCTTTGAGTATGAGAGCGATGCCAAGCGTTTTCTAAATGATCTGCGTGAACGGCTGGAAAAGTTCGCGTTGTCGCTGCATCCGGATAAGACACGTCTGATTGAGTTTGGTCGCTTTGCGGCTGAGCGTCGAGAAAGACGGGGGCTTGGCAAACCGGAGACGTTCAACTTCTTAGGCTTTACCCACATCTGTGGGCATTCACGTTCTGGCTACTTCCTTCTCAAGCGCAAAACGCGCCGGGATCGGATGAGGGTCAGGTTACGAGCCATCAAAGAGGAACTGCGGCGACGAATGCATGAACCTATTCCAGAGCAGGGGCGATGGTTGGGACAAGTGGTGCGTGGCTATTTGGCGTACCATGCAGTGCCAACCAACACCAAGAGCTTGTGTGCGTTTCGCCACTACGTCACTGATCTCTGGCGGCGCTCGCTTCGGCGACGCAGTCAGAGAGACTGCACAACGTGGGATCGTACCGCGCAACTCGTGGCAGCATTTCTGCCCGCCGTACGGACAATTCATCCCTGGCCGCATGATCGCGTTGCCGTCAAACACCCAAGGTGGAAGCCCGGTGCGCGAATTGCGCCCGCCGGGATTTGTGCGGGGGGCGCTCAGCAATGAATGTCCCTACCGCGATCGCTAACGAAGGTCTTTGACCGCTGGGGCTTCCATGCGCTGGCCAGCAACTTACCGAAATGCGGACTTCGCAGGCGCTACGCCATTCCTTGCAGCCAGCCATTGTTGAGTCTTAGCGAAGGGTCGACCTCTGAAGGCCTCTTTGAATCCACGTTGCGGAGCGCACTTGAGCTATGTACCGTTACGATGCGATGGTATTTGCGGATATCGATCTATCACGACGACTGGAGCGTGCCGAAGGAAAGGCGTGCATAGAGTTTGCTGAGGCACGCTGTCGTCTCTATCCGGACAGCGGGGCCACCTGGATAGAGTGCGCAGGTGCATATGCCGTCTTCAATGGAGTTGACTCTCCGGTCACACAAAGCTTCGGGCTGGGACTCTCGGAGCAGTTGAATCCGGTTTCGTTGGACAGGATTGAGAGCTTTTTTCTCGACCGCGGGGCAGGCGTTGTGCATGAGGTAAGCCCCTTGGCAGGCATCGAGACGATCGACTTACTGTGCACACGCGGGTACCGGCCGATCGAACTCAGCAGTGTAATGCACCGGTCTGTGGAGCGACCTGTCAAGAAAGACTATGGCGCGGTAACGGTGCGGGTGGCTGCTGTTGAAGATGCGCCACTATGGGCGAGCGTCAGCGCGCGGGGATGGGCGCCCGAACATCCGGAGCTGCAAGATTCTCTTGAACAATTCGGCGCAGTCGCATTTGCACGCGAGCAGAGTGTGAATTTCATCGCAGAGTTGGATGGTGAACCGGGAGCGGCGGGCACGCTGTGTCTCCATGACAGGATTGCACTGTTCGGCGGGGCATCGGTCATTCCAGAGATGCGTAGGCGTGGACTGCAGTCAGCCCTCCTCGAAGCCCGGATGAGCTATGCCTCTGACCTGGGCTACGAACTAGCCATGATGGTGACTGAAGCGGGCAGCCAGTCTCAACGCAATGCCGAACGCAAAGATTTTCGCATTGCGTATACACGCACGAAGTGGCGGCTGTATCGATCTTGACATCTCATAAAACGGTTGAGAGGTGACGCAGCCACCACCGATCAGATTGAAGTTACCGAGAAGGGGACTTTGCAGGCAGTGCGGTCTCACCTTTCCCGATAGCCGGTTTTACGGCAACTTGCCAAGGACATAAATCAATCAGAACAGCTCGAGGAGTGACTAGCCCTGATATCGACAGTTGACGTGCGACTCGGTAAACACAGTCCGACTTTCCGATCCTTACTTCAACGGTCGTTGTCGGAACGCTGGTCGATGGCTATGCCACAGAAGCGACTGGGAAAAAAGCCGGGATGCTGAACACGGTTAGGAACTGCCTGACATGGTATTCAGGATACTTTGCAATGATTTGTTGCTCGACGTCTTTTGCATCGCCGCTTCGCATGGCCTGGACGAAGTCGTTCAAATAAGTACGGGTCTTGTCGATAAGATCGAGTCCGGCAGGCGCCCCATGCCCAGGCTGGATTGTCGAGACCCGATGATCTGCAAGAGCTGCGAGCTCGTCCAGTCGCTCCAGCCAGCTCGCGATGTGCTTTTCAGCGACGTAAAGGTGGGCGCCGTTGTACACCAGATCGGCAGAAAAAAGCGTTTTCAGCGCGGGTGCGTAGACGCAGGCGATGTGCTTGCTTTCGCATTCGCCGAATTCGACGACCTCAAGCTCGTTTCCGCCCAGTCGCAGCACCGGTTCGCTCAGGGGTTCGGGAACGACGAGTCGTCGGGGCCCCGCCGAGCCCAACTTGCCCTGCAGCATGGACATCATCCAGGGCCCATCCTGCTGAATATCCTGAGCAACGTTGACTGTGCTGACCACTCGAACTGACGGGAACCGATCGACAATGGCGTCCAATCCCATGAAGTGGTCAGGATGAGCATGGGAGATCATCACGGCCTGAAGTCTTTTGCCAGTCGCTTCAATTTTCTCGGCAAGGTCGGCGGCTTCGGCAGAAACCATGAACACGTCGAAAAGGATGGCATCGGACGCACTGCTGATCAGGTACGAGTTGGACCATGCTCCAGCCTCACTGGATGTGAAGCGCTGTACGGAGAGGGGCTCCGTCCTTCCTTCATTTGTCATCGTCTTCTCCTGAGGATTTCGAAAGAGGAATAGTGTGATTGACGCCATCCGTGTTGATGACCCACGATCCTCCCTCATAAAAGGCGCGGGCAACGTCGAAGGTGTTTTCGAGGAAGTGATACTTTCGGACGAGGTCGTTGCTTATCTCAAAAAAGATGGAGTAGGAGATGTCGGCCGTCCTGCCCGTTGAGAGCGAGCGGAGACGGAACCAGCCAAATGCCGCCCCTTTGTTCTCCTGCAAGATAACTTCGCGCGGCCCGAATGTGGTGACCTCCAAATTACTGTGCATGTGGGCGAGAAACTTTTTTACTGCATCCCGACCCTGATGCAGGCCAGCCCACGGGAGGGCTGCCCGGCAGTCCGCGGAGATGGGTGGCAGAACATGGGCTGCATCCGGTTCAGGCGAGCCGTTCACCATGTACTCCACGTTTGGATCGAAAAAGCGGTCGACCACACTGGGATCCTTGCGCATCACCGCATCAAGATAGGCGGCAATCAACTCGGCGTTCGACAGATCTGTTGTGCTCATGGAAATCCTCACGCGGTCAGGCCAATGCTTTCGCTGCGCCGCCATTCCACGCGGTCCCCTCAGCGGGCGGGGTGACTGTGGCCCACCGCTCCGCGATTCTGTCGCCCTCAAAGCGCCAAAGGACGAATCCGTGGAATTGCATTTTCCTCCCGGAGTTGTCGGTCCATCGCCAGATGTTGCGGCACACCACTTTGTCACCTTCGGCGATCATCTCTTCGATCTGGATCCGCATGTCAGGCAGGGTCTTGTACATGCCAACCATCATCTGTTCGTCGCCCTTCAGATCCGTGGGCGCTCCGCCTGGGCCATCGTGATCATAGAAATCGACTGTCATGTTCCTGTGGATCACGGCTGCATTTCGCTTGTTCACAAAGTCCTCGAAATGGTTTTGAACAAATTCCTTCATCTGCTCTGTGGTCAAATGCGTTGGCATTCTTTGTCTCCTGTGGCTTTGAACTGCGACCACGCTTGTAGCGCAGTTTCCGAATCGACCTGTACACACGTTTCCTCTGCCCGGCAGGCGAAATAATCCCACAAGGTCTCAGAAAGGCACTTTTTTGTAACCGCGAGTCGCTCGTCCGACTACCGTGTGTTCGGGACTCTACGCACTTTTGATCGCGCCGCCGAGCCTGTAAGGTGAGTATCGGCGCAGGGGTTAATGTCGTCCTCGCCGTTCATGGGGTGGCCGAGTACAAGTTCTCTGTGCCTCTGTCCCCACGTGCGCATGGCTACCAGGACAGGAATCAGGGTTCGGCCGTAGTTGGTGAGCGAATATACCATCTTCCCGTTGTTTCCCCCCGAAGCTGTGCGCGACAGGATCTGGTCTGCCTCCAGTTCCCGCAACTGGTCAGTGAGCACTTTCTTGCTTGGCTCTGGAACCAGGCGGCGCAACTCGGCATAACCAAGACTGCGGTCCTTGAGGGCTTTGATGATGATGGGTTTCCACTTGCCTCGAAGCACGTCCAGAGTGACTTTGGTGCGACAGTCGGCCAGCATCATTTTCATCGCGGACTCCTGAACCAGGCTCGATGGCCCGGCAATGCCTTTTTACGATACTCCGCAGCCCAGCGCACACAGGCCTCCATTGCGCCAACCTGGCAACAATCCTCAGCAATCCCGCGAGAAGTTGGATGGGAAGGCGCCGACGCCGGATAAAAACCCTGGACACCGGTTGGCGGCAAATCGCCAAGTCACTCACCGACACGTAAGTGAAATTCACTTGTCTGTATAGTCGGCTTCTCGTCCATCTGCCAATTCGTACTCGATGTTGGAGGATAGCCGGTTTTTCGTCCAAGTGGATAACTTCCGGTTAGCCCTCTCCGGTAAGTAATCCGAATCGCTTCACACAAACCATCGATCAGGATTGACCCTCTTGTGGAGAGTGGTCGAAAGGTGCTTCCGACGCGCTCTTCCGAAGGATGCGGTATTTGGGTTCCGTGCGCGTATAGCCGCTCGGCGACTTGAAGCAGATCAAAAAGCAGCCCTTGTAAGTCTGGTGACGTATGATGGATCGCGCCCCCCAAGCCATACAGACCCCTTTCCGGAGCGAACTGCTTTGCTGGAGCAGGCCATCTCTCATTACCGCATCGTCGAGCGGTTCGGCGGGGGTGGCATGGGTGTCGTTTATAAAGCGGAGGACACGCGTCTCCACCGCTTTGTGGCTTTGAAGCTGCTGCCCGACACCACCTCGCAGGATGCCCAGGCACGAATCCGTTTGCTGCGTGAAGCCCAGGCCGCCTCCGCTCTCAATCATCCGAATATCTGCACCATCTACAATATTGGCGAGTACGATGGCCAGACCTTCATCGCCATGGAATTCCTCGATGGCATGACCCTGAAGCAGAAAATCAGTGGCCAGCGCGTGCCGATCGAGGAGCTGCTCACGCTCGGCATCGAGATCGCCGATGCGCTCGACGCGGCGCACGCCAGCGGCATCGTCCATCGCGATATCAAACCGGCAAATATCTTTGTCACCCGTCGTTCGAGTGAAGGACTGCTCTCCGCGGTCTAGATTGTCAGTTTCTCGTTTGCCCCTTACTCCTCGAACCCGGAAGATCGAGGTCCTCCGATGTACCTGAATCGCTCGATCAGCGCACGGGCGATTTGGCGCTCATCGAGATCCTGGATAGCCCAGCGGGATTAATGGGGATGAAGCGCATTTATCAGCATCTAACCGAATCCGCCTTATACTTGCCGCGAAGCTCAATGGTTTGTCCGAACCAAGGGCAGCGTGCTGCGACAGAGGCAATCCTAGGGCGTACTCTATGAAAGCGGTTATACGCACGCAATACGGCACCCCAAGTGTGGCGCAGTTCGCGGAGGTAGCGACACCGACGCCTGCCGACAACGAGGTCATGATCAAGCTCCGCGCGGCGTCGGTGAATCCTCTGGATCTCTTCTTGATGAAAGGTATGCCGTGGAACCGCGCGCCCGGCCTGCGCAAGCCAAAACACGAGGTTCTCGGTTGTGATATTGCCGGGCAAGTGGAAGCGGTTGGAAAGAACGTGAAGCAGTTTCGGGTAGGCGACCCGACTCCATTGGGATTGAAGCCCTGAGGCAGCGTCTTCAGATGGATCACAGTACGGATCGAAAGTCCGGAAGCGGTCAGCCGCACCACCGTGAGAGCGACTTCGCCGACGATCAGCGCCTGGCGCGCCTTGCCATTGCATTCGCCAACACCTGAAGCTCCCGGACTTGCATGATTCCGTAGGCCTTTCATCATTTGGCATGTAACATACCGACACTGCGGAGGATGCGTCGCACTTTCTTCGGAGAGATGGAGAGGCGTTCTGCAACGCGGGATATTTTCTTACCCTCGCGCAGCCATACCTGGGGGATGACCACCTCGGCGAATTCCTCGGTCATCTGTTGGAATGTTTTGCGGCCGACGACACCTTGTGACCAGGCACGCAATGTCTCGTCAATACCAATAGATCGCATGATCCGCGATTTCAGAATCGTCAGCTCCTCTCCGAGATGATCGCGATCGAAGGAGCGGAGAAGTGCCGCGGCTTCCATCTCACAACGCCGCGCTTCCTCCCATTCCTTGAAGAAATCGCTCGCTGCCACCATGCCGCAGACGATATGGGCTCCCGCGAGTAACCGCCGGTTCTGCGTCTGCAGCGCCAGTTGCACCGCTTCCTCACCGTAACGGCGAGCCTGATGCGCATGGGTAGCGATGTTCGCATCCTCGCCGAGTTCCTCTTCCACTCGAGCGTTCTCGGCAGAAGCTTCCAGGATGCGGGCCCGGGCCATCAGGATGAGATCGTGCTTACTGTGCGCGAGATCGTATGCCTTGGAGCCTTCCGCCGCTGCACGCTCGATATCGCCGAGGTCGAGATGCAGGTGCCCTCCATTGACCAGCACTGATCCCGTTCCTCCATGATGCTGGTGCAGAGCGTAGATCCGTCCCGCCTCCTGCAGGTCGGCAAGGGCCCGATGGCAGAGCGCCATATAGCGGCGCTTCATGCTCCCGTTGCTATGCGATGCGCGCTGTCCGCTGGCCGTTCGGCTCGTTCGCGTGTCCAGGCGCTTTCGTAGATCGAGCGAAAGCAGCCGCTTTACATAGGCGGCATTGACCAGTGTTCGTGCCAAGTTCCGGTGATCGGCATTGCGCCGCTGGTAGATGGCCACGGCGCGCTCATAGTGCGCCAGAGACTCCGCATACTCGCCAGTCCGACGGACGATTCTGCCACGAGCGGAGCTGATGTTACCGAGCGAGATATCGTCGTCGGTGGTGCGGAGTTGTTCCTCAGCCTGATCAAGCAGGGACCAGGCTTCCTTTGGCTCTGCGCGTTGAAAGGCCAGCCACGCCTCCTGAATCTGGATTGCTGCCGCGAGTTTGTTCCGTTCCAGATGCTGGGCCAACTGACGCGCGGTGATGATATCTTCCGAGGCTCTCTGATACTCGCCCTTCTTGCGATGCGCGCGCCCTTTCCAGAAATGCGCCAGCACACTCAGGTGTTCGCTGCCCAACTCACGCTCTGCTCCCAGAACGAAGCCGAGAAGCTCGATCGCGCGATCGGTATCCTCGTGCGCCATTGCGGCGAATGCCTCGGCCATGCGGACCATCAGGAAATCGCGCAATATCATCTGCGCTCGGCTGTCGGCGGAGAGCTGCTGCAACAGATCGTCCACCAGTAGGGGCGACTCGTAGCCTAGGTCCACCCACTGGGCTAGACACAGCAAAAACGGGGCTTGAACCGGCCCCAACTTGCCCATCGTCATCCGCTTGCAATCCAAGCGGCCAAGCAGGGCGATACCCTCTTCCACTCGGCGCTCTTCAATGGCGTCGTTCAGCTCCTGAAGCAGCTGGACCGTGATGAGCGCGGGGAGGCGTGGTGCTTCGGCTCGCATGACGCTCATTGTAGAAGTTAGCATCCAGAACGGTCGAGCGAAAAGCGGGTATTTGCTGGCGCTTGGAGCGCCTCAGGAAAGACTAGTCCGAATCGGACGCGTGTCCGCTTCGCCCTGGGTCGCTTGCTGGCGATGCTTTGCCTCGGGTTTACTCGATGAGTCGGCCAAGAAGATTGGTCCGGAAAAATGCTTTCTCGGCCGCCAGCGAGCAATTTTAGCCAGGAGTCAGCAATGCCTATCGCATCCCTGAACAAGAACAGTGTGGACAAGTACAGCGTCTATCGCTTCAGCGCACAGATCACCGACGGGGAAGGGAGCATGAAAGCCCAACTTGGAGGCAAGGGCGCTGGATTGGCGGGGATGACGCGGCTGGGCGTTCCTGTCCCTCCGGGCTTCACCATCCCGACGAGCGCTTGCCGCCACTACCTGAAACACAAGCGTCTGCCTGAGCAACTGGAACACGCCATCGACACAGCAGTTTCCTGGCTGGAAGAGAAGCAGGGACAGACTTTCGGTGGCGTGGAGCAACCTATGCTGGTGAGCGTGCGCTCAGGCGCGGCGGTATCGATGCCGGGCATGATGGACACCATCCTGAACGTAGGCCTGACAGAGGAGAATGTAGACGGGTTGGCCGCGGCAAAGGGGGACTTGCGTTTTGCGCTGGATTCCTATCGCCGGTTGATCCAGATGTTCGGCTCGGTGGTCCTGCAGGTGCCGAAGGCCCAGTTCGATCAGATACTCGAGCGGGTAAAGCATGAATACAACGCGGAATTCGACTTTGAGCTGACAGAAGAAGCTCTGCGCATCATCATCGCTGGGTTCAAGGCATGCGTCTGGAAGCATGCCGGCCGGCCATTTCCAGAAGATGCGCGCGAGCAACTCCTGATGGCGGCGGCAGCGGTATTTCAATCGTGGACGAACACGCGCGCCCAGCACTACCGTCGCATGTACAACATTCCAGAAGAGGCGGGCACGGCTGTTACCGTGCAGGCCATGGTCTTCGGAAACTCCGGAATGGACAGCGGCACCGGGGTCGGCTTCACACGCAATCCCATCACCGGCGATCCTGCGGTCTTCGGCGAATTCCTGCCCAATGCACAGGGCGAAGATATCGTCGCAGGCATCCGCACGCCGCTGCCGCTCTCGCAGCTGGCGAAAACCATGCCCGCGATCCATGAGCAGCTTCGTTCCATCACCAAGAAACTGGAAACGCACTTGCGCGAAATGCAGGACTTCGAGTTCACGGTGCAGAAAGGCGAGCTCTTCCTGCTGCAAACCAGAACAGCAAAGCGCAGTGCGATTGCAGCTCTACGATGTGCGGTAGACATGGCCCACGAGGGACTTATTTCCAGAACCGAAGCGCTGCAAAGAGTGAAGCCGGAGCAGATTAGCGAGATCCTGTCTCCGCAACTGGATCTCTCGGATGTGGATGTCGCAGCGGTGACGCGCGGACTGCCGGCATCTCCCGGTTCGGCTGTCGGACGGATCGCGCTGACAGCGGACCGCGCCGTGAGCATGGCGGCCAAACATCGCGAGACACCCATCATTCTGGTGCGGCAGGAGACGGTAGCGGACGACATTCATGGCATGGAGGCCTCGGTCGGTTTTCTGACGGCGCATGGCGGAGCAACCAGTCACGCCGCGGTCGTCGCGCGTGGCATGGGCAAGTGTTGTATCACCGGCGCCAATGCAGTAGCGGTAGATGAGCAGGCCGGCACAGTGAGGATCGGTGATCTGCTGTTGCGTGAGGGCGACTGGCTATCGCTCGATGGACTTTCCGGCCAGGTCTTTGCATGCAAAGTGCCATTGCGCCCTGCTTCATTGCACAATGCCACGCTGAACGAATTTCTGGGATGGGCGCAATGCGTCAGCCTTACGCCCATACGCGCCAACGCAGATACGCCGGAAGATGCAGAGCGTGCACGACGCGCGGGCGCTGCCGGCATCGGCCTGTGCCGGACAGAACATATGTTCTTCGCGCCCGAACGGCTCGAGTGGATCCGAGCCATGATCCTGACAGAGGACCCCGAACAACGCCGGCAGGCCCTCAACCGCCTGCTGCCGATGCAGAAGGCCGACTTCGAGGCCCTCTTCCGGACAATGGACGGGCTGCCGGTCACGATCCGCCTGATCGATCCGCCACTTCATGAATTTCTTCCGCGGCTGGAAGAGATTGACGAACGCCTGCGCCATGCACGCCAGCAAGCTCGGCACGTCGGAGAGATCGCAGCAATGGAACGTCTGCGGGCACGCACGCGGGAACTTCAAGAGACGAATCCGATGATGGGCCATCGCGGCTGCCGCTTGGGTATCACCCATCCAGAGATCATCGTCATGCAGGTGAGAGCAATCCTGGAAGCGGCGATCGCGGTGCAGAAAAAAGGTGTGCGTACAACGACCGAGATCATGGTCCCGTTGGTAGCCGGCCTGGGCGAGGTTCGGGCTATCCGCCAGCTCGTGGAGGAGACCGCCCAAGCTGTCTTTGCTGAGCTGCGGCAGTCCACGCCCTACAAATTTGGGGCAATGATCGAGCTGCCACGAGCGGCTGTGTGCGCCGGGTCGATTGCGAAGGAGGTCGACTTCCTGTCCTTCGGCACGAATGATTTGACGCAGATGACGTTTGGCTTCTCGCGGGACGATGCGAGGAAGTATCTCGACGCGTACATCGAGGCGGGCATTCTGGAGAAGGATCCATTCATCACGATTGACCGCGAGGGCGTCGGCGCGCTCATGCAGATGGCTATCGAACGTGCGCGCGAGGCCAACCCGGCGATCAAGATCGGTGTCTGTGGCGAACACGGAGGAGATCCCGAATCTATTGAGTTCCTCCAAACACTCGACCTGAACTATCTCTCCTGCTCTCCAGCGCGCATCCCCGCAGCGCGGCTGGCAATTGCACAGACGGCGATCGCTGGCGAAACCCATTCCCCCGCGCTCGTACCTATGGAGGTATGTCAAGAGGCGCTCGGAGTGGCGATGTAGTTCGTTGACTCCGGGCATGTTGAAGGCCTCATATCGGGCCGTACGGTACAGTCCGTATGAACAGTCGAGCGCATCGGCGAAATCATTAGATCCCATAACTTCGAAACAACTTTCGGAACAATTAGCGACGAAGGCGCTCCAAAGAGCGCATACGGCTCCGTCTAACTCCGAGAAAGTTAGAAATGGCTCTTATGAGAGCAGATCAATTGGGCGTACAGCGGCGGCGGAATCGAGGAATTTGAATTCGTGCCCGTGCAGCTAGCTCTAGGGGGACTCAATCCTTCTGTGTAGGTGCGTGAGCGATTCGATCAAGCCCGGCTTTACCAACGGCGCGACTATCCTGAGGCATGCACGTATGCTTACGGCGTCAGTCCTACCACCATGCAGCGATGTTTCAATTCCTGTACAGGCGTCGGAATGACTCAGTGATGCGGGTTTCAATCTCCCTCAATACCCCGGCAGGATTGTTCAGCAACGTCGTCAAATGGTTTGACCCAGCTTGATCGGAACTACGCGGAAATCATGAGCGCCGTCCCAAACTGGTCGGTAAATAGAAGCCGACATTTCGCTACTTGTCGGACCGCGCTTCCGATGGGGGCAAAGTCTTCGGGTCACCGTCACGCATATGGGATTTGAGA
>CAVTRJ010000012.1:0-104439 GCA_963737035.1 uncultured Acidobacteriaceae bacterium | reverse complement strand
TTAAGCGCTCGTTGATATTGGTTGGAGAGTTAGGCTGATGCATTTCGGGCTCTCCTCAGCGGAAAACAGCTCCTATGTTCATGTCGATGTCTCGCCCGCGTTCGTGTCCGGCCATTCGGATGTCTGTCCTCTCTTTTGTTTTCGGCGATTGAATCTCCTCGGGTCGAAACGTTGGCAGCTGTTAGCTTCTATAACGTTCCGCTGGCTCGGAATTGCTAAAGCCTGACGCCAGAGCGCCACGAGCCTGCTCGAATGCTTCCCAAGGCTGCCGTGTCCGGCACTGGTGGGATCGTCGTGTTTAATCCAGCTAGCATGTAGTATCCATCACAGCGCAAACACCGCTCCAGACTGAATCAAACTCATCGAACGTTGCTGCTTTGGGGCGGCGGAGTTCTGAGCCGTTGCACCGCTGGCTTTCACGGCGGAAATAAACTCGCGGTGCCAGAATGGCAGCCTTCAACGATCTGATACAAAGGATCTTCGGGATGCTTCCGAGTTCGATGTATAGATCGGCAGTGATTCCATCGCCGAGTGCCATGTTTCTCTAACCTCGTTCCAAATCGAGGTCTTCACCATGAAATGCTGCTCAGCCCTATTCCGACTATCCGTGGCAGTAGGTGGCGCACTCACCATCAGCTGCATTCAGTCCGCAACAGCTCAAATTGCCGTGTCGCCGCAAAACATGAAAGTTCTCGGTGAGGTCGATCCCCGCTTCGTCTCCTACAATGTGGAGGCCGTTGAGGTGACCGGCGGGCGCTTCTGGGCGCCATACAAGTCCGCGGTACAAAAACCTGCCGCCGCTGCCTCCGGCACGCATTCCGGAAATCAGCCCGCAGGTCTCGATAGCAGTCTCTTCCAGTACCGTCCGCCCATCGATCTATCGAGCCCGAAACTCCGCAAACTCGCTGCTGCGCTCGGTCCAGCCTACATCCGCGTAAGCGGCACCTGGCGCAACGCCACCTACTTCCAGAACAACGACGATCCGCCGCTGAAGAGTCCGCCGGAAGGCTTCAATGGCGTCCTCACACGCGCGGAGTGGAAGGGTGTCGTCGAGTTCGCGAAGGCGGTAAATGCCGAAATCGTTGCCTCTGTCTCTACGAGCGCGGGAACTCGCGACGCGAATGGCGTCTGGACCGCCGTACAAGCCAAACCCTGGCTCGATTACACGAAACAAATCGGTGGTCACATAGCGGCGATGGAGTTTATGAACGAACCCACGCTGCTAAGTTTCGGCGGTGTGCCGAAAGGCTATGATGCCGCCAGCTTCGGCAGGGACGCAAAGATCTTCGGAACTTTTCTGCGTCGCGAGTCACCGGCCACAATCTACCTGGGGCCCGGTAGCGCGGCCGAAGGGCTTCCACTTCCCTCGATGCCGGCCGGGCGGCGCTTCGAGATTGTTTCTACAGACGATTTGATGAAGTCGACGGGCCCGATCTTCGATGCCTTCTCTTACCACTTCTATTCCATGCCCTCGCACCGTTGCCTGGGAGAGAGTGGCGCCGACCCCAACCAGTTGCTTACCCCTGAGTGGCTGGACCGCGACCTGACGGTCTACAACTTCTACGCGAAGGAGCGTGACACATACCTTCCTGGTAAGAATCTATGGCTCACCGAGACTGGTGAGGGATCATGCGGCGGGGATACTTGGGCTGCCGAATTCGCCGACAGCTTCCGTTTGCTGGACCAGTTCGGCAGCCTCGCACAAAAGAGCGTGAAGAGCATCATGTACAACACGCTGGCAAGCAGCGACTATGGCATGCTCAACGAGGAAACTCTGGAACCGCGCCCCAACTACTGGGCCGCTCTTTTGTGGAAGCGCACCATGGGAACTCGATCCCTGGACCCCGGGGTTTTGCCCGCAAAGAATGTTCGCGTCTACGCGCAGTGCATGAAGGATTCAAACGGCGGCGTGACTCTCATGGTTCTTAACATGGACAAGACTTCTGAAGCATTGCTCAAACTTCCAATCGCCGGAGAACGGTACAGCCTTTCGTCGTCGGATCTTTTCAGCCAAACCGTGTTGCTCAACGGTAGGGAATTGAGGGTAGCACCCGATGGAACCCTTCCGTCCATGCAGGGAGAAACGTCAAAGCCGGGAATGGCGACGTTCCCTCCGTTGACCATTACGTTCGTGGAGATGCCGTCGGCAGGCAATCAACAGTGCGTCCGGTGAGACGAAAGATGTACTACGGACAACATGCGTTCGGGACTGAGATCGACGGTCGATTGGATCGGTCTGCTCGGCAAGTTGCAACGTAAACGCCTCCGCTTCGAGTCGCAGATTGGATTGACACCAAACGGCACAGCGAAACCACCAAGGTCAGCAGACTCAAGACACCGGATGCACTGTGGCCTACTTACTCCCCGCGGTCCCAGCGCAATCTGATCCATGGCGAGCTGGAATCCAATTGGCTCATTGGCGTTTCAGATTAGTCTTCTGTTGACGCATTCAGGCCAAGTCACTCATCGAGCTGTTCTGATTGATTTATGTCTTTGGCAAGTTGCCGTAAAACCGGCTAATCCGGAAAGGTGAAACTGAACTGCCTGAAAAGTCTCGATTGCGGTAAGTTCGCCTGGACCTGCCTGCAACGAGCGTTCTTACCGCAATCCCCGTTTTTCAAGCACGACGGCCGATGGAGGGTTCTACCGCACGCCGACGACAATCAGGGATCGGTCGTCAGCGGGGGGACCGTTCTGCCATGCGTCGATGCTATCGAGGATAGCCCGCTTCATCTCAGGCAACGGCTGCTCCGAGGCCTCTCCTACGATACGGCTCAGCCCATCAATGCCCAATTCTTGCTCCTGCGGGTTGAAGCATTCGCTGAAGCCGTCCGTGTAGATGACCATGCGATCGCCGGCCTGAAGCTGGATTTGAGTCGTCGCGTTGCCGTTGACTGCTTCTTCGAGCAGTCCAAGAGCGCGACTCTGCGATTCCAGCAATCGCGGCTGCTCACCGGGCCGCGCAATCATTGCCGGTGGGTGTCCGGCTCCGGCGAATACCAGCGTGCGTCCGTCTCCATTCAGCCGCACAGCAGCGAGCGTGAAATAGAATTGGCCGCTAAAGGATTGCAGCACGAAGCGGTTGAGTTGCTGGAGCATCGGTGCGAATTCCGTGCCGCGCTGGATGAGGTCAATGATCTCGGTGTAAACACGATTCGCTACCAGCGCAGAGCCGATGCCATGCCCTGACACGTCGCCAACCATCGCATTGAGGCAATCGCCGCCCAAAGTCACGAGCCCAAAATCTCCGCCGATCGATCGGGCCGGCTGATAATGCGTTTCCACCGTACCGCGGTCCCAAACCAACCCCTTCGGCACCAGCGTTTCCTGTACCTTCGTGGCGAGTATCAACTCTTCTTCAATTTCCCGGCTGCGCTTTTCCAGCAGGCTATTCGCTCGGCGCAGGTCCGCCTCCGCTTGCTTGCGCTGGGTAATATCGATGACAGTTCCTTCAATGATCTCCGGCGCCTCGTCACTGCTGTCGATGAGGGTCGCGTTTTCAAGAACCCAAACGGGCGCGTCGTCCTCACGTCGAAGACAGTGCTCGAAGCTGCTGAGTACCTTTTGATTCCTGAGCGCTGCCAGAAAGGTTTCCCGATCGGCTGAACCGAGAAGAATATTGCATGCGGATTGGCTTAGGTGCTTCCGGGATGCGTAACCAAGAATTCGAGAAAAGGCGTCGTTACAGTCAAGAATGCGTGCCTCCAAAGTCCCTCGGTAAATGCCCGCGACGTTTCGCTCGAATAGCAGACGATAGCGTTCATTACTCGCCTGCAACTGCAGGGCATGGGCGGCGAATCGCCGGTCGGCCCAGGAGGTGAGGAGCGCCAGCCCGAGGACAACAAATGTGACAGCGGCAATTCCCGCGATGCCGAGTGTAGAAATATTCACGGCGTGGGACAAGTCTGGCTGCGCCGTTGACAGGCTAAAATGCGCCGCAGCCATCCCCGTGTAATGCATCGCTGGGATCGCCACTCCCAGGGCTACACTTCCGGCTAACTTTCGCCAATCTGTCCCGGCCGTGTCTCCGCGGAAATAAAAAGCTAGCCACAGCGCTGCGAAGGAAGCAAGGACGGCAATGAGGATCGAGAGAGCCACAAGCCGCACGTCGTACCGGCATTCGGCCGGCAAACGCATCGCCGCCATGCCGATGTAATGCATGGACGCAATTCCTGAGCCCATCATGAGACTGCCGAGGACGGCTTGCAGAGGGCCCATCGCCTTTCGACTCACGGTGTGCAGGGCAAGGGCCGAGGCAACGATCGCGGCTCCGAGCGAAAACATAACAGTTGGCCAATCGTAGGCGACGGGCACGGGCAGGCGAAAGGCCAGCATTCCGATGTAGTGCATGGACCATATGCCGAATCCCATTGCCGCTGCTCCACCGGCGAGCCAGATTTGGCGGAGCCATCCGCTCGCGGCGGTTACCCGTCCAGCTACATCGAGTGCTGTATAGGATGCAAGAATTGCGATCACCACGGAAAGAGCCACCAAGAAGTAATCGTAGGAACCTGTCATCGCGATCTGGCCTGTCGCCACGGGCTGATCCCACCCCAATAATTACGCTACACATGGGCCGCAAGCTGGACAACGCTTCGCTAGAACGAATCGGAAATACGACTTTAGAACTAATCGAGTCGTTACAAATCTCGCAATCGGCCGGACTCTTGACGAGCACAAAAGCCCAAAGATCTCAATGGCATGCGACTCGAACCTATCTCATAAATCCGTTGCTGCGGTGTGCTCCGTACCGGTCGTGACTTCTGGATTGTCCGTGACTCGCGAGTAAAACTCTGTAGAGTCATTTGTCCGATATGCCGACTCTACGTCCAAGTGAATTACTTCCGACTTGCGGCAATACGGAAGTTTCGCCGAATCCTTGCGATGGGATCGGCCAGGGCATATGCTCCGATCAACCCAGTCCTAGGAGTTCTATATGTCCGCACGGAATGGCGACAAATCCAGATTTAACAGGCTGCGCAAACAGAAGATCGCTCGTCGGAAACGCACCCAAGAACTACCAGAGCGCCCAGCAAAAGCACGCAAGTCAGCGGAGGCCACAATCCGTGCGCAGCCACGCTCGGTGCCGGCATGACCACCCCCGGGATGATAGCTAATCGTCGGCAATCCAGAAGTAACTCTGTCAGGCTTCGCAGACCAGCCGCACGTCTTCCAGGTGCATTCGGATGGGTGCCAGCCCGCCGAGTGCAAGTGAGTGCGGCGTTGGGGTCAGACCCAAGCCTGCCGCGAGGGCACAAACAAGGGCACTTTAGTGGGAGACCAGTGCTCCCAAAGTGCCGTTACGTTACCCACCCCTCCGTATATATCTTTGATTCCACTGATTGAGACGGCCTTACTAAGGTAAGGGTGTCAAGACCAAAGCGCCCCATCTCGGGACAGCCCAATACCGGAGACACAGCATGGCCACTACCGAACGTAGCCTTATCGGAAAGAACATCGTCATCACCGGCGACATCTCCGCCACGGAGGACCTGGTCGTCGAAGGTCGCGTCACCGGCAAGATTCATCTGAATGAGAGCCGCCTGACGGTGGGCGAAGAGGGCTACGCACAGTCGCAAATCAGCGCGCGCGAGGTTGTCATCTGCGGCCGCGTCGAAGGCCAGATTCACGCCTCCGAGCGTGTCGAGCTGCGCCACACCGCGCAGGTCACCGGCGACATCATCTCCCCCCGCCTCGTCATCCATCAGGACGCAGTCATCAAGGGCACGGTCGATCTCACGCCCTCGATCGCCATCAAGCAGCAGAAGCAAGCGAAGAAGGACGCAGAGCTGCAGGCGCAGATGGACATCGCGCCGCCGCGCATCGAGCCCGCCATCGCCGCCGCATCGCAGGTCGCCGTCGCTGCACCCGCATACGCCAGCTAGGCGAAACTCAGGCTGACCGAATCTCCCCCGAAGGCCGCGCTTCCACGCGCGGCCCGGCGCTCCGCTTTACCTGGGCGCGTGCTGAACATTGATTTCCCCCACGCAGGCCAAACCTGCGCAATCACAAAGGTTGTTTCCACTTGGCAGAAAGGCCCCAATTGCGCGGGGCCTTATTTTTTGCGCGCAGAACTGTTAGCCGGAATTTCCGCGCGGCCATGGCGGCACCCTGAGGCAATCTACCGTTTCTCCGTTGCGGATGCGTCGGAGCTGACCTTCCAGCAACTTCTGCGGATCCTCCAGATCACCTTCGTCGTCTTGCTCCGCTTCATCTGCATACTTCTGTTGAATCGTGTGGTCCACCTCCGGATGCGCGAATACCTGAATGTTCTGCAACGCGAGCCCGATCATCATCGTGGTGGGATAAAAGCGGAGACGCTTGCGCCGCCGCTGGCTGCGCCGCCACCGCGCCCGCTGGCAATAGACGACAAACGCAAACAACAGAGCGATGCCCGACAGCATCGCCCGCGCAACGAGTTCGAGATTCAGAGACACCTCCGCCGTTACACGCACGCTTGTGAAGCCGGCAGCCAAACGGCTCCGGCGAATCAGGCAAGCGTGCCGGGAGGCGGAAGGTGACTCAAGAAAGGGAGAAGAAGCGGATGGAGAGCGTAGGTCTGCTCGTCGACGGATGCATCCTGCCGCTGCGTGATGACAATACCGGCGAGCAGCAGAACCGGCACAAGCACAGCCAGGAGCAGGGAAGCGTGACCATGCTGCACCTGCGGAACGAGCAGCAACGCCAACGCAAACAAAAGCGCGAGAGCCGCCGCATATCTCCAGCACCGGCGATAACAATCGCGCGTCATCAGGAACCAGTATGCCTGATCCCGACGGTACAAACCCTCGCAGATATTGACAGAGTGGGTCGGGCCGTCGCAGGACCGTACATCCTAGTTGCAGAGACATAGCCACCGGAGGAACCAATGTCCCGCAAGGATCTGCTGATCGCACCCGTTTGTGAAGGCGGCCTCATCCTGCTGGTCTCCTTCGCTGCGTGGCTCAGCCACAAGCCCTTGATCTTCGCCAGCCGCACGACGAAGCCTGAATGAAAATCGCAGCAAAAAAAAGGCCCCGCAGTTTCGCGGAGCCTGCTTGCAGCAAAATCAACTCCCTAAGACTGACACACAATCGTGCCGTTCATCCCATTCGGATAGAAGCCGCCCGCACATCTGCCGCCCGCATACACAATGTTGAGTACTTGCGCCGGTGTCCGCGGGATGCTCAACGCGTTCCCGTCGACATCGTAGAGAGTCTTCGCCGTCGGAGGAATGTCACGAGAATCGACCGCTGGGCTGCTCACGCCGTTCATGACGCAGATCAGTCGGAACGACCCTGAGTGTTGCGCTTCGGTGGACAGAATGGCGCCCGCCGTGGCCAGATACTCTTTGCTGGTGATCAGCGGAGCAGCGCCCAGATACGCGCTGACACCCACATCTTCAAACTGCCGTCCCAGTTTCATCCAGCTTGCAACGCTCGAAAATCCATAGCCCAGCGCATTCAGATTGATCGCGGGCTTCTTTACCGCTCTCGAGCCCAGCGCCGCACGCAGAAGCTTAACGTGTGCGATCTCGTCAACGCGCAGCGCAGTGGCCATCGTCGCTGCAGGGGATGCGCCGAAATTCGGCACTTTGGCGCCGCCCGTTGTCGGGCCACTTTCATCGGCCGACGTGATGACTCCGAGCTGCACCAATGTCGCACCGTATGTTGACATGGCATAAAACTCGGCCTCGAGATACTCAAGGTTCAGTGCGAAATTCAAAATATCAAGGTCGCTGACTGCGGTGGCGGCTTCTACGTTCTGTGGAGCCGTGGCCAGCTTCGTGCCCATCATCATCGCTCCGGCTACCCCCAGCCCGGTCAGGCCTGCGCCTTTGAGGAAGTTGCGACGGTTCGCTGCTACGGGACGTGCTTCTTTCTGTGTCATTGGTTTCTCCACTGAAATGGTGATAGTTCGTTTACAGAACAGTGCGGCGGCACCGGGGCGCGTGGGCTGCGTGGGTAAGAATGAGTCCTACGTTTGCGATACGACTCTTATTGCCCCTTCGGATTGCCGCATGGCTCAGAAAACTTTCATCTCAGTTCTCCGGCGCGAGTAGAGATTTGCTGCAGTGAGAATCCTTCAGGAGAAATCGACATGAACTCAATCTGATCCTGCCGATCAGCACGTATATCTACGCTCCACCCCGCGAGCTCGTATTCAGAGAAAAACGAGCCTCATTGCCGGCCAAAATAAAAAGGCCCCGCAGTTTCGCGGAGCCTTTCATCGAAATGCTGCAACTTAGCTGAAGAGCAGTATGCCTTCCGTCGCTGCCGCCTCTTCGCCATCCTGAACCACCGGACGATAGAAGAGCTGGTTGTTCTCGAGGTAAACCTCAAGGAACGCCGGCCGCTGTGCAATACCGCCGGCAATCAGAGCCTCCGACAGCGGATCCTCCACGTAGCGCTGCAATGCGCGGCGCAGTGGACGAGCACCGTAGGTGCGATCGATCAGCGTCTTCTCGAGGATCCACTTCTTGGCCTCCTCGTTCACGCTGATGGTGATCGCCTTCTGTGCCAGGTTCGCGTTCAACTGCTGCACCAGTAGCTCGAGGATCTGGATCAGGTCCGCGTCCGAGAGCGCATGGAAGATAATCACTTCGTCCAGGCGGTTCAGGAACTCCGGATTGAAGGTTCGCTTCACCTCGTTCTTCACCAGGTCTTCAATCTTCTCCATCACCAGGTCTTCACGGTCGCTCTGGAAGCCCAGCCCCTGCTTCTTCTGCAGATGCCGCGCGCCAATGTTCGACGTCATGATCAGGATCACGTTCTTGAAGTCGACCGTGTTTCCCAGACCATCGGTGAGCTGGCCGTCTTCAAAGACCTGCAGCAGGATGTTGAAGACATCCGGATGCGCCTTCTCGATCTCATCCAGCAGCACGACTGAGTACGGCGAGCGCTTCACACGTTCCGTAAGCTGACCGCCCTCTTCGTAGCCCACGTAGCCCGGAGGCGAGCCGATCAGCTTCGACACCGAATGCTTCTCCATGAACTCCGACATATCGAAGCGGATCAGCGACTTCTCCGAGCCGAAGAGGAACTGCGCCAGCGTGCGCGCCATCTCCGTCTTACCCACGCCCGTCGGTCCCAGGAAGAGGAACGACCCGATCGGCCGGTTCGGCGACTTCAGACCCGCACGCGAGCGGCGAATCGCACGCGCCAGCGCGCTGATCGACTTGTCCTGCGAGATCACGCGCTTGTGCAGCTCTTCTTCCACCCGCAGCAGCTTCTGCGTCTCTTCTTCCTTGATCGAAGTGACCGGCACGCCCGTCCAGCGGCTCACCACGTCCTCGATGTCCTCACGGCCCACAATACCGGCCGTCGAATCATCCAGGTGATACTTGTCGCGCAGGCCGCGCAGGTTCTCGCGCTCCTTGCGCTCCTCGTCACTGTAGAAGCGAGCCTTCTCGAACTCGTGATTCGCAATGGCGTTTTCCATGCGGTGCACGATGAACTTGATCCGCTTCTGTACCTCGGTGATCTCCTCCGGCAGCGAAGTCTGGCGCAGCTTCACACGCGCGCCCGCCTCGTCGATCAAGTCGATTGCCTTGTCTGGCAGGAACCGGTCCGGAATGTAGCGGTTCGAATGCGAGACCGCGAACTCGATCGCATCATCCGTGTAGCTGACCGCGTGGAACTTCTCGTAACGGTCCTTGATGCCCATGATGATCTTGATCGCATCCGCCTCGTTCGGTGGCGGCACCTTCACTGCCTGGAAGCGCCGCTCGAGCGAGCGGTCCTTCTCAATCGATTTGCGATACTCGCCCGGCGTGGTTGCGCCGATGCACTGTATCTCGCCGCGCGAGAGCGCCGGCTTCAGGATGTTCGCTGCATCCAGCGAACCCTCCGCCGATCCCGCGCCCACCAGCGTGTGCAGCTCGTCGATAAAGATAATGGAGTTCTGGTTTTCCATCAGCTCCTTCATGATGGTCTTCAACCGCTCTTCGAACTGGCCACGATACTTCGTGCCCGCCACGATCAGCGACAGGTCCAGCGCCAGCACCCGCTTGTCCGCCAGGAAGCTCGGCACATCGCCATCGGCAATGCGCTGCGCCAGCCCTTCGACAATCGCCGTCTTGCCCACCCCCGGCTCGCCAATCAGCACCGGGTTGTTCTTGGTGCGGCGGCACAGAATCTGCACCACGCGCTCGAGTTCCGAGTCGCGTCCCACCAGCGGGTCAAGCTGGTTGTCAGTCGCGGCCTGGGTCAGGTCGCGCGAAAACTCCGCCAGCAGGCTTGACTCGCGGTTCTGCCGCTGCGCCGGAGCCTTCTCCTGCGTCGCCCGTGCCAGCTCTTCGCGGATCGCCACCAGCCGCAGCCCACGCTCGTGCAGGATCTCCGCCGCGAAGCACTTCTCTTCGCGCAGCAATCCCAGCAGCAGATGTTCCGTGCCGATATGTTTATGGCTCAGCCGCTCCGCCTCTTCCGCGGCATAGGCCAGCACGCGCTTGCATTCGTTCGATAGGGGGAGATCGACCGAGGTAGAAACCTTCTCCCGAATCGTTGTGTGGCCTTCGATCTGCTTGCGGATCGACTCGACCGAGGCGTGGGAGCGGAGAAATTTGTTGGTAAGTGCCTTATCTTCGCGCAACAAGCCCAGCAGCAGGTGCTCAGTCTCGATATACGGCGAGCCAAACTGGCTAGCCTCATACCGGGCGAAAAAGATAACGCGCCGTGCCTTTTCTGTATAGCGTTCGAACATATTCCCCCTCCGAGGACCGTTGGTGGGGTTGGTTGTCGTCCACCACTGCCTCTCCGACTGACTCGTGTACTGAAATGTGAGTCGTCGTTACTAAAGATGCACGACCCACGCCACCGGACTCACTGCCCATTTCGGGCGTCTCAACAGCTGCCGTCTCCTGGAACCCTGGTTGCAGAAAACCCGTCTGCGCTTTCCAGATATGGCTTCCCCGTTTTGGCAAAATCCTCTTCCATATGTCCAGCTTCGAGCCGCAGCACGCGGTCGCACCGGCCGGCAAGTTCCTGATTATGCGTCACCAGGATCGAGGTCAGCCCGTGACTCCCATGCACCCTTTGGATGAGCGAAAAGACCCGGTCAGCGGTTTCCGCGTCCAGGTCGCCGGTGGGCTCATCCGCCAGCAGCATCCGTGGCTCCGTCACCAGCGCGCGGGCCAGGGAAACCCGCTGCTGCTCGCCGCCTGAAAGCTCGCCCGCCTGGTGTTCCGCCCGATCCGCCAAACCAACCTCATCCAGCCACGCAAGTGCTTTCAATTCAGCCGCTTTGCGGGATTCGCCACGGGCCAGCAGGGGCAGCGCGACATTCTCCGCAGCCGTGAACTCCGGCAGCAGATAGTGAAACTGCCAGACATAGCCAACTTCCCGGTTGCGGAAGTCTGCGGCCTGCGTGGAGGTAAGTTTGTTCAAGTGGATTGAGGCGAAGTATAGGGCACCACTCGTCGGCGCATCAAGTGCCCCAAGAATGTGCAAAAGTGTGCTTTTACCCGCGCCGGAGGCACCGACGATCGCCAGCAGCTCGCCTTTGGCCACCGTAAAGCTCAAACCATCGAAGAGTTGGAGACGGCCCCGGCCAGTGACATATTCCTTGCGCAGGTTGCGCACCTCCAGCAGGGCATTTCCAATGCCCGCCTCCTGGTGCACCACCGCGTCGGGGATGACAGACCCGCCCATACCCATGTCTACCATTTAGAGGGGGAGTGCGAAAGTACAAAACAGTAGCCCCACCACTGCCACTTCCGTGCAGGTCAACGTTTGTTCCCCGCAAACGGTCGGGTATCCCAACTCGCCTTTGAGATGCGGGACCAAAGAAGCTCGGCAGCAACACCACACTCTTCCACTCAAGGGACGGCAACAGGCTCTTCTGACCTCACAGTTCTTCGTACACCAACATTCGCCGCCACCACCCAAGCCGCCGCGCCGATCGCCCAGGTAATCCAGAACGCGGTCCACGGCAGCCGCTCCTTCGGTGCAGCCACAACCCTCGGCAGCCAAACCAGCAGCGCGAACACGCTGATCATCCCCGCCTCGCAGAAGGCAGCCACACGCGGCAGCACACTTGCGGCCACGCGAGGCAGCACGCTGGCCAGCACGCCCAGACCGCACGCCATCTGCCCCGCGCCCGTCAGGTACGCCCACCCCATCCGATAGGGAAGCCACGCCGGCACCAGCGCGATCGTCTCCTTCACATACATGATGTGTGACAGCCCGATCGGGATCAGCCACACCGCGAACCAGTAACGCGCCGCCCGCACGCCGCTCTCGCCCGAGACCCACCGCCACCAGCCGTCTTCACGCACGCCGCCCAGCCGCGCAAACAACATCCATGCCCCCGCCAGCAGCACCGCCAGCTCGCCAAAGCCCAGCCACACTCCTTCGATCTGCGGCGCCACTACGAGCGCCGGTACCTTCAGCAGCGCCCACACGATGCAGTAGACAAACAGCAGACGCACCGCCCACCGGACCGTCCTCTCGAAGAGCAGCCCCACGCCACCCGCCAGCATCACCGCCGCAGCCAGATAGGCCAGCGCTGTCCGCCCGGGCACCCACGCCGCAACCGGCTGCCACACCATCGCGAAGTCGCCATAGATCAGCCCAAGGATGCCCAGCCCGATCATCCCCACAGCGAAGAGCGTCAACACAGGTTGTTGCGTGCGGGTCATCTGCATGGTTGCCTCCAGTGGCGATCCAGCTTATCGCCAACCATAAGAATTCCGTCCCCAAGCAAAGGCATTCCGCCACAATGCCGGATCTAGGACAGCTAATGTCGCATAAGGAGGAAGGGAAGCAATGAGTACTAATATGAGGTGTCCGCCCCGGCCGCCGACAAACGGATTGACTATCCAGGCGTTGATGCTGGAGGAGAGAATGCCGAGGCATCCCCATGGTTGAATCTTCTGATTTTCGAACCACGAGACTACCGCTCAACCACGGAGACGGCCGCATGCCCGTACTCGGGTTTGGCACTCTGATTCCCGATGCAGCCGTGACGATTAGCGCCACCAGAGACGCGCTGGAAGCTGGATTCCGACACTTGGATTGTGCGGAACGATACGGGAACGAGCGCGAGGTGGGCGAGGCGTTGAAGGCGGGACTTGCCGCCGGAGGGATCGCACGCGAGGACATCTTCGTCACCACGAAGCTGTGGAACTCCAACCATCGTCCCGAACGCGTCGAGCCGGCTTTCGAAGCCAGTCTGGATAGACTCGGGCTCAACTATCTGGACCTCTATCTCATCCACACTCCGTTTGCGTTTCAACCAGGGGACGATCAGGACCCCCGGGATCAAAACGGCGACGTTATTTATGACCGCGGCGTGACATTGCTCGACACTTGGCGGGCGATGGAAAGTCTTGTGGACCGTGGCAGATGCCGCGCCATCGGACTGTCCGACATTACTCTGGACGGACTGGCACCCATCTACGAGTCGGCGAGGATCAAGCCATCCGTGGTGCAGGTCGAGTCACATCCGTACCTGCCGGAAACCGAGCTTCTGGAATTCTGCAAGGAGAAGGGCATGGTGTTTTTGGCTTTTGCGCCCTTGGGACACGGAATGAGGCCGGGGCTACTCGAAGATCCCGTCATTTCGAAAATTGCTGCACGAGTTGGAAAGACGTCGGCGCAGGTGCTGCTGGCCTGGGCGGTGCAGCGCGGCACGGCTTTGCTCACCACGCCCAAAACGGCGGCTCGCGCGAGAGAGAATTTCGACATCTCCGCCCTTCCGCAAGATGCGTTTGACGAAATCAATCGCATTCAAATCAGGCAGAGGCTCAACGAAGTGGTGAAGACGGGCAGTCCAGGTTTCATCCCGCGAGGCACATCAGCATGAACGCCGAAGAGCGTCCAGAACAGCCGCTCCCGGAGCAGTCGATCCCAGAGGAACAAATACGTGAAGCCCTGAATGCGCACTGGCAGGCATCCGATGCCAACGATTTCGAAACGGAGCACCGCATCTATCACGAGGACGCTGTGCTGGACTATCCGCAGTCAGGCGAGCGAATGCACGGTCGATCGAACATACAGAACCAACGCGCTAGTCAGCCCAGCAACAAGCGGTTTACGGTCCGGCGAATCATTGGCAGCGGTAATCTTTGGGTCACCGAATTCATCCTGACCTATGACGGCAAGCCGTCCTACACCGTAAGCATCATGGAGTTCCGGGGCGATAAGGTTGCGCGGGAAACACAGTACTTTGCGGACCCCTTCGAGGCGCCGGCCTGGCGGAGCCAATGGGTTGAGCACTAAGCGGACATTCGTAAGCGTTTAAATTCGCATCCATGCGGGCCGAGCGTTAACCGTACGTGAGGTCGGTGCTCTGTCCGACTTCGATAAGATAACCGTCAGGATCGCGGATGTAACAGCGCGTCTCGCCGTACTTGGGGATCGGCTCCGTGATGAACTCGGCTCCTCGACTTTTCCATAACTGATAGCACGCTTGAATATCTGCAACCCGGAAATTCATAAAGCTGTTGATGTGATTCGGGTCGGGCACGCTGAGCGTGACCGTCGGCTTATCCGGGGTCGGCCCGCCCCCGACGTTCAAAATCATCCAGATATTCGCGAGCTGAAGGTACGCCGGTGCGTTGCCGTCGCCCAGGCTCAGAATGCGAGCGCCGAAGACCTTTTCGTAGTAGCGAGCCGATCGCTCGATGTCCTTCACGGTGAGAAAATGCGCAATGCTCATCCCCTCAAGCGGGGGCATCTGATAGCTCTTCTGCTCGACTTGTACGCTGTCCATTGACGACTCCTTTCGATACTTTGCTCATTACAAATGCGGTATCCCGTGAGTTCCGGTTTCCGCTGGAGGTGAAGGACAGTGATTTGCAGTGCTCACAGTTGCTCCGATCAGCGGCAGGTTGATTTTAAGCCAGAAGCCCGACGGCGAATCCATTGGACGAACGCATCGATCCATACCAAGGTATTGGTTGAGCATTATGGAGTTCCGCAACAGTGGGGTCGTCCACGAGACGCAGTATTTCGCGCATCCCTTCGAGGCGCCGGCCTGGCGGAGCCAACGGGTTCGGCAGATCGCCTGACGCCGCATTGAAGCGAGATTGAACCCGATCGGCGGATGAACTTTTCTTAGCTTTGACGATGACGCCGCCAAAGAGCGAGTTATAAGCCACAAAGAAGTAGGGTAGGGATTATCCCCTATTCATACCGTAGAGCCTCAGCCGGCAACACCCGAGCCGCCGACCGCGAAGGATAAAGCGTAGCCACCAGCGAAACCCCCAGCGCCACCGCCGCCACAATCAGCCCATCAGAAATCCGCGGCGCAAACGGCAGGTAGTCGATCGAATACACATCCCCTGGCAGATGGATGAAGCGGTAGTGCCCTCCGGCCCATGAAGCGGCATAGCCCAGCACCAGCCCCAACGCCGTTCCCAGCGCGCTGATCAGCAATCCCTGCATCAAAAAAATCCGCCGGATCTGCTCTGCCCGCACGCCGAAGCTCATCAGCACCGCTATATCGCGCGTCTTCTCCATCACCATCATGGTCAGCGCAATCAGAATGTTCAGCGCGGCCACGCACACGATCAGCCCGATCACGATGAAGGTGACGATCTGCTCCAGCCGCAGCGCACGGAAGAGCTCGCGATTCTGCTCCATCCAGTTCGTCGTCAGGAATCCCGCGCCCGCCGCCTGCTCGATCTCGCGCCCAATCGCGTCCGCGTGATACAGGTCATCCACCTTGAACGCGATCACCGAAATCAAATCCGGTTCGCCCAGCAGCCGCTGCGCATCCTGCAGCCGCACAAACCCCCAGCTCGCGTCGTACTGGTAAAACCCGGAGTGGAAAATTCCCGCGACGTAGAAGCGCTGGAACTTGGGCACGATGCCCAGCGGTGTCAGCTCGCCCTGCGGACTCGTAACCAGCACTGTATCGCCAACATTGGCATCGAGCGTGGTCGCAAGGTCTTGACCGATCACCACCGGCGGCAGCGGCGCCGTATCCCCCTGGATCACCGGTGGCGCCGGCTCCAGCGCCTGCGCCGTTCCCAACTTCACCATGTCCAGCAGATCGGTAACGCGCCGCTCCTCATCCGGCAGCACGCCCTTGATCATCAGGCCGCCGGACCGCGCACCGCGCGATACCAGCACCTGTCCATAGAGTCCCGGCGCATCGGCCATAACGTGTGGGAGTTTGCCTAATCGCGCCACCAGCGGGCGCCACTCGCGCATGCCGTCGCCCGCCGTGCGCATCAGCTCTACGTGAGAAGTCGACCCAAGCAGGCGGTCCTGTAGATCGCGCCGCATCCCGGTCGTGATGGCCAGCGCAATGATGAGCGCCGCCACTCCCGCGGCAACGCCCGCAACCGAGATCGCCGTGATCACCCCCACCACGGCCTGCCGCCGCTTCGCCCGCAGATACCGCGCCGCGATGAAGAGTTCAAAGCGCATAGAAGCTCGACATTGGCGGCCAAACAACAGCCGCTGTCATCCCGACCAAAGCGAAGCGAAGCGGGGGGATCTGCTGTTTCCTCTGCACCCGCGCCACACTGCTCACCGCACGACCGTCTTCGCCGTTGACGAGTTGTCATAGCGATCGACCACGCGCAACGTGACGGTGTGCTCGTTAGGGTTCGCCGGCGGAAGCTTTGCCACGCGCAGCTGATCCGAAGGTTGCGGCAGCGGGGCAGAGAAGTCGTAGCGCTCCGTCTGCGAATCGGAAATCTTGCCCACCGGCTCGATGTACTGCCACGGGCCGGCGTCGATCGAGTATTCCGCCCGCGCAATCGCCGACGACGGATCCTTCGCCTCCGCCGTCACATGCATCTTCCCGCCGCCCCCACCTCCGCCGCCTTCGAGGCGCGCCACCAGATTCGAAACCAACGGCGTCGCCGTATCCAGCACGAAGCGCTCGCTGCTGCGCTCGCCCGTCAGCGCCTCGCCCGGATTATGCGAGGGAGCATCGCTCGCGACCACCTTGAGCTGATACGGACCATCCGGCACCTGTGCCGCTTCGAAGGTGTAATACCGCTCCGTGACGTTGTCCTTCAGCAGTTGCCAGTTTTGCTCGCCGGTGATTCCTCCAGACGCGCGCCCATCAGAGGCCCGCCCATCAGACGCACGGTAGTAGAGCGCGAATACCAGATCGTCGCCGTTATCGTCGTGTGCCGCCCAGCGCGCGGTCACCGCGCCCTTGTCCTTCACGCCCTGCAGCGGCGCCGTCGCCTGGTCCTGCTGGATGTTCACGACATTCGCCGTTGCCGAGGGAAGATTGATCATCACCGTCGGCGTTGGCGGCTGGAACTGCGCCTGCTGGTTCACCCGCGCCCCCGGCATCACCACCACTTCGTCCACCACCGGCGCAACGTTCACCGGCAGATAGTTCAGCGCTACCGCGTTGACCCGTGTGCCCGGCTTGATCGTCAGCTTCCATTGCGCGAACCGCGCCTGCGGCGCGGCAATCCCCGTGTCGGCGGCGACGCTCTTCCACGCGCTCCATCCGCGCTCGGCATTGCTCACATTGCCGCTGCGCACAGACAGCTGATAGCCCGGCCCGGTCGCATCCACCTCCGCGCGCCCCCATCGAGCCACCGCCCCAGCATCCTGCACATCGCTCTCCATGCTGCCTTCCGCGCTCCGCGCGCTCACGTGGTAGAGCTTGCCCCCGTTGCTCGTCCCCACGTAGAAGCCATCCGGCGCCGTCGCAAATCCCGTCGCCTGCGACGCCTCGATGTGCGCGATGTCCGCAAACTCGCCATTCTCCTGCACCCGATAAATGCGGCCGCGGTTGCCCGTCGCCGCCAGCAGGCCATCCGGTGTCCAGTGCAGCCCGTACACCACGTCATCATGCGGCGCCCACAGCTTGCGCGCTGCTCCCGAGGGATCCAGCTCAAAGACCTCCGAGCCATCCGGCACCAGCGCGTTGTTGTTCGACGCCTGCACCGATCCCGGCGTCACGATAGTAATTGTCGCAGTCATGACGGCAATTCCCTGGACCGGCAGCGGCGGCAAACTGCTCTTGCCCTTCTCGCCCACCGTCGCTACGTAGATCTGCCCCGTGGGCGACTCCGTCAGCGCTGTCACCTCGCGCTTCGACGCGTTGAAGAGGATGAAGCCCTTGCCGTCCTTGTCGATCCGGTACACCAGCCCATCGCCATCCGAGCCGGCAAGCAGGCTCCCGTCCTTCTCAAACAGCAGCGCGCGAATGTGCTGCTCGTCGCTCTCGAAGAAGCGCTCTGCATGCGCATCTCCGGCAGGCGTGCGCACGCGATAGACCGCGGCAGGCCCGCCGGTGGCAACATACAGCGCGCCATCCGGTCCAAAGGCCAGGTCCCAGATGTATTTGGCCGCGCCATCTGGCTTCACGCCCTCCACCTTCGCCGGATCGAAGACAATAGTGGCCTTCTCCGCGTCCACATCCGTTTCGCCGGCAGGGATGCGGTAGACCTTGCCGTTGGGCAGTGTCGCCGCATAGACCGCGCCGTCAGGACCCACCGCGACCGCCTGCACGCTCATGTCTTTCGTTTTGAAGATCGTTGTGGTCGACTTGCCGTCCCGCATGACGCGCAACACGGTCGCAGGCGATCCAGTCGCTACATAAGCGTTGCCGGACTTGTCGCTGGCGATCGCCCAGATGTAAGTGGAAGGTGTTGTCGTCAGCAGTGAGCTCGCGGGCGCGGCGGCCAGCGACCCGTCGCTCGAAATGGCGATCCCCGCAGGCCGCCCCTTCTCCCACTCCTCCATATGCGACTCGGTCCAGACTTTGGTGCCCTGCGCAAAACAGGTCAGGGAGGCGGAGCAGAGCAAAAAGGAGAGGCTCACAGTGCGAAAAGACATGTGACACAAGTCTAGGGGAAAAGCAGGATAGGCGTAAGGTGACGCGCAAACGTCGTCAGATTTTCCCGATTGTCATCCCGACCGGAGCCATCGCTCGCAGAGCGATCGGCGCAGTGGAGGGATCTGCTTTCCCTCGACCCAGTACGGTAACGTTATAAGGTTTTACTTCGAGGCCGCGGTTTCGTCTGGAAATCCCGCTGCGAGCCTCGGGCAAATACCGCCGCACGCACCACACGGCGGCCGATACACGCTTTGGAGAGTGAATGAGCATCAACTCGCACGTAGTAAAAAGCACGATCGTAGGCGCACTCGGCGGCCTGCTTTTCGGCTTCGATACCGCTGTCATCTCCGGAACCACCTCTGCTCTGACGCACGCCTATCACCTCACTCCCGCGCTGCTCGGCGTCACCGTCTCCAGCGCTCTGGTGGGCACGGTCATCGGCGCCATGGCCGCCGGCATCCCCGGGCAGAAGTTCGGCCGCCGCGACAGCCTGCGCGTCATGGCTCTCTTTTATGTGCTCTCTGCAATCGGCTGCGCCTTCGCCTGGAACTGGCCCGCGCTCATCTTCTTCCGCTTCATCGGCGGTCTCGGCATCGGCGGCTCCTCCGTTCTCGGTCCCATGTACATCGCGGAGATTGCGCCACCGGCATGGCGCGGCCGCCTGGTGGGCTCCTTTCAGGTCAATATTGTCCTGGGCATTCTGCTCGCGTATCTCTCGAACGCTGTGGTCGGGCGCATGCACCTCGGCGTGAATGACTGGCGCTGGATGTTTGGCGTCTCCGCCATTCCTGCGGTCCTCTTCCTCGCGACTCTGTTCATCATTCCACGCAGCCCGCGCTGGCTGGTCACCCAATCCAATCTCAACGAAGCACTGGAAGTCCTTCGCCTCACCGGCGTTCCCAAGCCCCAGGAGGAGCTCGATGAGATCGTCGCCTCAGTCCATCTGGAGCGATCCGGGTCCAAGGATCCATTGTTCTCCCGCCAGTACAAGAAGCCGATCATCATCGCCTGGACTGTCGGCATGTTCTGTCAGCTCTCCGGCATCAACGCGATCCTCTATTACCTCAACGACATCTTCGCGCTCGCCGGCGCATCCAGAGTTTCGGGAGACCTGCAGGCCGTTGCCGTCGGCGCCACCAACCTGGTCGCCACCTTGTTGGCTATGACGGTCATCGACAAGTTCGGCCGCAAGAAGTTGCTGCTCGTCGGAACGGTGGGCCTCGCCATCTGCCTCACCATCATCTCGATACTCTTCCTGACCCACAGCCACCTGAACTGGCTGGTCTGGCTGCTCATCATCTACATTGCCTTCTTCGCCATCTCGCAGGGCGCAGTCATCTGGGTCTACATCAGCGAGGTCTTTCCCAACCGCGTACGCGCCAAGGGTCAGAGCCTCGGCAGCTCGGCGCATTGGATCACCAACGCCATCATCTCGTTCGTCTTCCCGGTGATGGCAAAGTCCTCCGGCGCCTACCCGTTCATCTTCTTCGCGGCCATGATGGTGGTCGACTTCTTCATCGTCCTCTTCTATTACCCGGAGACCGCTGGCATCTCTCTCGAACAGATGCAGCACAAGCTCGGCATCGACTGAACGGGCTCAGGACAATCGCGCCGTCATCGCGACTGTAACGCAGCGGAGAGATTTGCTTTTTCCGGCACGGAACGCGCGCTTACCCATTCGCCGTCCTCGTGAGCACAACATGCGTCGCGTGCTCCGTGGCCTGGTGCTCCGTCACAGAAAATCCCAGCGCGGGCAGGTCAATACCGGCAAGCAGTGCCTCACCCTGGCCGAGAGCGACTGGTGCACATGCAAGCTGGAGGGAATCGACCAGCCCAGCCTGCAGATACTGCCGCACGGTGGAAACACCGCCTCCGATTTTGATGTCCTTGTCGCCCGCGGCTTGCTTCGCCAGCCTCAGCGCATCTTCGATTCCGCCGGTGACAAAGTAGAAGGTCGTCCCGCCTTCCATCACAATCGGCTCGCGCTCGTAGTGCGTCAGGACGAAGGTAGGCGCATGATATGGCGGATTGGGCCCCCACCATCCCTTCCACGAGTCGTCCTGCCATGGGCCACGGATCGGTCCAAACATGTTGCGGCCAAGGATGAACGCGCCGAAGTTGTCCATTGCCCGCCGTGCGAACACGTCGTCCATATCGGTCGATCCGCCTTCCCGCCCCTGCATGGCGCGGAATGTTCTGGTATGGAAGAACCATTGAAAGATCTCGGGGCCACGCTTGCCCAGCGGATCGTCCAGGCTCTGCTCTATCCCTGCGCCAAAACCGTCCAACGAAACAGCAAATCCCGCAACACGAACCTTTGACATGTATGCTCCTCGCTTTTGAAATGCATTCCTTACCTTGGGCTCGCCCTCATCGCGGGGTGTCCCTTCGCCGTCGCTGCTCGCTTTCCTTAATCATTTCGTTTCAGATAGTCGTTCGGGAGACCAAAAATCGACATCTAGTCCATTGCTTTTTTTTCTATCCGCTAGACGCTTCCGCGTTGCTCCCGAATCACTGGCAATCCGGAAGCCACCCTCGCCTGGATGACCGGTGCTGATTAGCTCGTTCCGGCCGTAGCCTCTTCTCAAGGAGCGCTAAGCCCTGATATCGCCAGTTGAGAACCACTTGTGGGGGAAATCTGACTCATCCTGCGGGAGCGCCTAATATGTGCCCTTATTTACTGGTGAGAATTGTGATCGTGCCGCGGTTCTTGTTTGCCACGACGATGCTCGCCGGGCCGCCGCTCCGGAGATCGCCTATCGCCAATCCGCCCCAGCCCGTGGGGACGTCGATCACGGCGCGAGAGAATGTGCCACCCCGCGAGCCGAGAAACTCAATCAACCTGTTGTTTTGCGCGCAGGAGACAACGACATCCGCGTAACCGTCACGGTTGACATCGCCGATGGCAACCCGCGCGGGTCCAGCACAGCCCTCGAGCGAAAGCTTCGGGCCACGCCACGGCTTAAGGCGGCCTCGGCCGTCGCCCAGCAAGATCCGTACGTCGAATTGGCCGCGATCCCGCAAGTCACGCTCGTACGGGATCACCAGTACGTCCGCATTGCCGTCACCGTTAGCGTCGCCCACCGCGAATTGCCACGCCTGCTCACCGGCGGGAAACGGCGAGCCTGGCGCCTTCCGGAAACCGCCGTGCCCGTCGCCCAGCAATAAGCCCGCCACGCCTGCGGACTGGCTCACGGTCACGATATCGAGGTGGCCATCGCGTTGGAAATCCGCTGTCGCGACACCCGAGTCGGCGTGCAGGTCGGCGTCGAATGAGCGGCCCGGCAAGTTCAGATTGCCCTTCCCGTCGGTCGCAAACAGCAGGATTCGGTCATTGCCCCAACTGTCCGTGACCACCGCCGGCTTTCCGTTGCCAAGAAAATCTCCCACTGCCACAGCGTGCGGGTGCGGTTCGGAGTTTGTCGCAAAAGGAGATTTTGCCGCTGGCCGAAACCCGCCTTTTCCGTCTCCCAACAGAACCGTCAAATAAGGCGTCTGGGTATTCGCAATCACCAGATCAGGAATTGCGTCACCGTTCATGTCGACGATCGCAATGTCGTTGGGATTCGGGTTGGACGAAAACGGCGATCCTGGCGCGGATTGGAAATTACCCCTGCCGTCCCCCAGCAGAACGCTCACCGTTCCGTCGTCGTAGTTGCCGACGACGATATCTTGATGGCCCTCGCGCGTGAGCTTGCCGATCGAGACCGGTCCGGGACTCCGCCCCACCTTGATCACTGTTGCGCCGAAGTTCGACAACGCCGCCAACTCTACCGGCGGTGCCTGCGCCTGCGCCAGCAGCATCGCAAGTAGGATCAACAGCGACATTCCGGCAGTGTACCTCCGGGCCCGCACACCGGCTCCAAAGGCAGTGACAAGACAAAAGAGTCGCGACGGCCGCGGTATGTGTGATTTGGCCGGCTTGTGATTCAAGAGACACGAGGCCCAGTTTGGAGGGGCCGGCCGGTCCTGGATTCCAACCGCTAAAAACCGAAAGAAAACGAAACGCCGGCCGCCCCTATTTCGCCGGTAACCTGCCCCGGAATATCTCCCGAAGGGGCCGATTTCGGACACAAATCCGCCCCCATACGCATCCGCAAAAGGCCTTTTTCGAACACAAATTCGCACCCAAATGCGTCCGCAAACGCCCTTTTCAGACACAAATTCGCACCCCGATAAGGCCCGCTTCTACTCCGGAGCAGCCTCCAGCGTCAGCACCTGAAACGGCTGCAGATGAAATGTGTGCGGCGCCCCCGCCTCTAAGTCCACGCTAGGCATTGCAGCCTCATCCTTCCACGGACTATGTGCGTGGAAGCGCCGCGCTGCATCCGCCGGCAGCTCAAATGCCTGCCCCACATCCAGCCGGAAATCCTGAGGCTTATCGCTCGGATTGCGCAAGGTCAGTATCGCCTTCTGCGGTGTCCACGAGCCCCATCCGTAGACCTGCAGCCAGCGCGGATCGCCGCCCACCCAGTGGGTGTCTTTCAGCACCGCGGCGTTCTCGCGGGACCACTTCGCCGCCTCGGCGAGCACATCCCAGTCGCCCGGCTTCAGCAGCGATGGCGTGATGTACATCTCCTGCAACTGCGTCCCGGTGCCGAAATAATCCCTCACCTCGTTCTTGAAGTCGCTGTTGGGATCTGTATTCAAGTGATAGGCATACTGCCCGTAGATCAGCCCATGCAGCATCAGCGAGTTCAGCGGAAACAGCGAGCCGCGCTTCACCACGTTGTCGTACACATCCATATCGCGATAGGTGATCCACCGCTCACGCTCCGGGCCCACGCCGGCAAAGCTGTGATCGTCGCCGCCGCGCCAGATGGAGTCCGCATACATCAGCCAGAACGGCGAAGGATAGGTGCCGGTCGTCAGATTGATGTAGAGGTCGGGTTTCACCTGACGCAGGTCGCTGATCAGGTGAATGGCCGCATCGAAATCGCTGTCGAAGGCGCTGCCTTTCACTACCGTGTCCACGTTGCCAGTGCCGTCGAACTTGAACTGGTTCACACCGTACTTCTTCACCATCTCCATGCACACCTGGTGGAAGCGCGCATAGTACTTCGGCCCGGAGAGAGCAAAGCCGCCGTTCTCAATCTCGTATCCCTCGCGCTTGCCTTCGGCAATGCGATCCTGCTTCGCCTGTGCATAGCCGCCCCATGGGGAGAGCCATACCCCCGGCGCCGTGCCGTACTTGGCGGCTGCCTCTTTCAGCGGAAGGAAGCCGTTCTTGAAGTCCTTGCGGATCGCCCACATGCCCTGCAGGTCATCCCACCCGTCGTCGAACATGAACGAGTCCAGCGTCACGCCGCGCTTCTCATGCAACTCACGCCCGAAGGTGTTGATGCGGTCCAGCGCCTGCTCCTGGGTGTAAGGGTTCTCGTAGCCGATGTCGTACCAGCTGTTGTAGTGCAGGAACGTGCGGTATGGGATGCGCGCGCTCGCGTTCGATGTATGCCAGAAAATCACGGCGCATCTGCCCTGGCGCCGCCACACCAACAACCGAGGAATAGGTCACGGTCTGGCCTGCGCGCAGCGGCAGCACGCGCTCCATCTCGGCCACGCCATGCTCGTGGACGACGCTCGAAGTCGAGAGCGGATGTTCAAAGCCGAGGAAGAAGTCGCCCGCCGTCAGCGGCGAACCCTTCACCGTTCCGGTCAGCTTCATCTCCGGCGCCGTCGCATCGATCAGCGCGATGCGCGTGATGGCCACATCCTGCTTGCCCGCCGTGATCGTCAGCACCTGCCGGATGTAGTGCGCATCCTGCCGCATCACCAGCGCCCAATCCACCTCGAAGCGCCCCTCCGGATCGCCTAGCCGGTAATGCACGGCAGTCCCCGGCAGCTGCTCCGCCGCGACCGTGGCGTTGGGTTCAGGAGCCAGCTTTTCGACACGGCCCGGCGCCAGCAAATTCATCGTCGCCGGCTCCACAACGTTGTCCTTCTCCAGTGCAATCCGGAATGGCCCGTTCAAGTGCAGCCCCTTCCCGTCGCGCAGATCACTCACCTCGAGAGCTGTCGGCTTGCCATCCTCGAGCTTCCAGCGGACCTCGATCCTTCCATTGCCGAGTCGCGCCTTCACTCGAGCTCTGAATGGAGGCAACAGCGTCTCTCGTGCTCGCGGGAGAGGCGTCCTGCCGTTCGCACCAGCCGTGTGCGGCTAGCACCGCGCTGGCAAGCACGACAGAAAGCGTGACGGACAGAATGGTGTGGGCGAAACAGCGCTTCGTTCGAATCACTGTCTCTCCGCGACCGGCTGTGCTGTTCGGTCCACCGCGGAGTGAATCCTGACGTGCGAGACTACCCGCGAGATGGCGCCCGAAGGGCTGGGCGTATCCGGCTTCAGACCCGCTTCGAGCGAACAGAACAACCCCAGCAATTGGCCGAAGATCACGTCCAGCGGCGGGCGCAGCGCATCCGGCGGCGCTTTGCGTGGGTCATTGCCGAGCCCAAGCGCCACGTCTGCGGCGTCCGATACCTCGCGGGTCAACGCGAATCCCGTGGCGGCAATGGTCGCCCCCAGTTTCTTATTGCGCAGCTCGGCCAGTAGATCCGTCTCGTACGAACGCGTCTGCGGATCCGACGCGAGGTAGGCGACCACCAGCGTTTGCCGGTCGATAAAGGACAGCGGTCCATGGCGCAGGCCGAGGAAGGATTGCGACATAGTGAAGATCCGGCCTGCAGTCAGCTCCTGCACCTTCAGTGCCGACTCTGCCGCTGTGGCCATCAGAGCCCCCGAGCCGAGAAAGCACACCCGGGTAAAGCCACTCTTCGCAAGCTTGGCCGCGGCATCGGCTGCCCGTGGAAGCAGCGACTGTGCGCTCGCAGCCAGCCGCTCCAGGTTCGCCGCATACCCGTCGAGATCGTCAAGATACGCGAGCGCCTGCCCCGCCACCACCATGTTGGAAAACGAGCTGGTCATCGCCAGGCCGCGATCGTTGGTCGCCGGATCGAGCACCAGCGCGTACGATTGCGGGTGATCGTGCACCAGCTTCGCCATCGCGCCGTCAGCATTACAGGTGACGACCAGATGCGCTACCCGGCCAAAGCGGTGCATCATCTCCTCAATGACCGCCACGCCCTCCGAACTATCGCCGGACCGCGAGAACGAGATACACAGAGCCGGCTCTTCGGGACCGAGCCACTCATCCATGCCTGTCAGCAACTCGGTGCTGGCCACCGCGCGCACCGGCCTGCGCCAGCGCTGCTCCAGCAGCCGCTCCAGGCACCTGCCCACAAAATCCGATGTACCCGCCCCCACCAGCAGCACCGGCCCCCGTGTGTCTGCAACGAACCGCCGAAGGTCAGCCTGCTGCCGCCGGCACAGGCTCAGCGTGCCCGGCCAGGTATGCGGCTGCTGGGCAATCTCTCCGGCAGTATGCCCGGCTCCCCGTTCCGGCGATTCCAACAAACCACTCAATGCATCCACAAACATCTCTCCTAATCGAATCGGCCCACATCAACAGTCGAGGATTGTATTACACTCACAGGAATAAATCGAAACAAAAAGAAAGCAAACGATGTGCCGGCCGGATCGGACAATTGGTCCAGAATTGACTGAAAGGAATGTGAACGCGTGTTCCCTGCTGTGCTGGTTGTCGGCGAGCTGAATGTAGATATCGTGCTCTCGGGACTTGCTTCCGCGCCGGTGTTGGGGAGCGAAGTGCTCGCGCAGGAGATGCGGATGGTGCTGGGTAGTGCTTCGGCGATCTTCGCGAGCGGCATTGCGCGTCTCGGTCACCCGGTCGGGTTCGTCAGCAAGACCGGCAATGATGATTTTGGCCGCTTTTGCCGCGAGGAACTGGAGAATATGGGAATCTCGACCGGCCGCCTTCTCCTGTCATCGCGACCGACAGGCGCGACGGTGGTATTGAGCACCAGTGACGATCGCGCACTTGTCACTCACCTCGGCGCGATTGCAGATCTCGGCTATCACGATCTGCCTGCAAACCTCTTCGATGGATTCCGGCATTTGCATCTGACCTCGTATTTCTTGCAGGAGCGGCTGCGGCCGGACTTCCTTCGGCTAATCCGCGAGGCGAAGGTATCTGGACTTACGGTCTCTTTCGATCCCAACTCCGATCCGTCGCAGGGCTGGTCGCCGGAGATATGGGAGGTGATGCGCTCTGCCGACGTCGTGTTCGTGAACGAGCAGGAGGCGCAGGCTCTGACCGGCGAATCGAACGCGACCGATGCTCTCGCGGTGCTTGGCGAGCGCACTGCGTGTGCCGTTGTGAAACAGGGCAGGAAGGGCGCCACCGCCGTGCGTGGCGCGGAGAGGGTTCACCTTGAGGCATTCCGAGTGGATGCCGTGGATACAACTGGGGCGGGCGACTCCTTCGCAGCGGGTTTCGTGCACGGCTTACTTACAGCGCGGCCGTTGCGTGAGTGCCTACTGCTGGCGAATGCGACCGGAGCGCTCTCCGCGACCGGCGTTGGCGGCACCGCTGCTCAGCCCGATCGGGAGACTCTTTCGGCGTTTCTCCGCTCGCACGAAGCCTCCGTTGCCGAGCATAGCGCATGAACACCATTGCGTCAGATCAGACCATGTCAGCAAACGATGGGAGCCAAGATGCCGGGCGATGAGCGCGATCCGTTCGTCTCGATGATGACTGCCGAGAGCAAGGTCAGCTTGAACCTGAGCGACTTCAAACCGCAATCGATGCTTCGGGTTGCGGAACACCCGATCGAACGGCCCCGATTTCCCGCGATCGATTTCCATAACCACATCGATGGGCTGCAGCCCGCGGACGTTTTGCGCATCATGGATAGCTGCGGCATCGAGCACCTGGTGAACATCACGATGAAGCCGGGTACGGATGGGCTGGAGAGCCTGGCGCGACTTCGCGCAGCGTCTCCCGGCCGCTTCTCTACCATTGCGTGGATGGATTGGCGCGACCTGGGTGAAGAGGGTTTCTTCGATCGGTCGGTGCGCCGGCTGGAAGAGTGCGTCGCTGCCGGCGCGATCGGAATGAAGATCTGGAAGGACCTGGGCCTGCGCCTGCATGACCGCGATGGCTCGATGCTGCGCATCGATGATCCGCGACTGGACCCACTTTTCGCACGAGCCGCAGAACTGGGCGTTTTCATCATGTTCCATACTGCGGATCCCGCCGCATTCTTTTTGCCTACCGATGGGCACAATGAGCGTTTCGAAGAACTGTCAGCGCATCCGGACTGGAGTTTTTATGGTTCGGCATTCAGCAGGGAAGAACTTCTCGCTCAGCGAAACACCGTGTTCGCGCGCCATCCCAAAACCCGATTCGTTGCGGCTCATATGGGCGAGCAGCCGGAGAATCTTGCCGCACTGGCTGCGCTGCTTGAGGCACACCCGAACGTGCTGCTCGACATGTCGGCACGCGTAGCTGAGCTGGGACGTCAGCCGTTCACTGCGCGACGCCTCTTCCTCCGCTTCTCAGATCGCATCCTCTTCGGTGCGGACCTGCTGCCGGAAGAGACGATGTACCGCGCGCACTACAGGTTCTTTGAAACTGAAGACGAATATTTTGATTATCCGTCGCACGCTTCTCGCCAGGGACGATGGCAGATCTATGGCCTTGCCTTGCCAGATGCCGTTCTTGAGCGCATCTATCGCGGCAACGCGGCGGCGCTGCTCGCCCGCTAAGAGCGGGCCAGCTCAGCCCGCAAACGCCACACGGTTCTTATTGGATCCCGTGGTCGTTTTCACCGGTCCTGACGAGGCGCGCCGAATGAGTTCAGGCTCGACGATGATTTCGGGGCGATAGTCAGCCGTCTTTTCGATTTGATCGATGATCGTCCTTGCGGCAATCTGGCCCATGCGCAGCAGCGGCTGAGAGATGGTTGTCAGCTCGGGCTTGAAAATGACCGCCAGCGGGATGTCATCGAAGCCGACCACGGAAACATCCTCGGGCACGCGGAGGCCGGCTTCCTGGAGTGCCTGGATGGCGCCGATCGCCGAGATGTCGTTGTACGCAAACAGCGCAGTGAACGGCTGGTTCCGGGCAATTAGTTCCTTTGCGGCAGGATATCCAAGCTCCGGAGTCGGGAGATCGGTCTCGATTTGAACTGTAAGTTCCGGACGCACCCGGACTCCCAATTCTTTCGCCACTTCGCAGATCGCGGCCCAGCGTGTCTTCGAGTCTGAGCTGTCCTTTTGACCCTTCAGGAATGCTATATTCCGATGCCCATTCTCCAGAAGATGCGTCAGCGCCAGACGCGCCGCGACCTTGTGATCAATCGTGATATTGGTGACCCCGGGTACATGCCGGTGTCCTGCAACAGCCACTGTCGGCAGCGCGGGTTGCTCTTTGATCGATGTGTCGACCGTGATGAATCCCTCGACACCGCGCGCCAGCAACATCTGCGAATAATTCTGTAGAACACGTTGGTCATGACGGTGGATGACGGTTAGGAAGAAGTATTCCGAATCGCGCAGATATTCTTCGATGCCGCTTATGATGGCGGCTCCGTAGGGATCTCCAATCTGTTGAGCGATGACGCCGATGGTATAGGTGCGCTGCAGGCGCAGAGAGCGTGCGAAATAGTTGGGCTTGTAGTTGAGCTTTCGTGCGGCCTCGATAATCCGCTGTTTCGTGTGCGCAGGAATTGCACGTGCTGCCGCCGAATCGTTCAAAGCTGCTGAAATCGTGCCTGCAGTCAGGTGCAGATGCTCGGCAAGCGTCTTCAGTGTGACTCTGGGCTCTGCGCCATCTGGCGTTGTTTTTCGCATCAAGTTCGATGAATCCTACGGATTATCCGCGCAAATCCTTGTTGGTCAATCGATAATGCTGTGAATACTGACTCGGGGTTTTGGGGGTGCTAAGACTTTACCTGAACCGGCGTGGTATCGATAACTCAATTTTACGGACCCGTAGCGCAATTTCCCAATACCCAAGTCGGCCAGTGACATAAGGGAGCAAACCAGCTTGCGGCTACGGTCGCGATAACTTGCCGGCAAGAGGGGGAGGCCGATAGCCGAACTCAGACTCGATCGCGGCAGCCACGGCCAGTACGCACTCATCTTCAAACGGACGGCCAGCTACTTGCACTCCGATCGGCATCCCCTCAGCAGAAAATCCGACCGGAACGACTGCGGCAGGCGATGCAAGCACGTTGAACCATTGGGTATAGCGCATCGCATCGAGATAGCCAACGGTTGCTCCGTCGATCTCCCACTCGCGCTCCCCATGCCGAAAGGCAGGCAGGGCGCATGCGGGTGTCAACAGGATCGGGAACTCTCGCATTTCCGTCAATAGCTTGCCTCGAACCATGTCGCATTCCGCCCAAGTCTGCAGCAGTGATTCTGCCGTCAGAGGTGATTCGGCGCGCGCAATCTCGAGAAAACCTTTGAAGATCGGGCTCAATTCATCTTCACGTCCACGAATCGTTGGAGCGTAGAACATCGCTCCGCACTGTACGAAGAACTTCCACCACAACTCACGCGCGGCCTCCAGCGACGCGGGACGGAACGGCCGAACTTTGAAGCCTTGCTGCTCCAGCGCATGCACAGCATCGCGCACGGCACTTCGCGTCTCCGCGGTTACCGGCATGAGCCCGTCATCTTCAAACCACCCGATCGGAATCGCCTTCGCGTCCTCAATTGAAATGGGACGCAGTTGGACCGGCGGGCTCACCGGATCCAAAGGATCCTGCGCAGCCAGCAACTGGAAGAGAAGCGCTACGTCCGCCACGGTACGGCCCATCGGACCAATTGCCCCGAGCGTGGAGAATGGGCCGACGCAGGGAGGGTTGTGGCCGCGCCCCGGCACGCGTCCGGGCGTAGGCTTGAGCGAACAAATGCCGCAGAAGTGTGCGGGTGCGCGCACGGATCCACCACTATCGCTGCCCAATCCGCCGGCGGAGAGGCCTGCGGCAATCGCGGCCGCCTCGCCGCCGCTCGATCCGCCCGCGGATCGAGAGAGGTCCCACGGATTGCTGGTCCTTCCGTAAAGCAGGTTGTCGGTTTCGTATGCCATCAAGAACTCGGGGCAGTTCGTTGTGCCCAGAAACACGACGCCATGGCTGCGTAGGCGTGCAACTGCCTCGGCGTCCGAATCCGCAATCTTCCCCCGGTTCAGAACGCTGCCGATTTCGCAGGGATGCCCTTTGACCTCGATCGACGATTTGATGGTGAGCGGCAGTCCAGCAAGAGTGCCGGAACCGGCCCGGCGCGCCTGTGCACGCACTCGCTCAGCATCGAAATCGATGATGGCATTCAGTACCGGGTTGAGGTGCTCGATTTGACGGATATATTCATCCGCCAATTCGATCGGCGAAATCTTGCGCTGTTGAAGCAATGCAAGCTGAGCGGTAGCCGAGAGAAGCGTGATGCTCATCCGACGCTACCGGCGGCGGGTCGCGTTCCCTCAAAATACCGCTCGATTTCCTCCAGAGTCTTTCCCTTCGTTTCGGGTAAAAAGAATGTCACTGTTATTAGATAAATGATGGTGAATCCGGCGAAGAGGAAGAACATCGCGGAGTAGCCATATTTGCTGACAACCGGCAGAAAAATGACAGCCAGCGTGGTTGACACCAACTGGTTGAGGACCAGGGCGATGCTCATACCATTGGACCGGATGCGCGTCGGCATCAATTCGGAGAGAGCAAGCCACACGCAAACTCCCGGGCCGGAGGCGTAAAACGCCGCAAATAGGTAGAGGCCAACGGCCACCAGCCAGCCATGCCCCGCATCCGGAACCCGGCCAAGGGATGCCCGTTCGATTTTCAACGGAGCGGTCCGCGCTGCGTCCAGATTGCCGAACGGGTTCTTGAAGAATGCCTCTACTTTATTATTCGGAACACAGTTGTTACGCGTGATTTGAATCGGCTCGGCGCCCTGTTCGTCAGAGCGAAGGACGCTGGTTGCCGCGGTGAAGTCGCCATAGGAATAAATAACCGCCAGTGAAGCGCGATCGCTGTTGATCTCGCTGCCGCGATAGCCCTTAGCCGAAAGCAGTCTCTTTGCCTCTGCCGGATCGAAAGGTAGAGTGAGCGTCTGATCAGGTCCAACCATCGCTTGCACAATATTGCGACAATCCAGGTTCGCCTTTTCGGTGGTCAGAAACAACAGTCCCACGCAGATCACTGAAGCGGTAACCCCCGCGGTACCTAGTATGAAGAGAAACTTGCGGCCCTTGCGATCGATCAGCATCATGCCACCGATCGTCATCAGAAAGTTGACGAAGGTGAATAGGACATAGCCCCAATGCGCATGTAAGTCAGACAAACCGCTCTGCAGCAGAATGTTAGTGTTGTAGGCAACGATCGAATTGATCCCCGTCGCCGTGTTACAGGCGAGAATGACGCAAGCCAGCAGGAAGGGGATGACGTATTTGCGCCGCAGCAGCGAGTCTTTGATCTGCTTTCCTGTCGATGACGCCTTGGCCAGCGCCGTCTCGTCCATCTCCCTCAGCTCAACATCGGCCTGATCCAACGTGCGCGAGCGAAGCAGCGCTGCGTAGGCCTGCTCGCGTTTGCCCCGCGCGAAAAGCCAGCGCGGAGATTCAGCCACAAACAGGCTGCCGAGAACAAACAGAATGCCCGGTGGGAGTGAGACCCAGAAGATGCGCCGCCACGCCTGATCCTTGAACGAGAAAACCCCGGCTGCATCCGCGATTCTGGTGACCGCTTCAACGCGATAGCTGTAATAGATTCCAATGAGCGCAGCCAGAACGATTCCCAGCGTGAGCAGCCATTGGAACACCGCGGTACCTTTGCCGCGATTTGCCGCGCCCAGGCACTCCGCCAGATACAGAGGCACAACAACTCCGATAAGGCCGCCGCTGACGCCCTGCAATAAGCGTCCGAAGAAGAGAGGCCCGTACCCGTGCGAAAGGGCGATCACTGGAATGCTGACCACGAACGTGACCCCGCTCAGGGTCATCAGAGGCTTGCGTCCCATCCAGTCCGCCAGCAGCCCGGCAAAGAGCGTAGAGATAACGCTGCCAAGCAGGACCGCCGCAACAATAATAGAGAGCTGTCCGGCGGTGAGTCCTGAGGTTGCTTCCAGGTAGGGCAGGGCTCCGCCAATGATGCCGACATCCACTCCGTAGAGCAGCCCTCCAAGACCAGCGACCAACAACAGAAACCGGTTATATCCGCGCTTTGCTTCAGGGGCAGAGAAATCTGCGGTGGTGCCGCCTACGATCGTGGTCTTAGCCATTCAAGTCATGCCGCCGTGTGTACGTCGAGATGGGTGCGCCGAAATCAGCTGCTGTCGCGCCCATCATAACGGTCAGCAGCAAGACGAGGCTAACGTTTCCATCTGAGGCGGCCACGAGCGAGAGGGAGGCCGCAGATTCTTCCACGGAAACTGAGCGTTTCTCAGGCCGGAAGCTCAGCGGGAGTGGGGAACTGGTGTTGCTCGCGGCCCAGGTCGCCATCGTACTTCAGCGTGCTTTTGAATAGCTCGTAGCGACCATCGTTGAATTGACGTCCATGCTCGCGCAAGTCGCTCATCTGCTTCCCGCTGAGCGGCTTGAACTCCCGCAGAATCTCCAGATTCTGATCGAGGACCGCCATTGAGTCCATGCCTGAGATAGTGGTGGAGACGCCGGGAACGCTCATGGCATAGGAAAGCGCCTCGGTGGGAGTCAGGGCACCGCGCACAATAGGCTCCCCGGAGCCGCTCATGCTCTTCATGGAAAAGACGGCCATCCCTCTTTGCATCGCAACCGGCAGCACATCGCGCTCAAACGAGCGGAAGCTCGGATCAAATGGGTTGATGGGCATCTGTACGGTGTCAAATGGAAAGCCGCGGTTGAGCATATCCAGGTGGATCGAAGGATTCTTATGGCCAGTGAAGCCGACGAAGCGCACCTTCCCCTGTTGCTTCGCCGCAGCTAACGCTTCCACAACCCCATCGTGGTCGTATGCACGTTCAGGGTCGTTGTAGTAAATCACCTCATGGACCTGCCACACGTCGAGATGGTCGGTCTGGAGACGCTTCAGAGACTCCTCGAGCATCTGCATCGCCAGATCCTTTTTTCGGCCGTGGGTGCAGACCTTGGTCATGACGATTGCCTGATCGCGTTTGCCCTTGAGGGCGTTGCCCACCCATTCCTCGCTCATGCCCCCGTGGTATTCCCAGGCATTGTCAAAGAAGTTGATTCCGTGGTCCAACGCTTTGGCCACCATGTTGTTTACTTCTTGCTGCCCTGAAGCTGTGCCAAGGTGATAGCCACCGAGGCCAATGATCGAGACCTGCAGCCCAGTCTTGCCCATCGGACGCTTCGGAACCTGGAACGTCGGGGTAGGTGAACCATAGCTGCTTTGCAGATTAGGAACTATGGGATTAGGAAGACGGGAAGGAATAGCCGCGCCGTCGGCCGTACTCGCTGCTTGTGCGTGCTTTGGCGGCGATTGAGCACCGGCCACGGATGCAGTAGCGGGCAGCACCGTCGCGGCACCAGCGGCTGCGGCGCCCTGTAGAAATCGTCTCCGCGTCACTTCCACTTGTCCGGCGGTTTCGCAGTTCCTGCCATTGTCATTGGAAGCCATGATGCTGTGTCTCGCTCTCCTACACGCCCGGGGAATCCTTGACCTGCGGGTAAGGACGGCCGGTATTTTGCGTCTCGTAAATCATCTGCCTGACCTCGACCTGTTGCGTGTCAAGCGGAAAGTCGTGGGGAATCCGCGCCTCAGGGTTGTCGAATTTGATCGATGTCTTGTATAGCTCGAAATGCCCGTCGCCGGCATATGGCTTGGCCCGTTGGCGAAGAGCATCCATTTCACTTTCCGGCAGAGGAGTGAAGCCCTGTGCTACTTCAAGGTTCTGCTTGAGGATCCCTTTGTCGGATACGCCCGTGATGGTCGTCGCGACCGGCAGAGACATCGCGTAGCGGAGCAATTCCTGTGCCGTGAAGACACCCTTCTGCACCGGCTCACCATGGCCGCCGATCGGCTTCATCCCCAATGGCGCAATGCCGCGCTCACGCAGCACCGGCAGAACCTTCTGCTCGAAGCTGAAGAAATTCGCGTCGAAGGGGTTGAGCGGCATCTGCACGGCGTCGAAAGGGAATCCAGTATTGAGCATCGCGAGATGGAGATCCGGATCCTTGTGTCCGGTGAATCCCAGAAATTTCACTTTGCCCTCACGCTTGGCGCGAAGCAAAGCCTCCGCGGCCCCGCCCGGCCGGATAAACAGATCAGGATCATTTTGGAAGCTCACACCGTGAACCTGCCAAAGATCGAGGTAGTCGGTTTGCAGGCGTCGCAGGCTTTGCTCCAACATCAGCATTGCTAGCGAAGCGTCGCGACCATGCGTGCAGACCTTCGTCATCAGGAAGACATCTTTGCGATGTCCCCTCAAGCCTTTGCCTAACCAATCCTCTGACTTGCCACGGTTGTATTCCCAGCAGCAATCAAAGAATGTGACTCCGCCTTCGATTGCCTGATGGACGATGTCGATCGCGCTCTGTTCGTCCTTGGCGGCGCCCAGATGGTGGCCACCCAGACCGAGTGCAGACACCTGCACATCCGACTTGCCGAACTTACGAACGGGAATGGAGGCAGTGGGCATAGCGCTCTCAAATAGGATGCGGGCGAGACCATCTTGCTGGCCTCACGAGAGTTTGCATTTGTGAAACAAGAGTTTCGTATGCTGGTCAGTGGTGTCCGGGGCCGGTGGATGATGCGGGGCAAGGTTCTGCCCGTTGTCCTATCGGTTTTGATCTTGCAAAAGCTGCGAAATAGTCGTCTGTCTCATGGCTGTCACGCAACTGAAATCTCCGCAGCAAAGCGACGCCGCAAAAGCGACATGACCCTTGCCCTGAAGCAAGGAATAAAGACATGCACTGTCGTCTCGCACTTCAAGCTTGTGGGAAGCCGTTTCCGGAATGAGAATTAGATGGCACTGATTTCATCGCCGGCAGAGCCGAGGGAGCAAGCCTGAGGTTGCAATCGCAAGAGCCGCCAGCATCACACGATTGATTTCGTATCGAAGAAGCGCATCCATTTGGGGCAAAACACAAGTGAAAAAGCTGCTCACCTTGCTCCTCTTGACCGGTCTGCCCGTCGCCGCCCAAGTGAATTATGGCGAGTTGCGCCTCAAGATCGCCGATCCTTCCGACGCGGGCGTTGAAGCCTCTGTCGAGCTGAGTTGTGCAGGCAATGGTTACGACAAGGCGTTCACCAGTAATTCGTCGGGCTCACTCGCAATTCATAGTCTCCCCTACGGTGTGTATCGGGTCGCGGTGAACAAGCCCGGGTTTGCTCACTTTGCCGCTTCCGTCGAAGTTCGGTCCGCACTGCCCGTTGATGAGAAAATTCAGCTTAACCTGGCCTCGATAGTCACAAAAATAAACGTGACCGGCGCGAGCACATTGATTGACCCGGCAAACCCGTCGTCAGTGATGCAGATCGGCGCGAAGCAGATTCAGGAGCGCCTCTCCTCACTGCCAGGCCGCTCCGTCCAAGATCTGGTCAACTCTCAACCAGGATGGCTCTACGAGGGCAATGCTGTTCTGCACCCGCGCGGTTCCGAATATCAGACACAGTTCGTGGTGGACGGCATCCCGCTGACCGACAATCGCTCGCCGAGCTTCGGCCCGGAGATCGAGGCGGATGATCTCGAGGCCGTCAGCATCTACACCGCCGGGTTTCCGGCAGAGTACGGCAGAAAGATGGGCGGGGTCGTCGAGCTCGACACTCACCGGCAAACCGACGCCGGTCTGCACGGGCAGCTTGTCTTATCGGGCGGCAGCTACGATACAGCTTCTGCCTACAGCCAGTTGCAGAAAGCGTGGGGTAGAAACACGGCGAGCGTGACAGCTTCTGGCAGTACTACGGATCGCTACCTGAATCCGGTCGTTCCGGAAAACTTCACCAACACCGGTACGATCGCGGACTTCTCTACCCGATATGAGCGCGATCTGAGTTCGCGTGATCGCCTGACCATTGGCGTGCGCCATGCATTTTCACGCTATCTCATCCCCAACGAGCTTCCACAGGAGCAGGCAGGTCAGCTTCAGAATGGAGACAATTTCGAGACGCTGGGCTCAATCCGCTATCAGCACATCGCATCGGCAGATTGCTTGATCAGTTTTGCTGGTATGGTGCGGGATAATGCAGGGGATCTCTACTCCAACCCTAGCTCGACCCCTATCATTGCATTTCAGCACAATCATTTTCGTGAGGGTTATGCGAAAGGGACTATCTCCCTTCATCGCGGCCGTCATGAATTCAAAGTTGGCGTGGAGTCCGATTCTGCCTTTCTATACGAGCACTTCAGTTACAACATCACCGATCCAGCATACTTCGACGAGGCCACACCACGAACTTTGAGCTTCGCCGATCAGCGCCCCGACTTGGAACAGGCTGCCTTCGTTGAGGACCTGATGCGGTTCGGGCGTTGGACAATCAGCGCCGGACTGCGCTGGGACCATTATCAACTGCTGCTCAACCAGAATGCAGTCAGCCCACGCATCTCCGTCGGTCGATATCTGCCGTCGCTCAATGTAGTGATTCACGCCTCATTCGATCGAATCTTTCAGACGCCGTCCTTTGAGAACATCCTGATTTCTAGTTCTCCGCAGATTGACGCGCTGAGCGGGCAGTTTCTCCGTCTGCCTGTTCAACCATCGAGAGGTAACTACTACGAGGGCGGCATCAGCCAAGCGCTTCTCGATCGCATGCGCCTCGACATAAACATCTACCGTCGGAATACCAGAAATTTCGCTGATGATGACCAACTTCTAAATACTGGGGTCAGCTACCCCATCGCCTTCGACAAATCCGTTATATACGGAGCGGAAGGGAAGTTATCAGTCGTACGGTTTGGACGGTTGAATGGCTATCTGAGCTATTCGTACATGGTAGGCAACGTCTGGTTTCCAGTCACGGGAGGCCTTTTCCTTGGCAAGGACGTAAGTGCCGCAATCTCACAATGGAACGGCCACTTTCCCGCTTCGCAGGACCAGCGCAACACTGTCCGAAGCCGCTTTCAGTATCAACTCGCTTCCCGCATCTGGTTCGCGGCAGGCGTGGAGTATGGTTCGGGATTGCCCTTCCAGTACGAGGGCACTGAGGCGACAGCGTTAGCCGAATATGGACCAGAAGTCGTGAGCCGGATCAACTTCCCGCGCGGACGTGTTCGGCCATTGCTGGCTGTTAGCTCGTCTCTTGGAGCGGATGTCTATAAGCGAGAAAAGTTAACGGTGCACTTTCAAGTGGACGGAGAAAACCTGAACAATCGCCTGAATGTCCTTGATTTTGGCGGTCTATTTTCCGGGAATGCGATCGGTCCGGGACGTAGTGCGACCATGCGCTTGAATACAAGCTTCTGATGACCAGCAGGGTGTAGCCTAATGGGCGTGAAACGAGAAGAGGCCGCTGAAATACTATCGATCGATGGGCGCGAGGTCCGCGTAACTCATCCCGATAAGCTGTATTTCTCAAAGCAGATCAAACTCTCGAAAATCGACATCGTTCGCTATTACCTCGCAGTCGCCCCCGGCGCTCTCGCTGGCATTGGAGATCGGCCCATCGTTCTAAAGCGATTCGTGAATGGCGCCGAAGGTGAGGCTTTCTATCAGAAGCGAGCCCCAGGCGAGCGCCCTGCCTGGTTGCGAACAGTCACGTTGTCCTTCCCGTCCGGTCGTACTGCCGAAGAAATCGTGATAGACGATGTCGCTGGCCTCGCCTGGATCGTAAACCTTGGCTGCATCGAATTGCATCCACATCCTGTACGTTCGGGCGATCTGGATCATCCGGATGAGTTGCGGATCGATTTAGATCCTGGGCCGGGTATCTCCTGGGAGGATGTCCGGCGTGTCTCACTTGAGGTGAAATCAGTTCTCGAGGACGCCGGCCTTCGCGGTTGGCCAAAGACCAGTGGCTCGCGCGGCATGCACGTGATCGTTCGCATCCAGCCGCGGTGGAGTTTCAGTGAAGTGCGTCGCGCCGCACTGGCGCTGTCCCGCGAAGTGGAACGGCGGCTGCCCTCCCTTGCGAGTTCGAAATGGTGGAAGGAGGAGCGGCACGGCGTCTTTCTGGATTACAACCAGAACGCAAAGGACCGGACAACAGCGTCTGCCTATTCAGTGCGCCCACTTCCTGACGCACGCGTGTCTGCATCGCTTGACTGGCATGAGGTGCCCACGTGTGATCCGGCGGACTTTACAGTTCTGACTATGCCGAAACGCTTCGCGGAGATTGGTGATCCACACGCGAATATCGACGCAGCAGCAGGTTCACTGGAAGGCTTGTTGGATCTGGCGGCTCGGGATGAATCGGCCGGTCTTGGCGATGCTCCGTGGCCGCCGCATTTCCGCAAGACGGAAGGCGAAGCGAAGCGAGTCGCTCCGTCTCGCGCCAAATCCGCTGCGAAAACGACTGCAGCGAAGGAGTCTGTCCGGAAACCGCGAACCAAGATGCCGCTGCTTGTCATTGCGAACTCGCCAAGTGAAGAAGCGGCGATTTTGGGTCTCGAGAGATGGAAGAAGAAACATCCAGAGGCGGCCGGGTATCTCGCTATTGACGATGTGCTCATCGACAGGATGCGGGGAAGATCATCCACGTGGACACGCATTCGCGTGAACCTGCGCCACGTTCCGGAAGAACTGCGGCCGCCGCAGGGGACACCCGACCCAGACGATGATCCCACTCGTGAATGGCGAAAAGAATAGCTTGAAAGTGAGCCTACCGGCCGCTCGCGAAAATCTGCTCTAACTCATGCGGTGGCACGACTTCGAGTTGAGTGTACGTGCAGTCACTCGGCCGCTTATCCGTGCGCCATCTGCGGAAGTGGGCCATGTGGCGAAACCGCCTCCCCTGCATGTGTTCATAGGCGACTTCCACTACAAGCTCCGGACGCAGCGGTTCCCATGACAGGTCCTTTCCTTGACTCCAGCGGCTCTGCCCACCGGGCATGCGATGCTCTTCCGTGCCGCCCGCGGATTCATCGTTTGCCCAGGATCCCCAAGGATGATTCGCGAGTGCATTCTTGCGATAGGGCGTCAGGAATTCCAAAAGCTCTCGCCGTTTGTCCTTGGTAAAGCTGGCGCAGACACCTACATGCTGCAGGGCTCCGGACTCATCAAAGAGTCCAAGCAGCAGTGAGCCGATGGCTTCGCCTTTCGCATCCTTGTACCATCGAAAGCCGGCGACCACGCAGTCGCAGTCGCGCTCATGCTTCACTTTGAACATCACACGTTTGTTAGGTTCGTAGGTGCCATCGGATGGCTTCGCTATCACGCCGTCAAGACCGGCGCCTTCGAAACGGCGGAACCAATCGGATGCAACTGCCCGATCGCGCGTCGCCGGGGTGAGATGGAGTGGCGGCGCAGCAGACGAGAACAAGTTCTCCATGCGAGCGCGACGCAAATGAAAAGCGTGGCTGCACAGATCGTCATCTCCGACACAAAGCAAATCGAACAACACAATGGATGCGGGCGTCTGGTTCGACAGAAGCTTTACCCGCGATGCCGCCGGATGAATGCGCAGCTGCAGGGCATCGAAATCCAGCCTGCCATCGCTTGCGACCACAATTTCGCCGTCCAGCACACAGCGCTGTGGTAACTGCCGAAGCAGCGGCTCAATAAGTTCGGGAAAGTAGCGATTCAGTGACTTCTCGTCGCGGCTCTGGATCAGAATCTCGTCTTCATCCCGAAAGACAAGGGCGCGAAATCCATCCCATTTGGGCTCAAAAATCCATGCTCCGTCATGGGGAAGCTCATCAACCCGCTTCGCAAGCATGGGCAGGATGGGAGGATGTACCGGCAGCCGCACGCCTTATGCTAACTCCTCAGGCAGGCATTGGAGAGGGCTCCGGTTCAATGAAGAGATAATTCGTCAAGCCGCCGATTTAAGTTCTTGCTGGTGAGCCCTACGTCCTTGTTCGTATGCATTGTTCATGAGATCGGCAATCTCTTCAGCCACGTCGCGGTCGTTGTAGACTGCGCATTCTGCAACGCCATCCGGACCGACAACTGTATATCCTGCCTCATTGCCGCAGCCCCGGTCGTCGATCGCTACCGTATACACCTTCTCATCGCCTGTCATAGTCTCTCGCTCAAGCGGCCCAATTTTGTCCATGCCCTGTTACTGCTTATGCCGTCTCGCTCTGCCACGAAGCTGGTTCAAGCTTTACCTCGATCCATTCGCGTTCGTGCTCCGTGAAAGAGCGGTATACATCAAAGGCAGATTGCAGCGGCTCCTTCCGGATAAGAACTTCACGGGCCAGATGACTCCGCTGTTATCGGTCACGCTTGCAAATTGGGATTTTATTTCGATCCTCGATCCGTCGGATGCCGGCCAAAACGTGAAGGGAAGCTCGGTCGGGGATCGAATCCGCTTCTTCCCACATCATGAACATCTATTGTTGAGCCGGTTTGACTGAGAACAGGTTATCGGTTTCGCCATTTATTTGCCTTTCGGGCCATGTTCCCCTAATCTGCGAGTGTGCTGAATAACGTGCGATTATGTGTTCTCGAGGTAGCTGGGACATGACCAGCTATGCCGGGAGGCTACGTCAGGAACTCAGCGTCCGCGCGCTCTCCTGGGCCACTGCCAATCGCCTGCCGCACGAGTGCACCATCGGGGACATGCCTGCGGTCATATTCCGCGAAGGAACCGATGCTACTCACGGTAATTTCCATCCGATGTCGTACAGATGTATTCGCCGGAAACCTGAATGGAGTCGCCGGCTGAGCAAGACCCACAGCTCCGCAAGGCGCAACCTTCCGAGTCATGATGATGAACGAGGAGAGTTGGATACTGCTGCGAGTTCCGACGCGCTTTTGATGAACATCTTCTGTCACCCGCATGCATTTGCGACGGGCAGCAGGCTGCGGCTCCTGCTTGGCACTGAAGCGCCGGAACGCCTCCAATTCGGCTGTAAGCCACGCATCCCGCTCATCGCACATCACGTGGAGCGCACCGAGATAGACCTACGCATCGGAGAGCTTTTTATCGAAGCAAAGCTGACGGAAACGGAATTTCAGCGTGCTCCCCGCCAGCGGGTCGAGCGGTATAGGGACTTTGCCGCCGTCTTCGATACTGACCAGTTGCCCCAGACACGCGACTCCTACTTGCACTATCAGTTGATTCGCGGTGTTCTTTCTGCATCTGCCGAGGAGGGAATCCGCTACAGCGTAATCTGCGACGCTCGCCGTCCCGACCTGATGGCCGCATGGTTCGCAGTGGCCAGAGCGGTCAAACTGGCGTCCCTCCGCTCCCGCTTGCAGTTGGTCACATGGCAAGAGATCTCCGAGACATTTCCGCGATCGATGCAAGTGTGGCTCGAAGCGAAGTACGGCATCGAATCTGCAAGTTTGCAGGCTCGCTCTCGTGATCAATACTGACGACAATAACGTGACCGAAGCCGATCGTTGAGACGCAATCAGCTCACGCCCTCACGCGCATCCTTCCAGATGTCGATTGAGCCTTCGTGCGCAAACTTGTCGATCTCCTTGAGTTCTTCGTCCGTGAACTGCGGACGCTTCATAGCATCGAGAGAGTTATCAAGCTGCTCCACGCTGCGAGCGCCGATAAGCGCGGACGTGACCCGCCGGTCGCGCAGCACCCAGGCAATCGCCATTTGTGCCAGAGTCTGCCCACGCTTTTCAGCGATTCCGTTGAGCGCGCGCACCCGGTTCAGGTTCTCTTCACTCAGAAAGCCCTGCTGAAACGAGCCATCCGCTCTGGCGCGCGAATTCTCCGGCACTCCGTGTAGATATTTGTTGGTCAACAGCCCCTGACCCAGCGGCGAGAACGCAATGCAACCCAGTCCGAGCTCGTCGAGCGTCGCCAGCAGCCCCTGCTCTACCCAACGGTTCAGCATGGAGTAGGAGGGCTGATGTATGAGCAGCGGGATACCCTCGCTCTGCAGAATGCGGAATGCATCGCGCGTTCGCTCCGCGCTGTATGACGATATGCCTGCGTATAACGCTTTGCCTTGCCGGACTGCATGGGCAAGTGCTCCCATTGTCTCTTCCAGCGGCACATCCGTTGTAGGACGATGCGAATAGAAGATGTCGACATACTCGAGGCCCATGCGCTGCAGGCTCTCGTCCAGCGATGCCAGTAGATACTTCCGCGATCCGCCCACGCCGTAGGGACCAGGCCACATATCCCAACCAGCCTTGGTAGAGATGACAAGTTCATTGCGATGATCGCGAAAATCCTTTCTCAGGATCTCCCCGAAGTTCTCCTCCGCCGAGCCGTAAGGCGGCCCATAGTTGTTAGCCAGGTCGAAATGCGTCACTCCGCGGTCGAAAGCACGGCGAATCACAGCCCGGCCCGTCTCGAAGACGTCCGCGCCGCCAAAATTCTGCCACAGCCCCAGCGACACAGGGGGCAGCACCAGGCCGGATCTGCCGCATCGCCGGAAGGTGGCGGTTTCATATCGCTTTGCATCGGGCACGTAAGTCATCAGGACGGTTCTCCTTCGCGCTCATTCACTGCGCAACAATGAATGGTCTCACTCACTAGAGTAAACGGAAGGTTTCGGCCTCATTGGGCATATCCGGCGGGGCATGTTGAATCTGTCCTCGAAGGCTCGCCGAAAATGGAACTACACTGAAAGCGTATGCCTGCGGACAAATGATGAGCGGAGCATCGAATCGCCAATATCGACGACTTCCTCAAGTAGGCGAGTTCATCGGCCGCGAGGAGATACAGCACTTGCTGGATATGTATCCAGAGGACCAGGTCACCGAAGCCTCGCGGCGGGTGATCGCCCGAGTGCGAACCGAGCTTCAGCAGGGCGCCATGACTGATGACGAGCTAGAACTCGCGATTGAGCAACTCGGCGAGAGTGTCACCGCAGAGCTTGCGAAGGATCGTGCGCGATCTCTCCGCTCCGTCATCAATGCTACCGGCGTCATTCTGCAGACGAATCTGGGTCGTGCGCCACTGAGCCAGGCTGCCATCCGCAAGGTAGAGGAGGTTGCCAGTGGATACTGCAATCTCGAATTCGATCTCGCGTCAGGCGAGCGGGGTCAACGCGGGCTCAGCGTCGAAAAGGTCATTCTGCGCCTTCTGGGGACCAAGGGGAATGCCGCAGATGCGGATGTCGCGTTAAGATCCGCGCTGGTGGTGAATAACTGTGCTGCCGCTACGTATCTTGCCCTGAACACGTTGGCGGAAGGCGGAGAGGTGATTGTCTCCCGTGGCGAACTCGTCGAAATCGGGGGCGGATTTCGTATCCCCGATGTCCTGCGCAAATCCGGTGCCATCCTGCGCGAAGTCGGCACTACCAATCGCACCCGGATCAACGATTACGCAGGCGCCATTACACCTGAAACTCGCCTCCTGCTGCGGGTACATCGTTCCAACTTCCGCATCGAGGGATTCACCGAGCGCCCGTCGTTGCGGGAACTCATCGACTTGGGCGCACGCGCTTCCGTGCCAGTGTTCGAGGATCAAGGCACGGGTTGTGCGGTGCACCTGGACGAGTATGGAATCGATGATGAGGCGTATTGGCCGGAGAGCGCATCGAGCGGCGTCGATCTGGTGTCTTCTAGTGGAGACAAGCTCCTCGGCGGTCCGCAATGTGGAATTCTCGTGGGGAAAAGCGCAATTATCGAGGCGATCCGGAGCAATCCGCTCTATCGCGCATTCCGCGTCGATAAGCTCACCTATGCCGCACTGGAGGGAACACTTCTCGCCTACTTGGATGGCGATCGAGAGAGCATTCCAGTCGTCCGGATGCTCGCAATGCAACCGGAGGATGTGCAAAGGCGCTGCATCGTCTGGGCAGACGCACTGCGGTCTGGGGCGCTGCACGCCCAAGTTGTCCCAACCAAGAGCGTGGTCGGCGGCGGCACGACTCCGGGGGCATCGCTACCCAGCTTCGCGGTTGCGCTCGAGCACACGAGCATCAGCGAGACCACACTGGCAGCACGGCTGCGAGGTCTTGATCCGCCGATCGTGGGCCGCATCTCTGATCGCCGTGTATGGCTCGATCTCCGCACAGTGCCGGAAGATCAGGATGATCTTCTGATCCGGCGAATAGGCGAAGAGTTCCATGGGCGCTCGAAGCTTCCAGGCGAGGAGTAAGGAGGCTTGGTGGCAAGGGCGGTGCAGCATGCTCAGCTTCAGGAAAAAGATCCTGAACGCAGATCCGTGGTCATCGGTACCGCTGGCCATATTGATCACGGCAAGACCGCGCTGGTGTATGCCTTAACCGGAACAGACACGGATCGCCTTCCTGAAGAAAAGCGGCGCGGCATCACGATTGATCTCGGCTTTGCCTCTTTCCGCTTGCCCGATGCCCGCGGCCACATGCTTGACCTCAGCATCGTAGATGTCCCCGGGCACCACGCTTTCGTGCGCCATATGCTGGCAGGTGCGGCGGGTATCGACTGCGTGATGCTGGTGATTGCCGCAGATGAAGGTATAAAGCCTCAGACGGAAGAACATCTCGCTATTTGTACTCTTCTCGGCATTCCGCGAGGCGTAGTCGTGCTCACCAAGTCGGATATGGTCGACGCGGAACGTATTCGCGATGTCTGCGAGGATGTTCGACGGTTCCTGCGGGATACCTTTCTCGACGATGCTCCGATCGTGCCCACCTCCGCGCACACTAAAGAGGGAATTGCTGAGCTGAAGAAAGCGCTTACCGCGCTCGCTTCGCATGTGCCTCAGCGCAACATGAAATTCCTCCCGAGATTGCCGCTCGATCGCGCCTTCTCGATTCATGGTTTCGGCACCGTGGTCACCGGAACTCTCCAGGCCGGCACCATCCGCCAGGGAGACACGCTGGTGCAGCAGCCAGCGAACCGCTCGGTGCGCGTGCGCGGCGTGCAGGTACATAACTCTGCTCGAGATGCGGTGTATGCGCCCTCACGCGTCGCCCTCAATCTGACCGGAGTGGAGGTCGGCGAGATTCACCGCGGAGATACTCTCGTTCCTGCGCACACCCTTTTGCCGGCGACCCTGATCGACGTTGAGTTGAGGAGCCTTCCCGGTCTTCCCCTCCCGCGGCACCGCTCGAGAGTTCGCGTCCATGCCTTCTGTTCCGAATCGATAGCAACTGTCTTGCTATACGAACCCACACATACTCCAAACTCGCGAAAAGCACTGGCCCGGCTCCGCCTTCTCACGCCGCTACTCCTGATTCCCGGAGACCGGTTTGTACTCCGGCAGTGCACACCCGCCCTCACCATCGGAGGAGGCTCGGTTCTCGATACTCGTCCACTGCCCCGCGCGAAGAAGGCAGTCACATTCGAGTGGCTGCAGCAACTTGCGCGCGCCGATGCTCCAGAGAGCCTGCGCCTGCGTGTACTGCGCCACGGCCGGTCCGGTATCAGCGCCGCGGAAGTAGTAGCGGAAACGGGGCTGACCCTGGAGGCGCTAGCTCGGATGATGCAGCCTCTGATCGATTCGGGACGACTGATGAGGGTAAGCGCTCAGCCGGAACATTTTCTCTCGGCCGAGGCTTTAGCTGCCATTGCCGATCTGGTGATGGAAGAGGTGGGGCGAGCGGTTCCTCCCACCCTGGCAAAAGCAGAGTTGCAATCCAGGCACCATCTCGACGGGAACATCCTGGAGTTTGTAATCCGCCGTCTTGCCAAAGCCGGCAAAGTGGATTTCGCAGGGGAACGGGTTTCGCTTGCCGGCCACGGCGACACCGTGCCGAACGAGGTACGCAGGGGTGCTGAGGCGGTGGAGGCGATCTATCTTGCCGCAGGATTGGCTGCGCCTTTGCTGAGCGAGCTTGCAACACGCCTCGCGATCCCGCCATCCACTTTGCGAGACGTCATCACGCACCTGTTACGAGCGAAGCGTCTTCTGCGCATGGGTTCTGATAGCTCGTTCACTCACGTCCAGGCACTTGAGAAACTCTATGCAGATATTCGTCAGCACAAAGGCGAAAGCTTCGACGTCGCCCGTTTCAAAAGCTTCACGGGGCTAACGCGCAAGCATGCCATCCCTTTGCTCGAGCATCTGGATCAGGTGCACGTCACGCGCAATTCCGGCGGTGTTCGGCTTGTACTCTGACGCGATCGCCTGCCATCGCCTTACAGATCAGGAAACAACCTGCAGGAAGCTGCTCACATCCGTACAGGGAGAGGCGCTGTTCGATTCGGCGCGCTGCGGAGCTGAAGATGCTGAAGGATGTACTCTCCCGTTGGCCGGTGTTTCGTCAGATCCAGACGGGTGCAAATGGCAACGGCGCCGAATCGTGGAGTGAGCGTACCCGCAATCTCAGGCCGAAGACCGCAGGCTGCGATGTCAGCCGATCTATCTGCCCATATTGTGCCGTCGGGTGCGGTCAGCTTATTTATCACCGAGACGGCAAACTGGTCTCGGTAGAGGGTGATCCTGCTTCGCCGATCTCGCGTGGTCATCTCTGCCCGAAGGGTGCCAACACGTACCAGTTGCACACGCATCCCGGACGATTGACCAAGGTCAAATACCGTCGTCCATTCGCGACGGAATGGGAAGACCTCCCGCTCGACAAAGCTATGCAGATGATCGCCGAGCGGGTCTGGGAGTCACGTGAGAACAGTTTCCAGGAGACGAAGGATGGCAACTCTCTGATGCAAACCAAGGCCATCGCTCATCTTGGCGGCGCAACACTCGACAATGAAGAGAACTATTTATTGAAGAAACTTTTTACCGGAGGTCTGGGCATGGTTTGCGTCAGCAACCAGGCCCGAATATGACACAGCTCTACGGTGCCCGGTCTGGGCACCTCGGTTGGACGTGGCGGGGCAACAACTGCGCAGCAATCACTGGCGGATTCTGACGCCATCCTTATTGTCGGTTCTTCAATGGCCGAGCAGCACCCGGTGGGATTCCAATGGGTGATGAAAGCGCGTGAGCGCGGCTGCAAGGTGATTCATGTGGACCCGCGTTTTACCCGTACTTCTGCGAGCGCGGATATGTGGATCCCGCTGCGTGCCGGAACAGACATTCTGCTTTTCGGCGCCCTCATTCGCTATGTTCTGGAAAACGAGCGGTACTTCAAAGAGTACGTGCTGCACTACACTAATGCGTCGACGATTCTGCGCGAGGACTATCGGGACAGCGAGGATGGCGCGGGACTCTTTTCCGGTTGGGACGACGAGAAGAAGATGTACAGTCCTGAGACCTGGCTCTATGAAGGCTCAGAATCTAAAGCCGACGTCTCCGCGGGCCACCATCCCGCAGGTGGCGGCCATGCGAAAGACCGCGGGGGCGAAGCGGGCAACACGCATCAATACGTTACGGATGAGACGCTGCAGCACCCCCGCTGCGTATTTCAGGTCCTGCGCCGGCATTTCGCGCGCTATACCCCCGAGATGGTCGAGCAGCAGTGCGGCATTCCCAAGGATGTTTTCCTCAAGCTGGCGGAAACTCTCGTCGATGCTTCCGGTCCGGAGAAAACGGCTTGTATCTGCTACGCCGTCGGGTGGACCCAGCACTCCACCGGCGTTCAGATCATCCGCTCGGCGGCCATTCTTCAATTGCTTTTGGGAAATTTCGGCAGGCCGGGTGGCGGCATCCTTGCGCTGCGCGGACACGCATCCATTCAAGGGTCGACCGACATTCCAACCCTGTATGACATCCTGCCCGGATATATGCCGATGCCATTTTTTGAGGATGACTCGACTTCACTGGAGAAATTCATTCAAAAGCACACCACCGCCGCGGGAATGTGGTCGAACTTCGACAAGTACTTCGTCAGCTTGTTGAAATCCTGGTATGGAGACGCCGCCACCGAGGCGAATGAATGGGGCTTCCGCTGGCTGCCGCGCGTCACCGGAGATCATTCCGAGCTTGGCTATTGGCTGGACATGGCCGACGGCAAGATGGAAGGCCTCTTCGTCATGGGCCAGAATCCAGCCGTGGGCGCACCCAACGGACGGCTGCAGCGAAAGGCGATGAAGAACCTGAAGTGGCTGGTCGTTCGCGATCTTGTCGAGACCGAGACGGGAAGTTTCTGGAAGGACTCACCGGAAGTGAAGCGCGGCGAACTCCATCCAGAGGAGATTGCGACTGAAGTCTTCCTCATGCCCGCGGCTGGACAGGCGGAAAAAAGCGGAAGCTTTACCAACACACAGCGTCTCGTCCAGTGGCATAACCAGGCCGTGGAGCCGCCGGGCGATGCCCGGAGCGAAACATGGTTCACGTACCACCTCGGCCGCTTACTGAAGGAGAAGGCCGCACGCCAGCCCACTCCGAAAAATGCGGCGCTCAACGCATTGACGTGGGATCTGCCGACGCACGGCGAAGTTGCCGAGCCGGATGCCGAAGGTATCGTCGCGGAAATCAATGGATGTCACTGGGCTTCGAAGAAGCTCGTAAAGGACTATGAAGAGCTGAAGGCCGACGGCTCCACGGCGTGTGGATGCTGGATCTATAGCGGCGTTATGCCGCAGCCCGGCAAGAATAAAGCGAATCAGCGCGAGTCCAAAGATGAGCTCGGACACGGCTGGGGCTTTGCATGGCCGAAAGACGTACGCATTCTCTACAACCGGGCGTCGGCAAAGCCCGACGGCACCCCATGGAGTGAGCGCAAGAAGCTGGTCTGGTGGGATCCGGAAAAGAAGCAGTGGACCGGCAATGACAACAGCGACTGCAAGAAGACGATGCCTCCTGATCACAAAGGCGAACTCGAAAAGGGTGGCCTCGAAGCTCTGGATGGAGATAAGCCGTTCGGTATGCATCCAGACGGCCGAGGTTGGCTCTATGTCAGCAGTGGCCTGAAGGACGGACCGCTACCCGCGCATTTCGAGCCGCTGGAATCGCCGGTAAGCAATGCGATCTATCCCGAGCATCCGACCAATCCGCCCGCCATCAAGAAAGAGCGTCCGGACAACCCGTACGCGAAATCGCCCGGCGATCCGCGCTTCCCATACGTGCTCACAACATATCGCCTCACAGAGCATCACACCGCGGGTGGGATGTCGCGCGTGCTGAGTCATCTGGCGGAATTGCAGCCGGAACTGTTTGCGGAGATCTCGCCGGAGCTGGCCAGGATCGCAGGTGTAGCGAACAACGAGTGGGTGACCATCTTTACTCCTCGCGCCCTCATCTCAGCCAAAGCGCTGGTGACCGCACGGATGCCGACGCTGCAGATCGACGGAAAGACGATCCATCAAGTGGGGCTGCCGTACCACTGGGGTTGGAAAGGCATGGCGACCGGCGATGTAGTCAACGATCTGCTTGTCATCTCACAGGAGCCGAACGTGCGCATTATGGAAACGAAGGGGCTGGTCTGCAATCTGATTGCCGGACGGCGGCAAAGCGGCAGCGCTGCACTCGACCAGCTCGATCAGCTTCTGCAGGAGAGGCCATGAGCGCCCACATGGGAGAGACCGGTATCCGGCCAGGACAGACCACCGCGTTCCTGACCGACTCCACGCTCTGCATCGGCTGCAAGGCATGCGAGGTCGCCTGCAAAGAATGGAATGGCATCGATGCCGATGGACTGGAGCTCAGTGGTTTTTCTTACGACAACACCACAGCTCTCGGCCACTCCACATGGCGGCATGTGAAGTTCGTCGAAGGAACGCCCGAGCCAGGCGTCGGCGGCAACTCTCCCTCGCAGGTCTCATGGGAATTCTCCTCTGATGTCTGCAAGCACTGCGAGGTCGCAGGCTGCCTGGAGGCGTGCCCAACCGGCGCGCTGGTTCGCACCGAATTCGGTGGTGTATTTTTGCAGCCGGACATCTGCAACGGCTGTGCCTACTGCGTGATCTCGTGTCCCTTTGGCGTGGTGCAGGAGAACCCGCATGATGGCCGCGCCTTCAAATGCACCTTCTGCACCGATCGGCAGAAGGCAGGCCTGCAGCCGGCATGCGCCAAAGCATGTCCGACGGAATCCATCAAGTTCGGTACGTTGGAAGATATGCAAGCCGAGGCCACGCGGCGGCTCGATGTGCTGCACTCTCGGGGCATGGACGATGCGCAGCTCTATAACCCCGTTGATACCAGTGTAGGTGGAATCCACTCGCTGTTTCTGATCCGCGGCGAGCCGGAGACCTACAATCTGCCGCCACATCCGGAGGTACCGACTATCTATCTGCGCGAGGCCTGGAGATCCGCGGCAGTGGAAGCGTTGGCGATGGTCGCCGGAGTCGCAGCATCGTTTCTCCTCTGGCGCCGGTCTGCGAGGTAATTCTGTGAAAGGAATCTGGTGATGAACGCCTCTGCGACGCCCGATCCACGCGAGTCCCGTCTGGAAGCGATTCGGCAGCAGGCGGAAGAGAAGGGACGCGTCTCCTCGCCGGGGATTCGCCCGGCTGGGTCTCCCCTGCCGATGGCGTCGCCCGAGAATGGCTATTACCAACAGCCCTTGCTCAAGGAGCCGCAATGGACGCCGCTGATCCCGTTGTATTTTTTCGTCGGCGGTGCCTCTGGATCTCTCGGGGTCATTGGCTCGCTTGCTGACCTGCTCGGCGGGGACGCTGAGCTTGCGCGGCGTGCGCGTTGGATGGCACTCGGCGGCGCGGCTGTCTCCTCTGTTCTGTTGATCGCCGATCTTGGCCGTCCCTCCCGATTCCTGCATATGCTCCGGGTTTTCAAACCGCAGAGCACGATGTCGATGGGTTCTTGGGTCCTTTCCGGTTTTTCGACGTTTGCCGGCATCTCCGCATTCGCCGACCTGCTTGCGTTGGGCTTTGGTAACGGGTTCGCTGTCCGCGCCTTGCGCGGCATCGGCCGCTTCGGTTCTGTTCTCTTGGGCATGCCGTTCCACAATTACACCGGCGTTCTGATCGGAGCCTCCGTCATACCCGTGTGGAACAAGCGCGTTCGCTCGTTGCCGCGGCAATTCGGCATGTCCGGACTGCAGTCAGCGGTCGGACTGCTCGAACTAACCGGTAGTTCGCGCAGTTCTGCACTGAATGCTATCGGCCTGCTCAGTGCCGGTTTGGAATCGTGGCAGGGCATCGACCTCCTTCGTACACACGACCGTGCCCTGCGCCCGGCCAAGCAGCATGCAAGCGGCGTATTGATCCAGGCCGCCGGGATTTTGTCCGGACCCCTTCCCATTGCTCTGCGCATTTTGGCCGCGACACGCAGGCGAAGCAAGCGACTGCGGCGATTCGCAGCGTGGTGCGGCATTCTCGGCTCGCTGTGCATGCGCTACGGTTGGGTCTATGCCGGTACTCTTTCATCGCGCGACTGGAAGACCCCGTTGCAAATTGAGCCCCCCTCGGCACACAACCGAGGCGCAGCTCCAGAGCGAAAATAAAGCAGGGTTCGCGCGTCTCCTCGAGCATCTTCGGAAAGAGAGTGGCGGAAGCGCGTGTGAGTCGAACACACCGTTGCCCCTACGGACGACCGCCGGTTTTGAAGACCGGGAGGACCACCGGATCCTAAGCGCTTCCCTGAGCGTCAGCTTCGATCCCCACGATCTGAGCTGGTGTTGGCACCTATTGGATGCACATCCAAAGGCGCAGGATTGGCCGCAGCCCGCTTACTGGCTACAAAGAGGCGTCCAGGTGAATCCAGCGGCTCGATTGACACCAGCTTGTCTCCATCTCAGGAATACTGAGCAGACCGTGTCCGTGTTTGCAGCTCCGTTCGGTGCCGTTCCATTCCAAAAGATTGTGCGAAGGACGGCCGACACGCGCGGGTGTAGTGAGCGAACGGAGGCACTGTTTGCAGCGTTGCTCCTGGTCTTCGATGGCCCAGCGAAGGCCTATCAAAGAGAAGAAGACGAAAGCGAACAGTTGCAGCAGATCGGCAGTGAACGGAAAAGGAGCATGGAGCGGCACGCACAGGTCGATGCTTAGGAGAAAGGCCAGAAGCAGAACTTGTGACGTTTTCAGCATAAAAAAGAATTGTCGTTTTATCCAGAAGCGCCATCGGGTGATGCTGCGTGTACCCGAGTGCCGGCGTGAGGCAGTAGCTATGAGCACGAAGAGCACATGAGGTGCCGCGATGAGCGATCGCGTGAACTGGTCGCGAAGATACAGATCGAGCGACTGCCAGCTTCCGGCGAGAGCCAGCGCAACAAGGGCCGAAAGAACGCTGAGGGCCAGCAGTGAGGCGAGACACAACGCGGCGGTATCGCTGAAAGCGATGTCCCACGTCTCGGTGCGAAGCCAGAGGGCGTCGCGTGTGAGTCCAATCGAGAGATCGAAGATGCCGGCGAGAGGCGAAATATCACGATGACGGCTGCGTTGGTGCATGTACCAGAGCTCTGCCTGCCAGCTCCGTGACCACTCTTCATGTTCGTGTGGAGGGACAAGTTTCCCGACCATGCACAAAAGCGTGCGCTCGAAGGCTGGTAGTGCTTGGGAAACGGACTGTCTCATGAACGCTTCTCCGGGAGCAGCCGTGCGAGCAGGGGATAGCGCTCCGTGGCGGCGCGGGCGGCGGTCTTTCCGGACCCGGTGACCTCGTAATAGCGTCGCGCGGGTCGCTGGCTGGCTGATGCTTCGTCCTCGGGCTCCCACTTCGACTCGACGAACCCGTCACGCTCAAGACGGCGAAGTGCCGGATAGACCGTGCCGCTGGGCAGACCGGTGATCTCCATGATGTCGAGGCCATAACAGTAGCCGAGGCTGAGCGCCTTGAGAATGAGGGCCGCGCTGTGAGAGAGGCGAGGAGCGCTTGTCATGCTATGTAGTATTCTACTGTAAGTAGTTTGCTACATAGGGGTGCAGAATGCTCGAATTGGCAAACGTGTCGAGAAGTTACCGCAGCATTCCCGCTGTTGAGGACGTGAGCTTCGTCCTCAAGGCGGGAGAGGTTTTGGGATATCTGGGTCCGAATGGGTCCGGCAAATCGACAACGGTGAAGATGGTGATGGGGATGATTCGACCGACGAAGGGCAAGGTTCTCTTTGCCGGGCGAAACATCCATGACGATCTGGCGTCGTATCGGGTCAAACTTGGCTATGTTCCAGAAGAGGCGCAGGTCTACACGCACCTCTCTGGTCTCGAATATCTACAGCTTGTCGGGCGACTGCGCGGGATCGAAGAGAGATTGATCGAATATAAGGCGCGCACGCTGCTCCATCTGCTGTCGCTTGAAGCGGCGCAGTATTCGGCCCTGTCGGACTACTCGAAAGGAATGAAGCAGCGCGTGCTGATAGCCGCGGCGCTGCTGCATGATCCGCAGTTACTTGTCTTCGACGAGCCGCTGTCGGGGCTGGATACGGTTTCGGCGCGCCTGCTTAAAGACCTGCTGATCCTGCTGTCCGGTGAAGGGAAGGCAATCCTCTACATTTCGCATGTGCTGGAGGTGGTCGAGCGCGTTTGCAGCCGGGTGATTGTGCTGGCTAAGGGAAGGGTCGTCGCGGATGCTCCACCGGAGGACCTGATTCGCCTGACGGCGCTCCCCACGCTGGAGAGTGTCTTCGCGGAACTGGTGCAGCAGACGAATACCGAACAAGTGGCACGGGATGTGATGGAAATCATGAAGGTGCGCCATGCTTAAGACGCAAAACGCTACTCGCATCCTGACGCATCATTTCTTCCGACGCTTCTTTGACAGCGACACGGTGCAGGTTGAAGGAGAGACGCTGACCACCGTTGTGCGCGCTATCGCGACGGTTGCAGCACCGGGGCTCATCTGTGCGTTCTTCCTGCAGAACCAGTATCCGAAACGATCGCTGTGGGGATCGATCGAGGATCAATATTTCTTCGTACTGCTTTCGTTCGTGGTAATGGGAGCGGTCGCCATCTTCGAATGGGAGATGCTGTTTCCTGACCGATCGGATTTCCTGATCCTGACGCCATTGCCGCTGAAGCCGCTCAAAATGTTCGCCGCGAAGACCGCAGCCCTGATCGCATTTCTGATGATTTTTCTGGTGAGTTGCAACATTTTCGGAACCCTGATCCTGCCCGCGGTGAGCAAAGGTATCTTCTTCCGGCATTTGTACGCGCACGCGTGCGCAGTGCTGCTGGCAGGAGCGTTTGCTGTGCTCTTTTTCCTGGCGTTGGGCGGCCTGTTGCTTTGCCTGTTCGGGGCTACGCTGTTTCGCGTGGTTTCACCCATCGTGCAGATGTTGTCCGTAACCGTCCTGGTGCTGTTCATGCTGCAGTATCTGAAGTACGGCGATGCGATTCAGGCGTGGCTCCGGGAGCCGCTGGGCATAGCACGCTGGATGCCGCCGCTGTGGTTCCTGGGCGTCTATGAACATTTGCTGCACGCATCCGCCGCTCCGCCGTTTGCGCGAGAGATGGCGTGGTATGGCGTTGCTGCAACGCTGGTATCGGCCGCTGTGGTCCTGCTGACTTATCCCATGGCGTGGGCACGCATGCGAAGGATGGCGATCGAGGGCAACTCGCGGAAACGCCGACAGCCTTTGCAGTGCTGGACCTGGCTGATTCATCGCATGCTAAAGCGGCCCGGAGAACGAGCCGTCTTTCACTTCATCGGCCAGACGATTGCGAGAAAGAACCGGTACCAGGTCTACCTTGCCATGTATTGCGGAAGCGGTCTCGCCCTGGCAATCGCCTGTGCCGTGCAATTCCAAACGGCAGGGCAACGGCTGCAGCCAATGCTTTCGCTCGTGGGTCTCCATGCCGTCATGCCGCTACTCCTGTTCTGGGTAATCGCGGGTATGCGGGCTGCGTTCGCATTTCCGATGGACCTGTCTGCGGGATGGGTCTTCCGTGTGACCGGTGTGAGCGTCAGGGAATGTGCCGCCGCGGGCCGACGATGGGCGCTTGCGTGCGCATGGGGAATGATGTGTTGCATCCTGGGGGCGCTGTACCTGGCTGGATGGGATGGACGGCGTCTTCTGGTGCAGCTGGTGTGCGGTCTCTGCCTGTGCATTCTTCTGACGGACGCGTTTTTTGCGTTCGACACCAGCGTGCCATTCAATCACCCGAGGATGCCTGGAACAAAAAGCCTGCCGCTGATGCTTACGCTCTATGTCGGAGTTCTTCCTCCTGCGCTATTCGGACTCGTGCGGTTGGAGATGCACTACGACAGAAATCTTCCGGATCTGGTCTTACTGGGACTCGGGGTGACCGCGTTGCACCTGGGACTCGCCCGTCTGCAGAACTGGACCAGAAGAAGTAGAGGAGGAGATGGAGGGATACGAAGGAGAGTTCCAGGTTTTGGGGCTGAGTTGATAACTGGCAGGTGAGAGTCGAAGGAGCGCGTGCTCCGCCCCACTCCTATCGAAAAACCCATCAGACGTCCAGTCGATTTGAGGCAGAGACACGGCCGTACCACAGCCCTGAGTCTTTAATCGTGCGTTTCTGGTCGCGGTAGTCCACGTAGGTCAGCCCATAACGCTCAGTGTGACCATTGGCCCACTCAAAATTGTCGAGGAGGCTCCAGGCATGGAATGAGCGGACTCGGGCTCCATCGGCGATCGCTCGTGCGAGCTCTTCGAGCTCTTCACGGAAGAACTGGATGCGCCGCGTATCCGGTATGCGGCCGTTCTCTTTCTCATATGGGGCGTCGAGATAGCCGCAGCCGCTCTCAGTGATCTCGATGATTGGATGGTTGTACTCGCGCGAGATTTGCATCACGAGGTCGTAGATGCCACGTGGCCATACTTCCAGACCAGCTTCAGTCAGCGGACCTTCGGTCGGCATCGCGGCTCGAAAGCGTGTGTAGGGATCACGTCCGCCTGGTGCGTCCGCCTCAATCTCGGTGCCACCGAAGCTCCCTCCCCCAAAGGCACGCTCGTGACTCGCGTCCGAGACGACGCGGCGCGTGTAGTAGTGAAAACCCACCCAGTCCAATGGTGCCAGCATGATCTTCTCGTCGCCCGGCTTGACGCCCATTCGTTCATAGGGCGGCTCGCCAACGAAGGCTTTTGGGTAGCGGCCATACATCGCCGCTTCGAGAAAGAACACGTTGTTCATGGCATGGTATCGCGCGGTGGCTGCGCGATCCGCCTCGGAATCCGTCTTTGGGTAGGCCGGGCACATGTCATAGGCGCTGCCTACAGTTGCCTTTGAAGATGCAGCCTTGATCGATCGCAGAGCTTCACCCTGGGCCAGAGCGACCGTATGTGCAGCCTTCAAAAAATCATCAAAGTTGGCGCGGCCCGGCGGGAACGCACCGACCCCGTAGCCCATGTAGGTGAACGACCAGGGCATATTGAACGGAGCCCAAACAGTGATGCGGTCGCCAAGATGTTTCGCCAGGATGCCGGCGTAATCCGCGTAGTAGCCGGCCAGATCGCGATTTGGCCAGCCGCCACGATCTTCCAGCCCCTGCGGCAGGTCCCAGTGATAGATCGTGCAAAACGGCCGAATATCGGCGGCAAGCAGCGCATCAACAAGGCGACTGTAATGATCGAGTCCCTTCGGATTCGGCGCTCCCGTGCCCGACGGCTGAATGCGGGGCCACGAAATAGAAAATCGATAGCTCTTCTGATGGAGACGTTTTGCTATCGCGATGTCCTGCGGATAGAGATGGTATTGATCGCAGGCGACGTCCGCTGTCGTGCCGCCCTTTACTTTGCCGACTGTGTGGGTGAACCGATCCCAGATCGACTCGCCTTTTCCGTCTTCATTCCACGCGCCTTCGACCTGAAATGCAGCAGTAGCCGTACCCCAGAGAAAGTCATCCGGAAAGTGCGCCTGTTGAATAGCCGAGGAAGAAACGGAGCCGGGCACCTGGTCTGCGGTAACACGCGGGACTATTGCGTTGCCGTCCTTGCCGAGCAGTGTGCCACCAGCGGCTGCGAGGGAGCGGCTAACGAATTGTCGACGGTCCAAGTCTCTCCTCCATACAGAGAAAAAGCGTATTCTCCAAGCTTGCGGCTGTCTAGATATCCGTCCGCTGTCTCGATGCACAGACGTTATTCTCCGTTGGAACTGCGGCCGATCCGGGCACTTCACAATACCTTCACGGCCACCACAGTCAGATCGTCCGCCTGTTCCTTTCCCTCGGCAAAGATGGAGACAGCTTCGGCAATCTGTGCCACCAGCGCTGCCGCCGATTCTATTTCGTTCTTGAGAACGATCTCTTTCAACCGCTCAAGGGAGAACTCGTCGCCGTGTTCATTCTCCTGCTCAGTTACCCCGTCGGTGAAGAGCGTCAGAATATCGCCTTGTTCGAGCGTAAGAACGGTATTCGAGAACTGTGCGTCAGGCAGAATTCCGATGATGGGACCCGCTTCTTCTAGCAGCATCGTCTCGCCGGTACTTGAGCGAACAAGCAGGGGTGGATTATGCCCTCCGCTGGTGTACTCCATAGTTCGAGTGGTCGAGTTGATGCGTGCGTAGAATATTGTGACGAAGGTTGCCGAATTCGTAATTTGCTTCACTGCCTCATCGAGATCCTTAATAATAGCGGCCGGCCCACTCAGCTCCCTGGCTCGAAGATGGAGAACTACCGCGAGTGAGGGCATCAGAAGAGATGCCGCTGCTCCCTTACCCGAGACATCCGCGATGACGACATCCACCACATCGTCGGCAATCTGAAAAAAGTCATAGTAGTCACCACCCAGCAGCCTGGCGGTTCGCATAGCACCCGCCACCTCGAGAGTGGGTAAGCTCAGCGGCGTGGGCAAAACGCGTTGCTGGACGTGCGACGCCAAAACTAAATCGGTCTCGTATTCATCGCGCTGGCGCCGTACCTCCGCTGCCAAACGGTCGCGTTGTTTCGCTATAAGCGTAACCAGAAATCCGACGATCAGAAAACCCGCTAGACTGATCGAAACGTGAACAATCCTCAAGTGAATCGAGTCTGGTGGCGGTCCGAAGATATCCTGCAGAAACGTACACACCACGGCTAAGGCAGCGGTAAAGGCCAAAGGGTTGACCAGTGCGCTGAGCGCGATCGGTAGGATGTAAAGGTAACCAAGCGACACATTGGCTACTACGACTCCAATCGGTGTAGGCAACGGCCGCTATCGCCAGAACGACAACGATATTCAGTAACCCGGTAGTTCGATGCTCTTCAATTCGAAGATCGCGTTTGGAGTCGTTGCTGTTTTTGTTTCTTTTCGCCTTCACAGCCCCGATACCTCTCTCGCGATCTCTGGAATGGGACGGCATTTGACCTGCGGACCTGCGCAGTGCCCCAGACACTCGTCGCAGTCCGTTCCATCCTGTCAATTAGTGAGGCAAATGTATCACTTTGACGTAAATGGGCCGCGGTGAATGGCTAAATGTATCGGGGTCACTCTATCAGGAAACCGCTGACGAGCTTAAGCCTGTTCAGATGTATCGTCGATCGCCCATAGGTGTGGATCTGTTCATTCGTCAAGGTGCAGTTCGGAGATCAAGTGCTGAAAACGGAGGTCCCCGCGGCAGCCATCAAACAGGGGTTCTACTTTCAGCATGTTGATTCCGGTGTCGTGTTGTTGGTAAGCGCGATCGAGCCATCTCATCGCTTCGTCCGTTCTCCGAAGCGCACAATACACTTGGGCGATGTGAACACCCGAGACATATTTTTGCGCGGACACGGTCTCCAGCTCTCTCGCGATCTTCAGCGATTTCTCGTTTTCACCCGCGAGCGCAAGCGCATGGGCGCGCATTGAAAGAAGATTTGCGGGTTCACCGAAAAGCTTACCTGCCTCTGTAAATTCGTCCTCTGCTTCGCGATAGCGACGCAACTGCTCAAGTATCTTCCCCCTGACGAGATGGGCCTGCGCGAATCCTGGATTGAGAGCTAGCACCGCATCGACCCGAGCCATGGCAAGGTCAGGCCTCCTGGACCAGTAGGCCATTTCTGCTGCGTCGGTATTGACGATGAGCGACAGCGGATCAAGAGCCAGTGCGCGTTGGATTTCCGTCTCTGCTTCCTGCCATCTCCCTAACCGCGACAGATGCAGGCCATACCAGTGATGAGCAGTCGGGTCTCCGGGGTTCAGCTGAAGAGCACGACGATACTCTCTCCCTGCTCCGCTCCAGTCCCAATCGCGATCGGTCTTGACTGCTGCCAAAGCGGTATGAGCCTGGCCCAGCTTGCCGTCTAACTGCAACGCGTGTTCTGCGGCGGACTGAGCCTTTAGGAGGGAGTCGGAGGGATGAGCATCTCCGTAGACGCTTAGAAGTACATACGACTCCGCGAGCCCGGCATACGCCTCTGCGTAATTGGGATCGGAGCGGAGCGCTTCGGTGTAGTACCGAATCGACTCGGTCAGACCGCGTACGGTTCGTTGATTCCAAAGATAGCGCCCGCGCAAGTAAGCATCACGCGCCTGTGCATTCGCTGTCTGCCCGGTCGTGTTGGCCAGGCTGGTGCCGAGCGCCAACGCGATACGATGCGCTATGTCACCTGTCACCCGATCCTGAACGGCAAGTAGATCGGAATCACTCTCTTCGTAACTCTTCCCCCAGACTTGCCGATCGTTGCGCGCATCCAGTAGCTGTGCCGTGACCTGCACTTTCTGCCCAGACCTTAGATACGATCCTTCCACGATCATCTCGACATTCAGTTGTTGCGCAGTTTCCCGCAAGGAGCTCTGCACCCCCTTGTATTGCATGACCGACGCATAGGAGATCACATGCAACGAAGGACTCTTTCCAAGATCAGTAATGAGCTGGTCCGTCATACCGTCTACGAGATAACTATGATCGGGTTCTCGTGACAGGTTGCGAAAGGGAAGAACCGCAATGGAATGAGAGCCGCCCCCCTGCTGCACCAGACGTTTCGGTCGTTGCAGCAGTTTAAGGGGCAGAAAAACCGCCGCCGCAACGGCAACTAGCACAACAAGAGAGGTGGCCAGCCAGCGCGAACGTCTTCCTCGGTCCAGGCGCTGTGTGTCCTTCGTCTCGTCGGATGATGGCGCGGACACGGTCGTCGGCGCGACGTGATTTGTTTCGACAGCCCCCGGCGCTTGGGTCGAAGCTTCGCTGACATAGGAAGCTCCGAAATGTCCGTTGCCCATAGAGAAGGCGGGCTTTGGGTCTGATCTGAAGATGGGCACCGCAGGCCCATTCCCAACGGGAGTCGTCTCAATAGGCGGCATCACGTTAACTTCTGCAATGAAGCAGTAGCCGCGGCCAACGACCGTCCGGATAAAGCGAGGCTCTCGCGAGTCATCGCGTAGAGTCGCCCGCAATTTGTTCATTGCGGTGTTGATGCCGTGCTCGGTTTCGATAAAAACACCGTCGCCCCAGAGTCTCTCGTTAATGGCCTCCCTGCGAACGAGCTTTCCGGGATTTTGGAGCAGCAGAATGAGCAGCTCCATGGGGATGCGTTCTACCTTCACAGGGTGGCCGGACCGTCGCAGCTCGCAGCTGTCGACATTCAGCTCAAATTCTTCGAAACGGAATTTCGGTTGAGCCATCCGTGCCACCTGTCGTGAGAGGGACAACCGTGCCGTTCTCCGCATGTGAGTACGGAGCGTTCGGCTAATGGGTGGGGAAGCTCCCAGCAGTATATCTCCGCTGCGCCGAAATTTATTCCACGCACCTGTATCTATCACAAATGATGATGGTTACGGCTTTACAAGTTCTTTAGAACAGCAGGACAAAGGTTTTAGACCGGCTGCATTGACGCATCGAGGCCGCACGATAACACTGCATTCGCCGGTCGGATTCCTTCCTGTTCCGATGTCCGAATCCGGGGCGAAAGAGAGTTAGACGAATGAACGCACTGCGGAAGTCTGTCCGGCCTCTCATGCGGACCGGTGGTTTCAAATGGGCGATGCCGGTCTGTGTGGTGATGCTCGGCATCGGTTTGTCTAGTTCCTTCGCCGGTCCTCTGGCAGCCAAGGTGAAGGTGACATCCCTGCAGAGTTACAGCGGCAGCCCCCTACCGAAACCGGACAAGATTCTCATCTACGATCTCGTGGCGGATTCTTCCGAGGTCCAGGTGGATGCGTCGCAGAAGATCCGTCCCCGGCACCTCATCACCGGCGATGAAAAGCCGGAGGCGATCGCTCACAAGGCTCAAAGCATATTTGCTGCAGAGCTGCAAAAGAAGCTAGCTAAGGCAGGCCTGCCGATTGAGCACGTCGCAGCGGATACCGCTCCATCCAATAACTCGCTTGTCATTCAAGGATCGTTTCTCTCGCTTCAGCAGGGTATGAAGACAGAGCGCGTCGTTGTAGGGATGGGAACCGGCTCGGCGGCACTTCAGACGAAGATAGATGTGCGTCTGAAGACACCGGCCGAAGTCATTCTGCTCTCTCAGTTCCAGACCGAGACAACCAAGGCAAAGAACATGGGGGGCGCTGTGCCCGTCGCAGCCGGTCTCAATCCGGCAGCCGTCGCCGCTAAATCGACCATCGCGGACAGAAAGAAAACATTAAATGCGTATGCCTCAAAAACCGCAGACGCCTCCGCCGCCGAAATTCTGAAGGCTATGGCCGGTCAGGGATGGATCAAGCTGAACGACAAGGGCGAAGTCATTCTATGAAGCCCAGGATGACACCGATGTATGCAAAGGGCACTTATTTACTACTCGCGGCGTTTGCTGTCCCATTCGCCATAGCACAGACCACTTCGCAGAAACCCGTGAAGGGTATGGCGAGCACGGTCGGCCTCTACGTGTATCCGCAAAAGCAGCAAAGCGCGACGCAGCAGCTTACCGACGAGCAGCAGTGTTACGGCGACGCGAAGACACAGACCGGCTTCGATCCTAACGCGACTACCACGGCAGCGAAGACGCAAAAGCCGAGTAGCGGCAATGACCACGCCGCAGCAAAAGGAGCATTGCGAGGCGCAACCGTCTCGCGTGCCATGGGCGGAGAGCCGGGGCAGGGAGCTGCCAGAGGCGCAATTCTCGGATCAGCCCGCGCTAAGCGCAAAGAGAAGCAGCAGGCCGAGCAGGCTGACAAGCAGGCGGACGCAAAGAAAACTCCAGAGCAACAGAAGCAGGACGACTTCAAGCGAGCGATGTCAGCCTGCCTGGATGCTCGTGGGTACTCGGTCAGATAGCCGCCATTCTTTGGCCTCGTATACCCGCAATAATTCGGAATGAGATATCCGTTCAGGAGAATGAATTATGAGAACACCAGCGAAAGTCCTTTATCTATTTCTCGCATTGGCCATGTTGCAGCCGGGGTTGTCTGCTCTCCAGGCGGATGCACCAAACCCTGCCAGGGAGAAGTTCCAGGACGACATGAAGACGGCCGTCATGAACGGCAGCATCACGGTTGCCCAGGTGAAGGAACTGAAGGCTAACGCCGACACGCTCAAGAGTGTACGCGAGAACCAAACGCCGGGAGCTCCGGTTGATCTGCTTACGCCCTATCGTGCGGTTTCCAGGATGAAGGCCATCATGGCAAGCGTCGACGCAAAAGATCGCGAAATTCTGCGGGAAGATCTGCAAGCGGTGCTGGCAAATCAGCCGGCGAAGGCTGCCGTATCAGAGCCGAGTGCCGGCCAGAAGCTCGGCAAAGACATTTTCACGGCAGTCATGTTCGGCACGCCGACCGAGAGCCAGGTCCAACAGTTGCAGAAGAGTTTGAACTCCCTGCAGCAGCTTAAGGGTCAAAACCAAAGGCCACTTGAGTCTCTACGAACGCTCCGCGACTCGAAGTCGGAGATTGAGAAAGTGATGAACGCGGGCTCCTTCCGGCCTCAGGATCGGCAGGCGGTATTGGATGACCTCAACAACCTTGGGCCGCAAGGTAGTAGCGGTGGTCGTCGCCGTTTGTAGGGAAGGCTCATGGGTGCGTTCAACCAACTCACACTTGCGTGTGTACTGATGACCGGAACCATCGCGCTTGCCCAAAACGCGGTAAGTGATCTCCCGGAACTCCCCTTACCTGAGGCGATTCAGATCGCGCTGGCCAACAACCGGCCGGTAGAGATCTCGAAGCTCGACATCACCAAGGCCAGATGGAAGGTGGCGGAGACGAAATCAAAACGATTTCCGGAGATCAATACTTATTTCTTCGGCTCGGGCAATCTCACGCCTGCGTCCTTCACCTTCAAAAAAGGCATATTCCCGAATGGCGACGGACCGCGGGTGCCCTCACAAGATACGAGCATCACCCTCTCACAGGGCTTTACCGGGTACGCCTTTGCTCAAGTCGCACAACCTCTTACCCAGCTCTACAAAATCAGACTCGCCATTCGCGAGCAAGAGCTGGAAGTTGACCTGGCGGGAGCCAAGTATCAGGGGAGCCGCCAGTCACTGGTAGCGGATGTGAAGCAGGCCTACTACGCCGTCGCGCAGACCGAAAGTGCACTGCATGTCGCAGAGGTTACGGTCGCAGAATACAAAGAAACTGACAGAGTGACACTTGAATATCTTTCCGAGGAATCGGTACTGAAGTCGAGCAGCCTGGAGGTGAAAGCAAAGCTCGCACAAGCTCAGTATCAGGTCGTCGACTTGAACGACACTCTAGAGACGCAAAAGGAAAAACTCAATGATCTGCTCGGGCGGGGGATTGACACGCCATTTCAGACTCAGCCCATCATGCCTATTTCTTCGGAAGAACTAGATCTGAAACTCGCGCGTCAGACCGCTCTGAAGCAGCGCCCGGAGATCCAGGAAGCGGAGATTGACACCCACCGCGCAGAATACGATCGCAGGATCGCGAAAGCTGCCTACATCCCCGACGTCGGAGCCGCCTTCCACTACCTGAGCCCGATTGGCACCCAGATACTGCCACAAAATATCGCCTCCGCGGGCGTAGAGGTGAAGTGGGATCCGTTCGAGTGGGGCGCACGTCGTGACAATGTAAAGCAAAAGGAAGCCACTGTCTCCCAAAGCAAATATCAGCTGGATGAAACTCGCTCACAGGTGTTGATCGATGTGGATAACAGCTTCCGCAAGCTGTCAGAGAGCCGTCTACTTCTCCAAGTGGCGACAGCAGCGCGGGACGCAGCGGACGAGAAGCTGCGCGAGGTGAACAATCAATTCAAGAAATCAGTGGTGCTGCTACGCGACGTACTCGATCAGCAGACTGCGGTTGCAAACGCGAATCACGAATACGAGCAGGGCCTGTTGTCCTTCTGGAGTGCAAGAGCACAGTTCGAGAAAGCGCTTGGGGAGGAGTGAGCATGAAATCGACAACTCTCTCGCTTTGGACTCTGACGGGTGCTCTCGCGCTTTTCACGACTTCCTGTAAAGAGGATCCTGCTGCCAGTAACCCTCCAGTGCCGGTGCGTACTGCCATGGTGCAGACCGTCGCGGTAGGCAATCCGACCAAATATTCCGCCAGCATTGTTCCTTATTCACAGGTTGATCTTGCCTTCCAATCTAGCGGTTATGTGGATCACGTGCTCCAGGTGAAAAGCGCAAACGGTGGCATGCGAAATATCGATCAGGGAGATTGGGCAAGAAGGGGAACTGTCCTGGCCGTGGTGCGTCAGGACAGTTACAAAGACAAGCTCGGACAGGCACAGGCACAACTCTCACGTGCGCAAGCCGAGCGTGAGAAGGCCAAACTGAGCTTCGATCGCGTCTCGACGCTCTACTCGGCACAAAGTGCAACGAAACCGGACCTCGACTCGGCCCAGGCTCAACTCGACAGCACAACTGCCTCCGTCTCCGGGGCGGAGGCTCAGGTAGGTGAGGCACGAACGGCGCTTGGAGACTGCTCACTGCGCGCGCCCTTCGACGGATGGATCGTGAAGCGAACGGTCGATACGGGCAGCTTCGTTGGGCCGGCAACCAATGGATTCACCATTGCGAGCACAAAAACCGTGAAAGCCGTTTTCGGCGTGCCCGACACCTCCATCAGCCGTGTGCGGCTGGGTCAATCGCTCGCTATCACCACAGATGCACTCCCGCAGCCATTCCGCGGTCATATCACGGCGATCTCGCCGTCCGCCGACCCAAAGAGTCGCGTCTTTTCCGTGGAGCTGACGATCGACAATCCGAGAAACTCTCTTAAGTCAGGAATGATCGCGACTCTCGCGCTCGACGGAGCCCAGTTGCCGCAAGCTGTCTCAGCCATCCCGCTCTCCGCCGTCATCCGTGATCCGCAGGTGACAAATGGCTTTGCCGTCATGGTTGCCAATGGTGACTCGGAGATCGAGTCGGCAAATATCCGGTCCGTGGAGCTGGGAAGCGTCTACGGAAACATGATAGCCATCGCCAGCGGTTTGCGGCCCGGGGAGAAGGTCGTCACCACGGGAGTGACGTTGATCAAAAGCGGAGCTTCTGTCCGTGTCATTCCTTGACGCCACACCACAGCCACTGTCCGGACCCTACTTATGAGCCACAAGTCCGAATCGGAGTACATCGCAAACACGCACAACACGGCGCGGTTCTTTGTCGAGCATCGCCAGGTCAGTTTTGTGCTGCTGGTCGTGGTTGTGCTTTGGGGCTGGTATGGCTACACGCGGATGCCCAAGCGCAAGGATCCGCAGATCCCTGTGCGTGTTGCCGTTGTTTCGACCTCCTGGCCCGGCGCAACAGCAGAAGAGGTCGAGCAGTTGGTCTCCCGGCCCGTGGAACAGACATTGGCGCAAAATCCCCATGTCAAAGCGCCAATGCCCTCCGATTTCGGCATTCGCTCGCTCAGCTTCCCCGGCCTCTCCCTTGCTTACGTCCAACTCGATGACAGCGTCACTGACACGAAAAAGCAATTCGCCGACATCAACCTCAAGCTGAACGCGCTCAACAGCAAGCTGCCGCAAGGCGCAGGACCGATTCAATTCAACAGCGATTTCGGTGACACCGCGACGCTGATGCTGACCATAGCGAGTCCACCTGCGGCAGATATCGAGATTGCGCTTCGCGCCGGGACCATTCAGAAGGCAATTCGGCAGACACGCGGCACTGAGCCGAAAAGCTCCCCCCAGCCACGCATCAGCATCGTCTACTCCTTTCCGCTGTCCGTATCTGCGGATTTGGTGCGGGATTCATTTACCGCCGTCATTCACAGCGCTGCGGAGAACAACGCAGTCGCTGACCCTCATTTCCTCGAAGGCAGCGGCTTTGTCGGGGTCGACGTCACTTCAAAGCTAAGCGACGAGCAATTGCGCGCCTTTGGCGACCACTGGGCCGAGGAGAATCTGCATCGCTCCGAGATACATCCCGACGCCTGGAAGCCTGCGCTCATCCGCGATCCGGCTGACGCGGAAGCGAGGCTGGCCTCTGTAGCGGGCGACAAGTACTCCTATCGCGATCTGGATGACTACACGGATCTCATCAGCAGAACCGTCCAGGGCGCTCCCGAGGTGGCCAAGGTAGATCGCAAGGGTGTCCTCCCGGAGCAGGTCTACCTTGACTACTCGCAAGAGCGGCTTGCTTCGTATGGATTACAGCCCTCTAATCTCAAGGACATTCTTGGAGCAAGGAACATTACACTTCCTGGCGGCCAACTTGAGGTCGATGCCACGAGTGTTCAGATTGATCCATCGGGAAAATTTACCGATCCGCAGCAGATCGGCGGCGTCATTGTCGGTAGCTCGTCGTCCGCGGCTAAAAGCCCGGTCTATCTTCGCGATCTTGTGAGCATTTCCCGTGGCTATCAAAGTCCTGCACGGTACTTGAATTACCTGACTTGGGCAGATAAGAGCGGTGGATGGCACCGCAGCCGTGCTGTAACACTAGCCATTCAAATGAAAGATGCCGCGCAGATCACTGCATTCGGCAAGAGCGTCGATCAAAAGCTTGCGGCAGTTAAGCAGTACCTGCCCGAAGATCTGATCATCGCTCATACTTCCGACCAGCCTTTGCAGGTAAAGGAAAACATCAGCCTGTTCATGGATTCCCTCTATGAGGCGATCGCGCTCGTCGTGCTGGTCTCATGGCTCGGCTTTTGGGAATGGCGCTCCGCTCTTCTCATGGCCATATCCATTCCCATTACACTTGCCATGACCTTCGGGGCGATGTCGATGTTGGGCATCGACATCCAGCAGGTCTCCGTCGCCACCCTGATCATTGCACTCGGTCTCCTCGTGGACGATCCCGTACTTGCCGGCGACTCCATCAAACGGACACTTGGCGAAGGCTATCCGAACGTGATTGCGGCGTGGCTTGGCCCGACAAAACTCGCTACGGCAATCATGTATGCAACGGTTACGAATATTGTCGCTTACTTGCCGTTCCTGATGGTCACTGGCAGTACAGGCGATTTCCTCCACAGCCTTCCGATTGTCATGACGTGTTCGCTCGTCGCTTCGCGCATTGTCTCCATGACGTTTCTGCCCTTGATGGCTTACTATCTGTTGCGGCCAGAAAAGAAACACACTCAGTCCGTCGAGGAGATGCGCGAGGTAGGATTTTACGGATGGTATGCAGGCATAGCGCGCTACTCCATCGAGCATCGTTGGAAAGTGTTCTATGCTTCTCTGCTGTTCCTGGTTCTAGGCGCAGTTATCTTTTCCCAGCTGAACACCGCCTTCTTTCCAGTAGATGTGCAGTATTGGTCCTATATCGATGTTTGGCTTCCAAACAGCGCCAACCTTGGTGCCACAAACGACGCAGCATATCGCGCGGAGCAGATCGTCCAGGAACAGGCGAAGAAGTTCACGGAGGAACATGCCGCTCACCATGGCAACTCTGAACCGATCTTGCGCTATATCACCACGTTTGTTGGTGGAGGTGGTCCGCGTTTCTGGTTCTCAGCCTCCCCTCAGATGCAACAGCTCAACTATGCGCAGGTTCTCGTCGAGGTAACGGACAAGGACATCACCCCGGAATTCATCAAAGAATTACAACCAGCGCTGACTGCAGCAATTCCTGGTGCCAGACTGGATGCGCGTCAGCTTTTAACCAATCCGATAGACTACCCGATCGAAATTCGTGTCTCCAGCACTGCGGATCTAAACGCAGCCCAGGAGGACGAGGACATACGCCAGCTGCGCGGTATTGCCGGCAAGGTCGAAGACATTCTGCGAGCTTCGCCGCTCGCGGAGCGGACGCGGAATGAATGGGGTGAAGAGAACGCGCAGATCGCTCTGACCGTGGATTCCGATCGTGCCAATCTGGCAGGCGTCACCAACATGGATGTGGCCAATTCATCCATCGCCGGCATCAGCGGCACTACCGTGAGCGTGCTGCAGGAAGGGCAGAAGCAGATTCCGATCGTGGCGCGCATGCGCATGGATGAGCGCGCTCAGCTTTCAGATATCCAGAACCTTTATGTGTATGCCTCGCAAGACAGCTCCAAAGTACCTCTGATGGCGGTTTCAAGCGTCGGCCACGAACTGGTTACGAGCCGGATTGTCCGCATGGAGCAGTTCCGAACCATCAATGTGCGCAGTTTTCCCGCGGCAGGGCATTTGAGTTCCGAGGTGATGAAGCAGGCGATGCCGCGGCTCCTTGCGTTGCAGGCCTCCTTGCCTCCTGGCTACAGAATGCAGATTGGTGGGGAGTACGACAAGACGAAGTCCGGCTTCAAGAACCTGTTGATCGTCATGGCGATCTCCTCCCTCGCCATCTTTATCGCACTTTTATTTCAATTCAAGAACGCGATCAAACCTCTGCTGGTCCTGGCCGCGGCTCCTTATGGGATGATCGGCGCCTTCCTGGCGCTCTGGATCATGCATGAGCCCTTTGGCTTCATGGCGTTCTTGGGCGTAGCCAGCCTGATCGGTGTGATTGTCAGTCACTCAATTGTTCTCTTTGACTACATCGAAGAGCGACATGCAGAAGGCGACGACTTCGAAAATGCAATCATCGACGCAGGTATTCTGCGCTTACGGCCGGTGCTGATCACGGTCTTTGCCACTGTGCTCGCGCTCTTTCCTTTGGCGATGCATGGCGGTCCACTGTGGAAGCCTCTTTGTTATGCGCAGATTGGTGGTCTTTTGATCGCGACAATTGTCACCAAGATCCAGGTACCTGTCATGTATGCCATCTTCGTGCTCGACTTCAAGATATTGAAGTGGGAAACGACGCCAGCTTCAGCGATAGAGCCAGCCGGGGCCTCGGCAGTTTAAGACGGCACAACTAAGAAGCGAATAGTTTGGTGGAGGCGGCGGGAGTCGAACCCGCGTCCGAAATCGCTGTCAGCCGAGAGTCTCCATGCGTAGTCGCGTTCCGATGGTTTCGCAACGTGCGCTCAGAACGGACAAGATACGCACGCCACTAGTCCGATGATCTCATCTCCACGATACGGACCGAATCGTGGAAACCAGCCTGCTGTGTGACGTCCTGACCTCAGCCCGCAGACAAAGCCTTGGAGGACGGCTACTTATTTAATTAAGCAGCAAGTGCAAGATTGTTGTTGGCAATCATTGTTTTTGCAAGCGATTACGGGTGCTCACACCCCGGCATGCCTCTCGAGCCGCAATCGATCCCGTCGAAACCGTGACGCCCCCAGATTGGGTCTACCACGCCGTCTTGGCGATCGTGACTAACCACAGTTTAACACTGGTGTCGAGCTTGGGAGCGAACCTCCGGCGTCACCGGCCAGTCCCCTGGCCAAAGCGGCTCTGTCGAAGGGACAACGCCAGTTCCTCCGCTTCATGTGGGCTTTCAGACAAAGCGAATCCGTCGTGACGCAAGCGCCACCATTCGGAGAAGCAACACGCCATGCTTCCAACGCTGAATATTGGTTTCGCCATATTTTCGTTCCCGGTACCGCACCGGCAGCCCCACGATTTTGAGGTTGTAGCGTGCTGCTCCGAACAGGAGGTCGAAGTCGCCAAAGGGATCGATCTCTCCGAAGTAAGCGCGATTCGCGGCGATGGTCTGATAGTGAGTCTTGCTGAGCACCTTTGTGCCGCAAAGGCTGTCTTTCACGCTCTGGCTCAACAGCCACGTGAAGGCCAGGCTGAAGAACTTATTACCGAGCAGGTTGAAGAAACGCATCGCCTTCTCTTCCATTGGATAGACCAGCCGGACCCCGTTGATGAAGTCGCCTCGCCCCGAGCGCCACGCCTCATAAAATCTTGGGAGATCTTCCGGCGGAACTGTCAGGTCGGCATCCAGGATCATTAGCAGATCGCCGGTCGCGTGTTCAAAGCCCACTCGAACGGCATCCCCTTTGCCCTTGCCCGTCTGCTTGTATAGCCTCGCGCCACAGTCTGGCCGCGCGGCGATTTCCTGCTCAATGCGCTCGTAGGTTCCATCGCTCGAATTGCCCTCGACGAAAATCAATTCTGTGCCCCCACCCAACTGAGGCACGCGGTCGAGGATCGCTGGTATATTTCCCGCCTCATTCCGGGCGGGAACAACGACAGTGACAATCGGCGCAGGCGAGGAATCCAAGGAGGGTACCGGGCGCGCGACGATGAAGTTGGTAAGCCCCAGCCAGCGAAATGGCCAAACCTTTACCAGGTACCGATTGCAGAAGGTATCCAGGAGCGGGATCCGGATGGGACACATGATCTCCGCAGATGTCCGAATCAATTCAAATCCCGCGAGCGTGAGCAGGTTCGCGATGTCTTCTACGGTCAGCCAATTCTGACTCATTTGTGGTTTTGCCAGCCCAAGTACCTCCGCCAGGCGCCGGGGCGCTTCCCATAACCGGCTGTAACAATTGATCAGGATCCGCGTACTAGCGTGGCAATGGCCGGCAATTTGCTCGAAGACTGTCTGCACATCCCAGAGGTCGTTGAGCAGGTCGGAGCAGATAATGAAATCGAATTCGCCTTCCAAATCCAGCGCGCCAGCGTCGGCCACTTCAAAGTGCAAGGCAGGATGCTTGCTTCTCGCGTTGCTGATCAATTGGGGCGAAAGATCGACGCCGTAGCCGTATGCCGGTTCCAGTTTAGCCAGTAGATTGCCGTCTCCGCATCCGAGCTCAAGGACCCGCATGCCGGGCGGAACGGAAAGCTTGTAAATCTCCGCCAGGCGCTGCTGGTAATACTTGCGGGGGCCCGCCCATTTCGAAGCCGTTTGCGCATACTCTTCCCAATAGCGCCTGCGCTCCTCCGTATAGACTGCGCCCTGTTCTGACGGTCTAACAAAGGTTGACTCGGGGGAGTGCATCTGGGAGGATGGCATGAAAATACGCTACCATTGCTGGGCCTTGGTCACCACTTCCGGTTGGAGCTAAGCCCGGAAAAACTCGCGGACAGACAAGAGAGCTTGTAGCACAACAAGGTCCACAGCGAATGTCCGAGCGAACGAAAGATTTCATTATGCATTGTGGAGCGGTAATCGCCTGAACAGACTGGGAATTTCTCCTCACGAAGCTCTGCAACCAACCGCGGACCTCCCGTGTCGGGCAGAGGTATTCAGGGGTCTCAGGATTTATGTGGTCACTTTTCTGGTGCTGACCGCGTTTGCTTGGGGCCTTGCCTGCATTCGCGGGCCAATCCTGCATAAATCCCAGGTGCACGGCACCCTGCTCTGTTGCCCGGGGGATCAGTTCACGGATTTCATCGATTTAAGCGTGCGGGTCGCCCACTTCGGCGAGCCCAACATGCTTTCGCGTACCGACATTACGGTTCCTTATCCTTATCCGATTTCCTCCGTTTACGTTTATCTCCTCTTCAATCACTTGCCTAGGCCGCTGGCCGCATTCCTGATATTTGTCCTGCTCTCTTTTTTTATCGCAACATGGCAGTTCTCGGTGCGCGTCAAACAGCTTGCCCCGGGCCACCTTCCGCAAATTGCACTCTGGTCTACCTTCCTCCTCGGTTTTCCGTTGCTGTTCTTGCTCGATCGCGCGAACCTTGAGGGACTCATCTGGGTCCTTATTCTTTTGGGCATTGTGGCTTACACCCGAAACCGGATGCTAGCCTCGGCAATTCTGTGGAGCATGGCCGCATCCATGAAGATATTTCCCGGCCTGCTCTTCGTGCTCTTTGTGGCCAGGCGTAAATATGGGATGTTCGTTATCGCCATTGTTTCGACAGCAGTTTTGTCCGTGCTGGCGCTAGCCGGGGTCGGTCCCAGCGTCCGTCAGGCTGCTTTGGACAGCGCAAAAGGCGCACCATTTGTAATCAATAACTACATTCTTGCACGCACGGACCCCCAGTTTGACCACTCGCTCTTTCAGGCGATAAAGCAGGTCATTCACGGTTATCGGTACACCGCTAGAAATGATCCAGCACCGGACCGACCGGCGTTCCAAAGAGCGTTGCGGATCTACAATATTCTGATCCCGCTGGGAGCGGTTGTGCTGTACTGGTTTCGCCTCCGCCGAATGCCGCTCTTGAACCAGTTCATGGCCTATTTGCTTCTTTGTGTTCTGCTGCCCTATGTCTCTGGCGATTACACGTTAGTCCACGTGTATCTGGTTTGGGGTGCGTTTCTACTATTTCTGTTTTCCGACGTGGCAACGGCACGGGTCAAGATTCCTGCCGCGGCAATTTATACGGTTCTGTTCTCGTGTGCCGTCATCTTTGTGCCTCTCACCTACCTTGAAATCAGCCACACGGCAGGGCATCGTTTCAGCTTTGGGGGCCAGGTAAAGACGGTTTTCCTCCTCCTCATCCTTGGGACAGTGCTGAAAGTCCCAATGCCGAGTTCGCTTTTTGGAGACCTGGAATCTCCCGAACAGATCGAAGCCGAAGTTTAGGTGAGTGCCACGCGCGAAAAGATAAGGTCGACATAGCCCTTTGTTGCAAGCTCGTCACTCAGGCCCTCCGTAAGTTCACCATTCCTCCCCAGGGAATACATCCTGAACTCCTGTTCACGAAACCAATCGAGCAGCGCGGGCGCATCATAACCAAGGTCATCCATGGCTTCGGGCATGTATTCAATAGCCACGACGGCATGGGGGTGATGTGCGATCGTCGCGGCCATCCCGCGACAAACAGCTAATTCATAACCCTGCACGTCAATCTTGATCAGACAGATAGATCTGGTGGCGCCCCGTCGAGCGAGAAATTCGTCGATGCTGGTAATGGGCACTGTGACGTATCCGTCGTTCGCGCTCAGATTGTTTGCACGCAGATTGTCAGTCGCGATCCTGTGATCAGCGTGATGATGGGCATTGATCCACAGCGTGATCTCACCATCGCGCTCTCCTACCGCCGAATGCACCGGGATCACCTTCCGTTGGAGGCCCCGATCTCGAACACTGCACTGCAGGAGTCGAAAGTTGAATGGTTCTGGCTCGAACGCATATACCATCGCATCGTCATCCGCAGCCTGGGCAAAAAGAGATGCGGTATAGCCAATGTTTGCTCCGATGTCGAGGATGTCGCCGCCGCGAAACAGGCCGGGACGATGCCTTGCAAGTGCAGCGAAGGGATCTTCCAGATAGCGCTTGTACAGGAAATATGACGCAGTGAAGAGCTTCCTGCCGAAATGCGTGTCAAGGAGACCGGTTTTCCGGGTCAGTGAGTAGAGCCCCGTAACCGCCCGTGCTTGCGAAGGGGAGATCGCCATAGGTTGCAGCCAAGTGTAACGCCAACCAAAAGGATCTGATAGGCGGTGCTTTGGCGGTCCGATGAAACTACAATGAGCCACGGAGGATCAGAGCTTCGGCATGCTACGTTCCATACTCGCGCATCCGCTCACGCGTGGCAGGTCGATCGACGATCCCGTAACCACGGAGCTTCGACGTTCCATTCTCATCTCCAAACCTTTCCTCCGAGCGATCTACGAGGATTGGTATCGAGCCATCCTCAAGCGGGTTCCGGATGGCAATGGCTCTGTGCTCGAACTCGGATCTGGTGCCGGCTTCTTCCAGCAGTTTCTGCCGGACGTGATCACTTCGGAAGTCTTCGAGTGCGCCGGCGTCCAACTGGTCGCAGATGCGCGTTGGCTGCCATTTCCGCCGGGCGCTCTTCGCGCCATTGTGATGACGGACGTTCTGCACCACATACCAGACGCCGCTGCATTTTTCCGGGAAGCAACTCGCTGTTTGCGTCCAGGGGGCGTCGTTGCCATGGTGGAACCATGGGTCTCCTCGTGGTCGCGGTTGATCTACACCCGTTTGCATCACGAGCCGTTTGAGCCCGAAGTCGAGCAATGGGACTTTCCCGCGAAGGGTCCACTCTCGGATGCAAATGGAGCTTTGCCGTGGATCCTTTTTGAGCGCGATCGAAAGCGATTCGAGGATGAGTTTCCGGCCCTCACGATAGAAGAAATACGTCCCATGATGCCTTTCCGCTATCTCGTCTCGGGCGGTGTTTCCATGCGCGCGCTAATGCCGAACTTCACCACCTCTGCCTGGAAGATGATCGAAACGGCGTGCGAACCGCAGATGAAGAGACTGGCGATGTTTTCTCTGATCGTTGTTCGCCGGAACTAGGCCGGGTGAACATCCCGGCGATATCCGATATCTGCCTTCACGATTTGCACAATGGAAGAGAATTTGCGATTAGAGCCCCCGTCGGGCTCCCGGAAAGCAGTTGCTTGTCCTCAATTGACAAGCGTACGCTACGGGGCCATGCCAGCAACACTCGATTCAATGCAACAGTCCATGCGAAGCACGAATGAGCTCTTCAACCGGGAGGTCTTCGGCAAGCGGAATTTCGCGGCGCTGGACGACATCTACACACGAGGAGCACGTGTCCTGCCGCCGGGCGCGCCCATGATCTCCGGACGCGACGCGATCCGGAAGTTCTGGTCCGATATGGTCCAGACGGCGAATGCCACATCGGCAGTCCTGACCTCAGTCGATGTCATGCCGTCTGGCGATGGCGCGGTGGAGATCGGGAAGGCCCTCCTGACGGTCGAGCCTTCCGGTCAACCCAGTGCGGAAATGGAAGTGAAATACGTCGTCTATTGGCAAAAGGAAGACGGCCGCTGGAAGTGGCACGTGGACATCTGGAATCAGAATTCCTGAATTATTAACGCCCGCCTGCTCTCCGGCTTTTGCTCGGCTAACTTTGGCCGCTGGCGCTGTTCAGGCTGGCCAAATCGATGTTCTGGTACTCATGCGCCGCAATCCCGGCGCGAATCTGCGCCGGCGTCTTGCCCTGCTTCGTCATGCGATAGGCATACACGCCCTCCTGCGCGCAGGTGCTGCATTCCATCCCGTGTGTACCGGAGAAGCAACTATGCAGGCTGGCATGTCCCAGCGCCCGGTCGCAGCGGCAGTTGCAGGGTAGCTGATACAGGACCTGCGGAACCCGCGCGGCGAGCGCGTACACCCGGATCTGCCAGGGCAGCGTTGCGCCTGCGGTGCGCAACTGCGCTTCTGTCAGGATCGGAGCAAGCTTTTCTGCCGATGAAGGTGGCGTTGCGTGGTAGGCGGGCACATCATCTGTGGGGAGCGCCCATTGGGCCGAGGCGCCGAGCGTCAACAGAGCGATCGGCAAGGCGAGCAATACAGTCCGCATGATGGTCAGTGTAAGGGAAGGCGCAAGGCAAAAAAAGACGGCACGAACATTTTGGGGTGCTCGTGCCGGGAGGCCAGTGACGCAACTTGTACTAAAACTCTCCGCGGGGGGCTTTCACCTCAACCGCTCTAACAGGATAGACGCAGTTCCCAGCCAAATGTTGCTCAAAAAGGCAACTTTCTTTGAAAATTGCCGTGAGCCACCTCTCTCACCTGCAACCCGGCAGGTGCATTCTGGCGCTTCGTCCCCCAGGTAACCACCTATTTAGCGCCTATAGGCGGCACAGTGTCAAGCACTTACCGCGTCGCCAGATAAATTTTCGGCAAGAGCCTATTTCCCGTTCAGTGGAGTCGCCAGGCTGTCGGCCCTCTGGGCCATGTCTATGTCCTTCGCCGTGATGCCCCCAGCATCGTGCGTGACCAGCCCCACCTTCACCTTGCTGTAGCGGATGTCCAGGTCAGGATGATGCTGTTTCTGCTCTGCCTCCACCCCCAGGGACTGCACAAATGCCAGTGCCTCTACGAAGTTGGGAAAGTTAAAGCTGCGGGTCAGCGTGCCTTGCTCCACGCGCCAGCCAGGCAGCTTCGCCACCGCCGCCTTTAGGGCGTCGGCCTCCAGTGCGCTGGTTTTCTTTGTTTCCGGCATTGTTTTTAGGATGCCGTTGCCGCCCGCCCGGGCATCTTTGCGCGGCAGCAGATGCTTCACCGCCCCTAGCGAAAAGGGGTTGAATTTCTGCGCCTCGCCCTGAATCTCCGCACGGAGGTCTTCCCAGACGCGGTCCGGCATCTGCAGGAAAACGTCGACTACCTGAGGATCGAACTGCGTCCCCGAGTTCTTGCGGATCTCCCGCCGGGCCGTCGCAAAGCTGGTGGCGCTCCGGTAAGGGCGGTCCGAAGTGATTGCATCCAGCGCATCCGCTACGGCGAAGATCCTCGCTCCCAGCGGAATCTCATCCCCGTGCAATCCCCGCGGGTACCCCGACCCGTTGAAGTGCTCCTGGTGGCTGTAAACGATCTCTGCTGCTTCCCGCAGGTAGGGAATCTTGCGCAGCATCTGGTAGCCGCGCTCGCAATGCTCCCGCATCGTGCTCTGTTCGTCCAGGGTCAGGCGGCCCGGCTTCAGCAGAATCGCGTCCGGAATTGCCATCTTGCCCACATCGTGTAGAAACGCACCCCGTGCCATGGTGCGTATCTCCTGCGGCGGCAACTGCATCGCTCGTGCCAGGGCAATGGTGTAAGCGGTCACCCGCCGGGAGTGGCCCTCGGTCTCCGTGTCCTTCAGATCCAGCGCGTCGCCCAACGCCTCCAACGTGATGTCGTAGGAGCGCTCCAGATCCCCGATCGCGCTGTTCAACATCTCGGTTCGGGCTGCTACAAGCTCTTCCAGGTGTGTTCGATACAAGGTGTTCTGCTCCACCAGCGCACGGTATTCCAGAGCCCGCAATACTGTCCCCAGCAGCTGATCGCGCTCGAACGGCTTCAGCAGGTAATCGTAGGCCCCGTTGCGTAGCGTCCCGATGGCCACCGCAAGGTCGCTTACCCCGCTCACCATCACGATGGGGATCTCCCCGTGCCGCTCGCGCACATGATCCAGCAACGCCAGCCCGGTCATGCCTGTCATCACAATATCGGAAAGAATCAGCCTCGGCTTCAGTCCGTCGTTGAGCTGTGCAATCGCCTCTTCCGCCGAACTCGCCAGGATTGGGTCGTAGCCTGCTGGCGCCAGCATGGCGGAGACGATGGTGCGTATAGAAACATCATCGTCGACAACAAGGATGGTCGGGGGGGCCATACGAGGAAGTAAATGAAAATACCTTTCTTATCGGTGCCTTAAGCAATCCGGATTGATCATAGCGGAAACCCACAGACACCTCCGTAACGTTCGAATGGGGAAACGATTACTCTGGGTTGCACGAATGTAGTACCATCCGCCGCCTCTATCACACTGATTTCACAGCCACACTTGACGGAAGTGGGATAGACGGCCATGCTAGCTTCAGTATTTGGTCCGCACGTCCGCAGAGTTGCAAGCGGCGATTGCGCTGTCCACATCGAGGGCATGGCTGTTGAACTTTGAAAGAGATTTTTCTTCCCAAGGATCGTGCCGGGTTGTGCAATGCCAAATGTCCGAGCGCTCGCTCGAACACCGGCAGCGCGACATCTACGAAACGCATAAACATCGTGCGTACGCCGTCGCCTACTACATGGTGGGCAACGAGATTGAGGCTGAACAGGTCAGCGAGGGCGCATTCGTTCGCGCCTTCCGTCAGGCCGAGGAGCCGGACGGCCGCTGCATTGATTGCTCTCTCGTGAACGAACTGCGCGAGCGCATGCCCCTCGACGAGCAGACTCCGGTGGCTGAAGCCGTTTCCGGCCCCTCGCTTGCAGGACGCAACGTGAAGCGCACGGAGATGGAAGAGGCGCTCAAGGAGCTGCCTCCCAACGAGCGCATGATCTTCCTTTTGCGCGACGTCGAAGGCTACGACGCCGATCGAGTCGCCGCCCTGCTCGAGATTCCGCGGCAGCAGGTCGAGCGCACACTCCTCTCCGCCCGTATTCGTCTGCGCACCACGCTCGCCGCCATGCAGCGTCCCGCTGCCGCCGCGTAACTTCGACGGACGGATTCCCTGCAATCCGTCATTGACGAAGTGAAAGATCTACATTGATCAGCGAACGCTCGTATTCGTACAACAATTTCGCATCCGGCAACTTCGATAGACATCGAACAGAGGCACGCAACGCAAACGCCGGAGGCAGTTCCTAAATGACAACGGAAGAAATGCTGGTAACCGCTGCGGTCAATTCCTGGAAGCTCGTCATCGGGCGCTTCGACGGCGCGGTGGCATCGCTCAGCGACGAAAACTTACAGAAACAGGTCGCCCCCGGAAGAAACCGCCTTCTCTATCTTGTCGGCCATCTCACCGCCGTACACGACCGCATGTTCGCCCTGCTCGGCCTCGGCGAGCGCCTGCATCCGGAGCTGGATGAGATCTACATTGCCAATCCGGATCAAACGCTACCTGATTCCATCTCTCCCTCTGTTCTCAAGCAGGCATGGAGCGAAGTCAACAGCAAACTCATTGCAGCTTTCCAAAAGCTCACGCCCCAGCAATGGCTCGAGAAACACACCGCGGTCTCCGAGGAAGACTTCGCCAAAGACCCCACGCGCAATCGCTTGGCCGTTCTCCTCAGCCGCACCAATCACGCGGCGTTCCACACCGGGCAGGCCGCATTGACTAAGTAGCACGTCGAGTGGCCCCATCCTACCGAAGCCGGGATGGAAGTATTTGCGTAAGATCTGCCAAACAAATCAAGGCTGAAATGGCATCTGCTCCGGGATCGCTTCGCCGTCCGCGCGTGGATCGGTCGCCCCGTAGTTCACGCCATTGCTGCTAACGTGCTCTACGGCATTGCCGCGTCCCATCGTCTGCGAATAGCGCAGTTCCACCGTGATCTCATGTCCCTGGCTGCGCAACGCAGTAATCACCTCCGGTGCCACACCGTTCTCGATCGAGATCTTGCAGCCGGCGAACTCCAATCGCCGGAATCGCGCCGCCTCCAGTGCCGCTTGGATATTCATGTGAAAGTCCGCGATATTTGAGACGAATTGCGCGTGCGCCTGCGCCTGGTTAAAGCCTCCCATGATCCCGAAGGCGATCCGCTGATCCTGGTGCTGATCATTTTGGCGCTGCATGAATCCCGGAATGATCGTGTGCAGCGGCCGAGTCCGCGGTCGCAATGTATTCGGCCGCCCCGGCTTCAGAGTGAACCCGCCGCCGCGGTTCTGCAGCACGAAACCCGTTCCTTTCGCCACCAGCCCGCTGCCGAAAGCACCCGCATTGCTTTGTATGAGAGAGACCTGATTGCCCTGGTGATCCACCACTGCGAGATAGGTCGTGTCGCTCGATAGCCGCGCAAGCTGCTGCGTCAGATCCGACGGCAATACGTTGCACCGCGCCCGGTCGGTAATCGTCGCCGCGCGCTTTGCCGCAAGCTGTTTTGAGATTAGTTGTTCTACCGGAATATGCGAGACCTGCGGATCGCCGATGTAATGCTGCAGGTCTGCGTACGCCAGCTTCTGGGCTTCGATCTCCACGTGCAGCGCCCGTTGGCTATTGTGTCCCCAATGTGCAATAGGGAACTGTTCCATGATGTTCAGCATCGACAGCGCGGCGATGCCCTGGCCGTTCGGCGGCATCTCCCACACCGTCCATCCGTGATACGTCGTACTCACCGGGTCCACCCACTCCGGCTGAAAATCCGCCAAATCATCCGTCTCGAGAAATCCATGCTGCTCACGCGAAAGCTTCAGTATTGCCTCCGCGGTCTGGCCTTTGTAAAAGCCATCACGCCCATCGGCGCCAATCCGCCGTAGAGTCGCCGCCAGTTCCGGATTGCGAAACAGCTGCCCCACCGCCGGCGCTTTTCCATCGGGCAGAAACACGCGCGCGAATCCGGGACTGTTCGCGAAGGGAACTCCATAGGTGGCCCAGTTCTCAGCATCCGTCTCCGGCACGACGATACCGTTCTCGGCGAGTGCCGCTGCAGGCGCCACATCGTCCGCCATCGGCAGCTTGCCAAAGCGCCGCCGCAGCGCGTCCCATCCCGCCACCGCGCCCGGCACGGTCACGGAAGCAATGCCAGTCTCGGGGATTTCGTTCACGATGCCTTTCGCCTTCAGCGCCTCGATGCTCATGCTTTTCGGCGCCCAGCCGCTCGCATTCAGCCCATAGAGCTTCTTCGTCCTCGCGTCATAGATGATCGCGAACAGATCGCCGCCCACGCCGTTCATCATCGGCTCAATCACGCCCAGCGCAGCGTTGGCCGCAATTGCCGCATCCACCGCGCTGCCGCCGTGCGCCAGGATTGACGCACCCGCCTGCGATGCCACTGCCTGGCTGGTCGCCACAATCCCGTATTGCGTCATCACCATGGAACGCGACTGCTCGCGCGCGGGATCGTTCTGTGCGGAGAGATAGCTCACGTTCGTGATAGCCATGAGAGAGAAGAGCAGCGTTTTGAATTTCATCTTAAGATCGCGTCAAGTATCGCTGTGAAGTGCGGCCGAAGCAACAGGCATCGTCTGTTCGAAATCAGCTGCGCGCGACACATCCTGCAACCGCGGACGCGCAGTAAACGCGGGCTTTTACGGAGCTTTCACCGAGTTGTTCGCGCGATCATCGTCCGGCAGCACATGATCCGGATCGACCACCACAGACGTGATTGTCTTCTTGCTGTCCGGCGTCCATGTGTAGGCGCCCTTCGACATCCACGTTTCTACGGGCAACTTCAACCGCGCCTTCGTGCCGTCCGCGAAGGTGGCCTCCACCGTCGTGGGCAACACCACTTGCCCACGATTGCTCAAGCTCACCGTCGCGCCTTCAATCTTGTCCGCCGCCACGTCGTACTTCCAGTTGTTCAAATACCATCCACGCCAGAACCAGCTCAGGTCCTCGCCGCCCTCGCTCTCGATCTCGCGGAAGAAATCCGACGGCGACGGATGCTTGAATGCCCAGTCGCGAATGTATTTGCGAAACGCCCAGTCGAAGCGCTCCGGCCCCAGGATCTGCTCCCGCAGCAACACCATGCCGTACGCACCTTTGAAGTAGCTCATCGGATGCCCCATTGCCCAACCATACGAATCGGCGGGAGCCATCAGTGTTGCAGCATCGGGATTATCCAGCACCTTCAGGATCGTGTCCGGCGGCTCGCCACCAGCCGAGTATTCCGAGTCGCGCTTTGGCCCGTACTTGCCGCCCGCATACGTTGCCGACTCATCTATATCGATGAAGGTGTTGAAGCCTTCGTCCATAAACGCATGCCGCCGTTCGTTCGAGCCCACGATCATCGGAAACCAGCTATGCCCGATCTCGTGCGCCGTCACCCAGAATAGAAACGAGCCCTTGTCCGGAATACCGTCGAACACCACGCCCGGATACTCCATCCCCGTTGAAAATCCGGCCACACTGACGGCCACGGGCCACGGATACGGGAACCACTGCTTGGAAAAATGCTCGACGGTGTCCTTCACATATTCCGTCGACTTGTCCCAAGCATCCGCCCCTACGCTCTCCGGCGGATAGACGCTCATCGCCAGTGCCTTCTTCCCATCCGGCAGATTGATTCGCGCCGCATCCCACACAAACGTCGGCGACGCACTCCACACCACATCCCGCGTATGGTCCATATGGAAGCGCCACGTCAGCGTGCCGTCTTGTTTTGGTCTGCTTGCCGGATCGCTCACCTCCGCCGGCTTGCGGATGTACACCGTTGCATCGCTGTTGCGCGCTTGGGCCAGCCGCTCCATCTCGAACTTCGTTAGCACCTCTTTGGGATTTACGAGCTCCCCCGATCCCGCAACGATCATGTTCGATGGCACCGTGACCGAGTAGTCGAAGTTCCCGTACTCCAGATAAAACTCGCTCCCCAGATACGGCAGCGTGTCCCATCCGCGCAAATCGTCATACACGCACATCCGCGGATACCACTGCGCGATGTCATAAATCTCGCCCTGCTTCGACATGCCCCACGAGGTCCGGCCGCCCCACTCGCCGGGAATCTCGTAGTGATACTCGATGTGAATTCTCAGCGATCCGCCGTGCGGCTTCAGCGGCTGCGGTAGCCGGATCTGCATCCGTGTATCGTTCACCAGATAGTCCGCCTTCACTGTCTGCTTGCCCTGCTCGATCGCTACTGAATCGAAGACGAACCCGTCTGTCGTCGTCTTTTGAGGAGTGGCATCGCCTGACGTGGTAGTTGCCGCATTTCTCCGCCTACGCAGCATCCCGCCGATCAGAATCTGGGCGCGCGAGTCCGCACGATAAATGTTCTGGTCCAATTGCACCCACACACTGGGCAGCACGTCAGGGCTGTTATTCGTGTAGGTGATCACCTCGCTCGCACTAATTAGCTTGTTCGCCGTATCCAGCGTCGCGTGCAATTCGTAATCCGCCTCGTTCTGCCAGTACTGCGGCCCCGGCGCGCCATTGCTGGACCGGTAGGCATTCACCGGAGAAGGCAAGCTGAGCGGAGCAAAGGTAAGCCGCGGGTCGTAATTGCCCAAACCGCTCTGGGCAGCATTGCCCAAACCGCTCATGGCAGGATTCGTAATCCCGGCCGGCGACGTGCTGCTGGTCTGAGCAGCCACAGGGACGCAATACACCGCCAAAACCATCAGCACACAAACCAGGGAAGAACGGCGGAACCGGCGCAAGCAGGCAGGTACAGAAGGCACAGGACCTCTCTCTATTCGCAAAGTGGCAGGGATCAATCAGATTGTCGCATCCAGCCCCGGTTTACGTGCTGGAGTTACCATGCCCTGTGCATCCAAAAATGACGTGCAGGCAAAAATGACAGACTCAAATCAGCGCACCGTCGAACCCACTATCATCCGCGACTTCTCCGGCAAGCTCAGCTACGCCGGCTATCTCTCGCTCGAGGGCCTCTTGGCGCAGCAGCGACCACTCTCGCAGCCGCCGCATCACGACGAGATGCTCTTCATCATCCAGCATCAGGTCGCTGAGCTCTGGATCAAGCTCATCCTGCACGAGCTCTCCGCCGCCATCGAGCACATCCGTCACGACCGCATCCCGCCCACCCTCAAGGTCCTTTCACGCGTCAAGCTCATCCAGATGCAGCTTTTCGACCAATGGGCTGTGCTTGAAACCCTCACCCCATCCGAGTACATGGAGTTCCGCGGCGTTCTCGGCAACGCCTCCGGCTTCCAGTCCTATCCAATATCGCAAGCTCGAATTCCTTCTCGGCAATAAGAATCCCGAGACCATCCAGGTCTTCGCGCACGACCGCGCCGTCTACGAAGATCTCCTCCGCGCTCTCAACTCGCCTAGCCTCTACGACGAGTTCCTCCGCTATCTCGCGCGTCGTGGTTACAACATACCCCGGGAATGCGTTGAGCGTGACTGGTCCACGCCGCACATCCGCAACGAAGCCATCGTCGACATCTTCCGCGAAATCTACCGCAACGCGAAGCAGCACTGGGAGGCATACGAGATGTGCGAAAAGCTGGTCGACATGGAGGAATACTTCCAGCTCTGGCGCTTCCGCCATCTCAAAACCGTCGAGCGCATCATCGGCTTTCGCCGCGGCACCGGCGGTTCCTCCGGCGTCGCTTTTCTCCGCCAGGCGCTCGAGCTAACCTTCTTTCCCGAGCTCCTCGCCTCTCGCACCGAGGCCCCCAAAGATGCCTCGCACACCGAGGCGCCGTAACAATGACCATCGCTGAATCGGTTGCCGCTCTCGGCCCAGGACCGCTCACGGAAGACGCGCTCCGCCGCCACATCTATCCACTCTTCTCACGCACGCTCGCCACACCCGGCATTTATCTCGCGAACCACTCCCTCGGTCGTCCGCTCGATCAGACCGAAGACGATCTGCGTGAAGGCTTCCATTACTGGCAGAGCAAGCTCCACGAAGCATGGACGCCCTGGCAGGAAGAGGAACAGCAGCACCGCGCGCGCATCGCGCAGCTCATCGGTGCGGCGCGGCCGGACTGTGTCATCCCCAAAGTCTCAGCAGGGCAGGGCCTGCGGACCGTGCTCAACGCATTGCCCCATGGCTCGAGTGATGCGCCGAGCGTCCTCTCCACCTCCGCCGAGTTTGACTCGGTCGACGTCATCCTCAAGCAGTACGCCGCTGTTGGCCGTATCCGCCTCAAGACCGTATCTTGCCACTCAGCCGATGGAAGCATCGATCTCACTGCGCTCTTCAAAGCCCTATCCAAGACGGTCGATTTAGTCATCGTCTCGCAGGTCCTCTTCACCACCGGCCAGGTCTTGACCGATCTCAATCGCATTGTCGACGTCTGCCAGAGTTCCGGAGCGCGCCTGCTTGTCGATGCCTATCACGCCATCGGCGTTTTTCCTGTCGATGTCGCCACGATGCAGGCGGATTTCGTAATTGGAGGCAGTTACAAATATCTGCGAGGTGGTCCCGGCGCGGCATTCCTCTATATCTCGCCGGCGGCGTTGAACAGCAATCTTCAGCCCATCGACATCGGTTGGTTCGCCAAGGAGAAGCCATTTCTCTATGACCGGCCCGACCCGCCACGCTTCGCCCCGGGCGGCGACGCTTTCCTCGAATCCACCCCGCCGGTTCTCACCTATTACCAGGCACGCGCCGGCCAGCAGCTAGCACTCGCCCTCGGCGTTGACCGCATCCGCGCGTATGCGCTGGACCGCCTCAGCCGGCTCAAGCGCTATCTTGCCGAAGCCGGCATCGCCGCCCAAGGCGCGGACAACCAGCACGGGGCCTTCCTCACCATCGAACACCCGCAAGCCGTTTCTCTGGTAGATAACCTCGAACACCGCGGCATCACAACCGACGCGCGCGGACGATATCTTCGCCTCTCGCCCGACTACCTCACGACAGACACGCAGATGCGCGAAGCCGCTAACGTCGTCGCATCCTGCATGGCTGCTGAAGTCAAATGCTGATATGAGATTGTTCATCGGCATTCCGCTGGCCCTCGCCACAGCGCGTGATATCGATGCGGAAGTGAATCGGCTACGGTCCACCAGAAGAAATCCGGAGCTCCCGGACAGCCTCCGCTGGTCCGCCCCCGAATCCTGGCACATCACGCTGCAATTCCTCGGCAGCAGCAGCGAGCAGCAATACGAATGCGTGACGGCACATTTGCGTGATCTGCGTCATCCGCAGGTGCACATCGAACTCGGCAGGATCGGAACGTTCCCGCGCGCCGGCATCCTCATTGTCGATGTCCTTGTCACCTTTGAGCTAACCGCATTACAACAGGCAATCACGGCCGCTACGGCGCCATGCGGCTTCACTCCGGAAGATCGCCCCTATCGTCCACACATCACCCTAGCTCGTCAAAAAGGCAAAGGGGATCGGCACTCACGCGACTTCCCCAATCTCAAGTTAGAAACCGATCCGCCGCCCCACTTCACCAGCTTCACCGCCGAGTCCTTCGTCCTATACCAAAGCATCCCCACCCCTGGAGGCTCACGCTACGAAATCCGAGAGCGCTTTCACTTGCACAATCCCGAATAGCCCTAAATTCGCGTGATCTTCTCAAGCTCCTGCTTCGATGGCGAACGACTCGGAACGCTAGAAGCTCCACTCCTGGGTTACCGGAATGTTGAAGTCCGAATAGCGAATCCATCGTGGACGGATGACGAACCAGGTGATGTGCGGCCACTGCTTGTGCGCAACGCAATCCGGCCAGATGGAAAAATATACCGGTTGAAGGCGCACCAGCGAATCGCCGACAAGCTCTTCAGCGATGCCTTCGTATTGCGCAGTGCGTTCATCTCCGCTGCCTGCTGTATTGCCGATGGTGAACGAGACACGGGGATCCGCTTTCATGTTTCGATACTTGCGCGTGGTTCGTAAGGTATCGAAGAGAAGCTCCAGATCAGGCGTGACCGCATAGCCGACCAGCGCGGCCTGCGGTTCACCCGACGGAGCAAGCGTGCCGAGCACGCCGAGCTGCTGGCTGCGCATGTAGGCGAGCAATTCTGCGTGTTGCATCGCGTCGCTCTCCTTTGTGCGTAAGCCCGCTTAGAATCGACGTTTCAGCAGGCTGCTGCCACGATCTTAGCGAAGGATGCGGGATCCAGTGACGCGCCACCCACGAGCGCGCCGTCGATCTCCGGCTGGGCGCAGAGTTGAGCCGCGTTGTCTGGCTTGACGGAGCCGCCGTACAGGATGCGCATCGCCTCGCTCGCCGGCTTCCCGAGGAGTTGAGCGACTTCGCGGCGGATCACGGCGTGTGCCTCTGCTGCAATCCCGGGCGTTGCTGTCTTCCCGGTACCGATCGCCCATACAGGTTCGTAGGCGATGACGATGGGTGCGGCCTGCGCGGCGTCGATGTTCTCCAGGGCGCGGCTGGTTTGGCGGCGCAGCACCGCTTCTGTCTCGCCATTTTCACGCTGTTCCAGATGCTCGCCGACACAGACGATTGGGACGAGCTTGTAACGGAGGGCGGTGTGCAGCTTTTTGTTCACCAGCTCATCGGTTTCGCCAAAATGCTGGCGCCGCTCCGAATGGCCGATCAACACGTGAGTCGCGCCTGCAGCGACCAGCATGGGGGCAGAGATCTCTCCAGTGAAAGCGCCTTCGTCGGCGAAGTGCATGTTCTGCGCGCCTACCAGCAGCGCGGATCCCTGGGCAGCCTCCAGCGTGGCCGGAAGATCGATAGAGGGCGGAAAGATGGCGACCTCAGCGTTCGCAGGGATCGGCGCCTGAAGAAACGTGGTGATGAAGGAGCGGGCCTCGGCAGGGGTTTTGTACATCTTCCAGTTTGCAGCGAGCAGGGGTATGCGCATGGTTCCTTTCAGGCGATATAGAGCTGAGGTGAGAGGGCGAGAAGCTAATCGCGGTGGGAGATAGCCTTAATCTGAGGAATCACGCCGGGGTGCCGCCCAAGCGAAATAGGGACAACCTTGCCCTTGCGCGAACGCGGTTTGGATTCCTGCGGTCCCCAGTAGTTCGCAATCGAATAGCTTGGCGCATCGGGAAAGGTGCGATCGAGGCTGGTGCCCAGTCCGATGCCGGCAAGCAGGCCGCATAGGCCGGCAATTACGAGAACAAGACCCTGAACAATGCCAGAACCGAGAGAGTGCTGGAGGTGGCCGTGCTCGATCCAACGCAGCAGGTGCTGTTCTGCGGAGATGCTGATCCCGCCACAAACAACAAAGCCGAGCGGCGCCAGCAAAAGCCGATAGCGCCACGGATGCAGGGAGCGCACAAACGTCCCGGCAAAGCCCGCGATGATGAAAGCAACGACGCCGCTGAACAATATGGCGGCGTTCAGCAAAAACACTGAAGGCACGGCAAATTCCCTCATCAGCCCCGGGGGACGAGGATCATTAGCAGATTACGGCTTCTTGCGCAATGCTTCAACCCCAGGCAGCTTTTTCCCTTCCAAGAATTCGAGCGAAGCCCCGCCGCCTGTGGATATGTGGGTAATTCGGTCCGCCACTCCAGCCTGTTTGATGGCCGACACAGAGTCGCCACCACCCACGATGGAAACCGCATCCCGGTTGCCCGCCACCAATTCTGCAATGGCGACGGTGCCATGCGCAAATGCAGGCATTTCAAAGACTCCCATGGGTCCATTCCAGACAATCGTGCCGGCGTCTGCAATTTCTCCGGCGAACAGGTCGACCGTCTTTGGCCCGATATCGAGAGCCATCCATTCGGCAGGGAAGGGCTCGTCCCCCTCGGCGATCTTGGTCTTTGCGTCGGGCGCAAATCGATTGGCCAGCACATGGTCGACGGGCAGATGAAAGCGCACGCCTCGGCTTTTCGCCGCGGTCATGGCCTGCCGGGCCATGTCGAGCTTGTCCGCTTCGACCAGAGATTTGCCAACTTCCTGGCCCTGGGCCTTCAGGAAGGTATAGGCCATGCCGCCGCCAATGAGGAGCGCATCGACTTTGGTGAGCAGATTTTCGATCACCTGAATCTTGTCCGAGACCTTTGCGCCGCCGAGGATGGCGATGAACGGCTTCGCCGGAGTGGTGAGTGCCTTGCCCATGTAGTTCAGCTCTTTTTCCATGAGCAGGCCGGCGACAGCGTGTTGCACAAAATGAGTTATGCCTTCCGTTGAGGCGTGTGCGCGGTGGGCGGAGCCGAAAGCATCGTTTACATACACCTGGCACAGTGCGGCGAGCTTCTTCGCGAAGGCGGGATCGTTGGCTTCTTCTTCGGAATGGAAGCGGAGGTTCTCAAGCAGAAGCACCTTACCATCTTCGAGCTTGTTGGCGAGCTCGCGCGCAAGATCGCCAACACAGTCCGGCGCGAACGCGACATTTACCTGTTCGCCGATAGTGTGGTCGAGCATGACACGGAGGCGGTCGACGATCGGGCGCAAACTGTACTTCGGATTCGGCTTGCCTTTGGGGCGGCCCAGGTGCGAGCAGAGTATGACCTTGGCGCGATGGCGGAGCGCGAATTCGATCGTCGGGAGAGTTTCCCGGATGCGCGTGTCGTCAAGGATTTCGGTGCCATCTTCGGACAGGGGCACATTGAAGTCGACACGGATCAGTACATGCTGGTGTTGCAGTTGATTGGTGCCCTCGGTGAGGCTGCGGATAGAGGGAATGTGCATGATTGACAGCTTAGCTTTCTGCGCGATCGACAACAGCATCGGCTTCAATTTCGATGCGCCATGAGGGGTTGAGGAGTGCGGCGACGACAACCATCGTCGCGGCGGGGCGGATATCGCCAAAGAGTTCGCCGTGGACTCTTCCGACGGCCTCCCAATCTGCGGCGTGCGTGAGATACATGCGGGTGCGCACCACGTGACGCAGCGTGGCACCCGCCTGCACGAGCGCCTGCTCAATGATTTTGAAAACTTGACGCGTCTGGTCTTCGGCAGAGGCCTGATCCGCACCGACGGGGCCAGTTCCAGAGACATGCACCACGTTTCCGACGCAGACCGCGCGCGAGAAACCAATCCGCGGCTCAAAGGGCGAATTACCCGAGATGTTCTGTCGTGCCGGCATGTTGGGTGATCGTGAGAAGCGAGTGTCCCGTCATTGCGAAAACTGCACCGCAGCTTTTGCTCACGTCAGAATTGCAGAGCGGAGCGTCAGGGTTTTGTACTCCTGACGCCCCGTAGATGCTGGTATGGCCACAGGCCCTACTCGTTACTCTAGAGGCCCTTCTTTTCCAGAAAGAGGATGAGATCGCGGACCCGGTTCGAGTAGCCCCACTCGTTGTCGTACCAGGAAATTACTTTCACCATGTTTCCGATGACCTTGGTGAGCGGTGCATCGATAATAGAGGAGAGTGGGTTTCCCTTGAAATCGGCCGAGACAAGCTCGTGTTCTTCAACACCCAGGATGCCCTTCAGGGGACCAGCGGCGTGCTTCTTAAGCGCATCGTTTACGCTCTGCACGCTTACCGGCTTCTCTACCGTGACGGTGAGGTCGACCACCGAGACCACCGGGGTGGGTACGCGGAGCGAGAAGCCGTCCAGCTTGCCCTTGAGCTGCGGCAACACCAAGTGGAGGGCCTTGGCAGCGCCCGTGGACGTTGGAATGATCGAGAGTGCGGCGGCGCGGGCGCGGCGCAGGTCTTTATGGGGGAAATCGAGTGTGACCTGGTCGTTGGTGTAGCTGTGGATGGTATTCATCAGGCCGTTAATGATGCCGAATTCCTCATCCAATACTTTCGCTAAGGGCGCCAAGCAATTGGTTGTACAGGAAGCATTCGAGATGACGTTGTGAGTCTTGGGGTCATATTTGTTCTCGTTTACCCCGAGCACGACGGTAAGGTCGTCGTTGGTCGCGGGAGCCGAAATGATGACCTTCTTGACTGTTCCCTGCAGGTGGGCCTTGGCCTTGGTGGCGTCGGTGAAGTGGCCAGTGGACTCGACCACGACCTGGGCACCGACCGATGACCAGTCGAGCTTGGCCGGATCGCGCTCGGCAAACACTTTGATCTTTTTGCCATCAATGGCAATGAAGTCGTCCCCGGCGGTGATGTCGTGATGCAGATTGCCAAGAATGGAGTCGTACTTGAGCAGATGCGCCAGGGTTGCGGGCGAGGTCAGATCGTTGACTGCGACGAATTCGAGATCGGATTTGCCAAGCGAAGCGCGAAGAACGTTGCGGCCGATGCGGCCGAAGCCGTTGATGCCTACCTTCACTGCCATCTAAATAAGGTCTCCTCAGGAGGGTTCGTGCGAAGTATCGCAAACAGGCCAGCGCTGCAACTCGGCAGTGCTGCAAGGACCTTCACTGCTTCCGATGCTATAGCATTTTCGCTAAAGCTGTGGGCTGCACAACTTCTGCGGGCTTGGCTTTTGCGTTAAGAAGAGCCACCAGAGCAATCGTTGTACGGTCAACACGAATTCCGAAACTGGTATCTCGGTTCGGCGGCGGACCGGCCGGCGGTTGCACAGTTATTGCGACAGAGGCGTGACCTGTGTACGATCCACGTAGGCGCGAGTAGAAGCGCCGAAGACCGATGAGACGACGTTCGAAACGCGCCCCCAACCTCTCCGAGCAGACGGGAAAGATCGGGCAGGAGATACCTGCCAATCAACCCGCGCCTTTGCAGCCCAATTACGCCAGCGCTGAGTATCCGCCATCCCCTGCGCAGTCCTCGCCTGCAAAATCTGCCGAGGCGAAGGCACCGGCAATGGTCAAGCAAACGCCCGTCGTGGGCAGCGATCTCGATGATGTAGCTCGCCAAAGTGATGCTGCGGCCGACGGGAGTGCAGGTTCAACCGGCTCCAGTGCAAGCGATGCGATACCCGAAGGCAAACTGGTATTGGAGACGCAGCCGGAATCGCCCTCTGCGGTTCCCCCGGAGTCGCCCAGTGCGGCGCGTCCGTCACGCGGCTACGTGGTGCTGACGATCGGGCTGCCCGGTTCCGGCAAGACGACCTGGTTCAAACGGCGTGGCGTCACGCCACTATCCAGTGACCTCCTGCGCACGATTCTCTTTGACGACATCACAGAGCAGCGCTATCAAGGCCTGGTGTTTTCCACCCTACGCTCGCTGCTGCGTGCGCGCTTGATTGCGAAGATGCCATGGAACTACGTGGACGCGACCAACCTATCGCCACATGAGCGCCGCCAGTGGATCAAGATGGCGAAGAGCTTCGGATACGATGTGCAGGCGGTCTTCTTCGATGTTCCATTCGAGGTTTGCATGGACCGCAATCGGCGGCGGGAACGCACGGTGAGTGACGAGTCGATGAAGAAGATGGCGGAACGCCTGCGCCCGCCCAGTTTCAAGGAAGGCTTTTCGAAGATCACCGTAGTGCGTGTGAAGGGCCAGCCGGCGCCTACACCGGAGAGCGCGATGAGCGCGCCGGTTCCCGCCGATGCAATTGGCGACGATGTGGACGGTGACGACGTCGATGGCGACAACGTGGATGGCGACAACGGGGGCGAAGAGTAGTCATTCGCTGGAGACATTGAATGAATGAGGCCGGGCGCGTCCCGGCCTCTTGCTTTCGGAGAAGGCATGAGCGCGACGGCCGCCATCGAATTCCGCAACCTGAGCTATCGTCTGCCGGATGGACGTGCGCTGCTCAAGGATGTGACGCTGGCGGTGGACACGGGCAGTACGGTGGCGCTACTGGGCAAGAGCGGGTCCGGCAAGACGACGCTTCTGCGTACCGTGAACCGGATGCACGGCATCAGCGGCGGCGACGTTCTGGTGCGCGGGCGCTCCATCTTCGAGCAGGAGCTGATCGCCCTGCGCCGCTCGATCGGTTACGTCATCCAGGAGACGGGGCTATTCCCGCATTTCAACTGTGGAGCGCAATATTGGACTAGTGCTGGAGATCGAAAGCCGGCCGCGCGCGGAGATCCACGATCGAGCCTGCGAATTGCTGGAGATGGTGGGGCTGAGTGCGAATGAGTTCGCTGGCCGTATGCCGCACGAACTCTCGGGCGGACAACGGCAGCGTGTCGGACTTGCACGGGCGCTTGCCGCGGGGCAGGACATTCTGCTCATGGACGAGCCGTTCGGCGCGCTCGACCCGCTAACGCGGGCTGAAATGCAGGATGTGTTGCGGCACCTGACCTTGCAGGCGCACCGGAGCGGTGCGCGGCCGACCGTGCTGCTGGTAACGCATGATCTGGATGAGGCGCTATATCTGGCAGAGCGCGTGGTCCTGGTAGAGGATGGCTCCATCGCTGCAAACCTGCCTGCGGAGCAGTTTCTTTCCTCGACCGTGCCCGCGGTTCAGGCGTATGTGCGAGCGGTGCATCGCGGAGCGGAGGCCCGGTCGTGATCGCGGGTTCCGATTTCGTTCAACAGCACTGGGATGAAATCACGACCCTCACGCTGGAGCATCTGTGGCTGACCGGTGCGGCGATGCTGCTTGCGACGGCAATTTCTATTCCGCTCGGCATCCTGCTGGCTCGCAAACGCGCTCTGGCGCAGCCGGTGCTTGGGATTGTGAATACCCTGCAGACCATTCCGAGCCTGGCGATGTTCGGATTCCTGTTGCCGCTTCCGTTCATTGGTGAGCGCGCGGCACGCATTGCGATTGTGGCGCTTGTGGCGTATGCGCTGCTCCCGATCGTTCGCAATACCTACGCAGGCATCACCGGGGTGGACGCAACGGTGATGGACGTGGCCGAGGCTGTCGGCATGACGAGTTGGCAACGGCTGCGCAAAGTAGAGCTGCCGCTGGCTATGCCATTCATCCTGGCGGGGCTGCGCACTGCGACCGTGACGTGCGTCGGGATTGCGACGATCGCCGCCGCTGTAGGTGCAGGGGGATTGGGCGAATTCATCTTCCGCGGCGTCGCGTCTGTGGACAACAGACTGGTGCTGGCCGGAGCGGTGCCCGCCGCCCTGCTTGCACTGGCTGCGGACGGCCTGCTGGGATTGCTGGAGTGGAAGCTGCGCGTGCCCGGCGCGGGGCGACCGTGACGCGCAGGCTTGTGCTTGCAGCAATCTTGACCGGACTACTTCCAGCACTGCTGAGCTGTGCTCCGCCACGACCGAATCGTCCGGTGATTGGCGCGAAGAACTTTACCGAGCAGGTGTTGCTGGGCGAGCTGCTGGCGCAGCACATCGAGGCGCGGACGGGGCTGAAGGTCGATCGGCGCTTTTACCTGGCCGGCAGCTATATCTGCCAGCAGGCGCTGGAGGCTGGACGGATCGATGGCTACGTAGAGTACACCGGCACGGCATTGACCGCGATTCTGAAGCAGCCGGCGGAGAAGGACCGGGCGCGCGCCCTGGCGATCGTACAACGGCTCTATCGCGAGCGGTATGGCGTCGACGTCGGAGAGTCGCTCGGATTCGAAAATACCTTTGCGATGATCGTACGCAGCGAAGACGCAGCGCGGCTGCATGTGGCGGACTTGAGCCAGGCCGCGGCCGTCGCGGCTCAATGGAAGCTTGGGGTGGGATATGAATTCGAGGAGCGGCCGGATGGCCTGCGGGGTCTAGAGGCAGCGTACGGCTTGAAATTCGATGGTCCGCCGCGCACGATGGATTTGGGATTGCTCTATCGAGCGATCGAGCAGCGGCAGGTGGACATCATTGCCGGGAACTCGACCGACGGGCCGATCCAGCCGTTGCACCTGACTGTACTTGCGGATGACCGGCACTATTTTCCGCCATACGACGCTGTGCCGCTCTTCCGCGAAGATTCATATCGCCGCTGGCCGCAGATGCGAACTGCGGTGGCCGAGCTCGCGGGAAAGATCAACGCACAGGAGATGCAGGCGATGAACGAAGCGGTGGATGGGCAGCATCGGGATCCGGCCGAGGTGGTGCGGGAGTTCCGGGCGAAGAAGGGACTGTGACTGTCATTGGAACAAAGGCGCACATGAGCCCGCCGGAGCCGTGGCTGCGAGGCACGCTCACGGATGTGCCCGCGGTGATTCGAGCGGTCCTCCACGCATTGGAACTCGCCCGTGAGGATGCGGATCGCTGGTGCGGCGATATGACTGGAGTAGAAGTGAACGCAAGACCGGCCGGATTGCCGTCGGTCGCATTTCAGCTGCGGCACATTGTGGGCAGCGTGGACAGGCTACTGACTTACGCTGAAGGGCACGAACTCAGCGAGGCGCAAGTGTCGGAGCTTGCACGAGAGGCGGATGGCGCCATGCCGCACGTGCTGTTACGAGAATTTGGCAAATCCATCGAGCGGGCGATTCAGCGAGTCCGTGGCTTCGTCGAAGCGGACCTTGAGGCGGATCGCTTCGTCGGCCGCAAGCGCTTGCCGACGACGCTTGGCGGTCTGCTGGTGCATATCGCGGAACACACGCAGCGGCACATTGGGCAAATGGTGACGACGGCGAAGATCGTGAAGGCATCGCGAGATGCAGCTATTTCGCCTCAGCCTCAGTGAACAGATGGCCCATCTGCGCCTGCTTGGTCTCGAGGTAGCGCTCGGCAAGCGGCGATGCTGGCGGCACCTCGGCTGAGATGCGCTCCACGACCCGAATGCCATGCTCTTCAAGTGCGGCAATCTTCTCCGGATTGTTCGTCATAAGCCGGACAGCCTGCACACCCATTAACTGAAGTGCGCGAGCTGGGATCTCGAAGATGCGGCAGTCGGCCTTGTAGCCGAGCTCAAGGTTGGCCTGAATGGTGTCCAGACCGTTGTCCTGCAACTCATAGGCGCGCAGCTTTGCCATGAGGCCGATGCCGCGGCCCTCCTGCTGTTCGTAGATCAGGATGCCGGCGCCTTCCTCCACGATGCGCTGCATGGCCAGTTCGAACTGCTGGCGGCAGTCGCAGCGTAACGAGCCGAAAACATCGCCAGTGAGGCACTGTGAATGAATGCGAACGACGGGCGGTGCTGCGTGGATGTTGCCGAGCACCAGGGCGACACACCCTTCCACGCGACGCGAGGGAGGTGGATCGCCGGGCCGGCAGGGCTCGGGCTCTGTGATAACGCCCTCAAAACCATGAATGCGGAAATGTCCCCAGCGGGAAGGGAAGTCGGCCTCCGCTATCTTGCTGACCGTGATGGAGGACATGCGTAGATTATAGTCGTGGAGCGCCTGGGGAGACTTCACCAGGCCACGCGACTGATGATGTTCGAGCCACGGTTGATCCTGATCTCGCTATTGATCAAGCTGGGCATCGCTGCCGCGGTGTCGAGCGCGCTCGCGCGGTCGCGAGTTTTTAAACGCCTGCTGTTCGCAGAAGATCGCACGGCCGGCGAAACGATCGGCCTGCTGGCCTGCATCTGCATTCCTCTCACGCTGGGCGTCTGGGCGCGCGTGACGGTCCCGAATTTTCTAGCAGCGGACATCGGGTTTGAGACGACAGTGATTCTGGGCGTGCTCCTCGGGCCATGGTGGGCCTCTGTGGGGGGCGCGTTCTTGTCAATTCCCGCCATGCTGCATGGCGAATTCCTGACACTGCCAGTCCATCTTTGTGTGGCGCTGATTGCAGGCCTGTACGGACGTCTGGTGGAGCAGGAAGACGTATGGTCGTTTTCCCCATTTATCGATTTGAGCATCTACCGCTGGGTGCGGCGCAATCTGGCACGTCCGCGCCTGGATCGCCAGATCCTGCTCCTGGTGTTGATTGTCGGGATGCAGATGGCACGGATGGAACTTGCGAAGGTTTATCCGCACCTTCTGTTTGTTCTGAATACCCGCAGCTGGGTGGTGCGCCTTGCGATCTACGCCTGTCCCGCGGTGGTGGTGGGCATCCCGCTCAAGATTTGGAACGCGATCCAGATCGAGCAGAAGCTGGAGGAGCAGAAGCGGCTGCTGCTGGAGGCGCGACTGGATGCGTTGCAGCGGCAGATCAATCCACATTTTCTGTTCAACACGCTGAATTCGATCGGATCCTTGGTGCGCTTCCATCCGGAGATGGCTCGCGAGATGATCGTGCGGCTGGCGAATATTCTGCGCGCCCTGCTGCGTGACCACGATACCTTCGTCCCGTTTCGCGATGAGCTTGCCTTTACGGACGATTACCTAGGCATTGAGGTAGTGCGGTTCGGCGCCGATAAGTTGCGCGTGGAACGTGAGATTGAGCCGGAGACGCTGGAAGTCATGGTGCCCAGTATGGTGCTGCAGCCGCTGATTGAGAACAGCATCAAGCATGGGCTGGAGCCGCGCCTTGAAGGTGGAACGGTGACGTTGCGCAGCCGCGTCCGTGAGGGCAGACTGGTAGTGGATGTGGAAGACGATGGCGTGGGTATCATGCCGGCGCGGGCAGCCGCGGTGGGCGCCGTCACGGCGCAAAGCCGGTCGGGAAATGGCATTGGGATAAAGAATGTACGCGAGCGGCTCGATGTGCTGTACGGCGGAGAGGCGCGCTTCGAAGTAGAGAGCCGGCCGGGAAGAGGCACGCGCGTCACGCTGGAGATGCCGATGGTGTACTACGCGACCGATGGTGCCGGCGCTTCGCCGTCGTAGTGACGGCATTACCATCCAGTTCCGTGCTGCATGGATCAATACGGCCGGTAACGCGGTTCCGCAAGATCGAAGAGCTTCCAGATACCCAACACAATCAAAGCGATCACACCGCCGATGATTGCAAACCCGAAGAGCTTCGCAACGATAATCAGGATCGGAATGGCGATCAGCGCCAAGATCACCAGAAATATGAGACCGAGGAAACACGCGATCGAGTGCATCGCAGATACCTCCACGATTTTGATACGCAAATAGCGGGTAGTTTGTTGCGTACTTTAGGTCTTTGTCAAAATTTCGATCGGTCGCTAACACCTCACAACTTCGGAGTAGGGCAACTGATGCAAGTTAATGATTCCATGGCGCTAGCTGCCCATCCGTTGCGACTCTACCGTGCATCTTGTGCGAGCACCTGCTCATAGTACTTCTCGTAGAGCGGGATGATGTGGGACGCGCAGAAGTGGTCTTGTGCGGTCTGTCGTGCGGCTGCACCCATGGCTTCGAGCCGCTGCGGGTCCTTCAGCAATTGAATCGCGCAGTGCGCCATATTTTCAACGTCGCCCACCGGGAAGAGGCTGCCGTTGACGCCATCTTGGATGAGCTCAGGGACCCCGCCGACGCGGGTCGCAATAGCGGGAACGCGGCAGGCCATCGCTTCGAGCGCTGCGAGTCCGAAGGATTCGAGCTCGCTCGGCATCAGCATCAGGTCGGCGAGGGGAAGCAGCTCAGTCACGCTGTCCTGCTTGCCCAGAAAGTGCACGCGCTCCCGAATGCCAAGGCTGAAGGCGAGCATCTCGGCTTGCGAGCGATCGGGGCCGTCGCCCACGAGCATTAAGTGTGCCGGGACTTCTTTCGCGACACGCGCGAAGATCTGCACGCAGTCGGTGACGCGCTTGACGGGACGAAAGTTGGAAAGATGGATCAGCAGTTTTTCGCCCCCTGGCGTCCAGGCTTTGCGCGCCTCAGCGCGCGCAGCCGGATTCATGGGCGTATAGACGTCGCAGTTTACGAAATTGGGAATGGATTCGATGGGGCGTTTGATCGAGAAGTCGACGAGCGTTTTGTCGCGCAGGTACTTCGAGATGGCGGTGACGCCGTCGCTCTGCTCGATGCCAAAGCGCGTGATCGGCAGATAGGACCGATCCATGCCGACAAGTGTTACGTCTGTTCCGTGCAGGGTGGTGATGAACGGCAGGCGCCGCCCCTGCACTGCGCACATCTGGCGGGCGAGAAGGGCGCTGATGGCGTGCGGAATGGCGTAGTGCACATGCAGCAAATCGAGGCCGTAGTAGGTTGCCACCTCCGCCATTCGGGTCGATAGCGCGAGCGAGTAAGGTGCAAATTCAAAGAGCGGGTAATTCGAGACAGGCACCTCATGATAGAGGATGTCGCGCTCACGGCCGCCGAGACGAAACGGTTGCGAGTAGGTGATGAAATGGACCTGGTGCCCGCGTGCTGCCAGCTCGATACCGAGCTCCGTGGCAACGACGCCGCTGCCGCCGTAGGTGGGATAGCAGGTGATGCCAATTTTCATGTGCTGTGCCTGTTCGCCTTCCCCTGTTCGCCTTCTTAGAGTAGTGGCTGATTGGACGCGGTGGAGCAGTGCGACGATTCAGCTTGTAAATTCACCGTAGTGCATCAGGTCGATGCGGGGCAGGTCGTCAGGGGGCCTCTCGAGTGCATCGAGCAGGGCCAGGCGCTCTGTTTCGCGAGTTGTTACAAGCCGAGTGCCCGCGCGCCGCAGCGCGCCGTCGACATATCCAGGATGGCAGACCAACTCCCAGGTGCCGGGCGGCATGTTCCGTAACAGGCGGAGGACATAACCGGTATCGAAGGTGCCGGTGGAGAGCACTCCCAACGCGCCATCGGTGGTCCGCAGCCGCGCAGCACGCACGGCGCGCAGAAACTGCTCGCGAAACAGCCGCAGCGTGCGGACCTGCAGGCGGCGGGTCCGTGGAGCCTTCTCGGTGAGGTGCAGTGACCAGTCCGGCTCGAAGGGATTCCGGATGGCCGGCACATTGCACGCACGCGCGGCACGAATAAGCGGTCCGAGCACGCGCGGGAACATATGAGTGTGCTTGTGCGTGTCCAGATGAGTGACGGTAATGCCGGCGGACTGGAGCTGACGAATCTGTGCAACGGCTTCGCGCTCGATTTCCCGAGAGGCGATGCGGCCGCCGAACAGGTCCACCATGAACCCGGTCACGCTGGAGCGCAGGCGTCCTTCCGGCGCAAGCGTCGGGAGTTCGGCAGGATGCAGCTCCGGCCGGCCATTCACCAGGACAATGTGGCATCCCACGCCGAGCGAGGTTTGCACGAACGCGGAGTGCACCGCGTCGCGGAAAGCGCGGCCTGTTGCCATCAGAGTTGCGGAGGGCAGAACTTCCGCCGCGTTCAGCTCCAGAATGGCGCGGTTCACGCCTTCTGTGAGACCGAAATCATCGGCATTGATGATGAGGCGGCGCTCCGCCGGCTGCGGGGTGTCCACGCCTCGAGTCTAGCAAGCACCGAAGGTGGCGTGGGCGCGTCATTGACCGAATTGCGGAGCTTCCATAGACTCGGGAGAGCCTTCACGCAACGGCAATCGCGTCGATGGGCGGATAGCTCAGTTGGTTAGAGCGCCTGCCTTACAAGCAGGATGTCGGGGGTTCGAGTCCCTCTCTGCCCACCACCACTTTCATCAAAAACCAATAAACACGCGAAAACCAGCTATCCATGCGGGTATTCGTCCGTTTCGCTTTGCGCAGGAAACGCAGAAAACGCACGTTGTACGAACTCTGGTAGTGTTTTTTCGTACAAAACCGGTGTTATCGTACAACGCAACATCAGAGCGCTTTTGGTCTTTGCTTTTCTCTTGCTGGCGCTGCCGATGAGTGCCCGTGCAGACTCGGCATCTGTCTCGCTCCCCGACGCACCGATGATTGTCCGTACGGCTACCGTCCATCATGACTTTGACCGTTTCGACTATGCCATCTACGCAGGTGTCGTCGGCTATCGCATCGGGGATTACGTAACAACAGAACGCGCATTATCGCGTGGCGCTGTCGAGGGTGAACTTCCAAAGTCCTTGGTTGCGTCGAAGCCTGCGTTCCTGACATACAGCCTAACGATGGCTGCCGGTGAGATAGCAGCGTCCGTCTGGTTGCATAAGCATGGGCACCCACGGCTGGCACGGGCGGCTGACACGCTCAGTGTCGCGTCTGGGGTTGCTGTAGATGTTCACAACAACGCGGTCGCGCAGGGAGCACACAAATAAGGATGGATCGTCACCGGTCCCTGGTCGTCAGCGTATTTGATACGCAGGGCATTCCGTACGTATTCGCCTTTTCTTCGCCATTTCCACAGGCTACGGCGCTACCCTGCGGATATGGGAATCTCAAGACGAACACGCCAAGCACTGGTCAAATGCAGGGTCTGTGGAGCCCAGACCCCGAGCCTCACACGCGGCGTTCCCGTCCTCCCAGCACGAGTCCCGTGTAACGTCTGCGGAGCAAAGCAGGTCTACCGGCCTTCCGAAGTATTCATTGGCTCTCTGCCACAGGTCTGGAAGCATGAGGGGACAGGCCATGCCAGCTCCTGAACGGAACCGCACACAGGTGGTCCGCTGCAAAGGCTGAGAACGATGCATCCCCATTGCCGTCGAGCCGACTATCGGGTCGGTGACGGTCAAGTGTCCCATCTGTTTGGAGCGGCGATCCTACATCGCGTGTACGGAAGTCTTCTTGGGCCAGCCGTCATGGGAAGTTATGCGGAGTCTGCAAGGACAGCGCCGATGAAGAGCACGGAACCGATCCGACCTTCTACGGTGGCAGTGATCGCCGGAATGATTGTGGCTGTGAAGTTCGCCCGCCTCGATATCGCCGATGGGAAGCTGATGAATAGCCCGATGGCCAGCAGCATCTTGATGAACTCGATCACACTTGCGCGAAGGATCGTGCAGAGTACCTATGACAAGTTTTGATTCAGCCTGTCCGTCGCCGTCCGGGGGAAGCGTATCTGATACTCAACCTTGACGGATTACGTAACCGGCGTTAGTCTTTGCCGTCCCCCTACAGAATTGTTTGTCCCCCGGTGGTTGTAATGTCCAGGAACTCTTTCGCTTCTTTTACATTGCGTTACGCGAATACTGGATCACCTGGGTTACCGGAACGGGGATCGTTGGGTTTGTGCTGTGGCTCGTCAACTTCCTCGATAAGAGGAGAACGGAGCGAGGACACAGTCCTATGACTTGGCGTGCCAACGCTCTGATTCTGTTTTGCACGTTTTCGTTTTTACACCACATTCTCCGCATGGCACGATGCCGACAGAAATCTCAAGAGCGTGATCGTCCAGCGAGCCGTTGACACTGGACAACTAGCATCATGTGCAATTCAGATGTGAAGTTACAAGGGACGTTAGCGGCTGGCCGGTTGGAGATGGTCAACTTCGCGCAGAAGAACCTCAACAACACGCAACAAAACCTTAAACACTTGTATTGGCGGGTCCGTGGGAAAAGTTGAAGCAGAGCCAGCTATCGATTATCCCAAGCAAAGATGATTCCGCCGACCGGCCGGAGCCGCGCACTTTGAGCAGGTGCTGTTGATGAGCAATCAGCCGACAAACGTCGAGTTTCGCGTGCATTGCAGCGGAGACATCCGTAACGTTGTGGCGGGACTAATGAACACGACCGTGACGTTTTTTGGGGGAAGGTCTGGCAGAGTATCTAACACGGATTGGGACATAAGCATAGGAGCGCCTTCATTAACCCCAACAACTCCCCTAGACGTAATCGTGTATTACGACGAAAGCCCGGAGCCGTCCTGTTTATTTTTCTTTCCATAAGTGAAGACTGCAGGGTCAGGACGACACGTTCTACTTCGCCCGGCGTGATGCCTTCTGAGCCTTCCGCTATTCCGCAACCGTCGCGTCTGGGTGCGTTGCCCTGTACTGATGCCATGCTTTCCAATAGGCAGCCTTCGCACTGCTCATAGCGGGATTCTTGGCGCTACCGGTGCCCGATCCACCGAGCAGCGTTGCTAAACGGGAAGCCCGGTCGCAGTCTCGCCCTTTGTTGCCTTTCCACAGTCTGCCGGGATGAAGGATGATTGCTGAGTCTGTACAGGGACCGTTTTAACGTGGCCTTCAGGGAGCGTGACGCCTGAGCGCCCCCTTTACGGATTAGTCCTAATGAGAGCCCTTGTCGTCATTCCCGCCAGATGAGGTAAGCCGACTTCTCGTTATTAATCTTGGTCGGTGAGCGCATTGGGAATTATGCGCAATCTGAAATCTGCACCGGAATCGCTGACCCTGCCCCTCGGCAACCGACGAAGCGTGGGGGGGCCACCTTTCTAGCCGATCTGCTATGGAAACTATAGCGGCTTCATAGCAGGCGCAAATGATCGGCCTTCATATATGTTTGTGAAACCCATATGAGCACTACCGAACAGCGCTTTCAGACCTTCATAACCCGTGTCCGTCCCCATCGAGTCGCCGTCCTCACGAACATTGCCGATCCTCATTGGCAAGACACTTGCATCGGCATTATCGAATATTTCACAAAGCTTTGGGGCGGCACGCATCGCATCATCGTTCCGACTGACGGCAAAACCATCGACGAGACCTTCTGGGCTGTTCTGTCCTCTCACGACCCAGACACCATTTACCGTTATCAGCGCACCGGTGAGGATGAGTGCATCCGTGATCCAGAGACTTCGCCGAAATCGTGGCTGAGCGAGTCACGGCTATGCGAAACAGGTTGAGATGGAAGAGGGCCAGATACGCGATAGTGTCGAAAAAGGAATTCTTGAATGCAGCTTCGACCGGTGGCTTGTGTCAGACAGTTTGCTGAAGAACTGCTCATGCGCATCGCGCCTTTTCACTTCGAGAAGCAGCCATATCACGGCATGCCTGATCGCCAGTTCAACGTCCCTTCGATTACAAGAGGAGATAGACCCGCGACCCATTAACCGCAATCGGCGACGTTTTGAAGGCCAGCAAGAGACCGAAGAACGTCGTTCAGATCGTCCGCGATGTCGACGACAAATTGCACCGCCTCCTCTCTGGCTTGCAGCGACTATCGGGAGCGGAGACGGCGCTTACTTTAGGGAGATGAACCAGATCGAAGTTGTGCCCATGCCGGTGCTGATGAGTCATCATACGCAATCGGACATCGTCAAATGGGGCATTAGTCCGCGCGCGAACTTTGTATGTCGTATCCATTTGGAATTACAGCGTCGATCCTTACGCCCGTGATGGCCGTTCGTTCAAGAAGGTTCGAATTGCCCACGGTCGTCGTGATCGGTGATACGGTACAGGATTTCTGCCTTTATCACGCGCTCTACTGGCAGCATGGACGCGCACTCTGGGTTCCGTCGTGGTTCACGACTGAAGACGATCAGTACTCGCACCGGTTTCTGACAGCGATTCGCGAGGCCGAATGAACGGAAGAATGGAGCACAACGAGCGCCTGTCCTTCGTCAGCTACTCCGTAGGCAAGACCGTTCTTGAAGAGTTGAAACAGAAGATCCTCAAATACATGTATCGAACGCAATTCATATCGACGATATCGTCCCTGAAACCGTCGCATGGTGGCTTGAATATCCATCCCGCCTCTACGCAGAAGGAAACTTGGGTGACGTTACGACCCACCTGCTATTCAACAGTAATCTGCCGGGTGCCTTCGATCGCCTTTGCCGCGCAAGCTCAGTCCCGCCAGCCCCCTCGACCATAGATGGATCGTTGATATTGAGTTTATGGAAAACCTTGTCCCACGTCATCCGGCGCTTGGGCGGAGGATAATCGCAGGATCGAACATGGGATATGTTCGAACCGGACGTGAAGGGGTGTCCTACATGTGCCCTGGTCCTTAGTAATGGGCAACTACATGGATACCAACATGCTTCGTCCTAATATCCATGTGCCGGACGCAGATGAGGTCTTCCGCATCGTTTTGGAGGATTGCGACTATCGAGTGATAACGTCCGACAAAGGCCGGTACGAAGCGACGGCTGTGCGTAAATTCGGAGGCCTCGGCATGGCCGGCTACGCCCTGTGGTCAGATAAGCACCGCACGCTACTCATGAAATTCCTCGACAAATCAGAGTCCATGAAGGGTGTTGTCAGATGAAGGCGTCTACTTGAAGAGCGATCAGCGGCGATATATGGATTTCGCATCCATCAGAAAATCATGCAAGACGACGCTTTGAGCTATGACATCATCGACGAATATTCAGGAAAAGGCATTTTCATCGTGGCTACATCTTCCAGTGTGAGAATTGTTCGGACGCAGCGTTGCACTCGATTGCCGATGTGGATCAACTTTTACTTGCCGCAGATGCGGTCTGAAACAGGTTTACAAGCACCAGCACTGGAAATGCCTAACGAGCCTCTTTGGTTCTACAAGCTGGATGAAATGGTCTATCACATGCTGAAGAACAATGGGCATGTCCCGCTTCTCACACTCAACAAGCTACGTGTGTCATTCGAGGAAAGCTTCCTGTTCTGCCACGAGCTACGGATATTCCCAAAGGAAGGTCACAAGGCCTTTTTGGAGCTGGACATCTGCTGCATCGCGAACGGGAATCTCTGCATTGGCGAAGCGAAGAGCAACGGTGATCTAAAAGGCGACCTGACAGAGGTACAGACGGCCGAACGCTACCGGGATCTAGCACTCAAGGTAGGCGCGACCATGGTCATGTTCAGTACAACGGAAAATACCTGGAGTAATGCAAGCCTGAAGACAATCGACGAGGCTTTCGTTAACCACCCTCACATCGAAGTCAAGAAGTGGGCATTAGGTATTCTCTACGGCTGAGTTGAGGCAACGCGTGACAATGAGGGGCCAAGGAGAGACTTTCAGACTAAATCGCTGAGAAGGCGAGCTGAGAAGAACGGGTTGGAAACATTTGGTGGAGGTAGTTCCAGGACAATGCGCGGATTCGCCCATAAGCAAGCTGAGCTGCTTCTTCTTGTCAGGATTGACGAACACCGAGAGTGGCGTCTTCTTGCGGAACTGTCGAGGCGTGGCAGAGGTCGGCAGAT
>CAVTRJ010000011.1:0-344858 GCA_963737035.1 uncultured Acidobacteriaceae bacterium | reverse complement strand
GGCGTAGCTGTGAATCTCCGTTTGAAATGCGGAACGAACCTGACCCGCGGTCCCGGAAAACTCCACTGCCATCTTGTTGTTGAACACACGCCCTACGGCAAAGCCCTGCGCGGCCAGGTACGAAGTGACCGCCTGCACGTCGGCATCCGCCACGCCAAATTGCGCGCCGAACTGTTCCGGCGTCAGCCATTTGCGATAGTTCGGGCTCTTCGGGTCCTTCTGCTCGGCGATCAGAGCGTCCAGCGCCTTCTGTTGCGCGTCGCTGCGCCGCAGCACCATCATCATGTGACCGGTCGGCGTGCTGTCCGGTACCCGTCCGCCATCGAAGCGCGCCTGCGCCAGCGGCAGCACATTGCCTTTGACCGTTGTCAACTGCGATTCGCTCACAGGCCCCAGCACGCGCGGAGTCGCGTACGCCGCCGTCTGTCCATAAGAAGCTGTAGCTGTAAGACCGAGCGCCAGAACAGACGCAAAGATACTCAAGCGGGAGAGGAAAAAACATTTCGGGTGCATAGCCATCCTGAAAAATGGGTTCGTGCGACGGTTGGTCCGTTCTGTTGCAATGCCGGAGAGGGTGGCACTGCCCGACGGATTTACGCAGACCGCGAAGGTCCCTGAGTCAGTACTGCCGAAACTGCCGCATCTCCAAAATCAGCGATACGGTCGCGCTTTCTCCGATGCAACGTTTCGTTCAGAAGTCCAGACCTGTGCGAAACAATTTCTGCGGTCAATTCCCAGTTTGGAACAGCCGTTCCGATTCGTCGCGGAGCCCAGCACTGCCCCGGCCTGGGGGATTGCGTCTAGGGCCGGTTTCGAGGTTGAGTGTAGCCGAACCCCTGTGGGACTGTCTCTAATCCTTGAACAACTTTTAACTACTCGTGGACCACCTACGGCAATAACACGTTACCTTGTTACTAGCATCAAAACAGCCTCTCTGAACCTCCCCTGCGAAGCTGCCGCGTTCCACAAAAAAGCCTGCCGTCGCCGGCAGGCCTCTTCATGCTTTTCATCCAGCAAGCTAGCGTCCAGTAGTCTCGCGCGCCGGTAGCGCCTGCACCTTGCTGTGTCTCGTGGAATAGGTGAAGTAGATCACCAGCCCGACAAGCAGCCAGATGACCACGACTATCCACGTAATCCGTGGCAGCGAAATCATAAGGTAGAAGGCGCTGATGATACCCAGGATCGGCACCAGAGGCACCAGAGGCGTCTTGAATGGTCGATGCAGATCAGGATGCCGCCGTCGCAGAATCCACACACCCGCGCTCACGATGCTGAAAGCCAGCAGCGTTCCCATGTTCACCAGTTCGGAGAGCCGATCGATCGGCAGCACCGCCGGCAGAAAGGCCACGATCGATCCCACCAGGATGTTCGAGATCCACGGCGTGCGGAACTTCGGATGGATCGCGCTTCCCCACTTCGGCAGCAGTCCGTCACGCGACATGGAAAAGAAGACGCGCGATTGTCCCAGCAACATCACCAGCATCACCGTCGCCAGGCCGAAGACCGCCCCTACCTTCACCAGCAGGCTTCCCCAGCTCACTCCCGTCGCGTCGATGCCCACCGCCACCGGATCGCCGACGTCCAGTACCTTGTAGCTCACCAGACCGGTCAGCGTCATCGAAACGGCAATGTAGAGGATGGTGCAGATCACCAGCGAGCCCAGGATGCCGATCGGCATATCGCGCTGCGGGTTTTTCGCCTCCTGCGCCGCGGTCGAAACCGCGTCGAATCCGATATAGGCGAAGAACACGGATGCAGCGCCTGCTGCAATGCCGTTGATACCGAAGTTGCCTGCCGCATCCTTTGGCGGAATGAAGGGATGCCAGTTCATCTTTGCGAGGTCCGGATGATGGAAGAGAAAGTTGATGCCCAGGGCAAGGAAGACAAAGACGCAGGTAAGCTTCACGATGACGATCAGCGTGTTAAAGTTCGCCGACTCCTGAATGCCGATCACCAGGACTGCCGTGACTAGCAGGATCACCAGGAACGCCACCAGGTTGAACACGCCGGTCACATGCGGCAGCTTCGAAAGATCGGTGCCCATTGGCACCGCCATCGAAATCGCTGCCTTGGTCATCCATCTACCGTTCAGGTTGTAGAGCACAGTGCCGGTCGTCGTCGTGAAGCGCGCCATGCCTGGCGATAGATATAGATGGAGCTGTTCGAGCAGCGACACGAAATACCCCGACCAGCCAGAAGCTACCGTGGCTGCGCCAAAGGCATACTCCAGACACAGGTCCCAGCCGATGATCCACGCCACAAACTCGCCCAGCGTCGCATATCCATAGGTATAGGCCGAGCCGGCGATCGGGATGATCGAAGCAAACTCGGCATAGCACAGCCCGGCAAAGGCGCAGGTGATGCCTGCCAGGATAAAACTGAGCGCAATCGCAGGGCCGGCATGTCGCGCCGCCGCTTGCCCGGTCAGCACAAATATGCCCGCGCCGATCACCGCGCCGATCCCCAAAGTGATCAGGTTGATCGGTCCCAGCGACCGTTTGAGGGTGTGCTCGCCCTCCTCGTGCGCCTCCTCTAGCAGGGACGAGAGGGGCTTGGTTGCAAAGAGTCTAGCCAAAGAATCTGCCTCCGAAATCTATGGATCGTCGTGCGCGTCTTGCCTGTCTTGAAGTGAAACAAAGCTCGGGCAACGTGGCCGCGATCGAGCATCCCGCCTGGCTCACTCGCTGCGGGCGCTCAACGCTGTTTCCTGCTGCGGCGAACTGCCGAAGATACACGCGCGATGGGCCTTTCGTAAAGAAAGGCCACACGAACTGTGGCCGGCCGGTCGAGATCGCCGGGAAACTTGCGTCAGGAGTCCTTTCTACCGGAAATATCCGAGAAAGTCCCGTACCCTTTGCGCCATCTCCCGGCTAGCCGGTGGCAGCAGTGCCGAAATCACCGCAACCGCATCCGCGCCAGCCTCGATTACCTCCAGGGCGTTCTCGCCGGTGATGCCGCCAATCGCCACCAGCGGCAGCCGCGTCAGCGCCCGCGCCGCCGTCACCCCCTCGATCCCGACTACCGGGTCTGGATTATCCTTCGACCGCGTTCGAAACACCGGCCCGATCGCCAGATAGTCAGGCGCGCCCGTCGCCAGCGCCGCCCCTAACTGCTCCACGTTATGCGTGGACACGCCCAGCAGCCGGTCCGGACCCAGCACCCTTCGCGCCTCCTCCGGTGCCATATCCCGCTGCCCGATATGCACGCCGTCCGCCTTCACGGCTTCGCACAAGTGCACCCGGTCATTCAGCAGCAGCACCGCCTCGCCCTGCGGAAAAATTCCACGCAGCTCGCGCATCCGCTCCATAACCTCGGCATCGCTCGACTGCTTGTCGCGATACTGCACCCAGCGCACTCCCGCATCCCGCAACGTAAGCGCCGCCTGCACCAGCGGAATGCGGGACTGCGCCAACGCTTCGGCATCGAGGATCGGATACAGCCGCGGCAGCTCCATCAACTATTTGTCATCCGCGGAGGGGCCGTACGCGCCCGGTACCTTCACATCATTCAGCCGCAGGTACACGCTGAGTTGCCCGCGGTGATGCACCATGTGGTTCAACGACCACTTGCGAATGGCGTGATAGCGCGGCCCGCGGATGATCTCGTAACCGTCCCACGTCATCACCCACTCCTGTTGCAGCGCATCGTCCGATGCCTGGGCGAGGTCGGCGCGTGCCCTGGCGGACCACTCCTCAAACTGCTTCAACATATGTTGCGTGGAAGAAGGTTTGAAATCCGTGTTCTCCGGCTGGTCCCCGCCTGTCACATCAAACCGCTCCCGGCGCAATACCTCACTCGTCCAGCTCAGCAGCTCCGCCACATGACCGGCCAGCGCCTGCATCGTGAACGACTTCGCATGTGGCCGCCAGCCAAATTTCTCCTCCGGCACCGCCGTGAGCACCCGGCGCGTACTCGCCATCTCCGCGTCAAACTCCGGCAACAACAACTCCGCTATAGTCGGCACTCCACCCTCCCCCGCTCCTGAGCGTTCTGCGTATCCTGCCTGAGCGTTCCCAACTCGGGCAAGCCAGCAGTTGCGCCAGGATCTTTTCCTCTGCCCTATCCATTCCTGTGCTAGCCTCACACACCAGCATGCCCGACGCGCCGCAGTGGACCACCGCCCAATACGAACAGCAGCCTACGACCGACCGTTGCCGGCTCTGCAGCAGCCCGCTCGCGACCGAGTACTACCGCGTCCGCGGCCAGCCCGCGTGTGCAAGCTGCGCTGCTGCCGCCCGGGATGGGAGCCAGTCAGGGCAGTCCAATGCCGCCTTCACCCGCGCGCTGCTCTTCGGCATCGGCGCCGCCATTGTCGGGCTTGCCGGCTATGCGGCCTTCACCATCACTACACATCTATACGTCGGCTACGTCGCGCTCGGCGTCGGCTACATCGTCGCCCGCGCCATGAAGTTCGGCTCTGGTGGTCTCGGCGGCCGCCCATACCAGATCGCCGCTGTCGTCCTCACCTACCTCGCCATTGCGCTCGCGGAAATCCCCATCATCCTCTGGCAGGTCAAGGCACGTATCCCCGCCGGACACATGTTCGGCGTCGCGATGCGTTTGCTGCCGGTCGGACTCGAATCGCCGATTCTCGAAATGCGCAATCCCGTCCACGGCCTCATCAACGCCGTCATCCTCTTCGTCGGACTGCAGATCGCCTGGCGTGGCACCGCAGCCACTCGCGTCGCTGTCGAAGGCCCCTTCCGCCTGACACCAACAGCCATCTAACCGCGTCCATCCATCATGCCGTCGGGCTTTTCCGCAACCTCCAATCCGTCAAACTGTGTCTCCTGTGGCGCACCACTCTCCTCCGGTGCGCGTGCCTGCCCGCGCTGCCACGCGCTGGTCCACACCGCCCAGCTCGATGCCCTCTCCGCCCAGGCGCAGAAGCGCGAAGCTGCCGGAGACATCGCCGGAGCACGCGCGCTCTGGTCAGAAGCCCTCAGCCTGCTGCCCCCCGACACCACGCAGGCGCAGTGGATCCGTGGCCACCTCGCCGCCTTGCCCAAGCCCGCGCACAATACACCCAACTGGCTCAAGCGCCTCGGCCCGCTCGGTCCCGTCGTGCTCATCATCTTCAAAGGCAAAGGACTTTTCTTCGCTCTCTTCAAGCTGAAGTTCCTCTTCAGCCTCTTCGCCTTTGTCGGTGTCTACTGGGCGCTCTACGGATGGAAGTTCGGCATCGGCTTTGCCGCCTCCATCCTCATTCATGAGATGGGCCACTACATCGACATCAAGCGCCGCGGCCTCCCCGCCGAGATGCCCGTCTTTCTTCCCGGCCTCGGCGCCTATGTGAAGTGGCAGGCGCTCGGCGTCTCCCAGGCGCAGCGCGCGCAGATCGCGCTCGCCGGTCCGCTGGCAGGATGGCTCGCCGCCGCCATCTGCACCGGCCTCTATCTCCAGACCCATTCGCTACTGTGGGCCGCGCTCGCCCGCGCCGGCGCTGCACTCAACGTTCTGAACCTGGTTCCGATATGGGTGCTCGACGGAGCACAAGCCGCCAACCCATTAGGCCGCACCGCGCGCCTCGTATTGCTGTGCTCAGCGGTTGGACTGTGGTGGGCCGGCGGCGAAGGCCTCTTCCTCTTCATCGCCGCGGGGGCGCTATGGCGCCTCTTCACGCTAACCCGGCCATCCATGAACGATCGTCCAGAGGACGAGGGCTGGGACACGCTGCTCTATTACGCAGGCGTCATGGCCCTATTGGCTCTCACGCTGCACATGATCCCCGGCCATGGGCTGGGTGGGAGATGGTAAGGAGGCCTCTCAAACACCGCGTGCTACACCACAGCAATGTCATGTTCTGCGGAGAGCATTGAGGGATCTGCATTTGCCGCCTCGGCCTGGGTATCCCCGCATCTCACCAGCGCTACCGCCGTCAAGTCCTCACAATGCTTGCGATTCCGTGAAGGAAGGAAATGGCGCACACGCGACGACGGATGCTTCCCGGAACCATCGGCTGCCCGCAGTACGGCCTCGCAAATTCCGGACGCCGCCTCTGTCGTGCAGTTCTCGAGGAGCAGCCGCATCTGCTCATCATCAGACACGGCCGGTCCTCGCCGGCTCTCAGCATTTCCTTTGGTAACGAGAAGCAGCTTGGCATCCGGGTCGAATGCCAGAACCGACGGTTCGTAGGTGCTGTGGGTAAAAAGTCCCAGCGGAATGCCCCCAGTCTCGAGAACAAGGGTCTTTTCCGCATCGCGAAATGCGGCGAAGAGATGGCCGGCATAGTGATAGGTAAGGATATGGAGAGTCAGGTTGTAGCAGCCTAGAAATGCCGCAGTGAACCGAACGCGGGAAGCAGCCTCGATGAGTGAGCAATTGATATCGCGCGCCAACGTGGCGATGCCTTCTGACTCATTTGCGCCGGAATGCTCGAATAGTTCCTGTGCCCTGGTTCGGAATACATTCTGTACGTCAACCGCGATGGTGTGAGTTTCCGGTCGTCTCCCGGCGATGTCCATCAAGAGGAACACCACCCGGGAACCTATCGCTACAGCGTCAAAGAAGTCCCCACCGCAGCGGGCCGAGTGGTACCGAGATTGAATATCCAGGCCCTCGATATGTGGCAAATTGACTGGACGGGGAGAAGTGCCTGCCCGGCCCGGTGGTGACCCTAACTCAGATAGAGAAGAAGCCATGCCGATCTCCCGTTTTCAAGGATGCTACTTGAAACGGCCCTAGCGCATAGCATTAATCGAGTCCTCAATGCCAACTGCGGTCCGAATGAGGAAACGTAATATATTGCCCGCTAATCCGGCAGCCCCGTCAGCCGAGCCTTCTCCCGCTCAAAGAATCGCTCCATAAACTTCGTATCGAAGCGTCCCTCGCGGAACTCCGCATCTGCAAATATCCGCTGGTGCAGCGGGATCGTGGTGTGGATGCCTTCGACCACGAACATTTCCAAAGCCCGCTGCATCCGCGCCATCGCCTCAGAGCGATCTTTCCCATGCACGATCAGCTTCGCGATCAGCGAGTCGTAGTACGGCGGCACAAATCCTTCCGCATACTGCGCTGTGTCCACCCGCACCCCATTGCCACCCGGCACGTTGAACACATCGATCTTCCCCGCCGACGGCGTGAACTTCTCCGGATGCTCCGCATTCACACGACACTCGATCGCATGTCCCCGAATCGTCACCGGATCAGTCACAATATCGGACAGCTTCTCATCCGACGCAATCCTCAGCTGCGCCTTCACCAGGTCGATGCCGGTCACCATCTCGGTCACCGGATGCTCTACCTGGATGCGCGTGTTCATCTCGATGAAGTACATCTTGCCGTCCTCATCCATCAGGAACTCGATCGTCCCCGCATTCTGATAGCCGATCTGCTCCAGGCACCGGCGAATCGTCTTGCCGATCTCCTCGCGCATCTTCGCGTCCACCATGAGCGAGGGCGCCTCTTCGATCAGCTTCTGGTGCCGCCGCTGAATCGAGCACTCGCGCTCGCCCAGCGACATCACATTCCCGTGCTGGTCCGCCAGCACCTGGAATTCGATGTGCCGCGGCTGCTCGATGAACTTCTCCATGTAGAGATCGCCGTTACCGAAGGCATTCGCGGCCTCGGTGTGCGCCGCCTGAAACAACGCCGGCAGCTCATCCTTCGAGCGGATCACACGCATGCCGCGCCCGCCGCCGCCGGCCGATGCCTTCAGAATCACCGGATAGCCAACCGTCTTCGCCCATTCCAGCGCCTCGCCCTCGCTCTGGATCACGCCTTCCGAGCCCGGTAGGATCGGCACCTTGGCCTTCTTCATGGCCATGCGCGCCTTTTCCTTCTCGCCCATCAGCCGCGTCACCTCCGGCGGTGGGCCGATGAACTTGATGTTCGACGCGCGGCACACCTCGGCGAAGTTCGCATTCTCGCTCAGCAATCCATAACCAGGATGGATCGCATCCACATCGGCGATCTCCGCTGCCGAGATCACTGCCGGCACATTCAGGTAGCTCTCCGCTGACCGCGGCGGCCCGATGCAGATCGCCTCATCGGCAAAACGAACGTGCAATGAGTTGCGGTCGGCCTCGCTATAAACGGCCACCGTGCGGATACCAAGCTCCTTGCACGCGCAGATCACACGCAGCGCAATCTCGCCGCGATTGGCGATCAGGACTTTCCGAAACATGCATTCCCTTCGCGCCCTCTCGAATCCAGCCGGGACGCCATCACAGAATTAACGAGGCCGCACGGCGAACAGCTTCTGCCCGTACTCCACCGGCTGGCCAGTCGTCACAAAGCGCTTCACAATCTCGCCCGCGGCATCGGACTCGATCTCATTCATCAGCTTCATCGCTTCCACGATGCACAGCACCTGCCCCACCTCGACTGTGTCCCCCGGCTTCACGAATGCAGGCGAGCCCGGCGACGGCGACTCGTAGAACGTCCCCACAATCGGCGACTTCACGATGTGCAGTCCGGCCTCGTCATCCACCGGCGCGGCGGCTATCCCGGGCTCGGCAGCAGGAGGCGTTGCGGAAGCGTGCGCCGGATGCGCATGCGCCACCGCCGCCGGCTGAAAGCTAGCCGCCGATTGGGCCGCCTGCGCAGCGGCTGCCAGGTGCGCTATCTGCGACAGATCTGCCGGCGCACCCGCACTGGCAAACTTCAGCCGCACCTTCAGGTCGCCGCGTTCCAGGTCGAACTCGCCGATGCCGTTTTCTTTCAGAAACTCGATGAGCTCTTTCAGCTCTGCTATCTCTTCCGGATTCATGCTTCCCAATCTTTTCTTGTCTGTCGCGCTCTTCTTTGCCGTCACGTTTTACAGCTCGATCCATGCTTTGGTAGCGGGTGTCAGCACGCGGCAACCGCGCCGCTCCACCACCACCGTGTCTTCGATGCGCAGGCCGAACGCTCCCGGAATATAGATGCCAGGCTCGATGGTAATGACCATCCCTTTGGTTAGCAACGTCTGTTGTGCCATGGCGATGCGCGGCGACTCATGGATCTCCAGTCCCACTCCGTGCCCGGTCGAATGCGTGAAGTAGTCAGCCAGCTTCGCCTCGCGCAGCACACTCCGCGCCGCCTCATCCACATCGCCGGCCTTCACACCCGCGCCCACCGCTGCGACTGCATACTCCTGCGCCGCCAGCACCGCATCGTAGGCCTCACGCTCTCGCGGCATCGCACGCCCCAGGTGCACGGTGCGCGTCATGTCCGAGCAATAACCGTTGAGAATAACACCGAAATCGAGCGTCACGAATCCGCGCCGCGGCAGCTTCGCATCGGATGCCGTGCCGTGCGGCATCGCCGAGCGCTCGCCGCTCGCCACAATCGTCGGAAACGACATCGCCTCCGCGCCCCACAGCCGCGCGCGATACTCCAGCTCTGCCGCGACTGCATTCTCCGTCAGCTCCGGCCTTATGAAACCAACGACGTGCTCGAAGAGCCGCACGCCCAGCGCCGCAGCCGCCGCCATGCGCTCGATCTCGCCCGCATCCTTCACCATGCGCTGCGTGGCAATCAACGGCGACGGCAATGGTTGGAAAAACTGCTTCGCATGCTTGCCGCTGCCCTTCACCGACTCCTGCATCGCCCCTAATGCGGCGACTGTGGTCTGTTCGCCGTCATAGTACGCATGCTTGGCGCGAGTCTCGGCCAGCCAGCGGCACGCTTCCGCCAGCGCCGGGCCTTTCGCAATCCGCACCTCCGCGCCTTTCACCTCTGCAGAAGCCTGCGCGGTATAGCGGCCATCGGTCACCAGCAGCGCCTGCTTCGCCGTAATCGCCAGCGCCGCATTCGATCCAGTAAAGCCGCACAGATATCGCACATCCGGCAGATGGGTCACCAGCAGCGCAGCAATCTTCTGCTTCGCCATGGTCCCGCGCAGTTGGCGAAATCGGAGTCGATGGTTCATCGAAGAGGTTGGTGACGCAGACCGCCGCATCACGAGCGATCACACACGTGTGCGACAGAACATTGGAGAGAACCGTACATCCTGGTAGTTTACTGAGCCGCGCTCCGCCGCCGAGCCGGCCGCACACTCTGCACCGGCTTCGCCTTCGCCCTCGAAGGCTTCTCCTCAGCCGCTTTCCCCGCCGTCCGCACCGCCGGCATGTTCCCGCCCGAGCTCTGCTGGTCCATCCAGTCGTTCAGCCGCGACCGCTTGAAACGCCATCGGTTCCCCAGCTTGAACGCCGGTACGAACCCCTCCGACGCATACTTGTATAAGGTGTCCGCGCTGATCCCCAGGTAATCCGCTGCCTGCCGGATGTCCATTACCTCGCGCTGTTCGGTAGCTGTCGCCTGTGCCTTCATCGGAGTGCCATTCCTTCCAGGGGGAACTTCCTCCCGGGCACACCCCCGCTTGCCTTCGGGGACCCGGCGTCTTGTATATATCCTGTTTCCTCCTGCCCATTCAAGGAAAGATTCCACTCCCCTGCCATCCGAATGGGGGATTGCTGTTGGTTTTTCGGGTTACATCGGTATTTCCGGGCCTGTGCCCAGGCCCTGCTACGCCTCTCCGCCCCGGGGCATCGAACTCAATACAGCCCTCCCAGCCGGCACCTCAAGAAACACGATTTACGCTGAATGCTGCGGCGCTGATTTGAAGGGATCCGTGTTCGATCGCGAAAAGATATTTAACTCCCGCCGGGTCACGCCGCCCGCCGGCTCCGGCTTTCGAGCGATCAGCAAGTCGCGGACGTCGCGGCATCACTGGCCGCTGCCCGCAGTCCTCAGCATCCTGTTCGCGCTCGCAGGGCTGCGTTACACCATCCACAACTGGCACCACCCCGACAATCCGTCGCCCTGGGCAACACCGCTCCTCGCCATCGCGATCGTGCTTGGCGCCTGGAATCGCTTTCGTCGCCAGCAGCGTTAGCCGATGAATGCGGTTGACCGTGTCTCGAAACATGGGACATGAACCACCTTCCGATCTACGTCATCTCGACTGGAGCGCAGCGGAATGCGGGGATCAGTTGTTTGCTCGCCAAGGATCCGCTCTCGTCATTCACGAGATACCAATCGCGTAATATTTTCTCGCGTAAATTATTCAGGCTTTATGTAACTCATGCCGCAATAATTCGCGTAATTTTCGCAATAAAGATATCTCACGCCATCCGCATGAAAATCGATTTTTCTCATCTAAACTAGACAACATATTGTCTAGTTCGCACGTTCTGATTTTCGGCGGCTGGATCGCACCTCTGAATGCGAAACGGCATGCGGGCTTACCTGGTATCCAATCCCCCTCAGGAGCAGTTGTAGTGAAAAGAAGGTTCCTCCTCCCCCTGGCCGCGATCCTCATCGCGAGCCCCGTCTGGGCCAGTAGCATCAGCATCTCCACTTCAGCACTCAGTTTCAATGGTTCCACCGGCAATGTGTCATCGCAGCCGCTCACCATCACAGCCAGTGGCAGCCAGGCGGTCACCGTCACTGCGCTGTCCTTTTCCAATAATGCCTTCTCCAATTCGTGGGTCACACTCCCCGTCACGCTATCGCCCGGTAAAAGCCTCACCGTCAAGGTGAGTGCTCAGCCCGAAACCGCAGCCATGCAAGGCAAGCTGACTATCGGCACCAGCACCGGCAACCTCACCGTCGGGCTCACCGAGACAGCAGCGCAGTCAACAACCGCTCATTCTGTCAGCCTCAAGTGGGGTGCGCCATCCACCGGCATTCCCACCGGCTCGTATGACGTGGACCGCGCCGTCAGCGGCTCCACCCACTTCTCGCACATCGGGTCCACCCCGGCATCGGTAACGAATTGGACTGACTACTCACCTCAAGCCGGTCAGACATATCAATATCGCGTCCGCGCTCTGGACCACGACGGAGATACAGGGCCGCCTTCAAGTCCCGTCACGCTGAAAATCCCGTAGTCCCAACCACTGACCAAAACAGAAAGGCGCAGCCGATTCGGCTGCGCCTTTCTGTTTCGCGCGATTGAAAGCAATCCTGGTTTCTAGTTGTCTCGCCGGTGCAGCGTCGGCCGGTCATCATCCGAACCGTTCTGCCCATTCTGCCCGTTCTGACCATTCGCATCCGGCGAAGTGCTCGCTCGGCGGAGCGACGGCTTCTTCTCGTTCTGCCCGTCGCGTAGCTTGCGCTTGTTCTCGATGCGCGCCAGCCGCGCTTTCACTTCATCAAATTCCGAGGTTGTAATCACATACTCGTCCTTCGGCGGCAGCAGATGTGAGATCTCCTGTTGACTCGCCAGAATGCGGTCCGGCGTCTGCGGATGATCGGAGAACGCCCTCGCGATCAGGTTCGGTTTGGTCTTCTCCAGATGCTCGATCTTCTCGAACATGCTCGGCAGCGCCTGCGGATCATAACCGGCGCGGTACATGTACTGAATGCCTAGAAAATCTGCCTGCCGCTCGAAATCGCGCGAGAACTGCAGGAACGTGATCGGCACCGCCAGACCTGATGCCTCATAGAGTCCGTACCCCAGCCCGCCACCGATAAAGATCAGCGGAATCGTCCCGAACTGCGCGTAGTTCAGCCGCGTCTGCTCGCGCATCGCATGGTGAGCGGCTACGTGCGCAATCTCGTGCGCCATCACGCCCGCAACCTCGGCCTCGTCGTCCGCGGCCAGGATCAGCCCGCTGTTCACATAGAAGAAGCCGCCAGGCAGTGCCATGGCATTGATCTCATCCGAATCGATCACCTTGATCGTGAACGGCACCTTCGCGTCCGAGTTCTTCACGATGTTCTGGCCGATGCGGTTCACGTACTCCGTCACCACCGGGTCGTTGATGAACTTGACGCTCTTCTCGATTTCCATCGAGACGCCCTTGCCCTCTTTCATCTCCGTCTCAGTGGAGTACCAGTTCCCCAGCCCGCGTCCGCCAATGTCACGCGTACCCGTGGCGCTCACATCGTCAATGCTTCCCTTCTTCACGCCCGGCATCACGCCATTCGGTCCTGGCTCCGGCGCCGTGTTCTTCCGCGCGCGAATCGCCGTGTCCTGCGCCGCTGCCATCTCTTCCGCGGTCGGCTGGCAGGCCGCGTCCTTGTCCTTATCCTTCTTCTTGTCTTTCTTGTCCTTCTTCTTCCCCTCATCCTTCCCGCTGTCGCAGGGCACAGGAGCCGGCTGCGTGCTCGCCGGCGTCGCCGAAGGCGTCGATTGTGGATTCGTCTCGGTAGGTTGCGGCAGCGCCGGTGGCGTGGTCGGGGCGCCCGCTGGCGTTGTCTGCTGTGCCTGCAGCGTCAGCGTCGCCATCGCGAGCAGCGCGGGAAGAAGAATTTTGGTTGAGCGCAAACCGGAGACCCGCATAGGAACACCACCTCTGAGAAGAGGCCAGCCGGACAGCCCAACGGGCGGGCAGCTCAGACTGAGCCGCTGATTAGACCATGATACGCCGCCATTCGTAAGCAGATGTCGTCAGGGTTCGGGGTTTACGCTGAATCGCCTGTTCCGGTTGGCACTTCAGTACGGATAATGGTTCCTACTTCTCCCGAAGGCGACGTGGCCGTTGCTTGGCCGAAATGGACTTGACCAGGGTATAGCCGCCACCATGGGCAGGCAGCGGCGATTTGGCCTGGGCCGCCGCGGTGGCTAGCAGCGTCTGTACGTCGGGGTTTGACAAAGTCGCCGCACTTTCTAGCCTGATGAAGCGATTCTGGTTTCCGCTGCCCTGCAGTATCCCGCGAGGATCAGGTAGAGAGGCTCCGTAATAGAACGAAAGCGAGACACCCTTTGCCTGCGCAGCCAGTGAAACCATGCAATCAGAGGTTTTGTCGGTCGTGCAAAACCCGAACACCAGAAAATTGTAGTTGTCGTATATCTGTTCGATAGCCGTGGGGAACCGCTTGCGCAGCACCGCACGGGAGGAGCGAATAACTCTAGCGATCGCGGGATCGAATTTCGCAATGAAGCTTGAGATCTGTTTAGCGGGCGAAGCCGTGGATGGCGAGGCCGTGGATCTGGACGGAACACTCTTCTTCACAGCCACCTCCTCGTTGCGCGACACACTATTGCGCAACCCGTCGGACAAATATTCTCCCTCAGAGACTGCGCACTGCAATCTATCTCTCCAAGCGCGAAGGGCGACCCAAAAGGGGCCGCCCTTCATGTACTACTACTTCTGCCGAGTCTTAATCGTAGTATTCCAGCCCCAGGTGCGTGATCAAATCCGCGCCCATGATGTGCCGCAGTGTGTTCTTCAGCTTCATCGACTGAATGAACAGATCATGCTCCGGATAGAGCCCCTCCGCCGTCATAGGCGACTTGAAGAAGAAGCTCAGCCACTCCTGAATCCCGCGATGCTTCAGCTCCGGAGTGCGCGACGCCAGGTCCAGGAACAGCACCAGATCGAGCGCCAGCGGCGCCGCCAGGATCGAGTCGCGGCACAGGAAATCCACCTTGATCTGCATCGGATATCCAAGCCAGCCAAAGATATCGATATTATCCCAACCCTCTTTGTTATCACCACGTGGCGGGTAATAGTTGATGCGGACCTTGTGATAAATGTCGCCGTACAGCTCGGGATACAACTCCGGCTGCAGGATGAAGTCCAGCACCCCCAGCTTCGACTCTTCCTTGGTCTTGAACGATTCCGGATCGTCCAGCACCTCGCCATCGCGATTGCCCAGAATGTTGGTCGAGTACCAGCCGGCAACGCCCAGCATGCGCGCCTTGAACGCCGGCGCCAGCACTGTCTTGATCAATGTCTGCCCGGTCTTGAAGTCCTTGCCGCAGATCGGCGCTCCGGTCTTCTTCGACAACTCCTGCAGCGCCGGAATGTCCACCGTCAGATTGGGCGCGCCATTCGCAAACGGAATTCCCTCGCTCAACGCCGCGTACGCGTAAATCTGCGAGGGCGCAATCGCCGGATCATCCTCCAGCAGTCCCTTCTCAAAAGCATCGATCGACTTGTGACAAGGCGCCTGCTCCAGAAAGATTTCTGTCGAACCGCACCAGATCATCACCTGGCGATCCGTCTTGCCCTTGAACGCCTGAATGTCGTTGCGCACCTGCTGCGCCAGATCGCACTTCGATCGGCCGGTCTTCACGTGATTGCCGTTCAGCCGCTTTACATAGTGTTGGCTGAAGACCGCCGGCATCGGCTGGATGCTCTCGAGAAACGGCTTGATCTGCTCCAGATGGTCGCGTTCGAGCACCGCCGCCGTCTTCGCCGCCTGGTACATGTTCTCGTCGTAGATATCCCAGCCGGTAAAGACGATGTCATCCAACTTTGCGAGCGGCACAAAGTCCTTGATAAGGGGCGTCTGGTTCTCCGTGCGCCGGCCTAGCCGGATCGTACCCATCTGCGTTACCGATCCAATCGGTTTCGCAAATCCTCGCCGTACCGCTTCCACTCCTGCGATCAGTGTCGTGGCCACCGCCCCCATGCCCACAACCATCACTCCCAGTTTGCCCGCCGGGGGCGCAATCGTCTGTGCGGCAGCGGCGGCCTGGCCGCTGCTCTTGGAACTCGTCATCTCTTGCTAGTCCTCTCCAGTCAAATCCTTCGTGGATCAACGTCCTAGTCTGAGGCTCGCCTCCCGCTTTGGCAAATGGGGACAGAGCGAGCGGCGTCATCCAGGGTGTGAATGGCGCATATCCGCAGACCGCATAGCAAGGCGTTCCATGAACGCCACCATCGTAGACGCCGCGATCCAGATAATTCAGCCGCCGAGCTTCCATGTCGCTCCTCCCTCGGCGATGACATCTCTCCCCGGTTTCAACGCCGCCTGCCGCTGCTGCAAGAACCTCCGCACTGCGCCATCGCGCTCCAGACCAATCGCAATCTCGTAGGCATCCCACGCCTTTTCGCACGCACCCGTCCTGACCAGCAGCTCCGCTCGCGTCGCCCAGTACGGTTGATACTCCGCCAGCCGCGCATCCGTCGCCGGTTCCGGCAGCGCCGCAAGCCCTGCCTCCGCTCCGCGCAGCTCCGCAACCGCCAGCGCGCGATTGATAGCCACCACCGGCGACCCGGAAAACGCGAACAGCGCATCATAGAGCGCCACCACGTGTGCCCAGTTGGCCTCGCCGGTGCGGCAACGATGCGCATGCGCGGACTGCAGCGCCGCCTCCAGTTGGTAGCGCCCCACCATGCCGCGGGCGCCCGCCCGATGCAGCAGCGCCTCCGCCTCATCGATCATCCTCACATCCCACAGCTCCGGATTCTGCGTCGCCAGGGGCACAAACTCGCCCTCTGCGGAGCGCCGCGCCGCCCGTCGCGCCTCCGCGTGCAGCATCAGCGCCAATAGACCCATGGCCTCGGGTTCCTCCGGCAGCAACTCGGTCACCAGCCTCGCCATAAACATCGCCTCCGCCGTCAGATCCCGCCGCACCAGATCCGTTCCAACTGGATCGATCCAGCCCTCAGTGAACGCGGCGTAGATCGCCTCCAGCACCGCCTCCAGTCGCTCCGGCAACTCTTCGCGTCCTGGAACGCGAAATGGAATCCCTGCCTGCCGTATCTTGTCCTTCGCCCGCACCAGCCGCTTGCCCATCGCCGCCGGCGATGTAAGAAAGGCGGATGCGATCCGCTTCGCATCCAGTCCCAGCACCACCTGCAGGATCAGCGGAGCATGCACAGCCGCTTCAATCGACGGGTGCGCGCAGGCAAACATCAGAGCCAGCCGGCGATCGGGAATCTCCGCAGTCTCCGCCGCAGCCGCCTCTAGGCTCTCGGCAATGATCTGCAAATCGCCAGTCGCCGCCTCGGTAGTCGACCGCCGCCGTCCCGCATCGATCACCTTGCGGCGCGCCACCGTCAGCAGCCAGCCCTCCGGATTCGCCGGGCATCCGTTCCGCGGCCAATCCGCCAGCGCCGACAGAAACGCCTCCGAGAGCGCGTCCTCCGCCGCCGCCACATCGTGCGTCCGCGCGGCCAGAAAGGCGACGAGCTTGCCGTAGCTGTGACGCGCCACGGCGTCAGCCGTCTCGCGCGCCTGCTCGATGCGAATTTGCTCGTCGCTCACCTGGGGACTCATCGTCATCTCCGCTGCGCTTCTGTACTACATCGTCCAGACGGGACGCACTTCGATCGTTCCATGGCCCGCGCCCGGACAGCGCGCCGCCCACGCGATCGCCGCATCCAGATCGGGCGCTTCGATCAGAAAGTAGCCGCCCAGTTGCTCCTTCGAGTCTGCAAAGGGGCCATCCAGCACCTGCTGCTTGCCATTGGCAACGTGCACCGTCGTTGCCGAAGAAATCGGCTGCAGCCGGTTCGAGCCCACGTATGCGCCCGCCTTCTTCAGCGCCTCGGTATATGCCATGTAGGCCGCCATTCCCTGTTGCTGCTCAGCCGGCGTCATCCTTCCCCAGCCAGCTTCGTCTGAATAAAGCATCAAGAGATATTGCATGGAAATCCTCCATCATCGGTTATAAGCGCGCATCATGCCCGCTTACTCCCATGACGCGCGAGTTCCAGCCATTTGGACACTGAACAGAAAAATGTCAGCCGTCGAAAGCGCCGCTCCCGAATTGTCATCCTGACCGGTCGCGGGATAGCACACGCAAACTTTTCCCGTCCTCCCACATTCGAAATGTCCTGAATCGAAGAAATAGATCGGGCGGTCGCGCTTACTGCGCGGCCTTCAACGGCTGGATCGCACTCTGGCTTGATGGGGTGGCCTGGGTCCATGCCATGATGCCAACGATCACGATATATACAGGGCTACCGGTAATTGCGATGAGATGCCACGTGGGCACGAAGAGGAGTAGGGCGGCAATGGTGGCAAGCCGGCCCCACGCACGCGCAACAAAGAACGGCGCAATCACCAGAATGTAGACGTGCCAGGCGAGCGGCGCGCACAGGACGCCGGCACAGGCGGCGATGCCATTAACGCTGTCCAGGCCCGGGCGCTTCTTCCAGAGCCACCATGCGAGCGACAAGGCGACGCTGATAGCCAGCGCAACACCGAGCGCGTGATGGCCATGCCTGGTGAAGATGCAGCCTCGCGGCTAAGCTACGCAGCCTCGGAAGCCCGCATCCTACCCCGCCAGTGCGACCACACAAACCACGCAAACCCCGCCACCAGCAGCAGCACCACCACCAGATGAAAGCGATGGAAGGCTTCCTTGAACCGCGGATCGGATTCCCATCCTGCGCCCAGCCGCATCCCCACATAAGCCAGCGCGTAGCACCAGGGCCAGGAGCCCAGGAAGGTGTAGAGATGAAATCGCCCTTGTGGCATTTTCGCGATGCCAGCGGGCAGCGCGATGAACGTGCGCACCACCGGCAGCAGGCGGCCGAAGAAAACCGTGATGCCGCCCCACCGTTCGAAGTAGTGCGTCACGCGATCAAGATCATGGTGGCTCAACAGCACGTAGCGGCCAAACTTCTCCACCAGCGGCCGCCCACCATAGGCCCCAATCCAATACGCCACCAGCGAGCCCAGGTTGCAGCCCAGCGCGCCCGCCGTCGCCACGCCCAGCAGGTTCAGCTTTCCCGTATGAACCAGGTATCCGGCGAAGGGCATAATCACCTCCGACGGCAGCGGGATACATGCCGACTCGATCCCCATCAACAGCAGAACGCCCCAGTATCCCGAGGCGGAAATCACCGCAATAATGAAGTGCGCTAATCCTGCAAGGATCTTCTCGGTCATCTCTTCTCACTCATGCTCGGGTGAGTATACCGTTCGCCTGCCTCGGTCCTGGTCCACCCGCGTACTCCGCCGCGAACTTTGTCAATCGCCCGCTGCGTTTGCGCATCAGTAGAAAAGCGCCGATAGTTTGGTGTGTCGGATCACCACCACGCATCAACAACAGAAGGAGACGCAGCAATCTTGCCTCAGCAACCCAACGGCGAACGACGCGGCAGAAAACGACGCATATGGAAATGGATAGGAATTTCGCTGCTGCTCAGCGTCGCCGTGCTCACCGTCGTCGCTGAGATCATGCTGCGTCACGCTGGTCCTATCCTGAAGGGCCGCGTGATCGAAACCCTCAGTACGCGATTCAACAGCAAGGTCGATCTCGACACCCTCGACGTCTCCATCTCCCACGGCCTCCACGTCTCCGGCAGCGGGCTCCGCATCTATCCGCCGGATGATGTCGTCGCCGCCGGCGCCAACTACCCCATCCTCGCACTGCGTGAGTTCTCCTTCCGAGCCGGCATCCTGGGATTATTCATCAAGCCCACGCGCGTCGACACCGTCCACGTCAGCGGACTCACCATTCACATCCCGCCGCGCCAGGTACGCGAACAGGGCGCGCCCACGAAACGGCGCCACGGCAAAATCAAATTTCGTGTCGGCGAAATCGTCTTCGACGACTCGCAGCTCATCATCGGCACCGCCAATCCGCAGAAGGACCCAAAAGTTTTCGTCCTTAAACACATCGTCTTGAACGATGTCGGATCCAGCAGCGCCTCGAGCTATGACGCGACCCTCACCAACGCTGTTCCGCCCGGCGACATTCACGCCACCGGCACCTTCGGCCCGTGGAACACCGAGACTCCCGGCGACTCTCCAGTCACCGGCAACTACACCTTCGATCACGCCGATCTCGGCGCCATCCGCGGCATCGGCGGCATTCTATCTTCCACCGGAAACTTCGGCGGCCAGCTCGACCGTATCGTCGTCGACGGCAACGCCGATGTGCCCGCCTTCACCCTGGACACGGCAAACCATCCCGTACCGCTCAAGACCCACTTCCATGCCATCGTCGATGGCACCAGCGGCGACACCTACTTGCAGCCCGTCGCAGCCACCCTCGGCAGCTCGCAGTTCACCTGCTCGGGCGCGATCGTCAATCACAAGGGCGTCGGCCATGACATCGATCTCGACGTCGACATCCCCGCCGGCCAGATTCGCGACTTCCTCAGCCTGGCGGTGAAAACCCAACCGCCGGTCATGAGCGCCACACTCAACATGAAAGCGAAGCTGAACATCCCGCCGGGCAAGCAGAGCGTCACGCAAAAAATCGGCGTGCGCGGCACATTCCAGCTCACCAGCATTCATTTCAGCAGCGCTGAAGTGGAGGACAAGGTCGACATGCTCAGCCTGCGCGCCCAGGGCAAACCAGATGAAGCGAAACCCGGAGCGCCTGACATTCATTCCCGCATGAACGGCAGCTTCAATCTCAGCTCCGGCCGGATGCTCTTCAGCCGCCTGGATTACGCGCTCCCCGGCGCCACCGTCCAGCTCGCCGGTCAATACACGCTCGACGGCAAGAAATTTGACTTCACCGGTAAGGTCCGCACCGACGCCCAGCTCTCCCAGATGACCGCCACCTGGTGGAAATCCCTGCTGCTCAAACCCGTCGATCCCTTCTTCCACAAACACGGCGCCGGCGCCGAAATCCCGGTCAAGATCACCGGCACCAACACCGCGCCCAAGTTCGGCCTCAACCTCGGCGGCAAAGACTAGCTACTTGTCATCCTGAGCGTAACCGCAGGTGGAGCGAAGAGCCTGCCCTGAGCTTGCCGAAGGGACCTGCTGTATCTATCGTTCAAATCGGCGCAAAGCGCCGCTCAACCAACTCTTCCATCAATTTCCGCTCATCAGCCTCCTTCCTCCCTCGTACCGCCCGGGAGCGACAAATCCGTAGCGAACCCTCTAAGCATTTGCTACATTCAGTGCGCTATGAAGGGCCTTTCCCTCCTTGTCTGTGCTCTGCTTCTCTCCGCGCCTGCCTTCGCCCGCGACTCGACCCCCGCCTGGGTAGAGGTGCGCAGCCCGCATTTCATCGTCATGACCGACAGCAGTGCGAAGCAGGCCGCGCATATCGCTGAGCAGTTCGAGCGCATGCGCGCCGTGCTGCACACGCTCTTTCCCGGTGCGAAGGTAGATGCGCCCGCGCCCATCCTCGTTCTTGCGCTGAAGGACCAGAAGGCTTTCAAGGCGCTGGAACCGGCAGCTTACCTGGCGAAGGGACAACTGAATCTCGCCGGATACTTCCAGCCCGGGCTGGAGAAAAACTATATCCTGATGCGCCTTGATGCCGGACAGGAGCATCCCTTCGCTACCGTCTATCACGAGTACACCCACTTCGCCTTCAGCGGCGCCGCGGAATGGATGCCCTTGTGGCTGAATGAAGGCATTGCCGAGTTCTTCCAGAACACCGACATCCACGACAAGGACGTCGCCCTCGGCCAGCCCAGTCAGGACGATGTTCTCTATCTGCGGCAGAACCGGATCATCCCGCTTCCCATCCTCTTCGCCGTCGATCACAACTCGCCTTACTACCACGACGAGAACAAAGGCTCCGTCTTTTACGCCGAGTCCTGGGCGCTGGTCCATTACCTCGAAGTCACCGGCCAGCAAACTCATCAGGACCGCATCGCCGCCTACGCGAAGCTGCTCGTCCAGAAGCAGGACCCAGTCTCTGCCGCCACTGCCGCATTCGGCGATCTCAACAAGCTGCAGCGAGATCTCGAGATGTACATCCGCGAAAACAGCTTTCACTACTTCCGCATCGCCTCCCCACCCGCTCCCGATATCGCGTCGTTTGAGACCTCGGCGGTCTCCCCGGCCGATGCCGACGCGCGCCGCGCCGAGTTTCTCGCCTACAACGGCCGCACCGTCGAAGCCCACACGCTGCTCGACAACGTTCTCAAACAGGATCCGAACAACGCCGTCGCCTGCGAAACACTGGGCTATATGGCGCTCCACACACAAGACATGGAAGGTGCGCGCAAGTGGCTCACCCAGGCGGTCAAGCTCGATTCCCATAGCTACCTGGCTCACTACTATTACGCTTCGATGGCGATGAGCGAGGATGGCCTCAAAGACGCGCCCGCGATCGAAGTCAGCCTGAAGACGGCGATCAAGCTCAACCCCGCCTTCGCGCCGTCGTACGATCGGCTCGCATCGCTCTACAACATGCAGCACGAGCACCTGGACGAGGCCCACATGCTCGAATTGAAGGCCACGGAACTCGATCCTGCGAATCTCTTCTATCGCATCAACGCCGCGCATCTGCTGGCCGCCCTCAACCGCGACAGTGACGCACTGCGCGTGCTGGAAGCCGCCCGTCCGCTCGCCAAAGACCCTTCCCAGACCGCCATGCTCGACCAATCGATTCGCGTGATCCAACAGAACCAGAGCATGCGCGCCGAGCAGGCGCAGCACCCCGTCAATCAGGCACAGCGCATGGAGCGCTTCAAGACCGCTGTCATCCAAACCAGCTCCGCCGCCAGCCCACACCCGTCTGCACCCACGGGCGCGCCAAAACGCGAGGCTCGAGGCATCATCCAGGCCGTCCACTGCAACGGCGCCGTTCTCGAACTCGAAGTCCAGGAGGCCGCCAAAACCATCGCTCTCTACAGCAACAACTACTTCAAAATCGAGTTCGCTGCGGTCAACGATGCGTCGCCGGGCGACATGCAGCCCTGTCACGATCTCGAAGGCAAACCTGCACTCGTCTCTTACGCGGAAACGGCCGACACAACCGCCGCCGGCGAGATCGTTTCTATCGCGATCGGCGGCAGCCAGGTCAGCGATCACCTCGCTGCATCCACCACGGCGCCCAAGCGCGAAGCTCGCGGCGTGCTTCACGGCATCCGCTGCGGACCGCCCTCTGTGCTTGAGCTGGAAGTCGACGGCGCGGCGAAGAAGCTCGTCCTCTACGCACCCGACTACTACAAGATCAGCTTCCTGGCGACCAACTATCAGCCGGAAGGCGAGATCCACCCCTGCAGCGATCTCGAAGGCAAGCAGGCAATCGTGCTCTACGCTGCCACAGAAGACAAAACCGCCGCAGGCCAGATCCTTTCCATCGCGCTCAGCCGCTGATACATATATGCAAGCAGGTGCCTACAGATTGCCAGTCCACCGCAGTGTCCTGCTCGTTCTATCGCACGCGCCGCCGGTAGCAATCCAGCGCATGGTCATTCACCATCCCCACCGCCTGCAGCCACGCATATACAATCACCGGGCCAACAAACTTGAAGCCGCGCTTCTTCAAGTCCGCCGAAATCGTCTCTGACAGCGCAGTCTTCGCCAGCACATGGCCCGTACCCTCAACCGGCTTGCCGCCCACATGCGCCCACATCGTCTTGGCAAAGCCCTCGCCGTCCTTCTCCATCGCCAGAAAGATGCGCGCACCCGCAATCGTCGCCTCGATCTTCGCGCGCGACCGGATGATCCCCTCATCCGCAAGCAGCCGCGTAATGTCCTTCTCTGTGAACCGCGCCACCTTCGCCGGATCAAAATCGCGAAAGCCTTTGCGGAAGGCCTCACGCTTGCGCAGAATCGTCAGCCACGAGAGCCCCGCCTGAAAGCCCTCCAGCATCAGCATCTCCCACATCGTGCGCGAATCGCGCACCGGGCGGCCCCATTCTTTGTCGTGATACTCGCGCAACAGCGGATCGCTTTCTGCCCACTTGCAGCGCTGCTTCTCACTCATGGCTCTCCTTGCGATGCGGAAACATGTCGTATTCGATCCTACAATCGCTCTATGGCAGACCATGACGTCTTCACCGACATCGAGACCGATCTCCTTCCGACATTCGAAGCTCTCCGCCGCCGTGAGCCCATCTTTCATACTCCAGAATTTGGCACCACACTTGCCGACTTCGAGCGCGTCACGGCTGTCGGGTATTGGGAGGTTGGCGCTTCGGGCCGTCGCTACAGCCGAGATTTCGTGCTCCGCACTCTGCAACACAATCCGCCCATCGATGCGACCTCCGCGGGCTGGCAATGCTCCGGGTACGGCCTTCGTCGCCTGGGGCCTGAGACCTACCTCTTCACTTACACGCTGCGCCAAGCCGATCGCCTCAGTCGTCGTTCCACCATTTGGCAGAGCACATCCGACGGCTGGCGCATCCTCTATCACCAGGGCACACTCGTCTCTGCCGAAGAGGTCGACTTTGTTCCTTCGTAGTTCCGCGCGAGGCCGAGTGGTGAGACCTTCAGTCAAGGTTCAATAATTGCGGGAACTCGGAAACCTACGCAGGTTCCTGGTAAAGCCCGATCACATTCCCACCCGGATCGCGAAAGCGCGCCGTAATCTCCCCCGGATCGCCACCGATCGGCTGCACAATCTCGCCACCGTTCGCCTCCACTTTGGCCATCGCATCCGCAACGCTATCCACCATGATGTACACCATCAACCCCGGCGCGGCGGCAGGCGGCCGCCCCAGCACAAAGGCCCCGCTCACCTCGCCCGTCGTGTCATCGAATGCAATCGCGCCATCGCCGCGCGTCCGGATCGTCCACCCAAACGCCCGCTGATAAAAATCCGCCGAAGCCTGCGCGTCCTTCGTCGGCATCTCGATATAGCAAACCTTTCCATTCTTCGCCGTTGGCATAGCTTGACTCCCCGCCGCGATGAGTCTACGCGGTTGCGGAAGCCGGGCGCGAGATGAATTCGTCGCCGTCATCCTGCTACCATCGACCCAGAGAGAAGACACAGAGAGAAGAGGAAAAGCACATGGCCGAGACACTCGCCGCCCCCGCCGAAGCCGCCAAGTCAGAGGCCGCCGCCAAAGCAGAAACACCCATCAAGCGCCAGATGATCGGCTTCACCTTCTTCAAGGTCATGCCTGAGTGGCGCCGCCTGCCCGCCGCCGAACGCGCCGAGCACAAGCGCCTTTTCGCCGAGGTGCTCGGCCGCTGGAACCAGCCCGGCCGCCTGCTCTCCCTCACCTACTCCACTGTCGGCCTGCGCCCCGACTGCGACATGGCTCTTTGGCGCATCTGCTACTCGGTCGACGACCTCAGCGAGATGATGGCCGAGCTCCTGGGCACTCCCCTGGGCGGCTATCTCGAAGTTGCCAACAACTACATCTCCATGACCAAGCGCTCGCAGTACCTCATCGGCCACGAGCACGAGGGCCAGCACGACTCCCGCGGCGCCATCCGCCCCGGCGGCCAGAAGTACATCTTCATCTATCCGTTTTGGAAAACCCGCGCCTGGTACCTGCTGCCAGCGCCCGAGCGCCAGCGCCTGATGAACGAGCACATCCGCATCGGCCACCTCTACCCGCGCGTCAAGCTCAACACCACCTACTCCTTCGGCATCGACGACCAGGAGTTCGTCGTCGCTTTCGAGAGCAATCACCCCGAAGACTTCCTCGACCTAGTACAGCAGCTCCGCGAAACAGAAATCAGCGCCTACACCCTCAAGGACACGCCGATCTATACCTGCATCCGCATGACTCCCGAAGCCATGCTCGATCGTCTCGGCTAATCACAATGGCCACAGCGGGTAAGTCCATAGCGAAAAAGCGCCCGGTGAAAGCTGTGCGGAAGACCTCCGCGAAGAAGGCCAGCAAGCCGCGGCTCAAGACCTCACCCGAGCGCATCGCGAAGATCATCGCCGGTCTCGGCAAAGCCTACCCCGATGCCACCTGCGCGCTCGTCCACAAAAATGCATTTGAGCTGCTGATCGCGACCATCCTCTCCGCGCAGACTACGGATGTGCGCGTCAACATGGTCACGCCCGCACTCTTCCGCCGCTTCCCCACCCCGGCGGCCATGGCCAAGGCGTCCCTACCGGAACTCGAAGAGCTCATCCGCACCACCGGGTTCTACCGCAATAAGGCGAAGTCCATCTCCGGCGCAGCCAAGGGCGTGGTCGAGCGATTCGGCGGCAAAGTTCCCCAGACCATGGATGAGCTGCTCACGCTCCCCGGCGTCGCCCGCAAGACTGGCAACGTTGTCCTGGGGGTGGCCTACGGCATCGCGGAAGGCATCGTCGTCGACACCCACGTTCTTCGCCTCTCGCGGCGCCTCGAGCTCACCCTCAACACCGAACCTAAAAAAGTTGAGCAGGATTTGGTGAAGATCATCCCCAAAGACCACTGGATCGATTTCAGCCACGAGCTCATCCTGCACGGCCGCGCCATCTGCATCGCCCGCAAACCCCGGTGCGCCGACTGCATCATCGAAAAAGAGTGCGATTCAAACGACAAGACCTGGTCAAGTCACTAAGTCTGTCTTTCGTGTCGTCCTGAGCTGTAATTTGCGACCACCCTGTTAACCTTCAGGTTCGCGTCCAGCTCCATAAACTCGCCCGTCATCGTGCCATTTTGATTCTTGTAATAAAGCACGACGCTCGAAACACCCCACATCACATCCACAAGCTCAAAAGCAAGGTTTGGATACGCCTCAAGTCCTCGCCTGAAATAGTCGCGTAACGCCACGTCTCCCCTAACCGCTCCGGAGGGATCGTTCAATAGCCTTGCCGCAGTTGGCGATATCAGAACGATCTCCGGCACGTAGTGCGACAGGATGGCGTCGAGATCGTGTGAATTCCATGCGCGTAACCAATCGCCCACAAATTGTTTGACCTGAGATTCGCTAAGCATAAGATTGCCGTTCTCCATTTGGTAGATCTGGATATCGGTTGTGGCAATCATAAAGGCCGCGCCACAGCCAGGATCCCGAACCACTACAAACTGGTGAACAAGCGCACGCAAGCAGTCACTAACGCATCGAGCGAAGCCGTCTCCGCCTCAGCAGCGACAGCAAGCCCCGCATCCCGCAAAGCCGCTGAGGTCACCGGCCCAATCGACACACACGCAACCTCTCGCGGAAACGCGAGCCCCGCATCGCGCAACACATCCAGCAAATGCGTCACCGTAGAGCCGCTGGTAAACACGACCGCGTCGGGCAATGATTCATCGCCGAAGATAGTACGGGCCCGCTCCATAGCATCCGCAGGAATAACCGTGCGATACGCATCGACAATCGTGACCTCTGCGCCGGCAGCCGCGAGCGCCTCCGGCACCGCATCCCGAGCCACCGCAGCCCGCACCAGCAGCACCCGCTGCCCACGCACGCGATCCGTCAGTGCTGCAGCCAAGGCCTCGCCAACATATCGCTCCGGGATCACATCGACTGTAAGCCCCAGTTCGCGCAGCGCCTCCGCTGTCGATGGTCCAACCGCAGCGCAATGGAGATGTGTGAGGGACTGCGCAGTCAGTTGCAGGGCATCCAGCCGCTCGCCAATCACGCGCACCGCATTCGCGCTCGTGACGACAAGCCATGCAAACCGCTTCGCATCGCGCAGAGCGTGATCCAGAGGTTCGTACGATTCCGGTGCCACACTCTCGATCGTCGGCAGCAGCAGCACCTCAGCTCCCTGCCGCTCCAGCCGCTCACGCAACCCGCCGCTCTGCCGCTCCGCGCGCGTCACCACGATGCGCCGTCCGGCCAGCGGTCCTGCGCTCACTGCTCTCCCTGTTGCGCCAGCAATTGCAACGCGCCCTGCCGCAGCAGCGTATCTGCCAGGTCCGCGCCCAGGCTTGCCGCATCGTTGCCACGCAGCTCTCCCCGCAGCACCGTCGCGCCGTCCGGCGATGAGACACAGCCCCTGATTCGATAAACATCGCTACGATACTGTTCGCCGTCACGCCTGCAGTAAGCGCCAATCGGCACCTGGCATCCGCCGCCGAGCGCCGCCAAAGCCACTCGCTCTGCCGTCACCGCAAAGCGCGACTCGGCATGATCCAGGCTCGCCAGCACCGCGCGCGTCCGCTCGTCCGCGGCCCGGCATTCGATCCCCAGCGCTCCCTGCCCTGGCGCCGGACACAGCACATCCTCCGCAAAGCGCTCGCGAATCCACTCCGTGCGCTGCAGTCGATCCAGCCCCGCAGCCGCCAGCACTGCCGCGTCCACCTGTCCCTCGCTCAGCTTGCGCAGCCGCGTGTCCACATTGCCGCGAAACTCCACATACTCGAGCGCCGGCCAGCGCGCACGAAGCTGGGACTGCCGCCGCAGGCTGCTCGTGCCAACGCGAGCACCCGGGGGAAGCGCGTCCATGCTTTGGTATTGGATAGAGACAAAGACATCCCGAGGATCCACGCGTTCTGTCACAGCAGCGATCACAAATCGCGGATCCAATTCTGTCGGCAAATCCTTCAGGCTATGCACAGCCAGATCGATCGAGCCATCCGCCAGCGCCTCCTCGATCTCCTTGGTGAACATGCCCTTCGATCCCACGCGCGCAAACGGCACAGCCTGCAGCCGGTCGCCTGTCGTCGTGATGGTCGCAATCGTGACCTCGTGCCCCTGCGAGCGCAGCAGCCCGGCGATGTGGTTCGCCTGCCAGAGCGCAAGCTGCGAGCCGCGTGAGCCGACGCGGATCAACGTCGAGTCGCCTCAAGCGAAGGACTGCTCACCTCCGCCTCGTGCTCGGCGACATCGATGGCCGCCTCAGCCGCAATATCCGGCTCTACCGGAATCGCCGCCGTTGCCTCTGCCCGCGCGGCTGATATTGCACCCAGCCCAAAGATCTGCTGCACCGCTTCCACCACTGTCAGATCGCCGTTGCGCGCCGCCACCTTCATGGCCTGCAATGGCTGGTGCAGCACCTTGTTGATCAGGCCGCGGGTCAGTGCCTCCACTGCACCCCGCTGCTCCTCAGAGAGCGACTGCAGCTTGGATTGCATCCGCCGCAGCTCTGCCTGGCGCAGTTCCTCCATCGACTGCTGCAGCGAGACGATTGCCGGCACCGCACTCAGCGTCTGCTGGCCGCTCGCGAAGCGCTCCACCTCGGCCTGGACAATCGACTCGGCTTGCATCGCTTCCTTGCTGCGCTCGCTCATGTGCGACGCCGCCACCGACTGCAGATCGTCGATGTCGTACACGAACGCGCCTTCCAGCCGGTTCACCTCCGGCGCCACATCGCGCGGCACCGCAATGTCGATGTAGAACATCGGCCGGTTGCGCCGTCTGTGCAGGAATTGCTGCGCATGCTCGCGCCGGAAGATCGGTTGTGCAGCACCGGTCGACGTGATCAGGATGTCTGCCTGATCAGCCACGGCATGCAGATCTTCAAACCGCACCGCGCGCCCGCCAAATGTTCGCGCCAGTCCTGTGGCTCGATCGAAGGTACGGTTGGCGATGAGAATCGAGTGCGCGCCCTGCTGGATCAGGTGCCGCGCCGCCAACTCGCTCATCTTCCCTGCGCCCACCAGCAACACCGTCTTGCCATCCAGCGATCCAAAGATTTTCTTCGCCAGATCGACCGCGACCGACGCAATCGACACCGAGGCGCCGCCGATCTGCGTCTCCGTCCGCACCCGCTTCGCCACTGCGAACGTCGTTTGCAGCAGCCGTTCCAGCGAGCTCTGCACCGCTCCCACGGAGCGTGCCGCTGTATACGCCTCCTTCACCTGCCCCAGGATCTGCGGCTCGCCCAGCACCATCGAGTCCAGGCTCGAAGCCACGCGGAAGAGATGCCGCACCGCATCCGCGCCCTCGTACTGGTAGAGATGCGGCCGCAGCGCGTCCATCTCCAGCGCGAAGTAGCGATGGAGAAAATCCATCACATCCGGAGCCGTCTGCTCGTAGCTCGTCACCAGTTCCACGCGGTTGCAGGTCGAGACGATCATGCCCTCGCTCACGCCCGGCGTACCCAGCAGCGCGCGTGTCGCGTCGCCCAGCGACTCCGGCGCAATCGCCAGCCGCTCTCGCAACTCAACCGGCGCGGTGCGATGGTTCACTCCCAAAAGGCGGATGGTCATGGAATGGGGAACCTGTGCACGGAGCTGAAAGTGTTTGCCGCCCACACGCTGAGCACGACCAGAAAGACCGCGCTCGAAAGATAGATCGCCCTGCGCCCGCGCAGCCCGGTGCTGCGGCGCACCAGCAGCATCAGCACGTACACGCCCCACATGCCGAACGACAGCAGCACCTTCGGATCAAGAAAATATCCCGCCCCGACACTCAGCTGCGCAATCAAGGAGCCCGCCAGCAGTCCCAGCGTCATGCACGGGAAGCCGATCAGCAGGCTGAGATACGCGATGCGGTCCATCGTCTCCAGCGGCGGCAGCCACGCCAGAAAGCCAACTCCCTCTTTGCTCTTCAAACGCCGCTCCTGCGCCAAATAGAGCACGCTCGCAATCAGGCTGAACAGCAGCGCGGTGTACGCCGCCAGCAGCGCGCCGATGTGCAGCACCAGCCAGCCGGAGCGCATTTCCGGCGTCACAAACGTACGGCCGTTCCCTCCGATGGCAGGCGCCAGCATCACCACCAGGGCCAACGGCAACGCGAAAATGCCGAAGGCCGCCGCGCGATACACCGCGTACACCAGCAGATACGCGATCACGATCAGCAGCGCTAGCGTCGCCTGCACCTCCACCCAGCCCAGCGGCACCAGATGATGAGCCGCCACCATCAGCTCCACCACCGCGACCAGATGAAAGAAGAAGCCGGCTATAGCCGCCGGCAGCGACACGCGTTGCCAGCGCGGCTGACCGTACAGCACAGCCGGGAAGGCCGTGGCGCCGGCAACAGCGTAGAGGATAGCCGCGACTCGCAACCAGAGCAGGGACATAATGCGGGAGACAACCCTTCAGTATACCGGCGCAGCCATGCGCCAGGGCCCTGCTTCAGGCCTACTCCGGCTGGATGGAAGGGATCAAGGGCGACATCGGCACGACCAGCGTCTTCAGCGGGCCTGCGCTATCCAGGACAGCTTTCGTCAATCGACCCCGGTTATCGAAGCGCAGCCGCCAGTTGCCGGTGCGCGCCCCGGAGATATCGCTGAAGTCGACCTCCGCATCCTTGCCGGGATCGATCAGGATGATCGGCGTGCTGCCGTTGCGCTTGAGCAGCGCCTCAGACGCCTCTACGTTATCCCTCGGCTCGGCCACCTTGGGCAGATGGCCGGTGAGTGCGACGAAGCACATCCCGAGATTCAGCCAGTGCGACTGCGGTCCCAGCGCATGCTCGCCGCGATCGGCGGCCGTCATGCGGTTGAACGCCTCGTACGCTGTGCTCTTCTCCCATGCCGCATGGAATGGCAGCAGACCATGTGCATAGTCGGTCACCACCTGAACCTTCTCGCCATTCGCCGGCACCACCGCAACGAAATGCGACGCCCCATGCTGCACGCTGTCGTTCTGGAAGTTCAGCATCATGTGATCGGGCAGCGAGCGGCAGACGATCTGCTGATAGATCCAATGGCTGTCGCTGATATCGAAGCCGTAAAACGAGGCCGCACTGCTCACATCCACTTCCCGCTGTTGCAGCAGCGAGCGGTCGGCGGCGCTCATCTCGCCTGCATCGAGCACCGGCAGGGTGGAGCTGTGTGCCTCCAGCGCTGCAACCTTCTCTTCTTCCCCGGGTGGCGGCGGACCATTGCGGTGCCGATGAAGTTGCGCCGCACCCGGCAGCACGCAAACGAAGCACAACGCCCACGCAAGCAGTGCGTTCGAGCTTCTGACGTGCGCCTCGTGCCTTCCGGGTATCAGGGGAGAGAGCATCGCAAGGCCAATCTACCACGCGTCCACAGCCGTTACGGGTAGCACAAAAGAGGAAGGGCGGCCGGTTTGGCCGCCCTTCCCGTACCTCGCGCCTGCGTTTGCTTTAGTGCGCTGCGCGCCGGCGTGTGGGTGTGTGGTGCGCCGGCTTTTCAGGTGCGGGCGGCGTGCCGTTAATCAGCGTGATCATCTTCGGATTCTGGGTGTACGAATCGAAGGTGGCGTCGTAATTCACCATGGTTCCGATGGCCGGCGGCGTGGTCAGCGGCTTCTTCATGTTGACCGTGAAGTCTGCCGTGTTCGAAGCCTTGGCGTCGTCCGTCACCGCAAGCTGCACGGAGTCCGGCGTCGCCGAAACTACCTTGCCCGGAATCTCGTAGGTCTGCCCCTTCATCGTGTCCCACATCTTCTGGGCATCTTCAGGCTTGCCGTTGAAGAGGATGAATTCCTTATCATTCAGGTTCAAGGTCTTCAGGTCCGGAGTCGAGGCCACCACCTTGGCTGCCTGGTCTGCGGGCGACGGCGGAGGCGGTGCGGGTGTCGGGTTATAGCTATCCGGCGGAAGCACCGACTGCGTCACCAGCGTCTTCACCTGGTCAAAGCCGTCCATACTCCCGTGATACTTGTTGTAGTAGTACTCGGCTGCCTTCTCGATCTGGTCTTTGGCGGCCGGCGGCGCATACGCGGCGGCACGCGTCAGGAACCACACGGCATTCTTCAGATCAGGCGGAGTCTGCTGCGCATACGCCTGGCCCAGTAGATAGGTGTCGTTGAGCTGCGGGCCGGTCTGTGTCTGTGCGGGAGGCACTGCCGCCAGTTCCTTCTTGAAATTGTCTTCCGCTCCCGGATAGTCCTTCTTCAGTTGGTCATCCATTGCGATGGCGCTGTAGAAGATGGGCGCAGTCGCCGCCTTCAGCTTCTGGTAATCGGCATCCGGCATGTTTGCCGGCTTGGGAGCAGTCAGTCCCTTCTGCGCGCTGGCTGCCGCCTCGTCCAGCAGCGGCTGCTGTTCGGCGGGAACCGTCTTCTGGGCCGCCTGCGCCTTCTTGAGATAGACCGTGATGGCCAACGCGCGCAGATTGTTGGGATCCACCTGCAACAGACGGCTCGCTGCGTCTATCGTCTTGTCCATGTTGTTGGTTGCCTGGTAGGCAACCATCAGCTGCTCCAGCATCTCTTCCTTGACGACGGAGTTCGGATATTTGGTAAGGAACGCCTCTATGGCGGAAGCCTTCGCCGCAGGCGAGGACTGGCTGATCGCGTTCGAGTAGTCGTTGTACTCGGCGGGATCTTTAATGGTGATCTGCTGCGCACCGCCGCCGCCTGCCGCGGCCTGGGCCAGGGCAATGGGCGTAGCGCACAACATACTGGTAGCGATTGCCAGCAGAGAAGCTAAGGCGACCTTCTTCATTCAACGCTCCTAAGAGAAGTGCAGCGATTTGTATCCTGAAATTTCCGTACCTGCAGTCTTCATATCCAGGGCGCTGGGCGAAATACGCACCAGCACATGGGATGCGTCCATCGATTTGTCCCGGGAAAAGAAACGGCGCGGCAATGTGGCTGGATTATAAGAACCCGCCTTCTCCCATGCAAGCGGGACCATCCACGCCACGGCTGTTAGACCATTTTCCCCGACCCCATGAGATAACCGGAAGCCGCCGCGAGCGTGACATTTCGGTAACAAAGACCACATGCGCTTCTCGTGATTCGCTTCTCGTGATTCGCTCTCCACCAGCAGGGGAAAATCGTCTGAACTCCCACAATCACGGTAAAGATGCGAATGCGCGCTACCGCGTTGACTGGGCAACAGAAATGACATTTCACCCATATTCTCTACTGTGGGACGAAGCTACATCGCCCATGGAAGCATCATCGAGATATATGTCCGAAAGCCAACGCCCCAAGCCACCCGAAAACGCCTCCACAGCTCCATCTCCGGTTCCGTTGACGGGCCGCACCGCTCTCGTCACCGGCGCCTCGCGAGGCATCGGACGGGCCATCGCACTGCGCCTCGCGCAACTCGGCGCGCGCCTCCTGCTCGTCGCCCACGATCCCGCAGCGCTCACTGCGGTCCAGCAGGAGATCGCCAGGCAGGGCGGCGACGCCGAGGTCCTCTCCTGCGATCTCACCTCTGCCTCCGCCGTCGAAGCTCTCGGCCGCGACGTAGAGGCAGCGGGCGGCTGCGCCATCCTCATCAATTGCGCCGGCATCGGCAAAATCGGGGCGCCCTTGCATGAGATGTCGCTCAAGGATTTTGACGCAGTCTTCGCCACGAATGTCCGCGCTCCCTACCTGCTCATGCGCGCCTTCGTTCCCGGTATGATCGCGCGCGGCGGCGGCCACATCGTCAACATCTCCTCGCTCGCCGGCCAGGGCACGTTGGCCAACGGCGCCGCCTACGCCGCTTCCAAATCAGCCCTCAACGCACTTACGTATTCGACGGCGGAAGAGCTGCGCGCCCACAACATCCGTGTCTCCGTCGTCGCCCCGGGTTCCGTCAACACCGGATTCGGCCGAGGTGGAAAGGACCGAACGAAGATGCTCCAGCCCGAAGATGTCGCCGGAGTCGTCGCGATGCTGGTCACCCAGCCGCCACAATCCTTCATCAGCGAAGTCCGGATGCGCCCCACCCAGAAGCCCTGAAGCCGCCGAACCTGCCCTGTTCCCGGGTCATCTGCGGTGCCTTTCCCGTGCCATTCCCCACCCAAGTGCATCGCCCGCCCAAGGAGTTGCAATTGCGGCCTTCTTATCCACAATATGTAGGGGTATCTCTGTTGAATCGCCCCTCCGCCCCGGCTACCATTCTTGGCAAGACTGTGTTCGAGTGGAGTAGGAGCCGCGCTCGGCTCCGCCTCCGCGCAAAGGTGTACCGATGCTCAAGCTCAAGAAGATACAGATCCTCGGCTTCAAGTCCTTCTGCGACCGCACCGAGCTCACCCTGCCCGGCCAGGGTATGGCGGCCGTGGTCGGCCCGAATGGCTGCGGCAAATCGAACATCCTAGACGCCGTCAGTTGGGTCCTCGGCGAGCAGTCCGCACGCACTCTGCGCGGCACCAAGATGGAAGACGTGATCTTCGCCGGCACCCGCGAGCGCAAAGCGCTCGGCATGGCCGAAGTCTCCCTCACCCTGATCGACCCCGACGCCTACGGCGAAGGCCCGCTCGCAGATGAAGCGCTGCCTGCTGAAGAGAGAATGGACAGATCCAACCACAACGGCGCTGGGATCGTCGCCGCCAACGGCGACTGGAATGAAGAAGCTCACCGTGAGGCACGCTCCGCCGAAACCGAAGAGATCATCGCCGAAGCTCAACCCGGCACCGTCATCGAAGGTGAAGAAGAGGAAGCCGTTCCCGAAGGCGAAGCCGCCGCGCAGACCGCAACACAGGATGGCAGCGTAGCCGTCGCCGTATCCAACGCCGTCGTCCTGAAGATCCGCCGCCGCAAATTCCAGCGCACCCCCGCGCGCGCCGGCGAGATCACCATCACCCGGCGCCTCTTCCGCTCCGGCGACAGCGAATATCTCCTCAACGGCAAGCTCTGCCGCCTGCGCGATATCCAGGACATCTTCATGGGCACCGGCCTCGGCCCGGAGAGCTACGCCATCATCGAGCAGGAACGCATCGGCCAGCTCCTCAGCTCCAAACCGCACGACCGCCGCGCCATCATCGAAGAAGCCGCCGGCATCACCCGCTTCAAGACCAAGAAGCGTCTCGCCGAACTCCGTCTCGAATCCGCCAAGCAGAACCTTGCCCGCGTGGACGACATCTTCGAAGAAGTCACGCGGCAGATGAACTCGCTCAAGCGCCAGGCCGCCAAGGCCGAGCGTTATGCCGCGGTGCGCGATGAGCTGCGCAGCCGCCTCCGCGTCGTCCTCGCCAGCCGCCTGCATCAGATGGACGCGACCAGCATCTCGCTCCACGACCAGATCGCTTCCCTCACCACGCAGATCGATGCCTCCGCAGCGCACGTCGAATCGCTCGATGCCGAGCACGCAGCAGCAGTAGCCCGCGGGTATGAACTCGACGCCAGCGCGAAGGAAGCCAGCGCGCGTGCCAATCAGGCGGCCATCGATCTGGAACGCGCCAGCGCCCGCCAGCACGCGAACGAAGAGCGCATCGCCGATCTCACTTCGCGTTCCGCCGCCGGCAACGCCGAGCTCGAGCAGGCACGCCACCAGATGGACGGCCTCACCACCGAGCGCGAGCAGCACCGCAACTTCCTCGAAACCGCCGCCGCCGAAGCCGCGCGCTTCCGTCAACAGGCCGAAGCGCTGCAGCAACAGGCCCGCGAAGCCGCCCAGACCGTCGCCCATGCCGAGCAGCGCCTCGAAGCCGAGCGCCGCCGCGGCCTGCAGCTTCTCTCGGAAGCCGCGAATGCGCGCAATCAGGCATCGCAGGCCGAAGAGGCCCTCGGCGCACTCGAGCGCGAAGCCGAGCGTCTCTCCGGAGAAATGGATGCCGCCCGCCGCGACCTGGAAAATCTCGGCGCGGAACGCGGTCAGGCATCGCTGCAATTCGAATCTGTAACCGAGACCCTCACCCGCCTCGAGCAGGAGATCCTCGCTCTCCGCAGCGAGATCGACCAGACCCGCGCCGAAGAAACCGAGACCCGCCGCCGCGGCGACACTCTGCGCGCCGAGCACGCCACACTCACCGGCCGCCGCAACTCGCTCGAAGGCCTCATCCGCGAGCACAGCTACTCCACCGACACCGTGCGCAAGCTCTTCCGCGCCAACGGTCAAAGCTCCAACGGCCATGCTGGGCTCTCCGCCGTCGGCACGCTCGCTGACTTCCTCGAAGTGGATGGCCAGTACGAAACCGTCGTCGACGAGTACCTCCGCGACGAGCTCAACTATATCGTCGTCAAAAGTTGGGACGCCGCCGATGAAGGCATGCGCCTGCTGAAGAGTGATGTCGATGGCCGTGCTACTTTCCTCGTTCATCCGCACGACGCGCAGGCCAAGTTCTCCTTCGATCCCACCGAGCCCACGGGCACCCAAACCAGCCGCGAAGGCATCGTGCGTTTGAAAGATTGCATTCGCGTGCTCGACGGCTTCGGCACATCTCTCGAAGCCATCTTGCCCAAGCTGCGCGAAGGCTACGTCACGCCCGACGCCGGCATCGCGCGCTCGCTCGCGCTTGAAAATCCCCGCGCTTTCTTCCTGGCGCCTTCCGGCGAATGCTTTCACAACGTCACCGTTACCGGCGGCAAGCCGCGGGCGGAAGGTCCTCTCGCTATCAAGCGCGAGTTGCGCGATACGCAGCAGAAGCTCGATGCCCTCGGCGTCCAGTTGGCTCAGGCAGAGACGCACGTCGCTGCCCTCAGCCGCACCCTCGCCGAGAAGACGCGCCTGCTCGAAGCGAAGAACGAAGATCGCCGCACCGCGGAGCGCGACAGCGCCAACCAGGGCGCCGCGCTACGCCAGATGGAGTCCGAAGCCAAGCGCCTCGAACGCCGCCTGCAGGACTGGCAGCTCGACAGCGAGCGCAATCGCGACCAGCGCAATCAACGCACCGCCCTCATGGAGCGCAGGCGCGAAGACGTGGCTCGCCTTGAAGGCGAGCACGCTACCGCCGAAGCGCAGCAGCGCGATCTCGAAACCGCTCTCGCCGGCCATCGCGAAACCCGCGAGACAGCGCAGCAGGCCTCCTCGCAAGCCGTTGCTGAGCTGGCCGGCCTTGAAGAGCGCAAGCGTGGCGCGGAGGCCTCCTTTGCCCGCATCGATCGCATGTATGCCGATCTCGGCCGCCGCGTGGTCCAGCTCGAGCAGCAGCTAGCCGCCGCAGCCGCCGAGCAAGCACAGCGCACCGAAGAGAACGTCTCACTCGCGACACAGCGGCAGCAGCTTCATGAGACGCGTGAGCAAGCCGTGGCTGAAACTGCGCGCTGGACCGAGGAAGCACGCCTCCTCCGCGTCACCCTGCTCGAAAGTGAGCAGCAGCTCAAAGCGTTGCGTGCCGAGACGGATGCTCTGCGCGAGAACCGCAGCGGCCACGCTGCCCAGGCTGCCAAGCTCGCCGCCGACCTCGAACATCTCGAAGCCACCTGCGTCAGCGACCTCGGCGTCGAAGCCGGCGAGCTCCGCGCGCTCGAAGATATCACGCGTCTCGAAGACGAATCCCTCGCCAGCGAAGACGAGGCCTGCCGCGGACTCAAGGGCCGCCTCGAAGCCATGGGCCCGGTCAACATGATGGCGCTCGATGAGTACAAGGAAGCGGCCGAGCGTCACAGCTTCCTCGAAACCCAGCGCACGGATCTGCTCGACTCCATCGAGAACACGCAGGCCACCATCAAGGAGATCGACACCATCTCCCGCACCAAGTTCGATGAGGCCTTCGCGCGCATCAACGAAAACTTCTCCGTCACCTTCACGCGCCTCTTCAACGGCGGCCAGGCCTTCATGCGCCTCACCGACGAAGAGAACACTGCCGAGAGCGGCATCGACATCGTTGCCTCACCGCCGGGCAAAAAGCTGCAGAACGTACTGCTGCTCTCCGGCGGCGAAAAAGCGCTCACCGCCCTCTCGCTGCTGGTCGGCATCTTCCTCTACCAGCCCAGCCCCTTCTGCGTGCTGGACGAGGTCGATGCCCCGCTCGACGAGACCAACGTCGGCCGCCTCGCCGACATGCTCAAGAGCATGGCCAAGGAGACGCAGTTCGTGCTCGTCACCCACTCCAAGCGCATGATGACCGCCATGGATCTCATCTACGGCGTCACCATGCAGGAGCCCGGCGTCTCGAAGCTCGTTTCCGTGCACATGAGCCACCACGCACACGGCCGCACAGAGCACCGCGCGACGGCTTAGATCACACCAGAGGAACGCATGAGTCTTCACGATGTCATCGAACAATTCCTGTTGATCGTGATCCCTGGCCTGCTGCTGTGCCTCATCAACTCTTCTCGTTCAGGGAAAATCAACTAAATGTACGCGGCGCATTTCGCAGCGGCCCTCGCTGTCAAAGGCCGCGTTCCGCAGGCGTCCGCATGGGCTCTCGTCAGTGCGGTCTTTCTTCCCGATTTACTTTGGATCGCGCTTGCGGGTCTCGGCATTGAGCCCACGAATCCCGTCTTCTTCGACGATTGGTCGCACTCGCTGCTCATGATCGTCCTCTGGGCCACACTCTTCGCCGCCTTCTTTTGGCGAAGCGGCAAAGTCATCGCACTGGCCGTGTGGATCGGAGGCCTTTCGCATTTCTTCCTCGACTTCCTCATCCACCCCGGCCGGCTTGCCCTCTATCCGCACTCCTCCGTGCATCTCGGCTGGCACCTGTGGCAATACGGTCTGACAAAATCGTGGCTCGGTGCCACCAGGTACTGGTGGTACGAGTGGGCAACCCTCCTCGTTTTACTCGCGCTCTACGTGTGGTTTTCACGCAGGAGCCGGCTTCCGCTTAACCTCGTAGCCGCATCCTGCGTGACGGTGATCGGCCTGCACCTGATGTCGTTGCTCTGACTCCTGCACACATCGGCCGCACTGCTCAATTCAGACCGCAGTCCTCGCATGCACTTCAGGCATGCAAGCACCACAACGGTTCACCTGCGGCGAATTCTCGGGCCTTCTTCTCTTCTATGCGCTAGGGTCTCGGCGTCCTCGGCTGAACGATCAGCGACTGCGGATTCGTAACTGTGTACGGTGATCCGGGCGCCTCCACAACGCTGGTCGGAGTGGCTGTATACACATGCAGCTTCCCGCCAGAATTGTTGACCGGATATCCAACCGCGTAAAGATGATTGCTGTTGTCCCAGAACACCTGATCGATCTGGTCTGTCGTCAGCAACCCCGTGTAGTGCGCGATCGGACTGGCGCCATTGAAGTGGAATATCTGCAGGCCGCCATTGCCGTATCCGGCGACCGCCAGTAATTTGCCCGATGGAGACATCTTTAAGTCCAGTGGGTACTGCAACGCAACCGTCGCCATATTCTGCCGCGTGCTGGTCGTGCTCAGGTTGCCGGAGTTGTCGGATGTATAGGTCGCAATCCGGGGCAGCCCATCCGGTAACTCCGCAGATTCATTGATGAGTTGGTACTCCATCGCCACATGATTCGCTGGATCGGCAGCAGCGTGATCTGCGCAAAAGAAATCGCCAGCCTGCGCATCTGGTACAGGAGCGCTGATGTTCGCCAACGTCAGCAGTCCATTGCTATGTCGCTGGTAGCCAGTAATAATGCCGTTATAGAACGATCGGTAATCGCTGCACGTTGCCTGATAGGCGTAAGCGTTGCTCGAGCCGAAGGTCAACGGACCATAGTTCACAAAGATAGGCGGGGTGCTGCCGAGGAAATTCAAATAGCCCGTGGGCTTCTCCACCTGGAACGACTGGAAATATTCCTCGTCGCATAGGTCGCCCGAGTTCGCCATCACATACAAGCTCGCGCCGGTGTGGTCCAGAATGATCGGGCTGTTGCCGCCGCAGCCCGTTGAGTTGTACTGCTCCACATTGGTCGATGTTGTCCACTTGAGAGCGCCATTCGTTTCCATCAAAAATGCAGCTACCCATTTGCCGTTTTGCGTGGCGCCCAGCAGATATTTCCCATTCACGGCCATGCTGGTCAGGTCGTCTTTAAAAGGCGAACCTGGAACCGGCGTAAGCTTTCCATTCGCGGCCGCCGTGAACGCATAGACGACGTTCTTGCTGGATCCTGCAGGGGAGCTCGAAACATAAACGTAGGCCGCAGGTGAGCTGTTTGCCGAAGCTGGCACAATTGCGGCGTTCTGGGCGTAAGCCGCCCCTATGCCCAGTGTGGCAACGAGACAAAGCAGGAACTTGTAATTGCGCATGATCAAATCTCCGTTGTTCGAACGATGACACGTATCAGTTAGCGATCGGGCTGAGCCAGGAAGACCGGTGTCCCTTTGACGCCCCGCGATTGGTTTGTCGCACGGGAATGCGTTTCTCAACCCCGCTATCTCACCTATGGTGGGGATCAGTCGTCAATCGTTACAGAGGAGTAAATGGCCGCACGCTGCGCTACTCGTACCGCAACGCCACCACAGGATCGACCTTCGTCGCCCTGCGGGCCGGAAAATACGCAGCCACGATGGTCACCGCAGCAATGATCAGCACCGCCGTCGCCAACGTCGCCACATCCCATGGCGGCAAGCCAAACAGGCCCGCCTGCACCGCGTGACAGGCAGCCAGCATTGCCGGCACGCCCAGCACAATCCCCATGCCCAGCAGCATCAGCGACTCCCGCAGCACCATCCACAGCACGTCGAGCGTCGGCGCACCCAGCGCGATGCGCACCCCAATCTCATTCGTCCGCCGCACCACGCTGTAGGTCATCACGCCATACAGTCCAAGGCAGGAGAGCGCCAGCGCCAGTCCGGAAAAGAAAGTCGAAAGCTGCGACACCAGCTTCTGCCGATCGAACAAGTCCTCCGTCGTCTCCTCAATCGTCTGCACTTTCAGGATGGGCAGGTTCCTGTCGATATCCGCAAACGCCGCCCGTACTTCACCGATCACATTCGCTGGATCGCCCGCGCTCTGCAATTGCAGGTCATACGCATACTGAACATCTCCCGTCAGTTGCGTCACGGCGAGATATGCCATCGGTTCCGGCTCATTCGCACCGGCCATGAACTTCGCATCGCGCACGATGCCGACAATCTGCCACGTCCCCTTCACTGAGGGATCGCCGACAGTAAAGCTGTGGCCAATCGCATCGCCATGCGGCCAATACCTATTGGCCAGCGTCTGGTTCACCACTACCGCCTTCAGCGATGTCGCCGTGTCCTCAGGCCCGATCGTACGGCCGCGCAGCAGCGGAATGCCCAGCGTCTCAAAGTAGCCGGCGCTCACACGATTCAAATAGGTGCTCACGTCTTCGTTGGGAATGGTCGGCCTCCCAATGATCGTGATCGGAGAACCCCAGTTGCCGCGCGCAATCGGCACCCAACCAGACAGCGCAGCGGAGCGCACGCCCGGCAACTGCTGGACGCGCGTCAGAATCCTCTCGTACAGCGCATTCAGCTGCTCCGGCTTATATCCGGCAAACCTCGGGTTCGTATTCACCAGCAGAATGTTGGTTCGATTGAATCCAAAGTCCTGATTGCGCAGATTGTGCAGCGTCCGCACAAACAGCCCGGCAACGGCCAGCAGCACCAGCGAGAGCACCACCTGCCCCACCACCAGCATCTTAGGGAGCAATCTTCCCGAGCGTCCGCCGCCGCTCCCCACTGTGCGCGCTGTCGCATTCAACGCGCCCATCGCGCTCATCCGCGAAACCCGCAGCGCCGGTGCGATCCCGAACAGAATCCCCGTGGTCACAGAAATCGCCATCGTGAACGCGAGCACATGCAGATCGGGCATCGCGCCCAGCGCCGTGTGCGCATCTTTGCCAACCACAAACTCGATCAGCGCGCGAGTACCCAGGAACGCAAGCAGCAAGCCGGCCGCGCCCCCGATGAACGCCAGCAGCAGCGTCTCGGTCAGAATCTGGCGAACGATGCGCATGCGGCTCGAGCCCAGCGCCAGCCGCGTCGTGAACTCGCGCTCGCGCGAAGCCGCCTTGGCCAGCAGAAAATTTGCCAGGTTCGCGCATGCAATCAGCAACACCAGAACCACCACGCCCATCAGCACCGCGAGCGGCGCCTCATACTCCTCGCGTACGTGAGAAATCCCTGCACCGATCGGCACCAGCGGCACAAAGCTCCTCGCGATCTCCTGCTTTCGTCGAGCGGAGACCTGCGCTCCCTCTCGATCGCTCATATAGTGCTGAAGCTCGGCCGTGATCCACGCCTGCGCCTGCGCCGCACTCACGCCTGGCTTGCGTCGCGCGATCATGTGCAGCCAGAGCAAGCCGCCCGCATCGAGCAGCGATCCCTCCTGCTGCTGCATCACCGCCTGCTGCATGGTGATCGGCAGCCACATGTCTGGCATCTCTTCGTTCAGTTCCACGCCATAAAAGCTCGGCGGCATCACACCGATCACCGTAAACAGCGTGCCGTTGACTGTCAGCGCACGGCCAATCACCGCTGGATCGGCTGACAGCGCCTGCTGCCAGTAGTGGTAGCTGATCACCGCCACAGCATTGCGTCCCGCCGCTGAGGTGTCGTTCGTGTTGATCGTCCGGCCAAGAACGGGTTCCGCGCCCAGGACGTCAAAGAATGTGCCCGAGACCAGGCTGCTGTTTGCCTGCGTCGCTGCACCACTCTCTCCCCCACCGCGCCGCACACTCACCTGCGTAGGAAAGCTACCCATCGCAGCAACACTCTCGAATGGCGGATGCTGCGCCTCGATGCGCTTGTAGAAGTCATATGTGAAGATCTCGGTAGCGCCCGGCTTCACCCAGCCCAGAATCCCTCCGCCCACCGAGCGCCCGAACGAAACTAGTTGCTGCGGCTCATGCACCGGCAACGACTTCAGCAGCAGATCGTTGATCAGCGTAAAAATCGCGGTGTTCGCGCCGATTCCCAGCGCAAGCGACAGAATCGCGACCAGCGAAAATCCCGGCGACTTCAAAAGCTGCCGAACGCCGAACCGCACATCCTGCCCCAGCGACTCCAGCGCGGACTCCCAGCTCACCGACCACACCCGATGCCGGACCACCGCAGCGCTGCCTATCTCCGCGCGCGCCGCTCGCTCTGCTTCCTCGCGGCGCATGCCACGGCGCAGTTTCGCCTCCACGGCGGCGTGGAAGTAGCCCTGCAGCTCCTCATCGATCTCGCGGTTTCGCTGCTCCTTATGAAAAAGCGCCTGGATCCCGCTCCTCAGGTTTCGCCACAGGGCCATCGCACGCTCCTCTTGATTGCCTAGAGGTACGCCTCTTTCCTCTTGATTGTCAAGAGGAGAGAGCACATAGCCGATGCATCAGGCCGCGCTCGTCCGCAAAGCGCTGCGCGCGCTCATCACTGTCAGCACCAGCGTGATCACGCCCTGGATCACCACGCGAAAGTCCACAAAACTATGGATCAGGTGCGCGAACCCGGCAATCACCACCAACCAGCCCAGGCAGCCCGCAAAGCTGACCCAGGCCAGTGTGCGATCCGCCGGCCGCCCCACGCGCATCAGGTTGATCGCTGCCAGCAGCAGCTCACCCAGACCAGCTCCCAGCGACCATAGCGTCATATCCTCGCCCAAATGCGCTGTCAGAGTACCCATGCAATGCAGCAGCGCAGCCACCACCATCAGCCAGCCAAAAATCCGATCGACGATCCGCATGTCTCTCCTGCCTGCATTTGATTCGATTGTGCGCACACTATATCGCCCTCGCGTTGACAAAGCCCAACCCCACTCCGAAAATCGAAGTGTCAGTAATACAGTCACTCCAAGGCAAACAATTCCCTTTGCAGACACTCACCCAGACCGATCTCGCTGGCCTCCCTCTGCTCGCGCGCGGCAAAGTCCGCGATCTCTACGCCGTCGGCGAATCGCTCCTGCTCATCGCCACCGATCGCATCTCTGCCTTCGATCACGTGCTCGCCACCGGCATTCCCGGCAAAGGCAAAATCCTCACCCAGCTCTCGCTCTTCTGGTTTGAGCTGCTGCGCGATGTCGTGCCCAATCACCTCATCACCGCGGACGTCGCGCACTACCCTGCGGCCCTGCGGCGTTACGCGAATCAGCTCGAAGGCCGCTCCATGCTGGTCAAGCGTGCGCAGATGTTCCCCGTCGAGTGCGTCGTGCGCGGCTATCTCTCCGGCTCCGGATGGAAGGACTACAAGGCCACGGGCGCCGTCTGCGGCATCCCGCTACCCAAGGGATTGCGCGAATCCGACAAGCTGCCGCAACCCCTCTTCACCCCGGCCTCCAAGAGCCTCAGCGGCGAACACGACGAAAACATCTCCTTCGACGAAATGGTCACCCGCATCGGTGAGGCCGCCGCTATCAAGCTGCAGGGCCTCAGCCTCGACATCTACAATCGCGCCGCCACCTACGCGGCCCAGCGCGGCGTCATCCTCGCCGACACCAAATTCGAGTTCGGCGTCACCCCCGACGGCATCGTCCTCGCTGACGAGGTCCTCACCCCGGACTCTTCCCGCTACTGGCCGGCCGACCAGTATGCCCCAGGCGGACCGCAGCCGTCCTTCGACAAGCAGTTCGTCCGCGACTATCTCGAGCAAATCCAGTGGAATAAGCAGGCGCCCGCGCCCGCTCTGCCCGACGACATCGTGGCAAAAACGCAACGCAAGTACCTGGATGCTTACCGCCTCATTACCGGCCGCGAGCTCGATCTCGGCTGAACCTGCGCTACCATCCCTCCATGCAGGCGCTAACCCCACTGGACTGGGCGATCCTCGCCGTCCTGATCATCTCTACGGTGATGGCGTTCATCCATGGCTTTCTGGTCGAGGTCTGCGCCCTCATCGGACTGATCGGCGGCATCATCCTGGCCGGCCAGTTCTATTCGCAGCTCGTCCCCTGGATTCAGCATTTCGTCCACCAAGACGCCGCCGCCGCCGGAATCGCTTTTCTTTTGATCGCATTCGGCGTTATGCTGGCCGCCGCAATCCTTGGCCGGGTGCTACGCTGGATACTCCACGGCCTGGGGTTGGGTTGGGCAGACCGCCTTGCCGGGGGGGCTTTCGGCCTGCTCAAGGGATACGTTCTTGTGGTCCTGGGCATCGCCGCCATGGCCGCATTTTTTCCTCGACAACCGTGGTTCGATCAGTCGCAACTCGTGCCATACTTTTTTTCCGGGGCACACGGAAGTGTTACTGTGCTGCCGCGGGACCTGGGCGTTAGAATTCAGTCCGGATTGCACTCTCTCGAAGACGCTGCTCGCCGTGAGGCATCAGGACTGGGCCAGCATTACTGAACCAGCGTTACTGAACCAAGAGACCGGCAGTGAGCATCCGAAAATGCTCTAAGATTCGGTCGTAGCCAAGAAAGAGGACTCTGTGAAACGCGAGTTGGACAGCCTGGTTAGCCAGATGCACGCCGGTGGTATCACGTACGACGAAGCCATCCGCGAGTTCAAAAAGCGCTTCATTCTGGAGGTGCTCGCCGCGCACCGTGGGAACCAGTGCAAGGCCGCCAAGGAGCTCGGCATGCACCGCAACACGCTGAGCCGCACCATCTCCGAGCTCCATATGGACCCCGCCCAGATCCGCAATGGCCTTAAGCGTCCGCCGCGTCCCGTGCGTCCATTGCTTGAACAGCCAAAACAGGTGATGCGCCAGCAGGGCTGATGCTCGCTCAGCTATCCTGAGGAGGCGTTCGCCGATTCAACTCAGGAGCTGCCGGCCGCTTTGCCGAACTCTGTCATCGATTCACCCGCCAACTTGAGCGGATACCACCTGCTTGCCACAGCGCAGGGCCGCGTCGCGTGGCGTCCCGGCTTGCGCTGGGACAATTACGACGCCTATCTCTTCGACATCGATGGCACCTTGCTGCGCGATCCCGGCCGCATCCACTATCATGCCTTCTCCAAAGCCTGCGTCGAAGTCCTAGGCCATCCCATCTCGCTCGACGCCGTCACCGTAGCCGGCTCCACCGATCCCCGCATCCTCCGCGATGCCTTTGCCGCCGCCGGCATCGCCGACGAAACCTGGCGTCCACACCAGGCGCGTCTGCTCGAAGCCATCTGCTCCACGGTCGAGCGCGATGCCGCCAGCATGCAGCTCACCATCATGCCCGGTGTCGTCGACGCACTCCGCCATCTCGCTGCCCAGGGCAAGTGGCTCGGCGTCGCTACCGGCAATCTCGAATCCATTGGATGGCTCAAGCTGGAGCGTACCGGATTGCGCGAGCACTTCACCTTCGGCGGCTTCAGCGATGCGCACGAGCAGCGTGCCGAGATGATCGCCGCAGCGGCCGCAGCCGCGCGAGAGCTTGCCAGCGCAAACGCCTCCATCGTCATCGTCGGTGATACCCCTTCCGATATCGAAGCCGCACGCGCCAATGCCCTGCCCGTCATCGCTGTCGCTACGGGCCACTCGTCGTTCGATCGTCTGCTCGAGCACACACCGGATATCTGCGCGGAAAATCTCAACGCGCTGCTGCTCGCCTCCGCCGCCGTAGGAAACAACGGCAACGGCGCCTATGTCGCAAAGAAAGACGCATCTGCATGAGCCGCCCGCTCCGCGCCGCCGCATGCGCGCTCGCCCTCGCGTTGATCGGGCACGCGCCGCTTGCCTTCGCCCAGACCCAGCACGACAAGCATGCCGCCGCCAAGGCCTATCTCGCCGGCGCGCACGCCATCGAGGAGCGCAACAGCCGCGCCGCGTACGACTCCTTCGCCAAAGCCGCAAGCCTTGACCCCACAAACACCGACTACAAAAATGCAGCCGAGGTCGCAAAGGCCCACTTCGTCACCGACCTGATCCAGCAGGCAGAGAAGGCACGCATCCTCGGCAAGAGCGACGTTGCCCATGCCCGCCTCGCCGAGGCGCTCGAGCTCGATCCCACCAACCCCATCGTCCAACAACACATCGGCGATGCCGTGGGTCTCGACGACACTTCCATCAAACCGGACGACATCACCTCCAGCATCGCCGACGCCATCCGCCTCGAGCCCACGCCCGGCAAACACAGCTTTCATGTCCGCGCTGACGCTCTCACTCTGGTGCGTCAGGTGCTCTCCGCCTACGGCATCGCACCCAGCTTCGATTCGAGCGTCACCTCAAAGCCTGTTCGTTTCGATGTCGACGATGTGGACTTTCATCAGGCCGAGCAGATGCTGCGGCTCGAAACCGACAGCTTCTTCGTGCCGCTTGATCCGCATCGTGTCCTCGTCGCCAAGGACACGCGAGCCAATCGCCAGGAATACGAACGCCTCCTGCTGGAGACCGTCTACCTGCCCGGGCTCAATGCGCAGGAGCTCACTGACGTTAGCAATCTCGCGCGCAATGTGCTCGAGATCACACAAGTCGTCGCCAATCCCACACAGAACACTATGACCGTGCGCGGACCGGAGAGCAGGCTCGCCCTCTTCAATCGCACGCTCCACGGCCTGATGGATGGCCGCAGCCAGGTGCTGCTTGAGGTCCGCATTTACGAGATCAATCGCACCCACAACACCAACATCGGCGTCCAGACACCGCAGCAATTCAATGCCTTCAATCTCAACTCGGAGATCCAGCAGGTTCTCAAGGGCAATCAGGCTCTGATCCAGCAGATCATCTCGAGCGGCCTCGCCAATGCGAACGATATCGAGGCCATCGCCGCCATCCTGCTCGCTTCCGGCCAGATCTCGAATTCGATTCTCAGCCAGCCCTTCGCTGTCTTCGGCGGCGGCCTCACCGCCACCGGCGTGACGCTCGGCACCACAACGGCCAATCTGGGGCTCAATACCAGCGACAGCCGCGCCGTCGATCAGCTCCAGCTCCGCTTGCAGGACCAGGAGACCGGGAGCATCCTCGCCGGCATGCATTACCCCATCATCCAGTCCAGCTACTCCAACCTCACCGGCAGCGGCGTCAATATTCCGGGGCTCAACAGCGCCGGCCTCTCCAGCCAGCTCGCCGCCCTCGGTCTGAACTCCTCCAGCCTCAATCAGCAAACCATTCCGCAAATCCAGTATCAGGATCTCGGTCTGCAGATGAAGGCCACGCCGTACATCCATCGCGATCAGTCCGTCTCGCTCAAACTCGATCTCAAGATTCAGGCGCTCGGCGGTACTTCCATCAACGACATCCCCATCCTGACCAACCGCCAGTTCACTGCCGATCTCAATCTGAAGGACGGCGCCAGCGCAATGGTCACCAGCAATCTCAGCTCGCAGGAGGCAAACGCCGTCAGCGGCCTGCCGGGCCTGAGCGAAATCCCCGGCCTGCAATCCACCACCGACAAAAACACGCAAAGGATGAATGACGAGCTCGTCGTCCTCATCACCCCGCACGTAGTCCGCCTGCCGCACCCCAGCGGAGCCAGCCAGGTCATGCTGCTACCCACGCATCAGTAAGCAAGGGTCAGCGCTCCGGGGTATCAGAACAGTAGGAAATCTGCTCTACTTCGTCCTAGGTAGGTGCAGCCATGCTTGAGCTTCGCCATGTGCACAAACTCTATTCCAGCATTCCCGCTGTCGAGGACGTCAGTTTCGTCGCACGCGCGGGCGAGGTCACCGGCTATCTGGGAGCAAACGGCTCAGGTAAATCCACGACCATGAAAATGATCACTGCTCTTATTGAGATGACTGCGGGCGAGATTCTTTTTGCGGGCCAGCGCATCCAGCACGATCCGATGGCCTACAAAAGCCGGATCGGATACGTGCCGGAGGAACCTCAGCTCTACACTCACCTCAGCGGCAATGAATACCTTGTAATGGTCGCTCAACTGCGTCGCCTGCCGCAGAAAGCGGCGATAGAGTCCATTGACGGGCTCCTTCGCTTGTTGGGGCTTCATGATGATCGGCATGTCGCCATGTCCGCGTATTCGAAAGGCATGCGGCAAAAGGTTCTGCTCGCGGCCGCACTGCTGCACAATCCCGATCTTGTCCTGCTGGACGAACCCTTCTCTGGGCTGGATGTCGGCTCATCTCTGGTGCTGCGCAGCCTGATCGAGGAACTGGCGCGGCGCGGCAAGGTCATCCTGCTCAGCTCGCATGAGCTGGAGACCATGGAGCGTCTCTGCTCCCACGTTGTGATTCTCCATCGAGGCAGAATCGTAGCGGATGACTCTGTGGAGCGGCTGCGGAACATGATGGCGTTGCCCACGCTCGAAGGCATTTTCTCGCAGCTCGCCGTCGAACACGACACCGGCGCCGTCGCGAGAGATATCGCAGATCTGATCCAGGCGTAAGGGTTCATAGTGAAACGAGGCCAATTTGGCGTGCTCTATCGGGTCTTTCTCCTTCGCGTCATCGATCTTGATGCGATGACTGCCGAGGGAGACACCGCGCGACTGCTCAGCCAATGTGTCGCGATTCTCGCAGGGATCAGCTTCCTGTTCGCATTGCCGCTCATTTTCATAAGCGGGCTGCCTCCGATCGACATCTGGACCACCGAACATTTGCTGATAGCAACTACTATCACCGTAGTCGGATTGTTCTCGGTGTTGAGCTGGGATTCTCTGGTTCCGGATCGACGCGATGTTCTTGTCCTCTCGCCTCTTCCCATCCGCACCATCACGCTCTTCTCCGCCAAGCTGGCCGCTATTGCCGCGTCACTCGGCCTGGTCATCGGCTCTCTCAACGTCTTCACCGGCATGTTCTGGCCGCTCTTGTTTGCTCCGTCGGCAGGCATAGCGGCGTCCGCTCGATCGCTTGCCGCCTATTGGGCAACCGTCGTTCTGGCAGGAATGTTCACATTTTGTCTCGTCCTGTCAGTCCGCGGAATCGCCGCGCAAGTCCTCTCTCGACAGCTCTATCTGCGGCTGTCCGCCTTGCTCCAAGTGAGCATCTTCTCTCTGTTCGTTGGGCTGTATTTCCTGGAGCCCTCACTGGAGGCGCCTGAGGCGCTCACGGCAGCGAACCATCACCGGCTGCTCGCATGTCTGCCGTCGTACTGGTTCCTCGGCCTCTTTCAGCAGCTCAACGGTTCCATCTCCGATGGTTTCTCCTGGCTGGCGCAGCGCGCATGGACAGGCCTGGCAGTCGCCGCCTGCGCCGCCTTCGGCGCGCAGGTCCTCACTTACTTCCGTACGCTGCGCAAGCTGGTCGAGGAACCAGACATCCTCCCATCATCTCGCAGCACTGCCTGGTGGCTCCGCCACGGCGATGCGACACAAACCGCCATCCTTTTCTTTAGTCTTCGCACGCTCTTTCGCAGCCGGCAGCATCGCCTCATCGCCAGCTTCTACTTGGGCTTCGGAGGCGCGGCAGTTCTGGCCTACACGCGCGTCGCTCTCGGTGACGGAGAACTCATCCATGGCGTGCAGGCCGAGCACATGCGTGTGCCGGTTCTGAGCACCAGCATCTTGCTGATGTGCGTCGCAATCGCGGCAATCCGCGTTGTCTTCTCGATTCCAATCTCGCTCGGAGCGAACTGGATCTTCCGCATGACGGAACTGCTGCAGGTTCCGCAGTATGTTTCAGCAGTACGCCGCACGCTGATTTTCATGAGCATCGGCCCAGCTTGGCTTTTGATTTCGATAGTGCTCGTATCGATCTGGCCTCCGGCTCTGGCAGCCGAACACTTGTTGGCTCTGGCCCTCTTTGGCTGCTGTCTGGGGGAGCTCAGCCTGCTCGGCTTTCAGAAAGTACCCTTCACGTGTTCCTACCTGCCGGGCAAAGCCAACGCCCATATCGTGTTCTGGGTCTCTGTCCTGTTGCTCGTCCCGCTCGCAAATCAAATCGCAAGGCTGGAAGCATGGACCCTAGACACCCCGCTGCGCTGGGCTTGTCTGATGCTTCTTCTTTGCATCCTTTGGGCTGGCGCTCGGCGGCAGACTCAGGCTCGAGCAAGCGCCGCCAATTGCATGAAATTCGAGGAAATGCCCAACCCCGACATCTTCGCCCTGAAGCTCGACCGCAGCTAACCCCAGACGCAGCTAACTGACCAATTGAATCCATTCATCCCAGCGGAGCCAGCTAGGTCATGCTGCTACCCGCGCATCGGTAAGCACCGTGCCAACGCGTCAGCCGGAAGAGTAGAATCCGCGAGCCGGGAGGTGGCTATGCCAACCTACATCGCAATGGTGAAGTGGACGCAGCAAGGGCTGAAAGACATCAAGGAAAGTGCCTCTCGCCTCGACGTGGGCCGGAAAAACTTCGAATCCGCGGGAGTCACAATAAAGGCTTTCTACATGGTGATGGGGCGCTACGACAACATAGCCATTATGGAGGCCCCCGATGACGCATCGGTCGCCGCGGCTATGCTGAAGGCGACTTCTCTAGGCAGCATCACCTCGGAAACCTGTCGCGCCTTCACCGAGGACGAATACCGCCAGATCATCAGCCGGGTGGGCTGACGTAATCCGTTTCCGGATCTACTTCTGCTTCAAGTCGTAATCGATAATCAGCTTCAACTGGTCATACGGAATCCCGCCCAGCGGCAGCGCGCGGCCATTCACGAACAGGGTTGGCGTCGAGTTCACACCAACCTCCTCGCCAACATGGATCGACGCATCCACCGCTGCCTTCGTCGAAGGCTCCGCCACGCACGCCTTTACCTTCGCGTCATCCAGACCGGCAGCCTTCACCGCCGACGACAACGCCTCCGCCGAACTCTGCGGAGTCAACTGCGTCTGATTCGCATACACCGCATCGCTGTACTTGAAGAACGCATCGTTTCCACCGATCTTCGCAACGCAGACGCCCGTCTCCGCTGCTTTCTCTGCCTCGGTGTGAATGTTGCGCAGCGGGAATATCTGCGAGACGAAGCGTGCCTGCGGGTAATCCTTCAGCAGGCGCTCGATGGTAGGCTGCGCCTCCTTGCAGTGCGGACACTCGAAGTCCGCGAACTCCACCAGCAGCAGCGGCGAGCTCGCCGGTCCGCGCGAAGGCCCCTTCGCATCCCGCTCCAGAATGCTCCGATAGTTCGCAAACGGATGGTCGCCGAAGGGCAGAATCTCGTCATTCGCGATCAGGTGCTGCCCATCCGGCAGCGTCAAAAATCCGAGCACCGAAGGCTGGTTCTGCTGCGTGCCCTTCTCCTCCACCAGCACGGTCACACGGCTGATCCCCTGCACCTGCGTTGGCTGGATCGCCTGCACCTGGAAGATGCGGTTCGTATCGTATCCCCAGCTCGCGTGCAGAAATGCCTCCACCGTCTCCTTGCTTGGCGAAGCCGCGGTAAAGTTCTTCGGATCGGGCGGTGGCAGCGGCGGCAGTTGTACCGGTGCACTGGGCTGCGCTGGAGCGGCACTCTGGGCCGGCGGCGCCTCAGGAGCCTCGGGCGGGTTCGCCTGCGCCGAGACCGGAATCGTCACCACAGAAGTTACATATAACAGTGCTGCCATCAGGCCGCCGCGCACAAATCTATCCATCGAGTTTTCTCTCTCCGAATTCGCTTAAGAACTACCGGAAACTTAAACCTGTACTTTCACTGCGATCGGGAAGCGCCGCCCGCTGCCAAAGGACTTAGCCGTCACCTTCAATACCGGGGCTGCCTGCTGCCGCTTGTACTCGCTGTGCTCAATCAGCTTCACAACCTTCTGCACCAGGCGCAAGGTCCAGCCCTTGCTGATCCGCAATTGCCTGCATCGGCATATAGCGCTCCACGTATGCCTCTACGATCGGGTCCAGCACCTCGTAAGGCGGCAGCGAATCCGTATCCAGCTGCCCCGGGCGCAATTCCGCCGAAGGCGCCTTCTCCAGAATCTCTCGCGGAATCACCTCGCGCTCGCGGTTCACGTAGCGCGACAACGCGTACACCCGCGTCTTCACCAGGTCACCGATCACCGCCAGCGCCCCCACCATGTCCCCGTAAAGCGTGCAGTAGCCGACGGCCATTTCGGATTTGTTCCCTGTTGTCAGCACCAGCGCGCCCAGCTTGTTCGAAAGCGCCATCAGCAGCGTTCCGCGGATGCGCGACTGAATGTTCTCCTCGGTCAGGTCGGGTGCACGCCCGGCAAACAGCGGCGCCAGCGCCTCGATGAACTGGCTGAAGATGCCATCGATGCGGATCGTCTCGTACGCAATCCCCAGATTGCTCGCCAGCGCGCGGCTGTCGTCGAGCGATCCTTGCGATGAGTACGGACTCGGCATTCCCACGCCGATGACGTTCTCTTTGCCGAGCGCGTCCACCGCGATCGCCGCCACCAGTGCAGAATCGATGCCGCCGCTCAACCCGATCAGCACCTGCTTGAAGCCGCACTTGCGAATGTAGTCGCGCGTCCCTATCACCAGCGCTGCATAGGTCGCCGCATCGTCGCCGTCGACCGTGCGATGCAGATCGCCCGAACCCGCGGCCGTGTCCACCATCACCAGGTCTTCGGCAAACGAGCGGCCCTGCGCGATCACCGCACCATGCGCATTCAAAGCCAGGCTGGTGCCGTCGAAGATCAGGCTATCGTTGCCGCCTGTCTGATTCACCATCAGGATCGGCAGTTTGTGATGCCGCGCCGCCGCGGCCAGCATCTCGGCGCGTTGCTCGCGCTTTCCCTGCCAGAACGGCGAGGATGAGATGTTCAGGATCAGCGTGGCGCCCTGTCGTACCTGCTCCTCCACCGGATCGACCTTGTACAGCCGCTGCTTCCAGTAGCCCTTATCGTTCCAGGCGTCTTCACAGATCGTCAGCGCCACCGTCTCATTGCCGATCTTCACTACCTGCTGGCACTCGGCGGGCGCAAAGTATCGCTGCTCGTCGAAGACATCGTAGAACGGCAGCAGCATCTTGCGCTGGGTAAAGGTGATCTCGCCGCGCTGCATGAGCACGGCCGCGTTGCTCGCGCGCTTGCCGGCACCGGGCGGCGGCGGCACCAGCGTGCCGCAGATCACGGAGATCGCTTTTCCGGCGGTAGCTTCGCGCGCAATCTCCGTCGCCGCTTCGCCCGCCAGCTTTACGAAGGAGGGTTTTTCTACAAAGTCGCCCGTTGGGTAACCGCAGACACACAACTCGGGAAAGACCACCAGGTCTGCGCCACGCTTCTCCGCCTCGCGCACATTCTGCAGAATCCGTGCTGTGTTCCCTCGAAAATCCGCGACCGTTGGATCAATCTGCGCCAGCGCAATCTTCACCTATTCAGTGTATCGGAGAACGCAACGCAGAAGAGGCCAGCCGCAAAGGCTGACCTCTTCCAGGGAGAATCGCAAATCTACAAACCGCCACGCTTCAAATCACCAACGCGTGATCTCGAACGGACTCGAAACAGTTACGCTCCGGTGCCCGCGATAACAACGCCGACCGTGCGAACCAGGATCTTGATGTCCAGCCACAGGCTCCAGTTCTCGATGTACGCCGTGTCCAGCGAGATGTAGCTGTCGAACGATGGATCCTGCCGCGCCTGCACCTGCCACAGACCTGTCACGCCCGGCATCACATCCAGCCGCCGCAGATGGTTCAGTTCGTAGCGCTTCACTTCGCTGGCAATCGGCGGCCGCGGTCCCACCAGGCTCATGTCGCCGCGCAGCACATTGATCAATTGCGGCAACTCGTCTAACGAATACTTGCGCAGGAAACGCCCCACGCGCGTGATGCGTGGATCATTTGTAATCTTGAACAGCACGGAGTCGCGCTCGTTCATGTGCAGGACCTCTGTCCTGCGCCTCTCCGCATCGGGCACCATGGTGCGGAACTTGATGCATCCGAAGACGCGGCCCTTCTTGCCGATCCGTTCCGACCGGTAGAAGATCGGTCCACGAGTATCCGTGTGCACGGCGATGGCGATCGCCAGCAGCACCGGCGAGAGCACCACCAGAGCCACACTCGAAAGCGCGATGTCCAGCAGGCGCTTCATCACCATTCCCACCACCGGCACTTCGCCGCGATGCAAGGGGATGGTCGGAAACTGCCCGATGTATTCAATGGGACTGTTCCACGCCAATCCGTCATACAGGTCTGGCACCACGCGGATATCGACGCTCGCCTCCCGCGCCTGCTGCACCAGACGCTTCACCAGTGAGCGCTCGCACGGCGCAGCCAGGAAAATCTCGTCTACGAAATGCTTGCGCGCCAGATCGAGCACTTCATCGATCGTTCCCAGAACATCCGCGCTTCCCGCGGCGGCATCAGGATCATGCCCCGGAAGATGCACGAAACCTTTGAACGTATAGCCGAGGTGCCGAATGCTTTCGATGTGATGCCGCAGCGCCTGGCTCACGCGCCCCGTACCGACGATCAGAATATTGCGCGTCTCAATGCCGCGGTTATAGCGGCGATACACAATCGCGCGTGACATCAGCCGCCGGGCGCACAACAGCACCGCGGTAAAGACAATGGTCAACACCACGACGGCGCGCGAGATGACCTCTCCGCGCGAGAGATACAGTGCACCCGACAGCAGTAGTCCGGCAGTGCAGCAGGCCTGGATCGTCATCCGCTGATCGTGCAAGGTGTTCCGCAATTGGATGGGCGCATAGAGATGCAGGCGCCGGCTGACCAGGATCAACGCCAGGGTGAACCAGCAAAGATAGAACAGCGACAGCCATGGGCTGCTGCTGAGCATGGATTGAGTCTGGAGGACGGAGGCGTCAGTGATGAAATTTCCCAGGCGAACGCGCACCGCCAGGGCCGCTGCCAACATCACGCACAGCGTGTCGCATAACACCCACAGCAGGGCTACCCGGGCCGAATGGGACCATATGTTGGCCCGGCCCGCTGGAACTGGTCTGGTTCCAACTGCTTGGAACCGCTCTGCACTCTGCAGGCGAGGGACAAACTCAGGGGTGCTCATCGGGGGAACCTGGCTACTCCTGTTAAACGACTACGCATAGGGGAATGACAAATACGATGCAATCTGGCCGCAATGGGATTGCATGCTGCACCAGACGAGAGACACACTTTCTGTAACGCGTTCAGAACACTGGCGAAAGTTTTTCTTCCTACCGCGATCTGCACGCCCTGCTTCACGTATCACGCTCCTTGTTCGCCCTTGCATGCGTTGTGATGTGCTTGCAAAGGCTGCGCCAGGAGTCCCCGCGCATACCGGTTAAACAAGCAAAGTCTAGCATTGAGATGACGCACGAACTATGAACAATGTGCCGATTCTAGGCCGCTCGATCGCGCAATTTGTGCCTGAAAAGCCACGCAAAAATCACCAGATTGTCAAAGTTGATGTGCGTGACAGCCTGCAAGGCCCCGTGACTTCACCATCACACCGCTGCTCGCAGTGTGCAACTCTTTCCCTGCAGATTTCCACACCGCCTAATGACACTTCTGAGTCATTGCGGAACGGCAAAAGTTACACATTGGGCAGAACGAGCGAATCTAGCTCCAGAAACTGTTGCAGAATCTCATCACCGCTCTGCTTCATTTCATCCATCGTTCCGAAGAAGAGCACCTTGCCCTGATGGAGGAAGACCACGTGATCGGCAAGCCGTTCCGCAAACCGCATGTCGTGCGTCACTACAACGCTGGTCAGCAGCAGTTGTGTCTTCAGCTTTTGGATCAGGTCTCCCAGCAAGCGGCCGATCAGCGGATCGACCATCGTCGTGGGTTCGTCGTAGAGAATCGCCTGCGGCTGCGCTGCCATCGCGCGCGCTATTGCCACCGAACGCTTCATCCCGGTCGATAGATCGGAAGGCAGCAAGTCGGTCATGCCCGTCACGCCCACCATCTCCAGCAAGCCGTTGACGATCTTCTGAATCTGATCTTCTTCCAGCTCTTTCCGCTCACGCAGCGGAAACGCAACGTTCTCTCCCACACTCAGCGAATCGAACAGCGCTCCGCTCTGGAAGACCATCGTGACCTTCTTGCGAACCTCTTCCATCTGCTGATCGTTGAAGCCCGTGATGTCCTCGCCTGCAACCAGGATGCGACCCTTGTCCGGCTTCAGAAAACCCATGATCTGTTGCAGCGATACCGATTTGCCTACGCCGGAGCGGCCCAGGATGCACAGCGTCTCCCCGGTCAGCACCTGGAAGCTCACATCGTCCAGCACGTGAAGGTCGCCAAACGACTTCGATACGTGATCGAAAACAATGTACGGCTCCGGCCGCTTCCCCCCAGCCTGCGAATGAGCGCCATTCTCCTGCGACTCGCGCACATCTTCGCGAATCAGCTCCGGCGGAATCTGCAGCGGCGTGTCATCCTCGGGCGGCAGCGGAACGTCGGTGCCTCCCCGCGGCTCGGCATTCCGCAGCAGCGTCTCCTCCGCCGGACTCTCGCCCGACGAATCTCTTTCGCCCGCGGAGTCGCCGTTGCCTCTGGCTTCGTCGTCGTCCATTCTCATAGCATAGGGCGTGACGCAAGCACGCTCTCCGCGATCGTCAGATCCTCCGGAGTATTGCAGTTCATGAACTGCCAATGTGTGGCCATCCAGTGTGTGGCCATCGCCGAGCGCCACGCGCCCGTCGCCGCCACGCGCTCCACATCGAAGCGGTCTTCTATGAGGCCGCGTGTCGCTGCGCGATCCATCGCGTGCATCACCTTGTAATCACCCGCCGCCAGCGATTCCCTTACATCCGCAATGAGCTCGCGGCGATACACCGCGCACAGCGGTTGCGGCTCACCCAGCAGCCGGGGGACGGTCGCCACCGCATCGGTCATCGACGCCCGCCGCAGCATCCACGCCAAAAACTCCGTCTCGACCAGCGGCAGATCCACGCCCAGCATCAGCACCAGCGCGGCCTCGCTCTTCGCCAGCGCCGTCTCCATCCCGCTCAGCGGTCCACACTCCGGATGCGCATCGCTCAAGACTTCAGCAGCAACATTCGTTACCGCCGCGCGCAACCCCGCCACTCGCGCCCGCAGGCCCAACGCCCGCAGCTTGCTCAGCATGTGCTCCAGCAGCGGACGTCCGGCAAGCGCAACCCCCGCCTTGTCCCGTCCCATCCGCATACTCCGGCCACCCGCCAGCACCCAGCCTTCGGCGTCCATTCCCATCAGCCGCCCAGCAGCTCGAACATGCGAATCACCGACTCAATCCCGCGATAGAAATTCGCGATGTGGAACTTCTCATTTGGCGCGTGCAGGTTATCGTCGGGCAGACCAAAGCCCATCATCACCGCGGGAATCTTCAGATGCCGCTCGATGTCGCCCACAATCGGAATCGATCCCCCGCCGCGCACAAACACCGTCTCCTTCCCGAAGACCTCGCGCATCGCATCCTTCGCCGCTGTCACGTACGGATTGTCTGTCCCCACCACAATCGCGTCGCCCGAGTGAAGCAACCGCACCTCCACCGTCACGCCCTTCGGCGTCAGCGACTCCACAAACGCCTTGTATTGCGCAAATGCCTTCTTCGGCGTCATCGACGGCACCAGCCGCATCGATACCTTCGCGACCGCGCGCGCCGGAATCACGGTCTTCGCCCCCGCGCCGGTAAAGCCGCCGGGCATCCCGTGCACATCGAGCGTCGGCCGCGCCCACGTCCTCTCCAGAACTGAGTAGCCCGCTTCGCCCGTCAGCACCGGCGAGCCCACCTCACTCTCGCGATAATGATCCTCATCAAACGGCAGCCGCTTCCACGTCGCCTTCTCGACCGCCGAAGGCGCTTCCACATCGTCATAGAAGCCCGGAATCAGAATCTTTCCCTCGCGGTCCTTCAATCCGGCAATGATCTGCGCCAGCGCCACAAACGGATTCGGCGCCGCACCTCCATACATGCCCGAATGCAGATCCGTCTTCGCGCCCCGCACCTCGATCTCGGTGTAGATTATCCCGCGCAGCCCCACGCATAACGTCGGCAGCTCCGGCGCAAACATGTCCGTGTCCGATATCAGCGCAAAATCCGCCTTCAACTCCTCCGGATGCTCACGCACGAAGTTGGCAATCCCCTCGCCGCCAGCCTCCTCCTCGCCTTCCAGGATCACCCGCACATTCAGCGGCAGCTGTCGGCTGCCCGTCTCGAACAGCGACTCCAGCGCCTTCAGGTGCATGTACATCTGGCCCTTGTCATCCACGGCGCCGCGCGCATACAGGTTTCCATTGCGTTCCGTCGGCTCGAACGGCGGCGTCAGCCATTCATCCAGCGGATCGGGCGGCTGAACATCGTAGTGTCCATAGCACAGCACCGTCGGCTTTCCTGGCGTGTGCAGCCATTCGCCATACACCAGCGGATGCCCCGCCTTCCCGCCGTGCTCGGTCTCGATCAGCCGCACCTTTTCAAGCCCGATGCGCCGCATCTCCGCAGCCAGCGTCTCGGCCGCGCGACGCGTATCGCCATTATGCTCGGGTAGGGTGGAGATGCTCGGAATCCGCAGCAGCCCCTTCAATTCCTCAAGAAATCGCGCCTGGTTCTCGCGCGCAAAATCCAGCGCAGCACTCGACATAAAGATCGTTCGCTCCTAATGTTTGTATCGGAGCGATCATAGCCGAGCCGGGGTAAGGGATCACGGCTCCGGGATCAGAGGGGCGCACCGTCCGACGCGGCTCGAATCGAGATCGCCTTCCCAACGCACTTTGCCGCGAAGGCGGAAGCGCCTGCGGCTCCAACCTTGCGGCTGACCGGGTACTGACCTTCGCTTCTGCGACGACCTCGTGAAGGCGGCTTTCGCATTCGCCCTGAACGGCACGCTCATCCGATTTGATCGTCCGCTCGCTTTTCTTTTCGCGACATAAGCCCCTGTGGCTGACCCGCTGACTTGGCCGTCCTCAGTACCGCCCCACCGCCGGATCCACATCCCGCGACCAGGCGTCGATGCCGCCGCGCAGCGACTGGGCCTGCTCAAACCCCTGATTCCGCAACCAGTTCGCCACATTCAGCGACCGTATACCATGGTGGCAGATCACCACGATCCGCCCATCCGGGTCCAGTTCCGTGTGCGCCCGCGACGGAACATCGCCCATGGGAATGGTATGTGCCCCGGGAAATCCCACCGCGCTCGTCTCCCACGGCTCCCGCACATCCAGCAGAAATGGCTGCCCTTCGCCCGCCAGTATCGTCTTAAGCTCCGCAGGAGCCACTTCGAGGTCTAACATAGAGGTTAAGTAATAAAGATGTCTTCGTTGCCCCAGGGGTTTCTCACTTTCGGGAAGGCTGCGCCAAATGCGGTATTCCAGTGGTAACTAGCCCGGTGACAACATGATACAAACGAAACAACATTTTTCCTTTGAGAGTAGAGAGCAGTAAGCAATGGCAGGTGAGAAGGTACTGATTGTCGAAGACGAGCTCCACGCACTGATGGGGCTGGCCGAACTTGTTTCCGGATGGGGATATCGCACAGAGACCGCGCGTGATGGCGCCGAAGCGCTTGAGAAAGTGATGGCCTGGCAGCCGGGCATCATCGTCACGGATATGAAGATGCCGCGCATGGATGGCATCGAGCTGCTGAACCGCATCAGCGAACTCCCGGACAAGCAGTGCGTCATCCTGCTCACCGCCCAGGGCTCCATCGATCGCGCTGTCGAAGCCATGAAGCTCGGCGCCTATGACTTCATCCAGAAGCCCGTCGATCCCACGCGTCTCAAGATGATCCTCGCCAACGCCTCGCGGCAGCGCGAGACCGAGCAGGAGCTCGACTTCACCCGCCGCAGACTGCGCGAAAAAGGTGTTCTCGGATCGCTCGTCGGTTCTTCCAAAAAGATGCAGGACATCTTCGCGCTTATCGAGCGCGTCGCCCCGAGCAACGTCTCCGTTCTCATTACCGGCGAAAGCGGTACCGGCAAGGAAGTCGTCGCCCGCACGTTGCATGAGCTGAGCCCGCGCAAACCTAAGCCCTTTGTCGCCGTCAACTGCGCCGCCATCCCCGAGACACTCATCGAAGCCGAAATCTTCGGCTACGAAAAGGGCGCCTTCACCGGCGCCATCGAGCGCTCGCCCGGCTGCTTCGAGCTGGCCGAAGAAGGCACCCTGCTGCTCGATGAAATCGGTGAGATGCCCGTCGGCACCCAGGCCAAGCTGCTGCGCGTCATCGAGGAGAAGCGGCTTCGCCGTCTCGGCGCGAAGATCGAAAAGACCACCAACGTGCGCGTTCTCGCCGCCACCAACAAGGATCCTCGCGAAGCCGTCGACGATGGCCACCTTCGCGCCGATCTCTTTTACCGCCTGAATGTCTTCAATATCCATATGCCACCGCTGCGGGAGCATAAGGAAGACATCCCCGCCATCCTCGAATCCATCCTCGCGGACATGAATGAGAAGCACGAGCGCACGGTCACCGGCGTCGACAAGGAGATGCTCGCCCGCCTCATGAGCCACGACTGGCCGGGCAACGTCCGCGAGCTGCGCAACACCATCGAGCGCGCCGTCATCCTCTGCGGAGAAGGCCAGCTCGAATCCCGCCATCTACCCCCCGGCTTCGGCGAGCGGGTCCTGCGCCCGAGTGCGGACGACATGGCCAACGCCAACTCTGTTCAGGTCGAAGTCGGCGCCACCGTCGATGAGGCCGAGCGGTTGCTCATCCTCAAAACCCTCGAATCCACGCGCAACAACAAGACCCGCGCCGCGGAAATCCTGGGTATCAGCCTCAAGACGCTGCACAATAAGCTCAAGGAGTATGGCAGCGCCTCGTTCGCCTCTGCGGAGAGCGTCGAGGAGCGTGTATAACAGTCGTTTCCCTGCGGGATTGCCACACCGGTTGTATTGCCTTGCGGTTTGTTCAGGATTACAAACCACTTAGGTTCTCCGTTCCAAAAGCATCCCGCAGGAAAACTACTCAAACTCGCCACCCCCGAGGCTGAGTTTCCTCTTTCAGTGGGCGCAGCCGCAACGGGTACCATAAGCTACCCCGTTTCACGATGGGTGTAGCGCTGGATAGGAGCTCGACGCAGCTTTTCCGTCAGGATGGCTGCTCGTCACCAATCGCAGGCCCGAAACACGTATTTGTGGAAACGGTATAGCGCCCATGCGTCTGAAGACAAAACTTGTTCTCGCCATTACCGGACTTGTTTTTCTGGTAGTGACGGTTTTGTCCTGGCTCTTTCTGGAGCAGCTTCTCGCGCAGCGTATCAGCCAGTCCTATGCCGCCAACGATATGGTGGCGCACCAGGTCCTCTACTACACGCAGCTCGCGGTCAACAACGGCCTGAGCGGCAAGCAGATCGATCCCAACGATCCCAAGGCCCTCCGCGCCGCGGTCGCCCAGGCCCTCCAGCACGATCAGGGCCTCAACGAGCAGCTCAGCGCGGTCAACCGCTACTCGCCTACCGTCTACGACGTAGCCATCGCCGACAGCAATGGCAGGGCGCTGTTGAGCACCGATCCCACCCAGGACAATGTCGATCTGCCCAAGCGCGAGAATTACGAGCGCTTGTTGCATGGCGGCGTCTTCACGACGGTTCGCACCTTCTTCGGACCCCCGCGCACCTACAACATCGTTCTGTTGCTGGAACGGGCCCACCAGCCCTTCCTCAGTGTCCAGGTGGGCATCCGCACCACGTTCCTGCGCACGGTCTTCGCGCCCTGGATCTGGGCCTCGCTCACCTTCACCGGCATCGCGATCTTGTCATCGCTGCTGGTCGCCGCTCTGCTCGCCAACCTCGCCCTGCAGCCCATAGAGCAAATCAGCCTGCGCCTGGACACGCTGGAAGCGCCCGGCTTCGCCCAGGATGGCGAGACCTTGCCGCCGGAACCGGCCAAGCTGCCGCCACCCAAAGAGGGCGCCGGCTGGATGCGTCCCGCCGCCACGCTCATCCGGCCCTCCAGCGAAGACACCGTCGTCCAGGTCTCCGACAAGATCGAGCGCATCGGACGCCGCATGCGCAATGTCGAGGAGGTCTTCTCCGCCCTGAAAGAGAACCTCGACTCGATCATGGCGAACCTGCAGGACGGCATCCTGCTCTTCACCGCGGAAGGCCGCGCCGCCCTGGTCTCGGATTCCGTCGAGCGCTTCCTCGGCATTCCCCGCATCCGGCTCTTTGGCGGCAGTGTCAACAGCATCTTCAGCCTGGAGACCAAGCTCGGCCGCCTGGTTCGCGACGCATTCGAGACTGGCCGCACTCTGGACCAGGAGGAGATCGAGACCGAGACCGGACGTCGCGTCCAGGTCTCTCTCGACTTTGTCGTGGAGCAGTCCAACTTCGATCAGGACGAGACTCCAGGCGCCTCTCTCGGCGCTCTGCTCACCCTGCACGATCTCGAATCGGTCCGCGAGCTGGAGAGCGAGCTCGAGCTCTCCCGCCGCCTGGCCGCCATTGGCCGCCTCACCTCCGGTGTGGGGCATGAGGTCAAAAACCCCATCAACGCCATCGTGGTGCATCTGGAGCTGCTCCGGAACAAGCTCTCCGGACCCGATGCACGCGCCATGCGCCATCTGGAAATCATCGAAAGCGAGATCCAGCGCCTCGACCGCGTCGTCCAGACTCTGGTCGACTTCTCCCGCCCGGTCGAGCTCCAGCTCAAGGAACACGATCTTCGCCGCATCGTCTCCGGCGTGCTCATGCTCGCTTCCGCCGAGCTCGAGACTCACGACGTCCGCGTTTCCAGCCACATGCCGGAGCGCCCAATGATCGCCAAGGTGGACGCCGACCTGATCAAGCAGGCCATCCTGAACGTCGTCCTGAATGGCGCCCAGGCGATGGCCCAGGGCGGCGAACTCCACGTCACCCTGCGCGAAGAGGGCCGCATAGCAGCCATCGAAATTGCCGACAGCGGCAGCGGCATTCCAGATGACATCCGGGCCAAGATATTCGACCTCTACTTCACCACTCGCAAAGACGGAAGTGGTATTGGCCTGGCCATGACTTACCGTATTATTCAGCTACACAGTGGCAGCATTGACGTACAATCCAAGCAAAATATAGGAAGTACGTTCACCCTGAAACTTCCTCTGCTGGCTTCAGCCGAGGGCAAACTGCGCGGTTCTCAGTTGGATACAACAACATCGGCTCCGGCCTTCACCTCCGAAGGGTCCGGCCTATGATCAGGTGTCTTCACCGCCTGCCATCACTGGTCGCAACGCTGCTCATCCCGGCGCTGACAGGATGCGTTTACTTTCACAAAGAATCGCCGCCTCCTGTTCCCATCATCGCCCAGGCGCCTTCCCTGATCGATCCGCCACTCGCGCCGCTGTACGCCGAGATGAGCCAGAACGATCCCGCGCTGCCCGAGCTTCCGGCGCTGCCCCCGCCCGGTGCGCAGCCCTCGCCGCCGCCCGCCTCCATCATTGCGGAAAGCAGAAAGGCCGTGCGGGTCAGCGGTAGCCGCCGCCGCGGACGCAAGCTCGAAACGGAAGTAGCCGAGCGCGAGACACGTGAGCGGGAAGCTCGCGAAAAGGAGGCCTCCGCCTCAGCGACGATTCCCGACACCACACCGCCACCACCGGAAGTACAGAACGCGAAGGTGACCGCGCCCACGCCCAAGGGCGACACTGCGCAACCGACCTCCATCGGCCCGCTCACGGCCGCCCCCTCACCGGACAGCAGCGGCTCGCGCCAGCAGGCATCGGACCTCATCGACTCCACGCAGCGCGGCGTCAATGGGCTGCGCAACCTCAATGGCGATCAGAGCAAAACCGTTGCTCAGATTCGCAGCTTCCTCGACCAGGCCCAGCGCGCCCTGCACAACGGCGACCTGGACGGCGCCCACACCCTCGCCACAAAGGCCAAAACTCTCCTCGACGAGCTAACCGGCGCAAGCTAGGGGCTAGAAGCTAGCTTCACCGCTCCCCCCACTTCAATTTCTGCCGCAGCACATCGAAAAATCCATGCGTCCGCAAACGGACCAGCTGCACTGTGTGTTCCGACCGGCGGCATAGCAGGTTATCTCCCACCTGCACCTCGATCGCCTCCTGCCCGTCCACGGTCATGAACGTCTGTTCCGGCACGCCCACCACGCTCAGATTGATCTGCGCGTCGCCGTGCACCACCATCGGCCGGATGGTCAGCAGGTGCGGACAGATCGGCGTCACGATCATCGCGTCCACATCCGGCGCCATGATCGGCCCATTCGCCGCCAGGTTGTAAGCGGTCGACCCAGTCGGCGTCGACACGATCACCCCATCCGCGCGAAACGACATCGCCAGCTGCTGGCCCAGCAGCACGCGAAAGTCGCCCATGCGGGCAATCGCGCCTTTCGACACCACAATGTCGTTCAGCGCCTCATAACATCGGAACAGCTGCCCATCGCGAATGATGTCCACATGCAGCATCGCGCGCGCCTCGATGTGGCATTCCCCGCAGGTCCATCCCTCAAGATTCGAAAAGAGTTCTGTAAGCCGCACCTCGGTCAAAAAGCCCAGCGAGCCCAGATTCACGCTCAGGATCGGCACCTTGCTTTTCGCAAAGACGCGCGCCGCCGCCAGCAGCGTGCCGTCGCCGCCCAGCACAATGGCCAGCTCCGGATTCTCCGCCGTCATCTCGTGCCGCGGCACGATGCGCGCGCTCTGCACATAGGTGCCGCTCACCGGATCGAGAATCGGCTCAATCCCCCGCGCGCGTATCCAAAGCACCAGCTCGTTCAGGATCGGAGCCAGATCCGGCTTCTGCGGCTTCGAAATCACGGCAATCGTGCGCATCGGTCCCATCAGTGTAATGGAGACGCAAGCAAGCCAGTCAGCAAGTTGGAGAATCGGCAAGTCCGCGTGAAGATCAATGCCGCAGAACCTTTTTGCGCATTCCGACGTACCATGGCGCGAATACCGATTTTCGAAACCGTGACAGGGCCGGGCTCTAGCTTGCTACAAAGCGGGGGATCGAATGCAATCAGAAATTGAAAATGCTGAAGCAGACAAAACCCAGCGAATATACGCGAGACTTGCAGGTTTTTTGTTCCTAGGGGTAATCATCCTCGCTCTCGGCACCGGTTTCATTCTCTCCCACGTCGCGGGGAGTGGATCCTTCGCAGAAATAGGACAGAGAATCGCAGCATCGGAACACCTATATCGAGCGGCGCTCTCCGGCGCGGTCATTGTGAGTTTGAGTAGCGCCCTGCTGGCTTTCGCCCTGTATGCAACGCTGAAGCCTGTCAACGGTCTGCTGGCTCAACTCGCGATGATCTTCGGTTTAGGAGATTCATTCCTGGCATTGGTGGTGCGGATGTGCAGCTTCGTGAGAGTGCATCTTTACGTCTCCGCACAAACCGTTGGGGACGGGACGGTCACCGCGCAGGCACTCGCAGACCTGATGCGCAGTATTGCGGACGCCACGGAGAATCTCGGCGGTATTTCTTTCGGCATAGGCTTGCTCCTTTTCTTCTATCTATTTTTTAAATCGAGATATATCCCGAGGGTCCTGTCGGCACTCGGCCTCTTTGCCTCGGTGATCTGGACAGGCGGGTATTTCGGCAGTTTGATATTCCCGGAGCAGCACGCGTTATTTCGATACATCTGTTTTCCGCCGATGGTCCTGGCTGATGTCTCAACCGGCCTCTACTTGATGTTGTTTGCGGTAAAGACCCCGGTCCATAGCATTCACTCTCTTCAGCGGCCGGCAATCCCTAGCTAGGTAACGGATGACGAAATCGACTTGAATGCGGCGCCCTCGCCGAGCGACTTGCCGACTTCATTTCATTTTCCCCAAAGCGCATGCAGCAAAAACTCCCGGTTCCCCTCCGCGCCCAGCACCGGCGAATCCATCACCTCGATCTCCGCCCCGCCCAGTTCCGCAACCGCTCGCGCGCACCCGCTCCACCGCCAGCCGATGCGCCTCCGGATCGCGCACGATGCCGCCCTTCCCCACATGCTCGCGCCCGGCTTCGAACTGCGGCTTCACCAGCACCACCATCTCCGTCAAGAGTGGCATCGCGCGCACCACCGCCGGCAGCACCAGGGTCGCGGAGATGAACGACACATCCATTACGAGTAATGTAACCGTCACGGTGACCTGTTCCGGCTTCAGATTCCGCGCGTTCGTCCTCTCCAGCAACGTCACCCGCGGATCGACGCGCAGCTTGTGCGCAATCTGTCCATAGCCCGTATCGATGGCCAGCACCGCCGCCGCGCCATGCTGCAGCAGGCAATCGGTAAAGCCGCCGGTAGAAGCGCCCACATCCGCACAGGGCCGTCCGTCCACATCCACACGCCAATGCGCCAACGCAGCTTCCAGCTTCAGCCCGCCGCGGCTCACATAGCGCATGTCCTCGCCCAGCAGCCGCACCGCCGCATCTTCCGCAACCGCCGCTCCCGGCTTCTCCACCTTCTGCTCGTTCACCAGCACGCGCCCGGCCAGGATCAGCGCCTGCGCCCGCTCCCGCGACGGCACCAGCCCACGCTCCACCAGAAACTTGTCCAGCCTCGCCTTCATTCTGCGTCCTCAGCCACACGCGCCGCGTCTACAAATGGAGCGGCGGCGCGTCATCCCGCGCCGTGACATCCCCGCGCCGCCTTGCGTATCATCAGCCAACATCCTGCGAATGTTTGAATCCGCTTCCAATCCGAAGCCCTCTGATAACCGTACATTGAACGACGAAACGGCAATCGGATCCATCGACGACACTGGCATATTGGCGCGCATGGGGCAACACGACGAGAGCGCGATGGAAGAGGTCTTTCGCCGCTACAGCGGAGTCGTCTATTCCGTGGCGCTCCGCATCCTGCGTGACAGCGGACAGGCAGAGGACGTGATGCAGGAAATCTTCCTCCAGCTCTGGCGCAAGCCCGCCGCCTTCGTTCAGCAACGAGGCGCACTCGGCGCCTGGCTCGCGGTCGTCACCCGCAACCGGGCCATCGACCAGTTGCGCCGGCGCAAGCTCACAGACTCGGTGGACGACGTGGTGCTCTCCTCGCCCATCAATGTCGCCGACGAAGCGGAGCGCAATACCATGATGGAGAAGGTGCGAAGCGTTCTCGCGAAGCTTCCCCAGGAACAGCGCAAGAGCCTGGAGCTCGCCTATTTCGAAGGATTGACGCACACCGAGATCGCCAGCCGCACCGGCGATCCGCTGGGCACAGTAAAGACCAGGATTCGCCAGGCATTGATCAGTTTGCGAAAGGCATTCGAAGCATGAACGAGCCCGGCTCCAATCCGGCCCCTCTCTCGCACGAGGACCTCACGCTCTACGCGATGGGGTCTCTGCCTGCGGAAGAGATGGCTGCCGTGGCCGCCGCACTGCGTCAGAATCCGCAGGCGCGGCAGGAGCTCGCCCGTATTCAGGATGACCTAGCATTGCTCGCTCTCTCCGTCGAGCAGCAACCCGCACCCTCGGGCTCTTTTGAGCGCCTCCAGGCACGCATGAGCCAAGCCGGCCGGACCACCCCATCCAATCAGACAGCAGGAAACATGACCGCCACCACATCCGAAGTCACCGCCATCCGCGGCCGCAGCAAATGGGCCATTTTCACTCCATGGGCCATCGCCGCCTGCCTCGCCATTGCGTGCAGCATTCTTGGCTACAAGGTCAGTTCGTTGAACGATGCGCTCGACGGCGAATCCCGCCTGGTCTCAAACCTCGCCGCCAAAGCCTCCCACGCCCAGCAGGTGCTGGAGGTCCTCAACGCACCCGATGCGCAGCGCGTCACCCTCACCGCCAGCAAGACACCGCCCGCGCCCACCGCGCATACCGTCTACCTCGCCGAACGTGGTGCCCTGGTCATGGAAGCCAGCCATATGACTCCAGCGCCTGCCGGCAAGGCCTATGAGCTCTGGGTCATACCAGCCGACGGCGCCGCACCCATGCCCGCCGGCACCTTCTGGCCAAACGCCGAAGGATACGCCTCGCTCGTGCTGCCAAAGCTGCCCAGCGGCATTGCCGCCAAAGGCTTCGGCATCACCATGGAAAAGGCCAGCGGATCGAACACCCCGACTATGCCCATCCTCCTATCCGGAGGCTAGGCGAACAGCAGCTCCCCGCCCGCATGTGGGCCTCATCGAACGATGCCGCTCTAAATTACAATTCTGACCGGTAGAGGCCCTGCGGAGACGCGTGCCGAAGGGAGCGTGATGTGGTTGCTAAGTTTCCAATTCATCCGGCCCACACCGCCGTCCTGAGCATGGACTGTCAGGCCGGAATCGTTTCCATCTACACCAGAGAGGCCAAAGACGCCTTTCTGGCCCGAGCCGCAAGTGTTCTCAATCATGCCCGCGCCAGCGGCATGACTGTCATTCACATCCAGGTTGGTTTTCGACCGGGCCTCCCCGAGATCAGCTCCCGAAACGCACTCTTCGGCGCCATCAAGTCCTCGGAGCAGCATCAGCAGCTGTTTCGGGAACCTCTCGGAGCGATCCCGGATGCGATCGCACCGCGCGAGAATGAAATCGTCATCACCAAGCACCGGATCAGTGCCTTCACTGGCACCGATCTCGCGATGATCCTCCGAGCCAATGACATCGACACGCTGGTTCTTTACGGAATTGCGACCAGTGGTGTCGTCCTGTCCACTCTTCTCGAGGCTGCTGACGCCGATTACCGTCTCGCGGTCATAGGCGATTGCTGCGCTGATCTGGACTCACAGCTCCATGACTGCCTCATTCAGCGGTTCTTCCCCACGCGCGCGTCCGTCTTCTCGGCGGAGGAGTTTATCGCTGCCTCATCGAAGCAAGACTAGGTGGTTAGATAGACCGACCCGATCGGCCTTTCTCATCGCCGACTGTAGCCACATGCTTGTTATCCCGAACGAAACGGCAAAGCCGTGCAGTGGAGGGATCTGCTGTCAGTCCAGTAAAACCACAAAACCACGTAAGCAAGCAAAGGAAGCGGACCCGACGAAACGCGCATCGTTTCCGGACCGCCCATCATCCGTCCCGAGCACGGATTTCAGGTTCGTGGGGTCGAGTAAGTCGGAAGACTGAACAACATCGAATCGATTGATGCGCTGCCTATGCGAATTACTGCACCGACACTGAAACACTTCCTGTTTCCGTGATCGCACCCGACGTGGCCGTCACGGTGATGATGTACGTTCCAGCAGTAGTGCCAGATGTGATAGCGCTGGGACAAGACACTTCCTGCCCACCTCTGCTACATGCGACTATGCCGCCAAGCAGAACCATCAACCACACCAAGCTGAGGATTGATCGCACGGTGCGATCGCGCTTCGGAATCACGAAGAGGAATAAGCCGGCCAGAGCCGCTCCGCTCCCGGCATACCAAGAAATTCCGCTGGGGATGTGATTGGACGCAGCGCAGCTTGGCGAGGGGCTTGCGGTGGTGGTGACGGTGAGGGTTGCAGCACCCGCTGCGTTGCCTGTAATGGCGAGAGGGCTGGTTGAGTTGAAGCTGAAGGTAGGAGGCACCACGGCGCCACTCGGGCTGGTTGTGAGAGCGGCTGTCAGAACCACGCTGCCGGTGAAACCGCCGGTCGGAATTACGGTGATCGCTGAAGTATTGCCAATTGTCGCTCCCGGGGCGACGTTGACAGGTGTGCCGCTGACAGTGAAGCTGGGCGATGTTGAAGATGGCTGGTAAACCCACAGATCGTTGAGAGAGCCAGCGGTGTGGGTCGCATCGAGCCCTGACCCGCCCCAAAGCCAAAAATTGCCATTCTTGTCTGTCCAACTGACACCACCCGATCTGCGTCCCGGCTGGTTGCCGGGGGCAGGGGTGCCGAGGGTGCCGTATACCCCTCCACCTGAAGGGGTGGTCCCGAGTGTGCTGTCCCCGCCGATCCACGTCCATTCGTTCTTTGCCGGACTGAACTCCCAGAGATCATTGAGAGAGTTCCAGTTCGAATTGGCATCGAAGCCTTGGCCGCCAAAGAGCCAGAGGTTTCCATTGACGTCTCTCCAATTAAAAGAGAGGGAGCGGCTCCCAGGGATGTTGGCGGCGGAAGGGACTCCCAGCGTGCCGTACACGCCGGGCTGGTGGCAATTCAACTGAGGCAAATTCGCACAGTTCAGAGTGTTGCTGCCACCCATCCATGCCCATTCACTCGTAGAAGGATTGAACTCCCAAAGGTCATTGAGAAAGCCTTCGGGATCACTGGCGTCATATCCCTCCCCTCCAAAGAGCCAGAGATTGCCGTTGGCATCGGCCCAGGTTGCGCCCGACCATCGGGAACCGGGGGTATTTCCAGTAGCAGGCATTCCCAGGACGCCGTACGTTCCGTGCACGACATTGCTGCCGAAAACACTGCTTCCGCCCATCCAGGCCCATTCGTTGCTCGACGGATTGAATTGCCAGAGATCGTTCGGCAGTGCGCCGTTGTCATTCGTGTCGTACCCCCATCCTCCAAAGAGCCACAAATTGCCATCGTTGTCTGTCCAGCTGGAACCGTCCCATAGCCCTCCGGGTGTGTTTCCGGCAGCGGGCATTCCCAATGTACCGGGCACGGGTGGCCGCCCCGCTATGCAGTTGCATCCTGCGCTCACCGGTACTGTGCTGTTACCGCCCATCCAGGCCCACTCGTTCCTGGAAGGATCGAACCGCCACAGGTCGTTGAGGGCTCCCCAATTTCCGGCAGCGTCAAAGCCGAGGCCACCATATAGCCAGAAGTTACCGCTCAAATCGACCCAGGTCTCGGCCTGATAGCGTCCTCCGGGTGTGTTTCCGGCGGCAGGTGCTCCCAGGGTCCCGTATGTGCCGCTACGGCCGCAGTTACGTAGGCTCGAAATAACCGGGCAATTGTCGCCGACCGTGCTGCTTCCGCTCATCCATGTCCATTCGCCGGTTGCAGGATCAAACTTCCATAGGTCGTTGAAGTAGCTCAACTGGTTAGAAAAGAGCAGTCCGCCAAAGAGCCAGAGATTGCCGTTGCTGTCGGTCCAGCCTAGAGCGTAGTCGCGACCTCCCGGAGTATTACCCGGCGCGGGCGTGCCCAAACTCCCATAGACTCCGGGTTCCGCGCCAAGCTGGCTTGAGACCGTCTTGCTTCCACCCATCCAAGTCCATTCGCCCGGAGCTGATGTCTGCGCCCGCGCAGGCAGGAAGAAGCCGGCACACCCAAGCAGACATCCGCACAAAAAAACTGACAACGAACGCAGCTTTCTCATTCTTTCCTGAACACAACTTGGGCTAAATTCGATCGAATTGTAATTAAAGTCGTCGCTTTTTGAACTTGAGACTTACATTGCAGCATCGCAGGTGGATCGATTTGGGAACGATTGGCCGATCAAGAAACAGCCGTTCAATGTGAAGAGAATGCTGGATGTTGTTCCGAGCGAGTTGTCGGCGTTGCGGACAAGGGCTGGCCTGAAGTATCGGATTACCCGTCGAGTTTGGCCCCGCAGCAAGCGGCGAAATGGAGGATCTGCTGTCCAGTCAGGTGAGAGTGCAGAACCAGCCGTGAGCGACCAAAGGGAGCAAACCTAAAAACGCGCCGCAGGCGCCGCCGCCCGGACGGCCAGTCCCAAAAGGAAAGGCGCTCCGCAGTGTGGGAGCGCCAAAACGCTTCAGGAGGGGTTTCGACGACCAGCGTACGGTGCATGTTCCTTCCCGTCTTCGACCACAGGGAGGGTTTTGCTCTCCAACCCCGGATCGGGTTACTTCGAACCAAATAGCTTCTGAAACCAAATGGATTTCTAGATTGACTCGCGAAACGTTCGCGCCACAAACAAAATGGCGCCCCCAAGGAGCGCCAATACATACCAGGAGACTGCAGGTACAGGAGCATGATGCCGTAACTCCCGTCCATTTACAAGAACGATTTTGTAAAGGACTCCATTCCGCCCTCCAGAAGCGATTCTCGTCCGAATTCCTCAATCGGAACCGCGTTGGCCAACGGCCACAAAGATTTGCCGATTCACTCCCTGCAAATTGCTAGACTGAAAACAGTAGGTCAGATCTCGATCCAAAGCCGCGGCATTCGCCGCGGCTTTTTCATGCCCCGATGAATTTTTCGTAGCCGGAAGGAAACGACAAGAGCCGCAAAACCATTCCTAAGTCATTTATTTGGAGGAATTTACCGATAAGCCGTTTGGAATGACGATTTTAGTCCTCGGGAGAGAGGCTAACTAGCCGCATGGGAATAACTTACGAGGCCGCCTCCGGAGCGGGAGGGGGAGGGGTACCCTGCCCCAATCAGGCTGGCTTCCATGCCCGGCCTCAGGCGGCTTCCATGCCCGGCCTTAGGCCGGCTCCATAATGGTGTCGCCCTCGCCCGGCGCCAGGAAGCGGTTCGCGTCCAGCCCATGCTGCCGCGTGTACAGATCGTAGTAGCGGCCGCCCAGCGCAAACAGCGACTCGTGCGTGCCGTGCTCCACGATCCGTCCCCCCTCGACCACCAGGATCTGGTCGGCGCGCCGGATGGTCGAAAGCCGGTGGGCGATGACAAACGTCGTCCGCCCCTGCATCAGGAAGCTGAGGCCGTGCTGGATCATCGCCTCGCTCTCGGAATCGAGCGACGAGGTTGCCTCGTCCAGGATCAGGATGCGCGGCTCGGCCAGGATCGCGCGCGCAATCGAAAGCCGCTGTCGCTGGCCGCCGGAGAGCTTTACGCCGCGCTCGCCCACGATGGTGTCGTATCCGTCCGGAAAGCGCTCGGCGAATTCGTCAACCCGCGCAATCGCACAGGCGTTCAGGAACTGCTCCTCGGTCGCCTCCGGCCGCGAAAACATCACGTTCTCGCGAATCGTCCCGTCGAACAGAAACGACTCCTGCAGCACCACGCCAAGCTGGCTGCGGTAGCTGTCCAGCTTCACCGTCGAGAGATCGATGCCATCCACCAGGATGGTGCCCGAGTCCGGCGCGTGGAAGGCGCAGACCAGGCTGATGATCGTGGATTTGCCCGAACCCGAAGACCCGACCAGCGCCGTCACCGATCCCGGCTCGGCATGGAAGGAGATGCCATGCAGCACCGGCTTGTCCGGATCGTAGGAGAAACGTACGTCATTGAAGCGGAGATCGCCGGCAACCAGCGGCAGATCAATGACGCGCCCCGGCTCGTCATACTCCTGCCGCTCGCCCAGAATTTCGGCAGTGCGGTCCAGTCCGGCGATCGCCTCAGTCAGCTGTGTGCCGACGTTCACCACCTGAAAGATGGGAGCCACCATGAAGGCGAGGAACATCGTGTACTCGACGTAGCCGCCCGTCGTGATGTGGTTCGCGAGCGCCGCCCGTCCGCCCAGGTACATCACCAGCGACCCCATCAACCCCACGACACCGGTGGAGGCAAGCGACAGCACAGAAGTCATCGTGAGCGACCTCATCACGTTATCCAGCAGCAGCTGCACGCCTTGCGAGAAGACTCCGGCCTCGCGGCCCTCCGCGTGATAGCCCTTCACCACGCGCACACCGCCGAGCGATTCTGTCAGCCGTCCGGTGACCTCGGCGTTGATCTTGCCGCGCTCCCGGAAGATCGGCCGCATCACCCGCAACGACTTCTGCAGCAGCGTGGCAAACAGCACGATGACGACGAAGATGATGAGCGTGATGGTGGCACTGATCTTCATCAGCACCACGAAGGCGATGAGTGCTGTGATGATGCCGCCGACGAAATCCACTAGCCCGGTGCCGATCAGGTTGCGCACGCCTTCAACGTCGGTCATGATGCGCGACACTAGATTGCCGGTGCGATTGGCGTCGTAGAAGCTGACCGACAGCCGTCCGATGTGCGCCTGCACCTGCCGCCGCAGATCGGCGATCATGCGCTGCGCCGCCTTGGACAGAAGCTGTGTCAAGGCAAACGAAGTGGACGCCTGGATGATCGTGGCCACCATCACGGTGGCGATGATGGGCAGCAGTAAGTGCTCCTGCCGCTTGTGGAGTACACCGTCGACGAAAGGCTTCGATGCCGCCGGCAGCACCAGGCCGCACACGCGATTGATGATCATCAGCACGAAGCCGAGTGCCAGCAGCGCCCGGCGCGGGCGGATCAGCCGCCACGCATGCGGCCACGCATCGGCGAGCTTTGGCTTGGGGGGCGGGCTGGCATCGCGAGCGCGATTGGCATTGCGCGCCGAGCTGGTGCGCTCTGCCTTACTTGAGAAGTTGTTGGATCGCATACTCTGCAAGGCGTGCCCCCTAGGCCCGTGCGCGGCGCGCCGCAATGAACGAACGCACGCACAGCAGTACAAAAATCAGGCAGAGAATGCCGGCCGCCGACTGCACCTCCGCCGCCAGCTTGTGTACCGAAAGCATCCCGACCTGGATGTGCTCGTTCACCGACTCGTGGTGCGTGCCGGTAAGAAAGCCGAACATGGCAATCAGCCCAGGAATGGTGCCAAGGAAGCCCAGCAGCCCCACCGTGACGGCGATGTGCATCGCGAGCATCCGCCGTTTCTGGTCCTCCGTGTTGGCCAGCAACCCGAGCAGAACCAGCAAGAAGCCGAGTACGACCGGAATGAGTGCGTGCCAGAAGTGCGTCTCGACATACCCAATCACACCCACCAGCGCGATCAGAACGCCGAACACCATTGCGAGCTTAGCCATAACCTTCAGAATAGATGAACGGCAGGAGCTATGGATGCGAATCCGTGTCGCTTACCGCAGTCCCTCGAATTGCAGCCATGATCTCGCCGACCACCTGATCCGGCGGACGATCTGCCTTTACCCGGATCGCGTCGCGCGGCATCTCGAGCGTCGCAATCTGGCTGTCCAGCAGCGCTGGACTCATGTAGTGATTCTTGCGCTCGGCCAACCGCTCCTCCAGCACATCCCGCGGCACCTCCAACAGCACGAAGCGCAGCTCAGTCTTGGGAATGCCTTCGGATAGCTCGTCGCGATACGACTGGCGCAACGCCGAGCAGGCCATCACCCCACTCTTGCCGCTGCGATACCAGCCCAGCAACACCTCATGCAGGGTCGCCAGCCACGGTGCACGGTCCTCGTCCGTCAGCGGAATGCCGGCATGCATCTTGGCCTTGTTCGCCGCGGAGTGGTAGTCATCCCCCTCGGCATACTCCCAATGCTCGGCCGCCGCCAGCTTGGTGCCGATCGTGGTCTTGCCGCTCGCCGTCACTCCCATCAGGATGAGGATCATGACGTCGCCGGCTCCGCATAGATCTTCAACTGGTCAAGCACGTCCGTTACACTCCAGTCATTCGTGGGGTACCACTTCACGATTGTGCCATTGGCACCGATGATTGCGGTCGACAGCGAATGCGTGATGGTGTGGTTCTCACCCGGCGTCGCACCCACATCGAAGAACTCGAGCAGCTTTGGCAGGTCTGTCTTCGATGGCGCGGCGAAGTCCCAGTGCTCGAACTTCTCCTTGGTATAGTTGCCGGTGTACGCCTCACCATAACTGCGCAACACGGCCGGTGAATCATAAGCCGGATCGAAGCTGATGCTCAGCAGGTGGGTCTGCTTGTAGAGCTCCGGATCGGCACGAAGACTCTTGTCGATCTCGGCGAAGTTACGGCTCATGCGCGGGCAGTAGTCGGAGAGAGGACAACGCGTGTAGATGAAGGTAACCAGCAGCACCTTCCCACGAAACTGCCGCAGGTCAATCTGGTGGCCGCTTTGATTGATCAGATGAAAGTCAGGCACCGCATCGCCTACTGCCGGAACATGATACTGCGCCTGTGGCTTGTAATCAGGCTGCGCCTGCGCTGTGATCACGATCTGGTCCAGCACCGTGCCGCTGTCCGCAACCAGCAGCACACCCGTCATGTGATCGCCCGGATGCAGGTCCTGCAGCACATTCGAGTCCTTGACCTTGTACGGCATTGTCATGGCCTCCATGAATCCCGGTATTGGTTCGGAATCCACCGTGACCTCGCCATGCGCCGGATCTGTCCCGACGATGATTCCCTTCACCGCATACTGCTTCACCGGCCCGGATTGCACATTCGCCGCCGGCCGCGCGTTGCTATGACAACCAGCTACCACCCCTGCCAGCACCAGCCCGCAAAGCAGCCCCGGCACCACTCGTCTCATCCTCATCTCCTCTCCATCATGCCACCTATTTAGAAGTGGAACCTGTAGCGCACTTCCGCCGAGAGCAGCCGAGGGTCGCCCACATGGCTGCCGCCGAATGTATTGCTCAGGTCTACCTGGTAGCGCTTGTTCGTGATGTTGGTGCCGATAGCGCGAACCGTCCAGCTCTCGCCGATGTCCTTGTTCAGCGCAAGATCGAAGGTGCGATAGCTGGGCAGATGCGCCGGCCCATTGCCATTCAGGAAACCCGAGCCATAAACGAAATCGAAGGCAGCGGTTGTCTTCCACGGCAATGCACCGTCGAAACCGGCAGTCAGCGAATTGCGTTGGTCGTGATCGAGGTAGAAGCCGCCTTCCGGCGGAGAGAAGTCCGTGAGCCCGCCTGTGACCGCGCCAAAACCCGCCGCCTGCTGATTGGAGTAGACGAGATGAGCATGCGCGTGACGCATCAGTTCCGGCGAGTGGACATTCGCCTCCCAACCACGGATGCGCGCGCGATCGATGGTCAGTGGGAAGAACAGGTTGGAATTCCCGATCGCGTCATGGTCAAAGAAGTTGCGCGCGCTGGTGCGGAAGTTGTCGAACGAGGCGGTCCATCCTCGATACGGAATCACCAGGCCGACATCGTATTGCTCATCACGTTCCCCATGTAGAGGAAGAAAGCCCAAATCCTGCGTCTGGGCGAACTCCAGCGCCGGACCATTCAACGTATCCAGCGGCGGTGCCTGGTAGTAGCGCGAGTAGGAGCCGCGCAGCACCCAGCCGAGTCGCGGCACCGTAATCGCCGTGCCCACGCGTGGATCCCATGCATGCTCGCTGAAGCTGCCATTGAAGTAGCTGAAGCGCAACCCGCCATTCAGCGCCCACCACGGCGTGACCTTCCACTGCTCATCCACGAACGCCGCATCCACCTGACCGTGCGGCGCAATGGTTTGATCAAACGGAGTGACGCTGCCATCATTCGAGGTGACGGCGAAGCTTCGATCGTCCTGCTGGCCAAAAGCGTAGACGCCTGCGCGAAAGTTGCTCGGTCCCTTCACCTGCGAAAACACCGTCTGGCCGCCTTCGTAATACGAGACGCGGTCATCGGTCGTGTTCAGTGGATCATCCGCCCCGCCGACATAAGCGGCACGGTTCGCGTGGAAAAACGGTGAGACGGTGAGCAGCGTGCCCGGCCCCAATGAGTGGGTCCACGAGCCAATCGCAAACCCATCCTGCTCGCGATCGCGGTCGCGAATCCCCATGGCCTGCTGGTCGGGATCGTTTGGCACCTGGTAGAAATCTCCGCGAAAGCCACCGTCGAAGCGAAACTGGTCTCGCGCTGTCTTGTTGAAGAGGAGCGAAGTGAACCCTCCGCCACCCGCGCCCATGTTGTGCAGGTTCTCGAAGGTTGGAGGAGCGAGCGCGTAGTCCGTGCGATTGCCGTTGCCGCTTACGTACCACGCAAAGCGTTCGGAGTGATTGCCCAGGCTGATCTGATCGTTGGTCGCATTGTAGGTTCCGTAGCTGGCGACCAGTTCCCCCTGCCGATCACGTTCGAAGCCGGTGCGTGTCGCCACGTTGAAGACGCCGTAGGTCCGGTCGCCATAGTCTGCCGTATAGCCGCCGGTGCTCGCTTCCAGGTAGTCAATATCCTTGGGGTCGAACTGCGGTCCGACATTGGTAGCAATATTGGTGTTGGGCAAAGGCACTCCGTCGATGGCCCAGGTGACCTGGTGGCCGCCGCGCACGTGAAGCTGGTCGTGCACGACATAAGCTCCGGGAACAAACTGCGTGATGACCCGGAGGCTGTTGCTTTGGTCCATACCGGCGTAACTCTCGATCTGCTGCCGTGCGATCGTCGTCTCTGTCGTAGAGCTCGTAGTTTGCAGCGGAGTTTCCTGATCGTTGACCTGCACGATTTCGTGCGGACCGGCAGGGAGCAGCTCGAAGTGCAGCACCGGCGCGCTGCCGCTGCGCACCAGCAGCGATTGCTGTTGCGTGGCAAATCCCGGCGCGACGACGGTCAAGCGGTACTCGCCCAGTGGAAGGGCATCAATCTCGAAGGCCCCGGCCGCATCGCTCTCGATCTTGGCGCGATATTGCGATGCAACCGCCGCCACCTGTACCTCTGCACCGGCAATCGGCCGATGTGATGGGTCGTGCACCACACCGCGTACTGTGGCCATCACGGTTGCGCTTGCGTATCTCACTGAGCACAGCAAAATGCATAGCAGCGCCAGCACAGGCGCGACTCGCCATTCTTTTTTTTCCAACACGACTCTCTCCGATCAAATTCTCGCTGTTTGTGTACGCGGGGGCAGGTGCGCTGCCGGCGTCAAGCCGGGCGCCAATCACCAGCGCAAGTACGCGTCAGTCGAGAGAAGGAGGAGCGCGCGAGCCGGGCAGGCCCGCGAGAAACGCTGAGAGTGCGGCTTGTTCGGCAGCAGATGTCGCAGTCGCCTGCTCTGTGCGGCCCATGCCCGGCTGAGTCGCGGGCAGATACGGCGCCAGCAGAATGGCCGCGTGCGAGAGGTTTGCAAACGGGCAACCTTGCCCGCGCCAGGCAGGACCGCCGCCCTGCACGGCTTCGCCCATGCAATGATGCGCGCCGTGGACGCGACAGCAGGCGGGCAGCAGCACCTGCGGCTGCGCCAGTGTAAGCGCCGTGGCGCCAGGAACCAGCAGCAGCATCCAGTACATCAACAGGTTGGCGATCAGCCGCTGCACCTCTGCAGTCTACACGGCAGCGCAATCCAGACGGCAACAACTGCATCACGCGGCAGCCGCCATTACACTGAAAAGCGTGATGGGACTCCGCGGAACCGGGTTGCCGGTCGCTATGCGCGAATTGCTGGACCGCGGCGGCGCCATCCTTACCGCGAACGCGCGCGCCGCACGCGCTCTGCATCTTCGCTATGCCGAGGACAAGCAGGCGGAGCACACGACAGCGTGGCCCACACCGCAGATCCTCGACCTGCACTCCTGGCTGACCGAACAGTGGAACGCTCTCCTCCTGACCGGAACGGAGGACCGCCTGCTGCTGAATCACGTCCAGGAGCATGCGCTGTGGCAGCGGATTTTGAAGCCGGAGATTGAGAACCTCTCGCTCATCGAACCGGCGCGCATGGCCACACTTGCGCAACAGGCTTATGACTTGCTCGCGGCATACAGTGCATTTGCGCGGCTGAACGAAAGCATCTGGGCGTCAGAGTCCCATGCCGAGCCCGAGGTCTTCCGTCACTGGGCCCGAAGTTTTCAGCAGGAATGCAGGCGTCGTCGTTGGCTTCCGCAAGGTGAACTCATCGATGCCGTCTCGAACGCTCTGCGTTGGGCCGCGCTGGAGCCGCCGCGAGAGATCGGCTGGCTCGGATTCGATCGTGCCACTCCCGCCGAAGAAGCGTTGCAAGCGGCGCTAACCGCGCGAGGCGTGATGCAGCAGACGCTGGGATGGACATTCGATCAGGGCAAAGCGCCGAGCCTCTACACCGCACAGAGCGAGAAAGACGAAACATATGCATGCGCCGCGTGGGTACAAATGCGCCTCGCACGCGATCCTCAGGCGCGCATCGGAATCCTCATGCCCGATCTCGCCAGCCGGCGGGCGCAACTCGAGCGCGATCTCTACAGCCTGCTCAGTCCGGAGCGGTTCTCCATCACCGCAGGCTCGGCGCCGGCACTTCCCTTTGAGTTCTCGCTCGGCCAGCCGCTCGCAGACGTGCCGCTGGTGCACGCGGCTCTGCTCTTGTTACGGTGGCTTCGCCAACCACTGACGCAGCAGGAAATTTCCTGGCTGCTCCTCTCGAGCACACTGGGCGCGGCACAAGGCACCGAAGCGCGGGACGCGCTGGCTTATCTCGATTCGAAACTGCGCAACGCCAAATGCGCTCCTCCAGAGATGACACTGGAAGCGCTGCTGCGCTGGCCCCAAAGCGGCGCTCCAGGCGCACACTCGCTCCATCACGATCTTGCCGCAATGCTCGCAGAACATCGCCGCGCCTTGCGCCGCGCCACGGCAGGCGAATGGGTACGCCGTGTCGGCAATCTGTTGCGCGCGGCACGGTGGGGCGATCGCTCCGATACTTCGAGTCTGCTGTTTCAGGCTCACCAGGCGTGGAACCGGCTGCTCGACAGTGTGGCCTCGCTCGACTTTGCGAATGAATCTCTCAGTTTCGACGATTTTCTGAAGACGCTCGAACGCGCCGCCCAGGAAGCCATCTTCGCGCCAGAGTCGCAGGATGCGCCCGTCCAGGTGATGGGCGTTTATGCCGCCTCCGGACAGTCCTTCCATGCAGTCTGGTTTCTGGGCGCGACCGATAGTGGATGGCCCGCATCCGGCAGACCGAATCCGTTGCTGCCCATCGCACTGCAGCGCGAGCTTGGCATGCCGCACACCTCCGCGGCGGACAATGCGGCACTGGCCCACCGTGCCATGGAACGCATCGCCGAGAGTTCCAGTGAAGTCGTCTACTCCTATGCGCAAATCTCCGGCGATGCAATCCAACGCCCGTCGCCGCTCGTGAGCAGCTTCGCTCCCGTGGATGCTGCCACTGCACGCGAGACGCCTGGCGCAATCCAGCTTGATTTCGCCCCCGATGATACCTGGGTCCCGTTGCCACGCACCGGTATCGCGCAAGGCGGCCAGTCGGCGCTGCAGAATCAGGCCAACTGCCCCTTCCAGGCATTTGTCCTTCGCCGATTGGGCGTGCGCGAACTCTCGATTGCGGGTCGCGGTCTGTCACCAGGCGATCGCGGTTCGCTGATTCACAAGGTATTGGAACGCGTATGGTCGCAGGACATCGGAGAGCACGTTCACCTCACCAGCCACGCGGATCTGCTGCATGCAACTAGCAGCCGGAACGCTTCGGCCGCTCGTAGCCGCGCATACAGCTGCGGCGATCCGCTCGATGCACGCAGAACATGGAGACCGCTGGCAACGCGCGTACTTAAAAGCGGAAGAAGAGCGCACCATCGAACTGGTGATGAATTGGCTTGCCGTGGAGTCCGCACGTCAGCCTTTTCAGATCGTTGCCGTGGAAGAAAAGACCACGATCCAGGTTGGCGATCTCTCGCTCAAGGTGCGCGCAGATCGGATCGACCAGGTCGCGGAAGGCCAGTTGCTGATCGACTACAAGACCGGCGAGGTCTCCACTGCGAGTTGGGAAGGGCCGCGACCCGAGCAGCCGCAGTTGCCCCTCTATGCCGCCTTTGGTGGATCCACGAATCTCATCGGCGCGGTCTTCGCACAGGTACGCCCATCGAGCATGGGATTCAAAGGCCGCGTCGAGAACGCGCGTACAAATCTCTCCGAGCAGCTCAACACCAAGCAGCTTCTTACCGAGCCTTACACGCCAGAAGTAGTCGAGGAATGGCGCGGCAATCTGCTGGCGTTGGCAGAGAGTTTTGTGCGCGGCGAAGCGCAGGTCGACCCACACATCTATCCGAAAAGCTGCCTGTACTGCCCGCTTCACGGTGTCTGCCGGGTGAGGGAATCCCGTGGCTCCGCAACCATGCAGGATTCCAGCGAGGACGAGGACGCGCCATGACCCCGCTGCGCACTCAGCCCCTTGTCGCCGACGCGGCCGAACGCGCGCGAGCGCTCGATCCAAGAGAGTCCTTTCTGGTGCAGGCGCCTGCAGGATCGGGAAAGACGGAGCTGCTTGCGCTTCGCTATCTCGCCCTGCTGCCCACCGTAGATGAACCGGAGCAGGTGCTGGCCATCACCTTCACACGCAAAGCGACGGCCGAGATGCGTGTCCGTGTTTTGGAGGCGCTTGCATCGGCAGCGCGCAGCGAAGATCCAGCAGCCAGTGAGCACGACCGCGAGGTGCGCTGCCTGGCTCAGGCTGCACTCAGCCACGCGCAGGCACGCGGCTGGCAGCTTCTCGATCAGCCGCAAAGGCTCAACATCCAGACCATCGACTCGCTCGCACTCTCCATTGCGTATCAGACTCCCTTGCTCTCGCAGCTCGGTGGGCCGCTCACGCCTACCGAGGATGTGAAGCCGCTCTATGCGGTGGCGGCGGAACGCACGCTGGCGCATCTTGGCGATCCCGCGGAGCCGGAGCTCGCCGAGGCCCTGGCCGAGATTCTGAAGTTGCGCGATGCCAACCTCCCGGACTGCGAAGCGCTGATCGCTGGCATGCTTGCGCGTCGGGATCAATGGTTGCTGGTGCTGCCAGTGATCCTGCGCAAGGAACGGCCATGGGAGGAGTTAAAGGCGAGGCTCGAAGAACCATTTCAGCGAGAGCATGCTGCCGCGATGCATGCGCTGCGGCTCCGGTTCGCACGTACCCCGAATGTGCTGCCCGAGCTGCTCGATCTCGCGCATGTCGCATGTGACTGCGGAATGGATGAGCTCAGCCCCCTGCGAGAACTACGCAGCCCGGACGAGCTTGCCGACGTCCCCCACTGGCAGGCCTTGTGCTGTCTCCTACTCACAAAATCAGGCACATGGCGGAAGCGAAGCGCCATCCCGGCGAAAGACGATCCTGGCTGCGCCGCGCGTCTCACAGCGATGATAGAGAGGCTGAGCGCGGACGAAGATCTGCTGGGACTGCTCTCTAACTTAAGAAAGCTCCCACCCGCAGCCTACTCCGACGAGGAATGGCGCACCGTACGCAACATCTTCATCGTTCTGCGGCACGCCATCGCGCAGTTACGTGTTGTCTTTGCCGAGCAGGGTGTCATCGACTTTGCTGAGGCGGGCATTGCCGCGCACGCTGCACTCGCAGACCCAGCGGTATTGATGCGGCTGGATGAACGCGTGCGTCATTTGCTCGTAGATGAGTTTCAGGACACCTCGCGTCCGCACTTCGCTCTTCTGCGGGCTCTGCTCGAAGGCTGGCAGACAGGCGATGGCCGTACATGCTTCTTCGTCGGCGATCCGATGCAATCCATCTATCTCTTCCGCGATGCGGAATCGCGATTGTTCCACCAGGTGCGCGAACACGGCATGGAAGCAGGTAACGCGTATCTCCCGCTAACGGCGCTGCAGCTCTCTAGCAACTTCCGGTCCACTCCTGCCATCGTAAATCCGCTCAACCAAGTGTTCGAGCGCGTGCTCGGAGCAGAGCCGGAGGATGAGGTGCAATACGCGGCCTCCGTCTCCAGCAAGGCCGATGAAGACCAAGCCACGGATGCCTTGCACCTGCACGTGCAGACCTACGAGAAAGATGCTCGGGCCTCCCAGGAGCTGGACGCAGCCGAGGCGGATTCGATGATCGCCTTGGTTCGCGCTCACTTGCCCGCGATTGAGCAGGCGCAGCGCAATCGCGGCAAATATCGAGTTGCGGTGCTCGCCCGCGCCCGAACGCACCTGGTCGAGATCATCAGCAGATTGCAACAGGCACAGATACCCTTTCGCGGTGTGAAGATCGACCTGCTGCGCGACCGGCAGGAAATCGTGGATCTGCTTTCTCTACTCCGCGCCCTGCTGCATCCGGCAGATCGCATCGCCTGGCTTGCCGTGCTGCGCGCACCCTGGTGCGGGCTGACCATACCAGCGCTACACGCCATCTGCGGCGACCCCGAGGCCGCCGAGCAGACAGCCTCCGTCGCGGCACTCATTCGTTCGCATCAGGACCGCCTTGATCGGGAAAGCCGGAGGCGTGCGTTGCAGGTTCTGTCCATCCTGGAACAGGCGCAGGCCGCCTATGCTGCTGGATCGCTCGCCGGCTCGCCCGCCGGACTTGCGCTCTGGCTGGAGCGCACGTGGTCAGCACTCGGCGCGCCGCAGTTCCTGGATGCGGAATCGCTCGCCAACTGTGAAGTGTTCTTCGCCACTCTCGCGCAGATGCCTCCAAGCTGTTTCGGCACTCTCGATGAGAGCCTGAACCAACGGCTGGAAGAGCTCTACGCACTGCCGGACCCTAGCGTTTCCGAAAATTGCGGCGTGCAGCTCATGACCATTCATAGTGCAAAGGGGCTGGAGTTTGAAGTGGTCCTGGTACCGCAGCTCCATCGACCCGCCCGGCCCGACGAGTCAGCATTGTTTCAGTGGCTCGTGCGGAGAAGGCCTGGAACAACGGAGGATGAGCTCCTGCTCGCTCCCATTGGCTACAAGCATGGCGACAAACTCCCACTCTACAAGTGGGTGCAGAAAAAGACGCTACGCCGGGCGCGACAGGAGGACAAGCGTCTGTTGTATGTCGCCTGCTCGCGCACCATCCGTGAGCTGCACCTCTTCGCGTCAATCGAGCTCAAGCAGAACGGCGAACTCTCGCGATCCCACAAGTCCTGTCTGCTCGCAGCCGGATGGGACGGATTGGAGGCCCGCATGGAAGCAGCACGGCCAGCACGAGCGAACGTCATCGTGATGCCTGGCGTCGTCTCTTCCCCTCTGGCGCCCAGCAATGGAACCGTGTCTTCACTCGCGGCCACGGCGCAGAGACAGTACCTCCGCAGGCTTCCGGCTAACTGGTTTACTGAAGGATTCACAGATGCGGGAATCGAGACGGGGCAGATAGTCGACACTGCCACTCGCACCTCGCGCTCCAACGAAGACGCTGCGACCGGCAATCGGCTCGCGCGCGTGCAGGGTATCGTCTTGCATGCACTGCTGGAGCGGACGGCAGCAGGCGCGAGTGGCGACCGCCCGGATTGGGGACGCCTCACGGACGCGCTGCTCCGGCAGCACGGGCTGACAGCTTCAGATAGTGCCTCGGCGCGTTCCGCAATTCTCGAAGGAATGCGCAACACGCTCGACCACGAAGAGGGCCGCTGGCTGCTCATGGCTCACCCATCCGCTCCAGGACACGAACCCGCTAAGCAATCCCGGAACGAGCAATCCTGGAATGAAATATCGTGGAACGAAATTTCCTGGACCACCACAAAAGACGGCCGCATCCTCCGCCAACGGCCCGATCGTGTCTTCTTCGCTGGAGACTCGCCCGGTGCTCCTGGAGCGGAGTATCTGTGGATCATCGACTACAAGACCGCTGCACTTCCCGCCGGCATCGATCGCGATATCTTCCTCGCCGCCGCTCGCGAACAGTACCGCGCGCAACTGGAGTCCTATAGCGAACTCTTTCGCAAGCTCCCTGGCTTGGACGAAGCAGCAGCGCAGCGACAACACCGGCTTGCGATCTATCACCCCATGCTGCCGTGGCTGGACTGGTGGCCTGCCTAGAGCGGATTTCCCATAGGTGTACACCGGAGCCAATGAAGATCGCGCGGCTTTTCCGTTAAGAAAGCCGCTCTGCGGTGAACTCGGCGATGCATAGCACTGGGAAATCCGCTCTAGGAGGCGCTTCGCTGACCTTCAGGACGCGGCGTTTGCGCATTGCTGTCCTGATTGTGCCGGACGTCCGCCCCGCGCACCCAGAAGATCACGTCTTCAGCGATGTTCGTCGCATGATCGGCGACGCGTTCCAGATTGCGCGCGATCACCAGCGCGTTCAACGACTGCGCGGTAAGGCTCAGGCTTCTCCTTGATGAGAATCGAGAGCGAGTAATATGCAGCCTCATTCATCTTGTCGACCTGGTCGTCCATCGCCAGCACAGTTTGCGCCATCTCCGCATCGCCTTCGATGAATGACTGGAGTGCTTTACGCACCATTCCGGAGGCAACCGACGCCATGTGCGGGATATCGACCGGCATTTCCGCTGCGGCAAATGCATTCAGGTCACACACGCGCTCCGCGATGTTCACGGCCTGATCGCCAACGCGCTCGAGATCGGCGTTTATCTTGATGACCGCCAGAATAAATCTCAGATCGATGGCCATCGGCTGTTCCATCGCGAGCAGGTCCAGCGCCGTCTGGTCGATCTCCCGCTCCAGCCGGTTGATCGCCAGTTCACCGTGCATCACCAGGTCGCAGATCGAAGTGTCGCGCGTGCGATAGGCTTCAATCGCGCGCTGGATCGCCTGCTCGGCCATGCCGGCCATTACGAGCAGCTTTTCTTTCAGTTCGTCCAGGCTCTGATGAAACCGTATCCGCATTAGCCGAACCGTCCAGTGATGTAATCCTCCGTGCGCTTGTCACGGGGATTCGTGAAGATCTTGTGGGTGGAATCGAACTCCACCAGCTTACCCATCAGGAAGAAACCGGTGCTCTCCGCTACACGCGCCGCCTGCTGCATATTATGGGTCACGATGACGATCGTGTACTGCGATTTCAGCTCGAAAATCAAATCTTCGATTTTAGCGGTTGATACTGGATCGAGCGCGGAGGCCGGCTCATCCATCAGCAGCACTTCCGGATCGACCGCAAGCGCGCGCGCGATACAGAGCCGCTGCTGCTGGCCGCCGGAAAGGCTGGCGCCCGACTTCTTCTTCAGATCGTCCTTCACTTCTTCCCAAAGCGCCGATTGGCGCAGAGATCGCTCGACGACCTCTTCGAGCACCCGGCGGTTGCGGAAGCCATTCAGTTTCAACCCCGATGCGACATTGTCGTAGATCGACATAGTGGGAAATGGATTCGGCCGCTGAAAAACCATGCCCACGCGGCGGCGGACCTCCACCGGCGATGTCTCGGCATAGATATCGACGTCGTTGATCAGCACCTTGCCGGTGACGCGCGCAATCGGGTTCGTTTCATGCATGCGATTCAGGCAGCGCACGAAGGTGGATTTCCCGCAGCCTGACGGCCCAATCAGCGCTGTCGCGTGATTCGCCGGCATATTCAATTGGATGTCCTGCAGCGTGTGATTGGTGCCATACCACGCATTCAGATCGCTGACTTCGATGCCGACGCCCAAGCTAACTTGCTCCCTTCAATGTGCCGCGGCTGACGACATAGCGTACCAGCGCAACTGAGGCGATGATGAGCACGATCAGCACCAGCGCACCCGCCCACGCCAACCGGTGCCACTCGTCATATGGCGAGACGGCGTAGACGAAAATCTGCAGCGGTAAAGCGGCGATGGGCTCATTCAAACTGGTGCTCTGAAATGCGTTGCCGAAGGCGGTGAACAACAGCGGCGCAGTCTCGCCCGCCACGCGGGCGAAAGCCAGCATGCAGCCGGTGACGATGCCTGCGGAGGCGGTACGCAATGTAATCGTCAGCACCGACCGCCACGCAGGCACACCCAGGCCAAGCGCAGCCTCGCGAATCGCGTGCGGCACCATGCGCAGCATCTCTTCCGTAGTGCGCGTCACGGTCGGCACCATCATCACGCCCAGCACCACGCCGCCGGCCAGGGCGGAAAAGTGCTTCTGCGGCAGCACAATCAACGCGTAAATCGCGATTCCCATCACGATCGACGGGACCCCATTCAGCACATCCGCGGTAAAGCGCACCAGATTGCCCATGCGCGTTTCCCCGGCGTACTCGGCCAGGTAGATGCCCGCGCCAATGCCCAGCGGAATGCCGATCGCGCTCGCGAGCGCGAGAATGACGCCCGAGCCAACGATGGCATTCTCCATGCCACCGCCCTTTTCGCCAACCGGCACAGGAATCTTGGTGAAGAAATCCCAGTTCAGCGAGGTCACGCCCTGCTTTAGCAGATAAAAGAGGATAGCGATCAGCGGCGCAATGACGATGATGGTCGCCAGCACCGCGAGTCCGGTCACGATGTGGCTCGTGAGCCGCCGGCTGAAGACGTTGGTCCGGGATGCCCTGAGCGGCGGACGCATCGCGTGTGCTGCCATCTCAGGCCACCCTTGCCGGTGCGCCGCGCGTCACGGCCCATACCAGTAGACGGGCGCAGGCGTTGACGACGATGGTCACCAGAAAGAGTGCCAGTCCGATCTCGATCAGCGCGCTCAGGTACATGTCGTCGGTGGCCTCGCTGAACTCATTCGCCAATACGCTGGCCATGGTGTAGCCCGGCGCAAGCAGCGATTTCACCACCTCCGGGCGATTGCCGATCACCATCGTGACCGCCATGGTCTCGCCCAAAGCGCGACCAAGCCCGAGAATGATCGCGCCCACAATACCAATCCGCGCGTTGCGTAGTACCCCGATGCGGATCATCTCCCAGCGGGTCGCACCCAGGGCCAGTACGCCTTCGCGCTGCACCATCGGGACAGAGGTCATCACCTCGCGCGTCAACGACGAGATGATGGGCAGGATCATGATGGCGAGCACCACGCCTGCGGCCAGCATGCTGTAGCCTGCATTCGGTCCGCTGAAGAATCCCGTCCAGCCCAGCGTGAACGTCAGTTTCGGATTCACGTAGTCGCGCAGCAGCGGAATCAGAACGAAGATGGCCCACAGGCCATACACGACGCTGGGAATCGCCGCCAGCAGCTCGGTCAGGAACGAAAGCGGCCCGCGCAGCCACTTGGGGCACATCTCGGTCAGGAAGATTGCGACTCCCAGCGCAAACGGCACAGAAATGAGCAGCGCCAGGAACGACGACAGAAGGGTGCCATAAATGAATGGCCACGCCCCAAAGTTGCTGTTGACTGGGTCCCAGGCCGAGCGGAAGAAGAAGCCGAGACCAAACTTTGAGAGCGTGAGCTGGGAACGCGAGACCAGCTCATACGCAATCAGAAACACGATGCCAAAGATGCTGAGCGCGCACAGAAATACCAGCGCCTTGAAGGTTCCATCGGCAATCGCAGAACTGCCGCGGCCGCGCAGGAAACTACGCACTGCAGAAGGCTTAGCAGCGGGCGTTACTTCGGACAAGCGGGAAACCGTTTCGGACACATGTATCTTCGCAGGCTGCGTCAAGGCAGGATCCTGTAGTTTTTCGGCCACTCCGTGAAAGAGTACCCAGCCATAATGAATAGAAGATGAAACGACTTAGGCTCGATTGGGACGAAATTCCGCGTCCAAACGCGCTCCGGCCAAGGCCGTTCCGTCTGAGACACAAAAAGCAGCGAAGGCGCCGCAAAGCGACGCCTTCGGGCAGCATCGTTGCTTATTTCAACTGGGCGATGGTTGCCTTCACCTTGGTAGCCACAGACGCGGGGAGCGGTGCGTAGTTCAGCGCCGTCACCTCCGACTCGTGATCCAGCATCCAGTTGAGGAAGTCCTTGATGATCTTGCCTTTAGCGCCGTCAGGAGCGGGATTGGGAACCAGCAGCCAGGTGAAACTGGAGATCGGGTAAGCGTCCCGGCCGGGTGCATTGGTAATCGAAACCCGGTAATCGGCCGGCATCTGCTTCATGCTCGCGGCAGCCGCTGTAACGGACTCGATGCTCGGCTTCATAAAGACGCCCGCCGGATTCTTGACCAGGCCAGTCTCAATCTTGTTCTGCAGCGCATAGATCAGCTCGACATAGCCCAGCGCACCAGGGGTTTGGCGCACCATGCCGGCCACGCCTTCATTGCCCTTGGCACCAATGCCGCGCGGCCAGCTCGGCGAGGTCCCCGTTCCCGGGCCGCGCTTTCCAGTCGGCGCTCACCTTCGAGAGGTAATCGGTGAAGATGTAGCTTGTGCCACTACCATCCGAGCGATGAACGACGAAGATTTCCGTGTTCGGCAGCTTGGCGCCGGGATTGTCTTTGAGGATGCGGGCGTCGTTCCAGTTGGTGATCTTGCCCAGATAAATATCGGCCAGCACATCGGGGGAGAACTTCAGGCCGCCGCCCACTCCCGGCAGGTTGTATACCGGCACCACGGCGCCGAGCACCGTTGGGATGTGCTGAATCTTTACCTTTGAGGCGGCCAGCTGCGCATCCGACATCGGGCCGTCACTTGCCCCAAAATCGACCGTACCTGCCGTCACCTGGCGGATTCCTGCGCCCGAGCCAAGAGACTGGTAGTTGATCTGTATGCCACCGTGGCTGGCGCTGTACTCGGAAAACCACTTGGAGTAGATCGGATATGGAAAGGTCGCGCCTGCGCCATTCAACTTCTGCGCATTGGCAACGCCGGCTGACACGCACACGAATAGCGCCGCAGCTGCCGCTAGAATTCTTTTCACTGGACTTGCCCCCTCGAAATGGATCGCAGCCGCGATTCTTTCGGGGTTATATGAACGTGGGTTTACGCCACAGTGAAAAGCCGGAGAATGACACGCCTATCCCGCAACGGTATCCGGCAAAGCGTCCTTGGGTTTCGCCGGATCCTCCGGTGACATCGCCAGCGGAAGCGTGAAAACAAACATCGCTCCGTGGCCCAGCTCACTCTTCACCCGGATGTCTCCGCCGTGGGCATTCACGATGTGGCGGGCAATCGAGAGCCCCAGCCCGGTGCCGCCGGAGTCGCGCGAGCGCGCCTTGTCCACGCGGTAGAAGCGCTCGAAAATGCGGCGCTGATGCTCAAACGGAATGCCCGCGCCAAAGTCCTGCACGTAGAACTCCACCTGCTCTTCACCGCGCCGTGCGCCCAGCAGGATCTTGCCTCCGCTGCGGCCGTACTTGGTCGCATTCTCTACCAGGTTCCCGAAGACCTGCTGCAGCGCATCTGGATCGGCCAGAACGGTATTGGGGACAGCGTCGCCAATCTCCAGCGCCATGCCCGCATCCAGCACCACCGGCATCAGCGAATTCGCAGCATCCTCCACCAGAACGCCCGCGCGCAACGGTCGCAACGCCAGCTTGAAATCCGCCGATTCCACTTGCGCCAGGGTCAGCAGGTCTTCGGTAAGCCGCGTCATGCGGGCCGCATTCTTCAGGATGATGCCCAGAAATTCTCGCGCCATCGGGTCAAGCGAGTGCATGTCCAGCAACGCTTCGACATAGCCGGAGATCGATGTCAGCGGCGTACGAAGTTCGTGCGATACATTGGCAACGAAGTCGCGGCGCGTAGTCTCCGCGCGCTCGATCTCGGTAACGTCGGAAAGCACGCAGACTGCCCCGCCGCTCGGCATCGCGGCAGCGTGCACCTCAAAGACGCGACCGGGAGCAACGGCCGTTGCTCGCGCCCGCGTTGCCCCTCGTTCCCGCAGCGCAGTGGCTACGCATATCAGTACATCCGGATCGCGAATGGTCTGCACCAGCGCCCGGCCCTCGCGTATCGGTTGCTGAGTCAGCCGTGCAATGGATGCATTCGACCAGCTCACCAGTCCGGTGGCGGTGACGGCGATTACGCCTTCCTGCATGCTGTCGAGCAGCGCCGTCAGCTCACGGCGGCTGCTCTCGAGCGAGTGAAATGTCGATTCCAGACGGCTCGCCGTCATGTCCAGAGCCCGTGCCACGGCAGAGAGCTCGTCCAGGTTGTCTTCTTCGATGCGCGCCGACAGATCGCCTGCGGCGATGCGCTTGGCAAACGCCACGATGCGTCCCATCCGCTGGGCCACGCGGTTCGCCATCACCGCCGCCAACATGGTGGCCAGCAAGAAAGACACCAGCGACGCCATCAGGATGTCCCGCCGCAACAGATGGAGTTTGCCTACGATTTCAGTCAGCGGATAATCCATCCGCACGATCACGCCGTCCTGGCGTGCTGCGATGTACAGAGTTCCGCCGCGCACTTCGCGGCCAACTCCCTCATGGTTCTTCAGAGCGGCAATACCGGGAAGTGCTTCAAGGGAAGGCCGCGTCTGCGCGGAAGTCGAGGTCGCAATCAGCGAACCGTCGGGATGAAACACATCGATCCGTGCGTGGGAGACAGCCGACGTGCTGGAGAGGAGCTGCTGCGCACTTGCTGCAGATGTGACGCTCAGCTGCGCCGCCAGAAACCGCGCCTCACCCGTCAGCGACTGTTCCGCCTGCTCACGCAGCGCCCGATCCACAATTCTGCGGATGGAAAAATCCAGCACTGCCGTGCAGATGGTGAGCACCAGCACGAAGGAGAGCAGCAGTTTGGAAAAGACCCTTCCGGTCACAATCTGGCTCCAGTGGAGAACAGCGGCCGGCGGGCGATCGCGTCCTTAGCCAGCCTTGGGCACCTCAAAACGGTAGCCCGCACCGCGCACCGTCTTCAGATAACGCGGGTTCTCCGGGTCGCTTTCGATCTTCTCACGGATGCGCCGCACATAGACATCGACCGACCGCGGCGTCACGAATCGCGCATCGCCCCACACCGCGTCGAGCAGATGGTCGCGGCTGAAGACGCGCCCGGGATGCCGCGCCAGGTAATCCAGCAGGCGAAACTCCGTAGCTGTGGTCGTCGTCAGCTCACCGCGCACCTTCAGCTGCATCGCGCTGGCATCGATAACCACTTCCTCAAAGCTGATGACGGAGGGCGCGGAAGGGCGCTCGAAGCGACGCAGCACCGCCTTGACCCGCGCAATCAATTCACGCATCGCGAACGGCTTGGTGATGTAGTCATCCGCGCCCAGTTCCAGGCCCAGAACGCGATCGTTCTCGCCTGCCCGGGCCGTAACAAAGATGATCGGCACGCTGCTCAGGCCCGGGTGTGCCCGCAACTTGCGGCAGACCTCCAAACCATCTCCGCCGGGGACCATGATGTCGAGCAGGAAGAGCGCGGGTGCCTGCCGCTCGGCGTCGGGAATGAGGTTCGTAGGCGTGGAAAAGCTGCGCACCGAGAACCCCGCGCTTTCCAACTGGTGCTGTACCAGGCGCGAGATATCGGGATCGTCTTCGAGAACGAAAATGGTTTGGCTCAAGAACCTTCCTTGCAATGACATACCCGGCGGCTACAGGGACAGCGCCAGGCGGAGTACTCCATCCCGGTCAGAGTACATGGACGGCGGCTCCCCGAATAAGAAAGGACGGTGAATGCCGGAACAAAGAACGATGAATCGCCTGCCGGCAGACCGGCATGTGGCACGGAAGTATCAGATGAAGAACAAACGGCGAATGCTATACTCCGCAGACTAAAGCATTTTCTTGCTGCCGTGAGGCAGTGGAGATCGTCTCGGCGTGGCCTTTCCTTAACGAAAGGCCATATCAGCTTTTGCTGGCGCTCTAACTTGCAGGAAAATGCTGGAGACGGCGGGTTTTTCGTATCGACCCAACGATGAGGTCCCATGTGTCGCGCGTGCCGGCCATCCTGTGTATCGACGACGAAGTCCTCGGCCTCGAGATCCGCAAAGTGGTTCTAGAGCGAGAGGGATACGTCGTCCATACCGCCGCCGACGGACCCACCGGAATTCACCTCTTCCGGCAGCATCCGATCGATGCCGTAGTGCTGGATTTTGCCATGCCGGGCATGAACGGTGGCGCGGTAGCGACGGCCCTTCGCGAGATCCGGCCCAATATCCCTATCCTCCTGCTTTCGGCATACCTGACGCTCCCCGAAGAGGTGCAGCGCATGGTCACTCTGGTTGCCAACAAAGGGGACGGTGCGATGGCGCTGTTGCAGAACGTCAGAAAGATTCTGGAGAGCAGCGGAGAACCGTCATGATCGACTCTCCCGTCGGACTCCGCGAATTTAACCGCGTCGTTCGCATCACCTTGCTGGTGCCGGTGACCGTTCTAGCGCTGCTGGCCGGCCTGCTTGTCTGGCAGGTGGAGCAGGCGCTGGATCTCCGCCAGCATTCCATCGTCGATTCCCGGTTGATCGACCAGGTGCTGCTGCTCCAGCAGCACGTCATTGACCAGGAGACCGGTCTGCGCGCCTACCAGTTGACCGGCCTGCCCTCTGTCCTCGCTCCCTTCAACAGCTCGCAATCCGGAATCGACACCGCGCTCGCCGAATTGCACAAAACGCCGGCCGCCAGTGTTGTCCGTTCTGAGCAGATCAGCAGGCTCGACCGGGATGTACGCGCCTGGCAGACCTGGGCCAGCGGAGTGCTTGCGCAGCCGGCCCCTGCCCCTGAGGGTGTTTCTGCCGCCTTGACCCAGCAAGGCAAAGCCATCATGGATGGCGTGCGGCAGGACTTTCAGGATCTGCTCGGAACGGCGACACACAACCGGGATACCTATGACACCAAGCTCAACCAAAGGGTGAGCAGATTCTTGCAATTCGTTCTTGCTCTGGCGCTTGCAGCTGGCATCACTATCGGCATCTTCGCCAGCAGCCGGCTGCAGCGAGTCTCCAGCACGTACGAGCTCGCCTTGCAGGAGTTGCAGGAACAAAACGCCAGAGTGACCGCCAGCCAGCAACTGCTTTCCACCACACTCGAATCCATTGGCGACGCCGTCATCTCCCTCACACAGGAGGGGAAGGTCCGCTTCATGAACGTGGTCGGCCAGAGGCTCACTGGATGGCCCCTAAGCGCCGCCACCGGGCAGCCGGTAGGCGAGGTGCTGCGGCTGGTCCATCCCCAGACTCACCAGCCCATCGGAGACGTACTGGAGGACCTGGACAGCTCCGGAGCGATGGGTCTGCGCCAGGAAGGGACGCTGATCTCCCGCGACGGCAACGAGTATGCAGTCGATGTCAAAGTCTCGACCGTGGTGGACGCCGAGGGGCGCGCCGATGGTTCTGTCGTGGTCTTTCGCGATGTCACAGAACTGCGGAAGGCGGAGGTCACGCTCATCGCGAATGAGAAGCTCGCGGTCACCGGCCGGCTGGCGGCAAGCATTGCGCATGAGATCCACAACCCGCTGGATTCTGTGGCCAACCTGCACTTCCTTATCTCGCAGGAGACCGATCCGCACCGCCGCGGCGAGTACCTGAAACTGGCGCAACAGGAGCTGGGACGCACTCTCCAGATCAGCCGTGCCATGCTCAGCCTCTACCGCGAATCGCCCATGCCGGTGCAGGTCAACCTCGAAGAGCTGATCGGCAGCGTGCTGCTGCTGCTGGACCGCAAGATGCGCGATCAAGGCATCACCGTCGAGCAAAGCTTCACGCATCCCGTGCACGTCTATGGCTATCCCGGCGAGCTCCGGCAGGTGTTCACCAACCTTATCGCCAATGCCGGAGAGGCAGCCGGTCCTCACGGACATGTGCGGATCCTGGTACGTCCGGCAAGCCCGCAGGATGGCCGCGCCGGCACCCTCGTAGAAATCGCCGACAGCGGCCGCGGCATCGCGCCTCATGTCGAGAAAAAGCTCTTCCAACCCTTCATGACGACCAAAGGCGAGCGTGGCACAGGGCTTGGCCTCTGGGTCAGCCTGGGTATCGTGCAGAAGCATGGAGGCACGGTGCGCATTTCCAACAGCACCGAGGGCGATCTGCGCGGCGCTGTGGTCCGCGTCTATCTACCGGAACGCTCCGCACAGGCGAAGGCGGAGGAGGAAGACCATGACGCGCCCCTTATTGCGCCGCCCTTTGAGACCACTGAGGAGTGGGCCGTCAGACCATTTTCGAGATGAAGCAGACCCGCACCGAGATCGGTTCTACAGTGAGGCCACCGGCAAGGTCATAAGGTCGTCCACGAGGCCGATTTCCTTCTGCACAAAGGGCTCCGCGTAACGCACCCCCGCCAACTGCCCGTAGTGCCTCGCCTCGGCGAACGTGCGCTCGCGAATCTCTTCTTCCGGCACAAACAGCGCACTTCCCTGGTCGGCATTCGCGTACTGGGAACGGTAGGCCATGAGTGATTGATAGCGCACTTCGACAAAAGGCGTGATGTCGACAACGAAGGTGGGCCGCACGTCCGCATAGAGGCTGGCGTAGAGCACCTTGTACGGACGATGCGGCGCCGCGCCTGTGTCGACCCGTGCCAGCCCACTTAGAAAACAGGCCTCATACCCTAGCGTCGCCGCCGTGTAGTGGTCCGGGTGCCTGCCCTGCCAGTACGGCAGGATCACCACCCGCGGCCGCAGCTCTCGAAGCACGCGCACGATCTTCAGGCGATTCTCGAAGGTGTTCTCTACCCGGCCATCGGGCAGGTCCAGCGCCTGCCGCCAGCGCACGCGAAGAATGCGGGCCGCTGCTTCGGCTTCCGCAGCACGCTCGCTCGCCGAGCCGCGGGTTCCGGCCTCGCCCTGGGTCAGGTCGAGGATGCCGGTCTCCAGGCCCAGCGACTGCATCTTGAGCAGCGTTCCGCCGCAGGTCTGTTCCACGTCATCCCGATGCGCGGCGATCGCGAGGATGTCGATAACGCTTGTCGAGGATGCTGCCGGCGTCATCGTCAGGCCTGCCGCTCAGTAGGTAGTGTTGTTGTCATCCGAGGAGCCGTCCATGTAGGCCACGTCGGAAACTGTACCTGTCACAGTGACGTTTGTGTTGTCCAGCTCGGCGAAATTCGTGGTGCTGTAAATATGCACCTGTCCGCCCTCGCCCACATAAATCTTATGCAGGCCCTCGACATCGGCGATGCCCGTCAGGTCGCCGATATAACGGTCCACCGTCACCGCGTTGGTGGAGGTGTTGAACATCGTCAGGCAGCCGAACTGCACATCCTGTCCCGCAGCGTTTTTGGCGAAGCGCTCGCCGTTCTGGCAGCGCTGAGAGCCGATCCACAAGGTGTTGTCATCGGCCAGGCTCATCTTGTTGTGCGTGCCATCGCTGATGGCATATTGGCCACTGAGGGTAAAGCTTCCCAGGTTCACGACACTGAGATAGCCGGCGAGCAGACCATCCGGTTGCAGCTGCTGGCCCGCGACATACAAGGTCGTGCCGCTCTGGAGCGCATTGGTCGCACCTCCCGGCAGCGGAAGTACAGACGTGGCCTGCAGGCCGGGCTGGGTTCCGGCGGAAGTCGTAAGCGGTGGCAGACCCGCGGGGCCGGCGGGATTTCCATTCAGAACGGAGCTGGAGATCGGAATAGTGACGATTCCCGATGTCGTGCCACCGCATTCGGGCCCGCAGTTCAGGACATAGATGGTTTGACCGTCCGCGGAAAAGATCGCTTTGCTCGGGTGGTCGAAGAGCGCTGAGGGATCGCCCACCTTGCCCACGCAATACTTGGGCAGCGTCTGCGGCTCGCAGTCCTGAAAACCGGCAGTCGTCCACGCCGCCTGGGTTGCGTACTGCGACTGCTGCGCCGGTGTCAGTTTGATCAGCGTGTAGACATCATTGCTGTTCTGGACGAAGCCCAGCACCAGCGTGGCATTCGGGTTCATCGAGATGCGATAGACACCCGGCACATCCATCAGCAATTGGCTGCCGATCGAAGTGTCATAGACCATCATGGCGTGCGCGTTCTGCTCTGCCGCGACGAAATAGCCGCCCCTACGAGCGCCGAAGATGCTGGCGGAAATGGCGCCCGAGGAGATGACGTTGCTGTTCAGCTTTTCCCCGGAATAGCTGATCGATGCCAGGCTGCCGTCTCCGGAGGAATAGACCAGCCCGGCCTGTTCCTCGGGCAGGTTCTGGATCGTGGCCGGGTTGGCGCCGCTGAATCCGCCGATCGAAAACTGCCCATTGGGATTGTTGTAGGGATGGCGGATATCGTAGAACGCATCCATGAATTGCAGGCTGCCGACCGGATTATCCACGGCCACCAGTACGCGCTGCGTAAGGCCGCTGGGCGGCAGAGTCCGGCCCGCGAAGTAGAAGTTCTTTCCGCAGCCGGTGAGGATGAACGAAACCGCGACAGCGACGAACGCAGCAACGGCCAGGGACAGGCGACTTCTCTTCTTCAAAATGCTTCGGACCTCAACCTTCACAACAAACAGTGTGCGTTCGGGAAACTGAAGTATAGCAAAGGGTTGAATGACATTGCCTCGCCTCGCCCCAGGCGAAAGGCCCGCGCTCTCCCGCCGTTTCGGGGTAGATACTGCCGCGTTCAATAGGATCTCCGTGCACCATCCGCGCTTTTGCTAGCATGAGAAGATGTCACCCCTGCAGTCACTCTTCGCCAATCGGACCGTCCTGTGTGACGGGGCCATGGGCACTGCGCTGTATGGACGAGGTGTCTTCCTCAATAAGTGCTTCGACGAGCTGAACCTGACCCAACCCGAACTCGTCCGCTCCGTCCATGAGGAATATCTGCAGGCCGGCGCCGAGATCATCGAAACCAACACCTTCGGCGCGAACAGTTTCCGGCTGCATCGCTTCGGGCTGCAGGATCAGACCCGCGCCATCAACCAGGCGGGCGCGCGACTGGCCCGGGAAGCTGTTACCCAACTCGCCGACAAGCAAGCCGGAAGCGCCTTTGTAGCCGGCTCCGTTGGCCCGCTTGGCGTCCACCTCGAACCCCTGGGAAAGACCGCGTTGGAAGAGGCGCGCGCTGCCTTTGCGGAACAGATCGAAGGCCTCATCGCCGGTGGTCCTGGAGTAGGCGTGGACCTACTCGCAATCGAGACGATGATGGCCATCAATGAGACCGAGCAGGCCATCTCTGCAGCCAAGCAGGTCGCTCCGGACATTCCACTGCTGGCGATGGTGACAGTGGACGAAGATGCGAACTGTCTGGATGGAACACCGGCAGAGATTGCCGCGGCACGCCTGACAGCCGCCGGAGCCGACGCCATCGGTGTCAACTGCTCCACCGGTCCAGCGACGGTGCTCACCGCCATCGAGCGCATGCGCGGCGCCACCGAACTCCCTCTGGTCGCGATGCCCAATGCCGGCATGCCGCGCAACGTGGACGGCCGCAACATCTATCTCTGCTCACCGGAGTACATGGCCAGCTTCGCGCGCAAATTCGTGCGTGCCGGCGTACAGTTCATCGGCGGTTGTTGCGGCACAACGCCGAACCACATTCGCGCCATGAAGTCCGCCATACGAGCGATGGATGCGCAGCAGACCGCGAAGCCGGGGCATACTCGTACACCCATCGTCACCGAAACGCCACCCGCGCCACTGGCCGACCGCTCGAAAATTGGCAGCCTCGTCGCTTCCGGCGAGTTCATCACGCTGGTGGAGATTGTGCCGCCGCGCGGCATCGATTGCTCGAAAGAGATCGAGGGCGCTCGCTTGCTGGCCGGCACCGGCATCCACGCCATCAACATCCCCGACTCGCCGCGTGCCTCCGCGCGCATGAGCGCGCAGAGCCTCTGCCTGCAGATTCAGCAGCAGACCGGCATCGAGACGGTGCTGCACTACACCTGCCGCGACCGCAACCTGCTGTCCATTCAATCCGATTTGCTCGGCGCCTCGTCGCTCGGCCTGCGCAATATCCTTTGCCTCACCGGAGACCCGCCCAAGCTCGGCAATTATCCGGACGCCACCGCGGTCTTTGACGTCGATGCGATCGGGCTGGTGAATGTCGTCAATCGCCTGAACCATGGCCTTGATATCGGCGGCAATCCCATTGGCGCCTCTACGGGATTCACACTGGGCGTTGCAGCGAATCCCGGTGTGCCGGACATCGAGAACGAGATTCGCCGCTTCGCCTACAAAGTCGAGGCCGGTGGAGAGTACGCCATCACCCAGCCGGTCTTTGATCTGCGACTGCTGGAAGTGTTTCTGCGACGCATCGAGACCTTCCGCATTCCAGTGATCGCGGGCATCTGGCCGCTGACCAGTCTGCGCAATGCCGAGTTCATGAAGAACGACCTACGGGTCTCCATGCCAGACGAAATCATGGCCCGCATGGCCGCGGCCGAGACACCGGAGGCCGCGCGCGTCGAAGGCATCCGCATCGCGCAAGAGATGCTGAACGCGGCGCGCCCCATGGTGCAGGGTGTGCAGGTAAGCGCGCCCTTCGGCCGTTATGCGCTAGCAGTCGAGGTTATGCGGCAGGTCCTGCCACAACCCGACGTCTCTCTCCAGACATAAGAGATTCGATGGTGGCCGCGGGGCTGCAGGATAGAATGCCGCTACTCCTGCTGCTACTTCCCGTAAACCGAGGTTTGCCGCGCATGGCGCGATTGGTACTGGTCTTCACACTGATTCTTTGTCCCGCTCTCTGCAACGCGCAGTCGGAGCAGCAATCCGGAAAAAAGATCGCCGCCGCCACGTCTGATCTGTCGGCCATTCGCGCGTTCTATCGCGCGGGCCTCGAGCGCAACGGCATCGTCGGCAGCACCCTGGTGCTTTTTGATCACGGCCGCATCGTTGTCGACGAACCGTACGGCGATCAAAACCTCACGCCGAAGACGCCGGTGGATGAACAGACTACATATCACTGGGCATCCGTCACCAAGACATTTACCGGCATCGCCATCATGCAGCTGCGCGACCGCGGACTGCTGTCGCTGGACGATCCCCTGGTGAAATACATTCCCGAGCTGAATGCGGCCCATGACCCGTATGGTCCCATCTCCGCGATCACCATCCGCGAGGCCATGTCGCACACCAACGGCTTTCGCGACGCGACCTGGCCATGGCACGTCGGGGATTGGGAGCCGTACGAGCCAACCCAGTGGTCGCAGCTCGTCGCCATGATGCCCTACACCAGCATCGCCTTTCCTCCAGGCTCACGCTATCAGTACTCGAACCTTGCAGTTGTCTTCCTCGGCGAGATCATCGAGCGGCTCTCTGGAGATAATTTCGAGGTCTACATGCTGAAGAATGTCTTCGGACCCCTCGGCATGACGCGCAGCTACTACGATCGCAGCCCCGCCACGCTGCTGGGCTTCCGCTCGCATAGCTGGGATCTGAAGAATGGCAAGTTGACCGAAGATCCCTTCGATTTCGACACCGGCATCACGCGCGCCAACGGCGGCCTGAACGCGCCGCTGCCGGACATGGTGCGCTATCTGCGTTTTCTGCTCGGCGATCCGGCACACCAGGCCGAATACGATCGCATTCTCAAGCGCAGCTCGCTCGAGGAGATGTGGCGGCCCATCCACGACGTCCCGCCGGACGATGACTTCCCTTCCCGGCCGGGCGCAAAGGATCAGGTCGCTGCGAGCTTCTTCATCCACGCCGATCGCGGCTTGCGCCTGATCGGGCATCCGGGATGGCAGAACGGCTTCCGCAGCCAGCTCAACTTCGACCCGGTGGCACATCGCGGATATCTCGCTGTCTACAACACCGATGCTGAGGACGCGGCACAGAACACACGCCGCTTCAACATTGAACTTCGCGACTACCTCATCGACCACTTCTTCACGCTGCCAGCCGCCGAGGCCTTACACTAGAAGCTGTAGCCATGCCCAAGTTCGAAGATTCGCTTAAGCAGCTCGAAACCATCGTCACTCAACTCGAGAAGGGCGATCTCCCGCTCGAAGACTCCATCAAGCTCTTTGAAGAAGGCATTCACCTTTCCGCGGTCTGCAAAGAGGAGCTGGATGCTGCCGAAGGCAAGGTTCAGGTGCTCCTGAAGCAGCGCGACGGCTCGCTGAAGGCAGAACCTTTCCCACCCAAGAAGTAGCTGCTGCGCCTCAGGGCTTGAAAGTCTCCGCTCTGCAGAAGTACATCCAGTCCCGCTGCGCGCACCTCATCTCGGGCCTTCCGGCTTCATGAAGCATTTGCTGCGCCGCTGCCGTCGATGACATGTGAAACGAATCGCGGAAGACGATCAGGTCCGCTTTCCGAAAGAGCACCTTCCCCCATTGCGGATCTCGTTTGGAACGATCGAGCAGGTCCTTCAAATCATTGGTCGCGCCCGGAACCACCGTGCCCTCTAGTTGCGGCCCTCGTGTGTCGATGGGCATCGTCGCCATATCAAGAAACGGAGCGTCCAGCATCACGTCGCCCGCGCGCCGGAAGTAGCGCACAGCCGACCACTCCAGCGGACGAAAGCGCAGCTTGGGATCCGCCTCGTAGTCGCTTGCCGGCAGCAGGATGGCATTCTCACCCGCGTGCACAATGGGAGCGCGCTCAGCTTCAGCGGCCCGCCGCGCCTCGGGCGCAATTCGCACTTGCGCGAGGATCAGCGTGTATGCGAGCGCCGCACACCCTATTGATGGGAACAGCACGCGGAGGCGCGGCGCAAATAGAGCTCCCCCGGATGCGGCGGCAATGGCCCCACACCAAACGAGAATGAGAAATCGCGTGTTGAAGTAGAATCCACCGTTCATCGTGTCTGGCAGAAACGGCAGCACAAACACCAATGCCAGCGTGGCGAAAAGCAGCGAATCTGCGGGACGCCACCTGACATTGCTTCCACGATCGAAGAATGCCCGCGCCGCAAAGATAAGTGCCACGAATAACGTCGCAAACAAAAACGCGGTGTAGACAAGCGTGGCTGCCGAGGCGCGCGCAAATAAGCCCAGGCCATACAGCGTGGAGTACTTCATCAGCGCCATCATGGGATGAACATGATCCAGCAGGTTCTCGCGCACCTTGTTCGTCTGGGTAAAGAGCAGCACATAACTCATGCAGGCGCATGCGCAGCCCAGTGTCAGCAGATCCCGCCGCCATTCCGCTGCAGAGTTCGCGTGCGCCTCTTCTGCTGCTGGTCGCCGCATCCATCGCCCCAGCAGATCGATGCCACAGATTGCGGCCAGCGGCAGCAGCGGCACCGGATGGGTCAGCACAACAAGAACAACCAGGCAAAGAAATACCGCTCGCCGATATTTCTGCCGCTCAAGCCATGTGGCAACCGCCCAGAAGCAGAGTCCGATCGAAAGGCAATAGTTCTGAAATCCCATGAACAGCGGCCAGTTCAGCAGCAATGGCAATACGAGAAATGCTGTCCATCGTCCATTGGGCCCGGCTGCAACGCACATGCGGCGGAATCCGGCTGCCAGGATCACGATCGTGATCGAGACCATGATCTGCTCCACCAGCATCGCCGGAAAAAACTTCAGCAGCACGATCAGCATGTAGTAGTAGAGGCTGTACGGCGGCAAGAGATGACGGATGCGGAAGGCCTCAGTGAGTGGTCCGTGCGCTCCACTCAACAGCTTGGCCATCACCGTCGCGTAATACACGTGTACAGGTCCATCCTCGGATGGAAAGACCGGCAGCGACAGGACCCAACCGCAGCACGCCAGAACGCCGAGACCAAATAGCACCAGCTCGGCGTGCTCCCGGGCCCAACTCAGGCGCGGTTTGGCCTCGCGCTCTACATCCAGTTCTTCGGATCGATACAAATAAGTGCGCTCCTCGTAGGAAGTAGATGCGCTCAACATTCACGCTTCGACAAATCCTTGCGCATGCAGAAATCGTCGATTTGGTTGCTTCGAAAGCCATCGAGCATTTGAGGATACGAAGCGATGCAGACTACGGGTTTCCTACCACTGCTTGCGCTCCTTCGCTCGACGCCTCACTCGGTATAAAGTGAAAATTATCGGCGAAGGGGTCAAATTCTGCGTCGCCCCTTGCCCTCGGTTCCTATAGGGAGGTGCGCATGAGTGACCAGCCTCGCAGTCCGGAAGTGACAGAGCAGACTGCGACAGACGAAGAACTCCACGCAGCAGAACTACGGGCAAAAGAAAAGCCTTTCAACCATTTCACCCGTCGCACCTTCATCGCGCAACTCGGCGCCGCCGGGGTGGTGGCAACAAGCTCTCCCGCATTCGCAGCTGCGGCAACGCAAACTCCCGCGCCTGGAGCCTCGGAGAAAAACCTCTCCATCACTCTCTCGATCAACGGAAAAACACAGAAGCTCAGTGTCGAGCCGCGCGTTACGCTTCTCGACTGCCTGCGCGAAAACCTGAGCCTTACCGGGACCAAGAAGGGCTGCGACCACGGCCAATGCGGCGCATGTACCGTGCACATCAACGGCCGCCGCGTAAATTCCTGCCTCACCTTCGCCGCCATGCACGATGGCGACGAGATCACCACCATCGAAGGTATTGGCCAGCCCGGCAATCTCCATCCGATGCAGGCGGCGTTTGTCGAGCATGACGGATATCAGTGCGGCTATTGCACCTCCGGCCAGATCATGTCCGCCGTCGCCGTTCTGAAAGAACCATGGGGCCCTGAAGACAAGGATGTGCGCGAGGCCATGTCCGGAAACATCTGCCGCTGCGGGGCCTATCCGAACATCGTCGCTGCCGTACAGCAGGTGCGCGGCAACTCGCGAAAGACCGCCTGAGGAGGACAGCATGATCGACTTTGCGCTCAGCCGCGCCAGCACTGCGGCGCAAGCTTCTCAGCAGGCAGCCAGTTCAAAGACCGCACAACAGGGAGCACAGGTGCGCTATGTCGCCGGCGGCACCACCCTGATTGATCTGATGAAGCTGGACGTCGAAACGCCCACCCAGGTCATCGACATCAATCGTCTCGATCTCGCGCGCACAGAGCGCCAGCCGGATGGATCCCTTCGCGTCGGCGCAATGGTCCGCAACGCAGACCTCGCCCACGATCCCAACGTGATGCGCGATTATCCCGTTCTCTCCCAGGCTCTGCTCTCCGGTGCCACCGGCCAGTTGCGCAACATGGCGACCACCGGCGGCAACCTGCTGCAACGCACACGCTGCGTCTATTTCCGCGATCTCGCGTACACCGAATGCAACAAGCGCACGCCCGGCTCCGGTTGCGCCGCGCTGAGCGGGCCGAATCGCACGCACGCCATTCTCGGCACCAGCCAGCACTGTATTGCGACCCACCCATCGGATATGGCTGTCGCGATGATGGCGCTCGAAGCGCGCGTCCATATACTGAGCGCGCCGTCCGGGCGCGACATCCCCGGCGCGCAGGGCGAACGCGATGTGCCCATTGGCGAGTTTTACCTGCTGCCGGGCGATACTCCGCATCTCGAGAATGTTCTCAAGCCGGGCGACCTCATCACGCACGTCACCCTTCCAGCGCCTCTCTCTGGTGCGCGATCGCACTACCTGAAGCTGCGCGACCGCGCATCCTACGAATTTGCCCTCGCCTCCGCTGCCGTGATCATCCAGGTTGAAAACGAACGCATCCGCAAAGCCCGCATCGCATTTGGCGGCATCGGCACACGCCCCTGGCGGTCGCCGGCGGCAGAGCACGCGCTCGAGGGCAAGGCCGCCCACGAGGCCACCTTCCGCGCCGCCGCTGATGCCGCACTGCGCGACGCAAAACCGCAGCGGGACAACGGGTTCAAGGTCGAGCTCGCAAAGCGCTGCCTTGTCCGCGCGCTCACCACCGTGACTGCATAAGGAGCGATATGGCCACCACTCCAGCATCCATCATCGGCAGAGCCGTTCCACGCATCGATGGGCCGCTCAAGACCAGCGGAACCGCAAAATACTCCTCCGATCACAACTTCCCGAACATGGTCTACGCCGTGCCGGTGAGCAGCACCATCGGCAAGGGACGCATTCGCCGCCTGGACACCTCCGCCGCGGAGTCGATGCCCGGTGTTATACGCGTCTATAGCCACGGAAAAGTCCCGCCCATCTATCGCCCGATCCCGCACGCGCGAGAAGCACGCATCGACGAGCAGCGGCCGCCCTTCGAGGACGAAACGATCTACTACAACGGCCAATATGTCGCTCTGGTGGTTGCAGAATCATTCGAAAAAGCCACCGCCGCCGCGCGAGCCGTCAAAGTCGATTACGACGCTGAGACACCGAATGTCGCGGTTGATCTGGGCGACGGCTTCACCGACAAAATGCGCGAAGAAAGCAAGCGCGGCGATGTAGACAGCGCCTTCGCTGGCGCTCCGGTCAAACTTGACGAAACCTACGTCACGCCGGCGGAGACGCACAACCCCATCGAGCTGCACGCCTCCGTTGCTACATGGGACGGCACTCGATTCGTCCTATATGAGACAACACAGGCAGTGATGAACCATCAGGCTGTCATGGCGCAGATGCTCGGCGTTCCGCGCGAGAACGTGCAGATCGTGATGAAATTTCTAGGCTCCGGGTTCGGGGGCAAGTTGTGGCCGTGGTCTCAGGCCATGCTGGCGGCAGTTGCGGCGCGCGATCTGAACCGCCCGGTCAAGCTGGTGGTCGATCGCTCACAGATGTTCACCAGCGTAGGTCACCGCCCGCGAACGCAGCAGCGCATCCGGCTTGGCGCAGCGCCGGACGGCAAGCTCATCAGCCTGGAGCATGACTACGCTAACCATAGCTCCATGGCGGTCGTCGGCACCTACCGCGAGAACTGCGGCGAGGCCACGCCCTTCCTCTACAGCACGCCCAATCTGCGCGTGCGCTCCGCCGTGGTCGATCGCAACGTCGGCACGCCCACGCCCATGCGCGGCCCCGGAGCGGTGCCCGGACTCTATGCTCTCGAGTCCGCCGTGGACGAGCTGGCCATCAAGCTCAAGCTCGATCCGGTGCAGTTCCGGCTAATGAACGAGCCGAAGATCGACGAGAGCCTGAACGTGCCGTTCTCCTCGCGCCATCTCAAGGAATGCCTGACCATGGGCGCAGAAAAATTCGGCTGGTCGGCGCGCAAGCCTGAAGTCGGCTCCATGCGCAAGGGAGATATTGTCCTCGGCTGGGGCGTCGCTTCCTGCTCCTGGGTCGCGGGTCGCGGCGCCTGCAAGGCCACGCTCTCGCTGCGCGACGATGGCACGGCGCGCATCGCCTGTGCCACCCAGGACATCGGCACCGGCACCTATACCGTCTTCGCGCAGGTGGTCTCCGAAAAGACAGGACTGCCGCTGCACAAAATCGATGTCGTGCTCGGCAACTCCTCGCTTCCTCCCGGTCCGACCTCCGGCGGCTCCATGGTGACCGGCACCGTCATCCCGGCAATCATCCAGGCCGCCGACGCGGCCATCCAGCAACTACTCACCGTGGCCACAAGCGCGCCCGGCATGCCGTTCCAGCAGCACAAGGCGGACGAGCTCGCGCTTGCGGACGGTCGCGTGCGCCTCAAAAACGATCCCGTTTCAAACGGCGTTCCCTTCGAGACCATCCTGAAACATGCGAACATCCGCGCCGCGGAGGGCGAAGGCAGTTCCGGCCCCAGCTCCGGTGACCCTCAGCATAATAAATATTCGTTCCATTCCTACGGCGCGCATTTTCTGGAAGTGGAATGGGACCCGGGAATCGCGCGCCTGCGCGTCAGCCGTGTGGTGACCGTGATCGACGGGGGTCAGATCGTCAACCTGAAAGCTGCGCGCAACCAGATAGAAGGCGCCATCGTGATGGGCGTGGGTATGGGGATGCTCGAAGAGACCACCTACGATCCGCGCAACGGCCGCCCGGTGAACCACAATGTGGCCGATTATCTGATGGCCACCAACGCCGACTGTCCGGAAATTGATGTGACCTTTCTCGAGTACCCGGACAAGCTGCTCAATGAGATCGGCGCGCGTGGCGTCGGCGAGATCGGCCTCGCCGGGATTGCGGCGGCAATCACCAACGCTACCTATCACGCCACCGGCGTACGCGTACGCGAGCTGCCAGTCCGCCTCGAAACTCTGATGCAGCAAGAAAAGCGCTCAGCATAAGCCCGTCTCGTCATTACTGAACATGGCCGACGGCGAAAGCAATGGCATGCAGTATCTCTTTGCACTACTCGCTAACGCGCCGCAACAGTCCTATTCACCAGTCGCCCGATACCGCCAATCTCAATGGCGATCTCTTCTCCCGGACGCAGCCATCGCGGCGGCGTGCGGCCCAACCCTACGCCTTGCGGCGTGCCGGTGCTGACGATATCTCCCGGTTCGAGCGGAACAATAGCAGAGATGTACCCGAGCACCGCGGGAATATCAAAGATCAGGTCGCGCGTGTTTGCCTGCTGCATTATTTCGCCATCGATCGTCAGCCTCACATCCAGGCTATGCGGATCGCTGAGTTCATCCGCCGTCACCACCCACGGTCCAATCGGGCAGAACGTTGGGAAGCTTTTGCCCAGTGTCCATTGCGAGGTCGCCAGCTGCACATCGCGCGCGCTCACGTCATTCAAAATGGTGTAGCCGAAGATGCACTCGCGCCAGTTTTCGCGCGTTACGTTGCTGGCGTGGCGGCCGATGACAACCGCAAGCTCCGCCTCATAGTCAGGCTGCGTGCTGTTTCGAGGCAACACGATATCGCTGTTCGGACCCGTGATGCCCGATGCGAGCTTCATGAAAATTGTCGGCACCGCCTGCACCGCCATCTTCGATTCCGCTGCGTGATCGATATAGTTCAACCCCACGCAGAAGATACGTGGCGGATGGAGCAGCGGCGATAAGAACTGAACGCTCGCACTCGGCAAACCGCTGCTCTTGCTATCGGCGATCAACGAGCGCGCCGACTGCAGCGCTCGATCGCCCGCTGTGATGAAGCCCTCGGCATCCGCGTATCCCAACGGCGCCAGCGCGTATACCGTGTCTTTCTCCAGCAGACCCGGTTCCGGGGCCGCGTCGTTCCTGCGACGAAACGTGATCAGCTTCACTACTCTCTCCAAACCTTTCCATCCGGAAAGCGATAGTCCTCAAGTGTCTGCGGGTACATTTCCGCGCTGTAACCCGGCCGGCTGGGCAAAACGTAATGGGCGTCGCAGATGCGCACCGGATCGACAAAGTGCTCATGCAGGTGATCTACAAATTCGGTCACGCGATCCTCGAGCGATCCTGAAACAGCAATGTAGTCGAATACCGAGAGGTGCTGCACGTACTCGCATAGCCCCACGCCGCCCGCGTGTGGACATACCGGCACACCGAACTTCGCCGCCATCAGCAGCACAGCAAGGTTCTCATTCACGCCTGCAAGCCTGCAGCTATCGATCTGGCAGACATCGATAGCCCCTGCCTGCAGTAGCTGCTTGAACATGACGCGATTCTGGCAGTGCTCGCCGGTTGCAATGCGCACCCCTGCTTCGCGGCGGATACGCGCATGGCCCAGGATGTCGTCCGGACTCGTCGGCTCTTCCATCCACCAGGGGTTGAACTCAGCGAGTTCGCGCGTGCGGTCGATCGCCTCCTTCACTCCCCAGCGCTGGTTGGCATCCATCATCAGCTTCGTTTCGGCGCCGATTTCGCTGCGTACCAGCGCCGCACGGCGCATATCATCCTTCGGCTCGCCACCAACCTTCAACTTGAAATGCCTCCAGCCCTGCGCAAGCGCCTCATGGCAAAGCGCGCGGACCTTCTCATCGGAAAAGCCGAACCACCCCACGGAAGTTGTGTAAGCGGGATACCCCCTCCGTTCGAGCTCGGCAATACGCGCTTCCCTCCCCGCCCGCTTTGACGTCAACAGCTCCAGCGCTTCCGCTTCCGTGATGGCATCGTCGATGTAGCGAAAATCCACCAGCCGGACGATCTCTTCCGGGCTCATCTCGGCAAGCAACCGCCACAGTGGCTTATTCTGTTGCCGCGCATACAGGTCCCAGACAGCATTGATCACGGCGGCTGCTGCCATGTGCGTCACGCCCTTCTCCGGACCCAGCCAGCGGAACTGGCTGTCGTCGGTCAACTGGCGAGAGAAGGTTCGCAAATCATCCGTAAGCGCGCTCAGCCGGCGCCCCTCCACAAAGCCGCCAAGATATCTGGCAGCACCCACGCACAACTCGTTGCCGCGCCCTAGCGTGAAAGTAAGGCCGTAGCCCTTCAGATCGCTATCGGTATGCAGAATGCAATATGCCGCGGAGTAGTCGGGGTTTTTGTTCACGGCATCGGAGCCGATGCTCTCCCGGGAAGTGGGAAAGCGCAGATCCAGCACCTCTACGCGCGTGATCATGGGATCATTCAATCAGTCTGACTCCTTCTCTTTCTGTAACCCTATGCAGCGGTCCAGCCGCCGTCGATGTTCACCACGGAGCCCGTCATAAAATCCGCTTCCGGGGAGCAGATGTAGTGCACCATTGCGGCAATCTCCTCCGGCGTGCCCAGCCGGCCCATCGGTTGTCGCGCGGCCAGCTCCACACGCATCTTGTCGATCTCGTGCCCGTGGTACTTCTGCAGATAGCCCTCGACGAATGGCGACTGCACCGTGCCCGGCGCAATACAGTTGACGCGTAGCTCCTTCGGATACTCCACGGCGAGCTGTCGCGTCATCGCGATCACCGCGCCCTTGCTGGCGCAATAAGCGAATCGTTGCTTGATGCCGATCAGTCCAGCGACCGAGCCAATGTTGACAATGGATCCACGCGCCGCCAGCAGCAGAGATAACGCCGCTTTTGTCACCAGGTAGACCGACGTCGCATTCACCGCCATGAGCCGCGTAAAGTCCGCTTCTTCGGTCTCCGCAATGCCGCCGACCAAGCCAATGCCCGCGTTGTTCACCAGAATGTCGAGGCGCTCCAATCCGTCGATGGCCGCGGCAATCGAAGCGCTGCTCGTCACATCCATCGCGACGGCCTTTGCGTCTGGTAATTCCGCAGCGAGCGCCTTCGCAGCGACTTCGTTCAGATCTGCCACGATGACGTTCGCGCCGGCGCCGGCCAGCCGCCTCGCCGTTGCGGCGCCAATGCCGCTTGCGCCGCCTGTGATCAGCGCTACTTTGCCTTTCAAATCAAACACAGCGTCTCCATATTTTTATCGTGCTGCCTTCACCCCGGCCAATGGCAGCGGCTCGCCACCGCGCTCTGAAGAGAGATACGCCGCCTCCACCACGCGCATCGTATCCAGCGCATCCTCCACGCTCGTTGGCATGGCTGCGGCTTCTCCCAATGCGAAGCGTTGAACCGACAACATTGAGCCAAGGAAAGCGTCGGGGAACCACTCTCCCGAAATCGACTGCACCCCGGCCGCGAAGCTGGCATGCGGCTCGCGCGGGTAAAAATCCAGCGTGTCCCCGCGTCCTTTCGGATAATCCAGGTTCACGCCCATCTGCGCGCGCATCACGCCCGCGGTTCCTTCCCACTGCACATAGCTGCGCTGCAGTTCGGGATACGGCACATCCATCGCGTGATTCGTCGCGATGAAAACGCGCGTCCACTCGCCGTAGTCCATCACGATCACGCTCTTGGTCGCAGCCAGTTCCGGCGTCCGCGGATTGCGCACCGTGCGCGCGTACACACGCTGCGGATTCCCCAGCCAGGAGCGCACCAGATCAATGTAGTGGATGCTGTGATACACGATCTCAAGCCGCGGCGCAGTGTTTAAAAAAGTCCACAGCTCCCACGGCGTATGCGTGCTCACCTGCACCTCGATATCGTGCAGTGTGCCCAGCGCGCCCGCATCCGTAATCGCGCGCGCCGAGACCATGTTCGGCGCCCAGCGCAACTGAAAGTTCACCGCCGCTCGCAATTCCCTCTCACGGCACAAAGCGACGATGGCCTCGGCTTCTTTCAGGGTTCCGCCAAGCGGCTTCTGAATCAGGACCGTAGAGCCCCTCGGAAGCGAGGGCAAAACCTGAAGCACCGCCGCGGCAGGCACGGCTATGTCAAAGACCACAGCGCCATGCAATTGCGGCATTACACTGGCGAGCGTTGCGCCATGGATGCGAATGCCCCACTCCGTCGCCAGCGCGCGTGCTCGCTCCGGATACCGATCCACTATCGCCGCAACCGGCAGGCCGCCCTTGCGGTATGCCGGCAGATGCGCGTTCTGCACAATGCCGCCCGCGCCGATCAGGACAATCGGCAAGGGCTTCCCGCGCAAATCAAGTGATGCGCCAGATGAATTCGAAGAACTCACGCAGCCGGTTCCATCCGCAGGACATAGGCATACTTGCCGGGTAACGAAGCGGGAAGCTGTACTTCGAGGTCCGCGCCCTTCTGCGTCCACGTCAGCGGCGTCCCATTGCCTAGTAAATGTATCTGCGATCCGCTTGCCGCTCGCACGTCGTGCAGCAGGATCGCGCCCGGCTTCGGCGAGCCCATCAACGTTGCATACAGATGGCCGCCTTTTTTTGTAAAGCGCACGGGAATCTTCTCGTCCGTCTCGCCCTCGGCGCGCGACCATGGCTCGGTGCCGTAGATCGCTTCGCCATTCTGGCGCAGCCACGCGCCCAGCGATTTCAGCCGGTCCATCTGAATCGGCGGAATCGTCCCGTCGGCTTCCGGACCAACATCCAAGAGCAGATTGCCGTTCTTACTCACGATGTCGACCAGCAGATAGATCAGCTCGTCCGGTGCGATAGTCTCCTTCTCGCCCTCGGCGCGGTTATAGCCGAAGGAACGGCCGAGCCCGCGGCACTCTTCCCATTTCACCTTGCTAATCTGGCTGCGCTTCTCATATTCGGGCGACTGGAAGTCGGAATGCTTCACGCCGAAGCGATCATCGACTACGCCATCCGGGAGTGCGTTATAGTAGTCGGCCATCACCTGCAGCGGCTTTCCCGTCTTCGGCCAGTCGATATCATCCCACAGCACCGCCGGATGATACTTCGCGATCAGCTCTTCGATCTGATCAAAGGCGTATTGTCCGTACGCGATACTTTCCGGCTTCACCGTTTGCCAGTCGTTCCCCCCGATGATGGGCCCGCGGTTGAAAGTCCAATCGTAACCGCCGGAGTAGTAAAGCCCCATCTTCATACCATCGTGCTGGACGGCGTTTGTCAGCTCACCGACGATGTCGCGCTCGGCCTGCAGATTCTGCTGATTCGGGTTCGCCACCTTGCTCGGCCACAGCGTGAACCCCTCGTGATGCTTGCTGGTTAGCACCACGTAGCGCGCGCCGGCATCGCGAAACGCCGCCGCCATCACCGCCGGATCCCACTTCTTTGTTTCGCGATCGAAGATCGGCGCGAAATCGTAGTAGCTGAAATTCGCGCCGTAGTGCTCGCGATGATAGGCCTGCGTCGGCGAACCCGGAATGCGCATCGTGTTGTAGTACCACTCCGCATACGCGTTCCACTTCGCCTCGTCTTCCTTGGGAACCACTTTTGGGCGATTCACTTCCGCCCAGCCCGGCACCGAATAGAGACCCCAATGCACGAAGATGCCTAGCTTCGCATCCGCATACCACTGCGGCAGCGGATGCGTGTTCAGCGATTGCAGCGTCGGCTCATAGTGCGTGGTCTGCGCTGCCGCACCTGCAATCGTCAGTCCTGCAAAAGCCAGGAGGCAAAGGCTGCTCTTGATTCTGCGCGTTCCGTTCATCCGTTGCTCTTCCCTTTCACTTCAAACAAAACCACGTCGCACGTGATACCAGCTGAACCCTGCGACCGCTACGTAGCTCGCGAGCGGTACGGAATAGGCCAGCGCGATGCCGCCGTGCTGCGATATCCAGGCCATGATCGGGGGGAGCGCAGCGCCACCTACGATCGACATCACGAGCAAGGAGCCGCCCAGCTTCACTAGTGGTCCGAGTCCTTCAAGCCCCAACGCGAAGATCGTGGGGAACATGATCGACATGAAGAAGCTCGTTAGAAACAGCGCCCACATGCCTGCCCACCCCGGCCGCACTATTGCGAACGTCAGCAGAGCCGCATTGACCAACGCATACATCAGCATCAGGCGCGCTGCGGCGATATGCTTCATCAGGATCGGCGCGGAAAACCGGCCCGCCGCAAAGGCGCCCAGTGTGCCGGTCAGCAGCAGTCCGGCATGTTTCTCCGGCTGGTGCGTGTACTCCTGCACGTATTGAATAAACCAGCTCCACGAGCCTACCTGCCCGCCCACGTAGAGGAACTGCGTAACTACCGCCATAACGAAATGCGGCCGCTGAAAGAGGGTTCCGGCCCCATGCTGCCCGGAAGCAACGACGGTCTCTTCTTCATGCACTTCCGGGAATCGCGTTCGCATGAAGACAATCGCCAATGCGAACGCAATTGCTCCCAGGACCAGATAGGGCGCCACCACTCGCATCGTCTCTTGCTGGAGATACGCGGCATAGGTGCCTGCTACCTTGCGCGCCGCAACCTCTGCGGCATTCAGCTCCACGCCCGAAAAAATGAAGACCGTTCCCGCCAGCACTCCGGCGACGGAACCGAGCGTGTTGAATGCCTGGGAAAAGTTTAGACGGCGCGCCGCGGTAGACGCCGAGCCCAGCTGTGTGATGAACGAGTTCGAGGCGGTCTCCAGAAACGACAAACCGGACGCGATCACAAACAGCGCTGCCAGGAAAAACGAATATCTGCCAACAACTGCTGCCGGCCAGAATAGTGCAGCGCCCGTCGCGTACAGCAGCAGACCGATAACCAGCCCCGCCTTATACCCTTTGCGCCGCATGATGAGCGCTGCGGGAACCGCCAGACAGAAATAGCCAAGATAGAAGGCAAACTGCACCAGCCCGGCTTCCACGCGATTCAACGTGAAGCTTTTCATGAACTGGCGAATCAGCACATCGTTCAGGTTGTTCGGCACGCCCCACATGAAAAACAGTGACGTGACCAGGCTGAAGGGCAGCATCTGCCCCGGCATGACGAGCGGTTGCCCATCACTCTCGCTCTCCACCGGAATGTTCGACGCGAGCATCTCGTCTACCGCCTCGCCGCTTCTCGCTTGTTCGACGCTGAGGCCGCTGCAGCGCCCAAGAACACAGGACGAATGTGCCGATCCAAAAGATTGCGCGTCACGTTCTCCGCCACAACGTTCTCATGCCTTTCCAGCATGGCGGTGTACCGCGGCCCCATCTTCGCTGCGATCTTGAACCCGACATGCATCAGTTGTCGCAGGCTGCTGTTGTACACCGGCGAATGCGGATCATGCTGCAATGCCCCTACCCACTGCTCTGCCGTCCATCGCTGCGCATCTTCCGGACGCGGCAGCCGGGTCGTTTCAATATCGATCACCGCGGCATAGGGGGCGCACAACTCCTCGCGATGCGCATAGGCTTCAGCGTAGATTTCCTTCACCAACGCCAGCGCGTCGCCTCCCGCTTCCGCCAGTCCAATCACTTCTTCCAGCCATGTCGTCCCTGCGGTCTTCAGGTGCAGCCCGGCGTTCATCTTCGTCATGGCATTGTGGACCGCACCATAGATCGAAAATTTGTCGCTGCCCGAGTGCAGGCTTAGCTTCAACTCCGGCGGCAATCCGAACGCGCTTACCGCGTATCGCACCACCGCCATATCCTCTTCTAACTCGCGGGCAAAGACGGAAACATCGCCAACGTAATCCACGCCCTTGTTGAAGCGTCCGGTAAATTTCGGCGCAATGGTTGCCAGCGGCACACCCGCATCCGCCAGCGCAGCCAGGATCAGGAGCAGCTCCGCCGGCGTCTGCGGCACATCAGTCTCGTCCATGGAGACCTCGGTGAGAAACGTCCCTCGCCCCTTGGCGCGTTCGATGTAGCGATAGGTCTCCGCCGCTTGCAGGGCCGCGGCCAAATACTTCTGCGAAACGCGCTCCAGATCTTCGTGCGTCACGCGCATGGGCTCCGCAATTCCAGGCAGTCCGATCAACCCCACCAGGCCGGAATGGCGACGCACGAACGCCTCTATCTCAGACTGCCCGGCTGCGACTCCGATCTGATCCGCAACATCGATGGTGAAAAAATCGCAGGGCTCGAGGTAGCGGTCTACTGTCTTCAGGTTGATATGGTCCGCATCGCAGAAGTACGGCTGCCGCCAGTCAAGTGACTTGACCGCGGCATCCGCTGCCGCGCGGGTCTGCGCCGGCTCCGAGCCGATGATCGTGTGCTCCCGGTTGGACTTGTTCCAGACCGGCACCACCAACATGCCGGCTTCCGCAGACTGAACACAGGCCCGGAGCTGCGCCCGCGCTTGATGCGCAAAGCGGTCCCCTACTCCGATCGAGAATCTGCTGAGTGACCTCTCCGGCACTTTCCTCGTCCTCTCTTGGGTAGTCCTCGATTGCGATTTCCCAGCTTATGCTTATTTTTCGATACAGTAAACGGTTTAGCTGAAGCGATTCATGCAATCATAGAGCGCACCCGCAGCAACCGCTCGGCGAGACATTTCATCTTCCACAACACGATATAGTCCAGCCTATGACGATCCGCATGAAAGACATCGCAAGGGACCTCGGTCTCTCGGTTGTCACGGTATCGAAGGTCCTCCGCGACCACCCCGATATCGGCGAGGAGACGCGCAAACGTGTGCTCCAGCGCGTAAAGGAACTGGATTACGAACCAAACATCCTGGCCCGCAGTCTCGTCACCGGCCGCAGCTATCTCATCGGCCTGATCGTGCCCGGCCTCATCCACCCATTCTTCGCGGAGGTCGCAAAGGCACTCTCAAAGGCCATCGTGGACAAGGGCTACTCGCTTATCGTCTCCTCCTCGGAAGAGGACCCCGCGCTCGAAGCGCGCGAGATCCGGCATCTCCTCGCCCGCCGCCTTGACGCGCTCGTCATCGCCTCGTCTGGCACCGATACCCAGCTGTTCCGGCGTATGCGCACACAGTCGCAGCCGTTCGTGCTCATCGATCGCGCCTTCGATGATCTCGAAGCAGATTTTGTCGGGATCGATGACGTCGCTGCGGGGCGCATCGCCACCACTCACCTGATCGAGATAGGACGCCGCAACATCGCGCATATCAGCGGCCGCGAGAACAGCACCGGAATCCGCCGCAAAGAGGGCTATCTCGAAGCGCTACGCGCACACAAACTGCCGGTGCGCGAAAACCACATCCTCAGCCGCGATTTTGTGGACATCGACAGCCAGCGCCAGGGGGCGGAGGCGATGCGGCAGCTTCTCGACACAAATCCGCGGCCGGATGCTGTCTTCTGCTACAACGACCCCATCGCCATCGGCGCCATGAACGTCATCCTCGACGCGGGCCTGCGCATTCCCGAGGACATCGCCCTGGTTGGCTGCGGCAACCTGAACTACAACGAGTGGTTGCGCGTTCCACTCACCAGCATCGATCAGCGCAGCCATCTCATCGGCCAACGCGCCGGCGAGATTCTGCTCGCCATGATCGAAGGACGCGAGTGGCCACCGCCCGCAAGAGTTATCCTCGACCCCACGCTGGTAGTGCGCGCCTCCACTACCGGGGGTGCGGCAAAAGCCAAGTCGTCGGCAAGGCCAGCGCGAAAAACCGCTAAGGGCCGCAAGTAAATACTCGGCCGCGTCCCCTCTTATAGCGAATAGACACGCCTCGCATTGCCGCCCCAGATTGCCTCCCGTTCGCTCTCCGAAAGAGGCTCCAGCCACCCGGCCACCGTATCTACCCATCGTTGGTAGGTACTCGCCACCAATGCCACGGGCCAGTCGGAGCCAAACAGCAGCCGGCCCGGTCCAAAGGCTTCCAGCACCACCCGCCAGTAGGGCTCAAGGTCCGCCGGAGTCCACCGCTGCCAATCCGCTTCCGTCACCAGCCCGGAAATCTTGCAGACGACATTTGGCCGCCGCGCCAACTCCCGCATATAACCCGCCCACGGTTCCCGCTCGTCTTTCAAGATCGGCGGCTTCGCGCAGTGGTCCAGCACGAACGGCTGATCCGGATGCATATCCACAAACCGCACCGCGTGCGGCAGGTGACGTGCCTGGATCACGATGTCATAAACAAGTCCCGTGTCACGCAGCGTGCGGATCCCCCGGTTGAATGCGTGGCCGAGAATGAACTGGTCATCCGGCTCGTCCTGGATGAGATGGCGCAGCCCCTTCAGCTTCCTCTTCTGCCGAAGACCTTCCAGCACCTCGGGAAATTCCGTCGCCGCTATCGGCGCCCAGCCCACCACGCCGCGTATCCACTGGGCTGCTTCAGCGTGTTGCAACAGATACTCTGTTTCCTCGAGCGTTTGCCGCGCCTGGACGGCAACCCCACCCGTGATTCCCGCCTCATCCAGCAGCGGCTTCAGATCCTGAGGCAGAAAGTCATCGCGAAGTACGCGCATCGGCTCGGTGATCCAGCCATACTCTTCCGGCGTGTAGTGCCACAGGTGATGATGAGCATCGATGCGACCGGAATCAGTGCGACCGGGAATTGCGTTCATTCTTCTTCCTGCTTTCCGTGCTTCTCTTATAGAGCCTGGGTGAGGAATGGAAAAGTCTGCGAGGCAACCCAGACCCTTGCTGAGATACGGTTGGATCGGTTTTAATGGCATCCGGCAAACGTTCTCTACAGTCGATTCCGCCAGAGTTCCACACCGGTTCGAAGGGAAATCCATCGATGCACGCAAACCGAGAAGCCGCACTCCTCTCCGCTCTGCTGTTCACCGTCGCCTGCGCATCTGCACAACAACCGCCGGCTACGCTCGAAATCGACGCGCAGAAGACCATCGCACAGGTAAGTCCCACGCTCTACGGACTGATGACCGAGGAGATCAATCACTCCTACGATGGCGGCCTCTATCCCGAGCTGATCCGCAATCGCGCCTTCATGGACAACTCGTATGGCCCGCACGGTTGGGTGCTGCTTGAACAAGGCACTGCGCGAGCCTCCATGGGTCTGGACAAGACAACCGGCCCCAGCGAGGCCGTCCCCCGCAGCCTCAAGGTGACTATCCAAGACGCCGATGCCAGGAACCAGGCGGGCGTCGCCAACACCGGCTACTGGGGTATGGCGGTACGCGGCAATGAAAGCTATCAGTGTTCCTTCTATGCGAAGGCTGACGCCGGATTCACCGGTCCACTGACTGCGCGGCTCGTGAGCGACCGCACGGGCACCGTCCTGGCCCAGGCTTCGGTTCCCGCCATCACCGGTCAGTGGCAACAGTACAAAGTCACGCTCAAGACCGGCAGCGTGCCTGTCGTCACCGCGGACAATCACTTTGAATTGGCGGCTGCGCATGCGGGGAATCTCTATCTCAGCCTGGTCTCCGTCTTTCCCCCGACCTACCACGATCGCAAAGACGGGCTGCGTCCCGATCTGATGGAAAAGCTCGCAGCCATGCACCCCAAGTTCCTCCGGCTGCCGGGCGGCAACTACCTCGAAGGCGATCACATCCCCGAGCGCTTCGAGTGGAAGAAGACGATCGGCCCATGGGTCGACCGTCCCACCCACATCAGCCCGTGGAACTATCACTCCTCCGACGGCATGGGACTGCTTGAGTTTCTCGAGTGGTGCGAGGACCTGAAGATTCAGCCGGTGCTCGCCGTCTATGCCGGCTACTCCATGAAGCAGGAGCATGTAGATCCAGGGCCCGACCTTGAGCCTTACGTTCAGGATGCGCTGGACGAGATCGAATATGTGATCGGCGACGCGAATACCAAATGGGGTGCGGAGCGCGCGAAAGGCGGACATCCGTCTGCCTTCCCGCTCACCTATGTCGAAATCGGCAACGAAGACTGGTTCGACCAGTCGCACAGCTACGACGGCCGTTATGCGCAGTTCTACAAAGCAATCAAGGCCCGCTACCCGCAACTTCAGCTCATCGCCACCACGCCAGTGAACAGCGTGAAGCCGGATGTCATCGACGACCACTACTATCGCAGCGCCACCGAGTTCTTCAACGACACCCACCACTACGACAAGACGGATCGCAACGGCCCGAAGATCTTCGTCGGCGAATGGGCCACCCGCGAAGGGGCGCCCACTCCGAACATGGGCGCTGCCCTGGGCGATGCGGCTTGGATGACCGGCATGGAGCGCAACAGCGATCTCATCGTGATGGCCTCCTATGCCCCGCTCTTGACCAATGTGAACCCCGGCGCATTGCAGTGGGACACCGACCTGATCGGCTATGACGCACTGAAAAGCTACGGCTCACCCAGCTACTACGCACAGGTGATGTTTGGCGGGCACCTTGGCAATGAGGTGCTCGGCGCGCAAATAAATGGCGCTGGTCCGCGCTTCTTCGTCTCCTCCACGCGCGATTCGGCAACGGGAACCATCCATCTCAAACTGGTGAACGGTTCGTCGCTGCCTCAGAGCGTGCACGTCCACCTGAGCGGCGTGACACAAGTCAACAAGGAAGCGCAGTTGACCACGCTGCGCGGCAACACGCCGGAAGACACAAACAGCATCACCGACCCCGGTCGCATCCTGCCCATTGTCAGCTCGATACACAATGCTGCAGCGAGCTTTGAACACACCATGCCGCCCTACAGCATTCAAGTGCTCGATCTTCAGGCCAAATAGAGTAGTGCACGCGGGACCCGCTCACGCGCGGAGGCTACAATCCTCCCATGGCTGATGGCGTCAGTCTCCGCAATCGAGTCCAGATCGTCGATTCCCATACTGCAGGCGAGCCCACCCGTATTGTGATCGCAGGCGGGCCGCCGCTCGGCGAAGGCAGCCTGCAGTCTCAGTTGGAGCTCCTTCGCTCCCGGCACGATAACTTCCGCAGAGCCGTACTCCTCGAACCGCGCGGCTCCGACGTACTTGTTGGCGCGCTGCTTTGCCCACCCCAGGACCCCGCGTCCGCAGCCGGTGTTATCTTTTTCAACGACGTGGGCTATCTCGGCATGTGCGGCCACGGCTCTATAGGACTGATCGCCACCCTCGCGCATCTCGGACGCATTGCGCCCGGTGACCATCGCATCGAAACACCTGTCGGATCGATCGCAGCCACGCTCCACTCCGACGGAGCGGTTTCCATCACGAATGTGCCCAGCTATCGCTATCGCAAAGCCGTTCCCATCGAAGTCCCGCAGTTTGGCACGATGCACGGCGACATCGCCTGGGGCGGAAACTGGTTCTTCCTCGTGGCCGATCATGATCTCTCGCTGCGCGTGGAAAATCGCGCAACGCTGATCAAAACAGCGGAGGCAGTGCGCCAGGCCTTGATTGCGACCGGCATCCGCGGCGAAGCAGGCGCGGTCATTGACCACATCGAATTCACCGGTCCTGCCGAAGACGCGGCAAACTCCGGCCGCAACTTTGTTCTCTGTCCCGGTGCAGCCTTCGACCGCTCGCCATGCGGCACCGGCACCAGCGCAAAGATGGCCTGCCTCTATGCGGACGGCAAGCTTCTCCCCGGCCACACGTGGCGTCAGGAAGGCATCCTCGGCACTGTTTTTGAAGGCTCCATTCGCATCGCGGACGATCGAGTGATTCCCTCCATCAAAGGTTCCGCCTACATCACGGCCGAAAGCACGCTGCTCTTCGACGACAGCGATCCATTTCGCGAAGGAATTGCGTTTTGAGCGCCGCCTTTGACGTGGTAATCGTCGGAGCCGGCATTGCCGGATGCGCTTGCGCGCGCGAGCTGGCGGAGGCCGGTGTGCAGGTCGCCATCATCGAGCGCAACTCGCCAGCCGGTGGAGCGACCGCAGCGGGCATGGGTCACATCGTGGTCATGGACGATTCGCCCGCGCAGCTCGCATTGACTCATTACGCACGCTCGCTCTGGCAGAAGCTGACCGCAGAGTTACCCGCCGCCGCCGAGTACGAAGAACGCGGCACGTTGTGGATTGCAGCAGACGACGAGGAGATGGCTGCGGTGCACGCAAAGCATCTCACCTGCGCGCGCGCCGGCATTCGCAGCGAGGTGCTGGATGCAGCCGCATTGGCCGAAGCCGAGCCGCGCCTTCGCCCTGGCCTGGCGGGCGCACTGCTGGTCCCTGAAGACGCAGTTCTCTATCCGCCGGCTGCGGCGCTTGCTCTCCTCAAGGACGCCCAGCGCTCCGGCGCCCGGCTAATCCGTGGCACCGTCACCCACGCAGGTGCAGGCGCAGTGACCATAAGCGATGGCCGGACGTTAGCCAGCGACCACATCGTAATTGCCACCGGCATTGATACAGATATGGTTACCGGGCTTCGCCTGGAAAGACGCAAGGGACACCTCATCATCACCGACCGGTATCCCGGATTCGTGCGTCACCAGCTTGTCGAGCTCGGCTATCTAAAGAGTGCGCACTCCACCGCCTCCGATTCGGTTGCCTTCAATGTCCAGCCACGCATGACGGGACAGTTGCTCATCGGCTCGTCACGCCAGCATGGGAAGCGCGATACCGGCGTCGACGCAACGATGGTTGCCGCCATGCTCCGTCGCGCCTGCGAGTACATGCCACAGCTCGCTTCACTCTCCTCTACGCGCGTCTGGACCGGTGTTCGCGCAGCCACTTCCGATAACCTCCCGCTCATCGGTCCCACGCGCGATCCAACCCTCTATCTGCTCGCGGGTTTCGAAGGCCTCGGCATCACGCTCGCGCCCGCGGCCGCGCGGCTGCTCGTCGATCATCTGCTCGCGCGAAAATCGGTCATCGATCCAGCGCCCTATCTGCCGCAGCGCATGGCGCGCACGGAGGCGATCCTTGCCTGATCTCGTCTCCATCAGCATCAACGGCCGCAAACACAAAGTCGCAGCCGGCACCGTCGTCAGCGCGGCTCTTCTGGCGGCAGGTATTCCCTGCCGCAGATCGTCCACCGGAGAAGCGCGTACCGCACTCTGCGGCATGGGCATCTGCTTTGAATGCCGCGCCACTGTGGACGGCGTGCCGCACCGTCGCACATGCCAACTACTCTGCCAGTCCGGAATGATCATCGAAACCCCATGAGTATGGACTCCGAGATCCTCGTCGTCGGCGCCGGTCCCGCGGGCATTACTGCGGCGACGACTGCAGCCATGCACGGCAAGCAGGTTTTATTGCTTGACGACAACCTCGCCCCTGGAGGACAAATCTGGCGCGAAGCGACGACTGCCCGGCCGGAAAATCCAGACGACGCAAAACGCAAATCCCTCCTGGCGCTCCGCGTCTCCGGCGCCCGCGTCTTCTCCGGCTGGCGCGTCTTCGATGCGCCGCGCCCGCAAACGTTGCGTGCTATCTGTGACAGCGGTCGTGACATTCACACCACTGATATCTCCTACGAGCGACTCATACTCGCGACCGGCGCGCGCGAACGATTTCTCCCGTTCCCGGGATGGACGCTGCCTGGCGTCTTCGGTGCGGGCGGCCTGCAGGCGCTCGCGCAAGGCGGATTCTCTGTCGCGGGCAAGCGCATCGTCATTGCCGGCACCGGGCCGTTGCTCCTCGCCGTCGCCGCGCACCTGCGGCAGATGGGCGCGCGCATCACGACCATCGCGGAGCAGGCCAGCCGTCGCCAGCTCGCACGTTTCAGCGCCTCTCTCTCCCGTCAGCCGGGAAAGCTGATCGAAGGTCTGCAATATCGCGCCGCATCGGGCGGCAGCAAATATCGCCCAGGGTGCTGGCCGCTGGCCGCGTTGGGCAACGAGAAAGTGGAGGCGGTGCGCCTCACGGACGGCGAGCGCATCTGGGAGGAAGCCTGCGACTTGTTCGCCTGCGGCTTTCACCTGGTGCCCAATACCGAACTCGCTGCGCTGCTCGGCTGTACGCTGCGGGAAAATTTCGTCGTGGTCGACGATGCGCAACAAACTTCTATGGAGAATGTCTTCGCCGCCGGTGAACCGGCTGGAATCGCCGGCCTCGAATCCGCTCTGGTCACCGGAACCATCGCCGGCCTATCTGCTACGGGAAAGTTCGAGGAAGCCAAGGCGCTCGTGTCCCGTCGCAAGAAGCTCCAGCGTTTTCGAGAGCAGCTTCAGGCTGCCTTCGTGTTGCGTCCAGAGCTCCTTCGTCTCGCGGAGCCGGACACCATCGTGTGCCGCTGTGAGGATGTCCGCTACGGAGCGCTCACGCCATACGACAATTGGAGCGATGCCAAGCGGCAGACGCGCTGCGGGATGGGCCCATGCCAGGGACGAGTCTGTGGTCCGGCAACAGAGGCGCTCTTTGGCTGGCAGACCCACATCGGTGCGCCCGCCTCTCTTTCCCGTACCGCTCTCAGCCATGGGCGCGACTGCGGTCAATCCAGAAATGGCCAATAGCAATACATAGGAGTTACAAATGCAGTGGACTGGCGTAATGCCCGCAATGACAACCGCCTTTCATCCCGATCTCTCGATCGACCACGATTTGATGAAGCAACATGCTGCGTGGCTGTTGTCGAACGGATGCACCGCAGTCGTACTGCTCGGCTCACTCGGCGAAGGTGCGACGCTCACCGACGACGAGAAGATCGCGATCCTTCGCAACATCACCGGAAGCGTAGCCGGTCACGCACCAGTCGTCGCGGCCATCTCCTCCCTCTCCACTGCCGGCGCCGTCCGCCTGGCGAAAGCCGCGGAGCAGGCGGGATGCGATGGCCTGATGGTGCTTCCGCCGTATGTCTATGCGAGTGACTGGCGTGAAATGCGCGCGCATATCTCTGCCATCCTCACGGCAACGCCACTCTCCTCGATGCTCTACAACAATCCCATCGCTTACAAAACCGATTTCCTTCCCGAGCAGATCGTCGAGCTCGCTACGCGGCACGAGAATCTGCACGCGGTAAAAGAATCGAGCTCCGACATCCGTCGCATCGCTGCGATCCGCAGTTTGCTTCCAACGTCGCTTGCGGATCGCCTGAGTATTTTTGTTGGTGTCGACGACGCCATCGTCGAAGGCGTCAACGCCGGCGCGGTCGGGCTGGATCGCGGGACTCGTCAACGCATTCCCTGCCGAGTCCGTAGCACTCTTTGACCTGGCTCAATCGGGCAAGCAAGAAGAAGCCTTCGAGCTCTACCGCTGGTTCCTGCCGCTACTGCGCATGGACACGGTTCCGAAATTCGTTCAGCTCATCAAGTGGGTGCAGCAGGAAATTGGCATCGGCTCGGCGCGCGTGCGCCCACCAAGGCTGGAGCTCGAGGGCCATGAACTGGCAGACGCACGGCAGAAGTTGCAACAGGCGCTCGCGAATCGCCCGCGTTGCGCCAGCACGGCCTTTGCCGAACATGTGGGAGCACAGGCATGAGCATCGGCACGGAGCTCCGCGGCGTCTCACTCATCGGCGGCCAACCCGCTGACCGGCTCGATAACCGTCACGATGACTCGTTTCGCGCCTACCAGCCCGTTGATGGCCGCGCAATCGATCCTCTTTATTTTTCTGCGAGCGACTCTGAAGTCAACCAAGCCGCAGAGCTGGCCGCTGCCGCAGCGCCCGCGCTCGCCGCATCATCCGGCAGCGATCGCGCTGCGCTCTTGAGTGCCATGGCCGATGGCATAGATGCCGCCGCTGACGCGCTGGTCGAACGCGCGCATCTGGAAACCGCGCTTCCACGTCCGCGCCTGACGGGCGAAGTCGCTCGCACCAGCAATCAGCTTCGCCTCTTCGCCAATGTTGCCGAGGAAGGCTCCTGGGTAATGGCGCGCATCGACACTGCGGACCCCCAACGCACACCGCCAAAACCGGACATCCGCTCGATGCTGCGCCCTCTCGGCCCCGTCGCCGTCTTCGGCGCCAGCAATTTCCCCATCGCCTTTTCGGTAGCAGGGGGCGACACCGCTTCCGCATTGGCAGCAGGCAATCCGGTCATCGTAAAGGCGCATCCGGCGCATCCCGGAACGAGCGAACTGGCTGGCCGTGTGCTCGCTGGTGCAGTCGAATCCTGTGGATTTCCGGCCGGCACATTCTCTCTGCTCTTCGACGCCGGCATCCGCGTTGGCTCAGCGCTGGTACGTCATCCGTTGATGCGCGCGGTTGGCTTCACTGGATCTTTCAAAGGCGGACGGGCGCTTATGGATATCGCTGCTGCGCGTCCACAGCCGATCCCGGTTTACGCCGAGATGGGCAGCACCAATCCCGTTTTCCTTCTGCCTCGCGCGCTGCGTGAGCGGGGTGAATCGCTCGCTGGCGGCCTGCATGCCTCGTTCACCCTCGGCGGCGGCCAGTTTTGCACCAAGCCGGGCCTCGTCTTTCTCGATTCGCCCGACAAACAGTTCCTCGAGAAACTCCGCACACTGGCGGCCAGTGACCCTGGCTTCGCTCTGCTCTCATCGACAATCGCAGAAACCTACGGCAAAGGCCTTCAAGAACGATCGACGCTGCAAAGAACCGAGGGCCAGCGGCCCGCCGCGGGCTTTGCCGCACACACTGCTTTGCTGGAGATGGATTACCCCGCATTCGTCGCCAACCCCGCCCCTCCACCACGAACTCTTCGGACCATCGACATTGCTCGTCACCGGCACGGATCGCGAACAGATGCTCGCTGCCGCACGCGCTCTCGATGGACATCTCACCGCAACCATTCTCGGAACCGAAGACGACTTGCGCGAATACACGGAGCTGATTTCGATTCTCGAAACGAAGGTGGGCCGCGTGATCTTCAATGGTTTCCCAACCGGAGTCGAAGTCACGCACGCCATGGTGCACGGCGGCCCCTATCCGGCAACCTCCGACGGCCGCTCCACCTCAGTCGGCAGTCAGGCAATCTTTCGCTTCGCGCGCCCCGTGTGCTATCAGAACCTGCCGCAGGATGCGCTTCCCGCGGAGTTGAAGGACGAAAATCCGCGCAAGATCATGCGTCTCTGGAATGGCGCGTGGAGACTTAACGAATAGCCTACTCAGCACGCCGTCGTATTACGAAATAAATCGGCACACCGCTAGCGACGATCAGCAGTCCCGGCCATGTCGTCGTCGTGCGATAGAAAAAAAGCACCACAAGAATTACCGCCGCGCCCACGATGTACAGCGCAGGCAGCCACGGATAACCCCAGGTCCGGTAAGGACGGTTCGCGTCCGGCCGCGTCCGGCGCAGTCGAAAGAGACCCGCAACGGTGAGGATGTAGAACAGCAGCGCCGCAGAGATCACGTAGTCGAGCAGGTTGCTGTAGAGATTGCCGTACGCACCCGTCACCCGGTCATGTGTTCGCGGCAGAACCAGAAAGGCCGACCAGAAACATTGCATCGCAAGCGCCCATCCTGGCACGCGTGCACGATTCAACAAGCCTGCGCGCCGGAAGAAGAGGCGGTCCTGCGCCATCGCATAACAGGCACGGCCGCCCGCAAGCGTCAGCGCATTGACCGTGCCAAATGTCGACACCATGATCAGGATGGCCATCGCCACACGCCCCAAGCCGGGCAAGGCCGCGTCCACGGTCATCGTAGCCACGCGGTCCTGCGGCGCAGTCTGGATCGCATGCATCGGCAGCGCCGCGAGATAGCAGAGATTGCAGAGAAGATAGAGCACGATCACTGTCGAGGTGCCGATCGCGAGCGCAAGCGGCAGATTGCGCTTGGGATTGCGAACTTCCGCGGCCACGAAGGTGATGTCATGCCAGGAATCCGCGGAAAAGAGTGATCCCGTCTGGGAGACGCACAGCGCGATGAATAACCCGAATGCGGTCGTCGCCTCCAGTCCATGAATCGGCGTCACGTTCACCGGATGCCAGGGCGCAGCAAAGTTCGCGCGCAGCACCGCAGGACGTAGAAATGCCACCACCGCACCCAGCACCAGCAGCGCCGCCATCCCGCCTAGCTTGGCGACGGTGAAGACGTTCTGGATGCGCTTGCCCCACTCCACGCCATAGCAGTTGAACAGTGTGATCAGCACGATGATCACAATGGCCAGCAACTGCGCGGTCGAAAGCGACAGCGCATATCCGGGTAGCAACTGTACCGGCGCAATCAGATAGCTGTCCTCGCGGATGGCAGGAAAAAGGACCCCGCTGAAGCGCGCGAACGCGATGCCCACTGCGGCGATGGTGCCCGTCTGGATGACAGTGAGCAGCGTCCAGCCGTAGAGAAATCCCAGCAGCGGCGAGAAGGCTTCGCGCAGGTAGACATACATTCCGCCGGCTTCAGGCATCATCGCGGCCAACTCGCCATACGATAGGGCGCCCGCAAATGTAAGGACGCCGGTGATGACCCAGGCCACCAGCAGCCAGCCCGCGCTACCTACCTGCCGCGCAATCTCCGCGCTGACGATGAAGATGCCCGAGCCGACCATGATGCCGGCCACCACCATCACCGAATCGAACAGACCCAGTGCACGATGAAATTCTGTAGGTGGGTTGGTTCCGTCTTCTTGCTGCGCGAGTGGCGTAGTTGGCTGCATCCGTTACGGCTTCCCTCGGTCCTGAGATGGCTTTGCGCGACCGCTTTAGCTTACGGCCTGCGAGTACAGCAAGCACACCAGAGATCAAGGAGAATCACATAGATCAAGCGTGACGCGAATTCTGACCGCGAATCAAGGCCTAGGCGTGGACGACCCTCCCGGAGCAAGCTGCAATCGCTGGGCCTCCCGCCGGTTCTGCTCATCCGCCATCTGAGCAGCGATCTTCAGCTCACGTTCGGCAGCCTCCTTCTGGCCATTTTTGTCTAGAGCGAGTCCGTAGTAGTAGTGCGCCGGCTGATACTCCGGCGCCACGGCGATTGCCGCCTCGAGCGACCGGATCGCCTCGGGATACTGCTTCAGCCGGAAAGCGGCAATCCCCATGCCCGTCAATGCGCCGCCATGCTTCGGATCGTGCTCCAGTGCCTTGCGGCACTCCTGCTGTGCCTCGGCATAGTCGCCGTGATCCAGCGCCATCTGGCCAATCTGATAATAGGACTCCGCCTGGTTGGGAGCTAATGCGATCGAGCGCTCAAATTCAGCCTTCGCTTCATCCGAACGCTGCGTCATCTGGAGAACCCGCCCCAGCCCATAGTGTGCTGTCGCGTCCTCGGGACGAGTCTTCAGATACGCACGTAAATCGCGCTCCGCCGCAGGCATGTCCTGGAGATCCATCTTGACGCGCGCTTCGGCATAAAGCGCCTTCAGGTCCTCTGGATGAATCGATCGCGCTTCCCGAATATCACGATCCGCGTCGCGCAACAGGCGAAGTTCATCCTCGAGAATGCTCAGATCCAACAAGAGAGCAAAGCTGTGCGGGACCGCCGCCTTCGCCGATAGAAGTGTCGCAAGCGCGCCGTCGCGATCACCGCTGGCACGCTGCTGGAGCGCGGTTCCCTCCGCGGCACTCACCAGCATTTCGCGAAGCTCGCTATTGCGGGTGTCACGCTTCAGCGCGTCCGTGAGATAGGGGAGCGCCTCAGATTGCCGATGCTCTTCCAGCAATAGATGGCCGAGGTTAGTCTGTGCCGATGTCAGGTTCGGCTGGATGGAAAGTGCCTGGCGGAAGCATTTCTCAGCTTTCGCGGGCTCCTTCTGCTGGACTCGCACGACGCCGAGCAGTGTCCATGCGTCCGCGTTTTCAGGATGTTGTTTCAGAAGCATCTCAAGGATGTTGCTCGCCTCTCTAAGCTCGCCGTGCTCGAGAAGGCCGCGCGCCCGCTGGAGAGTCTCCGAGGTCGGCGCTGTCACAGGCCAAGCGAACGCCAGCAGGCTGATCGCAAAAATCTTGAACAGCTGTCGGTAGACTTGCCACATCGCAAACACAAGAGTACCGCTGGGCTGACGTACGCGACTATCTTCTATTCAGTTAGGGGGCGTTCGGAGCCGCTGCGGTCTGGAGTACCCGGCTCTTGTCCAATGCCTGGAGCTTGCCGCGAATTTCGTTCTGCTGCGCCTCCTGCCGCTCATCACCGCTCTTCAGCATCTGAAACCGCGCGAGCGCTCGCCTGGAATCTTCGTCCCGGCCCACTCTGCGATAGGCGCGGGCAAGTTCATATGCTGCGCGTTTGGCCATCTCTCCGGTGCTCTCGTCCTGGCCGACTTTCTCCAGGTATGGGATCGCGTCCGCATCGCGACCCAGCTTCACTAACCCAAGCCCAAGATAGAAGTCTGCCGGCGCGGAGTGGCGATAGGAGCTGACCACCTCCTTCAAAAGGGGCACGCCCGCTGCGGCCTTCTCCTGATTTTCAACCGCTATCTTCCCGAGGTTAAAGAGCGCCACCATATTGTGAGGACTGAGTGCCAGTTCTTGCTCGTAGGCTTGTTTCGCTTCGGCGAATTTGCTGACCTTCTGATACGCATTGCCCAGCGCTTCATAGAGATCAGAGTTCTGCGGTTGCATTGAGAGTGCCGTCCTGTACTCCGAGATCGCCTCCGCCGTCTTGCCTGTCTCGGCATAGGACTCGCCCAGCGCGCGATGCACCTGCCACGAATCCGGTGCCAGCTTGTACATCGCGGCATAACTGTCGCGCGCCACAAGAGTATGCGCACGAGCTCGGTAATCCAGAACATTCAGGTCGTCCGGCGCAAGTTCCGCAGCTCTATCCAGCGGAGGCACGGCCCGCTCCGGCTTCCCGTCTGCCAATTCCACCACGCCTAACCACATCTCAGCCTCTGCAGTTGTGTCCGTCAGAGCGATCTCTTCCCTAAGTGCCTCCCGAGCTTTATCAAGCCGGTGCAACTGATAGTTAGCGACTCCCAGGAACATATGGGCTCCAGGTAGCTTCGGATCCAACTGACACGCAGTCCTGATGGACTGTTCGGCTGCCTCCAGTTCGCCGCTGCGCAATTCTGCAAGGCCAAGATCGAGAAAAGCACTGGGATATCGGGGCGCCAACCGAGTCGCCTCGCGAAAGCTGGCTTCCGCATCCGCCGGGTTATTGTTGTGCATTGCTTCTGCGCCGGCCTCCATCGCGCGTTTCAACGCCGGGCTGGGATCCTCAGACGGACTCTGCGACCAGGCGACATACCCAGGGGCAAGGCTCGCGATGAGGACAAAGCAAACCTGCGTCGGACAATGACGAGTTTTTCTCATAAGCCCCTCCATACGAATCGCGTACAAGCATAGAGGACAGCCGAAGCCGTCCTCTATGTCATTCTGCGAAACGCTTCAGGCCGCCCCATTCTGACCTTTATATCCAGAACGTCAGAAATTGATCCGGGCCGTGATCTGCATGTTTCTCGGGGTGTTGATCATGTTCGTAGGAACGCCGAACAGCTGATCCGTAGGTGTGGTGTCAATGTTGTGGAAAGTGTGTCGGTTTAACGCATTCAATGCCTCGGCTTTGAATGGAAGACGAGTGCCCTTGAATGGGCAAATTCTTCAGCAGGCTGAAATCCTCGTTCAAGTACCAGTTGAGACGAACTCCGCTTCACCCGCGGCAGATTACCGAAGGAGTATGCGCCGTCCCTCGGAAGTGCCCAGATTCTGATCGAAAAATGCCGCTGTGCTCGGATCGAAGTTTGTGTCATACGGAGCTCCCTGGGCTAGTTGAAATAGCTGGTCGATTTCGGATCAGCGCCATCCTCCGTTGCCAATGGGTTTATCCTGCGCGCGGCCCGCCGGGCTGAGAATAGATTTCCCGGTTGCGGTGAACCGGATGCATTATCCAACCCGGGAATGCCGCTGGCGCAGCCGAAGGAGACTGGCTTACCGCACTCGTAGCGCTGAATCCCACCAAGCTGCCATCCTCCGATGAATTGCTTACCCATCCCCGATTCAGGAATAGCTTGCCTCTTCCAAACGGAAGCTCGTAGAGATAACTCTACAAATGTTTTGGGAATGTCCTGCAGGCTTACCGACTTGTTTCCTTCAGATCGTTCAGATTCTGGCCCTGAGATAACGTCGTTGCCATTGTTCGGCAGGGCGCTGTCGGCATCAGTCATCGTCTTGGACCAGGTATAGGAGACCTGGAGCTGGAGGCCATTGGGGAAGCGCCGCTGCAGGGAAACCAGCAATGCGTCGTAGCTGGAGTTTCCCAGGTTCTCCAGGCAGCATCCCGTGTCGATGTAGGTGAATTGAGGGAAAGGCCGGAGTGCCCGTTGTACCTGAGCACCGCTGCCCCAGAGGGTCGTATAGCCAGTAAAGGGTGCGTCACACCAACTGTGTTGCTGTCGACCGACTGGTGAGTTGATCGCCCAACGCAAAATTCGATTTGGGGATGTTGTTGATTGGTGACGTTCGAGTGCAGATTTGTGCCGCTGTTTCCCACATAGCCGAAGGCGAGCACGGTATTCGTGGCAACCTGCTGCTGCATCTGAAGGCTCCAGCTGTAAACGTCGGCAGGCCTGCCGTACGATGGCTCGATGTAGTCGTCGATACTGCGGACCATCGAAGACGCCCGGGTTCAGATTTGGTGGCTGGGGGTATGCAGGGAATCCCGCATCGAGGTTAAATGCCGGTGTGAAGCCGTCTGTATTCGGGAAATTTGGGCCGCTGTGTATCCAGTCACCATGGACCCGCCGAAGTCGCTAGTATTGCAGCGGGCCCGTAGAAGATTGCCGCTCCCCCTCTCAGAACGGTCTTGCCATTGAACATGGAAGGCGAGTAGGCAAAGCCGATGCGCGGAGAGACGTCTTTGTAATAGCTGTCGGCCCATTTGGTGTTGCAGTGGCAGTTGGACCCGTAGACCACCGCACCTGTGATGCTGTACTGGGGATCGATAGCGTTCGGATCAAGTTTGACGTGTTGTTCAGCGCCTCGCTGCGCGGGGGATCCGCGTCCCAGCGAAGTCCTAGGTTCAAGGTGAGGTTGTTAGCGGCTTTGAAGTCATCCTGACCGAAAAAGCCGTAAACCAGGACGTCCAGCGCGGCTGTTGTGCAATCCCGCGCCAGTTGCCGCCCGACGCATCCCCGAGTAGTAGGCTGGCGAAGCCGTTGCCGTCGCCCGGATTCACGCTGGGCTCGTGTCGGGTGGCTGCTCTGTCCAAATTGAAGGTGGGACTTGGGCAGTTAATGGGAGAGTATTGCTGCATGCGCACATCGGTTCCGAACTTCAGCGCGTGCCTTCCCTTCTGCCAGAAGACGCTGTCGTTGAGGCGGAAGCCGTTGTCGATGTTGTCATCGTTTTGTGCTATTGCTCAGCTGAACAATGTTGTCCCGCGGCCGGGTATGTGAATGTTTGGGAAATTTTGAACACTCGATGTTGCCGATGCCCAGCTGGGCGGCGTATTCCGTCTTTGCCGAGAGCGGGTGCGGTGAAGTTCTTGGAGTTGCTCCGATTGGTGCCGAAGTTCAGGTGATTCAGCACATTCGAAGTGAAGTCATAAGTCCCAGCCAAATCTGCCGAAGTGGGTTATGAAATCCTGGTGCCATGTGATTGGGGTCCACCGGATACGGCAGCGAGCAGGCCGCCTTCGGCTGGTTGTTGTCGCGCGAAGTATAGGAGCCGTAGATCTTGCTGCGCTGCCGAAGGATTGGTCGATTCGGAGCGTGTACGTGGTGTTGGCGATCGGGTGGCTGGGAAAACGTGAAGTTGTTGATTGCTCGCACTGGTCTGCGGTAACGGATAGTACTTGAGAATGTTTGCCGCGGCCGCGCTGAACCGGTTAACCGGGATGATGTTTCCGGGGAACGCCGTGCGGCAGGACCTTCCCATCTGGCCTGCGGGAAGTCGCGGGATCGAAGATCTGTCCCAGGTATACCGGAGTGCCGTCGCAGGGATTGATGCCCTCCACCGTGCCCGTGTTCAAGAACTGAGAGAAATCGCCGCCGCGCTCCGCCACCGTCGGCACAGTGCTGGTCGAAGGACCACCCGTGGTCTGCTTGAACTGTTCCCAGGAAAAGAAAAAGAAGGTGCGATCATGGCCGTTGTAGACATGGGGAATCCAGACCGGGCCTCCCAGCGTGCCGCCATAGTCGTTCTGCCGGTCGGGGCTTCGCGCAAAAGACGCGCGGCACGCAGGGGTATTCGCGTCTCCCACGCATTGCAGTGCCTGGCGCCCGTTATTGAACCAGGTGTTCGCGTCCATGTCGCCATTGCGGAAGATGTCGTATGCGGTGCCGTGGAAGGAGTTCGTGCCACTCTTGGTGACGAAGTTCTCAACGCCGCCTGTCGTCCTGCCGAATTCGGCCGAGGGTATGGCGGTTGTGACCTTGAACTCCTGCAGCGCCTCCACCGAAGGCGCCTCCTCATCGAAGGAAGAGCCGTTCTCGCTGCGGGTTTGGCTGGCGCCGTCGAGCAGCACCTCATTGCCAAAATTCTGCCCACCTGCCAGCTTCGAGATGAAGATGCCGTTGTTGCTGTTGGCGGCGCCCGGACCGGTGCTACCGGGCAGCAGGAAGGTGAAGGCCTCTGGGGAGCGCAGATTGCCGACGCCGCCAAGCGCCAATGGCAATTGCGTGATTTGCCGGTCGGTTACCACGCCGCCGACGTCGGATGACTCAGTCTGGATGCCCGTGGCGGCCGCGGTTACCGTGACAGATTCGGTGCTTTGGCCGAGCGCCAGCTTTGCGTTCAAAGGCGTCGTGGAATTCAGCTGCACGACCACGTTTGAAAATGAGGCTGTCTTGAAGCCGGGCGCAGTCACAGTTACGTCGTACGTCCCCAGCGGCAGTTCGGGAAATTGATAGCTGCCTGAGGAGGTAGAAACTGTCGTCGAAGACACGCCGGTGCCGGCATTCTTCGCCTCGATTTTTGCGCCGGCGACCACAGCACCGCTCGGATCGGTGACGCTGCCTGAAAGCGTGCCGCGGACGGATTGCGCGAACGCTCCGGCGCTCAAAACAGCAAATATGGTGACGAGAACTGCCAGGCGAGCGCAGAACCTGAAACGACTCATGTTGCCTCCTCAAAATCACAACAAAGCGGAGAGATTCGTTGTCTCTCCTTGCTATTCAGCAGCCGATGCAACTCCCGGTTCTTGGGATGCCAGCGACAGTTTCCCGATAAATGCAACCGGTTTCAAAACTTGACCACACTACATTTCTGCAACGCCGAGGATTCTAGGTGCCCCAGGTATCGATGCGCATGAGTGCACCAGACCAGACGCATCTAGTACATATGGACTATGGCTTCCACGCGGCATCCCGTGTCATTGTCACGAATTGTTGAGCACAGCTCCGAACGCAAGAACCGGGCTGCTTCACTGACAATGGAGCCACACCTGGCCGCTGCGAAAATATCCGGCACCATCCGCATCCTGCTCGTCGATGATCACCCTGTCGTGCGCGCAGGTCTGGCCAGCATGCTCTCCACCATCGCGGGCCTTGCCGTGTGCGGCGCGGCGTCCACTGCAGAAGAGGCACTGCAACTCATCGATGCAGAACAGCCGGACGTGCTGCTACTCGATCTGCGCATGCCTGGCATGAACGGCATCGAGCTTCTCAAAGTAATTCGCGCGAAGCCCTCCTCGCCCAGATCTCTGGTTTTGACGAGCTACGAGTCCGACGAGGAAATCTATCGTGCCATCGAAGCCGGAGCACAGGGCTATCTGCTGAAGAGCACACCGCAGGCGGAGATCGTAGCCGCCATCCAGGCCGTGCATGCCGGCAGGCATTACATTCCTCCACGTATCGCCGCGCGGCTCGCGGAACGCATGGTGCGTTCCGCCCTCACGCAGAGAGAACTGGAGATTCTGGAGATGGTGGTCCGCGGGCTCACCAACAAGCAGATCGGGAATGCGCTGCAGATCAGCGAGAACACCGCGCGCAACCACATCAACAGCATCATCCGGAAACTCGACGTATCGGGCCGCACAGAAGCAGCGACCGCGGCCATTCAGCAGGGCCTGGTCCGCATGCCGGATTAAGTAATTCTCATTTCCCTCTCGCGGCGTGCAGTGTAATCACCGTTACGCTTTCGTGCGGAAATGTGTGCTGCATATGTCCGCCTGAGATATGTTCCTGGTTTCGCGCGGGAACAACACGCTCCGGATCGTCATCATCGTTCTCGTCGCTAATGCTGGCGCTCCGCAGTGTTTGCACGTCTGCGTTGCCGGCAGCTGCAAACTCCCGGATCGCAATATCCGCGGGAATATCGACGTCCAGACTGCGGTTTACGCAGAAAATAGAGAGCGTCTTCTTCGAAGCATCCAAGGCAGCGGTTACGTCCAGGTAAGGCACCTCTTCGATCTCCGGGAGACGCTTCACACCATTCTTCACCGAATAGCTCCCCGCATCGCTTACTGCCTCTACCGGCGTCGCGGGATGCGCAGTCGAGTACATGCGAAAGGCATAGTAGCCCGGCGCGCCATATACCTGTCCGCGGCTCTTCCAGATGCCTGCAAATTCCATAATGCCAGTCATGTCGGAGATCGGCACAATATCGGCATTGCGCATCAGCATGTTGAACAGGCCCGCGGTGTCCACTGCGCCTCCCATGTTGCGGAAGCTGGGAACCCCATCGCGATTGCCGATAAAGAGCCATTCGGTGAAAGCAACATGTGCTCGATGCGCAAAGTCCGGGCGGCTATCGATCTGCTGCTGGTCGGCGCGCAGTTTGCGGCCAAGCTCCACAGGGAGTGCGAATGCGGCCTGGGTCATGAAATCAGTCGACGCGTGCGGCAGATTCGTCTGCGTATTCGTCACGACGAAGTGAGTCGAGAGATAGTCAAACGTTCCTGCTGGATTCGATAGCTGGTGCGCATTCCACGAGCTGAACCAGTCGGGATCGCCGCCGGTTGCGATCAGCTTCGCGCTCGGATCGACGGCACGAACCGCCTTGCTGAAAGCCAGAGTTCTGCCCGCGACCTCGTCTGCAGTGGGCCAGCCTACGTTCCAATCTCCCCATAACTCATTTCCCAGTTCCCAAAGCAAGCCGCTGTGCTGGTGCCAGTGTTCGTCGATATAACGCACCCAGTCCGCGGCTTCCTGTGGCGTGCCGGTGCCCAGGTTCAGCGCGATCTGCGGCTCCGCCCCGATTAATTCGCAGAAGTGAAGGAATTCATCCGTGCCAAAAGTGTTGTACTCCGGAATGCCCCATGCGATGTTCAGCATGTTGACACGCTTCTCGCGCGGACCGATGCCATCCCGCCAGTGGTAGGCGGAGGTGAAGTTGCCGCCAAAACGAACCAGCGGCGTCTCCATTGCCTTGGCCATCGCTACCTCGTCAGGATCGAGCCCATCGAGCGCATCCGCCGGCATGAGAGAAAACTGGTCGAGATCGACGCGCTCATCTCCGCTGAGTTCCACAACGAAATCCGCCGGCTCCAAACGTTGCAAAGCGTCCTGCGGGATTTGCAGTTGGAAGCTGTACTCCTTCCACTGCTCCGCGGCCGCATCGATTGTCGCGGAGGCCAGGACATCGCTGCTGTTCCGCCTGCGCAACGAGATCGTCAGTCTCGACGGCCCGCTAAGATGGCGCGCAAACAAGCTCCCCTTGTAGGCGAGCGTGCGCTGCACTGGCAAATAAACCTGCTGTTTGATGCCGGTAGGCTGACCCGGCACGCCCATCACCACGAGAGAGCGCCAGGAGTTCGCGGCATTGCCCCACCTCGGCTCGTAGCGGTTCCCCTGTTTTGGGTCCAACGGCTCCCAGGGCAGAGGCAGGCCCAGCCCGGATGATTCCACCAGCTCCGGACGTTCATGCACCAGGGTCTGCAGATTCTTCGCGCTCCACAGGTTCTCCTCGAGCGAGGGATTCACCAGAAGCTCTGCCCATAAGCCGTTGTAGGTGGAGTTACCGATCGGTTCCAGGAAGCTGCCAAAGATGGTTCGCGGAATCGGCGCGCCCGCAACTTTGCTGGCATCCACGGCGATCGTGGCTTTCGCGGGTATCGGCCTCACCACAGTGATCTGCGCGCGGCAGGAAAACGCAAGGAGCGAGGTGGCAGCGGTGAGTAGGATCGTGCGGAGGAGTGACATCGGAATGTGGTCCCGGCAAAAGAATGTCCGCTGAAGCGGCGTACGCCAGTCTCGACCAAGACCGCCAGAATTGCAAAAATGCCGGCACCTGAATTCGCTGCAATTAGCGTGGTCAAACAGATGGCGGGCCATTCCATGCATGCTTCTGGTAGAAAATACGGTGAACCAAAATACGATTCAATCCGCGCCCTGGTAAACCTGTGACGATAACGCACGCCTCCATTCGAGCACCGCGCGGAAGCACCAGGACGGCGCGCGGCTGGATTCAGGAAGCCGCCAAGCGGATGCTGATGAATAACCTCGACCCCGAGGTCGCCGAAAAGCCGGAGGAACTCATCGTCTACGGCGGCCGGGGCAAAGCCGCGCGCAACTGGGAGTGCTACCACAAAATCATCGAGACACTCGACCGTCTGGGTAATGAAGAGACGCTGCTCGTCCAATCGGGAAAACCCGTAGGCGTCGTCCGGACGCACCGGTTGGCACCCCGAGTTCTCATCGCAAACTCGAACCTGGTACCCCGATGGGCGAATTGGGAGGAATTCGACCGTCTCGACGCCGCGGGGCTCATGATGTACGGACAGATGACTGCCGGCTCCTGGATCTACATCGGCACACAAGGCATCCTGCAGGGCACGTATGAAACCTTCAAGTCTGCGGCGAAACAGCACTTCAACGGCACACTGGCAGGCACCATCAGTGTGACCGCCGGGCTCGGCGGCATGGGCGGAGCGCAGCCGCTCGCAATCAAGCTGGCCGGTGGCGTCAGCATTTGCGTTGAAGTCGATCCGGCACGAATCGAGCGCCGCCTCAAAACCAGATATCTCGATCGGGCGACAGCGTCGCTCGAGGAAGCCATCAGCATGGCGCAACAGGCGAAACGCGACAAAGCCGCCCTTTCTATCGGTCTCCTGGCAAATGCCGCAGAGATATTGCCGGCGATGGTGAAATCCGGTTTTACTCCCGAGCTGGTCACAGACCAGACCAGCGCTCACGATCCGATGTGGGGATATCTCCCGCCCGCCTTAGTCGACGAGGACCTGAACGCCCTGCGAGCTCAAAACCCAACGGCTTACATGGACCGCGTGCGTGTCGCGATAGCGCAGCACGTCCAGGCGATTCTCGAGATGCGGCGGCGGGGCGCGATTGCGTTTGACTACGGAAACAATTTGCGGACCCAAGCGAAGGAAGCGGGTGTCGCCGATGCTTTTAACTATCCAGGATTTGTCCCCGCCTTCATTCGCGACTCTTTCTGTGAAGGGCGTGGTCCATTCCGATGGGTTGCTCTCTCCGGAGATCCTGAGGACATCGCGAAGACCGATGCCGCCTTACTGAAAGTCTTCCCCAGTGACGAACGATTGCAAGAGTGGCTACGCTTCGCGTCGAAGGAAATCGCCTTCCAAGGACTGCCCGCGCGCATTTGCTGGCTTGGCTATCGCGAGCGCGACAAAGCGGGACTGCTCTTCAACAAAATGGTTCGCGACGGAGAACTCTCCGCGCCCATCGTCATCGGCAGAGATCATCTGGATGCAGGATCGGTCGCAAGTCCCTACCGCGAAACAGAAGCCATGCTTGACGGCTCCGATGCTGTCTCGGATTGGGCGCTGCTCAACTTTGCGACGGGAATCGCCAGTGGCGCGGCCTGGATGAGCTTTCATCACGGCGGCGGCGTTGGCATGGGCTACAGCCAGCACGCGGGCCTGGTTGCAGTGGCGGACGGCAGCGAGGAAGCCGAGGAGCGTCTCCAACTCTGCCTCACCAACGATCCAGCGATGGGTGTAATCCGGCACGCGGACGCAGGCTACGCAAAGGCGCAGGGAGTGGCGAGAGACCGCGGTCTCGATATGCCAAGCCTCCCATGAACGTAGACCTTCTGATCACCGGCATCGCGCAGCTCGCCACACCTGCAGGGGCAGGACCGAAATTCGGCGCGCAGATGCGCGAGCTGAGCGTGATCGAGAACGCCGCAATCGCGATCGCCGGCGGCCACTTCTTGTGGACTGGTCCCGCGGCAGAATGGCCCGGAACGGCATCACGCACCATCGATCTTGGCGGGCGCGCTGTCGTCCCCGGCCTGGTCGATCCGCACACGCACGCGATCTGGGCCGGTGATCGGCTCCGCGACTTCGAAGCACGCACTTCCGGCATCTCCTACGAGCAGATTCTCGCCGCGGGCGGCGGCATCTGGAGCACCATCCGAGCGACCACGGCCGCATCGGACTCCGAGCTGGCATCGCTTGCAGAGCGCCGAATCTGGTCGCTGATTCGTTCCGGAGCTACTGTCGTCGAGGTGAAGTCAGGCTACGGCTTCAGCGTTGCCGGTGAACTCCGCCTGCTCGAGCTGATCCAGACACTCGCTTCGCGTCTGCCCATTCGAATTGCCCCAACGCTGCTGATTCATATACCGCCCAGCGACACCAGAGAACGAGCTACGTATCTAGCACAGATACGACATGAACTGATTCCAGAAGTTGCACAACGCGGTCTGGCACAAGCGGTAGACATTTTCGTTGAGCAGGAGGCATGGAGCGCCAGCGAAGCTGAGTCCGTCCTCACCTGCGCTCTTGAGCACGGCCTACGTATCAAGATGCATGCGGAGCAGTTTCATTCGGTGGGCGGCCTTGAGCTGGCATTGCGTCTCAAAGCGCTCAGCATCGATCATCTGGAGGCCTGCCAGCCGCATCAGTTCGATCTCTTTCGCAATGGGCCAACCATCGCCACCTTACTGCCCGGCGTGTCACTGCACCTTGGCATTCCCCGGGCGCCCGGGCGGCAGTTACTTGACTCTGGTGCCGCAGTCGCTATTGGTACAGATCTCAATCCCGGATCGAGCCCCTTATTCTCCACCGGCGCTGCGCTTGGCCTCGCTGTGCGATTGAATGGGCTCACCGCAAGCGAAGCGCTGATTGCTGGAACGGTAAACGCAGCCCACGCACTTGGATTGGCAGACGCAGGACGCATCGAAGCAGGCGCGCAGGCGGACTTCGTTGTATTGGAATCGAGCGACTGGAGAGATCTGCTTTACTGCATGGGCGCGAATCCCGTACACGAGGTCTGGTGCGGCGGCAAACCGATCGCATCGCCGAGCCAGGGTCCAGATGGGGGGTGCGATGCCTAAGTCCTTCCGGCCAACTCTGCTCTATCAGGACGGCGGCTTCGTCTCCGGCCAACATCTGGATGTGGACGACGACGGCCGCATCACAGAGGCAGCAGAGAATGCGGAGCAAATTTCTCTCACGGGCAAAGCGCTCCTTCCCGGCTTCATCAATGCGCATTCGCACTCGTTTCAGCGGCTCATTCGCGGTCGCGCAGAATCACGTGTTGTCAGCGGAAAAGACTTCTGGTCGTGGCGCAACACGATGTACCAAGCCGCCGCCCTGCTATCGCCAGAGGACATTTACGATGTGGCGCGCATGTGCTTCCTCGAAATGGCGCGCGCTGGCATAACAACGGTGGGCGAATTTCACTATCTTCATAACGCCCCCGATGGGACGCCCTACGACGATCCAAACCTGCTGGCACACCAGGTAATCGCCGCCGCGCAGTCCGTCGGCCTGCGCATCGTCCTGCTTCGATCCGCGTATCAGCGATCCGGATATCAACTGCCGACTGATATCGGCCAGCGGCGATTTTTCGAGAATACTGACGCATTCCTTTCCAGTACCACCCGGCTGCAGGCCCTGTATGCCGACAAATTCGCGGATGTACGATTCGGTGTCGCACCGCACAGCATCCGGGCTGTCCCGCTGGAGGAAGTCCGGCAAATCGTATCCTGGGCCCGCACGAATTCCCTTCCCATCCACATGCACGTTGCGGAACAGGTTGGCGAAAATCTCGAATGCCAGCGGGAGTACGGAGACACCCCGATAAAGTTGCTGGCGCAAGAAGGCCTGCTCGGCAACGATTTCGTCGCTGTCCACGCAATTCATCTCAGCCCGCATGAGATCACCGCCTTCGCAGACGCACAAGCCATCGTCTGCTCTTGTCCCACCACCGAGCGCAATCTGGGCGACGGCATCGTTCCCGTTGACGCGTTGATGAAGCTGGGTGTACGTCACACGCTGGGATCCGATAGTCAGGCGCAGATTGATCCTCTGGAGGATGCTCGAGAGCTGGATTACCACTTGCGGCTGGCACAGCAGCAACGGGCGATTCTCGATCAAATTGACAGCCGGCCCATAGCCGCGCGCCTCTTCGACTGCGCAACCATCCACGGAGCGCAAGCATTGGGAATCGAATCCGGCTCACTTCAGCCCGGACACCATGGCGATATGATCTCCTTCGATTTGGAAGACATCTCAATCGCCGGCCACACACCGGACACACTCCTTCCACTCCTCGTCTTTGGAGCAAATCGCACGGCCGTTCGCGATGTTGTCGTGAACGGAAAGATCATCCTGAGTGACGGACACCATCGTCTCGAAGAGGAGATCGTCAGAAGATATCAAGCGGTCTATCGGCGAGTCTGGCGGTGAGAGTTCCCGACAAGAGTCCCGCTTCAAGCGCGATCGTCGATCATCTCTCGAATTTGATCCGAATCCCATCCGTCTCCGCGATGTCGAATCGTCCTGTGATCAATTACGCGAGATCAATTTTGACAGCTAGCGCGTGGACAACACGTGAACTCACTTACATCGACGAGAGCGGCACAGAGAAGATCAACCTCATAGCAGCTCCACCGGGACAGGACGTCGAAGATCGCACTGCCAATCTAGCCTTTCTCTGCCACACCGATACGGTGCCCTATGCGAAGGACTGGCAGCAGGCTCTACAGCCAATCCGACAAGGAGAGATGCTGCATGGTTGCGGGGCGTGTGATGTGAAAGGGTTTCTCGCGTGTCTCCTGGTCGCCGCTGAGTCCAAAGACGCAGAGTGGATCAGCGGTCTGCGGATGGTACTCACTGCGGACGAAGAAGTTGGCTGCATCGGTACGAAGCGGCTGATAGCGAGCAATAGCCTGCGACCAATGCGACTCATAGTAGGCGAGCCCACATCGCTACGCGCCGCGCGCGCAGGAAAGGGTTATTGTCTCGCGCGCATCACGCTTCAAGGTCGAGAAGCGCATAGTGCCTTGCCTGCGCAAGGTGTATCCGCGATTTACGCTGCAGCCCGTCTGGTATCTGCGATCGAAGCGTTCGGTAAACAACTCATGATGGAGACGCACAACTTCTTCGATCCCGGCTTCACGACATTGAATGTAGGCACCATCCAGGGCGGCTCGGCAAAGAACATCGTCCCCGGCCGCACGGATCTCGTTTTGGAATGGCGGCCGATCCCGGGATTGTCGCCCGACCGCGTTCCCAGTGAGATACGCAAGATCGTGGACAGCCTCGAGAGAGGCTACCCCGGCGTGCACGGATCTGTGGTGATTCTCAGAGAAGAGCCTGGTTTCGAAGCTGCTGCCGATAGCCTACTGGTCCGATCCATCGAGAGCGCAACCGGACAGCCAGCCACATCCATCGCCTTCGGCTCAGAAGCTAGCGCATGGTCGGCGATCGCTGAAGAGGTCATCGTCTTCGGACCGGGAGATATGCGGACCGCCCATAGCAATCGTGAATGCGTCTCGGTGGATGAGTTGTCTGCCGCGGCTCACGTCGTCGCCAACCTGATGCAAGGGCAGTCCGGAATGAAGTGAATAGCCAGCAGATCGCGATCGGTGGTCAACGACATGAGGCGGCAACCGCCGATCGAGGACAGGCACAGGAAGATCAGTAACGGACGTTAAAGGCGGTCACGCTACCGGATGCCGCAGTATTTCCGCCAGAGCATGCATTCGCGTTGCATCAGCAGGGGTCTTCGCGGTTGTGGCGCTCGCCTCTACGGAGGGCGACAAGTCTTTCAAAGCGGCCACCTTGCTCACGCTCATGTGCGATTTCTCTGCGCTACGAATTGCCTTTTCGAGCGAAGCGATCTGATCGGACGGTAAGGCCTGTGAGCGCGCCAGCTGATCCAGGTACGCTTTCGCGACGATCAGCTGCGCAGGCCACTCGATCTTCTGCTGGTTCTGCACATTGAGCTCATTGACTCGCATGGTCTTGGCCGCCTCAAGCTCGTTCTTCGTGAGGAACTTCGACGGAGTCAACTGGTACACGTCGAGCCCACGGGCAATTTCTGAGCCGTAGATATAGCCGTTGTACCAATAAGCCGACCAGTCGCCGCCCAGGACCAGGGTCTTGGCATCGATGGGCCCTCGATCAAAGTACGCGATCTCAACCGGGTGCGCCGCATCCGTAAAATCCATCACCGAGATGCCGCCCTGATACCAGGACTGCACTTCGATATCGCGTCCTGGCACCGGAATGAGCGAACCGTTATGCGCTACGCAATTTTCCGTGTCACCCTGCGCCGCGGGCAGCTTGTAATAGCTCGCAAGGCTCAGCTTGTCGTCTTTCAAATGGAAAATCGCATCGGCACCCCATTTGTTGGGATCGTTTGGCCGGCAGCGCGCGCCCAGACCGCCACCCCACTCATCCGTGAACACCACCTTCGTCCCATCGTTCGAGAACGAAGCCGAATGCCAGTAGGAGTAGTTCGGATCGTTGACCGCATCCACGCGCTTGGGATGCACTGGATCTTTGATGTCCAGCAGTATTCCATTTCCCGAACACGCGCCGGCCGCAAGTCCGATCGCCGAGTACACCGTGATGTCGTGGCACTGGTTCGTATCCGCTGGCTTCTCCGCGCCCTTGTCATGGCTGCCGCCATTGTTCAGACCGTTGAGCGCTCCAGTACGCGGATCGATAAACACGCGAGGACTCGACACCACCTTCGCTTCCTGCGGCGCCGCCACCGGAACCTTGATCACGTCGATGCGAAACAGCGCCGTGTTCGGATCCTTATCCGGTTTCTCTCCGGAGCACCCAGCCAGTTCTTCCGGCTGACGCACAAACGATGTTCCGGACACGTAGATATACACGTTGTCCTTATCGTTCGGGTCTACCACCAGCGTATGCGTGTGTGAGCCGCGGCATGTCTGCACCGCCGCCACCTGCTTCGGGTTCTTGATATCCGCGATATCGAAAATCCTCACCCCGCGAAAGCGATCCTTCTGCGCTGCGGGCGGACGGCGTTCTTTCTCATGTCCTGCTGCCGGCCGAGGCTCCGGTGGGAAGCCCTGCGTGCCGCAATCCAGCCGTCCATTCGGCATCTCCACCGACATGAAAAGCAGATTCCCATACACCGAGACATCGCCCTGTCCGCCCGGGCATACGAGTGTGGTCAACAGCTTGGTCTTTGCCGGATCGGCAATGTCATAAATGCTGACACCGTAGAAGTTCCCCTGGAAAAGGTGGCTTCCCTGAAATGCAAAATCAGAGTTCGCATAAGCCAACTGTGCGATCACAGGCTTCAAGGCCGCCGGCATCTTCGATGCGTCGCCCACGCCCAGCAGCTTCAGCGTTTTGTCGACCTGCGGATCATCCGGCGATGTGGCGTTCAGGCGAAACGCCGTGGGCTTCTTTAGGAAGGAAACATGCTTCATGCCCATGGCCGCTTCTCCGGCGTTGTACATCCCCGGCTTGAGCGTGTACCGCGGGTCATTTGTATCTGATCCCGTCATCCCTTTTGGCAGCGGCGGAGCGGGCTTGGGCGCGAACTCATCCATCTCATCTGTCGGTGTCGGCTTGGCTGCGGCTTTTGCATCCGGCGGCTGTGTGGCGGGCGCCGCAGGTGCGGGTTGCTGCGCGAAGATCGAGCAGGCAGAGGACAACAGAACGATCGTAGCCGTCAGCCCTACAGCCAAACGGGAAGTCACAGTTTTCACTCGGTTCATCGTCTCTCCGCTACTGCTTTTTCTCCAGCATGCCCTGCATAATCCTGATCTCGGCGCGTTGCGTATTGTCCGCGTCCGTCGCGAAGTTAAACAGGTCAGCGTCCTGCCCTGCACCCGGCGTATCGAACAGATCTTTCACCATAACTAGAGCGCCGTTGTGATGCTGAATCATACCTGTCAGGAAGAGGCGATCGAACTCCGCCCCATTTGCCTTGCGCAGCGCGTCCATCTGCTCTGGCGTGAGCATTCCCGGCATGGGAGGCATCGCCTGACCCGACATATCCATACCGGCCATGCCGGGCATCGTCATCAAGAGCGGCTCGCCTCGCGCCGCCAGCCAGCGCTTCATAAAACCGATCTCGTCCATCTGCGAGCTGCTGATCTTCGCTCCCAGCGACCCCACATCCTTATTTTCCGTGTGTGACGGAATCATAGCCGTCATCTCCACGGCCTGTGAATGATGCATGATCATGCCCTGCATGAATGCCACATCAGCCTGGGACAGGCGCGGCACAGTCGGACGCGTCGAGGGCGGTAGCGTTCTGCTCGGCTGGCCGGGAGCGCCGGGCTGCACCACCACGGCAGGGGAATTCGAATTCCTCTGCGCTGCGGCCACATGTGGCACCAGCGAGCCCGCTAGGGTTGGCGCGGCGATGAGCACCCATAGAGCGCGCAGAACTCCTCCTGCCAGCCGGGGCTCGTTCTTGCGGTAAACCCGACAGCGCCTCAATCTCTGTGAGTAGGCCAACATTGTTGTTGCTTCACGCTATCACCAAGTCGCACTCTCAGCAGCCCTTACTCTCCAATTGCTTCCCAACCGTGATCGGGCGATAGGAGATCCAATTGGACGTCTCCCGGATGCGACCTGGGACTCCGGTGCAGCTCGCGGGCGGTTTTGCGCTCCGCCGAACTCTATAGAAGGGCAGCGGGAACCAGTTCTCCAACTCTCGTCCCGGAGGAAGGAAGAAACGAGGTCCTTGAATGGACCAGCCCTATTTCTCGAACGTCGCCAAAAGCAAATGCGCTCGTTTGTCGTGGCCGCTTCGTGAAGGCGGCGAGGCGTCCTGCCGCCTAGACAGTATCGATGTCGTGTTATCGCACGGCCGCTGAAGGCTCACCTGGGATTTTACGTAGCAAGCTTTCGTCGTCCTGCTTTTGGTGAATCCTGGTGGTTTCCGCGAGCTCAGCTTTAGCCTCAGCATGCTTACCCATCGCCTGGTAAACACGGGCCAGCCTCCAGTGCGCGTCGGGCTGGCTGGGATCAAGTGCAATCGCGCGCTTGAGGGCCGCGGCGGCCTCTTCATTTCGATTCAGGGTCGCGTAAGCGCTGCCTAGATCGTACTGCGCCAGGCGAATCGAATCCTGAATCTGCAGGGCCTGCGTCAGGTTTTTGATGGCAGTTGTGAGATCGCCTTTACGCAAAGCTATGTCTCCCAGATAGGCGTAGGCCTCAGCGTAATTGGGATTGTTGGCAATCTCCTGATTGAACTCGACGGCGGCCTCTTCATAGTGGTGCGACTTCCAGTAAAGGTACCCCAGGCCGAAGTGAACGTTGGGTTCCTTCGGGTCCGCGGCGGCTCCGAGTTGAAACTCATGAATGGCTTCGTCGGTATGGTATTCGGCATCGAGTGCTTCTCCGAGCATCATGTGGATCTCGACAGAGTTAGGGTCAATGACAAGTATCTTGTGGAATTCGGCAAGAGCGCATTCGTATTGTCCGCTCCAGAGACAGCTCTGAGCCACCACGGCAAGCAATTGCATGTTGTCAGGGCTGGCTGCTGCGATGGGTGAGAGAGTGGCGACAGCGTCGGCATATTTCTTGGCGCCGTAATAACTCATGCCGAGCAGGATCGTAGTGCGAGAGTCTGCTGGATTGGAAGTGAGGGCGGCTTTCAGCGGCGGGATCGCCTCGGCAAAGTGGCCTTGCTTGAATTCACCGAGACCCAGGTTCAGCTCGACTCCGGGAAGTTTGGGATCGAGCGCAAGTGCACGGCGATACTCTTCAGTCGCTTCAGGATACTTCTGTTGCTTTGCCAGGACCAGGCCAAGTGCGGCATGTGCCGATGGATCCTGTGGGCTTGTTACGAGAATGCTGCGCCAGGCAGTTTCCGCCTCGGCGAACCTTCCCTGTTCTTCCAGAGCCGTTGCCGCATGAGCAGAAACAGAATTGGCTTGCTGAGAAAAACAAGAAAGGCTCATAGCAAGTGTCAGGCCTGCGCTCCAGATCGACTTGAGCAGAAAAGCCTGAGGTCGAAATTGTCTGAACCGCATGACATCCTCGCCAGAGATGAACAGATCTCTATAGTAGATCAGCATTCTCCCACACGAATTGGGCGAAGCTCGTTCTCCAAAAACAAGATGCCGCAGAGGTGAATCTGCGGCATCTCCGTTATGAGCGAGCTTAGCTAGAACAAGAATTTCGCTCCGAACTGGAAGACGCGCGGATCGAGAGTTGAGGTGACGTGGCCGAAAGTCTTGGTGTTGGTAAATCCTGTATCCACGTCGTTGAATTCCGTGTGATTGAAGGTGTTGTACGACTCCGCTCGGAACTGGAATCTGGGACCCTCCGCCGAAGTGATGCGGAATTCCTTAAAGAGGCTGAGATTCCAGTTGAAGAGCCCGGGGCCCACGATAGTGTCTTTGCCTGAATTGCCGAAGCCTTGATTCGCTCCGCCCATCCAGGGCGCCAACGGCGCTGAATATGCGGCAGTGTTGAACCATGCCAATTGCTTTTTGGGGTAGCTCCTGGCACTCGCGTTGAAGTTTGGCCGATTGGTCGCGCCGCCACCCAATCCGAGGACGTCGTTGCCGAAGTTGGGATTAATCGGCACACCGGTTTGGGCCGTTGTGACCCCGGAGATCTGCCAGCCACCTATCGCCGTACGCGCCAGGACATTGTCGGAATGGAGGAAGAAAGGCAGCTCGTAGATGTAATTGGCATTGAAGATATGGCGACGATCAAAGCCTCCGGAACCGCGGTCGTATTCAGGATTGAACGGATCGGAGAGCTGGCCTCCCGAGCCGGCGAGCGTTGTGGAGGTAAGATCGCCGCTCTGGATATCAATTTCATGCGAATAGGTGTACGCCAGCTGCAGGCTGAACCCGTGACGGTTCTCCATGCGAAGAGCAGCCTGAAGCGAGTGATAGCTGAAATTGGTCGTGTTTTCGATCTGAGTTATATTCGCGAATCCGCGGTATTGCCGGTAGAGATTGGCATTCTTCCCGCCTACAACTGCCTCACGTTGATCGTAAGGGTCAGCTGGGTTGGCGGAATCGATCAACGGCAGCGTATTAACCGCCCGCTCGTCATTCTGATGCCATCCCACGGTTCCGACGTACTGCAGGCCGGCGACAACCGACGGCGCTACTTCCCGCTGGAGGCCCAGGCTGAATTGTGCAGTGCCGGGGCTGGGATAAGAGTAGGCGAGGGAACCGAAGTTCGCCGGAAAGGTAGGCGCTGAGGCGGGCGCACCGCTCAAGCTGAGATTTGGATTGGAGAAATAGACCCCGCTCGCCTGGGGCTGATAGGCCCATGGAGGATTCACATCGGTTCCGTAAATATCATTTCCCTGGACCCGCTCAAAGAACATACCGAAGCCGCCGCGAAGGACAGTTTTCCCGGTGCCGGATACATCGTACGCGAAGCCTACGCGGGGCTGAACGGTTCCCCAGAAGCCTTGGACAATTCCTCTGGGAAAGCCATTGACACCCGGCAGCTGCACTCCGTTGAGATAGAAGGGCACGGGCGCACCGGCCGGCTGACTGAATCCGGGGCCTGCGGGATTCAGAGACCCCGTGGTCGGATCAGGCGTTTGCGCGTCCGCCGGGTTGAAGTCGGCGGGTACAAAGTTTGACGTGCGGTTGTTCTTTTCAAAGGTGTGCGGCAGCGCGTCATAGCGGAGGCCCAGGTTCAAAGTCAACCTTGGCAGCACGTGCCAGTTGTCCAATACGTAACCGGAATACGTGTTGTTGACCCAGTGCGCTGTCTGCAGCGACTGGAGTTGTTGAAAGTTGCTGGCAAAGCCCAGCAGGAAGTTGATGTAGGCGTCCTGTGAGTATGCTGTATCACTGAATTGGTAGTCGCCCTGCGTATCGGCCTGCTGCTGCTGGTTCTTGTCCATGCGCATGTACGAGAAACCAAACTTGAAGGCATGGCGGCCTTTGTTCCATGACAAGTCGTCACGAAGCTGGTAATCAAGGAAAGCGTTGTGCCAGGGCCAGTAATTGGTCGTGTATGTCGTGCCGAGCGCTCCGCCCACAAACTGGATTTGAGGAAGGCGGTTCAACGCATTGTTTCCGGTAAAGAATCCGGTGGCGCTCCAGCCGGATGGCTGCTTATAAATACCTGCCGGAGTCATGTCGATCGTATTGCCGTTGACATTGAACGCCGTCTCGTTCAAAAGATTGGGCGAGAGCGTCTGGCTCAGCTTAACCACTGCTGCCCAGGAAGGATTCGCGAAGACGTTGCCGACGGTCGTATAGCTGTCACCGCTCCACTGACTGGGAAAGATCGTCTGAGACATCTGGTCGTGAATCCAGTGGCCCATCAGGTGGTATTTGTCGGTAATGTTGTGGTCGATACGGACTACATCTTCGCGAACATCGGTCGGCTGTTTTGGCGAAGAAATATACTGGTTGTTCGGCGCGTTTGGCTGGGGAATGGCTCCGGTTCCCATAAACAACACCGCATTGGGATCAAGCAGCCCTGCGGGAATCGTGTTATTCGGAAAGGCCTGGCCCGGAGTCAAGCCGTACTGGGCATATTGGGTCAGCTTCGCCGGATCTGTGGTCAGAGGAACGATCGGTGCTGTCGCGCCCATCGGTGTGTACACGAAATTCTGTCCAGCGGTGGGAAAGTCGTTGGCCGGCACCGTGTTTACCAGCTTCGGATTAGCTCCCTGGATAAACTTGCGCCACTCCTCGCTCCAGAAGAAAAAGGTCTTCTTTCGGTCGCTGTTATACAGATGTGGGATCCAGACCGGGCCACCGATGTCGCCTCCATAGATGTTCAGGCGCAATTCAGGGCTAGGTGTCTTGTTCTGCTTGAAGAAGTAATAGCCGGCATCGAAAGCGTCGTTTCGATTGAACTCCCAGAGACCGCCGTGGAAGTCATGCGATCCGGATTTAAGCGCCATCGTGATCGTGCCACCTGAAGAAATGCCGTAGTCTGGAGCGTAGTTACTGCTGAGTGTCTGAAACTCGGCGATTACATCCGGAGCGGGCATAACGTCCAGCTTGCCGCCACTGCCCCGGTCGTACACTTCTCCTCCATCGATCAGCCAGTTGTTATGGTCAGGGCGCAATCCATTGAAACTCAGATTGAAAGAACTGCCCTGGGCAGTCACGCCGTTGAAAGACGGGTTGGTGTTGGAAACACCGGTGCCGAGTGTCGTCAGCGAGATAACGTTACGGCCGTTCGTCGACAGTTGTTCGATCTGTTTGCCGGTTATCAGACTGCTAACTTCACTGGTTTGCGATTGCACCTGGAGAGCGTCGGCCTGGACGGTCACGGTCTGGCTGCTGCCTCCCACCGTCAGCGCGACATTCTCTCGAAGCGTCTGCGCTACGTTCAGCACGATCCCCGTTTTGGCGTACGCCTGAAAGCCCGCGGCGGTCACGTTGAGCGTGTAGGTGCCTATTGCGAGTCCGGGGAAATCGTAGATGCCGCTGCTGTTGGATGTGTCGGTGTGAACAGCCCCTGTCGCGACGGCTGTCAAAGTGACTCGCGCGCCGGGCACGGACGCACCAGAAACATCAGTCACTGTTCCGGTTATCTCTGCATTTTCCTGGGCGTACACGATTCCAGTCGAAAGCAGAACGGCAAACACTAAGAGTAACAACCGCTGCGTCTGTCTCAATTTAGCTCTCCATAAGTAATTCAGGGTTGAAAGCACGTTCCGGGAATCAATCTTTCTGTCGTGACCGTCCGGAACAGGATTGCGATCGATCTTTTGTGATTCGTGACGTTTGTTTGAATAATTCGATATCCAAAAGAAATCGACGTTGTCCAAATCACGAGCGAGTTGACTCTACAAAGAGTTACGTTGTCAAGCACGCTTGAAATTGCTCTTTGATGACACGATTGGATTCAGAGAGACAGCGGATCCTCGCCCGCCGATACTCTCAAGGCTTTAAGGCACGAACGTGGGAGTTGACCGAATTGCTTTACATAATCGTTATTTTAAACAAAACGAGTTAACTCTAGAAAACGTCGCCTTGTCAAGCACATTTGAACCGGGTGCCGGGCCCATTGCCTCATCCCATGTCATTGCGCGGGATAATGGAGGTGAAAATCCAACGCCCGCAACGACGCTCGCCGTCGTCGCGACGCGCCCGCAGATCGTTGCCACGCTGCTCATGCAAGGACTCCCCATTGTGGCTTTCGGCTGCGCCGTCGGATTGGCGATGGGTCTTACGGTCAGCCATCTCTTGCAGGGAATGCTTTACGCCGTCACGCCATCAGACCCGGAGACGTATGCCACGATTTATTGCTGGTTGTCTTGGCGGCCACCGCCGCGTGCCTCTGCCCGGGTATACGGGCCGCCACGACGGATCCGGCAAAGGTGGTGCGCGAAGAGTAAGCCGCAAAACGTCACCATAACAGCGACACTCGCCACAGCGGCTGCGCAAGCTTCAATTAAGGAACTCGCCGCAGAGAACCCGCATTCCGCCAAACGAAATGCGGGCTGTTTCTGGATTGGCGGGAGGTCCGCTTCTTATGATGATGTAGCCAGGGTCATGCTGTAGTCCTGATCCGCCGACCTGAGATTACCCGCGCAAGTTGCTGTTCCTGGGCGGCTGAATGTCGAGAAAATGAAAAGGCCGAAGCCCTTCGGCTCCGGCCCTTTCATTTACAGTCGACAACCAACTCCCTGTCAGTGCGACTGAACTTGAGAAACAGTTGCGTTGCCCTGCTGCATGTTAGAGAGCACCTGGATATCAACACGACGGTTCTGTGCGCGGCCCTCCGCGGTCTTGTTGGAGGCGACTTCCTTATCCTTGCCGATGCCGATCAGATAGAACTTGTGCGCGGGCACGTTGTACTTCGACGCAAGGTATTGCACCACCGCTTCGGCGCGGCGCTGGCTGAGTTGGTAATTGTATTCCGCGCTACCGACCGAGTCGGTGCCGCCCGTCACTTCTAGGATGTAGCCCCTGGTCGAATTGAGCGGCGTCGCAAGCTGATCAAGTTGCGCCTTGTCCTTGCGCGTGAGAACGCTCTTGTCGAAACCGAAGGTTACCGAAGCTGCTGCGATCTGCTTGTAGCTGTCCAGATTGCTCACCACGCTGGCCAGCGAATCTGCGCGGTTCACAGCTTCCTGCGCGTGCTGTTGCGCCGCAGTAGAGGCGGTGCTCGCCGATTGCGCATTCTGCTGCGCGCTATCGGCGGAGGACTGCGCCTTGTTGATCCCGGTGGTCGTCTTCTCGTCCAGATTTTTGAGATTACGGTTGTTGGTTGCGGTCTGGTCGTCCAGCTCATTGGTGTGCTGGATCAACGGCGCGGTCTGGCTCCGCACATACTTCTTGCTCGAGCAACCACCCATAAGAAGCAGCGCCAATGCCCCCGCCGTGCAGCCTGAAATCTGAGTAAGACGCTTCATCTGTTGTGTCAAGTGAATCTCCCTCTCGCGGTGCGTATTCCGCGAAGTAACGTCGAACCGGGTCCCGCCAAGGCCTAGCGGGGGCGGCCGGACGCAGGACTCCTGCTTTGTCTGATGCACGATTCGTGCCAAAACGATTTCCCGCTCATATCAAACGTACCATGAATGACTTACGGGCATTCTGCCGCGCCATCTGAGTCGTCCGGTGTAGTAATTACGCGCTCGGCACAGGTGCAGCCCTCCCCGGTAGACTGAAATGGACGGCACGAAATGGCATCAACCTGCCACCGCCGCCTGCCTGGAACTGAATTTCCAAAATGGACCTGCAGCAGAAAATTCGTACGTTGCCCACCCAGCCCGGCGTGTACATGTACAAGAACGCCGAGGGCGAGGTCATCTACGTCGGCAAGGCGAAGAATCTGCGCGCGCGGGTACGCTCCTATTTGCTCGAGGCTGCGCAGGCCAACGCAAAGACCGGCTCGCTGATGCGCGAAGCCGTCGATGTGGATTACATCCTGGTCGACAACGAAGGCGAAGCGCTTGCTCTGGAAAACAACTTCATCAAGCAGCGCAAACCGCGCTTCAACATTCTGCTGCGCGATGACAAGACGTATCCCTATATCAAGCTCACGCTGGCCGACCGCTACCCGAAGGTCTTCGTCACCCGTCGCCTGCGCAAGGACGGCAGCGCCTACTATGGTCCGTACTTCCCCGGCAACCTCGCCTATCGTGTCGCCGACCTGCTGCATCGTTCGTTCCTGCTGCCCAGCTGCAAGCTTGATCTTTCCCGCTACTATCCGCGTCCCTGCCTGCAGTACTACATCAAGCGCTGCCTGGGCCCGTGCGTGGAGAACCTGACCACGCACGAGGAATACCGGGAAGCCGTGCGCGATGCGCAGCTCTTCCTCGAAGGCCGTCAGCAGGAGCTGGGCCGCTCGCTCGAAACACGCATGGAGGCTGCAGCCGCGGCCGAGCAGTTCGAGCTCGCCGCGAAGTATCGCGACCTGCTCATCACGGTCAGTCAGGTGCAGGAGAAGCAGCGCATCGCGAGCGCGGACAGCGACGACGCGGACGTCTTCGGCTATCACTACGAAAACGAGATGCTAGCCGTAAACCTCTTCCACATGCGCGGGGGCAAGATCGTCGATCGCCGCGACCTCTTCTGGGAGGACCTGCCGGAGCTGCTGCAGGTGGAAGAGGATCACGCAGAGAACGCGCCGGGAGCCGCGCACGATCCGGGAACGTTCAACCCGCCTGCCTTCTTCTCTGCCCTGCTCAAGCAGCTCTACATCGATCAGCAGTACGTGCCGCGATCCATTCTCGTGCCGGTGGACTTCGCGGACCGCGAGGCGCTGTGTCATCTGCTGGCCGAGCGCACCGGCCATCGCGTAGAGATCACCGCGCCGCAACGTGGCGAGAAACGTTCGCTCGTCGACCTCGTCGGCCAGAACGCGAAGCAGAGCTACGATCAGCGCTTCCGTGTGCTGCAGCCCTCGCAAAAGGCAATTCAGGAATCGCTGCAAGACCTGCTCATGCTGCCCGAGCTACCGCGGCGCATCGAGTGCTTCGATATCTCGCACATCCAGGGCGCGGAGACCGTCGCATCGATGGTCGTCTGGGAGAACGGCGCGATGAAAAAATCCGACTACCGCAAGTTCCAGGTGAAGACCGTCGCCGGCGTTGACGACTTCGCCTCCATGCGCGAGATTGTGGGCCGCCGCTACAAGCGCGTTTTGCAGGAGACCAGCGCATCGGAGCTGGTAGAAACCTCCGATGCCGATGCGCGCGCCCGAAACGGCGCCCAACGAGGTCCCATGCCGTCGCTCGTGCTCATCGACGGCGGCCTCGGCCAGCTACACGCGGCAGCGGCGGCATTGGAAGAACTGGGCCTGACCACGCAGCCGCTAGCCTCGATCGCAAAACGCGAAGAGATCATCTACCTCTATGGACAGGAGGACGACCCCATTGTCCTCGACCGCCGCTCACCGGTCCTGCACCTCATCCAGCGCATCCGCGATGAGTCGCACCGTTTCGCCATCACGTACCACCGTAAGCGCCGCGAGATTCGCGACCGCCAGTCCGAGCTGCTCGACATCCCCGGCGTCGGCGCCCGCACCCGTACCCGCCTGGTGCAACACTTCGGCTCGCAGCGCGCAGTCGAACAGGCCTCATTGGAGGCGCTGACCTCGGTCGTCGCGAAGAAGGTCGCGGAAGCGATTTACGTGCATTTTCATCCGCAGGGCGAAGAAAGATCAGAGGCTGCCGCACTGCGCGTTCTGCAGTAACGGATCTGACGTTCTTATACCCTGGCCGCTCCCCTAGGAACGATGGCGGCCACAATCCACAGAGCCAATCCATAAACCACATACCAAAGCACCTCCTGCCCGGCGGTGACGCGCGGCGCACTGAAAACAACTAATGATCCCGTCGAGCTGACATGCATGAGCTGCGCCAGCGGCACGCTTCTGGTGTGGGTGTAGAGCCATGCGATCAGAACGCGCATCCCGGTCATGGCGAAGGTGAATGCCAGAAAAAACGGCAGCCAATAGGCGCCGTGCGGCGTTGCTGTGCCCAGATAGTTGACTACCGGCAAGTGCCACGCCGACCACAGCAGCCCAAGCAGGATGCTCGCGACAAGCCAGTTCTCTTGAGACTGCATCTTCGGAAAAGCGTAGCCGGTCCAGCCGATCTCTTCCAGAAATCCGGCCGGAATTCCAAACGCAATCCCCGCGACAAAGAGATTCGGAGCATAGACCGGCGAAACGAACGCCTCGAGCACAAGGAGAACGGCAAGCACCAACACGGGAGGAATCAGAAGCGCCGCATACCAGCGCACGGGAAAGCGCAAACGGCGCATGCGTGAGAAAAGGTCTTGCAGCCCGCTCCTCCCATCCACGATTCTGGTCAGCACGATGCCGGCAAGACTTGGTCCGAGCAGCATGACTGGAAACATCAGGATGCCGGTCAACTTCGGCAGAGGCTCATGGCGGCAGAGGTGCGGCGCGGCCACGGCGAGCGCGCCGAGCCAAGAAATGGTGAATGTCAGCGCGAAGTAGGCGCTCACCGGATGACGTCTGACGTACGATTCGCGAAGGCTCTGCTGCGCTAATGACATCTTCGCTGTCATCTATTGCCCCTCCGAGTCTCACTTCGCAATGGCAAACTGCCGGAACCTATTCCGTCCGAGCAGCGTACAGTCCTGACAGAGCACTGTACGCAACGGCTCCATAGCAAGTTCAGTACCAATGGAAATTCGCAGGCTACGGAGGCGCAGCCAATGGCATTATTCGGCGATCAGCTCAAGCAGGTGTCTCGCAGGCTCGGCCGCGCACCGCTCTTTACGGCCATCACGCTATTCACACTCGCGATCGCCATTGGCGCAAACACCGTCATCTTCAGCGTCGTCAACGGCATCCTGCTGAAGCCGCTGCCCTATCCTCATCCGGAGGAGCTGATCGGCGTGTGGCACAGCGCGCCCGGCATCAATATCAAGGACCTGAACATGTCGCCGTCGATCTACTTCATCGACCGCGAGCAGAACACAACGTTTCAGGATATCGGCGTCTACGACGACGACTCCATGAGCGTAACCGGTATAGGACAGCCGGAGCATGTCGAGGGGCTCGACGTCACCGACGGCACGCTCCCGCTGCTCGGGGTCAAGCCCGCACTCGGCCGCCTCTTCACGCGCCGCGATGACACGGCCGGAGCTCCGGTAACGGTCCTGCTCTCCTACAAATACTGGCAGCACAAATTCGGCGGCAGCCCTTCGGCAATTGGGCGCAGCCTGACCATCGATGGCAAACCGCACGAGGTGATCGGTGTTCTGCCCCGCGGATTCCAGTTCCTCGATCGCAAGGATGACGCCATCATCGTGCCCATGCAGTGGGATCGCAGCAAGACCAAGCTTGGCAACTTCAGCTATCGCGCGATAGCCAGGCTCAAGCCGGGCGTCACCATGCAGCAGGCCAGCACGGACATGGCGCGCCTGCTTCCCATATCCGTCCGCAGCTTCCCTGCGCCCGACGGCTTCAGTCCCGCGCTCTTCGCAAAAGCCGGGTTCCAGCCGAACCTCCGGCCTCTCAAGCAGGACGTTGTCGGCGATGTGGGCAACGTACTTTGGGTGCTGATGGGCTCCATCGCGATGGTGCTGCTGGTGGCGTGCGCCAATGTCGCCAACCTGCTACTGGTGCGCGTGGAGGGCCGCCGTCAGGAATTAGCGATCCGCTCCGCGCTGGGCGCGGGGTGGAAGCGAATCACTATGGACCTTCTCTTCGAGAGCGCCGTCCTCGGAACAGTGGGCGCTTTACTCGGCCTCGCGCTGGCTTACGGTGCATTGCGCGTTTTGGTAGCGATGGCGCCCACCGGCCTGCCGCGCATTCACGAGATCGGCATCAATCTTCCGGTATTGCTCTTCACGCTCGGTCTCGCGCTGTTGACCAGTTTTCTCATCGGCCTTATTCCAGTCCTCAAGTATGCCGGCGGCAACTCCGCCAGTGGTCTGCGTGAAGGCGGCCGCGCGTTGAGCCAAAGCCGCGAGCGCCATCGTGCGCGCAAGACACTCGTCGTGGTGCAGGTCGCGCTTGCCCTGGTGCTGCTCATCTGTTCCGGCCTGATGATCCGCACCTTCCGCGCCATGATGCAGGTCTCCCCGGGCTTCACCTCGCCGAATACGCTCCAGACATTCCGCGTCTACATCCAGGACACACAGATCCCCGATGCACAGCGCGACCGGGTCATCCGCATGGACCAGGCCATTCAGGATAAGCTTGCGGCCATCCCCGGCGTCTCTTCGGTCAGTTTCTCCAGTGCCGTGCCCATGGATGACAGCCAGAACAATGATGTGCTCTTCGCGCAGGACCATGTCTACGGCGAAGGCGAGCTGCCGCCCATCCGCCGCTTCAAACGCATCTCGCCCGGAACCTTCGCCACGTTAGGCACTCCGCTGATCGCGGGACGCGACATCACCTGGACCGACACCTACCAGAAGCTGCCCGTCGCCATCATCTCGGAGAACTTCGCGAAGGAGTATTGGCATAGCGCGCAAAACGCAATCGGCAAACGCATCCGCGTCGCCAGCACCGATGACTGGCGGGAGATCGTCGGCGTGGTAGGCGATGTGCACGACGATGGCGTGAGCCAGCCGGCGCCCAGCACCGTCTATTGGCCGCTGATGCAGGATCGCTTTGAAGGTCAGAAAGAGTACGTGCAGCGCGGCGCTGCCTTCTATATCCGCAGTCCGCGCGCCGGGTCACAGGTCTTCATCAGTGAGGTCCAGCGAGCGGTATGGTCCGTCAATTCTGATGTCCCCCTCGCCAACGTTTCAACTTTGGGCGAGCTCTACACCAAATCGATGGCCCGCACCTCATTCACACTCGTCATGCTCTCAATCGCAGGAGCCATGGCCCTGCTGCTGGGAATCGTCGGCATCTACGGCGTCATCTCGTACTCCGTCTCGCAGCGCACGCGAGAGATCGGCATCCGCATGGCGCTCGGCGCACAACGCCCCAGTCTCACCGCAATGTTCGTGCGTCAGGGGTTGCTGCTCACCGGCATCGGCGTCGCATGTGGGCTGGTGGTCGCCTTCATCTCCATGCGATTGATGTCGTCCATCCTCTTCAACGTCAGCCCGGTCGATCCCATCACCTACGTAATCATCACGGTGGGTGTCGTGGCGACAGCTTATCTTGCCTGCTATCTGCCTTCACGCCGCGCCGCCACTGTGGACCCCGTTCATGCGCTGCGAGCCGAATGATGTTGCACGATGGCTGGTCAGGTGCAAGCCGGCCGCCTCAGGTCAGCACCACGTTCTATGGCACCACCTTCGTCCTATGTCCCCGATTTGCACGGATGGCCTATCCTGAATAAGAGTGACCACCACCGCCACGACCCCGACTGACGCCCTCCACCGCACGCTCTCGCGCCGGCAATTTCTCGGTTTCTCCGCGCTCGCAGCAGGCGGCGGACTCGTTGCCTACTCGGGGCTCTGGGACCGGCATCATCTCGAAGTGGTGCAACAGACCATCCGGCTGCAGCGCCTGCCTGAAGCATTCCATGGCTTACGCATCGCGCAGATCAGCGACATCCATTACGACGAATTCACCGAGCCCTATTTCGTCCGCGAGGTCGTCCGCCGCGTCAACTCGCTCCAGCCCGATATTGTTGTCCTGACCGGAGACTTCGTGACTGACGGACCATTGCCGCGTCACGTCGGTGCGCGCCTCTGCTATCCGTGCGCGGAAATTCTCGGCGGTATCCAGTGCCCGCATCGCTTCGCCTCGCTTGGCAATCATGACGCGCTGGTTGGCTGGCCCGTGGTGGTCGATGCGCTCAAGCTCCACGGGATCCCCACGCTTGTCGACAGCTATCTTCCCTTCGAGCGCAGCGGCAGCCGGCTCTGGTTGGCCGGTACACGCAGTTCGCTCGAGGATGTCCCCAATCTGGACGCTGCCATCCCTCGCCAGGCGATGCCGACCGAGCGCGTGATTCTGCTCGCGCACGAGCCGGATTACGCCAATCACGTCCTGGCCCATGGCGGCGTGGACCTCATGCTCTCCGGCCACACCCACGGCGGCCAGGTGCGCCTGCCCTTCCTCGGAACTCCAAGACACATGCTGCCTCGTGGAGGCCGGCGCTTTGTAGAGGGCCATTTCAAGCTTGGTCCGCTGCAGCTTTACGTCAATCGCGGCATCGGAACGGTCAAGATGCCGGTGCGCTTCCTCTGCCCGCCGGAACTAACGCTGCTCACGTTGCAGCCGCGCGACTCGTAACTCGCACGGCACGGAACCGGGATAGAGCATTTCTCGTACAGACGGATAGCAAGCCACGGAAATTCGTGTGGCTTTCGTCAACAAATAGCCCGTCGAGACCCTCTCCGTGACGCGCTTTATACGAAAAATGCTCTACTATTTCTTCTACTTCCGATGATCGCAACTTAGACAGCGAACGGTTGCACCCGCAAACTCATGACTCCAGCCAGCGCCCGCTCCATTGCCGAAGACCCACAAACTGCAGTCGCTCCCGAGTCAGGCACAACCCTGCGATATGCTCTGCTGCTCGCCGGAGTTTTTGCACTGCTCAAGTTCGCCCTCCACCTGGGCGTCAATCTGTGGGAGCCGCATATTGGTTGGGGCTACTTCCGCGACGAGATGTACTACATCCTTTGCGGACGGCATCTCGACTGGGGTTACGTCGATCACGGCCCCATCGTCGCGTTACAGGCACGCGCCGCCCTCGCGCTTTTCGGAAAGTCGCTCGCCGGCATCCGCATGTTCAGCGCACTCGCCGGCGCAGCCACCGTCTTCCTCACCGGAGTGATCAGCTGGGCCGTCGGCGGCCGTGGCGTTGCGCAGGCGCTCGCGATGCTCGGCATCCTGTTGGCTCCGGAGTTTCTCGGGCTCGACAGCTTCCTCTCCATGAACTCCTTCGAAGCCGTCTTCTGGATGACCGCAGTCCTCGCCATCCTGATGCTGCTCCGCGGCGCGTCCGCCACTCGCTGGTGGATCGTCTTCGGCATCGCCGGCGGACTGGGCATCGAGAACAAACCTTCGATGGTCGTCTTCCTCGTTGCACTGCTCATTGGCCTGCTCATCACGCCGCAGCGCCGCATCGTCTTAACACGCGGTGCGCTGCTTGGAGTCGCGCTCGTCGTTGTGCTCGCGTTACCCAATCTGATGTGGCAGATCCACAACCACTTCCCCACCCTCGAATTCATTCACAACGGCAAGGTCGACCACAAGAACGTCGTGCTCTCGCCCTCGCAGTTCGTGGGCGCGCAGGCGCTGATGCTGAACCCGCTCACCCTCCCGCTCTGGTTCGCGGGCGTTGTATGGCTGCTGGCCAGCCGGCGCAGCCGCGAATGGCGCTTCCTCGGCTGGACCTATCTCGCCTTTCTCGCGCTCATGTTCGCCACGCGTGATGCGAAGGACTACTACCTCGCGCCCATCTATCCCGCGATCTTCGCTGCCGGCGGCGTCTGCTGGCAGGCGCTGCTGAAGCGCCGCAGCACCGGTTGGCTCGTCCCTGCCTATGCCCTGGTCCTGATCATAGGCGGCATTATTGCGCTGCCCATGTCGATGCCCATCCTTACTCCCGAACAATGGCTCGACTACACTGCCCGCATGCACCTGCGGAATACAGCCGCCAACATGGAGAACGAAGCCACCAGCGCCTTCCCGCAGTTCTTTGCCGACCGCTTCGGATGGCAGGAGATGGTCGATCAGGTCACACACATCGTCAACGGTCTGTCACCCGCCGACCGCGCCCGCGCAGGCATTCTCTGCTCCAACTACGGCGAGGCCAGCGCCATCAATTTTCTCGGCCACAATTTGCCGTTCGCTATCAGCGGACACAATAATTACTGGATCTGGGGACCGCACGGCGAAACCGGCGACGTGATGATCGTCATCAACGGCGCATCGCTCGAGGAGATGCGCAAGTACTACGACTCTGTCGAGATCGCCGGCGTGATGGATCACCCCTACGCCATGCCCTACGAGCACCGCAATATTTATCTCTGCCGGGGCCGCAAAGGCAGCATCGTGAAGGACTGGCCGGAGTTCAAGAAGTACATCTAGCTCCGTCAATCCTCCGGAGATTTCCGCAGCGCGCAGCTGAACTCGCGCTACCCTAGCGGAACACATCCCTCTGCCGGAGCCTTTGCCATAGCCGCGCCAGCAAGCACCGCCGTCCAGCGTGAACATCAGCCACTCGAGCGCGTGCTCGGCCTCTCGCAGTCCACCGCCATCGTAGTCGGCACCATCATCGGCAGCGGCATCTTCCTTGTCCCGCAGGAAATGATGCGCGCCGTTGGCCACTCCTCGCTGGTCTATCTCGCGTGGATCACCGGCGGACTGCTCTCGCTCTTTGGCGCGATGACCTACGCCGAACTCGCCGCGCGCATGCCCGAAGCCGGGGGCGAATACGTCTACATCCGCCGCGCCTATGGCGATCTGCCCGCCTTCCTCTATATGTGGACGTGGTTCGCAGTCGCCAAGCCCGCATCCATCGCCACCGTCACCATCGGCCTCGCCCGCACGCTCGCGCTCTTTCCTGCGTTCAAATGGCTCGACCACACCGCCATCGCCGCCCCGATCCCCCTCGCATGGTCGCAGCTCTTCGCCATCGCCATGACGTGGCTCATGACCGGACTCAACTACATCGGGATCCGACGCGCGGCAAACTTCCAGCTCGTCTTCACCTGGCTGAAGGTCCTGCTGGTGCTGGTCATCGCCATCACCTGCTTCGCCAGCGCGCACGGCCTAGCAGCCAACTTCGGCACTGTCTTCACCGGTGCCCAGGGCGGCTTCGCCGGATTCATGGTCGCGCTCATCGCGGCGCTCTGGGCCTATGACGGATGGAATGACCTCAACATGGTCGCGGGCGAAGTCCGCAACCCGGAGCGCAACGTTCCCCTCGCCTTGCTCTTCGGCGTCGGCATCGTTGGTTTTCTCTACATCTCGGTCAACGCGGCTATTCAATACATGCTGCCCGCCGTTGCGGTTGCTGCATCGCCGCGCCCCGCAGTAGCTGCGGTCAGCGTAGTTCTAGGAGCTACTGGAGCAACTCTCGTCACCGCGGGCATGGCACTCAGCATCTTCGTCACGCTGAACGGCACCATCATGTCCGGTGCGCGTGTCCCCTTTGCCGCCGCGCGCGATGGCCTCTTCTTCAGAAAGGTCGCCGAGCTGAGTCCTCGCTTCGGCACTCCTGCGCCGTCACTCGTGCTCCAAGCCTCGCTGAGTACATTGTTGCTGCTTGCTGTAGGCCGCTTCCAGCAGCTCTTCGAGCTCGCCATCTTCGCCGAATGGCTCTTCTACATGATCGCGTCCAGCACCATCTTCGTACATCGCCGCCGCGCCGCTGCAGAGAGCGCAACCACCTTTCGCATGTGGGGTTATCCCGTGCTGCCGGTGCTTTTCATCGTCGCGGCAGCCGTGCTGCTCGTCTACAGCTATCAGAGCAACCTGCGCAACTCGCTGCTCGGCACCGCGATCATTCTCGCCGGCATTCCGCTCTTCTATTATTTCCGGCACAACGCAACAACCTAAGTTCTACGCTCCCCGGCATGATTACAATTTGCGTGCCCGCACCAGCAGGGAGACGCTTCTTGCATCGCGTGCCGCTCACACCACAAGCTGCAGTACTCCTTCCCTTGCGGCACCGGACACATGCATTTTGGATGTGCACATTTCACCTGCATCCTCCTGCCTCCTATCAGGAGTGGGATGACCGCAGCACGCCAAAACCGGTGGTTATATCGCGCCAACCCGGAATTATTTCGCCAAGGTGAAAAGCTGGCCTCGTCCTAAGGCTGATCCGCCATCATTTGGCAAGAGCACCACGGCATAAAAAAACGACCTCCGTAATGCTGCGTTTGTGGGATCCCAAGGAGCAACCTACGTGTAAGCGACAGCCAGCAACTTACACCTTTTAATGGACTTGCCATGATTTCTCTGGATCTCACCCGCGTAGCCCCGATCCTCGATCGGGACAAGCTGCACCTGATCAAGGGTCGCAACATAACTGTCTGCCATCACTGCAAAAAGAGCATGCTCCGCAAGAGCCTGCTGCGCTGCAATGAGTGCCGGCACGACTTCTGCCCTAACTGCCTGGATGCCTGCCGTTGCTATACGCAGGGTGGCTTCCGCGTTGGGTCGCGCCGTCAGCCACGGCAGGCTCGGCACCTGGCCCTGGTCACGGGCGCCATGCCTCAGACCTTTCACCAGAGGTAAAACAACGACTGCCCGTTCCCATTCTGGGAATGGGTCCCAATCCGGGAACGAAGTAAACGCCACTAAGACCGGCGCCGCACACACTCCTCATACAGCCGCAGATACTCCCCGGCCGGCTCCCGCCAGGAGTAGTCCTTCGCCATACCATTCCATTGCAGCGTCTGCCACGCAGCCTTGTCCGCGAAGGTAGCGAACGCCCGGTCCAGCGCCGCCATAAACTCCGCCGGCTGGTAGGGATAGAACTTGAAGCCTGTCCCGGTCTGCGCCGGAGCATTCCATTCTTCGATCGTGTCGTCCAGCCCGCCCGTCGCATGCACCACCGGCACCGTCCCATACTTCAGGCTGTAGATCTGGCTCAGGCCGCACGGCTCGTAGCGTGACGGCATCAGGAACATGTCGGCGCCGGCTTCGATCTTGTGCGCCATCGTGTCGTCGTAGGCCAACTTCACCGCGATGCGCCCGGGATAGCGCTCCGCGAGTGAGCGGAACAGGCCCTCGTAATACGCCTCGCCGGTGCCCAGCACTGCCAGGACCAGGTCGCGCGTCATCAGCTCCGGCATGATCTCGGCCAGCAGATCAAAGCCCTTCTGCGTGGAAAGCCAGGAGACGATGCCCAGGACAGGTGTGTCGTCGCTGCTCTTCAGTCCGAAGCCGTGCATCAGGTCGCGCCGGCAATCGCGCTTGCCCTTCATCCGCTCCGGGGTGTAGTGCGCGGCAATCTTGCGATCCGTTGCCGGGTTCCACTCGTCGTAGTCCACGCCATTCAGAATGCCCTTCAGGTCTGCGGATCGCTTTTGCAGCACACCTTCCAGTCCTGCACCCAACTCGCGGGTCTGGATCTCCTGCGCATAGCGCGGGCTCACCGTGCTCAGCGTGTCCGCGTAGATGATGCCGCCCTTCAGGAAATTTGCCTGCCCGTAGAATTCCAGGCCGTCGACGGTGAAGACCTCCCACGGCAGGTCCAGCCGCTCGATAATGCTCGAGGGAAACAATCCCTGGTGTCCCGCGTTGTGGATGGTCAACAGGCACGGCACCTTCCGCAGCACCGGATCGAAGTAGTAGAGCGAGCGCAGCATTACCGGTATCAGCGAGGCATGCCAGTCGTGCACGTGGAAGAGGTCCGGGATGCCAAGCTGTTTCGCCGCCTCGATCACCGATCGGCAGTACAGGCCAAAGCGCTCTGCGTTATCGCTGTACTCGCCTCCAGCCGCGCCGTACAGTCCTTCGCGATCAAACAGCTCCGGACAATCGAAGAAGTAGAACTGCACGCCGTTGCGCACGCCGCCATCCAGCACGGTCACGAATCGATTGAATGAGTGGAAAGGAATCGTGATGCTCGGGATCGCAACCCGCCGTTCCGTCATGTGCTTCTGTACCTGCCGGTAGTACGGCAGGTACACCGTCACCTGATGCCCCTGGCGGGCCATCTCGCGCGGCAGTGCTCCAACCACGTCGGCCAGTCCGCCCGTTTTTGCAAACGGCACACACTCCGAGGCCGCGTACACAATATGCATTCCTGCTCCGTCCCTCTACACTGCATGTGCTGGCGCTCCTCCAATTGCAGAGCAGCGCAGTTCCTTATTGTTGAACACGATTCTATCCGGCTCGCACCCACGCCCCGACAAATGCAGAAGAAACCCAGGCTCGGTCAGAACTTCCTAGTAGATGCAGATGCCTGCCATCGCGTCGTCGCGGCACTCGGCGGCCTTGCGCACGACGCGGTTCTCGAGATCGGACCCGGCAGTGGCGCCATCACCCGGCTGCTCGCACGCCAGGCCGGACACCTCACTCTGATTGAGTTCGATCCCACGCTGGCCGCAGCGCTCACGAGCGAATATGCCGCGTCATCCACTGTTGAAATTCGCCACGCCGATATTCTTACTCTGGACACCACAGCGCTGGCACAGCAACGAGGCCGCAAGCTCACCGTTGTCGGCAACCTGCCCTACTACATCACGTCGGATATTCTGCTTCATCTGCTTGCGCATCACGCCGCCATCGATCGTGCCGTGCTCATGGTGCAGCGCGAAGTCGCCGAGCGCATCACTGCCCAGCCGGGCAGCAGCGACTACGGCGTCCTCAGCGCAACCATGCAGCTCTACGGCACGGTCGAGATGCTCTTCACTTTGCCGCCCAGCGCCTTCGCGCCACCACCCGAGGTCCACTCCAGCGTCTTCCGCTTCCACGTGCAGCCGCGATTTGAAGAGCTCGGCATCACTCCCACGCGCTTCGTGCCGTTCGTGCGCGCAAGCTTTGCTCAGAAGCGCAAGACCTGGGCCAACAACCTGCGCAACGCCGGTTACAACGCGGACGCGATCACCGCGGCCTTGACCGCAGCGGCACTGGATCGAAACGTGCGCGCCGAGGCCGTCGATCTGCCCCACATGGCTGCGGTCTTCCGCGCGCTCGACAAAGCGTAAAAAGCAAAGCGGCGAGGACAACTCCCCGCCGCTCTGACCGTCCGTTGCAGCTCTAGCGATGACCGCCCGATGGTGCCGGAGCACTCACGTGCGGCGCTGGCGGAGGCGCTGACATCCGCGGCGCCGGAGGCGGTGAGTACGTTCGCGGAGGTGGTGGTGAGTAGCTGCGCGGCGCCGGAGCCGGTGTATAGGTCCTCGGCGACGGCATGATCACCGGCCGCCCTGTTTGCACGGGAGGCGCTGGCCGGAAGACTGGCCGTGTCGGCGCAACCGTGGGCGGCCTCGAGCCAACCGGAGAGTCTCCAGGCGCTGCCTGAATCGGAGGCTGGTGCTGAACCTGCCCCGGAATCTGGACCGGAGGCCGCCTGTTCACGCCATTGTTGCCAGCGCCGGCAAAGCCATTGCTGCGCACCGGTGCCGTGTGCGTGCCCCGATAGGAAAACAGTCCGCCGCGGTTCGCATTCTCCAGCACGGGCAACGGATCGATGCGCTGTCCTTCCATCCGCACCGGCTGCGTGTGATGGTTGTGAATGTCGCGAGTCGGCAATACCGGTCCGCGATTCACCGCAACCAGATGGCCTCCTATGCTCGGCGGACCGATGTGTCCGCCGGGAATCGGCCGCGGCGGAGGCCGCCAGCCGCGCGGCGTATTCCAGATCGTCACCACTGGCTGCCAGCCTAGTCCGCATTGTCCCGGCACCCAGCCCCAGCCCAGGCTGTCCCAGTAGTTCCATGCGCCGCAGTGATACGGCAGCCAGCCCCACGAGTAGCCCGAGATCCACGTGTAGCCCCAGCCCGGATAGTTCGCCCAGTAGCCGTTTCCGTAAGGATCCCATCCTTCCGGCGCATTGCTCGGCACCCACACGTTTCCATAGCCCTCTACCGGATACCAGTCGCCGTTGGCGTCCAGGTCATCCCAGCCGGGCTCGTTCGCCGCGCCGCTGGTTTCACGCGCGCTCGTTTGCTGTTGGGCCTGCTGCGCAATCTGGCTGTCGCGGTCCTGGTTCCATTGATCCCACGTGTCACCCTGGATGCTCGCGATCGTCACATTCGAGGCGTCATCCGCATCGAAGTGAAGGCTGCGCCCTTCTTCGACCGTCTGATCGAATCCCCCGCTCACTGACGCACGCACAGTCCCAACAAAAACCGACAGGTCTGGTGCGTTGTCCAGACTGATGCGGAAGATTGCGTTGGTGACCGGCTGTGCCTGAGCGGCGTTGAAGTGCACTGCGAAGTGCTGACCATCCGCCGTGTTCAGCTCGAAGTAGCCCAGCCCGGACAGCATCGTCACCTCCGTTGTCTCATCGCGCTGCTCCGCGGGAGGCAGGCGATCCAGCCGAAGCTGGCTGTTCGGCGTGACCCGCGCCAGGCTGCCATCGGTAAACTCCACCTCCGCCTGTCCGTCCTCTCCGGTCGAAACCGTATAGCCGGCAAGCAGCGGCATGTTGGCCTGCGCCTCATCGAACTGCGTCGTCTCGCCCTGAAGGATCTTGACCTGCCCCTGCACATAGCTCAGGCGCACCAAAGCAGTCGTGGCCGGCACCTGCGCCAGCATCGTGCCGGCGCCCAGCCCCGCACCCAGAACCAAGGCAATCAACGAAACCATCCAACGGTGTCCACGCATGGGGCCCACCTCCTGAAGCTCAGGCTGCATCCGATCTCCAAATGCGGTCGCTGGCTCTACTGGTTAGAACCCGCAATCCTACAGAAGGTCGCAGTCATCGGACGCCAGAATGCATACCCGACCACACATTCGTCACTGACCGCGAAAGATGAACCGAAGCTGAAGAATCCAGCCGCGCCGGTCTGGAACATTGGCACGGGCCATTCAATCAATTGATCCAGCCTAGAGACGCACAAGACGGATTGCCCGCTCGCTACTTCGTCACTATGCCGCCCGCATCGACGATGGCCAGCAAATGCCGTGCGCGCTTCTGTGCCCGCTGCAGCACCGCGTCGTCCTTCACGATGGCGAGCAGCGTCTGCGATATGTTTTGGAGCTCCAGCGCCTGTCCGTTCTGGGCCATGGTCTCCAGCGTCTCCAGCTCGGCGTCCAGGCTCAGCCGTCCGTGCTCATGCTCGATCTCGAGCCGCCGCCCTGCTTCCAGAGTTGCAGCGATACCTTCCATTTCCGTCGTAAGCCACTCAATTTTAGGATCTTTACTGTAATTATAGGAACATCCGCCATGCCCATCGGAGCCCTGGTAGCCCAGCTCCTTTTTCCCCGTGAAGGCGGTATGCACATCCGTGCTCTCGCACGCGATATTGAAGAACTTCTTGGCACGGGCGATAGCGAAGATGTGCTGGATGGTCGGCGCGGTCGCCTGAATCGGACGGTCCTGCCCCTCGCTGGGCAGCGCCGCGGTATCGTCAGGCGTGCTGGGGCCTGCCTCGGCCTGGAACCTGCCGTTCCCATCCTCGTGCAGCGTGATCGTGTACTTCGCCGGCTGCAATTGCGGATTTTCGAAATGGAAAGTAACGGTTGCGGGCGGCTGCGCCTGCGAAGCGATGCACAGCACCCATGCAAGCCCGGTGGAAACAGCGAAGCCCGCAATCCGCATCTATCGTTGCCTCGTGATTGGAATCGCTATCGACGCTCGCTGGGTTCGCGCTGCCGGCAACATAGCCGTCCCGGCCATGCCCTGTGCGGTGAGCGTCTGCGCGGTGTGGATGTGACAAATCGCGATCGCCAGGGCATCCGCAGCGTCGGCCGGCTCTGGCTCGGACTCTAGTTCCAGCAGCCGCGCCACCATGAACTGCACCTGCTCCTTCTTCGCGAGCCCGTAGCCCACGACCGACGACTTCACGCTCAGTGGTGCATACTCCGCAATCGCGAGGCCAAGGTTCGCCGCGGCCAGCAGAGCCACCCCGCGCACCTGACCCAGCTTCAGCGCCGATTTCGCATTCGCGGCAAAGAACACATCCTCGATCGCGACCACTATCGGTTCATGCAGCGTCATCAACGCCGTCAGCTCGGCATAGACACGAGCAAGCCGCGTGGGCAGGCTCTCCTTCTTCGAGAGCATGATGCCGCCGGCGGCCACCGCCCGTAAGCGTGAGGTTCGAACGGATTCGTCCACCTCGACCACGCCGTAACCGGTGCACTCCGTGCCGCAGTCGATTCCGAAGACGCGCATGTGTGGAAGTCTATCGCGTTAGAGCTGGCTGACGGCAGTGAGTGTGACGGTTCTCAAGCCCGATCAGCTGACCCGCGAGACACCCTCTACCGGCGAGCTCGCCGTCGCATACAGCTTGCGCGGCATCCGCCCCGCAACGAAGCTCTCCCGCCCCGCCAGCACCGCATGCTGCATCGCCTCGGCCATCAGCACCGGATTCTTCGCCGTCGCGATCGCAGAGTTGATCAGCACCGCATCGGCGCCCATCTCCATCGCCATCGCCGCCTCGGCCGCAGAGCCGATGCCCGCATCCACGATCAGCGGCACCTCGGTGATCATCTCGCGCAGGATGCGCAGCGTGGCCGTGTTCTGCAGTCCCATGCCGCTGCCGATCGGCGCTGCCAGGGGCATCACCGCCGCCGCCCCCACATCCACCAGCCGCTTCGCGAACACAATGTCATCGGAGGTGTAGGGCAGCACGGTGAAGCCCTCCTTCACCAGCACGCGCGTCGCTTCGAGCGTCGCCTGCACATCCGGGTAGAGCGTCGCCTGGTCCCCGATGACCTCGATCTTTACCCAATCCGAGAGTCCCACCTCGCGACCCAGCCGCGCCGCGCGGATCGCCTCCTCCGCGGTGTAGCAGCCGGCCGTGTTCGGCAGCAGAAAGTAGCGCTGTGGATCGATGAAGTCCAGCAGCGATTCCTTCGTGCGGTCCAGGTTCACCCGCCGGACCGCCACCGTCACCATCTCCGCTCCAGACGCTTCGATCGCCCGCTGCGTCTCCGCGCCATCCTTGTACTTGCCGGTGCCAACAATCAGCCGCGACTGAAAGGCCCGGCCCGCAATCACCAGTGGTTCCATGGGTCTTAGTTTATCGCTACAAAGAGAAAGGCCCGCAACCATACTGGCTACGGGCCGTTCCCGGTGATCTGTTGGAGTTGACCTGAGGCGTGCACGCTTCTCGATTTCACCCGTCCGCCTCCCAATCTGGCAGCGCGAGCTATGAAGTGGGCCTCAGCGAAAAACGTTCTGTTTCGCCAGGTCTAGAGCATGAACGCCCTAAGCCTCAGTCACCTCACGTACTGTGATCGAACAACTACCGTCAGAAGTTTTCATTCGCTGGATCATCCTCCTTTCCCGTGTATTTCCAACTTATCGCCACACCGCGCGGCAGGTCAAGTGGGCGCATTCTACGGCGTATTCTGACGTTCAGATTCCCCAATAGACATCCGATATACCCGGCGAACATCACCGATTAAACTGCCGCGCGTCTATTGAAAAGACCGGCTGTATCCTTGGCCTGCACGCGACCCCGATCCCATTTGAGGCAGCATGACGCGAATCCCCCGATTCCTGTTCACGCGAACCAACCGCGCCGCCAACCTCACCATCGTGCTGCTGCTCTCTTTTGGGCTCGGCGCGGCTGCGCTGCTCTCCGCCGCCCTCGATCGTTTCCTGCTGCATCCTCTCGATGTTCCGCATCCGGAGACGCTGGTGCGCATCATCGAGCGCCACCCTCCCGTCATCAATTCCGAATGGTTCTCCTTCAGCCTCTATGAAGCGATGCGTCCCATGTCCACCCTGCGAGAGGTAGCAGTCGAAGGCGACATCGATGCCGCAGTCTCCCTCCACAACGGGGCGCAGGCGGACGTCCGCCCCATTCTCGCCCAGATGGTCTCCGGCAACTACTTCAGCATGCTCGGCGCAACCGCTGCCATCGGCCGTACGCTCAGTCCTTCCGACGAGCATCCCAGCGCTACCGGCGTGCCGGTCGTCCTCAGCCATCGCTTCTGGACGCGCGCACTCGCCAACTCACGCTCCATTCTCGGCTCGACGCTCACCATCCAGGGCAAGCCATTTGTGATCGTCGGCGTCATGCCGCAGAGCTTCTTCGGAACCCGCATCGATCAAAGCCCCGATGTGTGGCTTCCGCTGAGCGCGCAGCCCCTACTCTCCAAAAAGTCTCTTACCGACCCGAACTCTGACCGGCACTTTGCGATCTTCGGCCGCTTGCAATCCGGCATCACACTCGCGCAGGCACAGCAGGAGTTTGCCGGCATCTACCGCACCATCCATCTGCGCGAGGATCCCCACGATACGGGTGCGCAGGGTTCCCTCGTACCCATCGCGGAGAACACCTTTGTCCTGCGCGATGGCTTCCGCCACGCGCTCACGCTGCTGCTCTGGGGGCTCGCGGCGCTCCTGCTGATGATGTGCGCGAATGTTGGCGGACTGCTGCTGGCGCGCACCGCGCGGCGCGAACGCGACACCGCCGTCCGCATCGCGCTTGGCGCCAGCCGCGCACGTCTGCTGACACACGCATTGCTGGAGTCGATCGTGCTCGGACTGCTCGGCGGCGGCGGCGGCATCGCGCTTGCCTTCGCCGCCGCGCCATTGTTTGCCAGGCTGTTGCCGTTGGGCCGCTATGCACATCCTGTATCGCTCGCGCCCAATCTCACGATTGTGTTGCTCGCGCTCGCGCTGGCCCTGTTGCTTAGCCTGCTCTTCGGCACGGTCCCAGCATGGCTCGCCTCGCGCGCCATGCCGCAGCATGCACTGCGGCGCGGCGCATCCACCAGCCGATCGAGTACGCTCAGCCGCGCTCTGCTCGCCCTGCAGACCGCCCTCACGCTCGTCCTGCTCGTCGAGACCGGCCTGATGCTCCGCACCTTCTCCGCGCTGCGCCATACTGATCCCGGTTTCGACGTCGACCATGTCATCACCTTCACTCTCGCCGCGGGCGTCAATGGTCCGAACGAGTACACCGCGTCTGCTCTTCCACCCGGGCAGCTCAAGGACCTCTTGCAGCGCGTGCGGCAACTGCCCGGGGTTCGTGGCGCCAGCCTTGCCGGCGCCGCGCCCATGCAGCGCATCGGCCTCAAGACGACCGTGGCATTACCCGGCAGACCATTCACCTCCAGCGCCTTCCTCAACACCAGCCTCAACACCATCTCCAGCGACTTCTTCGAAACGATGGCTATGCCGCTCCTCAGCGGGCGCTCCTTGACCGTCGCCGACTCGGATACGAAGAGCCCAGCACCATTGCCCGTCGTCATCAATGATGCCTTCGCCCGCACCTTCTTTCCGGGACAGAGTCCGCTCGGAAAAACCTTCGGCAACGGCACTCCCGGCGAAACCGCAAAGGCGGACAAGATCGTCGTCGGTGTCGTCGGCGATTCGAAATATCGCTCCCTCCGCGAGCCACTCTTGCCCATCTACTACGCGCCCTTGCGGTTCCGCGACTACGAGGGCACGGAGTTCCTCTACGTCCGCACGCAGGGGCCGCCCGAATCCGTCATCGGTGCCGTGCGCAACACGCTCGCGCAGCTCGACCCCAACCTGCCCTTCTCTGAAATTGTCACCATGCAGCAGCAGGTTTCCGAATCGCTATGGCAGGAGCGCCTGCTCGCCGTCCTCGCCGCGATCTTCTCTGCTGTCTCGATCGTCATGGCAGCCACCGGCCTCTACGGTCTGCTGGCGTACGACGCCAGCCAGCGCACCCGCGAATTCGGCATCCGTATTGCTGTCGGCGCGCAGCGCAGCAGCGTCGCGTCCTTGCTGCTTCGGGATCTCGTGCGCATCGTGCTCCCCGGCGCGGCAGCAGGCGTGCTGCTGTGCGTCCTGCTCAGCCGGTTAATCTCTTCCGCCCTCTACGGCATCCGCCCGTCGGATCCGGTCTCCTTCAGCGCCGCGCTATTGGCGGTCTGCGTCATCGCCGCGGCAGCAAGCTGTCTGCCGATATGGCGCACGCTGCGCATCGATCCCGCCACCATCCTGCGCGACGAGTAGCCAGCCTCACGCCAGCGCGTGAAAATATTCCTCGCGCTCCACTACATCCAGTGGCCTCCCGAACAGCTCGCCCAGCCGCTCAGCTGTCAGCAGATCGCGCTTCGCGCCGTCGCCCACGATCCGCCCGTCGCGCATCAGGATCACGCGATCGATCTCCGGCAGCACATCCGGCAAATGGTGTGTCACCAAAAGCAGACCGGTTCCCTGCTGCGCCAACCGCCGCAGCGTCTCGCGCAGCTCGCGTTGCGCCCGCAGGTCCAGCGCATTGGAAGGCTCGTCCAGCAGCAGCATCTCCGGCCGGTGGACCAGCGCGCGCGCAATCATGACGCGCCTGGTCTCGCCCGCGGACATCTCGCCCACCGGCTTCGCGGCAAGGTGCGTCGCCTCCATCAGCGCCAGCGCCTCGGCCGCGCGCTCGCGCATCTCCGCAGTGACAACCAGGTGCGGCCACAGCGTCGCGCTGGCAAAAAATCCCGACACCACCGCATCGCGTCCCGGCGTATGCGATGTACTCGGTCCGGGCAAATCCGCGGAGACCACGCCCATCCGTTTGCGCAGCTCCTCTACAGCCCACCGCTCGCGCCCAAAGATGCGCACCATCGAGCCCTCACGCGCCAGCGGGTAGCACTCGCACGTCAGCACCTTGATCAAGCTCGATTTGCCGCACCCATTCGGGCCCAGGATCACCGCATGCTCACCGCGTTTCAGTGTCAGCTCGATCCCATGCAGCACCACCGCCTCCCCGCGCGCCACATGCACATCGCGCAGCTCAGCAAACCACTCTGATTCATCGTTCACGCTCTTCACGATTGACCGCTTTTCCTTTTCACTATTGTTAGAGTAAAAGCTTCATGGACACATCCTCCTCCCTGCCCCGTGGATTTCTCTGGGGAGCCGTGCGCGCCGGCATCAAAGCGAGTGGCCGCGCCGATCTCTCCGCCATCGTTGCCCCGCAGACCGCCACCGCTGCTGCGCTCTACACCCGCAACAAAATCCAGGCCGCGCCACTGATCATTGACCGGCGGAATCTCGCCGCCAGCAGCGGACGCATCCACACCGTGCTTATCAATGCGGGCAATGCCAACTGCGCCACCGGCCAGGCGGGGATCGCCGCCGCAGAGGAGTGCTGCCAAGCCGCCTCCGAAATCTTCGGCTGCCCCGCGCAATCCGTCTTTCCCTCATCCACCGGCATCATCGGCGTGCCGCTTCCCGTCGAGAAAGTCCGCGCCGCACTGCCCGCGCTGAGCACCGCCGTCGGCGATACCGTGGAGCATTTCGCCAGCGTCGCAGCGGCCATCATGACCACCGACACACGGCCCAAGATCGCACACGCCAGCATCGAGATCGACGGACGGACGATCCGTCTCGCCGGCATCGCCAAAGGCGCAGGCATGATTCACCCGCAGCTCGCGGCTGCCCCGCATGCCACCATGCTCGTCTATCTCTGTACCGACGCAGCCGCGGAACCCGGGCAGCTTGACCGGCTTCTCACCGTAGCCGCGGAGACCAGCTTCAACCGCATCTCCATCGACGGCGACACCTCCACTAATGACACCGTGCTGCTGCTCGCCAGCGGCGCATCGGGCGTGACGCTCGACGATCGCAACACCGCCGCCTTCGCTGCTGCGCTAAGCGAAGTCTGCACCTCGCTGGCAAAGCAGATCGTCGCCGACGCCGAAGGCGCGACCCACCTGGTCGAGCTGAACATCCAGGGCGCCGTCTCCGACACGACGCACTCCACATCGCGAAGGCGATTGCGCACTCGCCCCTGGTCAAGACCGCCTGGGCCGGCAACGATCCCAACTGGGGCCGACTTGATCGCCGCTACCGGCTACTCCGGCGCGGAGGTCGATCCCACCCGCATCTCCATTCGTCTCGGCGATCTCCTCATCTGCGAGCGCGGCGGACGCGCCGCTGCCTTCGACGAAGCCGCCGCCCATCGCTACCTCAGCCAGCCCGAGTTCAGCGTCCACATCGATCTCGGACTCGGCTCCGGTGCCTGCCGTTTCTGGACCTGCGATCTCACCCGCGAGTACGTTTCCATCAACGCCGACTACTCCACTTGAGGTACCGGATGGCCGATCATCGGCCCGGTTCCGCGCCGCGTATTCGCGTCCTGCGCCACCGTGCAACGAAAGTAGTGCATGGCGTGCAACCATCGATAAACACTGCATGAATCGCGCACCGGCCGCTCTTGTGCACAGGCTTATGCACACTTCTGTTGAAAAGCACTCGTTGCGCATCGCGAAAAGCTGTGGCACTCTGGCGCTCGCCTTCACTTCATCATTTCCCGATTGAATTTTTCCTGATCGACTCAGAGCCGCGCTCTCACTCAACAGCGCCGGCAATGTCGCAAGCGAGCCTGTGCTTTACAATCGACAGCAATCGTCTGGAACATTTCTCCTGTCAGTTTCCGCTGGCCTCACAGCAGCAGGGAAAATGCTCTCATCGCTTCCTGCCAAGGACCATTGCTGAACATGCCAAAAAGGCCCCGTGCGGCCAGCTGCCGCCACACCTCCTCCCCTTATCTCCGACGAGCGGCTCCAGCACCTCTACGTCACTCTGCTCCGCACGCGTCTGCTGCGTCAGCGCAACCGTCTCAAAGACGCTGCGGCCCCGCTGGTTGCGCGCGAGGCAATCGTCACCGGTACTGTGACTCATCTTGAGGACGGCGACGTTGTGATGCCCGTCACCGGCGACCGCCTCCCGAGCCTGGCACGAGCACATACTGTGCGCCGCGTGTTCGCGGGAGCCGCGCTGCCAGGCATCCTCCCCTCCGCCGCCACGGTCGAGGCCAGCTTCGCCATCGCCGTGGGACACGCGATGGCACGCCAGGGGGCCAATCAGATTGCGCTCGTCTTCAGCGGCCCGGGAATCACTTCACTCGATGCGTTGCGCCCCTCGCTGAGCTATGCCGCCGCCCACAAGCTGGGGGTCGTCTTTGTCATCGAAACCGCCGCCGATTCCGATGTCAGCAGCGCGAAGCACACCGAACCGCTCGGGCTCTACGGTATTCCTGTGGATGGAAACGATGTCGTCGCGATCTACCGCGTGGCGCAGGAGGCGATCCATCGCGCGCGCCGCGGCGTTGGGCCCACGCTGATCGACTGCAAACCTTGGCCCCTGGATGGCGATTCAGATCCCGTGCGCCGTCTCGAGCAGGCCGTCGAGCGCCGCGGCCTTCCAACCGGCAAGCTCAAGGAACGCACGCTCGCAGCGTTCAAGAAAGAGCTCAGCGCCGCGACGCAACAACGCCGCTAAAGCTTCACCCGAAGATCAGCCCCGCTCATCTCCGCCGGCTGCTCCAGTCCAAGCATCGCCAGCACCGTCGGCGAGATGTCCCGCAGCGAACCGCCATCGCGCAGTTGGTACTTCGCCGCGTCCTCGCTCACCAGCACAAACGGCACCGGATTCGTCGTGTGCGCCGTATGCGGTCCGCCGGTCACCGGGTCCACCAGCATCTCCGCATTCCCATGATCGGCGGTGATCAGCATCGAACCACCTGCCTCCCGTAGCGCCCCGTAAAGCTGCCCCAGACAGGCATCCACCGTCTCCACGCCGCGGATTGTCGGGTCCAGCTTGCCCGAGTGTCCCACCATGTCGGCATTTGCGAAGTTCACAACGATCAACTGGAACGCAGTATCCGCCACTGCCTTGGTTACGACATCGGCGATGCCCCGCGCGCTCATCTCCGGGGCCAGGTCATAGGTCGCCACCTTCTGCGACTGCACCATCTGCCGGTCTTCGCCGGGAAACTCCTTCTCAATCCCACCATTGAAGAAATAGGTGACATGCGCGTACTTCTCCGTCTCAGCCACACGGAGGTTGCGCATTTGCGCTTCCGCCAGCCGGTTCGCCAGCAGGTTCTCCATCGACTCCGGCAACAGGATCATCGGCAGCTTGAATTGCCTGTCGTACTGTGTCATCGACAGATAGTGCAGGTTCTTCGGCACCTCAAAACGCGGAATCGTCTTGTCTAGGTCTTCCGCACCTGGCAGATCGCGGCCGCCTTGTGCGGTGATGCCGCTCTCACGCGCCAGCACACGCGTGATCTGGCGTACGCGGTCCGCGCGATAGTTAAAGCAGATGCACACGTCTTCATCGCGCACCTGCGCCACCGGATTGCCTGCTGCATCCGCCACAACGAAGGGAACAACGAACTCGTCCGTCACGCCCTGGCTGTAGCTCTCCTTGACGCGCGCAATGGCGTCGCGGTGCGCGCCCGCTTCAGCCGTGCCCTTCACCATGGCGTCAAAGGTCAGCCGTTCGCGCTCCCAGCGCCGATCGCGGTCCATGGCATAGTAGCGTCCGCTCACCGTCGCCAGCCGGCCCACGCCGATCTCCTCCATCGCGCGCTCCAGCGCTTCCAGGTAGCCCACGCCGCTGGTTGGCAGCGTGTCGCGCCCGTCGAGAAACGCATGCACATACACGCGCTCGGCGCCCCGCATCTTCGCCGCGCGCAGCAGAGCGTGCAGATGTGCCTGTTGCGAATGCACGCCGCCATTCGAGAGCAGCCCCAGCAGATGCAGTTGCCGCCCTCCTTCGCACGCGCGGTCCATCGCCCGGACTATCTCCGGATGCTCATAGAAAGAGCCGTTCGCAATCATCGCATCGATGCGCGTGATGTCCATCGATACCACGCGCCCCGCGCCGATGTTCAGGTGGCCCACTTCACTGTTGCCCATCTGCCCATCGGGCAATCCGACGAAGTGGTCCGACGCATGGAGCAGCGTGTTGGGAAACTCACGCAGCAGCCGGTCGTAATTCGGCTTCCGCGCCTGGGCAATTGCATTGGCTTCGCGTTCCGGGCGATAACCCCACCCATCCAGAATCGCCAACACCAGCGGTCCGTGCATTCTTCTCTCTTCTGCGCTCACAAAAAATCCGTCCTCATTTCACAATGTATGGCAAGAGTCGCGGGTCAGCGCTCCTCGGCACAACCGAATGCAGCAGTGCTGAAAATCAACGGGCCGCCGTGAGCAACAATCACTCGCGGCGGCCCGAAGGAGCGTAGCGCAAACCTCAACGTTGCGGCTGCGGCTTAGTGCTGGGTGCAGGCGCTGGAGAAGTCGGCGCCGGCCCGGTGGACGGTGAAGGGGTTGCGCTGCCGGCACCCGGTGCTGCACCTGGTCCGGTCGAGCCGCCAGCTGGCGGATGCTCCGCCTGATACTTCTTCTGCGCCTCTTCAATCTCCGGCCGGTGCTTTTCGATCGCATCGCGTCCCACCTGGCGGCCCTTCTGCTGTGCAGCCTGCACGCTCTCGCCCAGCAGCGGCGGCATGGATTGCAGCACGCGCTTGCCTGCCGGTGTGCGATAGAAGTCCAGTGCCTTCGCCGCATCTTCCTGCGACAGGTACTTCGCATAAATCGGCTGCATCAGGGTCGGATAATCGATGCCGTTGATGTTGGTCTGCACATCCGTCCACACGTCACTTGGAATGAACGGCGCGGCCTGCTTGTTCATCGCAATCATCTGCGACCAGTTGTTCTGTTCGATTTTCTTGTAATCCATCAGATCGAGCAGTTCGCGCGTCTGTTCCATCGTAATCGGATGCGCAGGCGGGGCAGGCTGCCCCGGCGTCAGCGGACTGATGTTGCGGTTCGAGGGCGCGGTGGTTGCCGGCGCGCTGGGCGTCGCCTGGCTCTTCGCGCTGGTGCTGCCGGTTTTCGTGGTGGTGCTTTGAGCGAATGCGCTCGTCGCCGTGCACGGCAACACCAATAGGACTCCGCACAATGCTGTGGGAAGAAACTTCATCAGAACACTCTTTCCTGCGTGGCGATCTGCACCACGCGCTTGGCTATGAAAACATCCTCACTCATGTCTTTGGAGTGAAATGCTTTAGTCACAATTCACAGACTCGATGCCGAGGAACTCTGCTGCCTGGCCCAGTTCCTCTTCGATCCGTAGTAGCTGGTTGTATTTGGCAATCCTGTCCGTGCGCGAAGCCGAACCGGTCTTGATCTGGCCCGCGCCCGTCGCTACGGCAAGGTCGGCGATGAAGGCGTCCTCCGTTTCGCCGCTGCGATGCGAAATAATCGAGGTGTAGCCATAGCGTCGCGCCAGCTCGATCGTCTCCAGCGTCTCGCTCACCGTGCCGATCTGGTTCAGCTTGATCAGGATCGAATTGCCCACGCCCTCGTCGATGCCGCGCTGTAACCGCTCCGTGTTGGTGACAAAGATATCGTCCCCTACCAGTTGGACGCGACCACCCAGCTTTTCGGTTAGCACCTGCCAACCCTTCCAGTCGTCCTCGGCTAATCCGTCTTCAATGGAGATAATCGGATACTGCCGCACCCAGTCGGCGTAGAAGTCCACCATTTCCTCGCTGGTCTTCTCGCTCTTGTCCGACTTCTTGAAGACATAGTTGCCGCTCGCCTTGTCGTAGAACTCGCTCGAGGCCGGATCGAGCGCCAGCGCGATGTCCTCACCCGCCTTGAAGCCTGCCTGCTCAATCGCCTCCAGGATCACCTCGATCGCCTCAACATTGGACTTCAGCGACGGCGCAAACCCGCCCTCGTCGCCAACGGCAGTGTTATAGCCCTTCTTCTTCAGCACGCTCTTCAGCGTGTGGAAGACCTCCACGCCCCAGCGCAGAGCATCGGAGAAGCGCTCAGCGCCCACCGGCATCACCATGAACTCCTGAAAGTCCACATTATTGTCGGCATGCGCACCGCCGTTGATGATGTTCATCATCGGTGTCGGCAGAATGCAGGCATTCACGCCGCCCAGATAGCGATAGAGGGGCAGCTTCAGCGCCGCGGCCGATGCGCGCGCACACGCCATGGATACAGCAAGAATCGCGTTCGCGCCAATCTTGCTCTTATTCTCCGACCCGTCCACCGAGATCATGGTCGCGTCAATCAGCCGCTGGTTGGCCGCATCCATGCCTGTCAGCTCCGGCGCCAGGATGCTCTCCACGTTCTCCACGGCCTGCAGCACGCCCTTGCCCAGGTAGTGCGATTTGTCTCCGTCGCGCAGCTCTACAGCTTCGTGCTCTCCCGTCGAGGCTCCGCTCGGTACCGCGGCCCGGCCTATTGCGCCGCCGTCCAGCACCACATCTGCCTCTACCGTGGGGTTTCCGCGTGAGTCGAGAATCTCCCGCGCGTGTATCTGCGCAATCTCCGTCATATCGCTCCTTGTGATTTGGTGCTGCAAGCGGTCGTTCAACTTCGGGCGGCGGTCCACCGCTATCGGCTCGCCGGTCGTCCCGCCGATCATGCTGATCCAATTGCTCATCGATGGGTGTACTTTTCGCGAATCTCTCTTGAGCCCCGGCAGCCAGTGGCTTCAATACCGCCGAGGGGCAACCTAGAAAGTCTAACAAAGCAGGCGGCATGCCGCGATGAGCACTCCGCGCTGGCGCGTGGAAGGCAAAATACCGCCTGCTGCCGTCTCTTTTGGAGACAGCAGCTTTGCAGCAGACGATTTTGGGGGACGTGGTGCCTAGGCTTCGTAAAGCTGGCGCAGCTCGCATTCGCCATCTGCGACGGCCTTCAGAAAGTCCCTGGCCAGTTGGATCGCTTCTTCCTTCGAGTTCGCTTTGAGAATTGCGAAGCCACCCACCACCTCTGTCGCCTCCGTAAAAGGACCATCGGTGACGGTGATCTTGCCGCTCGATTTGCGGACTCGCGCCCCCAGGCTGCTCGGGAGGCAACCTTCCGTCGCGAGCAGCCACCCCGCCTTCATGCCCTCTTCAACCAGCTTGCCCATCGCCGCCATTTCCTCTTGCGTTGGCGGGGTGGCGCGTTCAACCGACTTGTAGATGCTCAGAAATCTCATTGTCTTGTCCTCAGTGAATTTGAATTGGAGCCGGGTTCTTGTGCAATCCCGCGCTCTATGAATGCGTCGAACGAGACATCACCGGCTCGACACGAAGATCGAAAAAAATCATTTCAATTCTTCCTGTAAAGCTGCCGACAGGCGCGCGAGCCCCGCATGGCGAGCTCGAAAGCTGGCTTTCTGCCAGACCCCAGTAACCGCCAGGGTACATGCCGGCGTTCCCACGACCTCTTCGCAACTTCTTCGTCTACGCTGGTGTCAGTTCTGCCAACGCAGAGCATGCGATTTTGGAGGTTTGCCGCACATGAAGTCGAAATTGATCCTCGCAGGGGCCACGCTGGCGCTGACAGGCGCCGTCGCCGTAGCGCAGACAACAGCCAAACCAACTCCCTATGAGGGCACTTCGCAACCGCCGGCTTCGGATCTGATTCAGGCCACGGAGTCGCCAGCCATCGCTCCTGTGGCTCCGCCGCCGACGCTCCCGCCGCCCGCCGCGGTCGTAAAGCAGGCGCCCACCGCGACCCGTCCGGCTCCCGTTGAAAATCCCGACTACGGCATCGTCGAAGTGCCAGTCACCAGCGAAGCCGGTGCACCAGCGCAGTCGCCGAGTCTCAAAGACCGCCAGGGCCGCCCCTACAATCCGGACGCCGACATCGTCAGCAGCGTGCCCCTGCCGAACAATGCACTCGCTGCAGGCAGCGCCATCCACACCCGCCTGCAGGGCGAAATCTCCTCACGTGACAATGGCGTGGGCACGCGCTTCAGCGCACAGGTCGATCAGGATGTCGTCCAGAACGGGCGCGTCATCATCCCCACCGGCTCCGTAGTGCACGGCCGCGTGATGCATGCCGACTATGGCCGTCGCATCTCTGGACATGGCTCTCTGAGGCTGCTGGCCGATGAGGTGGTGCTGCCCGATGGCACGCGCTACTACATGAGCGCCATCCCCAGCCAGACCGGAAGCGCCACCCGCACCAAGGTCAATGGCGAAGGCACGATCCTGACTCGCGACAACCCCAAGACGCTTGCCACCCAATACGCAGTCGCCGGCGGCGCAGGCGCGCTCACCGGGGCCTACTTCGGCGGTCCCACCGGCGCCATCGTCGGCACCGGCATCGGCGTCGGCGTCATCACCGCGCACTTCCTGATCAATCGCCAGGCCGCCGTGCTGCCTGCAGGTTCCTCCCTCACCTTCGGCCTCAAACAGCCGATGCAACTCACCCCACTCACCAATACGGCCCAGAAATAACCATTCGGCTGCACCACGATCAAGGGGAGCCACCCGGCTCCCCTCTTTTCATTGCGGATCTCCTTGGTTGCCGCTCCGCAGGTAGTGTCAAACTCCATTCATGGCCGCATCGCTCGTCATTCTTACCGGTGCCTCTGGCAGTGGCAAAACCACGCTCGCCCGCGCAATTCAACAGGCTTGCCCTCCCCATTGCGAAGTGCTCTTCTTCGACTCCATCGGAGTTCCCTCTGCCGAAGCGATGCGCTCCTTCGGCCACGGCCACCAGCCGGGAGGAGCGTGGCAGCGCGCCAACACGCTCCAGTGGATGAGCCGCATTGCCAATATTTTGAAAACCGGGATATCCGTGCTCTTTGAAGGACAAATGCGCGTCGCCTTCATTCAGGAGGCGCTCGCCTTGTCCGGCATTGAAGGCGCACACATCGTCTTAGTGGATTGCGATGACGCTATCCGGGCAGCCAGATTGCACGCGGACCGCAATCAACCAGAGCTCGCCGGCGCCGACATGATGGCGTGGAGCCGCTATCTTCGCGATGAAGCCACACAGGCAGAATGCGCGATCCTCGATACAGGAGTTATGCCGTTCGAAAGCTGCCGCGAGCGCATCCAGCAGCTCCTTACCCGATAACAGCGATCGGTACCTGCTACCCGTGCGGCACATGCTCCAGCAGCCGCCGCCACGTCTTCTGGTTCTTCCGATAACTCTTCTTCAGATCTTCCAGGATGCGATCGAAATCCGCGTGCCCGTGCAGCCGCTGCCATGCTGGGTTCTTCGAAAACCACGGATAGTTCTCGTTGCCCAGATAGATCGCGCGTCGCAGCCAGTGCAGCGCCTCGCTCTCGTCGCCTTCCACGGCAAAGTACGTTGCCAGCCGGTAGGCCATCTCGCTGTCCGCCTCCGCCGCGGAAAGAGAGTCTTCCTCAATCAGCGACGCGGCTTTCTCCCGCTGCCCCACCTGTACGTAACACATCGCGAGCGTTGGGAATGCAATGCGCATCGAATCGTCTTCGCGGATCACTGTCTCCAGCAGCGAGATCGCCGTCTCCAGCTCACCCTTGCGCATGTGCTGATAGGCCAGCGACGTGCGCAGCAGCGAATGCTTCGGCTCCAGTGTCAATCCCTTCTGCAGCTCTTCCTCGGCCAGCTCCAGTTGGTTCTGGTACTGGTACACACGCGCGCGATGGTTGTAAATCGATGGCGCATTCGACGGATTCAGTTGCAGCGAGCGGTTGAATTGTGCCAGCGCATCTTCATACATCCCATCCAGGCGCAGCGTGATGCCGGCAATCGAGTGCACATTCCAATCGTTGCCGCTGGTGCGCAGCAACTGCTCGATGCCGTGGCGTGCGCTCTCCTTCTCGCCTCGCGACAGCATCATGTACACGCGATACAAATTCGCTTCGATCGATCCTGGATCGATCTCCAGTGCCTTGTCGAAGGCGCGCCGCGCGCTTAGCAGGTGCATCTGCCCGCCAAATCCATTGCGCACATACTGCAAATGGACAATCCCCAGACCGCTCCACGCCGCAGCAAACTGCGCATCCCGCTCCACCACGTGTTCAAATCCCGCAAGCGCACGATCCAGATCGCTGCGCGACCCCGCACGCGACACGAAGGACGACAGCAGCGCCCGCGCCTGCAGATACTCCTCGGAAACCTGCTCGCCCAGCCGCGAAGTTCGCATCGAGCGCTCGCCCTGCGCGCCGTTCAGCTTTTGCCCCATGCCCTGCAAGGTTGCGAACACCTCGTTCGAGATCTCCGTCTGCACCGCGATCAAATCGAACGACGCCACCCGGATCGCCCCGCCCGTCCGCACGCTCTGCCCCGCGACATCCAGCAACTGCCAGTTCAGATCGAAGCCCTCGTCTGAGCGCAGGAAGTTTCCGGCCAGCACATATCGCGCCAGCAATCGCTGTCCCAACGCGAGCGGATCCATCTGCTGCACAGACTGCGGAAGCTGCATCAGCGCGCTCGATGGCCGCACCACCAGCGACGGCATCCGGGCCAGCCGCGCCGCGATCGCATCCGCCAACGCAAAGCCGTACATCGGCGAGTCCTCAGCATGAGAACCCGCTGCGGCGCTCGCATGAGAACCCGCCGCGGCGCTCGCATGAGAAGCCGCCTGCCCTTCAGCCTTTGCCTGGGCGATATTCCCGCGCTGTCCGAAATTTTGGAATGGCAGCACCAGGATCGTGTTCTCTTTTACCTGCTCATCCGCCGACTCGCGAAAACGCTCTGCCAGCATGGACAGCATGCCCGTCGAGCGCTTCTCCCGCTCGGCCGGCGGCATATTCGCCGGCAGCTCGAACGGCATCCCAGTCTCGAACTGCTGGGTGCGCATGATCGTCTTCAGCGCCTCGCGCACCTCTGCGGCCGATGCATAACGGTCCGAAGGATTCTTCTTCAGGCAGCGATCGATCACACTCGCCAACTCGTCCGGCACCTCCGGGCAGCACTGATTCAGCGGCGGCGGATCGGCAAACTGAATCGCGCGCACGCCTTGCAACTCCTCCAGATCGGGCCGCACAAACGGATGACGCCCACTCACCATCTCGTACAAAATCACGCCGAAGGCAAACAGATCGCTCTGCACGCTACTCTGCCCGGTTACAAATTGCTCGGGCGCCATATAGGCAAGCGTTCCGCCGTGCACGGAGTACGTTCTCGCCACCGCTCCCTGCTTGCGCCGCGTCGGCTGCGCCGGATCGAACTCCGCCTCGTCCGGGCTCTTGCGCCGCGCCAGGCCGAAATCCAGAATCTTTACCAGCCCGCCATCGGTCAGCATCACATTCGCCGGTTTCAGGTCGCGGTGATAAATGCCGATCTGGTGCGCGGCGCTCAAGCCATCCGCGATCTGAATGCCCACCGAAAGCACCAGCGGCACATTCGCCGGCCCCTGCGCAATCACGCGGTCCAGCGATCGCCCCGGCACATACTGCATCACGATGTAGGCTTCGTCGCTCGACTCGCCGACTTCATAGATGGCGCAGACATTCGGATGTTCAATCGCAGATGCCAGCCGGGCCTCACGCAGCACCGTCGTGCGCATCTGTTCGATGGAGAGCGCGCCCCGCTTCAGTATCTTGAGCACAACCGGGCGCATCAGCAGCGTGTCGTTGGCCAAATAGACCACGCCGCTGCCGCCAGAGCCAAGTTTTTTTAAGATTTCGTAATGCTCAATCTCGCGCCGCTTCATTCGGCTTCAGTGTAATGCGGCGATCGGATGAGGAAATCCGCCTCAGCTCAGATGTTCACGCAGAAATTCGAGTGTCCGGGCGCGCGCTCGTATCGCTGAAGACGCATCGTAGCCGGCGCTTCCATCACGGTTGAAGGCATGGCCCGCGGGATAGGTATAGATCGGCACCTCCCGATACTTTTTCGCAATCGCATCGATGTCACTCTGCGGAATGTGCTGGTCCTGCTCTCCGAAATGCAGGATGATCGGTGCCTTCGGACGCTCGTCAAGATACCTTGTAATCTGGCCGCCGTAATAGCCCACCGCCGCATCGATCGGCAGCCGTGCCGCGCTGAGCCATGCCAGCGTGCCGCCCAGGCAATAGCCAACTACTCCGACTTTCACCCCCAGGCCGCGCAGCCATTCGACGGCCGCGGCAATATCATCCACGGCGGTATCTATCTTGAATTTCTGCAAGAGCGCCATGGCACGCTGCCTGCCCTCGCCCTCATCGCTCAGCTCCACGCCGCGCTCGATCCGGTCGAAGATCGCCGGCGCAATTGTCACGAAGCCGTCCTCTGCGTAGCGCTCTGCCACCCCGCGTATATGCGCATTCACGCCAAATATCTCCTGCACAATCACCAGGCCGGCCGTGGTCGGCACTCCCGCCTGCGCCACGTATGCATCCAGCGTGTGACCATCTTTCGCATGAAGCTGCACAATCTCTGCCATCGCTGCTCTCCTCCACCGTGTATGAGATGCAATTGCACTCCAGAAGAGCAGAGTGCCCAGATGTCGCACACCCATGCAGAGAAAAGTGGCCCTGCCGAATCTCAAAGAATTGGACCTTGGAGCCAGAGTCCGAAGTCTGCACACTGGACATGGAAATCTCATGACTACGCGACGCGAAATACTGAAGGGCGCTGGCATACTGGCCGGCGGTGCTGTGTTCGGCGTCCATCCCGGCTTGGCGGAGACTGCAATGTTCGAAGGTTGTTCGGTCGTGGAACTGAGGCAGTACACATTGCACGCAGGTGCAAGGCAGACGCTCATCTCGCTCTTCGAGAGCGATTTCATCAAGCCTCAGGAAGCCCTCGGCATGCGCGTTTTCGGCCCATTCTCAGACCTGGACGATCCCAACCGCTTTGTCTGGATGCGCGGCTTCCCCGATATGGCCGAACGCAAGCGTATGCTGGCCTCGTTCTATGGAGGTCCCGTGTGGAAGGCACACAGTGAAGCAGCGAATGCCACCATGCTCGATTCCGACAATGTCCTCCTCCTGCGTCCCGAACCGGCTGCACGCAATGCCAGTGGCTCAGGCGTGCAACGGCATGGTCTGCTGATTGCGAATATCCAGTACGTCAACGCCTCGGCCATCGAAGGCTTCGCAAACTTTTTCGATCAGACAATGAAGCTCCGGCTCGCAGAAACAGGCGCCCACATATTTGCAGCTTTCCGGACCGAAAATGCCCCGAACACCTTCCCCAAACTTCCCGTCCGAGAAGGCGAAACCGTCTTCGTCTGGTTAGCAGCATTTCCCGATGTCGAACATTATCGACAACATCTTGAAATATTGCGCGCGGGTCCCGACTGGCGGGAGCATGCCCCAGAGAATGTCGTTCACCAATTGGCCCGCAAGCCGGAAGTTCTGCTGCTAAAGCCCACAGCGCGCTCGCAGCTCAGTATCTAGTGATTCGGGCGGCCCCCCAGCGGACCCTCGGTTGTTTCCACGCGGCTCGCCACCAGCCGCCGTGGGCGTCGCCCCATGATGTACATCACCAGCCCGAAGACAAACATCAACGCGCCCCAGATCAGGTTGATGTTCATGTCCAGCGACTTCTCATAGATCGCGCTGCCCCGCGTGAACAGGCCATAGAGCGCCATCAGCCCACCCGTGACCAGAAACATCAACCCCAGCGGTATTCGGATATCCAGTCCCATCGCGATCTCCCGTGCTCAACATGCATCAAGCAAAAATCAGATTCAAAGCCACCGCCATCGCCAATACCACTACTGCCAAGGTCACCGGGCGCTTCCACCAAGGCAAGTTGTGCTCCTCCGGCTTCGGCGTCAGCGAATACACCAGCCCCACCAGCTCGCGCTCCTCGCGCGGCCTGGTCATCACGCTCACCACCAGCGTCACGATCATGCAAACCAGGAACGCCCAGATCGCCGTCCAGAAGTTCTGCGCCATCTCGCTCGGATAGCGATGCACCACGCCCAGCCAGCCGCCCTTCACGCTCACGCCTTCGCCCGCCGGCAACGTCAGCCCGATATGCGCCAGCCCAGCCAGCACGCCCGCAAGCAAACCGGAAAATGCCGCATGTCCGGTTGCACGCTTCCAGAACATCCCCGCAAGAAATGTCGCAAACAGGGGAGCGTTCACGAACGCGAACACCATCTGCAGCGCGTCCATGATGTTGTTAAAGTTGGTCACCGTATACGCCGCGCCGATCGACAGCAGGATCCCGCCTACCGTCGCTACGCGCCCCATCCATAGATAGTGCGCATCGGTCTCGTTCTTGCGGATGTAGGACTGATAGATGTCGTAGGTCCACACCGTATTGAACGCCGTAACGTTGCCCGCCATTCCGGACATGAAGCTCGCCAGCAGCGCCGTCAGTCCTAGGCCAAGAATGCCCGTAGGGAAATAGCGCAGCAACATATTCGGGATCGCGAGATCGTAATTCAGTACCGGCTTGCCATCCTGATCGACGACTGGCTTGCCGGTAATCGCATTCACCTTCACCGGAATCAGCCCGCGGCCCTGCATAGCAACCGCGTTCACATCACCCTTGTTCTCGGTCGTCTGCGCAATCGCCGCGCTGGTCGCAGACTGTGGCGCCGCGCGAGACACGGTCGTCGCACTCCCGGCCAAATGCTCCTGGAGTGTCGGCACCGAGATCGCGATCAGCCCCGGCAGGATCACCAGGAACGGGAAAAACATCTTCGGGATCGCGGCGATCATCGGCACCTTGCGCGCACTCTCCTCCGAATCCGCGGCCATCGCGCGCTGGATCACCAGAAAATCCGTGCACCAGTAGCCGAAACTCAGCACGAAACCCAGCCCCATCACCAGCGAGAACCACCCCACGCCCAGCGGATTCGTGTTCGCGTGCTCCATCCCGCGCCAGGAGTGCGTATAGGCCGGCCCCAGCGTCTGCTTGATGCCGTTCCATCCGCCCACATGCTTCAGCCCGATCCACACCAGCGGCAGAAAGCCCGCAACGATCAGAAAGAACTGCAGCACCTCGTTGTAAATCGCACTCGTCAGCCCGCCCAGGAAGATATACGCCAGCACGATGACCGCGCTGATCGCAATCGAGACATGAAAGATCCAGCTCAACGGGATGCCCGCCGCCAGGAACAGGGAATCGAGCATGTGCAGGTTCTGGATCAGCAGCGCCATCGCATACATCGAGATGCCGCTCGAGAACACCGTCATGATCGCGAACAGAATCGCGTTCAGCCCGCGCGTTTTCTCGTCGAAGCGCAGCCGCAAAAACTCCGGCACCGAGCGCGCCTTCGATCCGTAATAGAACGGCATCATGAAAATGCCGACGAACACCATCGCCGGAATCGCACCGATCCAGTAGAAGTGACTGGTCGCGATGCCGTACTTCGCGCCCGAGGCGCCCATCCCAATCACTTCCTGCGCGCCCAGGTTCGCGGAGATGAATGCCAGTCCGCAGATCCACGCCGGAATCGACCGGCCCGCAAGAAAGAAATCGTTGCTGGTGCGCATATAGCGCTTCAGGGCAAACCCGATGCCAAGCACGAAGACGAAGTAGACCAGCATGATCAGCCAGTCGATGAATGTCAGTTGCACAGCGGCCTACCTGTCTAAACAAAGATGCCGGGAATCACGGTCGTGTAAAGGCTTTCATTATACGACTCGCGTTGTACAACATTCCTCGGCGGAAACGCACGCAAAATGAGCAAACCGGCGTGCATTTTATTGCCGTGCCCAGCGGTAGAACCGTCCGAATCCGCTTCAGCCGATCAAAGGCCGGGCCCCTCATCCGCGCGGTTGCGCGTCAACCAGTACACCAAGCCCGTCAGCAGCGCGGTCGCGAACGCCACCGCGAACTGATACCAGTAGAAAAATGGAAAACCAAGCAGCTCCGGCGTCATCCGCGCATACATGCCCGGATACACCAGCAACAGCAGAGGCGCCGCCAGCAGCCAATTCCAGTAGCCGCGCCTGCTCCTTGTTTTTCTGGCATCCGGCCGCACGCTTCCCTGAACGCCTTCCTGATCAGCCATGCCCGCGATTATAGGACCTTACGCATTAATTAATGCTTCTGTGGCAGTTCGCTCAGCACTCGCCCATCCGCATCCAGAAATTGAAGCGAAGGCGTTCTATCCGCAGCAACCTTCATCACGATGCGGCTCTTCCCATCCGCACCCTTCACTGGCTCGTCATGCGTCAACCGTGCGCCTCTCACCGTGCGTCGCTCCAGACCAAGAGAAATTAACAGGACCTATGGACAGTTGCCGGAAAGCAGGACTATATTTCCGGCCATGTCGCGTTCGCATATCGGTCCCGCCGCTCATGTTCGTACGACCAACATGAGTTGACGTCTGCATACGCGCACGACTCAGGCGCAACCACTACCGACCGCCGAACGGCCCACAATTTGCACATTGATGTGCATCGTGGGCCGTTTTATTACACCGCCGTCTTCACCTTCGGCAGGAACTTCTTCTTGTAATACGCCGTCGTCAGGGCAATCGCGGGCGCTCCAATCGCCGTCGGCACAATCCACAGCCACCACGCGTGCACAAACCGCCCCACCGTGACCACAAGAAACGCCGTCCACGCCGCGATGTAACTCGCCATCATGCCCTGCAGATGCTCGTACCACCAGAACATCTTCTCCTTCGGCGCATGCGCAAAGCGCCACATGTCGCCACCGCCCAACCTCATGCCCAGCAGGCCAAAGACGATCGCCGGAATACCCAGGCCCCCCACCAATGCGGGCCGCAGCAGTCCGCATGCTGCCAGCGCCAGGCTCGCCACAAATGTAACCGCCGCTACCGTCCAATCCCCCGCTGTCACCACTGCCTCACCGCGCACCGCGCCCTTCTGCCCCAGCACACGATATGCGGAAAAAGAGCAGTAGAAACTGAACACCGCTACCAACGCGAGAAAGAGAATCGGCCGGTAGAGCGACAGCACCAGCGCCGTCGATGCCACCACCGCCATCGCCCAGAAATACACTTTGCCCCATCGCCGATGCGCGCGTCCGCCCTTCGCTGTCGCCAGCGCAATGGGTGCCATCACAAAGCTCACTGCGCCGGCCGCCACATGCACGCCCAGCAATCCACGAATCCACATCGGGTCCTGCATAGCATCCCTCCTTCGCCGCGTTGCTACTCCCTGCTACTTGGCGGCATTGCATCCAGCGCCGCCAGCGTCTCCTCCGCCCACTGCTTTAGCGAAAGGTTGATGTGCCGCCCATAGCTCACGGTCATCTTCCAGAAGGGCGCATCCGGATGACGCGCATGCTCTTCATCGATCGCGCGTAGCACCGCTTCATACGTCGCAATATCTGCGACACATCGCTCGCGAAACCGCTCCACGTGCCGGCGCGTCACACCGGGCGCGGCATTGCGCCCAAAAAATACCTTCAACAGCAGATCGTTGCGGCGGATCTCCGGCGTCCAGTCTCGGCTGAGCCACGTCCGCAGCGCCTTTCTCCCGGCCGGCCGAAGCGAATACACATTCCGCTCCGGCCCCTGCTTCTGTCCTGTCTTCCTCCGCTCGGTCCGCTTTGCCACCAGGCCCGCCATCTCCAGGCCTTGCAGTGTGGGGTAAATCCTCCCCCAGCCCTCCCGCCAAAAGTGCGAGATCGACTCATCCACCGTCCGCTTGAGGTCATAACCCGACATCGGTCCAAGCTGCAGCAGCCCCAGAATGGCGAATTGTGTCTGCGAACTGTTGGCCATATCCTATGGATATATATCTGTGAGATATATGAATGCAAGAGAATTCCCCGACAAGCCTTTCAGGGACCCTTCTTCTTTAATAAATCCCTTTGCGTAAACCTTTGCGCACGCGCATAATTACTCCTCAATTCCGATCCGCTCCCGCCGGGAGGCGCTCCATGCCGATCGTCCTACAGGTTCAACAGCAGGAAGCCGCCGCTCCAGTACCTTCATCCTTCACGGCCACACCCGCCCGCCTCCTCTCCCTCGACGTAATGCGCGGCCTCACCATCGCCGGCATGATTCTCGTCACCGATCCTGGTACTTATTCCGCTGTCTTCCCGCCGCTCCTCCACGCCGCATGGCAAGGAGCGACACCCACCGACATGATCTTCCCCGCCTTCCTCTTCATCGTCGGCATTTCCATCGTCTTCTCGACCGACGCACGTCTCCGCCGCGGCGCGACACGCGCGCAGCTCATCGCCCACATCTTCCGCCGTGCCGTCCTGCTCGTCGTTCTCGGTCTGCTGGTCAACGGCTTTCCCTTCTACGATCTTCACCACCTGCGGCTCCCCGGGATCCTGCAGCGTATCGCCCTCTGTTACGCGGCCGCGGCGCTGCTCTACCTGGTCGTTCACCGCGAGGAAAAGCTCGAAACTGTTGGCGCGCAAAGCTCAACCAACAACACCGCCGCCCTGCTGGTCACTAGTATCGGCATAATCCTCATTGGCTACTGGGCCCTATTGCGTTTCTTCCCTGTTCCCGGCTTCGGCGTCGCCCGCTACGATTCACTCGGCTATCTCGGCGCCTATGTCGATCGCGCCGTCTTCACCACACGTCATCTCTGGGCATGGGGACTCACACCCGGCCGCGGCGTGACTTACGATCCCGAAGGCCTGCTCTCCACCCTTCCCGCTGTCGCCAACACGCTGCTCGGCGTTCTCACCGGTGTTTGGCTCCGCATGCCGCGTCCTGCGCGCAGCAAAGTGGCCGATTTCGTCTGCTTTGGTGCACTGTTGTTCCTTTTTGCCTGGCCACTCTCATCGCTCATGCCCATCAACAAACGGATCTGGACCAGCACCTTCGCCCTGCTCAGCGGAGGCGTCAGCCTGCTTTCCTTCGCGCTGCTCTACTGGATTCTTGACGTTCGTCTTGCCCATGCTGGCGCTCGCGATGCACGCGCGTCAGAAATGCGCTCGGCAGATGTTCGGATAACCGAGCAGTGCAGTGTTCCCAAGTGGCTCAAGCCGGCCACGACCTTCGCTTTGATCTTCGGCACCAATGCCATCCTCGCCTTCGTCCTCTCGAACATCATCACTGCCTCCCTCGACGCCATCCACGTGTCCACCGGTCCCCAGCTCGGCGGCACAGACCTCTCGCTCCACGCCGCTGCCCATCAATATCTCTTCGCACCCTGGCTCCCGCCGCGCCTGGGCTCACTCGCCTACGCCCTCGCCATCGTGGCGCTTAACGCCGCATTGCTATACCCGCTCTATCGCAAACGGATCTTCCTGCGCATTTGAACGAGAGCGAGGTGCACAAAAAGCGGGTACCCCACACCTCGAAGAAAATGTCAGACTCAGCCAAGCCTTGGCACAAAATCGGGCGTGAGCGACCCAAAGGAAGCGAACCCCACATCACGCGCCGCAGGCGCCGCCGCCCCGGGCGGCCAGTCCGCGAAACAATTTCGGCTGCTGGCATGTCTCTAGCTGCATGAAACGCTGAAGTCACAGCCCGCCTTCCGGAGAACGACGATGAAGAACGCCCTGCGGTTTTCTTGCCTTGCCTCTGCCTTGCTTTTCTTCACACTCGCGGCGACCGCGCAATCGCAGCCAGCCCCGCCAGCCGTTGCGCCGCCACCGCCTGTGCCGCCGGCCATCCTCAATGCAAAGGCAATATTCATTTCCAATGCCGGTTCCGACAGCGGTCTTTTCCCTCATCCCTTCATTGGCGACCCGGATCGCGCCTATGTAGAGTTCTATGAAACAGTCGAAAGCTGGCATCGATACCGGCTCGTCGCCGATCCCGCGCAGGCTGACCTCGTTCTTGAACTGCGGCTCACCGCGCCCAATGGCCCGCAAAGCCCGAACAAAGCCACAGGCGCGTCCGATCCACTGCCCATGCTCCGTCTCGTTGTCTACGACCGTCCTACCCATTACGTTCTCTGGGCACTCACCGAATCCATCGCCCCCGCAAATCTCGAGAAGAATCATGATCGGAATTTCGATCTCGCGGTGGAACGGCTGACAGACGATCTGAAGCGCCTCACGCAGTAGGCTCATTAGGTCCCGGTAAACGCATCCAGTCAGCCCGGGCCCGGACAAGCAAAGCATGGGAACTATCGATCATGCATCGCCCTAGGCGACACATCCCTGGGCGAACATCCCTGTGCGACACAAAGGAAGCGACTCACACACGCGCCAAAGGCGCCATTGCCCCGGACGGCCAGTCCGCGCGTCTGTGAATGCTCTGCGAAGTGTGACAAATTCACTTCCCATCCGGAGCATTTTGCGCGACAATCGGTCGCCGTTACATTTCTTAAGAAAGCGAGCGAACTCATGTCCATCTCCACACGGGCCTTCGCCGAGTTCTTTGGTACCTTCTGGCTGGTCTTTGGGGGCTGCGGATCCGCGCTCTTCGCCGCTGCCTATCCGCAACTTGGCATCGGCTTCGCTGGCGTCGCGCTCGCCTTCGGCCTCACCCTGCTCACCATGGCCTTCGCCATCGGCCATATCTCCGGCGCGCATCTCAACCCCGCCGTCTCCTTCGGCCTCTACGCCGGCGGCCGCTTCCCCGCGCGCGATCTGCTCCCCTATATCGTTGCCCAGGTGCTCGGCGGCATCGCCGCTTCCGGCTGCCTCTATATCATCGCCAGCGGCAAGGAGGGCTTCAGCCGCGCCGCCGGCTTCGCTTCCAACGGGTACGGCGCGCACTCCCCGGACGGCTATTCCCTGCTCGCCTGCTTTGTAGCAGAGTTCCTCCTCACTGCCTTCTTCCTGCTGGTTATCCTGGGATCAACGGATGAACGCGCACCGAAGGGCTTCGCTCCGATCGCCATCGGACTCTGCCTTACGCTCATCCATCTCGTCTCCATCCCGATTACGAATACCTCGGTCAACCCGGCCCGGTCCACCGGACCAGCCCTCGTCGCAGGCGGGTGGGCGCTCTCGCAACTCTGGCTCTTCTGGGTCGCACCGATTGCCGGAGCCATCGTCGGAGGCCTCGTCTCCCGCGCCTTCTTCGCCGCGCCGCAAGAGCCCATCCGGGAAGAAATGGCTAAATAGCGAAAGCTCATCTACCAATAAAGCGGCGGCACTCATCGGTGCCGCCGCACTGCTTACGCCTTCATCATTGCGCGCGCAACTTCGATAACCCGCGAGGCTCTATCGCAACCTGCCGGTGACGATATGAATCGGAAAATGCCGCGAAGGCATTCTTCGCAGCGTCATTCGTAGATTTATTCGCTGCGCAACGCCTGCATGGGCTCAATGGACGCCGCGCGCCGCGCCGGCAGATATCCTGCCGCAAGACCGATTGCGACCACTCCCACCACCGATGCCACAGCGGTCCCTCGGTCATACGGCGCAACCCCGAAGAGCATCGACGCCATGAAGTGCCCGGTCAGCACTGCAAGCGGAATTCCCAGCGCTATGCCCCACCCTGCAATCCACAGCGATTCGCGCATCACCATGCGGAGCACCTGCCATCGCCGCGCACCCAGCGCCATCCGTACACCGATCTCCGTGCTCCGCCGGCTCATGCGGTATGACAGCGTCCCATACAGACCGATGCCCACCAGCAGCGCCGCCAGCAGCCCGAAGAACATTGCGAGCCGTGAGAACAACCGCTGTTGCGCGTAAGAGTCCTCAAAGACCGCTGCCTGGCTCATCGGCTTTTCCAATGGTATGTTCGGTTCCATCTCGTGGACCGCCCGCTCCAACGACGGCAGTACAGTCAGGGGATCGCCCTTCGTGCGCAGCTCAACCTGCAGCGTAGACGGCGCACCATCGCCCTGCGTGTATGGGAAGTACGCCATCGCAATCGGCGCCTCATCCACACTCCTGTATTTGCTGTCCTTGGCCACACCGATGATCGTGGACGGATGCTTCTTCGGATTCCCCAGCAGATGACCGATGGGATTGGTGTGCGGCAAGAGCTTCTTCACAAACGTCTCATTCACCACCACCACGTGCTGCGATGTCGACGTATCCGAATCCCGAATATCGCGGCCTTCCAGCAGCGGAATGCCGAAGGTGCGCAGAAAGTCCGGGCCCACATTGTTCGTCCGCATCGGCACCTGCTCGTAGGGAACTTTAACTCCATCCACCGTAGGCTCATCCCCGCTGCTCCAGCCGCTGCCAATGCGGTTGTCCACGAACGTCGCCGACTCCACCTCCGGCATGGTGCGCATGCGCTCCAGCAACATCCGGTAAAACGCAAACTTCGCCTCACTTGTCTTTGGCTGCTGCGGCGTAATCCCAAAGACCAGCAGGCCCTCCGTCCGCATGCCCAGGTTTGTACGCTCGTAGTTCATCAGGGTGCGCAACAACAGGCCGGCCGCAATCAGCAGCGTGAAGCAGAGCGCTACCTGCAATGCAAGAACCGCATTTCCCGCTCGCCGCCTTTGGTGACTGACGCCGATTGCCGAACGCAGCGCCAGCGTGACCGGAGCGTTAGTCGCCGCCCGCAGCGGAGCGAGGCTGAAAACCAACGCCGCAAGCGCCGAAACGCCCGCAGTGAACAGCAGCACGGTGCTATCCGGCGCCATGCTTATCTCCAGTTGGGACCAGGCAGCCAGAGCACGCGTAGCACCCACAGCAAACAGCCAGCCCAGAAGCGATCCAGACAGAACCAGCAGCGCGCTCTCCACTAACAGTTGTCGCAGCAGTGTCGAGCGGCGCGCCCCGAGAGCCATCCGCACACCGAACTCGCGCCGCCGCGATGCGTTCCGCGCAACGATCAACATCGCCACATTGCCACACGCAATCAGCAGCACCAACGTGACTAAAGCCATCAGCACCAGGATGGGCTCGCGATCCTTGTCACCCAACCCCTGAATGCCCTTCGCCGCCACCAGTGAAAGCGTGACCTTCCGCTGTTTCGGATCCTGCTTTCCCAGGCTCGCGTATGCCGCCGCCTGAAATCCCGGAGTCGCCTCCGCCACCGCACGCTGCGCAGTCACGCCCGGCGCCAGCCGCGCAATCAGCCGCAGGCACCACCAGTTAGGCGAACCATAAAGCGTGTTCTCATCCGGCGAATTACCCCACGGATTCAGTTCAGGACGGCTCTGCAGCGGAATCCAGAAGTCCGTCGCCTGACCCGCCTCGACTCCTGAAAATCCCTCCGGCGCGATCCCAATAATTGAAAAAGGAATGCCTTTGATGTAAATCGCCTGCCCCAGAATTCCAGGATTCCGTGAATAGAGGTGTGTCCAGTAATCCAGGCTCAGCACCACGAGCGGCGAGTGGTGCTGCTCGTCCTCTATCTTGAATCCGTCGCCCAGCAGCATCCGCACACCCAGGCCGGAGAAGAAATTCCCGCTCACCATCTCGCCGCGAGCCTCTTCCGATACGTCGTCCTTCCGCACGGCAACTTTGTCGACGCCCAACGGCGCAAAGGCCATCACCTCGGAGAACGCACGATGATCCTGTCGCAGGTACTCGAAGGTTGGCCGTGAGAAAGAGGTCTCGCTATCTCCGGTATTTGAGGCGCCATACGGCTGCCCGTCCGGCACATGCAGGTAATAGAGTTGCTGCGGCTTCGGCAGTGGCAACCACCGCAGCAAAACAGCATTCATCACGCTGAAGATCGCCGTGGTTGCGCCAATCCCCAAGGCCAGCGTCACAATCGCGGTAATCGCGAAGACCGGAAATTTCCGCAGTTGCCGAAAAGCATAGCGAACATCCGACCACGTATCCGCCATCGCCAGTGAAGCATCCATTGCCGTCACCTGTTCTTTCATGGCCACAGCATTGCCGAAACGGATCCGCGCATCGCGCCGCGCCTCTTCCGCGGACATGCCCGCCTCAATGTTGTCCTCGGCCCGCATCTCGAGATGCGCACGGAGTTCCGCATCGATCTCCCGCTCCATCTTGGAGCGAAGGAAAAGATTCGAGATGCGGCGGAAGATCGACATAAGCACCCTCACGCGTACCGCAGGACGGCACGAATGCCCTTCACCAGCTGGTCAAAGCTCTTCTGTGCCTGCTCCAGCTCCTTCCGTCCGGCAGCCATCAGCCGGTAATACTTTGCCTTCCTGCCGGTCTCGGTCAAGCCCCATTCCGAAGCGATCCATCCGCTCTGCTCCATGCGGTGCAGCGCCGGATAAAGCGATCCCTCTTCGACCCGCAACAGCTCATCCGAAGCTCTCTGGATGTGCAGCACAATCCCATAGCCGTGCAGCTTGCCCACCTGCGAAAGCGTCTTCAGCACCAGCAGATCCAGGCTTCCCTGCAGATCGTTCCTCGCCATTCCCACCCCTATGCCTCTTGGCATGAAAGACGATAGGCCTAGACGTCAAGGGGTGTCAACAGATTCCTACTTCCCCGAAGACGAAGCAACGGTTACATTCTGCTCTGCTGAGCCATGCCGCAAAGCAATGTACGCGTCGTGTGCTTCGCCTGATGCCCAGATGCCACTAAGTAACTCGCCAACCCAGCTAATTCAAACAGTATTTGCGCCTGCGGTTATATATTGCAGGGGTGCAACGGCCCGCTTTCCCTCTCAAATGGCTCCCTCTCGGTCTGGCTCTCCTTTCTTGCCTCCACGCACGCGCCGCGGTCCCCAACATCGCCGGTGCGGTCACCGCCGCGGTTTCCCCAACTGACTTTGAGGTGAACGGCATCCACGTCCTTTGCGATGCCCACACCAAGTTCGAGTTGCTGCGACCTTCCGATGCCGGCCGAATTTCCTGGTCGGAAAGGCCATACATCGGCGAACCTCTGCTGGTCTATGGCCACAACGATGGCCACGCGCATCTCCTTCGCGCGGGTCGCGTGGTCTTCGCTCCGGTCGAAGGGCGGGTGCGCGGCAAAGCCATCATTGACCGCATCCTCGCGCCGCAGCCCTCAAGCGTTCTGTTCGTCCGTGCCGACGGCTACCCCATCCTCCTAACCTCCTCCACCCAGATCGCCTTCGTGGCGCCCCTCCGCTCTCCCGCTGATGTCCACACCAATCTCTGGCTCGACTATCAGGGCGTGCTGCGCGCGGACGGAATCCTCGTCGCGGAAAAAGCACTCTTTCACGAGAACACCGTCGAGCCACGAGAGGATAAACTTCACACGAACACCAACTATGATCCATCGGCCCCTCCCCCGGTTCATCAGAAAGACCTGGCGAGTGGAGTCCAGGGCCTCTTTGCTAGTCATCACCCGACGCAGATACTGCCCTCGAAGGACACGGCCATGCAGAGCCGTATCGATACCATCGGCCAGCGACTCGTGCCGCAGTATCAGCGCGCACTGCCCGACACTGATCCCACGAAAATCCGCTTTCGTTTCCAATTAGTAGATGACAAGCGCGCATCGAGCCGGATCGATCTGCCCAGCGGCGCGATTCTCATCCCGCGGGAGATCATCGCACGCCTGCAGAATGACGATCAGATCGCGGCCTATCTCGCAGCCGGAATGGCTGCCATTCTTGAAAAGCAGCAGCTTCGCGATGCTGTGGAGAAACGTCTCCTGACCGCGGGCGAAATAGGCGGGCTTAACTGGATCGCCCCCGCATTTGTGGCAGCCAATAAAAAGGACGACTTGGAAACTGCGGAGAGTGAGCAGCGTATGCGCGTCAGCCTCGCCCTCATGCATGACGCCGGTTACAATCCCGCTGAAGCACCGAAGACGTCGTGGATGCTCGCCGCAAAAAAGCCCAAGCCACTTACCGAAATACCAATACCCGACGAGTCGATCTACACCTACGTGTTGCTCGGATCCACCTGGCGGAATACCGCTTGGCAGCATTAGCTGAGAGTCTGGCATCGCGAAGCTCGCGCCGCCACAATCGGGTGCCCCATCCTACGCAACGCGAAGGGTGGGGGTGTTCGTCCGCACTCGAATCGAATCACGCATCCAGTTCAGTCGTCATCTCGAACGAAGCAACTTTCTCGCACTCCAGAAACTTGCGCAGTGGAGAGACCTGCTGTTCCTATCCGCAGGGGCCGCCCCGCCCGGACGGCGAGTCCGCCCAAATCGGAACAAACGCAACACGCGCTGCGACAAATCTGCCATTTCACCCTGCTCCGTTCGATAGACTGGAAATAGACATACCTTCAGCCGGAGGAATTGAAACAAAACGCCACCTCTGGGTGGCGTTTTCGTTGAAGTAAGTCCTTTATTGAGACGAATTTGGTATCTAAGCCCTTTGTTTGGACGAATTTAGCCGTCGGGAACACCGCTAAGCACCCCAGTTTCAGCAACATACAAGATTGGGCTCCCGGACCGGAGGGGGTGGGAGTGGGGGTAACGTTACGTTCACAGCTACACTGAAGAGGCCATGATTCCCACCCTCGAATGGACCTCGGAAGGTGTCCGGTTCCTCGACCAGACGCGACTTCCCCTCGAAGAGACCTACGTACTGGCGAAGACCTACCAGGATGTAGCTGACATCATCACCACCATGGTTGTGCGCGGCGCGCCGGCCATCGGCGTATCCGCCGCGATGGGCGTCGCGCTCGGCGCGCGTCACTCGACGGCCACCACGCTCCCCGCGTTGCTCGCTGAGATCCGCGTCGTCGGCAAGGTGCTCGCGGCAACGCGGCCCAACAGCGGTAAACCTGTTCTGGGCGATTGAGCGTATGCGCCGCCACGCCGCCGAGCTCGCCGCCGAACCCGGTGCCACCGTCGCCAGCGTGAAGCAGGGCCTCATCGCCGAAGCCGAGCGCATGTACAACGAAGACATCGCCGCCTGTCGCGCGCTCGGTGCCTTCGGCGCGGACCTGCTGCCGCAGAAAGCCGGCGTGCTCACGCACTGCAACGCCGGCGCGCTCGCCACCTGCGGCTACGGCACCGCACTCGGCGTCATCCGCGCCGCGGTCGAGAGCGGACGCAAGATAGAGGTCTACGCGGACGAGACCCGGCCCTTCCTGCAGGGCGCGCGCCTCACCGCATGGGAGATGATGAAGGACGGCATCCCCACCACCGTCATCTGCGACAACATGGCCGCCAGTCTCATGCGCGCGGGCAAGCTGCAGGCCATCGTCGTCGGCGCCGACCGCATCGCCGCCAACGGCGATGTCGCCAACAAGATCGGCACCTATGGGGTGGCGGTACTCGCGAAGGAGCACGGCATCCCCTTCTACGTCGCCGCTCCGTGGTCGACTATCGATCTCGCAACAAAAACCGGCGCCGACATCCCCATCGAGCAGCGCTCGCCCAGCGAAGTCACGCATCATGCAGGCAAGCAGCTCACGCCGAACAATGTAGGCGTATGGAATCCGGCCTTCGACGTCACACCGGCAAAATACGTCACCGCGATCATCACAGAACGCGGCGTCCTGCGCGCGCCGTATCCGGAGTCACTGGAGCGCCTCAGCCACGAAGCCGCCGTTCCGGCTTAGGCGGCCATCACCTTCAGGTTGGGGCTGATGTGCAGCTTGGCCTCTGTGGCCGCCTGCACATCAGCGGGACTCAAACCCGGCGCGATCTCCTCGAGCACCAGTCCCTCGCGCGCCACCCGGATCCACGCCATCTCGGTCGCGATGGTATCGACCACTGCGAGTCCAGTCAGCGGCAGCGTGCACTGCTTCAGGATCTTCGGCCGACCGTCGCGCGTGGTGTGCTCCATGGTCACGATCACGCGCCGCGCGCTCGCTACCAGATCCATTGCGCCGCCCATGCCCTTCACCATCTTGCCGGGGATCATCCAGTTGGCCAGGTTGCCTTGCTCGTCCACCTCCATCGCGCCAAGGATGGAGAGATCGACATGACCTCCGCGGATCATGGCAAAGGAATCCGCCGAGGAGAAGTACGAGGTCCCGGCAATCTCCGTCACCGTCTCCTTCCCGGCATTGATCAGGTCGGGATTCTCGCTGCCCGCCACGGGATACGGCCCCACCCCCAGCATCCCATTCTCCGACTGCAGCACCACCTCCACACCCGGCGGCACATGGTTGGCGATGAGAGTGGGCATCCCAATGCCCAGGTTTACGTAGAAACCGTCGCGCAGTTCCAACGCGGCGCGTCGCACAATACGCTCGCGTTTCACCGCATCGGACGCCTTCGCTGGTACAGTGCCCCCCGGATTTGATACAGCATTGGATGGAGTAGTCATAGTCGCCTCATGATGTTGCCCCGGTCCCTCGATCTCCGCCAGCATTCCCTACTGCGCGGAACTGTATTGGTACTCGGCAGCCTGCTTGCGTCGTTCCTGCTGGCACATTGGCCAGACGATCCGCCGTCCCTGAAACTGCTCGTGCCCACCCTGGTCGCCCTTTTCGGTACCTGGGACACACTGCGCTGTCTGCGCCCACGCTGGAGCTTCTACCATGGCGCCGTGATGATCCTTCTGTACGTCGATATCATGGTCATCTCGATGATCCTCTTCCTCTTCCTTTATCCGTGGGGAAGCTGGAACAAGTAGGAATCGGATTAAGTGGCAGGCCGCACCGTCCGGCGCTCCACACGCTTCTCATAGCCGTGCCCCTGGAAAATCCGCTGCACATAGATCCCCGGCGTCACGATTGCGTCCGGATCCAGCGTTCCCATCTCAACCAGCTCTTCCACCTCGGCAATCGTCACCTTTGCTGCAGTGGCCATCATCGGGTTGAAGTTGCGAGCCGTCTTGCGATAGATGAGATTGCCGGCGCGATCGCCCCTCCACGCCTTTACCAGCGCAAAGTCGGCGCGCAGCCATCGCTCCATCACATAGCGCTTCCCATCGAACTCGCGGACCTCCTTGCCTTCCGCCACGGGAGTGCCCAACCCCGTCGGCGTGAAGAACGCCGGAATCCCTGCGCCGCCGGCACGAATGCGCTCGGCCAGCGTGCCCTGCGGCACCAGAGTCAGATCCAGTTCGCCGCGGATGACCTTCTGTTCCAGCAGCTTGTTCTCTCCGACGTAGCTTCCAGTGTGGGATTCGATCATGCCTGCTTCGAGCATCAGTCCCATGCCGAAGCCATCCACGCCCATGTTGTTGCTGATGGTCCGTAAACCTTTTACGCCCCTGTGCACCAGCGCCGCAATCAACGTCTCGGGTATGCCGCAGAGCCCAAAGCCGCCCAGCATGATGGTCGCGCCATCCGGAATGTCGCGCACTGCCTCATCGGCGCTCGCCACCAGCTTATTCATGTGTGCTCCCGTTCGTCGGCCAGCCGAGACCATGACGCGCCAGCCACGTGCCGATCATCAACCATCCATCAGGCCATGGTCCAAAGCCAGCATCGCCGTTTATATGACCACCGCCCGTCACGATTTCGAAATCCGCCTTCCATGCCTGCGCAAAGGCTTCCGCGCGCTCAAGCGTGCAGTACGGGTCGCTATCGCTCGCCACCAAGAGGGCCGGAGTCGCGAGTGGCTTCATGGGGATGGGCGTAAAGGTGTGGAGTGCCCCTGGAGCGTTCGGTCGCTCTGCATCTGCCGGCGCCACCAGCACCACCGCTGCAACCGGTGCATTGGCAATGGCAAAGACCGCAGCCATGCAGCCGATGCTATGCGCGAGTATGACTACGGGGAACGGCGTGCGGCGGATGGTCTCTTCGAGAGCGCTTGACCATGCAGCGCATTCGGGCACCATCCAGTCTTGCTGCCGCACGCGCGTAGCAGCGCGGCCGAGCCGTGCTTCCCATAACGACTGCCAGTGATGCGGCCCGGAGTTCTGCCATCCCGGCTGGATGAGGAAATGGGCCTTGATTTCGGTGTCTGACTGCGGCTGGATCACGCACGAGGATACTGCACTGACCGGCGTCGCGCCAACCCTCCGGCGATAGCGTCCGATTCACAACGATTTCTAATCTGCAACGAAACTGAGATAGCATGTCGCCACAGCAGCGTCACTGCTTCTGGGAGAATGCCATGCTGAAAGGTTTTCGTGATTTCATCCTTCGCGGCAATGTCGTAGACCTTGCCGTCGCCGTCGTGATCGGCGCCGCTTTCGGCGCAATCGTCACCGCATTGGTGGGCGACATCATCAACCCGTTGATCGCCGCCATTGTCCATAAACCGGATTTCTCGTCTCTTATCCTCGATGTGAACGGCGGCAAGGTCAAATATGGCGACTTCCTCAATGCGCTTATCTCGTTTCTCCTTATAGCAGGCTCGGTCTACTTCTTCGTCGTGCTTCCGGTGAACACGTTACTTAATAAGTTCAAGAAGCCAGTACCGGCGGCCCCGCCCAGCACCAAGCAATGTCCGGAATGCCTCAGCGACATCCCTCTAGCGGCGAAGCGCTGCTCCCACTGCACGCAGCTTGTTGCCTAAAGGGGCCCGCGGTCAATCCAACTGCCGCAGGGCCGGAGAGGCTGCAAAAAATGCGATGAACGAGAGGAGTGCCATCGCCGCCATTGCGGCAATGGCATCACTGGTGGGCAGATGGCGCGATAGCTCTCCCGCAAGCAGGCATCCCAGGGGCGGTAGCCCCAGGAAACTGGTCGCATAGATGCTCATGACGCGCCCTCGCATTTCATCCGAGGTGAGCTGTTGCAGGGCCAGGTTCATCAGCGACGAAGTCATGGTGAGGCCGAATCCCTCGCACCAGGACATTGCGGCCGATAGCGCAAAGCTGTGCGAATAGCAGAAGATGATGGCTGCGCCCATCACGAAAGTTCCCGAGAAAACAATCACGGGGCCGCGATGGCGTATGTGGCCACGCATTGCGATGATGGCCGCCGCCACGAAGGCGCCAATCCCGGAACACGCCATCATCAGGCCCAGCTCACGTTCTCCGCCGTGCAGTGTGTTCTTTACGAAATAAGGGACAAAGGTGAGAAACGGAAAGAGCAGAAAGCTAGCGCTTGCCACAAGCATCACCAGAGCGAACATCTCCCGGCTGTGACGCACATAGCGAAAGCCCTCGACCAAGCTGTGCCAGACGCCTTGATGCGTGTGCGGCATCTCCGCTGGGTAGCGCATCCGCACCAGCGCGAACAACACGGCCATAAAGCTGAAGCCATTGAGCAGGAAGTTCCCCGCGACTCCGGCCCACGCCATCGCATAGCCGCCGAGCGTCGGGCCGATGACGCGCGAAAGGTTGAACTGTACCGAGTTGAGCGCGATCGCGTTGGGCAGATCGGTCATCGGTACCAGCCGCGGCACCATCGCCTGATAGCTGGGCGCATTCATCGCCATGGCAAGCCCGTTCAAAAACGAGAGTGCCGCCACCTGCCGGATGGTGATGACCTTCGTGTATGCCAGCGCAGCCATGACGAATGCAAGCAGCGCCATCGCAGACTGAGTTGTAATCAGCAGATTGCGTTTGTTCATGCGATCGGCGATCACGCCACCGAACAGCGTGAACAGCAGATACGGAATCGCCGCCACAAAACCGACTATGCCAAGCCAGTAGGAGGAGTTCGTCAACTGCAGGACCAGCCAGCTCAGCGCGATGTTCTGCATCCATGTGCCGATGTTCGAAAGGAAATTGCCACACCAGAAAAAGCGGAAGTCCGGTGTGCGCAACGAGCAGATGACCTTCGGCCATGCGGGATCCAGCAACCGATCCCGTTCGAGTGCGTCTGCCTTTCCCGGAGGAATCAGCACCTCGTCCGGAAAGCCGCGCGGACTTACTGCAGCCGGTAGTCGCTGCTCCGGAACCGCCTCGTCTATTGCAGTGGGCTCCTCTACATCTATCCGCCGATCGCCCACTGCATCCTGGTCCTTTCCTGACTGTTTCAAGTGTAAGCTGCAGGCCGGGCGTAAAACCCGCGGGAAGCTGGGTTACTCTTTTGATCATCGGCACTACTCGTCAGGAGATCCTCTCTTGTTCTTGCGCCCTCTATTCATCGCTACGGCCGTTCTAGCTTCTGCGTTGCCTCTGCTCGCGCAATCCTCTACGGTTCCCAATTCGCTCTTTGGATATCGCGACTTTGGCCGCCAGGCCCAGATCGATCGCGAATTTATCGCCGTGCCTGACGCAAAACTCGCCGGCGAAGAGCTGAAGAGCTTGACGGCGGTGCCGCACGTTGCGGGTTCGAAAGAGGACTACGACACGGCAGTGTACGTGGCAAACAAATTCAAAGCCGCTGGACTCGAGACGAAGATCGTTCCTTACAAGGCATGGCTCAATCTGCCGAAGACGGTGCAGGTTGAGGCCGCCGACAGAAACGGAAAAGTTCTTATGCAGGGACCCTCCAGGGAACACGTGAGCTCCGATCCGTATCAGGACGATCCGCGCGTCTTGCCCGCTTTCAATGGATCATCTCCGTCGGGCGACGTAACCGGCGACGTGGTCTATGCCAACTACGGCCGGCCTGAGGATTTCCAGAAGCTGGCTGACGACAACATCGATGTGCACGGCAAGATCGTGCTGGTTCGCTATGGCGGCAACTTCCGTGGCGTGAAGGTCTATATCGCGCAGCAGCGTGGCGCCGCGGGCGTGCTCATTTACTCCGACCCCTATGACGATGGCTACTTCCAGGGCGATGTCTATCCCAAAGGGCCATATCGTCCTGATACCGGCGTGCAGCGCGGGTCGGTGCAGTTCATGTTCAAGTATCCGGGCGATGCAAGAACTCCAGGCGTCGCGTCGACGCCAGAATTACCTGATGCGCAACGACTGCCAGTACAAAAGATCGATAGCCTGCCTTCTATACCCTCCCTGCCCATTTCCTATAAGGATGCTTCTCCCATACTCGAGCATCTCACTGGTCCGGGCGTGCCACGAGGCTGGCAGGGCGCGCTTCCGTTCACCTATCACATGGGCGGCGATGGCGCCGTCCATGTGCACCTGAACGAGAAGATGGATTATGCGGATCGCACCATCTGGGATGTGATCGGACGCATTCCTGGCACGGACGATCCAGACGCATGGGTGATCGCCGGCAATCACCGGGACGCGTGGGTCTATGGCGCCGTGGATCCGAACAGCGGCACTGCCGCAATGCTTGAAGCCGTGCACGGGTTCGGCAAACTGCTGAAGTCGGGATGGAAGCCGAAACGCACGATCTATTTCTGCAGTTGGGACGCCGAGGAGGAGGGTCTGATCGGCTCGACGGAGTGGGTGGAAGATCACGCCAAGCAGCTCGACCGCGCGGTAGCCTACTTCAACACGGACGTCGGCGTCTCTGGCCCCGAGTTTGAGGCGGCGGCAGTGCCCTCACTGAAACAATACGTCCGCGATATTGCGGCCGAGGTGCCGAGCCCGCATGGAGGCTCTGTACTGGATGCATGGAAGACAGAGGCATCGCGTGCTGGCTCTTCCGCTTCCATGGAAGAAGCACGCAGCGAAGCCCCGCAGCATGGGCCAGTCCAGGTGGGCGATCTGGGCTCGGGTTCGGATTTCACGCCGTTTCTGCAGCATGCCGGCGTGCCTTCCGCAGACATCGGATCGCGCGGCCGCTATGGCGTCTACCACTCCGTCTTCGACAACTATGCGTGGTTCACGCGCTTTGCCGATCCGACCTTTGTCTATGAGCAACAGCAGGCGCGCGTCTTCGGACTCGAAGTGTTGCACATTGCCGATGCGGATGTACTGCCTTATGACTATGTGACGTACGCCAAGGAGATTGCCACATACCTGAAAGCTGCGGAGGCCAAGTCAGACAAAGTAGGCACGCACCTAAGCTTTGCCCCGGCGAATGCCGCCGTTGAGAGGATGCTGGCTTCTGCGGAAGCGGCATACTCACAGCAAAAATCCGCGTCAGGCGATTTGAACGGCATGAATGAGAAGCTGCGCCAGGTCGAGAGTGATTTGCTCGATCCGCAGGGTCTGCCCGGCCGGCCCTGGTTTCGCCATACGATCTATGCGCCAGGAGAGTACACCGGATATGCCGCCGTTGTGATCCCGGGTGTGAACGAGGCAATCGATGCAAACAATCACGAGCGCGCGCAGAAGGAGCTGGACAATCTAACCGCTGCACTCGACCGCGCGTCAGGCGACTTGAAAGCCGCGGCCGGCGAATAAGCGACCGCTGCTTACATCAGGTGTGCGGGAAAGGGAGATCCGAAACCGATCGCGTGCCTCAGTGCAAGGGCCCCGATGAGAACTGCACCAAACACCCCAGTGAGGAGAACGTCCTGCGCTACGGTGTTGATGCCCTCCCGGATCGCCGCATACTGAAAGCAGAAGTACATCGGCAGATCGGCAGCCGCTACCACAATCAGCACGCCCACCATCCCATAGTGATGGAAACCCCAGGGAAGGCCGGCGAAAAGCGTGACGCAATATACGGCCTGAGCAAAGGCATTGTAGTGCGAGCGCTGCAGCGCAAAGATTGCGGGACTGATGGTGCTATAAAGCAACGTGTGCCACAGGCCGACGCCCAGAATGCCGACCATCCAGGCTGCGTCGTGATATCGCTGGTTGTAGACCAGACGGATGAAGATATCGCCGAGGCAGACGACGAGCGTAAGCAGCACCGCGCCGCCCAATAGAACCAGCCTGCGGTACTTAAGCAGCTGCGCTCGATACTCAGGACGGGGCAGTTCCTGGAACTTGGCGAGGAATGGAAACCCTACCTTCATACAGAACTGATTGATGATCTGACGCGGAATATCCGACATGGAATATGCCACACCGTAAAGCCCCAGCAGGCTCAGTGTGATGAGCTTGCCAAGTATCAGCTTGTCCGATTGTGAGGCCAGAAACGTGAGCGCGGTGCCCACCATGATCCACTTGCCGAACTTCACGATTGCTTTGACAGCGTCTCTGTCCCAGGCAAATTTAGGGGGCGTGAATGGCTTGAACCAGTAGGTAGCACCACAACGTATTGCTTCTGCGATGATGCGGCCTCCCACGAGGGCCCAGATCGTGGGACTTATGAGCGCCCAGGCGACTGTCACAATGCAGGTTACGAGCTGGTTGAATAATTCCAGCATCGTCAACTCGCGCACCCGCAGATGCCGCGCCATGCTGAGGACGACGGGAGATGTATGGCCGCTAATGATGCACGTGAATCCGAGCGCGACCAGAACAGGCAGCAGCACGGGTTGGTGGTAGAAACGCGAAACAGGCCACGCAAGTATCCAGCAGCCGCTCGCGATGACGTAACCGCGAATGTATTCGATTGTCCACGCGGTGTTTACGAAACTCGGTTCGTCTCCACGCGGATTCTGAATCACGTTGTCCTGCAAACCCAGATGAGAAAATAGATACAGGCCGACGATGATCGCCGTCGCCAGTGACAGAAGTCCGAAGTAAGCTGGCAGGAAAAGATAGGCAAAGATCAGGCTGTTCAGCAGACGAAGCGCCATGCTTCCCGCAGTCGTCAACCCGACAAAAATGGTTCCATCAAGCGCCTTCCGCTCCAGCTTGCGGCGGCTGACATCGGAATGAACGGGGGATTCCTGCGGCGGCCCGATGTTGGGACCCAACAGCGGTTCAGCACGGCCATCCAGCTCAGTCGTGTACTCTCCGCTCACTGCTCACCCTTTCCGAGATGAGATGCGCTAGACACACCCGTGCATAGCGCATGGATGCACCGGCATTGAAATTCATCACTGCTATCAAAAAGCTAAGTCCCGGGCAGCCGCAACTCACCAGGGCACCTATGCACGAGGGCTCAGTTCTTGGCGACGAGCTGTTGCGCCTGCAGCGTTACCAACTCGGAGAGATCTTTCTTCTCCAGCCCGTGTACTTCCTTGTTAAAGGTGTCGACTTTACTGGACCAGTTCATAGAGCAGAACTTCGGTCCGCACATGGAGCAGAACGCCGCTTCCTTGTAGTAATCGTCAGGAAGAGTCTCATCGTGCATGGCGCGCGCCGTCTCCGGATCAAGTGAGAGCGCGAACTGCTTCTCCCAGTCGAAGGTATAGCGCGCGTAACTGATGGCGTCGTCGCGATCGCGCGCGCCGGGACGATGCCGCGCGACATCGGCAGCGTGGGCGGCAATCTTGTACGCAATGATGCCGTCCTTCACATCCTTCTCGTTGGGCAGACCCAGATGTTCCTTTGGCGTGACGTAGCAAAGCATCGAAGCTCCGTGCCATCCGATCATCGCCGCGCCGATCGCGCTGGTGATGTGGTCGTATCCAGGGGCGATATCGGTCACCAGCGGTCCAAGAGTGTAGAACGGAGCACCGAAGCAGTACTCAACTTCCTTGTCCACCTGTTCCTTGATCTTGTCCAGTGGCACGTGACCGGGCCCTTCAATCATGACCTGCACATCGTCCTGCCATGCCCGCCCCGTCAGCTCACCCAGTGTCTTCAGTTCGGCAAACTGCGCCGCATCGCTCGCATCAGCGATGCAACCCGGCCTCAGGCCATCGCCCAGCGAGAAGCTGACATCGTGCTTCGCCATCACCTTCACGATGCGATCGAAATTCTCGTAGAGGAAGTTCTGCTTGTGGTGGTGCGTCATCCATTGCGCAAGAATGGCGCCACCGCGGCTGACGATACCGGTTATACGGCTGGCCACCATCGGGATGTACTGGACCAGCACGCCGGCGTGCACGGTAAAGTAGTCGACGCCCTGCTCGGCCTGCTCTTCGATGACCTCGAGGTAGACATCGATGTTGAGATCTTCGAGCCGCTTTACACGGTTCAATGCCTCATAGATCGGGACGGTACCGATGGGCACGGGAGAATGGCGAAGGATGGCTTCGCGAATCTCCGGGATATTGCCGCCGGTCGAGAGGTCCATCACGGTATCCGCGCCAAAGCTGACCGCGGTGTGAAGCTTGGCGAGCTCCTCATCGATGTTCGAGGTAACAGCGGAGTTGCCGATGTTGGCGTTGATCTTGCAGCGAGACGCGACGCCGATCGCCATCGGCTCCAGTTCGGGATGGTTGATGTTCGCGGGGATGATGAGACGCCCGGCTGCGATTTCGGCGCGGATGAGCTCGGCATCAAGTTGCTCCCGTTTGGCAACAAACTCCATCTCCTCCGTGATGCGGCCGAGGCGGGCGTAATGCATCTGGGAGACATTGCGATCTCCGGTGCGCTCCACTTCAGCGCGGCGTCTCTCGACCCATGGCGCACGGGGCTTCAGAATCTCTGTGGTGGCGTAGCTCTCGTGCTCTCGGTTGTCCCTCATCCTGTCTCCCTCCAGGCGCGACCGGAGCGGGATCGCCCAGTGCTCCAACACGCGTGGTCTCCGCTTGATTATAGCGAGATTGCCGGATTCCCTGAGTCGTGAAGCCCTGGAGCGCAACCCGCATCTAATGCGCCTCTTGACGCTTGTACAGCGCGCGACCTAACCTGAGAACATCCCATGCCACAGCGCTCCCAGACATTTCGTATCGGCCTCGCGGTAGTGGTCGTTCTCGGCGTCATCGCGTGGCTCGCGGTGAGCGGCATCCAGTCGAACAAGAGCTACTACGTTACGATTACCGAATTACAAGGCATGGGAGATAAGGCTTTTACACGACACCTCCGTGTCGCAGGGAATGTTGCGCCTGGTTCCATCGAGCGCAACGGCACCCACGCGCAGTTCGTGCTCGTCGAGCTGGGGAAGAAGTTGCCGGTGCAGTACGCCGGCGTGGAGCCTCCACCCGATACGTTCAAAGACAACGCCCAGGCGCTTGCTATAGGCACCTTCGGACGCGACGGCGTTTTCCACGCGACCGAGCTGCAGGCCAAGTGCGCATCCAAGTATGCTCCCGCGCAGAAGCCCGGCGCTCCAGCGCCCGCGGACAAGACGGCCGCGCTGCGCACATCCCCTTCCACCAGCGCCAACTGACTCGCTCGCTATACTGCGAGTGCCTATGTCAGCATTTGTCGCCACAGTGGAGGACGTGTCCAAGCTCTATGGACGCTTCGCAGCATTGCGCCATGTGAGCGCGACGTTTGAGCCGGGCCGCTGCTACCTGCTGCTGGGCGAGAACGGCGCGGGCAAGTCCACGCTGCTGCGCGTGCTGGCCGGGCTGTTGCGGCCCACCTTAGGTGAGGTGCGCGTGCTGGATCGGCCTGCAGCGGAGGCGCGCGGCAGCATCGGGTACATGAGCCATGCGGCGATGCTCTACGACGAGCTGACAGCGCGCGAGAACCTGGAGTACACGGCGAAGCTCTACGAGCGGCAGCAGTGCCTCAGTCCGGACCGCGCATTGCACTTGGTTGGGCTGGATCCCGCGCTGGCCCGGCCAGTCGGGCAGTATTCGCAGGGTATGCGGCAGCGGACGTCCCTGGCGCGTGTGCTGCTGTCGCAGCCTGAACTGCTGCTGCTGGATGAGCCCTTCTCCAACATGGACCGCGCGAGCGCCGAGCGCATGCTTGCGCTACTGGACGAACTGCGCCGCGCTGGACGAACCATGGTGCTGACAACCCATCAGCGCGAACTGGCCGAACCAATCGCCGACGTCGTGCTCATGATGCAGAACGGCATGCTTACGACTGCGGAGACTGTATGAAGACCAACGCGGCGCGCATCCTTGATGGCCTTGGCATTCAATACACGCTACAAGAGTACGAGGTCGATCCGGAAGATCTGCGCGCGACGACGGTCGCCGCAAAGATCGGGATGCCTCCCGAGCAGGTCTTCAAGACGCTATTGTGCGCGGTTGGCGGCGACGACTATGTCTTTGCGATCGTTCCAGGTGATGCGGAATTGGATTTCAAGAAACTGGCGAGGGCGGCCGGAGTTCGCAAGGCGGAGATGGCGTCGCTTAAGAATGTGCAGCCTCTAACGGGCTACATCCGCGGCGGAGTCACCGTCTTCGGGGCGAAGAAACCTTATCCCGCCTTTGCCGATGAGACGATCGAGCTCTTTGACGCGGTATCCGTGTCGGCGGGACATCGCGGCCTGCAGATCGTGCTCTCTCCGGCCGACTATCTGCGGGCGACCGGCGCGGAGATCGCAGACCTCACGAAGGATGCGGCCTGATGGGCGCGGCGCTGTGGGCGCATCTGCAGAAGGACCTGCGCATCGAGTGGCGCGCGAAGGACGCGATGCAATCGATGCTGTTCTACGCGCTGCTCGTGGTCGTGCTCTTCTCGCTCGCCTTCGATCCCACGCGTGAGACGTCGCGGGAATATGCTGGCGGCGTGATGTGCGTTGCGGTGCTGTTTGCCGCAGTGCAGGCGCTGAACCAAGCGTGGTCGCGCGAGTTGCGCGGCAACGTCCTCGATGCACAGCGCATGTCTCCAGCGCCGGCGAGCGCACTCTATCTGGCAAAGGTGCTGTCAAATTTCATCTTCGTGCTGATCGTCGAAGCGGTGCTGACGCCGGTCTTCGTGATCTTTTACAACCTGCATCCACTTGGAAATGGGTGGCTGTTCTTCGCCATCCTGCCGCTGGGAAGCTGGGCCCTGGTAGCGAACGGCGTCTTCTTCGCGGCGTTGTCGCTGCGGGCGCGGACGCGCGAGCTGCTGCTGCCCCTGGTGCTCTTCCCTATCTTCATTCCGGCGCTGCTGGCGATGGTACTCGCAGCGACCGATGTGCTGACCGGTGAGGCGGACCCCGGACTGTGGATCAAGATGCTAGTCGGCTACGACATCATCTTCACGGTGCTAAGCGTTCTACTCTTCGAAACTGTGCTGCACGCGGAGTGAGTGGCTGGTCGTCATCGGAAACCGGACTGGTCCGGAAGCGCCGGAGGCGAACTTTAGCTATCTTCAGGCGTGTCGAGCCATCGCAAGATCCACGATCTCCCCGACCATTTGCGTATAGGAGAGGCCAGATTTTTTCGCTGCCATGGCAAACTCCTGTCCGCTGGAGAGCCATGGGTTGGGATTCGCTTCGATGACGTACACCTCGCCCTTGTTCGATACGCGCATGTCAATGCGGCCATAATCGCGAAGCTTGACGGCGCGATAAGCCTTGAGCGCGATTTCCGTGAGCTTGGTTGCAGTTTCTTCATCCAGGTCTTCGGCAATCGCCGATTTCGTCAGCTTATAGGCCTCCGAATTTTTCTCGAATTTCACGTCCTGACTGGCGATTTTGGGCATGCCCTTCGGCAGCTTGGAAAGATCAAGTTCCACAAGCGGAAGTGCATATGCCTTGTCATAACTGCCTAGGATGGCGGCGTAGATCTCGCGTCCTTCGATGTATTCCTCGATCAAGGCAGGAGAATCGAATTCTGTCTGTATATAGTGGACGCGCTCCATCAGTTCCTTCACGTTGGTAACGACGGCAGCGGCATCGATGCCGATGGATCCATCTTCGGAGGTGGGTTTCACGATCAGCGGGAACGAGATGTCATGTGCGTGATCGATGTTGCCACGATAGGAGGTCGCGAAGTAGGGCGACTGAATCCCGTAAAAAGCGAACATCTTCTTGGCGATAGATTTGTCCTGCGCAAGGACGTTCGCGTGCGGTCCCGAGCCGGTATAGGGGATATCCAGCATATCCAGGAATGCAGTGACGTTCATCTCTTTGGTGTCATCGCCCGCATAAGATTCCGTGAGATTGAAAATGAGATCGGCGCCACACTTAGCGAGGCCGAGGAGTGATTGCCGGCGGCCGTCGAGAACGTAATATGACGGCTCATGACCGAGCTTCTCTAAGGCTTCGAGGATCTCTTCGCGGTCGTGCTTTACCGGCTTCTTCTTGCGTTTCGTTTGTCCCTTGCGCTTGCGCGGTGCAGGAACTTCTTCCTGCACCTCAGCAGGTTCTTCTTCCCACACGTCGTACAGCACGGTTACTTTCAGCTTCGTTCCATTCATGCTGCCTCCAATCCGAGCGACGGTAGTCCCGTCCGCCTCAGGGATGAGTGAACTTCCCCCGGGTGAGGTAATTCATTGAGAGTGCGGTTGTGTACACCGTGAACTCCGTGAGGTACTCGGACTCACGTCGAACATCCACGCGCAGCCCCAACTCCTCAACACGTTTGCAGATTGTTTCCACGAGTCGCTTGACGATCGGGCGTTGCACACCGCTCCAATACGCGACCTTGTCGACGATAGGCTTGCGATGCTGACGCAGCATCTCCTGCGCGGGCCGCACGCCCTTACGCCGGCTTGGGGAGATATTGAAGATGTCCGCCAAGTCCGTATCCATCGCAATTTCGTGAACCGGAATGTCCTCCGGCGGGCTGAGGAGATAGAACTCGCCGACTGTCGCTTCCATTTCATCGACGGTGATATCCGTGCGGCCACGACGGCGGACAGGCTCGAGATTTCCAACCCTTCGCGCCACGCGATCGACATACTGGAGCTTGGCTAGCGCTTCCCAACCTTTGTAACGCTTTCGCCATTGCGAGCGAGGCGTGAGCCAGACGGCAAACGTTTCTGCAAAGTCTTCATCCGGATGCTTCTGCGCGTACCACCCGGCCATGTGGCGAACAAACTTCCGCGAGAACGGTATGGGGCGATAGTTATCGCGATACGTGCGGCGAAATGGGCCGAACAGGTCACGCCACTCAGCCGACTTATAGAGCTGGTAGGCGTAGTTGAAGGCGTGCCCAGCCTCATGACGCATGTACATCATGATCTCGCGAGCATCTTCCAGGTCGTTCATCTCGCGCTCGAGCTGTGCCAGGTGCGGGCTGGCCAAATAGAAGGGGATGCCGATGACGGGCTCGCCGGAGGGACATCCCCATTCATCAGTTAGATAACAAAGCGGACGGAACTTGTGGAGGCCCTTGGCTTCCAGTTCGCGATACAACTGCTGAACGAATCGCTCAAGGGGAGAACCCTCAAGCTTGAGGCCGAGGTCACGAATAGGCCTGGCGAGTATGTCTTGGAATTCCGTTCGGGTTTTCTCGAAATTATGCACTGGTCTATTCAGAGTTCTATACCAGGGAGGCCAATTTGGCACAGTAAGCGTATCGCTTATGCACATAGTATTTCGGCCACGACTTCGGGCCGTCGACTGTCCTACCTGGTCGTTCGCTGATGATAAGTCGACTTACACCGGCCAACGCAATATCACAGATGGTGTACTTGGCATCCTGAAGCCGATGCGAGATTCAAGACTAAAGAGGCGGGCCGCCTAAGCTACAGAAGCACGTGACGTTTGCTTGGTCCTTCTACCGTAAGCGCCGCAGATTCTCGACGGAGGGCACGAAATAATAGGAGCCGCTCAGCGGCTGAGTAAAGCGGGTGAGCGCGTCGCGCGTGCCGGTGATCAGGCCCGCCATACTATCCAGCATTCTAGAAAGCCGCTTCTGGTCTGCGCTGAATCCAACGAACATAGTTCCATGGTCCTCGACGCTTCCGTACGGCATGTTTCGACGAAAGATGTCCCCAAACTCATCCTGATCGGTGCGAGCGACATGCGAGTCCGATGGCTTGTTCTCGAGCTCGATGCTGTCGAGCTTGGTGCGTCCCATGATGCGCTCTTGCTGCTCGGTCGGCAGGGCTTCCCACTGAGCCGTCTTGTGCTTCCACTTTTGCAGCAACAGCACTGATCCGGCAGCACCGGGAACTCCTTCGGGCAAGAGCGCTGCGATGGGAGCGTCGAGCAGCGTCGGATTCTCAGAGCCGTCGATGAAGCCGGTAAGATCGCGATCATGCCGGTAAGACCAACTCGAGGTTTCATCCGCTAACGACGCCTGGTCTGCGAGATCATGCACAACCGAGCGGGCCATATCGAAGATAACGTCATACGCACTCCCAGACAGCCATACCAGCGCGTCGTGTTGCGTGCCTGGCATAACGAATCCTTCTGTGCCCTTGATGTCGTGGTTGAAGCCCACGACGCCGGGGGGAGCCTCATCTGGAACAATCTCGCGCCAAAGCTCTGGCCGAAAGCCGATGACAAAGTTCACTCCTCCCGTGGTGGTCCGCGGCTCACGTATAGCGGAGATGGTAGCGGCAAAGTCCTTGTGTTTCTTCGCGTCCAGAATGTCAAACTCCAGGTATGCATGAGACGAGGTTCCAAGAGCGAAGATTCCAGCCTGAGGCGTGTACATGCGGGCAGTATATCGGGCGCCATCTTAGCCATCCCCCTGAGCTCGATCCAATCGCTAGCGCCAAGGATTCGCGAGACTACGAACGACGAACGCTCTCATCGTCACCCATTCGGGAATTCGCTGTACTCAATGAGTGATTGGGTGGAATCACCAAGTCCAGCATTCGCGGAACCAGGCGCTATAATTGCCGGATTCATTCATCAGGGCCTTGAGGAGAAACCCTCGTGCCGCGCTCTGTCTTTGCACCATTGCTGCTCTTCCTTGCATATTGGCCGGCAGCCCTGAGCGGTGCGCAACACGAGCACGTGTCTGGCCGGCCGGATGCGATGGGCAAAGTCCAATTCGACACGTCTTGTAGTCCTACCGTGCAAGATAAGTTCAACCTGGCGGTGGCGACCTTACACTCTTTTGGCTACCGCGATTCAGCGCAATTGTTTCTGGAGGTCCTGAAGAACGATCCCACCTGCAGCATGGCAGAGTGGGGAATCGCCATGAGTCACTATCGCCAGCTGTGGGATCCGCCGTCTGGAGAAGATCTCAGAATCGGCTTGGAAGCGGCTCAGAAGGGCCTTGCGACAGCACCGAAGACACAAAGGGAGCGCGAGTATCTCAGCGCTATCCAAAGTTTCTACCAGAACGCAGACTCCGAAGATCATCGGATGCGCGCTAAAAGATACGAACACTCCATGGAAGCTTTGCGTAGTCATTATCCCCAGGACAGCGAAGCGGCCATTTTTTACGCTCTGGCGCTGATTGCCAATTCCCCGCTCACTGATAGGACCTACGCGAACCAGAAGAAGGCGACTCAAATCCTGGAGCCCATCTTCGTAAAGCAGCCCGAACATCCGGGACTAGCGCACTACATCATTCACGCCAATGATCATCCTGCGCTGGCTCAGCAGGCGCTGTATGCGGCGCGCCGCTACGCCCAGATTGCACCGGACTCGCCTCACGCTCTACATATGCCCTCTCACGTTTTCACCAGGCTGGGTTTATGGGATGAATCCATCGCCTCGAACCTGGCTTCCGCTGCCAGCGCACGCAGACAGAATTTGCCCGGAGATGAGTTACACGCACTGGACTACCTGGCATATGCGTATCTGCAGACGGGACGCATCGCTGAGGCCCGCAAACTGACTGACAATCTGCCCGCGGTGCAACCTGGTGAAGCTTCCAGATATGCCGGACTCTACGCTACGGCGGCAATCCCAGCCCGGTTTGCGGTCGAACGACAGCAGTGGAAAGATGCCGCAGCTCTCCCGTTGCCCTTGGAAACGTCCTTGGACGACAGGTATAAGTCGACCGCATCGAGTCTCTACTTTGCCCGTGCACTCGGCGCCGCGAGGCTTGGGGATGCACAGGCAGCCCGGGCAGATATGCAACCACTGGTCTCATTGCGCGAGGCACTTACACACCGCGGTGTTCACGATGGGGTCGACCAGGTGAACATTCAATTGAAAATTGTAACCGCCTGGATCACATGGGCAGAAGGTGATCGCGACGCAGCCCTGCGTGAGATGAAAGAAGCTGTGACACTGGAGGATGCAACCGAGATTGGCCCCGTGAGTCCGGGGCCCCTTGCCTCCTCGCGAGAGATGCTCGGGGATATGTTGTTGTTGGCAAAGCAGCCGCGTTTCGCATTGGAGGCGTACGAGTCCGCATTGCGAGTCAGCCCGGAACGCCTGCGAGCAGAATACGGCGCCGCGGTGTCCGCCGAGGCGGCAGGATTGCGACAAATAGCGGAGCAGCATTACCGCAAGGTGCTCGCCAACTGCAGTCACGGCGACCCGGATCTTCCGGAACTCATACAGGCGCACGGCTTTTTCAGCAGAGTTCCGGGTAACCAAGCGGCTCTTTCCCCCTCGCGTTGAGTCCACGCACGGACCTGCGGCGGCAATCTACTGGACAAGTCGCTCGCCGCGCCGACAAAACCGTTCCCGCCAAATCCCTCGCTGTGCAAAGATGATGCATCTTCCGTTTCCTGCTGCGTGAGGCTGCCTAGTGATCGGCCAGGTTGTGTCCCATTACCGCATTTTGAGTGAGCTCGGGCGCGGCGGCATGGGCGTGGTGTACGCGGCGGAGGACACGCTGCTGGGCCGGCATGCGGCGCTGAAATTTCTGCCGGAGCAGTATGCAGACGACCCGCAGTGGCTGGCGCGGTTTCAGCGTGAGGCGCGTGCCGCCTCGGCGTTGAATCATCCGAACATCTGCACGATTTATGAGATCGGCGAACAGGACGGCCATTGGTTTATTGCGATGGAACTGCTGAAGGGCCGGACGTTGGATCGCGTGATGACGCGACCGGTTCCGATGCAGCAACTTGTGGAGTGGTCGATTCAGATCAGCGATGCGCTGGATGTGGCCCATCGCCAGGGCATCGTGCATCGCGACCTGAAGCCCTCGAACATCTTTCTGACAGATCGCGATCAGCCGAAGGTGCTGGATTTTGGATTGGCGAAATTCGAGGACCCCTCACTGGATGGCCTTGACTCCGCCCTGCGCACTGCGAGCTTGAAAGGTCCGCTGACGACGCCGGGGCAGACGGTGGGGACGATTGCGTACATGTCTCCGGAGCAGGTGCGCGGCGATGAGCTGGACGGACGCTCGGACCTGTTCTCCTTTGGCACCGTGCTCTACCAGATGGTGACGGCGCGGATGCCGTTCGAAGGCAAGACGAGCGCCATGACTTTCGACGCCATTCTGAACCGTGATCCGGTGGTGCCGACGGATCTAAATGCAGAGACTCCACCGGCGCTGGAGCGCATTATCGAGAAGGCTCTGGAGAAGACCGCCGACTTTCGTTATCAGCATGCTTCGGATTTATGCGCCGACCTGAAACGGCTGAAGCGTGACAGTTCCGGGCGGACGATGTCGCGGCGTGGCTCTGATCCATCAGTTACGCCGATGCCTTCGCCAGCAGCCGTTTCCGCACAGCCTCTTTCCGGGCAACCGCCTTCAGGACAGATTTCTTCAGGACTGCCTGTTTCCGGAATGGCGGATGTGAATGTTCAGCCGGGCTCGGCTAGCGCGGTCGTCTACAATACCTCGCGGTCACCTGAATGCTCTGTGGCTTGGCATTGGCGCAGTGTGTGTGGCGGCGCTGGGCTTTGCCGGCTACTGGTTCTTTGGCCGGACGCGGCCGGTGCCATTTGAAAACATGCGGATATCGCGTGTGACGTCGAGCGGCGATAGCCTGGCGGCTGCCATGTCCGGGGACGGCAGGTATGCAGTGAGGCTGCGCCGGGAAGCGAATGGATTGACGAGCCTCTGGATACGGCACCTGGCGACGAACAGCAATGTGCAGATTCTGCCGCCAACCGACCGGTTCCTGAACGGTTTGACCTTTGGACCAGAGGGCAACCACGTGTACTTCCTCTCCCGTCCGGCGAATGGTTTGACGGACGATCTCTACCGGATTCCGGTGCTGGGTGGACCGATCGTCACGATTACGCACGGCGCGGATTCGCAGCCCTCGTTTAGCCCGGCGCTGAAGCGTTACTGTTTCCTGCGCGGCAAGCCTGGCGGCAAAGGCCAGTGGTTGCTGTCAGCAAAAATGGACGGCTCGGATGAGCGGGTTATTTATTCCGGCTCGGCATGGACCTACGACTATCCTGCGTGGTCGCAGGATGGCAAGAAGATCGCGTTGCAGGAGTCGCTGAACAGCAACGTCTATCACATCGCGATCATGGATGCGGCGACGGGCAAGATTGAGCGATCTCTGGCCCTGCCGGAACGGACGATGGAGCCGACCGGGTCAGCGTGGATGCCGGATGACAGCGGGCTGATCGTGGGCTTTCGCAATATCGCGACCGGGCGGGGACAGATCGGATATCTCAGCGTGCCGGGTGGCCTGTTTCATCGCATCACGAATGACCTGAACAACTACAGCCGGATACCGAGTCTTTCGCACAATGGCAAGACCATCAGCGCCGTGCTGAGTACAACCGAGGCTTCGCTCGATATCTTTCCATGGACGGGCCACCCGATCGGCACTGCTCCTGCGAATTCGCTACGGGACGTTTTGACGTTCGCGTGGATCGATGAAGACCACATCCTCGCAGCCGATCGCGAAGGCGCGGTAGAGAGCATCACGCCGAATTCGGGCGCGCGGACGCAGGTGTTCTCGAATGCAGACCTGATCTTCAACGAGCTGAGTCCTTGCGGAAAGCAGGTTGTGGCATTCTCCGGGATTCGCCGATCGGAGGAGCCGATCAGCCATATCGACACACTGCATCTGGATGGAGGAGCTCCCCAGCAGATCTCTTCCGGCAATGCGGATGTGTCGCCGGTGTGCACGCCGGACGGCAGGCGGGTGATCTATTTCGACTACGATCAAAGCAATGTGCACCGGATCAGCGTAGATGGCGGTGAAGACAAAGTACTAGTGGGCGCCGATCTGCAGCCGGACAGGACGGCGGCGGTAACGCGGGATGGCAAGGAGATCGTCGTGCCCATCATTCGATCCGGCGGAAAACGCGATCAGGTTGAGTTCGCGTGGGTATCGATCGAGAGTGGAGCGATCACGAAACGCCTTCCGGTAAATGGCGGCTCGCCAACCGGGACCACCCTTAGCCCGGATGGCCGAAGCGTCGTTTATGCCTTGCATGGACAGGGCTCGGATCAGTTGTGGTCCCTGCCGGTCTCCGGCGGCGCGCCGAAACGGCTGACAGATTTTCCTCTGAATCATGGAACGTATCAAGCCATCGAATCATCGGCCTTCTCGCCTTCGGGGCGACGCGTGGGGCTGCTGCGCACCTTCCACAGCGGCGATCTGGTTGTCTTTCAGGACCAGGGGCATTGAGCGCAGCCACTAGAATTATGTGCGAGGGGCACGGTTGGTGAAAAGAGCGATAGCTGAGGAGCGAGGCCCAGAGATTCTGGCGCAGATGCGGACGACGGACGGCATCGCCTTCCAATTGCGGCGGGATTTTATGGGCGTGCTTGAGGTACCTGAGCTCGAGAACGTGCTGGTCAGCGTGCACGTGGGCACGCCGACACGGGTGAGCTGCCGGCGTGGCGGGCAGCGATTCACGGGAACATCGGTGCATGGGGACATCGACGTCATTCCTTCACGCACCGCGGCACGTTGGGAGATGCATGACGACAATGACACGGCGCTGCTGCTCAGTCTGCCGCAGGCACTGCTCGAGGCGGTGGCGGTGGAATCCGGCATGGATGCGGCAGGGCTGGAAATCCGGAATCGATTCCAAATCCGCGATCGAGAACTGGAGACATTGGGCTGGGCGATGAAGCGTGAAATGGAGACGGGGTGTCCGTCCGGGCCGATCTATATGAGCGGACTTACGCTGGCGCTGGCATCGCGGCTGGTGGCGTGGCACAGCTCTGCGGCGAGGATGCCGAAGGCGTTGAATGAAGGGTTGAGCGGACTGCGGCTGAAACAGGTGCTTGCGTTCATCGAAGAGCAGCTAGCGGAGGATCTGTCGCTGGAGCAGATTGCCGCGGTGGCCGGCGTAAGCGCGTCGCACGTGAAGACACTGTTTCGCAAGGCCATGGGCGTGCCGGTGCATCAGTATGTGATCCAGCGAAGAGTGGAGCGCGCGAAGGAGCTGCTGTCGAAAGATTCGCTGTCGATGGCGGAGATTGCGGCGGCTGCGGGCTTTGCACACCAGAGCCACATGGCGCGGCACATGCGCCGCGTGCTGGGCATGCCGCCTCTGGCGATGAAGCGGCTGCTGGCGGAGACGGCCGCGAGCTAATTTTTGTCTGGCCGATTGTGCTCATCGGCGCCGGAATGTGCGCGCAATGCGAGGCGCTTGCCCGCGATACTCGAGCACATGACACGTAGAGATTTTCTGGCCCTTTCCTCAGCCTGCGCGGCTACGCTCAACGTGGAGCGTAGCGCTTTCGCGAAACAACATGAGACAGGCCCTATCGACGCGGCATGGTATGCGCGGGCACGGGAGTTCGCTTCCCTGCCCATGGCGCGTGTTGCGTATGTGGAGCATGGGCACGGACCGGCGGCGCTCTTCCTGCATGGTTATCCTCTGAATGGCTACCAATGGCGCGGCGCCCTGGAGCGGCTGCACTCGTATCGGCGATGCATTGCGCCGGATGTCATGGGGCTGGGCCATACGGAAGCGCATGAAGGGCAGGCGATCACACCGGAGGCGCAGGTGGAGATGCTCGCCGCGCTGCTGGATTCTCTGCATGTGAAACGCGCCGACGTCGTGGCGAACGACAGTGGAGGCCTGGTCGCGCAATTATTTGTGGCGCGCTATCCGGAGCGGGTGCGATCCCTGCTGCTGACGAACTGCGATGTCGATGAGAACAATCCGCCACAGCTTTTTATGCCGGTGGCAAAGCTGGCGGAGAAGGGATTGTTTGTGGATCGCGTGCTGGCGCCGGAGTTGAACGATCTGCAGCTTGCACGATCGGAGAAGGGGCTCGGTTCGGTCTACACGCACCCAGAGCAGCTTACCGAGCAGACGATTGCGGCTTACGTCGGTCCCCTGGTGGTGTCGGCCGAAAAGAAGCGGCAGGCCGATGCGTACGGCGCAGCACTGGGCAAAAGCGAACTGGTGGCCGTTCGCGAGCAGCTGCAGCAATGGAAGGGCCCTGCGCGGATGGTCTGGGCCACAGCGGATCCGTTTTTCCCGGCCCAATGGGCAACATGGCTGGATACGCATCTGCCGGGCTCGCGTGGCGTGCGGCTTATAGAGGGCGCGAAGCTCTTTTTTCCGGAGGAGATGCCGGAGGTGATCGCAGAAGAGGCGAAGCGGCTGTGGAGCATCTGATCGCAATATCCTGCAAGGTCTAGGATGGCTTACGGGCTGACGGAGGCCGTCGACAGAGCTTGAACCTGCTTTTCCCCACCAGGACGCCGGTCTCCGGTTGCGAGTGTGGTACGAGCCGGTAGCTGCGAAGGTTCGATTCGGCGCGCACGGCTTCAGTGGGGTTGAGAGTAGTCGTGGAAAACTCTCCGCAGCGATTGTATTTCGCCTCACAAACCCGGTGATTTCGTTCTCACAGAATAGAGCGAGGCATGGGTGAGGATGAAGAGCGTGCGGTGATCGGGGCCGCCGAAGACGAGGTCGATGGGGCGCTCCGGGACATCGATGCGGCCGACGAGCTTGCCATCGGGACTGAAGACCTGGACCTGCCCGGCGGCGAGATAGACGTTGCCGGCGGTATCTTGAGTTACGCTTTCGCCTCCGGCTTCAGCGAAGAGCTGCATGTCGGAGACGGTACCTGCGTCGGTTACGTTTACCTTGTAGGTTTTCTCCTGGGCTTCGTCGCTGACGTAAAACGGATGGCCGGGGATGGCTTTGGCGATCCCGAAGGCGTGCAGGATGTCAGCCATCTTGGTGCCCCAGGAGAGGGTGCCCTGGACAAAATCTTCCGCGGCGGGGATAAAGATGCTGCGGTCGGGCGAGATGTATTGATAAGGGCGGGATGTCGCGATGCCATCGCTCTCCCACGCATCGAGGGCACGCACAGGAACCATGCCAGGGTGCGGTGCGGAAGGCTCGGCGTTGAGCATGGTGACCTGATCGAGCGGAGCATCAGGACGGAAGCTGTAGACAGTTCCCTTTCCTGCGTAGGAAACGACGATGAGGTCGCCAGACTTGTCGAAGACGAGGTTAACCGGCTCAAGCGGCGAGTCGCGGACGACTACGGCTTCATGAGTATTGGGTGACCACCGAAAGATGCGCTGCCAGTGCGCGTCGACGAAGTAGAGCTGGCCATCATTGTCACTTGCAGCGCCGGAGATGTTGAAGAAGCCGGTGGCGAGGCGTTCGACGTGCGCGCCGGGTTCGAGGACGGACGCGGCGGTGTTCTGCGGCTGAGTCTTCGCATCGCCGGGGATGTCAAGCGACGCGAACTCGCGCGGGCGGACCTCAGTGTGCGCAGTCGAGTCGACGAGCGAGTTGTCGAAGGCGACTTTGCTGTTGCTGTCCGTATGCATGTTGCGGATGCGGATGTCGGAAGACTCGGAGACTTTGACCGCACAGCAGAAGGGCTGATAGCTGCTGATGACGCGGTAGCCGTGATAGTTGGCGATGGTGATGTTGCGCGAGCGGGAGATTTCCAGCGGTAGCGCGAAGCCACTTTCGCCGCGCTCCTCTTCGGTTTGCAGTGCGATGATCTCCCAGTTTTCGACGCCGTCGAGCTTGACTTCAGTGCGGACGTGATGCTCGCTGGAGAGCTCGTAGACGCGGCCGGGCGTGCTCGTGTTCGAGACATAGAGGCCGGCTTGCGCGAAAGTGCTGGGCGTCCAGATATCGGCGAATGTGCCGCCACCGCCGTTGGTGACCCACAGGCTGGGATATTGTGCGTCCCAACGGCGGTGGATGTCGGGGTCCGCGGTGTGGGTGTTGTTGTAGGGGTCGATGCGCGTGCCGTCGGCGGAATTGGTGCCGTGGCCACCGAGAAAGCGCACATCGTCCATGAGCGAGTCAGCGCCGGATTGCCAGAAGGCGCCGACGGCGCGGTCGTTGATGCCGTCGGTGTAGAGGCCGATTCCGACGACGATGTTGTGGCCGCCTTTGGGAGTTTCGAGCAGCGGCACTGGGGCACCTGGCCCCTGAAAGGCCGCGGTGCCGTCAAGGACATCGAACTGCGTCATGCTGGGGTGCAGGCCGATGAGGACGGTGTCTGGCTTGAGGTGCAACGTGTTGGTGAGGACGTAGCGACCTTCCGGGATGTAGAGGACGCGATGCTCATCGATGGCTTTCTGGATGGGGGCAGTATCGTCACTGACGCCATCACCTTTTGCGCCGAGCGTGTGGAGGTTGACCCAGGTGTCCATCGATGGAAGCGAGGCGATAATGTTTTGTCCTTCGGGCGGGAGCGCGTCGGTAGGTGCGGCATCGAAGCTGGTGCGAATTTCGCCATTCAGGCCGGGCGCGGGGACGATGAGGCCATGGGTATAGCTCTTGACGACGTAGTCGTCTGCAGGGCCGGCTGACTTCTGTCCGCTCGCGCGCAGCATTGCGAAGACGGGAACGTGGTGACAGGCTATGTTTTCTAGATTGATCTCGGTGCGGGGATTGTTCTCGTTGCTGATGGTGATGGCGGGACCGCTGATGTTTTCAAACCGCGAGTTCTTCACCCACAGCTCTTCGTAAAAGTGGGGATCGATGTCGATGGCTTCCGGCACATTACGGAAGCTGTCGTGGTCGAGGGTGAGGCCAGCCTCATGCTCGCTGATGGCGGCTTTGCGCTGGCCTTCAAAGGTAGAGTCAAGCAGTGTGAACTGCCAGCCGGGCGAAGGTTTGATGGTGACGATGCCGTAGTCGCCTCCGAAGAAGTGGAGGTCTTCGGCCTCGTTACCCACGTCCTTCAGCGCTGTGAGGCCGGACTTGATATGAAAATCGATATGGGCGAGATAGCAGTGCTGCGCGACATGAAAGCGGATGGCGACAGCGGCGGGATTGCCGTTGCCAAGGTCGAAGTCGACGTTGCTCATGGCGGAGTAGAAGGTGCCGGGGTTTGCATCGACGACGGCGTTAGTCGCCGGCACCGTACCGGCAAATGGCGGACGCGGGCCGTTGGGGAGATGCCAATGCCAGTGGCGGCCTCCGGGACGTCCGCCGGCGAAGAAGAACATGTATGCGATGTCCTGCTGGTATCCGGGGGTGTTGTCCGCTAGAAGAAATTCAGGACGAGTGGCGCCATAGCCAATGATACGCACGCTGGGCCACACGTAAATGGTGCGGGTGATGCGGTACTTCCCCTCCGGGACGAAGAGGATGCCTTCGCCGTGGCTGTCCTCCACTTTATCGATGGCGGCCTGGATGAGCTGCGCTGTCGTCGCTGACGCCGTCGGCGTGCACAGGAAACTTGTCCTTGGTGAGATAGACCGCGGCAGGATCGTCGAGCTTTGCCGGGTAATAGGACTGCGAGGCCTGGAGCGCGAGCGGGGCGGTCGAGCAGGAGGATTCCAAGACACAGAGTCTTCTTCACGATTCGCCTTCCGTTTGAGGAAGTTTTGTTTGAGAGCGGCGTGAGACTGGGAAATGCAGCCCGAGACATTGGGCCAGAGGCGGCTTGCCGTGTCAAGCGATGACCCGAGAAGCAATCGTTTACCTACGCACTATCGATGTATGTGGTGTTGCTTCAGGTGGAGTATCGCAGTATTGCGGACAAACTGCAGATCGCTCAACCTCGCCGGTCTCTCGCTCCCGAGCGACGGCTGCGATCGGCTGGCGCGGACCTCGAGTCTGGCGGTATCCCACACTTCGCTTTCGCTCAGGATGGGGCACCCCGTCGTATCGCTACGAAGACTCGTGTCTCAAGATGGAGATGTGGGGGCAGCCCAATTGTCATCAGACCCGGGGGGGGGTATGTCATTGGACAGCTTGCGAATGACCGGATAACACTCGCACGCGGCGGCTTCGAGGCGCTCGCGGTCGAGGATGTGCACGCGACCTCGCTGATATTCGATCAGGCCGATGCGTTGGAGCGCGCCTGCCGCCATGGTGACAGTCGTCCGGCGTGAGCCGAGCATCTCTGCGAGGAACTCTTGAGTGATGGCGAGCACGTCTTCCTGAAGGCGATCTTGCAGCATGAGTATCCAGCGGGCGAGTCGCTCTTCAACTTCGTGCAGGCGGTTGCAGGCGACCAGTTGGCTGAGGATGAGCGCCTGAGTCTGAATGCTCTGCTGTATGCTGACGCGCAACGATTCCACAGTTTCAAACTCACGCAGCAGGTCGGTGAAAGGCATGCGCAATGCGGTTCCCGCGACCTGCATGAAACAGCGTGTGGGAACGCGATCGCTGCCGGCAATATGCATGCACTCCGCCAGTCCGTCGCGGGTCCACAAGCCGGTTTCGACGGAGCCGCCATCCTTCATAGAGGTAACGACCGACGCCAGGCCCGAGGTAATGAAATGGGCAAACCGCGGTATTTCATATGGCTCATAGAGGGACGTGCCGACGGGGAGCGGCACCGGCGTAAGCTTTGCGCGAAAGCCGTTGAGCTGCACAGGAAGAGCGTTGAGAACGACATTGGAAAGCTGGGAATTCATGGCCACTCCTTCGCAGCGGGCGCGCGCAAAGGGGACCCACCCATTCGGTCTGGTGAGAGGATTGCGTTCCGGTGAATTCAGGCTACTCGGATTTGCAGCGGGCGGCGCTGGAATCGGCTATATGGCGCGAATTGTCGCCCACGCGACACACATATCTGGCAGCAAACTAGCAAGATTAACTATCTCAATGATCCCCGTGACGAAACAAGGTCGAATGATGACGTCAAGGCGCCCGCGCTTGCTCTGCTATGGACACGATGAAATGCTGCTCTACACTCGGGGGCAGATTTTGGGCCGGGAATTCCTCGTGGAGAGATGCGACACATTGGCCGGGCTAGATCAGGTTCTTTCGCGCGGTCCACTGGATCTTGTCCTGCTGTGCCACTCGGTGCCGGACGCGGAATGCGAGGAGGTCATCGACAGGGTGCGCGCAGAATCACCCGGGGTGAAGGTGTTGGTGCTGCATGAGGCTATGCCCGGAGCCTGTTCCGTGCATTCCGATGCGTCGATGGAAAATCTGGAGGGTCCTCCGGCGCTGCTCCACGAGATCTATGCACTGCTGGGAATGGCTGCCGGCGAAAATGCTCCGGTACATAGCTAGCTTCTTCCCGAAACTTACCTTGGATCTGGCGTCGCGAGTTAGAGAATCACAAGAGAGTTTTGAGGCGAAGCGGCGCTCCGCACGATTCGTTTCGATCAGGTATAGCAGAGTCCCTTCGACAAGCTGAGGGCAGGCGCCTCGCTCCACTTTCGTTTGCGCTCAGGACGGTGGGGCCTACCACATTTCTGATGAAGTCAGCCCTCCACTGAGCGCGAAATGGCGCAACTGCGCCGCGGATTGCCATAACTCGCCGAGCGATTGCACGTAGTCGAGTTGCAACTGGAACAGCGTGCGCTGCGATACCAGCACCTGGGGATAGGCCGCAGCCATTTGCCGGTAGCGGTCGCGATAGAGTTCATAGGCACGCTGTGCGCGGGGCAGCATGTCGCTCCGGTAGCGGGCGGATTGGGCAGCAGCGACGTTGTATTGCTCGATCAGAGGCGCAGCGGAGTGGCGCAGCGCAAGTCGGACACGATGGGCCTCAGCCTGCGCGGCATCGACTGCGGCCTGAGCCGTTGCGATGTTTCCCTGATTGCGATTCCAGAGCGGCAGGTCGATAGACGCGGAAGCGAAGGACTGCGCGCCTGTAGCGATATTGGGATTTTGGTGAACCAGCTCGTTATTCCACTGCTCGCCCGCGCGGAGTGTGAGGTCGGGAACGACCTCCCGGCGCGCACTACGCAGCTGCGCCTCGGCTGCATGCACAGCCTGATCGGCACGTTGAACGGCCGGACTCTGTTCAATGATTGTGTCGAGCGAGGGCGGCGGCACGGGTGACGTGGTGAGGTCGCCCGCAAGACGGCAGAGCGGCAGATCGGGCTGACCGGCAGTGGCTGCGAGCTGATGGAAAGCGGCGATATAGCGGTGCTGTGCGGCGAAGGTGTCGAGCGCGGCCTGTTCCTGCTCGACTTCGGATTGCAGGACATCGGGCGCGTCCGCCTGACCGACGTTGGCGAGCTGGCGCGCGGTCTCGGCTGCGTCAGCTGCGACCGCACTGAGTTGCTTACGGGTATCGATCTCCTGCTGCAGAGCGAGCGCCGCATAAAAACTGCTTTCGAGATCGGCTTCGATGCGCTGCTGTTGTGCGCTCAGGGCGAGCTCGTCCGTGTGCTGCTGCGCGCGGTACGCGTCGCGGCGCAAACCAAGCTTGCCGCCGAGCGGAATGGTCTGCTGAATGAAGCCGCCTTGCTCGCCGCCGCCGTAAGAGCCGCCGCGGATCTGGTCACCTTCGTAACCGATGACGGGATTAGGCAGGATGCCAGCCTGTTTCGCCCGGCCGGCGGTCTGCTGTACGAGAGCTTGCGCGACTCTGAGGGTTGGATTGTGAGTTCGGGCGTCTGTGAGCAGCGCGTCCAAGGTGAGCGGTGGACGGGCGGCTGCTTCGGCGAGCGGGTCCGGAGCCAAGGGCGCGCCTGCAACCGGCGCACCAATCGGCGGCACGCCTGTAAGCGTCGCACCAGTGCTGGAGGATGCAGGTGGATTCGATGAGGATGCTACCGGCATCTGCATTCCGGGCATGGATTGCTGTTGTGCTGATGCGGCAGAACTGACGATGAGGAATGTGGTGAGGAGGAACTTCATCGACTGCCTCCCTTCATCTGCATGCGAGGCATGGCTGTATCGCCACCTTTATAGTTACGAATGGACTGCATCATCCGGTCGTAATCCTGCTGAGGAAGAACGCGAAGCAACGTCATCATGCCCTGCATCTGCGCGCTCCATCCGGGCAGGAGGCCGGCATTGGCGGGAGTTGCAACCATCGCGTCCATGTTCATCATGCTGCCTTCCATGAATGCGTCCTGCGGGAAGTTGGGGATGCTGTTGGCGTTGGGCGCGATCTCGTTCGGCTGCATCTGCATTGCATGTCCCATCTGCATTCCGGACATTCCTTCGTGCATCGCGTGCTGCGAGAGCGGACCGTTGGTGGTGGCCAAGTCGCTGGTAGACGCCACGCCCATGCCGCGCCCCAGCGAAGGACCGTAATCGTCGCCCATGGGGACGGGTGGTGTGCCCTGGAGCATGCCCATGCTGGTATTCGCGTCCACTCCGGTCGGCATGCCGGACACCGCACCCATGCGAGTCATGCGGCCGACGGTGGAGGACATCTGGTTCATCGTGTGGTGCGGGAGGTGACAGTGGACCATCCAGTCGCCGGGGTTATTGGCGACGAACTCGATATCGCGCGCTTGCGCGACGCCGACGAGAACAGTGTTGCCTGGCCACCAGGCCGTCTCCGGAATACGGCCACCTTCGGTACCGGTGATGTAGAACGTATGACCGTGCAGATGCATGGGGTGATGGTCCATGCCGAGGTTCACAAAACGGATGCGTACGCGGCTGCCGAGGGGCACGATCATGGGCGTGATCGCGGGACCGGCTTTGCCGTTGAGGACGAGCCAGTTGTATTCCATGCTCATGGAGTTGGGGATGGTGCTCGATGGCAGCACGGCGTACTCCTGCAGGTGGATGAGGAAGTCGTGATCGACGGCGGGCTGATAGGGCGCCGCGGGATGCATGATGAAGCCGCCGAGCATGCCGATCATCTGCTGCATGGACATATGTGAGTGGTAGAAGAAGGTGCCGCTCTGGTGGATTTGAAACTCGTATATGTACCGACCGCCGGGCGGCACGGGTTGCTGCGAGATGCCGGGCTGGCCGTCGTAGCGCAATTGGTCTTCGAAGCCGTGCCAGTGGATGGAACTGGGCTCGGGCAGATGGTTATCGAAGACGACGCGCACATGGTCGCCCTGGTTGACCTGGATGGTGGGGCCAGGCGCGGATCCGTTGAAGCCCCAGAGATCGATCGTTTTGTTTGGCAGTATCGATTGCCTGACCGGCTCGGCGACGAGGTGGAAGACCTTGGTGCCGTTCTCCAGTGTGAAGGGCAGGTCGGGCACGTCCGGCGTGGTAACGGGGACATTGCGCCCCAGGTTATTGCGGTCACCGCCGCTGCTGCTGCGGGCCAGGTCGTGGATAGGGCGGGCGGAGCCGGAGTCGGGGCCGCGATGCGTGGCTTCATCGGCGAGGAGGCTTGGTGCCGCGACCAGGCCTGCACCGATTCCGAGCGCACGCTGGAGAAAGCTGCGTCGATTGCTCATTGGGGTTCCCTGCTGCGTGAAAGAAAAATGTCACAGTCGTGCGCACGAATGCGCTCGGCTCTTCAGCGGAAAGGAGGGCTAAATGCGGATCGGAATGGGGCTGGCGGCGCGGGACCGGCCGGGGGGCGAGTTGGCAAGCCGATACACGCTGAGGCTGCCAGGAGTCTGAGGCAGAGCTTCTCCGGAAGTCATAGCGAGCGCAGGCATATCAGGCGCGCTGCTATTCGTGGAAAGGAACGCGGCGACAATCTCGGGAGTTTGCGTTGCATTGCAAATGGCAGCCGCGCCGGAGGGGCAGCAGGCGAGGGCGCGCTTGCAATCATGCTGCGTGACCGCAGTGCGTGTTGCATGTGGAGTTGCGGCGAGGCAATCGATGCCGCAGGCTGCGCCGGCGAGCGGGCCAAGCACCAGCACGAGGATGAGCGCGAGGACGAGTTGGGCGCGGCGCGGCATCAGCATTCAGTGTAACGTGCGCGTTTGCTCAGTGCACCAGGTTGCCGTGGTGGTGCAGTAGTTGCGCGAGCGAGAAGATAAGCAACCAGAGGCCGAGCATCGCGGCGAGGATGCGCAGGATGAGAACGGCAGCCATTCGCTGGTCCCGGCGGCCAGTGCGGCCGTGCGGCGCATTGACCGGTTGGAGGGCATCCTGGCCCATCCTTCGGTTGGCCCCCGGGCGCAATCCGATACCAGGGCCGAAGGCTGCCATGACCAGGAACGCGATGCCGACGATGATGCGGACGTAGAGCACAGCCATGACTCCTTTTTTTAGGCCGAAAGTACATGTTGCTTCTCCTAACTAGATGCTGCGACGGGCCAGGACGCCACGGTAAACTACTAGGGGTGGTGAGGATGAGGACGCGATGAAGTGGTTCCGGTGGATATGGCTTGCGGCGACGCTGGCGCTGTTGGGCGAGGCCTTCTATCAGGCGATGTACGTGGCGCCGACGGAGGCGACCATGGGCGACATCCAGCGGATTTTTTACTATCACTTCGCCTCTGCAATGCTGACCTTTCTTTTCTTCTTCATCAGCTTCGCTGCATCGATAACCTATCTCGTGGTCCGGCATCGCGATCCGCTGCGCGCGATGAGCGCAGATGCACTGGCGCTGTCATCCGCGGAAATGGGCGTCATCTTCTGCACCGCGGTGCTGATCCAGGGGCCGCTGTGGGCGAGGCCAGTGTGGGGCATCTGGTGGACGTGGGACGCGCGACTAACTAGTACGCTGGTGATGTGGCTGATCTACTGCTCCTATCTGCTGGTGCGGCGCTTCGCCGCGGGGCCCCAGATGCAGACCCTGGCGGCGGTGGTGGCGATCTTTGGCTACGCAGATGTGCCGATCGTCTATTACTCGACCACGTGGTGGCGAACGCAGCATCCGTCGCCGGTGATCGCAACCGGCGGGTTGGATCGAAGCATGTGGGCAGCAGTGTGGTGGAACCTGGCAGCGTGGCTTGCCTGGGGCCTGATGGTGATGGGCTTCCGCTATGCGATTGAGCGAACGCGGCAGCAACGCGAGCAGGACGAGGCGTTGCGTGCCCTGGAAGCGACGCTTGAAGCTACCCCGTGGAAGGAGAACGAGTAATGGCGCATCGGCATCTGATTCTGGCTTACGTGCTGACCTGGGTCCTGCAATTGGGATATGTCGGCTTCCTGGCAGTGAAGTGGTGGAACGAGAAACGCGCCGCCCGCGCACTTCGTTAGAGAACGAAACTAACCCAGTCTATCCGCTTCGTTCATGCTGGGCATCCGGGTTCACTCCGGCCAAGCACAATAGAGAAACGATCTCCCAAAACTCAACGGAAGATGTGGGGCATCCAGGCTGCTAGTGCAAGAATTTTCCTATTTGGGAAAAAGCAACGAAGCTGTCTCGGAAGAGCCAGCTTCGTTGTCCGAGGAAGGGTACCGCAGGGCGGATTGCAGTCCGCCGGAGCTCACTTGCGTGACTCTGAAAGGGGTAGACGGCGGGGGGTTCTCGGAAGTTTCACGGCAAGGGCAGAGGTAATAGCGCCCTCCCACCTTCGGGGGAGAATCTGAACTGAAAAGAGGGATTCAAGCAGGAGGCGAGTGGAGGCATGATCGTCGTGTCAGGAGCGGCACCCCAAAGAGCAGCGCCTGAAACAGCCGAACGGCGGTAGACCGAAGGCTCTCATCTCGACTAGCCTCCCAGAGGCCACCGGCGGGTGGCCTTTATTTTTTCTCGCTGATTTCTGGCTGACGATCACCACCGGCGGACGGCAGCATGTCGATCCATTCCTGGGGCGTGCGCACCTTGCCCCGGATCAGATCGAGCAGCAAGCTGTGCACAATCATTGCGCTTTCGGGCCGGTCGATTTGCACCGCTTGGGTTTGTTGCGGGAAGTGCACCATCAGTACCGGGCGTTTATCGAAAAAGCCTCCGTTCGTGGCGCGCTCTTCGGCTCTGGTCCAGCCGGGCGAGTTGCGCCAGAACGGTATACGCCAAGAATGATCCGAAGAGACGATAAGGATGGTATCCGCCGCGGAGGTGGTTTTTTCGATAGCTGAGCGAATTTCGGCCAGGGTTTGGTCGGCAAGAATCAGATTGCCTAGATAATCTGCACGTCCTCCCTCCAAAGGGTCCGGATAGATGCCAGGGGGGTGCGGCACAGCCAGGTGGATGAAGGCGAAGCGGATGTTTTCGTCCTCGATCAGCGGTTTTACCTGCTTGAGCACTCTCTCGTAGTCGGTCCGATGGCTCTGGCTGGTGTGGCCCTGATTGGCACTCTCGTGCTCGAACGCATTCTCTATCAGCGGGACGAACGGTAGCGCGTCACGTGCATTCTGGAGCGTGCTCCGTTCGCTGGAAAGGCGACCGAACCGCGAACCGCCCGAAAAGTCCTCGAAGTTCCAGTAGCAGCGGTCCAGGATGGTTGCGAACAGCCGGCAGTACGGGTTGTACCATCCATCCACCCCTGTCCCCAGGCCCTGCCGTCGGGCTGCGGCAAAGACCGTAGCCTCTGGGTCAAATCGCCGCCAACCCATTTGCGGGCTGGATTGCCAGAACAGTTCTCCACTTAGATTGCTTTTGGTCGCGGAGATGGGCCGTCCCAGCAGGAGCGACGGAACGACCACGTCGGTCATATTCCCCACTGGGAGAAGCTGCGAAAAGGAGACGCTTGTCTGCTTCAACGCGGTGAATGCGGGTAGTTCGATACCCGGCTGGCGATGATCAAAGAGCTGATTGTACGAGAGTTCATCGAATAGGGCCCAGAGCACCCGCGGCTCACCCGCGTGCCGGGGCTGGCGGACCGGATGCGTAAAAGACGCCTCCTCCGCTGGCGCATGGTTGAACGATGCGATCACCAGTCGAGGCAGAATGACCAGACATGTCGTAATGCCAGCGGAGATCAGCAACACTTCGGTAGTTGCGATGACGATGTCGTAATACCGGCGCGCGAAGAGCAGGAGCACCAGGCCGAGCGCGAGCACGATCCAAAGGCAGATGTGCCGACCAGTCCGGCAGCCGCACACCAGTTTCGACGTTGCGCAGGAATTCTGCTATACCGCGTTCGCCACACCAGGCGGTCGCGAACAAGACCGGTATCCATAACCATCGCCGCAACACTGGCGACGTCAGCGTATTCAGCCATGCAAGCGCAGCGCCGAGGAGAAATCCTAAGAACACCAAGTCCAGAAGTGCGCCGCGGGTGAGCGAAGTGATGGGGAAGATCTGGTGATAAAGGCTGATTTGGTCAGGGGCCAGAAAAATGGCGATAAGCGGTAGCAGATACAACATGGCCAAGCCCACGCCCTGCAGCCAGGGTTGAATTTTGATCATGAATTCAATGCTCTCGAATCCTGTACAGACGTGTTCTAGATATTGCAAGTTGCAGCGCGGATGGCGTCTTTCATGAGCTGAATGGTGCGATGTAGAGCGTGGCGATGCCTTCGCCTCAAAGGAGCGGCCTGGGTTTCACTTGGTCTCGAAGAGCCAGAGACTTCGGCCGTTGGGGAGGTTTTCGACCAGGCGGCGCTCGAAGTACTCGCCTGCGGCCGCGAGAAACGCAGTCTCGTCGAGATGTCCGTAGATGTCCTGACGTCCGCGGCAGAGTTGCCGGAATTGTGAATCGGTTGCCGGCACCCACTCGATGATTGCCCATTGCGTGGTGAGACGCGTGATCAGATCGAAGATGGCCGGCAGCGGAATCTGATCTATGAGCAGCATGTGGTGAATGACGCCGAGCATCAGAATGCAGTCGAATGCGCCTTCGGAGCGCTCGAGCAGGCTTGAACTTTCTGCGTTCTGCCAGCCCACGGCGGGCGTAGGACGGGCGATGTTGGCGATGAGCGGCAGAATGGGCTCACGCTTCACCCGGGCTTCACGCCAGTTTGCATCGGCAGCCTGAACATCGGTATCCCAGGCAACGACACTTGCGCCGGCCGCGACGGCGATGCGCGAATAATGACCGGTGTTTCCACCCACATCGAGCACGCGCTGGGGGCTTGCGTGGGTGAGCGCACGCTCCACGAATGCGGCTTTGCGTGCGTGATCTTCCGCGCTGTAGTGACTTGCGGTGGTGGTGTAATTGCTCCAGCGCGACGACCGCGGCGGCGGCGTGAGCGCGCGCAGAGTGCGCCGCAGCTTCTTCAGCATCCCGCGCAGAACGTGCGTAGCCACCTCGGGCGGCTGCTGGCGGATGGGACTGGCGCCGGTGGATGCGGAGGCATTGGCCTTGCCCTCCAGCAGATGCGGCAGAGTGACAAGGGCGCGCAGCGGCGCCGTCCAGCGGCGGCGTAATGGCAGGTGAGTGTACAGGTCCGTCGGCTCGTAGCCGTCGCGGCGCTCGATGGACGCAGCCAGGGGCCAGCCGAGATAGCGGTTTGCCGCCAGAGGCAACAGGAACGTGCGGACAAACTGGCCGTAGGCAAGCCAGATGGGATTTCCCGGCTTGCGGGCGTCGAAGGAGAGCACATCGACGAAAACCGGTTCCGCGTTGCGGAAAAGAACATTGAGAGGTGTCGCGTCTTTCAGAATGAGACCGGCTGCCAGAGATTCTTCGCAGAGATCGAGGGTGAGCTCGCCGGCGGCAGCCCACTGCCCGGGTGTCCACTCCCAGGGATAGCTGGGATAGTCGATGCGCTCGTGCTCGAGCAGGAGCGAGCCGTCCCGCTCGCGGCCGGCGATGACGGTCTTGACCATGCGGCCGCTATCCATCCACTTGCGGGCGAGGGCGGAGCCGAGAAACGACTCTACCTCCGCTACAAACGCGGGGCGCACGTGGCGAAAAACCTTTGCCTCTTCAAAGTAAAGAGAGCCCGCCGGATCGCGAAACGTTCCGCGGCGAGCGACGGCACTTGCAGTCATTGCTGGATTTCTTGACCTTGCTCGATGGCGGACTCTTCAATCTGGTCTTTGCCCGGACGAAAGAATTTGCGCAATTTCGAGCGCACGATAAACAGAGCGCCTGCCGCCATCGAACCCGCCACCTGAAGGAAGAGGAGTCCGGAGCCCGGATCAGCATAGGCATAGGCCGGCCGTTGGAAGGCGAACGCCAAAGCCGTTACCTGAGCAACAGCAAGTATAATGAGCACGATACGGGAGAGGTGACGCAAAGATAATGCCCCCTTTGGATTTCATTGATCCAAGGTCAGACGACAAAGTGCTTCAGGTGCTGGAGCTCGTTTGTTTCATGGTTTATTAAAGGATGCTTAATAGTTGTATCGAATCTTGACGGATGGGTGTCGAAAAAAGTTCCACATCGATTAACAGGAATTAAGTAACTTCCTGCGTTATCGCACATGCGTTTAGATGATTTTTCCTGATGCTGTGAGGTGGCGGAGAGCATCTGGGCGTGGCCTTTTCCTCAACATAAGCTTCTGCTCGCGGCTCTACTCCTATAGGAAAAATGCTCCACCGCGGCTGCGGCCGCCGGTACACTTGGGGGTTCCGGAGGATAGACGTCCATGCTGGTAGTGATGAAGCCGCACGCCACCGCCGAGGAGGTGCAGGCGGTCTGCGATCGCATCGAAAGGCTCGGTTATCGGCCTCACCCAATGCCCGGGGCGCAGCGGACCGCGATCGGCATCACCGGCAATCAGGGCGCGGTAGAGCAGGACGCGCTGGCCGAAATGTCCGGCGTAGCGGAAGTCATCAAGGTATCCAAACCCTACAAGCTGGTGAGCCGCGACGTGAAGGAAGAGGACACGGTGATCCGCTTCCCGGGCACGGATGCCGTGATCGGCGGCAGGAACATCGCCGTAATTGCCGGACCCTGCTCCATCGAAAGCCGGGAGCAAGCTTTCGCGGTGGCCGAGCAGGTGGCCAAGGCGGGCGCGCAGTTTCTGCGCGGGGGCGCTTACAAGCCCCGAACTTCTCCGTATGCCTTTCAGGGGATGGGCGAGGCGGGACTGCGGATCATGGCCGAAGTACGGGAGCGTTTCGGGTTGCGCATCGTCACCGAAGCTCTCGACAACGAGTCGCTGGAACTGGTCGAGGAGTACGCCGACATGATCCAGATCGGCGCGCGCAACATGCAGAACTATTCCCTGCTGAAGCGCGCCGGCCGGTCGAAGTTGCCGGTACTGTTGAAGCGCGGACTCTCGGCGACACTGGAAGAGCTGCTGATGGCAGCCGAATACGTGATGAGCGAAGGCAACTACCAGGTGGCGCTGTGCGAACGTGGCATCCGCACCTTTACGGATCACACGCGCAACACGCTGGACCTGAGCATTGTGCCGGCGGTGCAGCGGCTGAGCCATCTGCCGATCGTCGTGGACCCGAGCCACGGCACCGGCAAGCGCGACAAGGTACTGCCGCTGGCGCGGGCCGCGGTTGCGGTGGGTTGCGATGGTCTGATCGTTGAGGTGCATCACGCGCCTGACCAGGCACTTTCTGACGGCGCGCAGTCGCTCTACCCGGAGCAATTCGCGCAGTTGATGGACGAGTGCTCCCGGATTGCCGAGGTGGTGCACCGGCGGATTCCGCGGGGCATTGAGGTGACGGCGCACCAAGGAGCCATTTTCCCTGCTGCGCGCTAAATGGCGGCAGGGACAGACGTGGGGCATGTGCCTCGCGTTTGTCATTTGCGCGGTGATGCTGCTGGGCGGTTGCCACAAGCAGGACTTCCCTGTCTATCCGAGGAACTATCGCGAGTTCGCGTATGTGACCAACAGCGGCAGCGATACGGTGACCGTGCTGGACCTGGTGAACCTGCGACAGGATCGCGTGATCGCCGTAGGACAGCGGCCGGTAGGCATCGCGGCGAACCCCGTGCGCGCTGAAGTGTATGCGGTGAATGCGGACAGCGGCTCGGTGAGCGTGATCGACACCACGCGAAACGAGGTAGTGGCGACGATCGCGGTGGACCGGACGCCTTACTCGATCGATGTCGCGAGCGACGGACGCACGGCCTATGTCGCGAACTCGGGCGCGAATGATGTCTCCGTCATTGATCTTGACCAGCGGCGCGTGACCGCCACCATTGGCGTGGGCGAAGGACCAGGCGTCGCGCGCATTGCGCCCGATGACAGCGCGCTGGTGGTGAGCAATGAGAAGAGCGGTAGCGTAAGCGTGGTGGACCCTAAGCTCGATCAGGTGCGCGCCTTCTTCTCCGGTTGCCCAAGCGCAACGGCTGTGACCATACTGCCGGACTCGACGAAAGCATTTGTTGCCTGTTCCGGCGGACACCAGGTGATGGTGATCGGCCTCGCGCGCGCCGCGCGCGCAGGGATGAGCGCCAAGCCGGACCGCCTGCTGGCGCTGCTGGATGTAGGCGCGACACCGACCAGCATCGTGCTGAAACCGGACGGAGGCGAGGCCTTTGCAACAAACTTCGGTGGCAACTCCATCTCTGAGATTGCGACCGGTAATACCGAGGTGGGCGGCACGTATCAGGTCGGGATGCGGCCTTCCCAGGGCATTGTCACCAAAGACAATTCGCTGCTGTGGGTGACGGATTTCGGCAGCGGCACGGTGAGCCTGTACGGAATTGACGACGGCAAGCTGCTGGGAAATGTGACGGTGGGCGAAGGTCCGGATGCCGTGGCGCTCTCTACCGCCGGACACCTGCTGATGGTGGTCGACACACGCTCGAACGACCTTGCTGTGGTTCGCACGAAGACGCGCGCGCTTTTCACTCTGCTTCCTCTGGGAAGGAATCCCAGCGGGATTGCCGTGAAAGCATTCCTGGCGCGCTAGCTCATGAGCAGAAATTTACTGGGCTCAGGCACTTTATTTCGCGAATGGACGCTCAGCACACCAGAGCACCGCGCCGAGACGATAGAGCCACGCACGTTCCAGTACAAAGCTCGAGCCCGTGTTAGCGAGCATGCGGGCCAGTTCGCGATACGTGTAGGCTCGGCGAACAGAAGCTGGGCCGTCGTGGCGAGAGATGCGGCTGCGATCGATGACGCGATTTAACCGGGCGAGCCGGTAGTGGACTGCGCCGCGCTCGAGGTCATTGATGATGATGGCGACGCGGGCAACACGTTGCGCCTCCGCGAGGAAGCCTGCTACCTGCGGCGGCTCCAGATGGTGAAGAAAGAGACAGCATGTGACGATGTCGACGCTCGCGTCAGCGAGCGGTAAAGCAAGGGCGTCGCCTGTCAGCAGACGGGGAATGGGCAATGTTGCCGGCCAGGCTCGCGGGTCTGGCAGGTGGGCAGGGCTGCGATCGAGCAGCGTGATCTCCGGATGGACGCCAAGCTGGAGCAACGCTGCCTGCAGCACGTCACCCCGTCCGCTGGCGACCTCCAGGATGTGCGGTCGCCGTCCGCGCGGCACACGCGTGAGTGCACGCTTCAGCAGCCCGGCATGCAGCCGAAGGCCGCCGAAGCGCCGGTTGGCGAGAGTGATCGCATCGAGTGCTGCATGGATTTCCGCCGGAGTGCCGCGGTCGTCGTCGAGCCACTCGTCCTCAACAACTCTTTCCATAATCCCTTGACGATAACAAGAGAGTGACAATCAGTTGACGTAACGGATCACGGCTTTCCCGCGTCTCACTCCCAATGAGCGAAGACCATCACCGAAGAAGTGTCAGTGTCAAAGGAATGGACGAACGAATGAGCGGAATGGATGTCGCGGTGCTGGGCGGAGGTCCTGCAGGCCTGGCCGCGGCTATGGCGCTGCGACAGCGCGGATGCCGCGTCGCCCTCTATGACGGACAGCGTCCGCCGATCGACAAGGCATGCGGAGAAGGATTAATGCCGGAAGCGGTGCGGCTGTTGCTTGCGCTCGGCGTGACGCTCGACGAGCAGGATGGCGGAGTCTTCTGCGGCATTTCCTTCCACGATAGCGGTGCGACGGCGCACGCTGCATTTGCGCGGGGAAGAGGACTAGCGATCCGCCGCACGCGCCTGCAGGGACGCATGGCTGCACGGGCGGCGGAAATGGGTGTCGCGCTGCACTGGGGTGCGGTTGTGCATGCGGTAGGTGGTGGCTTTACCTGGGGAGACGCGGCAATTCAGGCAGACTTCTTTGTGATTGCCGATGGTCTTTGTTCGACGCTAGCGGCGGCCAGCGGTTTTCGAGAACGAGCTTGTTCGAGCACACGCTATGCAAGCCGGCAGCAGTTTCAGTGTGCGCCGTGGAGCGATCGCGTCGAAGTGCATTGGCGCGACCACGAACAGCTCTACGTCACGCCATTGGGCAAGGACGAAGTTGGCGTAGCGCTACTGACCAGCACTCGCAGCCGCAGGCTGAGCGATGCTCTTTCTGATTTCCCTGCGGTGCGCGATCGGCTGGCGGGCGCAGCGCAAGCTTCTGCTATGCGCGGTGCAGTGACACGAACGCTTAGCCGGCGTGAAGTGATCCGCGGCAAGATCGCAGTGCTGGGCGACGCCTCAGGATCGGTGGATGCGGTGACCGGCGAGGGACTGCTGAGTGCGCTGCAGCAGGCGAACGCGCTGGCCGACGCAATCGCAGCAGGCGAGCCGCAACATTATAGAGCCGCGCATCGGCAGATCGCGAAGGGGCCGCGGCGCATGGCCCGGCTTTTGCTCCTGCTCGATCGTCATCCATGGTTGGAACGGCGGTTTGTCGCTGCGATGTCGGAGCGGCCGGAGAGTTTCGCTGCGCTGCTGCGCGTTCACCTTCGCGAGCAGAGCTGGCCGGGCTTCGCGGGGAACGAAGCTGCGGAATTGTTGGCTAGGGGACGCCACGCTATCCGGAGCAGCTTCCGCGACACATGTTCCTGGCTGCGCTATGCGGCAGCATCCCATCGAGAAAGAGGATTATGAAGATTGCCAGTGTCGCTCGTGCACTGCCCCCTTATCGTTTCAGCCAGCAGGAGATCTTTCAGGCACTCGCGTGGCATTGGCGGGAGAAGCTGGATAACCCGGAGCTGCTTTCGCGATTTCATCACCGCGTCGGAGTGGAGGCGCGATACTTCGTGCTGCCGCTGGAAGATTATGACAGCCTCACGCGCTGGGGCGATGCGAACCGTGTATGGCTGGAGAAGGCGGAGGAACTCGGCGAGCAAGCGATCGACCTGGCGCTGGCGCGCGCGGGCATGGAGCGCAACCGCATCAGCGCGCTGCTTACCGTGTCGGTGACCGGGATCGCGAGCCCTTCGCTCGACGCACACCTGACCAATCGCATGCGGCTACCGGCGGACATTCGGCGCACCCCGATCTTCGGGCTGGGCTGCGTGGCCGGCGCTACAGGAATTGCGCAAGCGGCGGATTACGTGCGCGCGTATCCGGATCGCGTGGCGGTGCTGCTCTCGGTTGAGTTGTGCTCGCTTACTTGGCAGAGAAGCGATTTGTCGATTGCGAACCTCATTGCTTCGGGCTTATTTGGCGATGGCGCGGCGGCGGTGGTGGTCGCCGGCGATGCAGTGACTGCGTATGGGCCGGAGATAGTGGACACGTCATCGAGCTTCTATCCCGGCACGGAAAATGCGATGGGATGGGATATCTCCGAGGAAGGCTTCCGCATAGTGTTATCACCGGAAGTGCCGGCGATCATCCGCGCCAAGCTGCCGGGAGACGTGGATGCGCTGCTGAGCCGTAACGGGTTGACACGCGCCGATGTAGGCAACTGGGTACTGCACACCGGGGGCCCTAAGGTGCTGGATGCGATGGCGGGCTCGCTGGGCCTGGATCGCGAGGCGTGCGCAGCGTCGTGGGATTCGCTGCGCGAGGTGGGAAATCTTTCCTCCGCATCCGTGCTGCTGGTGCTGGAGGAGGTCATGCAGAACCGTCGGCCGACAGCCGGCACCTGGGGAGTGCTGGCCGCGCTGGGACCGGGGTTCTGCGCACAGCTCGTTCTGCTGCGCTGGTGACTCGCCGCCAAGGGCGACTGCCTTTGGCGCGCTTTCTTGAGTTCGCGCCTTACGTTCAGTGGCGTGGTCCTCGCGAAGGAAATGCAAGTCCTTCGCTTGCGCTCAGGACGAGACCTCAATCTGTGACCTGGACCCGTTCCCGTTGGCGTGGTTTGCGGCCTGGCGGGCGAGAACGAGAGTGATATCGTCCGGCTGCTCCTGTTCGCCGATCCAGGCGCGCAGAGCCTGCAGCACCTGCTGCGAGATCGCGGCGAGCGGCAGATGGCGATGACGCTGCACCATTTCAATGAGCCGCTCCTCGCCAAACTCGCCAAATTCATTTTCGGGCTCGGTGACGCCATCGCTGTAGGCGATGAGAATGTCGCCGGGATCCAGAGTGACGGTGCCCTCCTCGTAGACCAGGTCAGCGAGCAGGCCGACGACCGAGCCACCGCGATCGAGCCGACGCACGGTGCCATTGGCGCAGAGCACGAAAGGCGGCAGCTGGCCGCCATTCGAGTAAACAAGTCTGCGGGTGTCGGTGTTGTAGTGCGCGAGAAAGAGCGTGGCGTACTTTTCCGGCTGGGTGCTGCGATAGAGATGGCGATTGAGGAGGCTGAGCACCTTGCCGGGCGAGCTGAAGGTGGCGCCGCCCTGGAAGAAGCGGTCAGTGCCACCGTTGTCGGCAAAACAGTCTTCACCTGCAAAGCGATAAGCGCGCACGGCGGAGTGCAATGACGCCATGAGCAGCGCGGCGGAGATACCCTTACCGCTGATGTCGCCCGATCGCGAGGGTCAGCTCGCTTTCTCCGATGAGGAGGAAATCGTAGTAATCGCCGGAGACGGTACGTGCAGGCTTGCAGACGCCGTGGAACTCCAGACCAGGCATTTCGACCTGGCCGTGCGGAAACAGATTGTTCTGCACCTCCTGCGCGATCTCAAGCTCACTCTGCATGCGCTCCTTCTCGCGCTGCTGCTCGAGCAGACGTTCGAGCGATTCCGACATGGTGTTGAAGGAAGTGGAGAGCGCACCGAGCTGGTCGCGGCGCTGCACCTGTATGCGGTGGGCGAAGTTGCCGCTGTCGATTGCGGTAGTGGCTCGATAGAGATCGGCGACAGCGTTGGTGATGGTGCGATTCAGGCGGACCGCCATGATGAAGGCGATGAGCTCGATGACTGCGAAGATCGAAGCAAGGATGATGAGCAGATAGCGGATGATGGTGCCGACGAAAACCGCGGTGCGGAACAGGTGCGCATAGAGCAGCGCGGGGCGCGAGGTGACGTTGAGCAGGCTGGTCAGTTGCTTGCCGCTACCCCATTCGGTGGTGGCGAGTGGCGCGGAAAAGGTGATGCGTCGGTCGAGCAGGAAGGCGCCGTCGGGAAGCTTGCCACCATTGACTGTGCCTGTGGTCTGCTCGGCCAGTTCTTTCGGTGTAACCCTGCGGCGCGTGTGATTGTTCTTCGTGTCATCCTCCGCGAGTGCTTTGCTGACATCCGGGATGATGTGGATGAGGCCGAGACCCTGGGCGAACTGATCGACCGTGGCCGTATCCAGCGGTGCGCTGGAGACGAAGGTGACGAGGTGACCAGCGACGCCTCTCGTGTTCACGGCGCGGAGAAACAATCGGCCATTGTCGAGCACGACGCCGCGAAATCCATCGCGCGACCAGGTTGGATAGGTGATGGGGTTGTCCTGGCTGTGCTGCGGCAGCTCCCTCCCGTCGTTGATCAAAGACAGCCGGCGCTCGTCGGTATTCGTCGCATCCGCGCTGACCCAGGCGTCAACCATCAGGCGCCCGGGAATGCTGTGGTTGGCTGCCTCATAGTCGGCGAGCTCGACAGAGTTCGCCGACGGCGCTCGCCCAACAGCGTGGGCGACGTGTACGGCGAAGGCCTGGTTCTCCGCGCTGAGGCGGCCGAGGGTTGACTGCAGCTCTGAGATGGCGGCAAAAGTGGCGAACTGGCCAGAAAAAACGTAGGCCGCAATCGTGGCCAGCGTAACGAAGAGCACCATTGGCGCAAGGGCCATGAGCAGGTAGGTGACGACAAGGCGATTGCGCACCTTCCAGAGCACCTGGTTGACCAGCCAGCGGTAGAGGATGATGCAACTGAAGACCAGCCAGACCGGGACAACGATGAGCAGCGCAAGCGTGTTGAGCGCGCCGGCGGGGCCGGGCAAAAAGCGCAGCAGCACAAGGAGGATCAACGCGGCGAGCGACCAGAATGCACCGTGCTCCGCTGCACCCGAAAGCGGAGGGCGACGCAGCGGATTCAGGACGGCGGCTTCTGCGCGCGCGAAGAGGTTCGGCATACTCAGGCCGAGTGTAACGCACGTCTCAGGCTGTACTTAGAGCGGCTTCACTGAGTTTAAACCGCGAGAAACGCAGCTCTCTTCATTCCGCCGGTGTTGCTGTGCGCCACGGTTCCGGTCGAGACAACAGCTGTTGTTCCCGAACTGACAGGGTTATCGAAAGACTCTTAGATGTCCGATTGTGGGTCGTTATGGTGGCGCGAATCGACTTCCCGGGCGAGGCGCAGAGCATGGCGCGACGCCGAATAATGCGCGCCGGCAAGCATCAGGAGGCCACTGACAAAGGCCCACATCATGAGCGAGACGGAGACGGAGAAAGGGCCATAGACGGAGCGGAAATCAAGCCAGGGCAGCAGAGCGATATAGATGCGCTTGGCGACCTCCCACAACAGGCCGGTGGTGATGGCGGCGGGTAGGACGGCGAGAATAGGAACTCTCCGGTTGGGCAGGACCCAGTAGATCAGCAGGAAGATCAGCACGCTGATAATGGCCGCGGAGATCTGCAGCAGCCAGTGGGCCAGGAAGTTGAAGACGATGTTGTCGGTGTTGCCGAGGAAGAGAAAGCTGAGCAGGCTGTGCTGCGCGGCAGTGAGCGAGATGGACATCAGGGTGAGAATGCCGATAGCGAACGCCAGTCCGAGAGAGACGAGCTGGTTCATCAGGTAGGAGCGATTGCGCCGCGCTCCCCAGACCTGGTTGAGGGCGACCTCAAGCGGGATGAATACGCCGGTGGAGGAGATCAGCAGCATGACGATAGAAGCCAACTGCACGCCGCCGTGGGCGCGGGAGAGGATGGTCATGTTGCGGATGACAAAGTCCTGGCCGGCGGGAAGGAAGTAGCGGATCTCGTCTGCGATGACTGCCACCATGGCGGGCGAATGGAAGACCTGCCGGGCGAGCGTCAGCATGAGGACGATGAAGGGGAAGAGGGAGAGGATGACGTTGGCGGCTACGCTGAAGGCATAGGTATGCACCTCGGTCTGTGCCAGATAGAGGACGAGAGCCTTGGCGTGCTGAGCGAACGAAGCGCTTTCCGGCAGGCGGATAAGTGGGGCGGCCGCAGCCTGGCCGGCCGGCACTGGACTGGATTCCAGACCCGGCGGGAAGAGGGTCAGCATCGACATAAAGAGATCGCTCCGCTGGCCGATGATAGCGACGTAGAGCGGCATTTCCACTCCCCACAACGGGTGATCCGGAGGGCGTCGTGGCTGTTGAAAAGCCGCTGTAATGTAATTTTGTGTTGCACTTAGAAGCGTTTCCTGCCATAACAGGAGAACGGCGGGCGCTGCTGCAGGTCCGTGGGAAGCACGAGTTTGGAAGGCCGTTTTTGATGTTCTGGTTTTGCTGTTCCGCGCTGAGTCTTGGGAAACATGAGCTGCCCCGCGTCCTGGACGCTGGCAGCTTTTCGCGTTTTCAGGGCCCTCGGAGCGGGACACCCCCACATAAGAGGTGAAAGGAGTCTCGCGTGAAAGAGCAAGGCGTTGTGAAGTGGTTTAACGGAGCAAAGGGCTATGGATTCATCCAGCGCTCCACCGGCGAAGACGTGTTTGTGCACTTCTCGGCTATTCAAGAGAATGGGTACAAGACGCTGAATGAGGGTGAGGGAGTGGAGTTCGAGTGCCAGCAAGGTCCCAAAGGACTGAATGCGGCCAATGTAATTCGCAGCGCCTAGACCATCACGATCGATTCACTGGAGCGGCCTCCCCGACGCAGGGAGGCCGCTCTCGTGTTTGCTGCTGGCCCGATGCACCTGCGAGGCGGTTTATAGCTTCGGCAGATTGCAGGTTCCCTCCGACAGGCTCGGGCAGGCTTTCGCTTCGCTCAGGATGACGTCAGACGCCGGATGGCCCAAGTCGCGGCTTCAGCGAGGACCGGATCGTCGGCTTCCTTTGCCCATGCCTCGAGCCGGGGCAGAAATTCCCTCCTGCCGCTATTCCCCATCGCGATCGCCACGTTGCGGAGCAATCCGCTGCGTTTTGTTCGCTTTATCGGAGAACCTCGAAATTGATGGTTGAATTCTTCCGGCGTGAGATCGGCGAGCCATGAGAGCGCCGGATTGATGAGCTCAGGGCGCGTGGTACTGGAAGCCGATGGAGCGCGCTCGCCTGCTCGCCGGTTCCAGGGGCAGACCTCCTGGCAGATGTCGCAGCCGAAGACCTGGCGGCCGATGGGAGCGCGCAGCTCCTCCGGGATAGGCCCACGCTTTTCGATCGTGAGGTAGGCGATGCAGCGGCTGGCGTCCATCCGGCCGGGGGCGATGAGGGCGTCGGTTGGGCATGCCTCGATACAGCGGCGGCAGGTACCGCAGCGATCGATTGCCGGGATGGGCCGGCTGGCCGGGGCGACCTCGAGCGATGTGACGATGCAGCCGAGGAAGAGCATGGAGCCGAGCTGCTGGTTGAGCGTGCAGGTGTTCTTCGCCGTCCAGCCGATACCTGCCTGGCGGGCAAGGTCGCGCTCGATGAGCGGGCCGGTATCGACGTAGGAGCGGGATTCGAATGCGTCGCCGATGCGGCTATGGAGAGTGGCCTCCAAAGCGCGGAGCCGGGTGAGAAGCGTGTCGTGATAGTCGGAGGGGCGCAGCTCGCCAGTACGCGGGTCATGGCGCCCTGCCCAGGCGTAGCGGGCGATCCAGCCAGTGTCGGAGGCTGCCGGATCGATGGACAGCGGGCCGGGCGCGTTGTAGCTGACGGCGCAGACGATCACGGATCGCGCCCACGGGATCGCGGCTCGAACTTGCGAGCGCAGGAGCTCGCCCTGCTCATTGCGGCGCTTCAGGTAGTCCATTTCGCCGGCATGACCGGCCGCGATCCAGGCTTCGAGATAGTCGCCGCTTCCCTGCTCTTCTTCGTCCAATGCGGCAATGCCGGCCAGGTCAAAGCCCTCGCTCCTCGCAAGGCGCGTGAGTTCGTCCGGGGTGAAGTCGAGGATCGGCATCGCTGCCCTTATGGTAGCGAGCAAAAGGGGCAACTGCTTAGCGGCTGGTGAGGACGGCCAATGCCTTTTCGTAGCGCTCGAGCTTTTTGTCCAGCTCTGGTGGAGGCTCGATGCGGCGCTCCGGCGACATGTTGTCGTAGAGGTCGGCGATCTTCACGATGCGGCCGATGGGATCGGCCTTCGAGCGCAGGACGAAATCGTCGTAGGACTCTTTTTTCGGAAACTCGCGACGGCTCACGCTATCGACGGCGTTGCGGACGTTTTTGCCAAACAGAGTCTCGATCTCGTCAAGCGTGGTGGCGGTGTCCTCGACAGTGTCGTGGAGGATGGCGGCAACGAAGTAGTCCTCGCCACAATGCCAGACGGCGAGCGCCACGCGGAAGCAGTGCGCGATGTAAGGCTTGCCGGCTTTGTCTTTCTGGTCCTTGTGGCGGATCGCGGCGAATTGAATGGCCTGGCGAACCCTGGAGCTGAGCTTCACGGGGAGCGAATCCATGAGATGGATGGTAGAGAGCGAGTGAGCAGGCATCAAGGCTTGGGATGCCGCGAAGCGGACTGTTCTGTTGAAAATCGGGTAAATATGGGGGGCACTGGTCGCGAAGATGAATTGGCCGTTAGACCATCAGGAGGCGGCGAGCTTCTCGGAGTAGCTGGCGATCTGCTCCAGGCAGAGCTCGCGGGCGCGGGCGCCTGCGGACTCGCGGTGGTACCAATCGAAGGTGTAGTCGAGTGCTTCGGGCAAGGCGAGCACAGGCTGCCAGCCAAGCGCAGCATGCGCCTTGGACCAGTCGAGCTTGAGCATCTGCGCTTCGTGCACATGCTCCTGCGCGTCGAGCTTCCATTGGGCCGCGCCGCCCCACTTTGCGGAGAGATAGCGCACGATCCACTCGACCGGCCGAGCATCCGTGTAGCGAGGGCCGAAGTTCCAGGCGGACGCGTAACGAGCACCATCTGCGTAAAGCTTTTCCGCCAGCGAGAGATAGCCGCGAAGTGGCTCGAGCACATGCTGCCACGGGCGGGTGGCGGCAGGGTTGCGGATTTCAAGAGCCTTCCCGCTGGAGAAAGCGCGCACGATGTCGGCGATAAGGCGGTCAGAAGCCCAGTCGCCGCCACCGATCACGTTGCCTGCGCGCGCAGACGCAATAGCGACTTTGTGCTCCGCGTATTTCTCGGGATTGAAAAAGGAGTTGCGCCACGAGCCGGTGACGATCTCGGCGCAGGCTTTCGAGGAGCTGTAGGGATCGTAGCCGCCGAGCGGATCGGTTTCGCGATAGGGCCAGATCCACTCTTTGTTCTCATAGCACTTATCGGTGGTGATGACGACAACGACGCGCACGGACGGCGTTTTGCGGACGGCTTCGAGCAGGTGGATGGTGCCCAGGACATTGGTTTCGTAGGTGCCGACAGGATCGGCGTAAGAATGACGCACTAGGGGCTGCGCGGCTAGGTGGAAGACAATCTCCGGCTGCGCGGACTGCATTGCGGCGGTGAGAATCGGGCCGTCACGTAGATCGCCGATCACTGACTGCATGCAGGCGGCAACATCCGCTTTCTGGAAGAGGCTGGGCTCGGTAGGTGGATCGAGCGCGTAGCCGGTGAGATCTGCACCAAGATGCTGGAGCCACAGCGCGAGCCAGCTTCCTTTGAAGCCGGTGTGCCCTGTGAGAAAGACGCGCTTGCCTGACCAAAATTGCGCTGGCTTGAAACTTGCTGGCGTCACGATTACCACACCTTCCACGGCGCGCGGTCGCTGTTCCACAGGCTTTCGAGCAGATTCTTGTCGTGCAGCGTATCCATGGGCTGCCAAAAGCCATCATGCTTGTAAGCAGCTACCTGGCCTTCGCGCGCGAGCGTCTCCATCGGCTCGCGTTCCCACGGAATGGTGTCGTCCTTGATGTATTCGCCGACTTTCGGCGACAAGACGAAATAGCCACCATTGATCCATCTGCCTTCACCGGGAGGCTTCTCTGTAAACCGAGTCACTGCGCCGTCATCGGCAATATCCAGCGCGCCGAAGCGGCTCGTCGGCCTGGTCGCAGTAAGTGTGACGAGGCGGCGGTGCTTTTTGTGAAAGGCGAGCAAGGCGGAGATATCCACGTTGGAGACGCCGTCGCCGTAGGTGAAGCAGAAGGTCTCTTCGTCTTTCACGTAAGGCAGAACGCGCTTGAGGCGTCCACCCGTCATGGTGGCGGCGCCGGTGTCGACCAGGGTGATGCGCCAGGGCTCAGAGGTGTTGTGATGCATCTCCACCTTGTTATTCAGGACGTCGATGGTGACATCGGAGGCGTGCAGATAGTAATTCGAAAAGTATTCCTTGATGAGATAGCCCTTGTACCCGAGGCACACGATGAATTCGTTGATGCCGTAGTGGGAGTAGGTCTTCATGATGTGCCACAGGATAGGGCGGCCGCCTATTTCCACCATCGGCTTGGGCCGGAGGGAGGTTTCTTCACTGAGCCGGGTACCTAAGCCGCCGGCAAGAATAATGGCCTTCACGCAATCACCTTATAGCCAAAGCACAGATGCTGTGATTTGGTGAGATTCATTTTGTGCAGCCGTTCCTTGTCGAAAGACGATAGATCGAACGGCCGCGTTGAAATTCATTCGATACCTTACACCACCTGCGCCTCGGCTCAGGGGCGGAACTCGACTGCTTTGCCGGCACCGGGATCAAGGGCGGCATCCATCGCGTCCCCGGAGCGGCGAAAGGAAAAATACTTATGGCCGAAGTAGCTGGCAGCCACCGTGACTACGGTGAGGATAGCAGCGGCCACATTGGAAGCTAGCTGCGAACGGCCGAACCAATGACGCAGTGCAAGGGTGAGGGGAGGAAGCATGACAAGCGCGAAGACCATGCTGGTGCCGTAAACCGAGAGGCAGCGAAGCCACTCGCGCAAATAGTTGCCCTGCGTACGGAAGACGAACCATTTGTAGCCAAGAAACGCCACGGTGATGGCGATGATGTTGGAGAGCAGGCTCGCGATCTCCGACCCGTAAATGCCGATCCCGCGAAACAGATAGTTGAAAGCGACAAAGAGACCGTAACCAAAACAGGTATTGAAGCCGCCGACCAGCAGATAACGGACGACCTGCCAGAATTGCGCCCGCGGCGGACGCTGGTTCATGACGAGGAGCGCTCGGGAAAGTTGATGCGCTCCTTTTCGATCACCAGTGGGCGGTTCTGAACAAATGTGTGGATGGAGCCAACGTATTCACCGATGATGCCGAGGCATAGCAGTTGCACTGAGCCGAGAAAGAACAGGCCAAGTACCAGCGGCGCAACGCCTAGCGAGAAGCTGTTCCAGAAGACGATCTTGTAGAGCAGATAGAAGAAGCCGAGAATGAAGCTGCATGCAGCGGAGATGAAACCTGCCGCAGTCACCAGGCGCAGCGGGACCTTGGAGAGATTGGTGATGCCAAGCATCGCCAGATCGTAGAGGGTGTAGAAATTGTTTTTGGTGACGCCGCGCCACCGGGCGGCCTGGTTGAAGGTCACCTCAGCATGGGGAAAGCCCATTTCTGCAATCATGCCGCGAAAGTAGGGGTAGGGATCGCGAAATTTCTGTTTCACTATCTCGACCACGCGGCGGTCGTACACACCAAAGCCGGTGAAATGAGAGATCACCTGAACGTCAGTGAGGCGGCCGACCAGGTTGTAATACGCGGTGCGGATGGCGTACATCAGCCCCGACTCTTCGCTCGATGTCTTGACGGCAGCGACAATGGGATAACCCTCCTCCCAGCGCGCAAACAATTCCACGAAAAGCTCGGGCGGCTCCTGCAGGTCGGCGCAAACGAATCCCACCGCATCGCCATCGGCCTGGAGCAGCGCGTGCATGGGCGATCGCAGGTGGCCGAAGTTGCGCGCATTGACGATGACCTGGATCTCAGGAAATTCCGCGGCCATGGCACGCAGCACGGCGACCGTGCCGTCGTGCGAGGCGTTGTCGATGAAGATGTGGCGATACTCGTATTGCGGCAGGGTATCCATGACGGCGCGCGTGCGGCGATGGAGCTCGCGGACGTTGAGTTCCTCGTTAAAACAAGGCGTGACAATGGTGATGCGCTTGCGATCGCTCATGGGGTTAGCTTTGCAGGACGGGGATGAACCCGCCCGTCTTTTGCGCAGAAACGAAAGATGCGATCGTCTCAGCGACATAGTCCAGCATGGTTTCCGTCAATCCGGGAAAGACGCCCAGCCAGAATACCGAACGCATCACGTAGTCGGTACGGCTGAGATCAGCTGCGATGCGATATTTGATCTTCTCGTAGGCGGGCTGGCGCACCAGGTTCCCGGCGAAGAGAAGACGGGTAGCGATCTTTCGCGATTCCAGCTCATGCACCAGAGCATCGCGCCCGAAGGGCGCTCCTTCGCGTATACCGATGGGAAAGCCGAACCAGCTTGGCTCCGCCGCGGGAGTGCTCTCCGGCAGCACCAGCACGTCTTCGAAGGGCTTGAGACGGTCATATAGATAACGAAAGTTCTGCTGGCGCGCCTGGATGAAGCCGGGCAGCTTCTGTAACTGTGACAGACCGACTGCGGCCTGCATATCGGTCATCTTGAGGTTATAGCCGATGTGCGAGTAGATGTACTTGTGATCGTAGCCGCAGGGGAGCTCGCCCAGCTGCCACTCGAAGCGCTTGCCGCAGGTATTGTCTTTGCCGGGCTCGCACCAGCAGTCGCGGCCCCAGTCGCGAAAGGACTCCGCCAGCGTCTTCAGCAGCGCGTTGTTCGTAACCACGGCGCCGCCTTCGCCGGTGGTGATATGGTGCGCGGGGTAAAAGCTTACCGTCGCGAGGTCGCCGAAGGTGCCGACCATCTGGCCGTTGTACTTTGCGCCCAGAGCGTCGCAGCTATCCTCGACCAGCCATAGTTTGTGCTTCTTTGCAAAGCTCGCGACGAAATCGAGATCGAAGGGGTTGCCAAGGGTGTGGGCGATCATGATGGCGCGCGTGCGGTCGCTTAGTGCTGCTTCAAGCTGCGTCGCATCGGCCTGGTAGGTCGGCGTGGTGACGTCAATAAATACCGGTACGCAGTTGTTCTGGATGATGGGATTGACGGTGGTGGGAAAGCCGGCGGCCACGGTGATGACCTCATCACCGGGTTGAATCTGGCGCTCGCCCAGGCGCGGCGAGGTGAGGCAGGAGAAGGCGCACAGATTGGCGGAGGAGCCGGAGTTGACCAGCGAGGCGCCACGCACGCCGAAGAAGCGCGCCAACTGGCGTTCAAACTGCGTCGCAAAGCGCCCGGTGGTGAGCCAGCAATCGAGCGAGGCGTCGATGAGGCTGCGCAGGTCCGAGGCGTCCAGCACCTTACCAGAGACCGGGACGGGCGATGTTCCCGGCTCGAAGGTCTTTCCTGCGAACTGGTGGTTGAAGAATTGTTCGGCCAGCGCGAGAATCTGCTCCCGAAGCGCGGTCGCGGTTTCACTCATAGCACCATGTTAGTTCGAAAAGAACTGCCTGACCGAATGAACCTTCTCGCCGGTATGGCCGAATTTGGCACCTGTAGCGTGGGATGAGTCCGGGTTGGACGCGGAAGGATGCTGCTAGAAGGTGGGTTCCAGCCAATGTTGTCCTAATCAATTTCCTTTGCAGCCGGTTTCTCCACCACGGTAACGGATGCCGCTGCGGTCTGACTATATTGCGCGAGCACCTCAATGATGCTCCGGAAGAGGGCTTCCGGGCCTTCGACCTTGCTGACAAAACGGTCTGCAAACACGGCGTCGTCCGGGATCTCGTTCACTCCGGAGACGAGAATGATGGGCAGCGAGGGCCGGCTGCTCCGCAGCTTTTTCGCCAGTTCTGTGCCGACGATTCCGGGCATCATCTGGTCGGTGAGGACAAGGTCGACGTGATGGCGATCGAGTAATTCGAGCGCCTCAGCGGCGGAGACGGCGGCGAGCACGGTGTAGCCCTGTTTGACCAGCACCATCTGGCGGAGCGTGCGCGGGATCTCCTCGTCGTCCACACAAAGGATCACCACACCCGCGGCACTAGCCACGGCCGCTCCCTCTTCCCGCTGGCTCAGCAACCCTCAGAGTTTCGGCGGCTGCGTCCGCGCGATCGGCAGATCCAAGATCGGCGTAAGGCAGGAAAATCTGGAAGCAGGTAATGTTTCTGCCGGAATTACGCAGGCTCCTGAAGCGGATGCTTCCGCCGTATTTTTGAATGATGCCTTTACTGATCCACAGCCCCAGCCCAGTGCCTTTTGCGGACTTGGTGGTGAAGAAAGGCTCGAAGAGGTGCCGTGCATGTTCGGCATCGATGCCAACCCCGGTGTCGCATACGCTGATCCAGGTGCCAGGCGGCCGCTCGCCGCGACGCGAGGCGGCGAACACATGCAGCCGGAGTTTGCCTCCGTCTGGCATAGCCTGCACCGCATTGCCGATGAGATTGAGGAAGACCTGCTTCAGTTCCACGGGAAATCCCTGGACCATCCCTGGCGTTCTGTAGCGCTTGTCAACAATGATCTTGTTGAACTCCATCCGGCGTAACTGCAACTCGAGGATGTCATCGAGCAGCTGCGCGATGGAGACCTCGACCGGATGTTTCGATTCGCGATAGAAGCCGAGTGTCTGGCGGGTGATGTGGGAAAGGCGCAGCATCTCCTCTTCGCCCATCCGCGCATAGTGGCGGGCCTCTTCGTCGAGCGAGGGATGATCGCGTAGCAGAAAGAAGGTGTTGCTGATGGCCTCGAGCGGATTGTTGATTTCGTGCGCAATGATGCCGGCGACGCGCCCCATGGCAGCCAACCGCTCGGCTTTTCGCAGGGCGTCTTCGGCCTGCAGTTGCGCAGTGATGTCGCGATTGATCTCGAGAACGGCATCGCCCTGCGCCTTGAGCGCCAGCCGGCTGGCCACTACCAGCTCGCGGCCGTCGTGCGTGATCTGGATGAGGTTTCCTTCCCAACTGCCGGAAGTCGCCAACGCCGCATCAATCTCCTCGTCCTGCGCTGGAAACCGGCTTTGCAGAATCTTGTGGATGGGTTTCCCGAGCACTTCCTCGCGGCGCCATCCGTAGAGTTCCTCGGCTCCGGAATTCCAGAACAGCAGCTGGCCTTTCAGGTCGCGGACGATGATGGCCTCAGTGGCAAGTTCCAGCAGGTCCGCTCGCTCGCGAAGCAAATCTTCCAGCTGTTTGCGGCTGGTTACATCGAAGAATGCCCCTACGGCGCCGCGCACGGCACCGGCGGAATCGCGGAGCGGGCTGGCACTGGCCAGCAGGTAGCTGCTCGATCCGTCCTTGTGACGAATTTCCATCTCCATGCTGCCCAGCTGCTCGCCGGTGGATGCGGAGCGCTGGAGGGGAAGATCGTGGGAGGGCAGTTCCCTGCCATCCTGATAGAAACGAAAGGAAAGCCTCTCCGATCCTGCTCCGTTCAGAGAAAGATTAGCTCCGATCGCCGCGCCCACCATCTGATTCAGAGCGGTGTTTCCGGTAATGATGTCGCACGACGGATCCTGCGAAACAGCCACTCCCACCGGCAGCACCTGCATGATCGCTTCCAGTTCCGCCAGCCGCTGCTGGAGCTGGCTATTCAGGTGACGGATTTTCTCTTCCGCGGCGATCTGGTCGCTGATGTCGGTGCAGGTTCCGAACCAGCGCACGACGCTGCCCTGTGAATCGCGAAGCGGGACAGCGCGCGCGATGAACCATTTGTATTTTTCATCCTTGCCCTGCAGAGGGAAAGTATCTTCCCAGAACTCGCCGGCACTCCAGGCCTGCTCCAGGCGCTGCATGGTGCGGCTCACGTGATCGGGGTGCTGTACGCTGGTCCATCCCCAGCGTTCCGTGTCTTCCCTTCCCTCGCCGATGTAGTCGTACCAGCGCTGGTTGTACCAGAAGATCGAGCCCTGGGAATCAGCCATCCAGGCGAGTTGCGGGATGGAGTTGGCGAGAGTCCTGAACTGCTCTTCACTCTGCCGCAGTTGTTCGGTGCGCTCTTCAACCCGCTGTTCAAGTTCGCGATTGAGCTGTTCAAGTTGACGCGTCTTGCGATGCAATTCGACGAAGACACTCACCTTTGCGCGAAGCAGCTCAGGCACGATGGGGACCGAGATATAGTCCACTGCGCCACTCTGATAGCCCTTGACGCGATCGGGATCGGAGAGGTGCACGGCGGAGATGAAGATGATCGCGGTTTTCTGGAAGCGGGGGTGGCGATGCATCAGATCCGCGAGTTCGAAGCCGTTGATCTCCGGCATGCTGACGTCCATCAGCACGACCGCGATGTCGTTGCGGAGCAACTGCTCCATCGCCTGGCGAGCCGAACGGGCCTTGATCAGATTTTCGCCTAGCTCACTGAGGATGGCTTCATAGCTGAGCAGTTTGCCAGCCTGGTCATCCACCATGAGTATGTTGGCTCGATCCCGGTCGATCATGAACCCCTTCTCTGCTGCTGCCGAAATTACCACGACCTGATGTGCCGGCGCAGTTCAGATGCCGAAACTAAAGTAAAGACGCTTAGCGATGCAGCCACATGCGGAGCGAGGACAGTAACTGTTCCGTATTGACTGGTTTGGCAAGATATTCTGACGCTCCCGCCTGCAGGCATTTTTCGCGGTCCCCCTTCATGGCTTTGGCCGTAAGCGCGATGATAGGCAGCCGGCGGAACTCCGGATTTTCCCGGATGACTTGCATGGTCTCGTAGCCGTCCATCTCGGGCATCATGATGTCCATCAGGACGATTCCCAGATCGGGAGTGGACTCGATGGTCGCGATAGCTTCGCGGCCGGTGCCGGCCATCAGCACACTCATGCCGCGACGCTCGAGGACGCTGCTGAGCGCGAAGATATTCCGCACGTCATCGTCCACCACCAGGACCTTCTTGCCTACCAGGGCTTCGTCGGAACGGTGCAGCCGGTCCAGCATCTTCTGCTTTTCCGGAGGCAGGTCGCCGACCACGCGGTGCAGGAAGAGAGCAGTTTCGTCCAGTAGGCGCTCCGGCGACTCGACATCCTTCACGATGACGCTGCGGGCGAGCATGTGTAGCCGGGCGTCTTCTTCGGGGGAGAGATCCTTTCCGGTGAAGACTACCACCGGCAGCTCGTTTCCGCTGTCGGATTGGCTCAACTGCTCCAGCAGCTCGAAACCGGTCATGTCGGGCAGCCGCAGGTCAAGCACAACGCAGTCGTAACTTTGATTTTCGACGGCGGCCAGAGCATCTCCGCCGGTGGAGACAACGTCGACATCGATGTCGTTGTAGTCCAGCAGCGCGCGGATGCTGAGCTGCTGGGCGGGCTCATCTTCGACCACTAGGAGGCGTTTGCGGCGCGGACGCGAGTACTCGCGGATACGGTCGATCGCTGCGACCAGGCCCTCGGAGGTAGTGGGCTTGGTGACGAAGGCGAAGGCTCCGTGCGACAGTCCGTGATGCCAATCCTCATTCATGGTCAACATCTGCACCGGAATGTGGCGGGTCGCCGGATCCTGCTTCAGATGGTTGAGCACGGTCCAGCCGAGCATGTCCGGCAGGGAGACATCGAGCGACACGGCTGTGGGATGGAACTCCCGCGCAAGCGCAAGCGCTTCGGTCCCTCGTGGAGCCACAAGCACCTTGAAGCCCTTGTCGCGTGAGAGATCGCAGAGGATGCGCGCGTAGTGAAGGTCATCCTCGACGATCAACAGGATCGCGTCCCCGGGCTGCAGATTGTTGCGATCGTCTTCGATCGTCTCGCCGGTGACTACGGGCAATGTGAACGCAGCCGCCGGGTGGCTCAGCAGCGGCGGATGACGCAGGTCGCCCGTTGTGGCGGCGCCGCTGCTGGCGGGGCCGACGTAGGTCTGCGGCAGATAGAGGGTGAAGCTGCTGCCCGCGCCTGGAGTGCTGCGCAATTGGATCTCGCCCCCGAGCAGACTGGCCAGCTCGCGGCTGATAGCAAGGCCCAGACCGGTGCCGCCGTACTTGCGGCTAGTGCCGGCATCCGCCTGCTGGAAGGCTTCGAAGATGATCCTCTGTTTATCTGCAGGGATACCGATGCCGGTATCCGAGACCTCAAACGCGACGACGCTTGCCGCGTTGCTGAGGATGGGGTGATGCGGCGTCCAGCCGCGGGTGACGGGCGCAACCGAGAGCCGCACGCCACCGTGTTCAGTGAATTTGAAAGCATTGGAGAGCAGGTTCTTCAGAACCTGCTGCAAACGCTTGGAATCGGTGACGAGACTGCGCGCGAGATGTGCGTCGGCATCGACTTCGAAGGCGAGCTTGCGGCTCTCCGCCTCGTGACGGAAGGGGCGCGCCACCATGTCGATGAGGCTGTCGAAGAAGACCTCGTCGGCCTCCACCGAGACCGTGCCCGACTCGATCTTGGAGAGATCGAGGATGTCGCTGATGAGAGTCAGAAGATCGGTGCCCGCGCCGTGAATGGTGCGGGCAAACTCAACCTGTTTCGCGGTGAGATTGCTGTCCGGGTTGTCCGCGAGCTGCTGGCCGAGCACCAGGATGCTGTTGAGCGGAGTGCGCAGTTCGTGCGACATGTTGGCCAGAAATTCGGATTTGTACTTCGAGGTAAGGGCGAGCTCCTTAGCTTGCTCCTCCAGCGCTCCGCGGGCCTGCTCGATCTCGCGGTTCTTGCGCTCGACCTCGGCATTCTGCTCGGCGAGCTGCTGGGCTTTCTGGGCGAGCTGCTCGTTGGTCTGCTGCAACTCTTTCTGTTGCGTCTGCAGCTCCACCGCGAGCTGCTGCGATTGCTTGAGCAGGCCTTCGGTCTGCATCGTGGCTTCAATGCTGTTGAGTACGATCCCGATGCTGGAGGTGAGCTGCTCGAGGAATGCCAGGTGAGAGGCAGTGAACTCGCTGAGGCTGGCGAGCTCGATGACAGCCTTCACGCGGTCCTCAAACAGTACAGGCAGCACAATCACGCTGCGCGGCACCGATTCGAACAGGCCGGAGCGGACCGGCGCGGCATGCGGCGGCAAATTGGAGACGAGCATGCGGCGCTTATCGAGCGCACATTGTCCTATCAGTCCTTCGCCTAGCCTGATGCTCTGCAGATGACCGTCCTCGGTGTTGGCAAAAGCCGAGAGCAGGGTCATGCTGCCTGGTTCTTCCGTTCCCATCTGATAGAGCACACCCTGTTGCGCATTCACCAGCGGAGCGAGCTCGGAGAGCAGCATCCGGCCGACGGTGGTGAGGTCGCGCTGGCCTTGGAGCATCCCGGTAAAGCGCGCGAGGTTGGTCTTCAGCCAGTCCTGCTCGGTATTGCGGTCCGTGGTCAACCGCAGGTTGTCGATCATGGTATTGATGTTGTCTTTGAGCTCGGCTACTTCGCCGAGCGCATCGACCTGAATGGAGCGCGTCAGGTCGCCTTTCGTAACAGCCGTAGCTACTTCTGCGATGGCACGCACCTGGTTGGTCAGGTTGTCGGCGAGCAGGTTCACGTTACCTGTGAGGTCCTTCCAGGTACCCGACGCGCCGGGCACGTTGGCCTGACCTCCCAGCCGGCCTTCGACACCGACCTCGCGAGCCACCGTGGTGACCTGATCGGCAAAGGTGGCGAGCGTACCGGTCATGTTGTTGATGGTCTCGGCCAGCGCCGCCACTTCGCCCTTGGCATTCACGGTGAGCTTTTGCGTCAACTCGCCGTTGGCTACGGCGGTGACCACCTTCACGATGCCGCGCACCTGTTCGGTGAGGTTGGCGGCCATAACGTTGACCTTGTCGGTGAGATCCTTCCAGGTACCGGCAACGTCCGGAACATTCGCCTGGCCGCCGAGCCTGCCTTCAGTGCCAACCTCGCGCGCGACGCGCGTCACTTCGCCCGCGAATGCGTTGAGCTGGTCCACCATGGTGTTGATGGTGTTCTTCAGCTCGAGAATTTCTCCCTTTACATCTACCGTGATCTTGCGCGAGAGGTCGCCGCGGGCCACAGCAGTGGTCACTTCAGCGATATTGCGGACTTGCGCAGTTAGGTTGCCGGCCATGAAGTTGACCGAATCGGTGAGATCCTTCCAAGTGCCGGCGACACCTGGCACGTTTGCCTGGCCGCCAAGTCTGCCTTCGGTGCCAACCTCACGGGCGACGCGCGTCACCTCGCCGGCGAACGCGTTGAGCTGATCGACCATGGTGTTGATGGTCTCTTTAAGCAGCAGGATCTCGCCGCGCACGTCGACCGTGATCTTGCGCGAGAGATCGCCATTTGCGATAGCAGTGGCGACCTCGGCGATGTTGCGCACCTGCGCCGTCAGGTTGCCGGCCATGAAGTTGACATTGTCGGTGAGGTCCTTCCAGGTGCCGGCGACACCGGGCACCTGCGCCTGGCCGCCCAGTTTGCCATCCGTGCCCACCTCGCGCGCCACGCGCGTGACTTCGCCGGCGAAGGAGCGAAGCTGATCCACCATGGTATTCAGCGTTTCTTTCAGCTGCAGGATCTCGCCACGCACATCGACCGTGATCTTGCGCGAGAGATCGCCGCGAGCCACCGCGGTGGCCACTTCCGCGATGTTGCGTACCTGCGCCGTCAGGTTGCCGGCCATGAAGTTGACGTTATCGGTGAGATCCTTCCAGGTGCCGGCGACACCGGGCACCACTGCCTGGCCGCCCAGTCTGCCTTCCGTACCGACTTCACGCGCCACACGCGTGACTTCACCGGCGAATGCGTTGAGCTGGTCCACCATGGTGTTGATCGTGTTCTTGAGCTCGAGAATTTCGCCCTTCACGTCCACGGTGATCTTGCGCGAGAGATCGCCGCGAGCCACCGCTGTGGTCACCTCGGCGATGTTCCGAACCTGCCCGGTTAGATTGCCGGCCATCGAGTTCACGGAATCGGTGAGATCTTTCCAGGTGCCGGCGACACCGGGCACCTGAGCCTGGCCGCCCAGTCTGCCTTCCGTGCCCACCTCGCGCGCCACGCGCGTGACTTCGCCGGCGAACCGGTTGAGCTGGTCGACCATCGTGTTCAGCGTTTCTTTGAGCTGAAGGATTTCGCCGCGCACATCGACGGTGATCTTGCGGGAGAGATCGCCGTTTGCGATGGCCGTGGCCACCTCGGCGATGTTGCGCACCTGGCCAGTCAGGTTGCTGGCCATGAAGTTGACGTTGTCGGTGAGATCCTTCCAGGTGCCGCCGACGCCGGGCACCTGCGCCTGGCCGCCGAGCTTGCCTTCGGTGCCGACCTCGCGCGCCACGCGCGTGACTTCGCCGGCGAATGCGTTGAGCTGATCGACCATCGTGTTGATGGTGTCCTTGAGCTCAAGAATTTCGCCCTTCACGTCTACTGTGATCTTGCGGGAGAGATCGCCGCGGGCGACGGCAGTGGTCACCTCGGCGATGTTGCGCACCTGCGCTGTGAGGTTGCCGGCCATGGCATTGACCGAATCCGTGAGGTCCTTCCATGTTCCGGCCACGCCGGGGACGACCGCCTGGCCGCCGAGCTTGCCGTCCGTGCCGACTTCGCGGGCGACGCGTGTGACTTCCGACGCGAAGGAGCGCAACTGGTCCACCATCGTATTGATCGCTTCCTTCAACTGAAGGATCTCGCCGCGAACGTCGACGGTGATCTTGCGCGAGAGGTCACCGCTGGCGACGGCGGTCGCCACTTCGGCGATGTTGCGCACCTGGCCAGTCAGGTTGCTGGCCATCGAGTTCACCGAATCCGTGAGGTCTTTCCAGGTGCCGGCCACGCCAGGCACATGAGCCTGGCCGCCTAGTTTGCCGTCCGTGCCGACCTCGCGGGCGACGCGCGTGACTTCAGCAGTGAAGATGCCGAGCTGCTGAATCATCGTGTTGACGATGCTCGCAGAGCGCAGGAATTCGCCCTCGAGCGGTCTGCCGTCTACGTCCAGGCGCACTGTCTGCGTGAGATTGCCTTGCGCAACAGCGGCGATGGCGCGGGTCACCTCCGTTGTGGGCCGCAGCAGGTCGTCGACCAGCGTGTTGATCGAGACCTCCATCTCGCCCCAGGAGCCGCGATGCTGCTCGAAACGTGTGCGTTCGCGGGTGCGGCCTTCTTTGCCGACGGCCTGGCCAACTCGCGTCAGCTCCGCGGCCATCTGCTCGTTGGCCGCGACGATGTCGTTGAAGGTGTCTGCGATTTTTCCCTGGATGCCGGTCCACGCCACGGGCAGGCGGACGGAGAAGTCACCCTTCCGCATGACTTGCAGACTCGCCAGCAGCAGCGCGAGATCGTCGTTAGCGGGTTGATTCGAGGGTGTGCCGTTGTTCCCATTCTTGCGGGATTGCGTCGTGACGTTGGCCGACTTTCGGCTCCGAGCAACTTCGCCGGTTACTGCCATAGATCTCTCCGTGGTCTTCTCTGCGTCAGCAGCATGCAAGCCGCCGAGATATCGAATCGCCGATGGTGAAGCGGACAGGAAGATGTTTGCCAGCTTGATCTTTCCATCCTAAACATAGAGACCGACCCGTGACAGCGCCGGACCTGTCCGGATCTGCCGAGTGGGACTTCTGCGTTGCGAGGAACAATGAAATCTCAAGCGGATCCGCTCTTGCACGGGAAGTTAGCATTCATTCGGGTGGATGTGCGCGGTTTTTTGATGAGAAAACAAGCTGAAAGTTTGCCTCGCCTTTTTCGGCGCAGGGGCAGTTGATACAATAAAGGAACCGGACGCGTTACCATGAAGCCGTTTGCACTGAGCGGCTTACCGAGCGGAGAGGTGGCAGAGCCCGGTTGAATGCAGCTGACTCGAAATCAGCCATAGTCGCAAGGCTATCGGGGGTTCGAATCCCTCCCTCTCCGCCACAACCTCGCCCAACCTGATCCAGGCTCAGGCCTCCTCCAGCTGATGAGATCATGCTCATCACCGAACTGGTGGGTAATACGCTACAGAATTTTCTGTTTGGATGTCGTAGTCCCACACCTCTGGGAACGACTTTGGAAAGAACCCACGCTCGAATGTATGCGAAACGAGTCGCTATCGTTGGTCGCTATTCCTGCTCTTTACCGAGCCGCTCAACCAGCTTGAGGGGATGGATGGGCTTCGGAATCAATTCAAACTCAAATCCTCGCTTCTGCGCCTCAAGGAGGATCTCCGAAATTCCTGCTTGGCCCGAAAAGAGCAGTATCTTCACGGCTGGGTACATCTTCCGGATCGCAATTGCGAGCTCCACGCCATTCATCCGAGGCATCAAGACGTCCGTGAGCAGGTAATCAGGCTGAGAGCGAGCCGCTACATCCAGTGCTTCCCAGGGATCATAGACAGGAACTGCTTCGAAGCCGGCGCTCTCCAAAATTTCCGCGATGGTGTCAACGATGAGCCTCTGATCGTCAACCACCAGAACTTTGAAACGCCTCCGATGAGGCTCGGGCGAAGCTTGCTTTGGTTCGCGGCCCGTGCCGGTGCGCAGGACGAACTCGTCCGCAAAATAAAAAACACTTTCAATCATGAGCAATCCCCTTGGAAAGCTGCTCGGCTTCTGGACCGGGATCCAGACGAGACGTGGGTACAGCAAGAGGAATAAAGATGGTGATGCTTGTACCGCTTTTGCCTTCTTCAGCACTACTCGCGATGGAGATGTGCCCCCCACGCCTTTCGACCAGCTGTTTGGCTACCCAGAGCCCGATTCCGGTACCACGATCGCCCTTGGTGGTGAAAAAAGGCTCGAACACTCTCTCCAGGTGTTCCTGCTTGATTCCGATGCCGGAGTCCCGAACGACGATCTGAATTCCGTCACCGTTAGTATTGATCAGCTTTCGGGCCGAGATATTCAACGTCCCGCCGTTGGGCATAGCATCGATAGCATTCGCGATGATGTTGGAGAAGACCTGCAGCATCTCTCCCCTGCTCACCATGATTTTCTGCAGATCGTTGAATCGTGTGTCTACCGAGATACCTACGGAAACGACCTTCGCATGATAGACAGTCAGCACATTCTCGATCAGGTCATGAAGATACGTTTCGCTTGCCGAACCTGTATCGCGGTAGTATCCCAGCGTCTGGCGGGCAAGATGGGAGACGCGTTCCACTTCCTGCTCAGCAGTGAGCAGAAAATTCAACGCCTTCGCAGTCGCGTCGATGTTTTGGCGCGCCAGATAGATCAGATTTATGACCGATTCCAGAGGATTATTGATCTCATGTGCGATGGCCGCAGCCATGCGACCTGTGGCAGCAAATTTTTCAGACTGGATCAGCAGACGCTCAATCCGCTTTCGATCGGAGATATCACGGGCGATCTTGGAGGCTCCGATAACCTGTCCGCTCTCATCCCTGATGGGTGAAATGGTTACGGACACCTCGATCAACTCACCATTCTTTCTTCTTCGCGTCGTTTCATAATGATCAACGCGATCCCCAGCTCGTAACGTGCGTAGTATTTGCTCTTCTTCGTGGTAGAGATCTTCAGGAATCAGCCGCAGGATGGGCTGTCCGACCATCTCCTCTGAGGTATATCCAAACATGCGGCGGGCCCCTTCGTTCCAGCTTTTAACGATACCGTTCAAGTCTTTACTGACGATTGCATCGTCTGCGGAATCGACAATGGCTGCGAGGCGGAAACGGCTTTCCTCGTTTCTCTTGCCTCCTCTGAGGTCGCGAGCAATCTTGGAAGCGCCGATCACGTTCCCATTCGCGTCTTTGATGGGAGAAATGGTAACCGAGACAGATATCCGTTCTCCAGTTTTGCCTAAACGGATGGTCTCGTAATGCTCGATTCGTTCGCCAGCCTTTAGCCTGCGTACGATGTCATCCTCTTCCTGGTGCAGCTCGGGCGGGATGATCTGAAGGATCGATCGCCCGATCATCTCATTTGGCTGATAACCAAACAGACGGGTCGCCGCTTCGTTCCAACTGATGACGACGCCATTCAGGTCCTTGCTGATGATGGGATCATGTGAGAAATCGACAATGGCTGCGAGGTGAGAGCGAGGGTCAAACAATCCCGGGGCACTTTGAGAAACGTTGTCGGAAGGGGTCTTGAGGCCGTGCTCCAAATCTAAGCTCCGAATAATGTGCGGGATGGCTGGCTTACTCTCCCAACCTTCGATGCCGCCTAGGTCAAATAACGCCGCCCCACCTGCGATGTTTCTTATACTTAACCCGAGTTTGGCTTGCAAGAGCGCTTGGCCAGACAGAGATTTGTCTGCCCCATCCGCTCTCTCTTCAGGGCTACACGGCTGTTCTAAGACTTTGCGGGCCAGTTGAGGAAAACTGGGTTGCTGAGCAATTGAAGCGTTCCGCCGGCGTTTCGAACCTCTGCGCGTAGCCAATGGCGCTGGCCGTCACTGATCCAGGTGGCCGTCTGGTCTGCCGAATCGCCGGATAGACTCGCGGGCGGCAGCGTCACGAGCTCTTTGCCATCGAGCAGCCAGCGCAGCGTGGACCCGGAGGCGCCCGCGATATGTGCCGTGACGGAGAGGCGGCGGTTGCGAGCCACGGTTAGCTCCTCGCCCATTGCGGCATGGGCCTCGCCGTTTGTTGCCTCCAAGTCAATTACCTTGTCGTGCGAGGCGGTCAGGTCGATGCAGACGTGCCCATTGCGAATGGCACTGAGGATGCCGCTTGTCGAGAGTTCCTGCGCATGGACCACCGTCGTCGGATGACCGATGGTGCCGCGTTCGGGACGGTGGGTGTCGCTGCCGCCGATGGCGATCAGACGATAGCCCTTCGCGAGCTGCTGATCCCAGAATCGAATATCGGCCTCGTAGTGCTTCGGGTCATTGCCGTTGACGGCTTCGATGCCGTTGACGAGATTCCAATCCGTGTCTGTGACAGACCAGCCGCAACCAATACAGCTTGCGCCGGTGGGGTCGCCGGGATGATTGACCGAGACTACCGCGCCTGCGGCCTGAGCGGCACGAAAGACTGTATTGATGGACGGTGCACCTTTGGCCTCGGCGCGGAAGTCGACGAAGTCAGTGGGACCGAAGATGTTCGCATGTCCGGAGTAGGTCGTGATCTCGCGGCCGGGGATCAGCAGGATCTGATCGAAGTAAGGCTGCAGCTCGCGCTCAGCATCGTAATGCGAAATCGTGTTGTGGTCAGTGATGGCGATAAAGTCCAGCTTTTGCTTCACTGCATCCTCAACGGTGACGAAGACAGGACATGGAACCATCTTTCCCGATTGGCTGGTGCAGGAGCCATCGCTGTGCGCGGTGTGCATGTGCAGGTCGCCGCGATACCAGCGCTCGCCGATTGCAATCGGCGAGCTGGTGAAGCCCGTGGTATCGACGTCCGTTGTCTTAACGAAATGCACATGCGCCTGGTAATTGGAGGTGTGGCCTTCGCCCAGATAAGCGACGCCGATGAGCAGCTTCCAGGTGCCGGGAGGCAGCGGCCCGGGCAGGTAAGACGGCGTTGCGTCCGCGATGCCGACGCTGAATGCGTGCTTGTTGCCGCCGCTCCAGCCGCGAAAACGTTCTGGATCGAGCAGACCGAGATCGAGCGTGGTGTGCTCTTCCTTACCGGAGTAGGTAAACGAGACGTCCATCCGCTTGATGCCCGAGGGCACTTGGAACGGCACGAGAACGTAACTGTCTGTCTGATCAGAGGCGATGGTGCCGTGCAGGTCAAGATCCTGACCGCAGGCAGCCGGGGAAATGAAGGCGGACAAAAGAATGAAGGCGGAAAGAATTCCGAATAGCCGCAGCACGTTGCGAGAGCCCTCCGAACAGACGAGACGGAGCCGTTTGCTGCCCGGCCACCGATTCCCTCAAGTCTGAATGGAAGACGAGCGCAGCGCAAACCCGGTCTGCCCGTCTGCGCTCATGATGTTTCGTTCCGATGAATATGCGCACTTCGGCGCGAACGAAGGGCCATCCATTGATCTTCAAAATTAGCTCTTCGGATTAGTCACCGTGATGGTGGCCATTTCCGTGGTGATCGTGATCGTCGTCCCCATAACCATGGTCGCGGTCGTCCTTCCAAGCATGGTCGTGACCATAAGCGTGGCCGCGAGCATGCTCTGGTCTACCCCAATAGCCTTCTCGATAGTGCCAGCCCTGGGGACCATGTTCGTAGCGGGGAACGATCCAGCTTGCGCCTTCATATGGCGGACGCCTGTAGTGACCGGGCACCCAGCGATAGTGGGCTCCCTGAGGCGCCCAGAATCCAGTCACCCATATAAACGAGGGTTCCGGCGGCGGAGGTGGCGTCTCGATCCGAATCGGAGGAGGTGCAATACCGATGTAGACCGAGATCTGCGACCAGGCCGGCGCTGCGGACATTGCTGCAACAAGTCCGAGAGTCAAAGTGTGTTTGAGCATGGGTTCCCTTCTTCAATTCGTGAACGGATGGTTGCGCTCTAAAAGAGCATCACAGCCAGGCGGTATGTGGTGAATCCCCCGCCCTGGTTATTGGTCTGGCAGGCGCCCACTTGTGCGGCGCGATAGCGGCCGGTGCTGATTTTCTCTTCCAGCACATCGGGCAAACGGTTCAGGTCGGAGCCTTCCCATCGCATGATGAAATTCGGTCGCGGTCCAACCGACCCGTGCTCCATGGCGCAGGTCTGCTCTGCGGCATGGGAGGTGGAGACGAGACGGATGCCGCGCTCCGCAATAAGTTGTTCGACTTTGCGCTCGATCTGCGTAGAGCCCATCTGGACGACCGCGGCGGAAAAGTCCTCCACTGCCCAGAGATTGCCGCCCTGCCGCACCAGCCCGATGCCGACGGTTGTCAGGCGCGGGTCCAGGATGTTGTGCCGATGGGGTGGAGAGTGCATCCATTCCGTTTCCACGGCCTGCGGGTTCGCTGCGACCGCGATGTTTTCGGCAACGGTGGAGAAGTGAGCACCGTTTTGTCCGGCGCGCTCCACCAATGCGGGCTCGCCCGCGTATTGATGGGAAAGCTCGCCATGACGCACCATCTGGGAGGCATGTGCCTGCGCGGCGCGGGCCAGCGCAGGATCCCAGCGCAGCGGTTCAAGGCCATGCTGCGCACGATCTTGGTTCGTCGCTTGCATCAACTCGCGGGCTTCTGCCGATTGCGCATGAGTGCGGCAGGCCACTCCAAGGAGGCAAGCGAACGCGAAGATACAGGTGCCGGTCTTCGAAATCATTTTGCTGGCCGCTCCTGCTTCATTAAGACCCAGATCAAGCCACTTCTCCGCTACCACAAAAGATGTAACGGTCGCAAAACAGCGATGTCCGCGAGCTGCCGTTCCGCTCCGCCTGGGCCAAGTTGCACCAAATCTGCCATGGGACAGAGGCGCCTAATACGGCCGGTTGGGAAAGCACAGGGTTTCGGGTCTAGAATGGCGATTTTGAAAAGCTCTTCCGCATTCCCCGGCGGGAGAATCCGGGTGCGGCGCCGGTTGCGAGAGACGCCCGCCCCAGTGGCAGGAGGAAAGCCGGATGAGGACCTACGCTGGAAGTGAACTTCGGAATGTCGCGCTGGTTGGACATGCACATTGTGGAAAGACCAGTCTGATCTCCGCAATTCTGAAGACAGCCAAAATGCCCGCGGCGTCCTCACGCGGCGATAACGGCGCCGCCGTCACCGCATACGACGAAGAGGAGATTGCCCGCGGCATGACCATGTCCAACGCGGTCGCGTTCGCCGAATGGAGCGGCACGAAGGTCAGCCTGGTCGATACGCCGGGCTTCCACATGTTTGTTCACGAAGGACGCGCCGCGATGCTGCCGGCGGAGACCGCCGTCATCGTGATCAACGCGCAGAGCGGTATTGAATCCGTGACAGACAAGGTATGGAACTTTGCCGCGGAGGTGAACCTGCCGCGTGTGATCGTGATCAATCAGGTCGATCATCCGAAGGCCGATTCCCGCACCGGCAGGATGGAGATGCTGGAAAGGATGCGCGAGCGATGGGGCAGGCAGGTGGTTCCGGTGCAACTGCCGATCGTCGACCAGCATGGCTTCCACGGAGTGGTCGACCTGGTCACCATGGAGGCGTTCTTCTATACGCCGGATGGCGACGGACGCGGCACACCTGGCGCGATCCCGCATATGCTGGAAAATGATGCCAAGGCCGCGCACGAGGCACTGATCGAGCTTGTCGCTGAAGGCAAGGACGAGCTGATGGAGGAGTTCTTCGCGGTCGGCACGATTCCCAAAGACCACCTGATCAGCGCGCTTCACGAAGCCATACGGGAAGACCGGATCTTCCCAGTTCTCTACGTAAGCGGGCTTCGGAATGTGGGCACCGATCACCTGCTCGATTTCCTGAAGGTCTACGCGCCGTCGCCGCAGGAACGTCCGGCGCTCCCGATGCGCGATGGGCGCCACTCCGGCAATGGCGCCGGAGCGAATGGTTCGGCCGAGACGATCACCAGGAAGCTCGAGGATACGGACCCGACCACGCTCTATGTCTACAAGACAATGGTCGATCCCTTCGCGGGAAGGATCTCCTTTTTTAAGGTGATCAGCGGTTCGATCAAAAACGATGCGTCCGTCGAAAACTACGCTCGCGGAGAGACGGAGAGGCTGGCTCATCTTTCCGTGGTGCAGGGGCGGCAGCTCATCGAGGTCAACGAGCTGCATGCAGGCGATCTGGGCGCAGTGGCAAAGCTGCGCATCACGCAGACAGGCGACACGCTGGGCGCCAAGGGCCACCAGGTTCTCATCGATCCCGTGCCTGTTCCCGAGCCGGCAATGACGTACGCGATCGAACCAAAGACTCGCGCGGATGAAGACAAGTTAGCTCCTGCGCTGCACAAACTGATGGAAGAGGACCTTCTGCTTCGCTTCTATCGCGATCCGCAGACCAACGAATTTCTCGTCGCGGGCGCGGGACAGCTCCACATCGAGACTGTCGTGTCCAGACTGCGACGCCGCTACCACACGGAAGTGACGCTCAAGGCTCCGAAGATCCCGTACCGGGAGACGATTCGCGCTCAGGCCAGCGGACACGGGCGGCACAAGAAACAAACTGGCGGACACGGTCAATTTGGCGACTGCAAGTTGCGCATCGAGCCGCTTCCTCGGGGCAGCGGCTTCGAGTTTGTCGACGACATCTTTGGCGGCGCGATCCCCAGGCAGTTCGTGCCTGCCGTCGAAAAAGGTGTGCAGGAGTCCGCAGCCCGCGGCTACCTGGCTGGCTATCCCGTGGTCGACTTCCGCGTGACCGTTTTCGATGGCAGCTATCACGACGTGGACTCGAATGAACTGTCCTTCAAGATGGCGGGAAGAGCGGCCTTCCGTGCCTGCATGGAACAGGCAAAGCCGGCGTTGCTGGAGCCGGTGATGCACGTCGAAATTGAAGCTCCCGATGAATGCGCGGGTACCATCATGGGCGATCTGAACAGTCGGCGGGGCCGCGTGCAAGGCATGGAAACCGCCGGCGCCGGAACGGTTGTGCGCGCGCTGGTGCCGCTGGCCGAAATGCTCAGCTACGGGATGACGCTCACCTCGATGACGCAGGGCCGCGGCAGCTTCCGTATGGAGATGGACCACTACGATTTCGTGCCGCCAGCGATTGCTGAGAAGATCGCCGCTTCTGCGAAACACCACGTCGCGGCAGACACGGAAGAGTAGTAGCGCGGCATCACTGCGATCGGCCAGACCGCTGCCAGACCGCTGCGTGGACCGCTACACTGAAGTTTGCTGCGTCTTCTCCATACCCTGCTGCGCTATTGGCATCTTCTGAGCCTGGATGCACCCACGGTCGCCGCGCTGTGGTGCTGGGCCTTTGGGCGCGCGGCACGATTATGGCTCGCGCCGTGGCTTCCTCTCGCGCTAGCAATGGGAACCTGGTTGTTTTACGTGGCGGATCGGCTGTTGGATGCGCGGCTCTCATCCGCAGCTTCGCTGCAGGAGCGGCACCGCTTCCATGAGCGTCACCGGCGCTGGTTTCTGGGAGTCGCTGCGCCGGTAGCGCTGGCCCTGGCATTTCTTATCTCGCGCATGCCGCGAACTCTGATTGCGTCCTATTGCGTTCTCGGCGCGCTGTCGCTGCTTTATCTGGCGCTTGTACACGTTCCCGCGCGGGCGTCAGGCCGATCGTTCCGCTATTTCGCGCGCTATTTCCCAAAGGAGTTTGTAGTCGCGCTCCTCTTTGCGGCTGCCTCGGCGCTTCCCGCCTGGGATGAGGCGCGGCGGCGGGCGATGGGGATGCCGCGGCATCATCCGCTGCTGCTTCTCTGTCCGCTGTTTGCCGCACTCTGCTGGTTGAATTGTGTTGCCATTGAGGATTGGGAGCAGCACCACGGCGGCCGCCGTATCCTGTGGCTCGCCATGCTGACGATTGCCGCCGGTTGCGGCGCGCTCTTCGAGCTGATGAATCGGTCGGCGTGCTGGCTCGCCATCGCTGTCATCTTGAGCGGCGTGTTCTTTCTAGTGCTTGATCGGTCTCGGCTCACGGCAGCAGGGCGACGCATCGCCGCCGATCTTGCCCTGCTGACGCCTCTGCTTTTACCACTCGCTGCCCGGCTGACGCGATGAGCGCGCCAGCACGATTCGGCCGCCTGGCGCGCGTCTATCGCTGGATGGAGTACTTGAGCTTCGGCTCTTATCTGCAGCAATGCCGAAGCTTACGCCTGCGGGAGATGTCGGGCTGTCGGCGAGCTCTAGTGTACGGAGATGGTGATGGCCGTTTTCTTGCGGAGTTGGTTCGGCGCGTTCCTCAGATTCAGGTCGCCGCAATCGACGCCAGCGAAGAGATGCTTCGTCGCGCCGCGACGCGGCTGCCCCGGAATGCTGAGGTGCGCCTGGTGGAGGCGGATGCGCTCGCGCTAGAGGTTGCAGCAGTTCCTGAAGCGCCTTTCGACCTGATCGTGAGCCATTTCTTCCTCGACTGCTTCAACGAAGAAGAATTGGCCACACTGCTGGCACGAGTGAATGCCGCAGCAAAAGCAGGCGCAATGTGGGTGGTGTCCGACTTTGCCATTCCCCCCAAGCCTATAGTCCGGCAGGTCGGACGGCTGATTGTCAGCGGCCTCTATCTTGCGTTCGGGCTGCTGACCGGGCTTAGGACACGTCGTCTGCCGGATCACGCGCGAGTTATGCGCGAGGCTGGCTGGAGGCTCGAAGACCGGCGTACTTTGCTGCTGGGCTTACTCGTTAGCGAGCGCTGGCGCCGGGCGCTCTCCAGTGAGAGCGATCACTGAATTACGAAGCAACACGATCACCGGCCCACCGCCATCCCACAGATATGATCGCGCCCAATTCCAAACCCGGTTCCTCAGCATGGCGACTGGGTGGCTTCCCCGGAACTCCGCCGGATGTCCTGCCCGATCCGTATCCGCCACCCGATCCCGAGCCGGATGGACCGGGATTTCCCGAACCTGACCCCGATCCCGACCCGCTTGATCCAGAGCCAAAGCCAAGGCCGGTGAACTAATACCTACTGGCTCTTTGCCTTCTGCGCCACATCGGCCGGCAGCGATGCATTCCGGTTCTTGAGCCATTGCAGCGTTACGCTCTGACCCGCCTTCTTAGCCGTCTGGTTCTTCAGGCTCGGCATGTAGATCTCTAGCCCCGCTTGTGCTGTCATCCGCGTGGTACCGCTGACCAACTGGTTTTGATAGTTCACCAGGTCGAGATCGAACCATGGCTCGTCGGCTGCGTCGATCATCGTGAGGTCGGCGTGGTGCATGGTGAGCTTGCCGAAGTTGAGTGCGCCGTTTCGGAAGCGAAGGAAGTTATGCCACTGGGCCAGCTGGGTCGGATCATTGGGCGCGTTGCCGTAGATGACTTCGATGTCGGGAACCTTCACCTGGACAGTCGTCAATTGCCCCCGAATGTGCGGCGGCGGCAGCAGCTTCTCCGTATCGAAGATGATGTCGTTGCCCGAAATCGTGACGCCGGCCACGTTGGTGGAATGCACAAGATCGGAAAGCTTGACGTCGAAGGCGCCCAGCAATCCCTTCACCGGCATTTTGAGCACCGAGATATGCTGCACCCGCAGTCGCACCAGGCCGTCGGGCGTCGCTGCTAGCGAACCGAGGATCTCGATGGGCAGCGGTACAACTTTCTTCACAGTCCCGCGAATCTTGACTTGCTCACCCGCAGGCTGGATGTCGATGTTTTTGAGCGGAGTATCCTGCGCTGCGGTGGAATTGAGGTACTTGGAGATGTCACCGATGTTGGCGTGAATGACGCCCTTTTGGATCTGCAGGAGGAAGGAGTCCGGCTCATCAAAGGATGGGTTCACGTTCTGCTTGGTTCGGACCATCTGGCCGGCGATCCAGACGATGTAAATGCGGAAGTCTGGCCCCTTCCGGAGCATGATGTTGTGAGCGTATACGAGCGTCGGCGCGAGGTCATCGCCCGAAGGAGCCCGGGAGGCGGACGTGATCGAAGTACCGCTTCCCGATGAATTTGCAGTCTCGGACGACACCGCTCTTCGCAACGCGAATCGACCCACGACGCAGCCGAGGAGCAGGGCGACGAGGATCGCGACAATTACTGAGGCACGTTGTGCGGCGCTCATCCGCGTCATTCTATCCATGAACTGCGCGCCTCCCAAGAACCGCCAAAGCGGACGAACTGGCCCGCGGCCCTTGATACCAAGCCTAACTGGATTGTTACAATCAGGTTACAGACCTCTTCTATGATCCTTTATATTCTTCGTCATGCCAGTGCCGGTTCCCGCCGGCAGAACCCTCTGCTCGACCGTAAACGTGGGCTCGACAAAGAGGGCAAACAGCAATGCCTGCTGATTGGAGCGTACTTGAATGCGATCGGCATAACTTTTGATGCGATCGTCTCCAGTCCACTGAAGCGTTCGTTGCAGACGGCCTCGCTGGTGGCAACCGAGATCGGCTTTGAGCAAAAGATCGCTGCCGATGCGAGCCTGGAACCGACAGGAAAATTCGCCGACTTCGAGGCCATGCTGGTGAAACATGCCGGCCAGGAGACCGTCCTGGTGGTGGGCCATAATCCAAATCTTTCGCAATTCGCGGGCGCGCTAATCGCCGGGCGCGGCGGACGGGCTAACTTGCGACTGCGCAAAGGAGCCTTGGCACGTGTTGATGTGAGCCGGCGTCCCGCTCAGTTGCTGGGGCTCGTCGATACCCGCGCACTGCGCCAGTTTCAGGCCAGCGTGGCGAAGAGCTCGCGGCGAAAGACCTCCCGGAAGTAGTCGGCTTCCTTGCGCAGCGACCACAGCTCCAGTTCCGCACCTGTGCGGCCCGGCTGGATGGCCAGCACTACCCGCTTCGGATAGGCGCGTACGGTCACGCGCAGCACATCGCTGGCTCGATCCTGATTGAGTGCCACGGCGAGACGCAGTAGCACGATCGCACGCTTCACATACTCGTGGTCCGCAGCAGCGATGTAGCGGAAGGCGCGGTCCTGTGGCGCCGGCCGCGATTTGCCTAGATATCGCGCAATGCCGGAGACGATGGCGCGCTGCTGCGGTGTAAAGCCGTAAAGCTCGGAGCCGGCAATCACATACTGCGTGTGGCGATGATGGCCCTGATAGTTGATGTACTTGCCGACATCGCGCATCATGGCCGCAGCCTCGAGCCACTGCCGGTAATCCGCGGGCAATCCGTGCATCGATTGCAGGTCGCGGAAGAGCTGTGCCGCGTGTGCGCGCACCGGCTCCGCGCGCCGCGGGTCCACGCCATAGCGCTTGCAGGTGGCGAGCACACTCTCCCAGCGATCTTGCTCGAACTGCTGATGTGCGCTGGTGCGAGTGTCCTGCTCAGCCAGCATCTGGGCGAGAACGCCATCGCGCAGCCCGAGATCGGAGTAGCGAAAGCCTGGGAGTTCCAGGTGCTCCATCAGCTCGGCATAGACTTCGGCGCCGGCCACGATGATCTCCGCACGGCGGGGGCCTACACCGGGGAGCTTGCTGCGCTCCAGGTTGCTCATCTTCGGAAGCTTTGTAGCAAGACGACGCAGTGCGCGGGTTTCCGCAGTGCCAGGAGGATTTTTCGAGCGTTTGGCCGGCCGCCCACCGGATTTCGCCCCGATGCTGCTGGCCTGCACCAAGGCCGCAGCGGTGCCGGAAGTAGCAATGACCGGCACGCGCGACAACCCTGCAAAGCGCTTGCCAGCACGATGCAGCTCGCGGCGGATGAATCTCTTCATCCGGGCAATATCTTCCGGTGCCGGCCGATCAACCTCGTGCAGAAACTCCTCCGTCAGCCGCACCGCACCCAGCGGCAGGCTCATCGTCTCGACGATGCGCCTGTGGTCCGACAACGTGATCTCGCAGGAGCCGCCGCCGAGATCGATCAGCAGGCAGCGCCCCCGCGTGCCGGTTTCGCGCATGACGCCGCGATGGATGAGCCGCGCTTCTTCCAGTCCGGAGATGATCTCCAGGTCCCAACCCGTCTCGGACTTGACCCAAGCTACGAAGGCCTGCGCGTTGCGCGCATCGCGGAGCGCCGCAGTGGCAACAGCGCGCACGCGATCAGCAGCAGCCTGCTGTACTGCCTTGTAGAAGCGTTTGAGCGCCCGCAGTGTGTTGGCCATTGCATCAGGAGAGATTGTCCCGCTCTCAAATACACTTGCGCCCAATCGCGTGACCTCGCGATCTTCATGCAGTACTTTAAGGCGATGGTTCTCGATACGCGCGATCTTCAGTCGGCAGGAATTTGATCCGACATCGATCGCAGCAAACGTCTGCGGTCTTCGCATTCACTCTCCACTCGCTGGTTTTCGAGAAGCACGAGCTGAGCGCGTGCGGACCGGCCGCAGAGCGCGCCACTCGCCGACGATGCGGCGCCCGATCGCGGTAGTTACGCGCAGAGCGTGCTCATAGGCGTGCTGTGCGCGCGCTTCGAGTTCAGCCTGCAGGGATGCGCCACCTTTTCCAAGCGCTTCATGCGACTCTTCTGACACAACCACCCAGTCGTGCCATTCGCCGATGGCATCCTGCACACGCTTGACCGCTTTTGCCAATGCCTGGGCCGCAGGATCCTTATCATCCGATTCCGCCACATAGCGCGCCTTCTTTGCGCCTTTGCGGAAGTCGTGCAAGTTTTCCTTATCGAGCAGCGGCATCGCATCCATGAGCCGCAGGTAGTCCTCGAGCGCCAGGCGAACTGCCGGCCGATGCGCGCGACGCAGAAGAGAGCGGCGCTTTGTAATCGCAGCCATGAACTGCTGGTCTGCATCCAGTAACCGGTTCGCATGATCCCCGAGCGTGCTACATAGCGCCACTGCGGCGGCGGAGCGGCGATCCTTCAACCACGAATCGAGTACCCTTGCCTGCTCGACAAGCGGCGTCACTGCACCTGAGCCTGCAGCGGCAGATGTGGTGGCTTCCGCCAACTGTGCAGCCGTGGCATCAGCCGCAGTGTCGGATGCCGGAAGGAAGTTCTCAGCCAGCAGTTCGCGGTGCACATCGAGATCACGCACAGTTCCGGCGGCGCGCCGGACCTTCTTCAACTGCCGCAGCCAACGCTGGCGCGCCTCTTCCGTCGCTTGGTCCAGGCCACGGCCACCAGCCTCACGCGCCATAGTCTCGAGCGTCGCCTCCACACGTCGCGTGCCGGTACGCAGATGGTGCACCGTTTCTACCTTTGGCGCACTGCCGTGCTTGCGGCAGGCGTCGAGCTTCTCACGCATCTCCGCTGCAACGGCACGAAGATGCGCCAATATGGGCGCAGCACCCACGCTCCCGTCGGTAGGTCCCGGCTGATATTCTGCAGATTCCGTCATGTCTCGTCCCATCGTACTTCCGGTGCACACCGATGTTGCACCTGCCCGCTTCCTCTCCACACGCCGCGCCTGGACCATCCTCCTCCTGGTGTGGTTCGCCGTCCATTTCGCCGCGCTCTTTTCGCCACCGTTACTGGACGACGCAGACGCCGCGCATGCAAACGCGGCGCAACACATGGCACTCTCCGGCGATTGGGTCACGTTGAAGATCAACGGTATCCGATATCTGGAGAAGGCGCCCTTTCCCTACTGGCTCACCGCCATCGACGATCACATCTTCGGCTATAACGTCTTCTCCGCGCACCTGCCCATGGCGCTCGGTGTGCTGGCAACCGCCATGCTCGCATGGCACTGGGGACGGCGCGCATTCGGCGAACGGGCGGCGTTTTATGCGGCGCTTGCGTTGCTGACCGGCGTCGGCGTCTTTCTCTTTACGCGTATTGACATACCGGAGGCGCTGCTCACGTTCTTCATCGGTTTGGCGCTGTACTGCTTTCTCATGGGACTTGAAGATCGCAAACCTGCGCTCTTCTACGTGAGCTGGGCATCGCTCGCGATTGCGACGCTCTCCAAGGGACTGATCGCTCCGGTATTCTTTTTCGCGGCGGTTGCGTCATGGCTGGCACTGACCGGGGAATGGCGGCGGTGGCGCGAGATGCGACTGCTCAGCGGAATATTGCTCTTTCTTGTGATCGCTGCGCCGTGGCACGTCCTCGCCGGGCTGCGCAATCCGGACCAGGGCCAGCCTATTGGCAATCACCCGACCTTCGGCCATGTACACGGCTTTTTCTACTTCTATTTCATCAACGAGCACGTGCTGCGCTTTCTGGGCAGGCGCTATCCGGTGGACTACAACAAGCAGCCGGGATGGGTTTATTGGATCGGGCAGATCGCGTGGCTGCTGCCGTGGAGCCTCTATCTGCCGCTGGTGGTCCGGCGCGCATGGCGCACTCGCCGGCGGTGGGTCCGTAATCTGCAGTCCGAGGGAGATGCTGCCCGCTTTCGCAGCCGCAGCATCTGGCTGCTGTCACTCTACGCAGGCTTCATGTTGGTCTTCTTTTCGATTTCGACCAACCAGGAGTACTACACCTTTCCTGCATATCTGCCGCTCCTGATGTTGACCGGTGCGGTGCTCGCGTCCTTCGAACTGCGTGCAGAGCGAATCGACGAAGGCGCAAGGGAAGGCACCGACGGCTGGCTTGTCGGCGCGCACATTCTGTTCGCCGGCGTCGGGGTGCTCTCAGCGGCCGCACTGGCTTACGGACTCTGGACCTCCCGCAATCTGCCGTTCGTGCCGGATATTGGCACACTTCTGGCGCATCGCGGGATCGGTGACTACTCGCTGTCGATGTCGCACCTGTTCGACTTGACCGGGCCATCGTTCGCGGCGCTGCGGCTGCCTGCGGCGATCGCCACCGTTGTCCTGCTCGTGGGTCCATTGCTCGCGCTCGAACTGCGAAGGAAGCAGCGACACTTCGAGGCCACGCTGTCGGTCGGTTTCACCTTGGCAATCTTCCTTATCGCGGCGCACATTGCGTTCGTGCGTTTTGCGCCGATGCTTTCCTCTGAGCCAATGGCGGCAACCATCAATCGCATCGCCGGCTACCCAGCCAGCGAGAGCGCCTCTGATCCCGCCGCCCCGCGCGCCACGCTGATTGTGTATGGCGATCAATCAGATGGAGCGTCGGTGCTCTTCTACACGCGTCGCCAGGCGCTGCTGGTGCACGGTCGCTCTTCCACCATGCTGTGGGGCTCGATGTGGCCTGATGCGCCGCACGTCTTTATCGACGACAAGGAGCTTGCGTCCATCTGGGGCACGGGCGACTCGCAAGTTTCTTTTTGCGCAAGGCGAGAGGCGCGATCAGGTGGAGGCGGTACTGGGAAAACGGCTGATCCCGATCCAGGAGCTGGCGGACAAGACGCTGTACACGGACCGGCCGCTCTGAAGGACGTTTTAGACGGTAAGAGGAGATTTGCGCTCTGCGGGTTCGGCTTCGGCCAGCACAGGCGATACGTGCACGCTGCGCATGTAGCCGCCCTTTTCCAGCGTGTACTCTTCGCCGCGCCACAGGATTGCGTTGCTGCCGTAGCTGGCGCACCAGAAGCAGAAGCCCATGAGATCGCGCAGGGGAAAGAGCAGCATCGTGCGCGCGAGGAAGCGCTCCTGTACGACCACAGCGCCGACGACACCGGCTAAGAGCATCCGGTTCACGATGCCCCAAGCCAGCGAGATCGCAGCGATCCAGGGCGAGTGCAACGAGAGCGCAGCGACGAACGCCAGCAATGCGAATGGCATGCTGAAGGTGAGCGAAGTGCCGAAGTGGCCTTTGGGCCGCGAGAAACGCGTGCTCTTGCTCCAGCGAACCTGGTGGCGCATCGAGTCGATGAAGCCGGTGTTGAGCACGATGTGGTCGATGGCATGATGCGAAAAGACGACGCGACGTCCCTTTGCCGCCACCAGATTGCCGAGAAGAAAATCATCCGCGCAGTATTGGCCGAGTACGCGGAAGCCACCCATCTCCTGCACGCATGCGCTGCGCACCGCCATGGTTGGGCCGAGCGCGAATTGCATGCCCTCGAGCATGTTAGCGACGAGCACACCGGCGGTCATCTCGATCGACATGCCGGCGCCTTCCAGTTGCGCCCACAGCGCGGCGGCGCGGCGGTTGCCAACGGCAGGCGCAGGGCTGGGAACGCCGCGATACGGGCAGGTGACCAGGCCGACTTCATTCTGTGCAAACGGCGCTACGACAGCCCGCAGATATTGCGGGGTGACGCGCACATCGCTGTCACTGATGACGAGAATCGAGTACTGTGCCGCAGACGCCATGCGATCAAGCGAGGCGACCTTGGCGTTTGCGAACGGCGGCTCGCCGCTGACGACAAAACGCGATGGGATGGCCGGGTACCGCGCCGCGACCTCGCGCGCGATCTGGAGACCGGCGTCGTTCAGCGTGCGCGCACAGAAGAGGATTTCGTAGGCGGGATAGTCTTGCTGAAAAAACCCTTCAAGATGCTCGGCGAGATTGGGCTCAGTTCCGTGCAGCGGTTTGAGCAGACTGACTGGGGGAGTGAACGACGGCTCGGCGGCAATCCGCTGCCGGCGAAAGTGAAGGGCTCCTGCTACCACCATGAGGCTGTAAACGGTGGAGGTGATCAGTCCAAAGATGCCCAGCGCGAGCAGGAGATGAAGCATCGGGATAATACAGTTCACCTGATTGCTGAAAATAGCTGCTAATTAGACTACTCCAGCAGTGGAAGGTCTGCCACGCCGATTACGGCCGCGCACGTCCAGGGACTACGACTAACTCTTTGCGCACCTAACGTTTGCGCTCCCTGCCGGGAACCGGATCGATGACCGGTTTGCGCAGGGGCACGATCGCCGCCTCGTTGGCTCCGGGAAAGCCCTGCTGGATGTGCTGGAGCATCTCGGTACGCACGTAGTCGACAAAGCTCTGCATCTGGCGGTTCATCTCCTCCATGCGCTCCCGCATCTGCAGGATGATCGCGATGCCGGAGATGTTGACCCCGAGGTCGCGAGCCAGATTCAGAATGAACTCGAGCCGCTCCAGGTCCTCATCGGTGTACAGACGGGTATTGCCCTCGGTACGCGAGGGCTTCAGCAGCCCTTCCCGCTCGTACAGGCGGAGGGTCTGCGGGTGAATCTCGTACATCTCCGCCACCGCGGAGATCATGTAAGCGCCCTTGGATCTACGTTTTGTCGGCATCGTCGTTCTACCGTGGCGCGGGCGACTCGCTGAAGCGCGAATCGCTCTCCTGCGCGACCGGATGGGTGAAGTGTACGCGGTTCCGGGTGCTGCCGTTCCGGTGCCATCCGGTGCGTATCCGGTATGGCATGAGTATGTCGGCACAATACCCGTCCGGAGCTTCGACGTGAAGGCGCACGGCGGGTGAGCGCTCTCCGGAGCCGCTGCGGCCGTACAACACAGGCGCGGCCAACAAGATTGCTGCAATTTCGCCTCGCTGCCAAGACCCCTGCAACTCGGCAGTCAGCGTGGCCTCTTGCTGCGCCACCGATTGACCGGAGATCTCCGCTGCCGATTCTGCGGTACGGAATTTGGGCTCTGGATCTCCCCTCGAGAGCCAAGCCGCCGCGGCGGGAATTTGGCCCTTCGTCCGAAGCTGGGCCTCAGCCCACGGCATGGCCGTATTTACCAAAAGTTGCAAATCGGGAGGAGTGTGTAGTTTTGGGGCCATTTTCCATTCTTTAGTAACAGAAAAGTGTGATTACTTGCTGGTGATTGCCGACGCTTCCGGGCAAACTCCAGTCATGAAGAGCTTTCGGTTCGCCCTCACCGCATTCGCCTTCGCCACGGCATCAATTCTTACCCAGCCAGTTCAGGCTCAGCAAGGCTGGGCGCCAGCGCCGACAGACTACCCGGCGGTCAAGGTCCCCGCGGGATTGAAATCCGAGCCCATCATCAATAGCCCTGCCAAGGCCTATTTCCGCACACGTCTGCGCGAAGGGTCGAACCTGGGCAGCAACTTCGGGGGCCACTACGCGCTGCTCCAGTGGGGATGCGGCGAAGGCTGTACCACCTTCTTCATCGTGGATGAATTGAATGGCCGTGTCTATGAGCCGGGCTACAATCTGACGGCTCCCAAGACCGGCGCGGACGAGAACATTGGCTTCCAATACCGGCCGGACAGCCGCCTCCTGGTGATGCAAGGCTGCCATGGCAACTCTGCCGGCAGCTGCGGTAAGTACTACATGATCTGGAACGGGTCGAGGCTGGAAACGCTGGAGCGTGAGCCTCTAACTACCACCATTGCAGCAGTTGGCGGCATGCAATAGGGGTTTTCAAAATGGGAAACAGGCCGGGGATTGCTCCCTGGCCTGTTTTCTTTGCAGCGATTTCTGATCGCTCGCTCAATTTAGACCTTGGCCCAGAGCGCCGCTCGCGGATCTTCCGGATTCAGGTGAGCGAATTCTCGGAGGATCTCCTTCGAGCGCTCGTCGCGTAATTGAGGAACGGTAATCTCGACCGTAACGATCTGATCACCGCGATGTCCCTCTTTCGCGGCCGAAGCGACACCCTTTTCCCTCAGGCGCAGCTTCTGCCCGCTTTGGGTGCCGGGCGGGATACGCAATTGGGCCCGTCCATCGATGGTCGGCACCTCGATCTTTGCTCCCAGAGCCGCTTCGTCCACGCGGACCGGCACGCTGATCTCGATGTTGTCCGCCACACGGTGAAAGATGGGGTGCGGCCCGGAGCGAATAATGAGATAGAGGTCGCCAGCAGGTCCACCATTGGTGCCCGCGTTCCCCTTGCCAGGCAGGCGAATCCGTTGACCATCGCGGGTTCCGGCTTTGATACGGAACTCGATAGTCTCGGCGCGCTGTACGGTGCCCTCTCCGTGGCAGGTCGGGCAGCTCTCCTGGATGCGGCCCGAGCCCCCGCAACGCGGGCACTGGATGTTGAACTTCATGCGGCCGCCCATCTGGGTTACGTGGCCGGTGCCATGGCACTCTGGACACTGGATAGGAACGCCGGAGGAGGCTTTGCCGTGGCAGGTAGGACAGGTCTCCTGCCGAAGAATTTGCAGCCGCGCGGTGCCACCGCGAACTGCGGTCCAGAAGTCCACGTTGACGGTGTATTCGAGATCCGTGCCGGGTTGAGGACCCTGTTGCGCCTGCCTGCCACCCGTCTGCTGATTGAAGATACCCGAGAAGATGTCGCGGAAGCCGCCCCACCCTCCGCCTGCCGCATTCGATTCGGCCTGGCGTTGTCCGGCTGAGGCGGCTTCGAAATTCGAAAAATCGAAGCCCTCAAAATCGAAGGGCACACCACCTTGCGGACCGGCGCCGCCGCTCGAGCGTGGGCGACCATAGCCGCTACGCGCGGCCGCCTCAGCCTGCGCGGGATCGATCTGATCGGAATAGAAACCGAGCTGATCGTAGATCTTGCGCTTCTTCTCGTCGCTCAGGATGTCGTTGGCTTCGGAAATCTCTTTGAACTTTTCCTCAGCTTTTTTATCGCCTGGGTTCACATCGGGGTGGTATTTGCGCGCAAGTTTGCGGAAAGCCTTGCGGATCTCGTCCGCAGAGGCCGTCTTCTTCACTCCGAGTAAGCCGTAGTAGTCCTTGTTTTGTGTGGATGGCATTGTTTATGTGTTGATCAGGATACCGCTGAAAACAACCCCATCCCGGGTTCGCCGGGATGGGGCTTGCTCACTTTGAGGCGCTTAATTCCAGACCAGTCTGGCTTCGACCGGCTCCATGCGCCAGAAGATGTCAGGTTCCGCGCGGTGCATCTGGGCGCAGAACTTCTCCGCTTCCGACCTTGAATTGAAAAGCACCTTACTAAGAATCTGACCGGCGCGCCATTGAACGCAGCGCCACATGGTATTTGTCATCGTCTGATCCCCCTCGGCAAACCTCGCCGTGCCCGGTGTGCCGCCTTTTGTATGTCCATTCTTCTGCTGCATACTGCTCCCCTGCTGTACTGATTTCTCTGATTCATTTATCGGCCGGATATCGGAAGGGGCGCCCACAATCGCTGCGGGCGCCCCTTACCTTCGCCCCGGCAGATGCCGTCGTGGTCATCTGCCGACGCGTTACTTCCGTCCGTCTCTTACTTCTTCTCGTCGACGTCCACGTACTCGGCGTCGATGACGCCTTCGTCCTTCTTGGGTTCCTCTGCCGTGGTTCCGGCAGCGCCCTGCGCGCCATCGGTCGGAGCGGCGTTGGCAGTGGCCTTGTACATGGCCTCTGCCAGCTTGTGCGAGGCAGCGGTCAGTTTCTCCCGCGCCGCATTCAGCTCGCTTGCGCTCGGCGTTCCTTCCAGGGTCTTCTTGGCGTCGGCCAGAGCAGATTCAACATCGCTCTTTTCCGAGCCGGAAACCTTGTCGCCGCTCTCCTTCAACATCTTTTCGATGTTGTAGACCATGTTGTCGAGACCGTTGCGGGCTTCGATTTGATCGCGCTTCTCCTTATCCTCGCTTGCGTGGGACTCAGCATCGCGCGCCATGCGCTCCACCTCGTCCTTGCTCAGACCCGAAGAGGACGTGATGGTGATCTTCTGGTCCTTGCCGGTGCCGCGGTCCTTCGCGAGCACGTTCAGAATGCCGTTCGCATCGATGTCGAAGGTGACCTCGATCTGCGGCACGCCACGCGGAGCAGGCACGATGCCGCCCAGTTTGAACTTGCCCAGCGTGCGGTTGTCCGCCGCCATCGAACGCTCGCCCTGCAGAACGTGGACTTCAACCTCGCTCTGGTTATCCGCGAAGGTCGAGAAAGTCTCGGTCTTCTTGGTCGGGATGGTAGTGTTGCGCGCGATCATCGGCGTCGCAACGCCACCAGCCGTTTCGATGGACAGAGTCAGCGGCGTCACGTCGAGCAGCAGCAGGTCCTTAACTTCGCCAGCCAGCACGCCCGCCTGTACAGCCGCGCCAATCGCGACAACTTCATCGGGGTTCACACCGCGATGAGGTTCCTTGCCGAAGAGCTGCTTCACCAGCTCCTGGATCTTGGGCATGCGGGTTTGTCCGCCAACAAGAACCACTTCCTGGATCTGATCCGCCTTCACACCTGCATCGGCCAGCGCCTTGCGGCATGGCTCAAGTGAGCGCTGCAACAGATCGTCGACGAGCTGCTCGAGCTTCGCACGCGTCAGCTTGCGGACCAGGTGCTTCGGTCCCGATGCATCCGCGGTGATGAAGGGCAGATTGATCTCTGTCTCCATGGCCGTAGAGAGCTCGATCTTTGCCGCCTCGGCGGCCTGTTTCAGACGCTGCAGGGCCATCTCGTTGCCCTTAGCGCGGAGATCCAGACCCTCTTCCTTCTTGAACTCGTCGATCAGCCACTCGACGATGCGCTGGTCGATGTTGTCGCCGCCCAGATGCGTGTCGCCATTGGTGGACTTGACCTCGATGACGCCTTCGCCAACCTCGAGGATCGAGATATCGAAAGTGCCACCGCCGAAGTCATAGACCGCGATCGTTTCGTCTTTCTTCTTATCAAGACCGTAGGCAAGCGCTGCTGCCGTGGGCTCGTTGACGATGCGCTTGACGTCCAGACCGGCAATCCGACCGGCATCCTTGGTCGCCTGGCGCTGGGCGTCATTGAAGTATGCGGGCACAGTGATGACTGCCTCGCTCACGGTCGTGCCGAGATAGCTCTCCGCCGCCTGCTTCAGCTTCTGCAGGATCATCGCCGAAATCTCCGGCGGGGTGTAGTCCTTGCCCTGCGCCTCAACAACCACGTGGTCGCCCTGCTGCTTGACCTTGTAAGGCACCATTTTCATTTCGTCGTTGACTTCATCGGCACGGCGTCCCATGAAGCGCTTGATCGAATAGATCGTGTTCTGCGGGTTGGTCACCGCCTGTCTCTTAGCCGTCTGGCCGACCAGCCGCTCGCCGGTCTTGGTGAAGGCCACAATGGAAGGGGTGGTGCGGTCGCCCTCCTGGTTGGGGATGACCTTGGGCTCGCCGCCTTCCATAACGGCCACCACGGAATTGGTGGTGCCCAGATCGATACCGATAATCTTCGCCATAACTCTCCTGATCTCATCGCGCGTGCGGGTTTCGTCCAATGTCGCACTTGAGTGACTTATTGTCAATCAATCTGATGCAAGAGCAGCTATTGGGGATTCTCTGGATCCACTGAATATTGAGAATACGGCGAGGGGCATGAATTGTATTACAATGTCGTTCAGGAGGAAAGCTATGGCAGCGAATGCGCTCGTACAGGCCCGCATCGACAGTGCAGTGAAGCAGGAGGCGGCCGATGTACTTGGCGCCATGGGACTTACAATATCCGACGCTGTGCGGCTACTGCTCACGCGTGTCGCCCATGACCATGCGCTTCCCTTCGATCCCCTTATTCCGAACGAACGGACTATCGCAGCCATGAGAGAGGCCCGCGCAGGAAAGCTTTCTGCCTTCCAATCCCCTGCGGCCCTCATGGCGGATTTGAATGCGGACGATTGAGCGAACCACCCAGTTCAAACGGGACTACAGGCGAGTATCCAAAGGGCCTTATCGCGATGTGCTGGCTGAGGGCTTTCTCGCTATCGTCACGGCATTAGCGGAAGATCAGCCACTGGACTCGCGGCACCACGATCATCCTCTCAGCGGCGAGTGGAATGACCATCGTGATTGCCACATCAGGCCCGACCTGGTGCTGATCTATCGCAAACCGGATGCACAACGGCTCCAGCTCGTGCGCCTCGGGTTCCACGCAGAACTCAGCCTTTGACATCGGAGTTGATGCCCAGAACCTCTTCGACCGGAGCGAATTCCCGGGAGATCTCGTCGTAGGCCAGGACGCGCCCGTTTCCGATGTTATAGATCCACCCGTGCAGACGTACCGTCCCGGAGGCGAGGCCGGCCGCTACGCCGGGATGTGTCCGCAAATGCTGGAGCTGCAACAGGACGTTCTCCTCGATTAAGGCGCGGGTCATGTGATCGCCGGAAGTTTTTGGATACTTGGCGCGAACGACGCCCAGCGCCGCGTCGGCATTCCGCAGCCAGCTCTTGACGGTAGGCATAGACGCCAGGGAGGGCGATTCGGGATCGCGGAGCGCCTTCATTGCCCCGCAGTCCGAATGGCCGCAAACGATGATGTCTGTGACCTGGAGCGCGACGACCGCATATTCGACTACGGCGGAGACGCCGCCCATCATCTCTCCATAAGCGGGCACGATATTGCCGATGTTGCGGCAGATAAACAGATCGCCCGGATCGGTGTGCGTAATGAGCGAGGGATCGATGCGGCTATCGGCACAGGTGATAAAGAGCACTTGCGGATTCTGTTTGTTTTTGAGCTGCTCGAAGAGCTCGCGGTGCTCCGGATAGACCTCTTCAGTGAAGTGCCGGTAGCCCTCGATTACCTTAGCAATCCCACCTAGATTGGCAACGCCGTCGTTTTCCGACATAGCTCTCCTCCTGCATAGATCTGAGTGTGTGTTCGACCGTGATAACGGTGGACGCGGTCCAGTATGACCGTGGCGAGCGCAGAAATCCAACGGCAAATGGCAGGTGAAGAGCGCTGTGGTTGCGCCCGGTTCTTGATACTCTCCCAACCATGCGCTCTGCAATGGTTCTGCTTGCGACTGGTTCCCTGCTGCTTGCCACGCTCTCCGCGACGCTTTCGGCTCAGACGACAAACATGCTGGACACCGCGACCGCGACGCGGGTGGATCAGGCGGTGACGAAGGTTATCGCAGACACCGGGATTCCCAGCGCCTCAGTTGCATTGGTGCAGCACGGCGACATTGTTTATCTACACGCCTACGGAAAGGCTCGTCTGGAGCCGCCGATGCCCGCGACAACCGAGATGCAGTACTCGATCGGATCGGTGAGCAAGCAGTTTACGGCGGCACTGATCCTGATGCTGGTCCAGGACGGCAAGATGACGCTGGACGATCCCGTCGGCAAATATCTGCCGCAGCTGACGCGCGCGAATGAAGTGACCGTGCGGCAGTTGCTCTCGATGACGGCGGGATATCAGGACTTTTGGCCGGAAGACTACGTGATGACCACGATGATGGTGCCGACCACGGCGCAGCACATTCTGGATGTGTGGGGTGCAAAGCCGCTGGACTTCGATCCTGGGACGCAGTGGCAGTATTCGAACACGAATTACGTGATTGCGGGACGGATTGCTGAGATCGCGGGTGGCAAGCCGCTGGTGGAGCAGTTGCGCGCACGCATCTTCGAACCGTTGCACATGACCGGCGTGCGCGACCAGGATGCGAGCCATCTGCCGCCGAGCGATCCCACGGGCTACTATCAGCACGCGCTGGGGCCGCTGCGTCCGGCGCCGCTGGAGGGCACAGGATGGATGTTCGCGGCGGGCGAACTGGCGATGTCTCCACACGATCTGGCGCTGTGGAACATCAGCATGATGAATCGGTCTTTGATGAAGCCGGCATCGTACGACGCGATGTTCACGAATGTGACGCTGAAGAATGGCAAGCCGACTGGATATGGGCTTGGCGTCCAGCTGAGCGAGCGTGACGGGCAGCATGTCATCTCCCATAGCGGAGAGGTGTCTGGATTTGTCTCGCAGAACACGATCTATCCAGACAGTAAGGCGGCAGTGACTGTGCTGACGAATATTGATGCGTCGAGTGCGGCAGCGGCAATCGCCCGCGCGCTCGCGCCGATTGTGCTTTCCACTGGCACGAATGTGAACGCAGCGAACGGATCCCAGGCTGCGGCAGAAGCCCGCGCGCTGAGGATCTTCACGGGTTTGCAAAACGGAGAGCTGGACCGCTCTCAACTGACAACACTGTGCAGTAACTACTTCACTGAGCAGGCGGTCCAGGACTTTGCAACCAGCCTGAAGCCGCTGGGGGCGCCGCAGAGTTTCACGCAGGTAGCCGCGCAGCCACGCGGCGGCATGACCTTCCGGGCGTTTCATGTGGAATTTCCCAATCGGCGACTCACGGTAACGACCTACGAAGAGCCGGATGGGAAGGTGGAGCAGTATCTGGTGCTGCCAGCGGAAAATTGAGCGATCGTAAGGAATGATGATGCTTGGCAGCCGACCGGTCGACATAGGCGGGCAACCCAACCTTGCGACCTGAGGGCTGCCATGCGAGACTGACGATGGCCGCTGTAAATGCGGCAATAGAGACAGCTCCTCTCGCGCTTGGAGTTGTCGCTACACAAGCCGGGATGGCGGAACTGGCAGACGCAGCGGACTCAAAATCCGCCGATCGCAAGGTCGTGGGGGTTCGACCCCCCCTCCCGGCACCAACAAAACAAAGAGTTTATGGTGATTTTGGCCTCTCAACTCCGAGAGGCCAAAATCGTTTGGTGGCTGTTCTGATGGCTGTTGGTTTCTCGTGCTTCAAGACCGTGGTCTGTTGGTCGGAGATCTACTGACCGTGTAGATTTGAATCTAGCGTAGTGTTCTCATCTTGAGTACAACTGTTCTCGTAATGAGTACGCACGACACATCGCTGGGGAATCTTCTTTTCGGGCAAACCAGGGGTCGCATCCTAAGCGCCTTGTATGGCACGCCAGACGAGGCTTTCTTCGTTCGTCAGATAGCCCGCATTGTCGATGTCAGCGTTGGCACTGTTCAACGGGAGTTGACTACCCTTGCCGACGCGGGCCTTCTCCTTCGAACACACACCGGCAATCAGGTCTTTTACCGTGCGAACCGTGATCACCCGGCGTATGCGGAGCTGCATGGGCTTCTCGCCAAAACCGCTGGTGTGTTCCACCAGCTTGCGGAAGCACTCGCTCCTTTGGCAAAGAGAATTCAATTTGCATTTGTCTACGGCTCGTTTGCACGCGGAGACGAAAACGCAGCGAGCGACATCGATCTGATGGTCGTTGGCTCTGTTAGCCTCGATGAACTGCTGGAGCAACTCTCGCCTGTGGAGCGCGTCCTACGCCGTCCTGTAAATCCCACTGTTTATTCTGAGAAGGAATTGAGAGAGAAGTTGCAACGAAATAATCACTTCCTGAAGTCCATTCAGAAAGGCAAGAACCTCTTCCTGATCGGAGACGAGCATGAGTTTGGACAGTTACGTTGAGAACGCATGGCTCAAGAAGGAACCGACGAGTTCCCAGGAGATCGCGGACCAGCTGGGCATTGTCGCCCGATGTATGAAGGATGCGGGCGTTGAAGGCATTTCCGATGACCTTCGCTTCTATACAACTTTCAACGCCTTGCTCGCGCTTGCCAATACCGCGTTACGTGCCTGCGGATATCGCACTACGAATCAGCCGGGCCATCACATGCGGACGATTGAGACGCTGGAATACACCATCGGAGCGGATAGCAAGACAATTCGCAAAATTCTGGCTTTCTCCAAAAAGCGCAACATCGCAAGCTACGACTCGGCCGGAAGCGTCTCGAATGAGGAACTCAAGCAAATCCTCGCGACTGCTGAGAGTCTGCAACATGCCGTCCAAACCTGGTTGAAGACGACTCACGCCGAACTCTTGAAGCAATGAATCTACGAATACGAATCCGAGGACTGGGAATACCGGCACGGGCAGCTCTTTTCTGTACCGGTTCAACGACTCGACTGCTCTCAACCCACCCCAATCAAGATGCAGATCCGAAACCAGGTGAACCGAATGACATTCTCCGGATAACCAGAGCGTAGCCGAGCCCGGGCGGGAGTCAAGGCCGCGCTTACGCGCGCTGCTTCGCGGTCGCAGAACCTTGACACCGGCCTCTGTACCTCGGCAAATCATCCCAATATCCCGGGAATGTCTTCTTCTCAGAGGCGGCTATTTAGAACTTGAGGCAATCCGCTCCACAACAGACAACCTGTGTGCTGGCGATAGATGGCTATAACGCGCCGACATCGTGATCGTCTTGTGCCCCGCCGCTTCCTGAATCTCCTTGATGCTTGCCCCCGCCATCGCCAGCCAGGAACAGAAAGTGTGCCGGTTGCAGTGCCAGACGTATCCGCTGATGCCGGCCTCCTCCAGACAGGGCTGGAACCATGATCGCGTATCGAATCTTCTCTTGTTTCCCTCGCGTGGAAAGACAGGATCGGAAGCGTGCCGCTTTGGACGCCGGAGGGATTCGAGGGCCGCAACTGCATCGGAATTCAAATGGACCGCTCGGGCCGAGCCGTTCTTGGTTTTCGTTAGTTCAATCGTTCGGCGATCAAATTGGACTTGTGACCAGGTGCAGGAATACTGCTCGCTGAGGCGCATTCCGGTGTGAACGCTCGCTACAAACTCAGCCAAATGCTCAGGAAACCGCTTTGCGATCACTTTATGCAGCCGGTCGTATTCCTCACGGCTGAGAAAGCGCAACCGGCCCCCGCCCTCTTTGCGCTGGCGAACGAGTCGGGCAGGATTGACCGTGACTTTGCCGTTGCGAATGCCTTCCCGATAGCACAGGGAGATGAAGGCCTTGTAGCGATTGGACGTGGCCGGCGTTTTGGAGTGCCCGCGAAGCCAGCGTTCCAATTCCTGTGGCGTCAACTCGGCAGCGGGGCGGGATCCTAATGCGGCGGTGACAATGGCTGCCTTGCTTTTGTAGCTCCGATTGTCTTTGTGATGCGCAACGAACTCCAGTGCATCGTCGATCAGCTCCGCCAAGGTGACGACCTTGCTGTTACGCAACTCGGGCAGCTTTCGCCCCGCTACGGCATCCGCCTTGCGCGATTGATACAGCTTGATGGCGTCCGACTTCCGCCCGACCTTTTCGCGGTGCCGCTTTCCCGCCGCGTAGTAGTGAATCCACCAGATGCCGCTACCCGCCGGGTTCTCGTATACGCCACGCATTAAACCCTCCCAAACCGATGGCTGTTTGGTCGGATAAGCATATCATTTAATCCGAAATAACAGCCATTCGGCCCTATGGAGCACCTCGAATAGGGTTCACTAATCGCAGATGGAAGCTATTTCCAGAAAGGTACTTTCCTGCTCCAAGGCGAGCAGTAGGCCCTAAAAACTCAGCCATCGTCTCGACGCTATGCGACTCGGCGAATTCCCTGGCCTCGATCTCTGCCGCTTCAGGAAAAAACCTGCGATAGAGTTCCGCCTTCTGCGACTCGGCAGCTTCTCCGAGAAAAAAGCCTGTAGTCGATGCGGTCCGGGTCGCAGCAGCGCGGGATCGAGCGCTTCCAGGTCATTCGTCGTCATGTGTCTTTTGCGGACGCCTGGGTTTTCGTCCACTCATTCAATTTCTCGCCGACGATTTCCGGCCTTCATGCAGTCAATATCCTCGAACAGGATGATTGAGCTCTCCGGCACCGAATTCATTGTCTTCTTCAACGTGCGGTCGTTCAGCTCAGTCAGATTAACGACGTAGATCGACATACCGAATTTTGCTCCAACTGCTGAGACGAGAGATGTCTTTATCGGACGCCAATTGGACGCAAGATTTCTGTCATTTGGGCAGGTCCTAACAAGATCAACGAAACTCTGGCGACACTCTCCCGGGGGTTCTATACGGAACTCGAACTTGTCGTCCAGCACGGCTCTCGATTGCCTCTATGGATCGTGGAACCCTAAGCAGGCAGACGCAATATGCCTCAAAGTCTTCCTGGGATTGCCGGCGTCCGACCGGCAAAAGGCATTCAATTTCGCTGCTTCGCAGACCGGAGACGCCCGTCAAAGTTTCAGGCTGAGATGCGCGTTCTCCGCGCTGCCTTTGCAACCGTCCGCTGAGCGGTATTGCGAGGGCGTGAGGCCTTGCGAGGCGCACGTGCGGTCGGTTTCGCAACGCGGCGGGCTTTGAATGCGGCGGCATGTGCGGAGAGAGCCTGCATGACGGTCTGCGGTGCCCGCGCAATGACCGTGAGGTAGGCTCGCGCAGCGACCTCCGGTGTGCGCCGGTTGCCTTCCCAGTGCTTGACGGCATCGAGGCTGAATCCGAAGGTCTTGGAAAACCCCGCCTGGGTCATATGCAGGTTCTGCCGGATGCTCTTGACGTCAACCGCATCGGGAACGAGGACCTGAAAGCCCTTGCCGTCACCGGAGAGGTAGGATTCGACCTCGTCGAGGCCGCCCATCAGTTTGTTGAATGCGCTGGTCATGGTCTACCTCCTGTACGTGTCGAAAATGTTATCCGCACGCTTCTTAAGCTCGTTGCGTTCCCTTTGGTGAGGTTGGCTTTCTCGTTCTTCGCGAAGACAGTAATGAGGAAGACGGGAAAGCTCTCGTCCCTGTAGATGTAGACAACGCGCGCTCCACCGCTCTTCCCCGATTGCCAACCCTGGCCCGGACCTTGCGAAAGCCGCCAGTCTGTCGCATCAGGTCGCTGCACTTCGGATCGGCTGCGAGCATGGCGACGTCGCCGACATCTCGGACTCGCTGAAGAGCTTTCGAGCGAGCGCGAGGTAAGAGGGAGTCACGACCACCGTCTGCACATTGCTATTGTGTGCCATTGGACACCATCGGTCAAGGGGTCGGTGCACATCGAGTCGTGACGACTACCCTGGTCCGGGACGCGGGTTGACGACGGGAGTTCGAATAGGATGCGGGCTGCGCATGAGGTGGGCTGATTGCTGCCACTTATTTCCGCATTTTTCCGGGCCGATTTCGGCTACTGCACGGTGAGTGACAAATTCTGGGTGGCAGTTATGGTTCCTTCCGTTGCTATGATCTTCAGGGTGTAAGTGCCAGGAGCCACGCTAGAAGATGCAGCGGGCGGGGTCGAACTTTGGCTGCTTCCGCAGCCGGAAAGCATCCCTGCACCGGCACCCGCCGATACAAGAAGAACTGCTAGGTATATGGTTCGAACTCTCCGCTTGCAGAAGAACGGCAGGAGGACAGAGAGCAAGCCTAAGCCTGCGATCGAAGTTCTCACAACCCGCGCAGAGGTCGAGCTTCCGCGGGTAAAGGCCGAGACCATGAAGGAGCTCGCTTTTCCGCTGACAAGGTTCAGGGCGGCTGGAGCGATGGTGCATGTGGCTCCGGCGGGAGCGCCTGTGCAGGCGAGGGTGACAGTACCACTTGTGCCCGCGGAACCAGTGAGCGACAGACTATACGTGGCGGTCTGCCCGTTGGTCACGGTTGCGCTTGTGGAACCACCCGAGGCGGCACCGATGGTGAAGCCCGAAGCAACACCTGTTCCCGAAAGGGCGACGGTCTGTGGGCTCGAAGCAGCGCTGTCGGCGAAGGTAAGCGTGCCGGTCTGCGCATTTGCGGTTGCGGGCGTGAACGTAACGTTCACGGTGCATGTAGCCGCCGGAGCGAGTACGCCGCCACAGGTGTCTGTCTCGGCGAACCCATCTGAGGCACTGACGCTGGCAATACTTACAGGCTGGTCCCCAGGGTTGCTGACGGTCACCGCCTGCTTGGCGGAAGTGATGCCGACGGCGTGGCTCCCAAAGTCCAGCGCGCCTGGAGAAAAGCTCAACTGACCGGCGTGCGGGGTGATGGTGAAGTTGAGGAGCGCCGAAGCGCCTCCGCCGGGGGCGGGGTTCACCACTCCTACGTAGACCGTTCCAGTTTCGGCGACATCGACAGCGGAGATGGCCACGGTGAGCTGCTTGTCATTCACGAATGCGGTCGCGCGCGGAGTCTGGTTCCAGGTCACGGTTGAAGCGTTGGTGAACCCGGAGCCGTTCACGGTCAGGGTGAAGTCGCCGCCGCCCGCGACAGCGGAAGCGGGAGAGATCGTAGAAATCGTGGGCTGAGGGTTCTCGGTCGGGTTCGCGTTCAGGTTGGTGCTGACAATGTAGATTTCCTGATCGGTCAGTCCGATTCCGGGTGCAATGAAGGCGAAGCCGTTCGTTTCCCAAATCGTCAGATTACTGCTGGCCGGCCAGTCGACTCCTTCGAACGGTAGATAGCCGATGTTCTTGAGGGTCTGCTTATCGAACGAGGAGAGGATCAGCGCGCTTCCGTTGTTATAGCTCTCGTCACCCAGGAAGTACATCCGGCCGCCACCGCCATGGTCTACGGCAATTGCGGCTGCATTGGGCGCGGAGTTCTGGTTGAAGATAGGCGCTGTGAATTTGCCCAGCAGTTTGGTGGTCTTGGCGTCCCACTCCGATCCATCTGTCGTGTAGAGCAGGGTCCCGTCGGAGACGATTGCGAATCCTCCGCTTCCAGAGCCGCCGTTGATCGTTCCCGAGGGAACGGTTGTATGAATTCCCGCGCTATCGACCGTGTACACCTCAGGCGCATTAGAGGTGTCATTGAGCGGCAATCCATAAAAGGTACCCGGATCAGTCGCGAAGGCGAAACTAGGCACGTTCAGTCCGGGATAACTGTTCGGAATAGCGCTGACGAGTCCAGTGTCGTTGTAAAGCGCGAGAACGTTACTGAAGGCTACGACCAGCGATTGGTCCGCCCCGGGAACAACGTGCATGTCATTGACACTCTGCGTGGAGCTGAACCAAGATCCGGACGGAAACGAGAATGTACGCTCCACTGCAGAGGTCTGCAGATTCACGCGCTGGATGGTTCCGTCGCCAGCCACGTAGACATAGATGTACTTACCGTCGCCCGAAGCGGCCATCTTCTGCGGATCGTTGCCGACGGGGATGGGGGTCGCGAGCTTCCCTGTAGTTGGATTGATCGGCAGGATCGTATTGGGATCGGTCAGCGACGATGCAGGAATCGAAGCGTAGAGTGTCCCGTTCACCGAGAGAAGCGCAGACGGGGCTAACTGCAGGGTCTGGTACGGCGTCAGCATGACAGCGTTGCTGGTTCCACCGCCGGGCGCGGGATTCGTTACGGTAACCGATACCTCTCCAATTCCGGTGAGAGAGGCTGTATTGAGCGTAGCAGTAAGTGAGGTGTTGCTGACAAATGTCGTGGTCTGCGGTGCGCCATGAACGTTTACGACGGACGCGGGATAAAAATTCGTCCCTGTAATCTGCAGCGTCGATGTAACGCCGACCCGGAGAGCGGGCGGGTCGATGGACGCGATGGACGCGGTTGCGTACTGTGTGTCGCCAACACCGGTGAGCGGGACTGTAAGCTGAGGGCTCTGCGGGTCGTTGGAATGGATGACGAGAGTCCCGGTGCGCGTCCCGGAAACCGAGGGGGAAAAGATGAGACTCACGCTGCAGAACCAGCCTTCAGCCAAAGCGGCAGTGCAGGTGTTGCCGCTCATGGTGTAGTCGCCGCTGACGGATACGGCGGAAATCGTAAGGTCCGCAGTTCCGGCGTTGCTCAGCGTCAGGTTCGTTTGTGGACCCTGTGTACCTACGAGCAAGTGCCCGAAGTCAAGCGGAGTTGGGCGAGGCACGAGCTTTCCCGCCAGACCCTGTCCGCTGAAAGAAACCACTTGCGTCGGAATGGCTGCATTGTCCGACAACGTCAGCGTTCCATAGACGGAGTCGCTGTTCTCGGGCAGGTAGCTCGCGGTGATGGTACAGGCCGCGCCCGGAGCTACGTCCGAACAGTCACCAGTCGCTCCGACGAGTGGCGAGGAAGAGACGTAAGAGTCCAGATGCAAGGGCGCGTTACCGCAATTTGTAAGGGTCAGGTTCTGCGTGCCCGTCGTCTGAGCCGGCACGTTGCCAAAACCAACGCTGTAGCTATTCAGGCATACCGAAGGAGCAGCGATGCTTAGATCGATCTTCGAGAGAAAGCTGTGCAGAGGCAAGGACTGGGCGTTTGGTGGCGGCGGAAATTTCGGCTCGAAACTCCCCTCTGTCGTAGGAAAATCCGCGGCCTCGGTAATGCCCGTTACAATGAGCTGGTCACTTTTATCGACTGCCAAACCTGAAAAGCTGGATCCCGAAGCTTGAGAGGAAGTCGAGCTGAGGTAACTTCCGAACATCAGATTACTCAGGTCGGGACTCATCTCGGCGACTACCATATCGGCCACCGAACCTGTGAACTCGTATTGGGTGACAAAAGGATCCTTCAGCGGAAAGTCGGCAGAAAATACATGGCCTCCGACAAATATGTTGGAGTGACTGTCTAGACCTATACCGACTAAAGAAGCGCCACCCCAACTATTCTGGCCAGGCAGCACCTCGCCGAGATACGAAGCCGCGACGACGGACGCCGCCTTGGGGTTCAACTTCAACACGTAACCAACGCTGCAATGACAACTTGGATTCGAAGGCAGGGTCATTTGATAGGCATTGCTGCTGACCGGCAGGTTTGTCTCGCCCGTTGCGCCGGCGAAGTAGTAGTTCCCTGCCGCGTCAACCGCCATGCCTCCGGCCGAGTCCGTGCCAGGCAGATAGGAAGCGAAGTTGATCGCCGAGGCAGCCGCGTTGAGTTGCAGAACGAAACCTGCAGTACTGTTTCCGGCGGCAGGATCATTGGGAAAGGAGGGCTGGATCGTGCCGGAGGTAGTGGGCAGCCCCAGACCACCGGTACCGGAAATTGTCGCCTGTCCATTGGCATCTACCGCGATGCCAGTGGGCAGAAACCAATTGCTGTAGACCTGCGTGGGATCCGGTGTTGCGTTGCCAGGAATGACGGTCGAATACAGTACTTTTCCGGCTGGGCTTACCTTCGTCACGAATGTGCTGGAATACGGATAACCCGCAACGGTCGGTGACAGCGTCCCGGCAGTCACGGGAAATGATGAGTTATCGACGACGCCGGTCAGGTACGCATCGCCGGCGGCGTCGACAGCGACGCGCCCGGCGTTGCCGTTTGTATACGGGCCCAAACCTGCGTTGATCACTCCGGAATAGTTCAACGCGGAGCCATCGGGCTTGAGCGATGCTAGAAAGTAGCAACTACCCCCACTGGTGCAACCGCTGGACGGCAACTGCCCTGCGGCGGGAAAGTCTGCTGTGGTGAAGGCGTTGGAACTACCAGTGACGATGGCATTGCCGTTGCCGTCGACAGCGATAGCCCCTCCCCAGTCGTCGCCCGAACCACCGAGGTAGGTGGAGTACAGAAGCGTATGGCCGCTCGGATCGAGCTTTGAGACAAAAACATCATTGCCGCCGCCCGATCGTGGTTGCTCTGCAGCTGCAGTGGGAAAATCAGTGGAACTGGTTGAACCAACCGCGTAGATATTGCCGGAAGTGTCTGTGGTGACTGCGGACACCCGGTCTAATCCGGTGCCGGCAAGATAAGTCGAAAATGTGAATACCGGATCGATAACCAGTGGGCGGGCGTGGTCGTAGCGCCCGATGCGAAACCCGATGGTTCTGTCTTTCGCCAAGACAAAGGTCGCGCTCACTTTTGTACGGTCGTTCCCTGCTTCCTGATAGGCGACCGGACGCCGCAATAGCAGATTGCCTGTGTCTAGGCGAACGACGAGGTCGCCGTGCGCATTGAGTTCAACTGCTTGGGCGCCGCTCAAACGAAACGCGATTTGCGTGGGATTGGCTCCAGCCTGCAGCACGAAATCGTGTTCCAGCGAATCATCGTTGCCGTAGAAGATGAGAGATATTCCGGGGTACAGCTCGGGATACTCGACCTTTGCAAATTGGGGTACGTTGCGTATCCATTTCGAAGCATCGCTGCCCAGCAGGTAATTTGTGCGTCCCGCCTGCAAAGCGAATCCCGCGGGCGATGCTTGCGACCCAACCAGACGCAGATGCACTTCACTGCTGGGAACTCCGTGGTGCGGCAGACGAAAATCTACGCCGCCTGGCAGAAAGAGCACACTCATTCCATCGCGACGCACCAGATAGCGATATTCCGATGCAGTCTGCCCCTGATTTTGCTCGAAAACCATGGGAAGAGACTTGAGCGGAACCGAATTTGCTATTGCGGGATGCAGAAAAGCGAAGAGTCCGATGAGTGTACAGGCAGAAAAACGTGCAAAGCGTTGCATGCGTGCAGGGCCCCCCGGGAGGTGCGCTTAGTTAAGCAGAATTTCTGCGAAGACAACAGTGACAGTTTGGTAAGCAGCCGCCTCCCACGAACGTGCATAACGAAAGTTCGTGTTTCGCGCTGTTACATAAGCCGTGGAGTCCGCTATAGTGGCTGCGGACTTCCATCATTTATGCGGCCTCTTACTGCGTTTATCCTCTTCTGCCTTGGTCTTTGTGCGACTTACCCATCCGCCCACGCGGCCGATGCTCACGGCAGTTCAAAACAAGCGATCAAACTACCGCTGACCTTCGAGACCAATTTGGGACAAGTGGACGCGCGCGTACAGTACCTGGCACGTGGAGCGCATGGCAATTTCTTTTTGACGCGTGATGGGGTCACTTTAACCGCGGGACGGGTTCCAGCAGAGTCCAGTGTCGATATGTGGTTCCCGGGTGCTCTTCGGTCGGCTCCCAGAGCGGAGTTGGCAACGGGCGGCGTGGCGAACTATTTTACGGGCAAGAATCGCGACGCATGGGTCGAGCACGCTGCCTTGTATGCGCGGGTGCGATACCCCGAACTGTATCCGGGTATCGATCTGGTCTTCCATGGCAATCAGGATCAGATGGAGTACGACTTCGAAGTGGCGCCGGGCGTGACTCCAGCGAAGATTGAGTTAGGCTTCCGTGGAGCGGAGGCGATGCACCTGGACCAGCAGGGCAACCTTGTTCTCGAAACGGTCCGCGGCGCGATCCGTTTTCTGGCGCCCAAGGCTTATCAGGACGAGAAGGGTGTGCGCCGTCCCGTGCGCGCCGGTTTTGCGTTATGTGCGAAAGACCGTGTGGGTTTCACCGTCGGGGATTACGACCACGACGCGAAGCTGATCATTGATCCGGTCGTCGCATATGCAACATCTTTCGCGGTCTCGAATACAACACAGATCAGCGCTGTTGGAATCGACACTGAAGGCGACCTTCTCTTTACAGGGCAGACTTACGCGCCAGACTATCCGGTTGCGGGCAGTGGCAAGCCCTCCGGCGGTTCGAGTACTCAGCAGATCGTACTGACAAAGCTGAATCCGGCCGGGGACACGATGCTCTACTCCACGTATATCCCTGCGGCAGCGTATAGCACTGCGACCGGGCTCGCGGTGGGCCAGGACGGGAGCGCCTATGTGGCCGGCATCACCTCGGACCCAAACTTTCCGGTCACATCGCAGAACCTGGGAGGATGCACCAACTTCTGCAATGCAGGTTTTGTCGCGAAATTCGATACCACAGGCGCGATGGTATATGCAACGACGCTCGGCTCGGACCAGATTCTTCCGCACGCAATCACAGTGAACGCCGCCGGAAATGCATATGTTACCGGGCTCGCTACCGGACCGGGACTGCTCACCACACCGAACGCCTTCCAACCTGGCTATGACGGGATGGAGTGCACGAGCTGCAATGGAGCTTTCTTCGCGGAGCTCAATTTGACGGGGGATCATTACGTTTTCGCCAGCTACTATGGCGTGGGCGAGCTGTGGGGCCAGGCGATAGCGCTGGATGCGACAGGCAATGTTTACATCGCCGGCACGACAAACGGCGATGTTCCGTTCAGCGGGCAGCTGGAAGCAGGTATCGGCCAGATGTTTGTCGCAAAATTCTCCCCCGATGGTTCGCATCTGCTATTCGGATCCAATTTCGGCGGAGGCTATTCGGGGAGCCATGAGGCTGTGGTCGGGATGGGTGTGGGGACAGATGGAACCGTGTACCTGGCAGGCTACTCCGACTCGCCAAACTTCCCTTATCTTGCGACGGCCGACCGTCTGCCCATTGGACAGGGATCTTTCGGGCAACAGATATTTGCGGCGGCGATTGATCCGACGCTGACCAAGCTGACGTACTCCACAATGCTGGCGAGCGGGACCGCAACGGCCGCTGTGCTCGATGCTAAGAACAATCTGTGGGTATCGGGGCAGACGGGTGGCGACACGATCCAGACGGTGAATGCGCTGGAGAGCGATGGGCCCGGAAATGGGCTGATCTTTGAGGTCGATCCGACGGGCAAGATCGTTACATCGACGTACTTTGGCGGCAACACCGTGCCGCAGGTGCCGGTGGGAATCGCCATAGACTCGCAGCGGGAATCTCTACCTCGGTGGAACGACAACGACGGCGTCTTCACTCTCGATCCTCGCGGTTGACGACGGCATCAGCGTCGGCAAGGATCCGCTGATACCAGTGCCGACGACCGGGGCGTATAGCAATGGAGGAGTCCTGCTAGCAAAGATTGCGCCCGATAACCGGCCACAGATCTCGCTGGCTGGATCGCTTCCCTATCTCTATCTGCGTAACGTCGGGACCGCCGATCTGCACATCTCGAGCATCGACCTGGGTGGCGGTCTTTCGAAGACTTACGGTAACTGCGGCAATACGATAGCGGCCGGGCACTCCTGCGCTCTGACCCTGGGAGATGAGCAATGGCAAGATTGCTGCGGGGACGGTTACGATCAACAGCGACGCGCTGCCCTCCTCGCAGACCTTTACCCCGCCGTTAACTGGCCAGGCGACCGGAGGCGACATCGGACACCTGCTGCTGCTGGACCTTTCCCAACTCCATCTTCCTGCGCAACAAGCCGGGACAACTTCGCTGCCTGCACCTTTCAGGATATGGAACATCGGCGTAACACCAGCAGCGCTGTCTTCGATCCAGGTGGGCGGTTCCCTGGTAGAGACGCACAACTGCACGCAGACGCTGGCAGCGGGAAGCTATTGCACGGTGAATGTCTCCTGGGCTCCGTCTCATTCCGGAGGAATCTACATCCAGATAAACGCAGACACCGGCCAGCAGCTCATGCTCTACGCTCCCGGTTCTGGCGTGCAGGGGCCGGACCCACTTTACTTTTCCCAGCAGAACATGAATTTCGGCAATCAGCTGGTGGGCGCGGCTGGCGTCAGTCATGAGGTGACGGTAACGAACATCAGCAACTCCCCGGCGTCGCTGTCCAGCGCGACGATCGGCGGCCCCAGTGAATTTGCGATATCGGGAAACAGCTGCACCGGGCAGCTCGCCCCCCACCAAAGCTGCGCGGTGACGGTGTCCTTCACCCCTGCCATCGACGGAAGCCGGACGGCAACGCTGAATCTGTCGGGAAGCAGCAGCTCGGCGTCGATCCCTTTGATTGCGACCGGAATGATTGCGTCGCAGGTGACGGTCAGTCCCCTTCAACTCGGCTTCGACGGGACCGTGATTGGCGGCCAACCGTATCCACAGCAGGTAACCCTCACCAACACGGGGCCGGGCCCCGTCAGCGTGAGTGGCATCTCCTTTTCACAGGCGATTTTCAGCGAAACGGACAACTGCGCTGCGCCGCTGCCCGTTAATGGTACCTGCGCAATTCAAGTGACTGCAAAGCCGCTTCAGCCCGGAAATTTTTTCGGAACGATGACGATTTCGTTTGATGGCCCTACACAAAACCAGATTCTCACGGTCAGTGGCGTTGCATATTTCCCACTGACCACGCTGGCTTCTTCACTTGATTTCGGAGCGAACACCGCGGTGGGCTCGGTGAGTCCAGCTCAATACATCGAGATTGCCAACGGCATGCAGACCAAGCCACAGGCCTACACCGCGAGCGTGACGGACGATTTTGCCGTCGACACCAGCAAATGCCCCAGCCCCGTACCAGGCTTCTGGGGATGTCCGCTATACGTAAGCTTCCGGCCCAAGACCGCCGGACTCCATACGGGCGCCCTGACTTTGACATTCCCGGGAGTTTCCGCTGTAGAAACGGTCACACTCACAGGCAGGGGTAGCACAGGTGGCACGGGCAGTACAGGGCCCATTGCTTCGGTTCCTGAGTCGCTTGACTTCGGCAGCATCATGCTCGGCTCAAACGTTATTCAGGCAATCTCTATTGCAAATACCGGCGAGCAGCCGCTCAGAGTAACTGGCACATCTATAACAGGAACCAATGCCGCCGACTTCACCGTCGACGGACAATGCCAAACCCTTGCGCCGGGGGCGAACTGCTTATTGGCCATCAACTTCAACCCTTCGGCCGATATTGCGGAAAGCGCGCGACTTTCTATCTCGGATAACGCCGCAGGCTCACCACATGCTGTGAATCTGACTGGTACGGGAGTAAGCGCAGTGACGTCGGCGGGCAGTACAGGGCCTGTTGTTTCGGTTCCTAATTCGTTTGACTTCGGCAACGTCGTCCTCGGCACTCGTGCCACTCAATCAATTTCTATTTCAAATGCTGGGCAGCAGCCACTGACCGTCAGCGACATATCCACAACCGGCACCAATGCCGCCGACTTCTCTGCGGCATCCGGGCAATGTGCAACGGTTGCTGCGGCGACGAAATGCTCAATCGAAGTGAGCTTTTACCCCTCGGCAGACATCTCGGAGAGCGCTCAACTTTCCATCCAGGACAACGCCGCAGGTTCGCCACACCTTGTGAATCTGACTGGTACGGGAGTCGATGCAGTGACGTGGGCGACACCACCTTCTTCCACCACGGCGACCACAAACAGCGGAGGTAATGCCAATTATTCCCTCAGCCTTACAAGCAGCGCGTCTGCGACTGACACCGTAAAGGTAACCTGCAACGGCGCGCCGCAATATGCGACATGTATCCCGAACCCGTCCAGTCTGACCTTGACGCCCGGTCAGACCGCGCCGATTTCAGTAACTATCTCCACGAACAATGCAACTGCCGCATCAGCGAAAACAGCGACACCATTCAACCGAGCAACACTTGCCTTCGCCATCTTTCTGCCTCTGCTTAGTCTCTCAAGGCGTCGCGTATGGAAAATGGCGGCACTGGGAGGGGTCATTTTCATGGCAACAGCTCTTTCCGGATGCGGAGGAAACAATACCGTCACACCCCCACCCACCACGAATGCGCAAACGACCGCACCCGGCACTTACATTCTTGAGGTTGTTGCGAGCGATGGAACGTTCACCCAGACACAGAAGATCACCTTGATTGTTCAGTAAATCGGGGCTGCTGACTTTGCATCGTCATTTCATTGATGACACGACGATTCTCACCAGCAGATATTCGAGGACTGGTCAAAGCTGTGAAAGGGATTCATTGGCGGGTAACTGATTGAAACTAGAGGCCGCGGATGGCTCCCAAAGTACCTCTACAATAGGTTTCAGGAGCATTTATTGGACGCAGGTTTCTGACCTCGCGAACGCTTATCCGGTGCATCGTTCACGCATTCTGCCACAATTTTTACGGCATAATGTAAAATGGAATTCAATGAACGTCGCCAATGCACAGATCGGTGACTGGTTGGGACTGCGATCGCCTGCCACAGAAGGCGAGATTCTTCGCATCGTCGAAGGACGGCTTGCTCCCTCTGTCATCAAGCGCTTGGGCGCCCTAGGGCTGGAACGCACGGAGATTGATGCGGTCGTCATCCCCTCACGAACCCTCCAGCATCGCCGTTCGCGTCGAGAGAAACTCACAGTCGAAGAATCCGACCGCGTATTGCGTCTGATTCGAGTGCTTTCATTGACCGAATCCGTATATGGAAGCCGCGAGCGTGCTCTCGCTTGGCTTCGTAGGCCTCATCCCCGACTCGATGGGAGGACGCCACTTTCTCTTCTGAAGACGGATGCCGGCAGCAGGATTGTTGAGGAGCTGCTGATTCAGATTGACGAAGGCATGTTCATCTAGATGGTCTTGTGGCGGATCAGCCGGCATCGTGACCTGAGTGGAATCGGCGGACTGAAAGCGGCTGGACGATGGCATCACCCTGGCCACACCATTGTGTACATGACCGAGACACCAGCTTCTTCATTGCTGGAAGTCTGCGTTCACACCAGCGCGAATGATGTGCCGCCAGCATTCACGCTGCTGAAGATCGAAGGACCGGATATAGAAGTTCCATCCATCAAAGCCGACGATCTGCCGAAAAACTGGCGGGCGCAACTGGAGGCGACGCGCGATTTAGGCACCGCTTGGCTCGAAAAGAACGAGAGCGTGCTGCTCCGAGTACCGAGTGTCATCGTTCCTGAGACGGTCAACTTTCTGTTCAATCCATCCCACAAGCTAGCGGCGAAGTTTCGTATCACGGACGTGTTCCCCTATCCATTCGATCTTCGCCTCAAGAAGTAAACGGTCCATTTGGAAAGGCCATCTACGGACAACTTGGGCTCCGGCGACCTCTGCCGTGACAGCCGATTGGGAACCCGTAACTTCAAGAAACTAAACGCCACGGATGGCTACTTTTGGCGTTATTAGGAAGGGGTAGAAACCGTTATTGGACCCTTAATGGACCCGCGACCTCTGCCCTCTAGACCTCTGCCTTGGTGTTGATTTTATTGGAGATTTCGACTTCACCTCTGCCGCTGTTCGGCAGAGGTCGTGGGACCAACAATCGAAGCCACACCCGGCCCATGGGGCGGCAATCGCTGGGCATCCGTTGACTATCGACACGTCTGTTCGTCTCGAGGAGACGACCTTCGTGTTCACGCCGCATCCTCAGGAGCGCGGACGCACGAAGGCAGACTGGCTCCGAGTCGCAGACGCGATCAAGCGCCAACTCCGTCTCTGATTAAGTCACCCTCGGCAAGATCAAATGCAGACTAGTAACTTATTAATTCTACATGGCATCCCCGACGGGATTAAGAACCCGTGTTATTGCCATGAAAGGGATTCGTTGGCTGGTAACTTATTGAAAGTAAAGGCTGCGGATGGCTTCAACAGTACCACTACAGTAGGTTTCAGGAGCGTTTAATGGGACGCCTATTGGACGCAAGAACGCGGCCTGGCCCGCTCCCACAATCACTGCGTCAAATAAATGCTCCATACGAACCTCATCCTCACTAGAAACGTGTCCGGTCATTGTCGGCACGATAAAGACAGAGCTCAAAACACCGAATTCATCTTCACTACTTGGATCGCAAAAGAGAGCCGCTTGCTCGCATAAACGTCCCGACCTCACGCAGGCTAACATGTGAAAGTTGGCCAATGAAGCTGCTTTCAACGGGCGACAGCCTGTAGTTATCTGCAGTGATGTTCTGAGGAAAAAACGGGATAATGATTCGATCCGATTCGGTCGTGAGGAACATTCAAGCGCTTCCAATGGCTCTGCGACCGACAGCAGCCTCGTTTCAATTCATCCGAGAACGGGAGACCCTATGAACACAGTGGGGATTAAGATCTACAAGGATCCGACCGACCCAAAACCCGACCCATCAACTCCCCGACATACCGTGGTTCGCAGGTATTACGGCGCTCCAAGCAATGATCATCGGCGAACAATGTACGAAAAATCATTTAGCTTCCGAGTTGTCTATCGCTCCATCTTCGGAGCCTTTATCGATAGCATCGATGGCACTGACGATGATCCTACGGCGGGACGCTTTTGGATGCTCTCTATCAATGGAGAGGAATCGGGTGTTGGCGTCAGCGAGGCGATCATTAGCGAAGACGAAGTGATCACGAGTGCTGTGCTGGAGTGGCGCTATGTTGGAGCGGCGGAAGCAAGCCATCAGGTAACGCTAAAGACAAAGAGTCTTCCCGCGATCTAAGGCTTAATGTACGGGAGCGCCTGAAGGGTTCCGCGGTGCGCCTACCGGGATACGTCGGGGCCGCAGCCCAATATTTACGCCCCCGTACGCTCCGACGACACCGGTCAGATCGTTGTCGCATTGAATTTCTCAGACGAGGCCATAGACTTGAAGCTGCCATCGGGTATGGGTGTGAAGCATAGAGTCATTTCGAATGTGCCAGGGGCAGAGCTCGCCCTGACAGGCACGCTCCACCTTCTGCCGTGGCAAGCAACGATGTTCGCTTAGCAGCATGAAGAAGATCTAAAAGATGATTCGCATTCTCGCGCTGGGTAAAAGGCTTGTGTAAGCCTTCGCCGCATACGTCGGATGGATCGACACCTCAAGGTCAGGCCCTACTTCGATGCTGTTGGTCAGTCGTAGTCGATAGAAAGTTTCAAAGAGACTTTCGTGGTGCCTACCAGAGTGGTTTGGCTCGGTGTAATTCATCGCAACGCCAAACATATCCCCCTGCCTGCCGAATGGTCTTATGTTCGTGATACCAAGCGCGTCCGCCCGCTTGATCAGTCCACCCGTATCTGTTGCGAAGCCGACTCGTCCAAAAGGCGCCCAACCGTTTCGGTACTCGTGGTCGAAGCCAAAACCAACTCCAAAACCACTCCCAAGATCCTTCGTATCGTCACGCCAGAATGCAAGACGAAGGCTTTGAAAGCGACTTCCAGGCTTACCCGAGAACCAACCCAACTCGGTAGCTTCGAAGTATTTCTTGTCTACCAACGTCGCAATGCCATCTTGGGGCTGCCCCACCGTATCCACGGTTACACTATGCAGATACAGGTGCGGAGTGAATTGGTACTCTACCGCCGCACCACCCGCAAACGCACCAACGTAAGGAACTGTGAGGTCCATTATCCACGCCATTGAGGAACTGCGTCGTCTCATCGTCGTTATATAGACTCAGGCCGACGTGTTGATTTGGATGAACCTTGCCTACTTAGATCGAAAGTCGCTTATGGAGAAAATCCTGCCTCCAGTAAAGAATATTGAGTGTGATCGGCCGCTGCTCGCCGCCGACGGTGAAAGTTCTTGCACGGGATACGTTGCTGGTTGGTTCTTCACGATGGCCCTACCCTCTTCTTAGGAAGGAACTGGGGTCCACGTCTGCTGAACCCCAAAAGAGAGAACTGCCTAGGTCTATCCGCCTGTCGCAAATCCCGGATACAAGGTCATGCCGCCGTCGACGAAGAGCGTGGTCCCGGTCACATAGTCCGACTCGTCAGAGGCTAGCCATACGGCCGCCTTTGCGATGTCCTCTGGAACTCCAACCCGGTCGTATGGAATCAGAGTGCGTAGTGCCGCTTCGGCAGCCGGTGTCTCCCAGGCAACTCGATTGATGGGTGTCTTGATTGCTCCTGGTCCGATCGCGTTGACTCGAATCTTATGCGGTGCCAACTCTTGCGCAATGCTCTCCATGAAGAGCTTGATGCCACCCTTCGATGTGGCATAGTTGCAGTGCCCCGCCCAAGGAATCACTTGATGCACGGAACTCATGCAGATGATCTTCCCCGTTGCGACGGAGCGCGAAGGGTCCGGTCCACGCCTTAGAAATTCACGCGTGGCCTCTCTCGCGCAAAGAAATTGGCCTGTCAGATTGACGTTCAATACGAACTGCCAATCTGCGAGGCTCATTTTGGTGAAAGGTGAATCGCGCTGCAAACCGGCATTGGCAACCAGGATGTCGACAGTTCCGAATTGCGAGACGATATCGCGGAACATCGCGATCACCTCATCCTCTTTGCTCACATCTGCGCCAAGGGCAATCGCGTTTCCGCCGTTCCTCTTGATTTTGCCGACTACCTCTTCGGCTGGCGCGGGGACATTAGGATGATTGACGACGACGGTAGCACCTTCATCTGCGAGTGCAACGGCAACGGCTGCGCCGATACCAGAACCTGCCCCGGTTACGACCGCGACCTGTCCTTTTAGCAATGTATTCATTTCGACCCCTTAGGCATTCGCCAAGTTCAATCTGTGAACAGCACCCTGCGTCGTGCTGTCACGATTGTTATTGGTGGGGGCTTCGATCACACCCTGTCTTCCTCCTGCTCAACGGCTAGAGTTTTCTACAGGGGCAGTCCAGGATGCGTCGCATTTGTGTCTACCACCTTCGCGCGAATAGCCTATACGAAAGCCTAAGAGACCTGTCTTCATAGGAGCCGCCATAAATAGTCGACCGGTGACCCGTAGATGACACTGATTTGAAAACTTCCTCTTGCAGCCGAAGGGGTGGGTCCAGATGAGCGTACTGGGCACGTCCGTTACAAAAAGACGCAGACATGGGTTACAGCGGAGCGCGATGGCGACAATTCTTTAGCTTTAGGCTAACCCGGCGAAGAGAGTTGTCGATTAATGGCATATACCGCGTCCTGTTTCGGCGGCTTTCCGAACGCGCGGTGATACTCACGGCTGAACTGGGACGGAGAGGTGTAGCCAACCTGAAAGCCTACAGTTGCTGCATCGCGGCCCTCGCTGAACAGAAGCCTGCGAGCTTCCTGCAACCGTCTTTGTTTCTGGTATTGGAGAGGGCTCATGGAAGTAACAGAACGGAAATGGCGATGCAGTGAAGGTGGGCTCATTCCTGCCATGGAGGCTAGTTCGGCCACCGAGAATGGCCTCGCATAGTGAGACCGAATCCATCGAATCACCTGCGTGACCGGCGCGATCTCGGCTCCAAGCGACGCACTTTACTGCAATAGAGGACCGTGACCGCCCAAGATAAGTCTGCATAATAGCTCGCGTTTTATGAGTGGACTGATGGAAGAGACGTAATCAGGCGTGTCCAGCAGTCGGGTTAACCGGACGAAGCAATCCAACAAACCAGCATCCAGAACTCCCACGGATAGATGATTGCCACGTTGCTGGCTAGCGCCAAGTGTACGAGATGGCATGTTCAGGGGCCCCCGTAAACACCGTTTCGGCTGATTTCTTGAACCGGAACGCTTCGTAGCGATGGGCTTGTAGGATGATCTATATATGTAATCTGAACGGTTACATTTGGGGTGCAATAGCGGTACACTCCTCAGCTTTGCTCTATTGCGATGAATTACGCTAAATTACGCTTGCTCAACTACTTAGGCTACGCTTAACTACGCTCGTTTTTCTTGTATTATCTTAGACTTACAGACATATCCGGAAACTCAAAATCCGTCGGAGGCAACTCCATGAGGGTTCGATTCCCTCTCCCGGCACCATCTATCCCATTTATTTTCAATAGTTCAGCGACAACAGTGGTCACTTTCACGGGCATATCAGGTACAAATTCGAGTACAGTGCGCATCCTGCGGATTTTCAATGACTTGCGGACCGCTGGGCACCGCCGTTCCCAACGAACTATATATAGTTAGCGTCGTTTACGCCTAACTACGGAATGCGCAGCGGATAATCGATCCGCTCTAAGCCAAGGGCGTACGGTGATTGGTCGGCTCACGGTGCAGAGCCTCAACGCCTGAGATGAGTTGACCGAAGCGGCCATGCCCTCGAATGTTGCCGCTTTCAGTCTTCTCGGTGTATTCGACCGTGCAATGCAGCTCAGGGCGAAGCCAGACCGCTTCCCTCATCTGTTTGGCATCGAGTGCGCACCGGCGCGGCTTTTCCGGAAGATTGTCGAAGGGGCACTCCGCCGCACCGAGTGCATCCATCCGCTCGAGCAAATCACGCTTCTTTTCGTCATCGAACCCAAAGCGCACCTTTTCCTTGTAGCAATATCCTCCGCCATGTTCTCGGCAGTCTTATAACCCCAACCTCACGAGGAGTTCTTTGAACCGAGGATCATCGCGGAGGCCGTCATAGACGGGCTCGGTTTTCAGAAACTGTAGCCCATTGGTGTGTTGTCGGTATGCCAGTTGGAGCTGTTCAATGGCCTTTCCTTTCCCTCCCGTATGAACGTAGTACATGGCTTGGCGAATGGGATCGACTTTCTGGTTATTCCTGTTCCGGATCAGCTCGTCCTCTCTCCAGTATTCTGCAAGGCCGCCTTTTCGGTATGCGGCGAGTCGAATCGAAATTTCTTCTGGCACTCCGGACATGGTCTTCAGATAAAATGCAATCGCTTGATCAGGCATACCCTTCTTCTCATAGCACTGTCCCAGCCAATAATATTCGCCATAGGACTGAGAAATGGACAGGGCATGATTTGCCTGCGCAATCGCGTCGTCGAAACGATGTGCCAAATACAAGGTCCACGTGTACATAAGATTTGTCCGGTCGGAGAATGGATCTAACTCCTGAGCCTTCCGCTCCTCGGCTATACCTTCCTCCACCTTGCCCATAGCAACCAGGAACATCCCATAGTAAGCGTGGATGCTGGGGTCGTTGGGATCCAGATCGATCGCGGTTGTAAACTGCTTCACCGGTCCAACCCAGTTCCAGTCGCGAGAAAAGCCGACCTCTGCGAGTACTGCATAACCGTGAGCGTTGCCCGGCTCAAGCTCGATGGCCCTCGTAGCTGCAATTTCTGCCTCGTCAAAATGTTCCTCATGAACGCAACGCCAGTCGCCAAGCGTAAAGTACGCGTCACCCATACCGGAGTATGCCGCCGCGAACTTCGGATCTTCATGAACTGCCAATTGGAAATAGGCGAGAGCATCTTCAAAATCATGGCAGCTCATGTGGTTGAAGTAGGAGCGCCCTTTTAAGTACGATTCATAGGCGACCGGATCAACCGTGGGCTTCGGCGCGCCGGTTCCGATCGCGCCGGCGCCGCTCAATTTGATCCCGATCTCATTCGCGATTTTCCTCGCCACCTCATCCTGAAGCCCGAGCACATTTCGAAGATCTCCTTCATAACTTTCCGCCCAGACCTGCTGATCGTGTTGTGCGTCAATGAGCTGAGCTGTGATTCGGACGTGGTCCCCCGAGCGCATAACCGCGCCTTCGACGATGGCATCGACACCCAACTCCCGCGCAATCTCGGGCAGCGGACGCTTTGTATTCTTATACCGTTCCACTGAGGTATGGGAAATCACGCGCATCCCGGTCACTTTCGACAGATCAGTAATCAGCTCATCGGTCATTCCGTCGCTGAAGTATTCCTGGTCGGAGTCTTTAGCGAGGTTGCGGAGAGGAAGGACCGCCAGGGAGTTGATCTTATTTTGGGACGCCGGCACCCGCCGTTTGTAGATCACGGCTGCAGTTGCCCCTATCAGCGCTAAGGCGATAATTGCGCTGATCGCGACTGCGAGACGCCACTCTGGTTTCTTTTCGCGGGGAAAGGGCACCTCTGGTGGGTTATGCCCGGGAACCCAGCTGACTGCTGCAACAAAGCGATACCCCCGTTTTGTAACCATCTCCAGAAAACGAGGGAGGTCAGGATCATCGTCCAGTGCGACGCGAATGCGTCGAATCGCGTAGTTCAGTCCTTGGTCGAAATCGACGAAAGTTTCAGATCCCCACACCTCCCGGATCAATTCCTGGCGTGTGACGATCTCTCCGGCGTTGCGAAGTAGCACCGTCAGCACCTTTGCTGGCTGGGGCTCGAGCCGGACCTTCTGGCCACCCTTCTTTAGCTCGCGGGTACTGCAGTCGAAATCAAACTCCTTGAAACTAACGCGGTCTTGAGGAGTATTTGACTGGGTCGCCACGAGGGAACCTCGCGTATCAGGCTGGAGGCACCAGTATATCTGAAGTCGAATATCCTCCACATATATCTCGCTTTAGCTTCCCTCATAAGACCCTCATAGAAGCCTCATGGCCGATTCATTGACGTGAATGCCCGCATCAGCTAGCTTGCCTGAAATGAACAGCGGGGTTAGCCGCCTCGGACAGCTCATCCTCGGTTTCAACCGCAATCAGCTGCCCGCTCTGGACTTTCACTATGGATCAAGCAGCACGTCGACGGCGGACCTGTTCAAAGCCACTGAACGAGCCACGGTCATAACTTCGTCAACCAGGCGGAGATGATATGCCTTTTTTTGAAAAAGAAACGACTGGTTTTTGCAATAAATGAAGGTCGTTAGTCGATAAACTCGCTCAACTTAGACAGCTGGTTGTTGACGACAAACCCTACCGTTCTGCAGTTAATCGATTGCGACACGCCGGGATCGCAGTGACGGCGAAGTCTGAAGCTTTTCGGACAGAACTCTCCAGTCCAGGCGGCAACCGAGGTCTCGAATCAACGATAACCAAGCCCCGTAGAGTTCTTGCAGTGAAGCTGAAGCGCTTAGGAAAGGACAGACATGTCGTCCATCGAGCTCTACCGCTTTCGAACGGTTCGTCACATTCAAAACAAGAATACGGGCTTCAGCGCGCTGGTGCCAACACTCTCGGCGCCAAAACCCAGAAAAAATCTGGCAGGACCGATCGACCCGGACAGCATCGTCAACACGGACATTGGTACCGTTCTTGCGACGTTTGGATGGCTGGAGCAAGTGTCGCAGCAATGTGCGGCAGCTTCCGATGACCTGACCCCTGAGGAGCTGGCGTCTCTTCTGCCGGCGGATTGGCTAACACAAGTCGCAACTGCCGGTTGGGCTGGACTGCAACAACAGCTCGCGGATCTATTGGCAGCCTTGGCGACACTGGTGCGTGGTACCGCAGCAGATCCCGCCGACTATGGCATTCCCGTCATACCGGTACCCATTACACAGAAGATTGAGCTCGTGGCGCGCATCGTTCTCGTTCTAGACTGCGTAACCACGCTCGCAGCCGATCGAGCCCAGCCCCTGCAGCGACGGCTGCAGAGTGCCGATGATATTCGTCTCGCTTTGACGTTCCGCTCGGTAGCGTTGCCCGCTGAGCTATTCAGCAATACTCCACCGGTGCTGGCGCGGGCGCCCGGCATGACTGATCTTTCAGTAGTAAAGGATGAGTGGAATCGCTATATTCCGGATCAAATTGCGAATGTAATCAATGTGCTTCCAGGCGAGTCATTCGAGTCTGGAAGCCGCCATCTCGAAAAATCGGTTCAGTCTCAATCGACGACGAGCGTTGAAAGCACTACGATCACGACGGAAAACTCGCAGACGCAGTCGAGCACTCTTTCTGCCACATCAACCAGCGATGCATCTTTGAATATCGGTGTTCACGCCCAGGTCGAGACATCCGGGCAATACGGCCCGACTACCGTAAAAACGAACATTGGCGGTCAGTTGCAATTCTCTCAGAGCCAGTCGCAATCAACTGCGCGCACTGCGGCTGTGGAGATCGTCGCACGCTCGGTCAAGACTGTGTCAGAAACGATTACACAGGTGCAAACCACTCGCACAACCGTCAAAGACACCAGCCACCAGCAACATAAATTGCAAAATACAGGGCCAAATGTCACTGTCGGCATTTATCGATGGTTGTCGGTGGTTCACCGGGTCCAGCTGGTCAACTATCCGAATCGATTCGTCGTGGAGTTCGAGATTCCGGAGCCCGGCGCGTGGCTGCGGTGGGCGCTGAATAATCAGCCGGATACGCCATGGGACAATCCGGACCCGGGACCCTTTGCCGTCAACAGAGAGGATTCTCGTTTTAACCCTTCGGATCCAATCAACCCGGACGTAGCAGTAGGACCGCCGTTGCAGCCCACGGACCTCACACCGTCGATTGCCGCAGGGCTGGCGGCTCGATGGATGATTCAGGGCCTTCCGCCGGCGCCCCCTCTGACCCTGACATTGGGCAATTCATTTTCGATCGCGCCAGGGACCACGACTTTGGTGCTGAACGACAATAGTCTGGCGGTCCCGGACGGCTACGTTGCCAAGACTTGGACCGTCGACATTGCGAGCGCAGGCGGAGACGACAATAGCCACCCCTCCTGTTTGCGTGTCAGCGTCGGTGGCAACGGCGTCACCTTCACGGTGGCAGGAACCCATACCACGTATTTCGTCACCGGCACCCAAGGCACAGTCCAGATCCAGCCCTTAGGCCAGGCAACTTCATTCCAACTCGGGAATGTAGGAGGGGGCATCCCCGTGGGTGACATCAACACCGGTGTTATCCCCATTTACGTGCATGGATGGTTTCTGGCAAATGGCGCGGCAATCACGCTCAACGTCACGATTTCTTGCCTGCAAAGCGCCGCTTACCTGGACCCGAACGGCAATGGACTACCCTACGTCATCTGGCAGCAAAAAACGTTCGATCAAATTTCCGCCGCCTATAGCGCACTGCTGTCGGCGCATAACCAGGAGCGCGATTCGCGGGAGCAAACTAATTCCGGGCCACTGGTGGTAGGGCCTCCTCAATTGAACCTGACACGCGCGGTGGCCGAGTTAAAGCGACTTGCCATTCAGAATCTGCTCGGCCAGACGTTTAAGGGATTCTCGCTTCTCACTGTGGACAAAGCGAGCAAAGAGCCCAGCCTCGACCCAACAGGCACGGCTGCTTCGAGTCCCGTCATTCAGTTTTTCGAGCAGGCCTTCGAGTGGGAGAACATCGTTTACATCTGCTACCCCTACTTCTGGGGGGACAAGACGCGTTGGATCGTAAACGCTACGGGTGCCTCAGCTGACCCGATATTCGATCAGTTCCTGAATGCCGGTTCGGTGCGGTTAGTCGTACCTGCCCGTCCGGGGTTTGAACAGGTCGTCAATTTCTTCCTGTATACGTCCTCTATCTGGTCAGGCAAGAACCCTCCAGGCCCCAACGAACCTGGGTATCTGTCCGTGGCGGACGAAATCCAGGCACTGCAGGCGGGTGCTACGGATGGAACCCCGGTCGGCGACCCGTGGGAAATTACGCTGCCAACCACTCTGCTTTGGGCGGGCACCGATCCCGCCACGCTCCCGAAGAACGCGAACGCCTCGATTGGTCAGCCGGCCGGTCAGCCTGGCACCGCTCCAGCATCACCCGCCAATGTCGCCGTGGCAAGCTCCTCCTCACCCGCTGCGTTCGGCCAATCGACTAGCTTCTCTGCCAGCATTTCGGCTGCGGCTGGTGGCGGCGTTCCGACTGGGCAGGTGACGTTCCTCGTCGATGGAAAATTGACCGCCGACAGCCCGGTCAGCGTCGACGCCAATGGAAAGGCCAAATCGGCGCCCATCACAACGCTAGGGGTCGGAGCGCATGCTGTGATTGTCACTTATCTCGGCGATAGCACCTTTTCCGCAGCGACAGGAACTTTCCAGCAGATCGTCAAACAATCGAGTTCAAGCGTGGTGCTCACCAGTTCGGCGAACCCAACACCTCGAGCTCAAGCCATCAGTTTTTCGGCCGCGGTGACTGCCGTGGCTCCCGCGGCTGGGACTCCGACCGGCCAAGTCAGCTTCCTAATCGATGGCACTCCAACCGCCGATAGCCCGTTGAACCTGGATGCGGCAGGGAAAGCCACTTCAGATGCCGTCACTCTACGGCGAGGGTCGCGCACGGTCAGAGCAGAATATTCAGGCGACGGAAATTTTGCCACGAGCGCCGCCAGCCTCACGCAAAAAGTGACCTGACAGCCGGAGACCGAAATCATGACAATAGTGCACTTTGCGGGACCTACGACCATTCCTCTCAATGCCAGGGCAAACGCCCCGACGCCGCCGACTCAACCGGCTAAATCCACAGGCAGTCAGGCCAGCGCGACCGCCATCGAGCGGGAGACCGCAATCGCGGCGTTACGGAACGGGGCCGACATTCAGGTCGAATGGCTGCAAACCATTCTCGATGGGGTCACAGTCGCAGTGATACAAACCCAGGACATCACTGCGCTGGCCAAGGCAGTGATACTGGAAAATGCCAAACGTGTCACAGTGTCGAGTTTACTTTGCGATGCCGTCATGATGCTCCTACTCGACGGTGTTGGAATCCTCGTCGAGGACGCGGTAAAGGAACTGGTCAAGGGAACCACGACGGCTTTCCTCTCAACGAACACGGCATTTCGGCTGCTGCCACTCTCCGACGAAGGACACGCATTGACCAGCGATAAAATCCAGTCGGCCTTGAACACGATCGGCAAGGAAAGCGCCGACGGAAAGCAGTGGGGCATTTACAGCGACGCGGTGCGCAACGCGGCCACGAAAGCGAGTGAGAAGGCAGCCGCCGCTCTAGCTGACTTGACCAAGGAGAAACTGGGCGGGGGTGGGGGCGAGGGACTCAGTTTCGGCCCCAAGGAGGCAGTCGCAGGCACCGACCAGCCCCGCACAGCCATTACTCGCAGCATTCAGTCGTATGTCTCAATGCACAGATTGGCATTGCGTATACAGTTGAACAACCTCGAGGCCGGCATACGTACAGGGCCTTATTCGGGCCAGCAGCTCAAGCAGTTGATTTCCAGCCTTGCGCTCAAAGCGCCACCGGACGATCTCGATAATTTGCGCTCCCGCTATTCGTTGCTCATTGAGGCCTGCATCTGGGCCAAGCTCTACCATATGGACTCGGGCAGTGAGGATGACCGCCCATATGCAGGAAGTGGCAAGGACACGGGCGACGGAGATCTTCCAGGGGGCGGAAACATGAAGGGGGCGCCGAGCGTTATTGTCCAATACTGGTGGAGTCGATTCGCAGGCTTCTCAAATGTCCCCCATGATCAGGGCCGTGGTCAGAGCCTTGCAATCTTCAGAATGTTCCGCCAAATAGGCGGGAATCTGAATGACGCGTTCAAGAAACTCTCTGACAGTTCAGTCATGACCGTCTCGGATCAGAAGTAACTCCGGGGCGGCCGAAATAGCGCGCAAGCAGGTAAGGGCCGACGTCGGCCTCGCTGCCCAGGCCGACACCAAGAATCGCCGCACCCAAAAGCGCTGCCCAAGCGCGCCAGCACATTGAGAGGTGACACCGGTCATGCTCGATACGGGGCAGGTCTTCAAAGACAACTTGATTGAGGCCCTCAAGCAAATCAATCAGTATGTCCTGCTGGGACTCGGCACCTCAGCATCGGCGCTTGCATTGGCCCTCAACACAGCCGAGGTCGGACCACAAGGTGTGAGTGTCCCAGGCGCATTCGTAGCGCTGAATCCACACGCTGCTCGCAATGTTCTGTTGGTTGTGTGCATGCTCGCTGGCTTGGTGGCTGCGTTTGCCGCGGAATGGGCAGTCGTAATAGCCAAGAAACTCGAATCGACTCCGGAATTGCTGGTGGCGGTTTGTTCGTACCCTTGCTTTGCAACCTCCACCGATGCAGGGGTCCGATACGTCTCCGCTCTGCTTCCATTCTTTCTTTCGGCGACCGCAGTGCTGCTTCCAGCGCTTCATCAGAATCCATTTCCGTCATCTGCGGTCAGTTTTTGGCTCACCGGCCTGTTTCTACCTTATTTCACGTTAGCGAAGTTTCTTAGGAAGCCTATCGGAGATGTTTGGGTGTCGGTCCCTAAGAAAACCGAAACTACCGAAAAATAGTGCGCGCATGCGAAGGGCAAGGACGCCAGGAAACTTGGGAAAGCACATCGTCACCTCCCGCAGGTTGCGCGGTGCGCAAACCTTGAAGGGAAGGAAAAGGTTGGATCTATCGGGGTGCTCGGCGCCCGGCTGTCAGCCGGTTTGCGGCAGTCCTTGCTCCTTCGCCGAGATCGCTGCGCGACTCAACCGCACAATTTTGCTGTTTCGGTCGAGTCACGCAGTTGACGTGTAGGTCAAGCCCAAGCCCTTCCGGTGAGTCAAAAAGATCCTCGCCACTGGAGGGGAAACATGAGAATAGATGAAGAGCAAAACCGAGAAACTTGCTAGCAACGACAACGGAGCGGAGGAGGAACTGATTGGGCGGGCGGGGTCTGATGAAGCAGTTGATAAGGCGCTGGTGGCGGGCGATCAACGCCGAACTGGCCAACATTCGGGTTACGAGAAGCACGACAGCTCGGCCATCGCAGTGGACATCCCGCGCTAAAGTTGTAGCAAGCACGCGGAAATTATTGGTAGGTGCCCTCAGCTTGACGGTGCCACTCCTCACCGAATTTCGATGGATCGCCACGCACCCAATGCGGTGACAAGATAGTTTCCAAGTCACGACCAATCTTTTCCTTATGTTTGCCGATGCTACGCGGTTCAGCCTGCTGCGGAAGTCAGAAAGGACTTAAAATCCGGCGCCGGTATCTCGGGTACAGATTCGGGTACAGACACCAGTTTGGTTTATTTGCGCTCAATTAGGCTAAAGCACTGACGATAAGGCGTTTGAGGAACGCATTGTCTACTCTCAATTACGCTTATTTGTCAAAGACTTACGGTATTCATGGAAACTCAAATCCGTCGGAGGCATCTCCATGAGGGTTCAATTCCCTCTCCCGGCACCATCTATCCTCCTTATTTTCAATGATTTCGCGCGAAACTGGGCTCACCCTCACGATCTATCGGGTACAAATTCGGGTACAGAACGCATCCTGCGTATTTTCAATGACTTGCGGATCGCTGCGCACTCGCTGTCGCCAACAAACTATATATATAGTTAGCGTCGTTTACGCCTAACTACGGAATGCGCAGCGGATAATTGGTCCGCCCCATGGGGCAAAACCCCAAAGCGTTTGGGTGATGGAGGAGAACGTTTCAGGCGAGTTGGATTCAACAGATTGGCTTTATCGCTGCGACCTTGCTCAATGAGCCCGCGGTCTAATGTCAGCCGAGGACTGGGAAGGTCAACTGTCCGGAAAGGCGACTATTCGGCCATGTGGCGCTTTCCACCTCAGTGAGTGACTTGGCGATTTTGCATTAACTTGAGGAACGAGAGGTCGGACGACAGACTGCACGGAACTGGTGGCCATCGTGATCCTCACGTTCCTGGGACTGCGTCTCCGGTTGTGCGATGTAAAACATCTTGAGCTACCGGGGCTGTTGACGAGGAGAAGTCATGCGTCGATATTTGTGGATTTCGCTGATAGCCAGCGTATTTGTCGCGGGCGCAACGGGTCAGACTCAGGACGGGGTGAGCGCGCGTCGCGAAAAGGTGGTGGAAGAAAATCTCCATTACCTAACCGCGATCAAAGGTCGTCCTAGTCCCGGAATGTCTTTAGCGGATCAGATGTCGCGTCTGCATGTGCCGGGTGTGAGTATCGCAGTGATTCACAATAAACGAATTGATTGGAGCAAGGGCTACGGGATGGCGCGCCTCGGCGGACCGCCTGTTTCTGCCTCGACCCTATTCGGCGCTACATCCATGAGCAAGCCGGTGACCGCCATGGCCGTTCTTCGGCTTGTGCAGGAGGGCAGGATCGACCTGGACGTGGATGTGAACACCTATCTGAAGAGTTGGAAGATTCCGGCCACTGAGTACACGAAGAACCATCCCGTCACGGTTCGGGAGCTACTAAGCCATACCTCGGGAATTGGAACACATGATGGCATGATCTACGATCCGGATAAGGGCATACCGTCAATGCTAGAAATTCTGGACGGCAAGCCCCCGGCAACCACAAACCCAGTTCGTGTGGAATGGGAGCCGGGCAAGAAGTATGCGTATGCCAATGGCGGATACCTGATCCTCGAACTCTTGGTTGCTGAGGTTACGGGGAAGTCTTTCGCAGAAGCCATGAAAGAGTTGGTGTTGGCGCCGATTGGAATGAGCCAGAGCACCTTTGAAGCACCACTGTCTCCCGCGAAAGCAGCGACCGCGGCAACGGCATACGACGAGAGTGGGACGAGCGGAATCGCAGCTGCACATTTCGTCGAGCCAAATGCAGCGGCCGGAGGATTGTGGACCACAGCGACCGACTATGCAAAGTTTGTGATCGAGTTGCAGAAGGAATACGCGGGAGAATCTCACCGTGTGCTCGATCAGAAGATGGCACAGATGATGGTGACGGCAGGCGTGGGGCCATCGGAGACCATCCGGTGGGGTTTGGGCGTGCGCGTGGGAGGAACCCCGCCGCATATTTACTTCGAGCATGGCGGGTCTGCAATCTTTCAATCCGACATGGTGGGGTATCCCTCAGGAGATGGAGTGGTCGTGCTCACCAATGGTGGTGGGGGCGGCTCACTCTCCGACCAGATTGTCCGCAGCGTTGCACAAGCGTACGGGTGGCCGGATTTTCAGCCGGTTGAGCATACCGTAGTACCCGTGGATCCATCGAAATTCGGGCGCTATGTTCGGACCTACGATTTCATCAAAGTCACCCAGGATGGGCGCCATCTAATGGCGGAGATCCCGCTCGGATCAAAAGAGCAGGAGTTATTGCCGGAGTCCGAGACCCAATACTTCCTTCGCGATGACCCAACCCGAATCATCTTCGACGTGAACCCGGATGGAAGCGTGACTGGGCTGGAGTTCATCACCACCTATGTTCACTGGCACAGGGGAAAGAACCGGTAGACGCCGCTGGGTCCATCGCCGGCGCTTCGTCGGCCCGTGCAAGAAGAGCGAAATTTAGGTTGTTGCTAACAGGACTTATCACTCATTGAGGTGGCTAGAATTGTTATTCCTTCTTGGCCGAACTACCTGGCCGTGTAACCGGCTTATCGGACAAGTGATCGCAGCCCATTGACTCGCTACGGCCCCTCCGGAAATGGATACCGCAGCCTTCATTTTGGGTACAGGTTCGGGTACAGACATCAGTTTGGTCTAGTTTAGGCAAGCTACGCTAAATTACAGACGGGACTGGGGTTAGCCAGTCTGCTAATTACGCTCAATTACGCTTATTTATCATAGACTTACGGTATTCTCAGGAAACTCAAAATCCGCCGATCGCAAGGTCGTGGGGGTTCGACCCCCCCTCCCGGCACCAACCATATTCCGGGTACAGGTTTGGGTACAGACACCCCGCCGCAAAGTCCCGTCACTGTGGAGCACATCAAGATTCATCGGGAGTCGCTGGAGGGCAGTCTCGAAGGCGACTCAGTTGACCGCAATGTCTTTGTCTTCCTGTCGCTCAGCTACAACGGAGACAAACATCGACCTTATCCGGTTGTCTGCGCGCCATTTCGATGGATGTGGGTGATCAGGATGGATTGCGAAACGACACAGCAAAACTGCATGAGGTACTTGATAGGTATAGCATCGCAACTGGTTTTGAGTTCTATCACGGCATGCACACCAGTGCCGTCGCAGATTGATTCCAGAACCACGTAATGCCGTTCCTCCGCAGCAATCTTTGTTTCTCATCCCACTGCCAGTAGGCAGGATGCTGAAAATCGAATTGTCGCGCGACTCAGATGAGCTTTTTCACTGCTTGGCTCGCGCTCGCGTTGCACCCGCAGCATCGGCGGCACGACGTGGACTGCCGACGATTGGCAATGAAGTCGAAGGCCGGCACACACGCGATCGATGCGCAGCTGAACGGAGGGGACGCTCGACTGACGAACGCCATCAGAGGCTGGATGGAGAAGGACAGATGATGCAAAGAGGGGCCGGACAGGTTGCGTTGCTTGCCGCCGCAACATTGGGTTTGTGGTTGACGGCAGCTCGGGGTCAGACTACGGAGGCGCCAGCTCCCATTCCGATCGTGGCTGCTATCGATGTGCAACAGACGGCTTCCCCGGTATCAAAGTACGAGTTCGGTATGTTCATCGAACACATTGGCTCGCTGATCTATCGCAGCCTCTGGTCTGAGATGCTCGATGACCGAAAATTTTACTTTCCGATCACTTCGAAACCGGACCAGGAGCCAGCCCGCCAGTCAGGCGGCGGGTTACGCGGCATGCAGCTGCGCAAATGGCGCCCCATTGGTCCGGACAACGTTGTCGTGATGGACAAAGAGCACCCCTTTGCCGACGAGCAGACTCCACGCATCGAGCTCGACGCTTCTACGCCCCACGGCCTCCGCCAGGCAGGACTCGCTCTGATCGATGGCAAGCGCTATATCGGTCACGTCGTCCTTCGCGGCACGCCGGGCGCCAAGGTGCTGGTCGCGCTCATCTGGGGTGACGGCGCACGCAATCGCCGGACTCCGAATGTCGGCCCGCTCACCGCCGCTTACAAATCCTTCCCCTTCACCTTCACCGCTCGGGCCGATACGAACGACGCCGCGTTCGAAATCACGGGCACAGGCTCCGGGAATTTTCATATCGGCACTGTCTCCCTGATGCCGGCGGACAACGTGCAGGGCTTCCGGCCTGACAGCATCGCTCTCCTGCGCGAGTTGCACTCCGGCTTTTGGCGCCTGCCCGGCGGCAACTTCCTCTCCGACTGGAGTTGGTACGACTCGGTCGGCGATCGCGACAAGCGTCCGCCGATGTTCGATTATGCCTGGAACGCGATGCAGACCAACGACGTCGGAATGGACGAGTTCATGACACTCTGCAAGCTCATCGGGACCGAGCCATACATCACGGTCAATGCCGGCTTCGGAGATGCGCACTCTGCCGCGGAAGAAGTCGAGTATATAAACGGCTCCATCCACACGCGCCTTGGAGCGGAGCGCGCGCGTAACGGTCACTCCGAGCCATACCACGTGAAGTTCTGGGACATCGGAAATGAGCCCTACGGCGAATGGCAGCTCGGCCGCACTGACTTGAAGTACTACGTCCTCAAACACAACGAATTCGCGAAAGCGATGCTTAAAGTCGACCCGTCCATCACGCTCCTCGCTTCGGGCAACATGCCGGAGGATATGGATCTCAGAGGCGAGATGCGCGCCAAGTATATTAGCAAGCCGAAGGCCCTCGAGGGCACACCAGAAGACTGGACTGGTGGCCTGCTCGAGTACTGCTGGGGCAACTTTGACGGCATCACCCAGCACTGGTACGCGCAACCAAGCCGCCACTTCGATCTTGAGAAAGCAAAAAAGCTGCCGCTCGATGCGCCTACCGATGCCGGTTACGACAAAGTCGACCAGACACCTCTCGAATATGCACGCTATCCAGCCAACATCGTGCACCTCAAGGCGCAGGAGTGGGTGAGATATCAGCAGCGCTTTCCCGCGATGCTTCAAAAGAAGATCTTCTTGTCCATCGACGAGTACGCTTACTTCGGCGGAAGTTTCAATCGAACCCCGGATCTGAAGCTGGCGCTCGCATACGGGATGATCTTCAACGAGATGCTTCGGCACACAGACTTCCTGCGGATGTCGGCGCACACCATGGGCGTCTCGACGCTCGACTACAACCCCACAGCGGCCACCCTTAACACTACTGGACTCATTTTCAAGCTGTACGGTGATCACTTCATGCCCGGTTCTCTTCCCGTGGCGCTTTCAGGCAACTCGCCTCAGCCGGCGCCCGGTAATCCCATCGGCGGCGACCAGCCGAAGACGAACTCAGGCAGCCCCACCTATCCGCTCGATATGTTCGCCGCGCTCACGCCGGACCATAAGTTCCTCACCCTCGCCGTGGTGAATGCTACGCAGTCGGAACAGAAGCTCGATCTGAACATTACTGGTGCACGGCCCGAAGCGTCATCGACACTGTGGCAGATGAACGGAAAAGACCTGGAAGCCACCGATCAGATCGGCGAACCGCCGCAGGTGGAAGTGAACGAGATTCCGATCCCCGACGTTCTGAAGGAGATCTCGATCGCGCCGACCAGCGTCAACATTATTCGAATTCCGATAACGCAGAGCGCACTTTGAGAAGGGACTCGAAGAAATGACAAAACGGCTCTTGCTCCTCATGGCGGCTCTCTCGTGCGCGACAGTAGCCGTTCATTCTCAATCGACGAACCCCTGTAGGGACCTCTCTAATCTCAATCTCGACAGTGCCGAGATTACGAAGGCGGAACTTATCCCGGCTGGCGCAATGGTCCCTGTTCCCTATGCGGGCACGATCGGACCTCTCCCGGTGCATTGCCGTGTCGATGGCATCATCCATCGACGCAAAGGAGTTGGCGGCGAAGAATTCGGAATCGGATTCGCGGTGGCTCTGCCCGCACAGGATGCCTGGAACGGTGACTTCATGATGCAGGGCGGAGGTGGTGGCAATGGAATCGTCAGCTATCCGTTAGGTCCCTCATACACCGGCGACAAATCAGCGCTGGGTCGTGGATTTGCGGTTGCAAGTACGGACACGGGGCACCAGGCAAAGACCGGTCCGTTCGATTTCTCCTTCATGCGCGACCAGCAGGCTTATCTCGACTTCGCGTACATGGCGAATGCTGAGGTTGCGCAGATTTCGAAGCAGATTATCGCGCGGTACTATGCGAAGCCTGCCACCTATTCCTACTTTGTCGGCTGCTCTACCGGCGGACGCGAAGGCATGATCCTTTCACAACGCTATCCAACGGTGTTCAACGGCATCGTTTCGGGCGATCCGGCGATGCGTACCGGACTTTCTAATCTCGCCATTGGGAAATGGATTCCCGTGGCATACAACCAGGCTTCTCCGAAAGACAGTTCGGGCAAGCCGGAGATCGAGAAGTTTCTTACCGAGAGCGATCGAAAGTTGTTTATGGATTCTCTGATGAAGCGCTGCGATGCGCGAGACGGAGTAGCAGACCGAATGATTTTCGACCCACTGGGCTGCGATTTCGATCCTGCGGTGCTGGCCTGCAAGGCAGGTCAAACTGAAGGATGCATACTGCCGGAGAAAATCGCGGCCATCAAGAAGGCATTTGCGGGACCGAAGAACGCCTACGGCACGCAAGTGTACCCTGGCTTCCTGTACGACGCAGGCATCGCGATGAACGGACCGGTGCCCGGACTGCTAGCTCTGCACGCCGGGGGCATCTTCGGCCCATACACCACGGCCACTCAAATCGATGTGGACAAAGAAGCCTTGCAGGCCTCCGAACCGTTAGTCGAACCGGCGTCGACAAAGCTGTCGACGTTCTCTGCAAACGGCGGCAAGCTCCTCTTCTTCCACGGCGACAGTGATCCGTGGTTCTCACCCCTGGATACGCTCGACTACTACAAGTCACTGGCCACGACGAACGGCGGCGCGGAGAAGGTGGCCGCGTGGAGCCGGCTATTTCTTGTGCCGGGGATGGCCCACTGCGGCGGCGGACGGGCTCTGGACCGTTTTGACATGCTTAGCGCGGTGGTGAACTGGGTCGAGAAGGGGGTTGCGCCGGACTCAGTGATTGCAACAGGTAAAGCGTTTCCGGGCCGCAGTCGCCCACTCTGCGCCTATCCCAAGCATGCGCAGTACGCGGGAACCGGTGACATAGAGGAAGCAAAGAACTTCAGTTGTCAGTAAGGCACGCCGCTCGTGGAAGCAAAGCCTGATCGCCCTACTTGCCTATGGTCGTCAGCACAACCCATGCACGAGCGATCCGCCGTCGCGAGGCCGAGTGCAACCCTTGCGCCGGACAATCCGCGCCCGGCAGACTTGGATCGTCATTCGCGTGCAGACGCGTTGAATCGGATGCAGGAAGAGTGACACCAGAAGTAAACAAGACTGCGCCGATGCGTTCAAGGAAAACAGGCGCATTCCTTTCCGGAATCTCACAGGACGCCGAAGCATTCATTGTCGGTAGTCGTCACCACAACGAGATCGCCGAAGGCGGCCGGACGTCAACTACAAGCCTGGGACGTTCATCTCCGCTTCATGGATTAGAGTTTGCCGGTCGATCGACAAAGCCCTGACCTTTCTGCCTACCAGACCGGAACTCAATAGAGGGCGCGACAGATAGTTCATCTTCTATCGGATTACTTCGCAACCTGACAAAAATCCCGTTATATTGGTTGGCGACCCTCGGCTTTTTTCTTGTATCGCTAAGATATCCAAAGGCTAAGAGCACGGACCAGGTTCGTTCGCCGGCAAGTAGGAATGACCCGAGATGGGCATAGACACAAAAAAGATCGAGAGTTCGATCCAATTCCCCTCTTCACAACGTCAAAGGCGGGCGCGAGGGATCCGTCGAATCGATCTCTCCTCTGCTGCATTGGGTTCAAGCCAGGGGGCACGTGATATCAACCGTGACATCATCCTTGAGCTGATCCGGCTTCGGCAGCCGCTCGCGCGCATGGATCTGTCACGCCTTTCCGGGTTACGTCCTAGCACCGTCTCTCTCATTGTCGACCAGTTGATTGGGGAGAATTGGGTACGTGAGGGAGGGGCCGTGAAAGGGACACGGGGGCGTCCTTCGACGATGCTGACAGTAAATGACGAAATCCTTACCTTCGCCATGGACCTGCGTCCAGATCGGGCAATTCTCGCACTCATCGACCTGACCGGCCGTTTTCACTCCAAGGAAACCATTGCGATGTCCGCCGATCCGACGACCTCGATGACGAGAATCATCGGGCGTGTCCAAGCGTCGCGCGCGCGATACTCGACCTATACCATCGAGGGGATCGGCGTCAGTATTCCCGGCAGAGTTGATCCGTTAACGCAGCGCATTCTGCTGGCCCCGAATCTGAGGTGGACCGACTTCGATATCAAGGCTGCCCTCGAGATGGAACTGGGCCTACAGGTCGAATTGGATAATGACGCAAACGTCTGCCTCCTGTCGGAACTCTGGTACGGGCACCTGCAGAACGTGCAAAACGTGGTCCTGGTGGCCATTGCTGAGGGCATTGGGACTGCAATTATGTCCGATGCCCAACTCCTGATCGGACACAACGGGTTGGCGGGAGAGTTCGGGCACCTTCCCGTCGACCCCAATGGCCCGAAGTGTGGGTGTGGTCAGCGAGGATGCTGGGAGATGTTCGCTTCGTCATCCGCAGCTATTCGTCATTACAACGCGAAGGGACGCAAAGAGCACGTCAAGGATATCTACGGACTTCTCATTCGCGCAGAAGAGGGCGATCAACTCGCCCTGGAGGCAATGACACGGCAGGCGGAAGCTCTTGGCCGTGGCCTGAGACTGATTACGGCAAGTCTTTCGCCCGAGTTAATCCTTATCACTGGCGAGATTACCGTCTATTGGAACCGGTTTGGCGACGTGGTGCAGAAAGCGATGCGGGAAAGTATGCTGGCTGGCCCACCACCCCGAATCGCGCCGGCGGGCGATAGCGATCTGGCCCGCCTGAACGGTGCGGCCGCACTTCTGCTTCAGCGGCATGCAAGTTACCACAGGTCGACCCACGCTCCCGGCGAAGCTCGTTTGGTGTCTGTTGTTCAGGACGGCGACCTGTAGCGCGAACCTCAGTCGCTCATTTCTGTCGGCGAGGGACAGTCGAGACTTATCTCATCGATATCGCAAAGGGCGACAAGCCTGCAGATCTGAAATTCCGCCGCTGGCTACGTGGACCTCTATCCGCAAAAGATTGAATTTTTTGCGGTAATCGAACTAATCCCAGACGCGGATCGAAAACAGCAATGAAGCCAGCGTAAAAGCCGCTTGCCGCCTGCGCGTCCCGTGCGTTAGCTTGGGGCCGTGCACTGGCGATGTTCTGTTCTTCTCCTCGTACTTACGCTCAGTTCTCGCTGCGTGATCGGGCAAGACCCGCCGCATGGCAATGACAAATATCCCAGCCCGCGGTTCGACTGCGTCGCCTGTCACAAAGAGGCGCAGAGCTACGCGCATACCGCGCATCACCTGACATCCTCAAATGCGAAAGGTGAGTTGCTTGCACCTATCTTCGAAGAGGCGGGTTCCCCACTTACCATCTCGGAAGCTCCTCTATCGCCCCTGTCGTTCCAGATGGAGAACAATGGAGGCCGATTCACTGAGACCGCTATAACGGGTTGGGTCGCGCAAGGAGTCATTCGCTTCACCGAACCAATCGACATTCTCATCGGTTCGAACAAGCGTGGTCAGACTTATCTCTATTGGTCCGGAAATCAGCTGTTTGAATTGCCGGTCAGCTACTGGAAGGACGGTCACAGATGGATCAACAGCCCGGGTTATGTTGACGGAACTGCCGATTTTCATCGCCCCGTTTCTCCAGGATGTCTTGAATGCCACGCCACGGCGGCGACTCCTCTGTCTTCGGAGGCGAGCACAAACAGCTACGATAGGAATTCGTTAAAGCTGGGTATTTCCTGCGAGGTCTGCCACGGCGCGAGCGAGCAGCACATTGCAGTGGAGCGTGCTGCAGCTGCCGGAGGCGCCAAGGCCGCCGATTCCGAGATTCTCAATCCTTCACACTTCTCACGCGATCGCCAAATCGACCTATGCGCGTTGTGCCACAGCGGGCTGCAACGCAGGCCCCTGGCAGCGGCCTTCTCGTACCGGCCGGGCGAGCCCCTCTCCAGGTACTACATATCCGTCGTGGACGCGGATGCGGAGCAGCTCGATGTTCACGGAAATCAAGTAGGGCTCCTGAAGCGCAGCGCGTGTTTCCGATCTTCAGCGGAGATGACCTGCTCCACCTGCCATAACGTGCATACCGTAGGCGCCGCCGCAAGCAGTTACTCAGCTCGATGCCTTTCCTGCCATCGCTGGGAAACTTGCGGCGAGGCCCATCGGCTCGGTCCATCCATCCAGAAGAAGTGCGTTGATTGCCACATGCCCGTACAGCGAACGAATGTGATCGTCGCCACGACGGCCGGGCAGCGGATCCAAGCCACGATGCGCACTCACTGGATTAAGGTCTATCGCGGGAGCGGCTCCTCGAGCAGATAAAAGCTGCGCCCGCCTTTATGTGCGGTGGCTGGGCGAGCAAAACGCTAAGTTTCCGCTAACATTTGAGGCGTCGGACTCTTTCGCACCCGAGCCACGTGGTCCCCGGAAGGGTCAGCGAACCTGCTCGCTAGGCTGCGAATGCAGCTGCATTTTTCGCAACAAGTTATCATTCTCTTGTTTTTTCATCGTGCTGAGGAGGCGAAACTCACTTGCCGCCTCCTCCTTCTTTCCAAGTGACTGCAAGAGCTTCGCCAAGTGCCAGCGAGCTGACGAATCCGCTGGATCGAGCGTCAAGGCATGGCGCAATTCTGCTTCGGATTGCTCAGCCCTGCCTAGCTCAGCGTCTATGATACCGAGGTCGCGACGGCTGAGTTCGGATTCCGGATCCCTCAGCAAAGCGGCTCGTAAATGCTGTTCGGCGGGCCCCAGCTGCTTCAACTCCAGAAGACAATCTCCCAAATATGCCTCGGCTTGTCCCTGATTCGGATTGATCGCAATTTCCTGAGAAAATTCCGCGGCAGCTTCGTTGTAATGGGTCGTCGTCCAAAGCAAATACCCCAATCCAAAATGAGCATTCGGCTCTCGCGGATTCGCCGCAACGGCTGCCCGGAAATGCTCAATCGCTCCCGCGTCGTCACCGGCTTCATCCAGGGCTTCGCCGGCCAGCATTTCTGCCTCGGCGGAATCAGAATTAATCGTTAGAATTTTCCGATAGGCATTCATAACGCACTCTTGCTGTTTCGCCCAAAGACAGCTATGTGCCAAGGTCAGCCAAAGCGTCAAACTGGTTGGATCGCGTTGTGCCCCTCGCTGAAGATACGGAATCGCTACCAGGTAATCCCCCATGCCGTAGTGAGTCATCCCCATCAACAAGGTAAGGCGATCATCCCCCGGATGATGTTTGAGCTCATCCGAAAAGGGCTGGAGAGCATCGGCAAACTGACCGTTCTTGAAATAGGCAAGGCCCAAGTTCATTTCGAGGCCCGGGAGTTGTGGGTCCTTCGCCATCGCGCGCCGATAGAAGTCAATCGCGGCGCCGTAGTGGCCCTGCTCCGCCTCAAGAAGGCCCTGGTGCGCGAGGGCCTGAGGGTCATCCGGCTTCGCCTGAAGAATATTCATCCAGGTCCGCATTGCCACTGCGAAGCGTTCCTGTCCTTCCAATTGCATCGTTCCGGCAGGCGCGGACGCAGTCACCCCCGCAACGGGCATCGCTGCGAAGCACGGCAGAGTTCCCAAAATTATTGTCACCGCGAAACATCTTTTCATCTGAACTACTCGTGCTAATGATACTCGGCACCTGATCGCGTCCTGGAGAGACAAAAATGTCCGGGGAAGACCCCCGGACATCAGGAGACCGAAAGTATGTTTAGAAGCTAAGCTTACCGCCAAGTTGAAGGACGCGCGGATCGTAGGTGCTGGTAATCTGGCCGAAGTTATTGCCCGGGGCATAGCTGTTGGCAACAGCGTTGAATTGCGTGTGATTGAAGGTATTGAACGACTCGACGCGGAACTGGAACTTCACGCTCTCATGTATAGCGAAATTCTTATACACGGAGGTGTTGAAGTTGAATCGTCCGGGTCCGAGGACGGAATCCTTACCTGCAGTACCAAAGCCCTGAGTTGTGCTTCCCGCCCAGGCCGGCAGCGGTGCAGCAAAAGCGCTTGCATCGAACCAATGCTTAGCCGTCTTGGGATATTTCACCTTGCTGATAAGATCTGGCCGGTTTGTGTAGGCGCTTCCGTCGCTGTTTAGGCCAACCGGGTCGTAATTGAGGCTGAGCGACGGCCCTTGATTCTGGATGAGCGCGCCGGACACCAAAGCCATTGTTCCCGACACCTCCCAGCCCCCGATCGCCTGGTGTAGAAAGCCGTTTGTGCTGCTAAAAGCTGGCAGCTGATAAATGTAGTTCACACTCACCATATGCCGGCGATCGAGCGCGCCCGACCCGCGATCGTAGTTGACGTTGAATGGGTTGCTAACGTTGCCGAGATCGTAGCTGGTGACGTCGATTTCATGTGACCATGTATAGTCGACTTCGCCGCTTAAACCGTGCTTGTTCTGTGCACGGAGACCCATTTGATAGCTGTTGTATGTACCCCGAGTCGTATTCTCCTGCTGCTTGATCCCGGTGTAACCCTGATATATGCGATAGATATTGGGATTGGGGAGTGAAGTGTTATTGCTCGTCGGGCTGAATTTGTTGCCTGGATCGCCTTGGTCAGCGCGAATCTGCATCGGTGTCGATAGCGGGAACGTATTGATACCCCGGTCGATATTCTGGTTGTATGCCACGTTTCCAACATACTGTGTGATCAGGATGAGAGCCGGTGCTAACTGATGTTGCAGACCCAAGCTGTATTGCGCGACGCCGGGAGCCAGATAATTTTGCGCGAGGGTGGTGAGGCCCTGAGCGAACACAGGGTTGGCAGCCGTAGCGCCAGTGACATAGCTGGTGTGAGGATCGGAGAAGTAGACGTTGCTGGCTGAAGGATCGTTGAAAAATGGCTCGTTGGTCGCGGCATTATAAATATCGTTGCCCTGCAGGCGTTCGTAGAACGTTCCAAAGCCGCCTCTCAGAATAGTCTTGCCGGAACCCGTTAGGTCGAAGGAGAAGCCGACGCGTGGCTGAATCGTGGAGAAGTCATTCTGGACTAGACCGCGCGGCAGATTCTGGCCAGCCAGCTTAATCCCGTTTAGATAGAACGGATGCGACGCACCGGGGGGTGTAGAGAAGCCGGGCCCGTTCGGATTCTGGCTGCCATCGGGAAGCCACTGTGGAATCATGCTCGGATCATAGGCACTGGGATCGAAGTTGGCGACCTGGTTCGCGCGTTCGAAAGCGTGGGGCAGCGCATCGTAACGAAGCCCGAGCTGCAGGCTCAGTCGCTGCGTCACGTGCCAATTGTCATTACCGTAGAAGGACGTCGTCTGATTCACATAATGCCGGATAGGAAGAGCCTGCGCCTGATCAAAACCGCTGGACAGACCCAGGACGAAGTCCATCATGGAGTCTCCCGTGAGCGCTCCGAAGTAATACTGGCCACCGGGATCGCCAAACAGTTGCTGGTTTTTGGTGTACCGGTTGTATCCAAAACCGAACTTCATCGCGTGCCTGCCCTTCGTCCAGGACACATCGACTTTGGGATCGTAGTCTTGTGCGGCATTGTGCCAGGGTGCCGAGCCGGGGTTTTCCTGGGTTCCATAGAAGCCGCCGAAGTGCATGTTAGGCAGATTGCCAGAGCCATTCACGAAGTACTTACTCGGCGCGAAGCTCGACGGAGACTGTGAATTCGGGCTATTTGTTATGTTGATGACGTTACCGTCATAATTCATGCTGGCTTCGAGCAGCAGGGATGGACTGATGGTGGCCGTCAGCTTTACGGCGGCGCTGTTCGACGGGTTCGAAAGTGTGCTCGTAATGGTGTTGTAGCTGGCGCCGGACCAACCTAGCATTGGCGACGAGTAGGCCTGGGTTACCGAATCGTGTAAGTAGTGGCCGAGGAGTTGCACCTTATCCGTGAGGCGATGGTCGATACGGACCACGTCGTCACGCACGTAGATGGGCTGGTTTGCGGACCCGAGATTGTAGCCGTTTGTCAGAGTTGGCTTGGGAATCACCCCCGTTGAAAGATAAGCAAGCGCGTTGGCGTCGAACAACGAGGCCGGAATGACATTACCGGGAAAGGGACCTCCCGGCGTGAGCCCCGCTGCAGCCAGTCTCGCATTGAATGCCGGATCACCAATATTCGGCGCGGTTAGCTGCACAGGGGTCTTCACAAAAGCAGGTGTGACGTAATGCAGATCCTGACCGGCAGTCGGAAAATCTTCTGCCGCCAATGTCGGCGACTGCGTCGGCGTGGAACCCTGAATCAGGCGCCGCCACTCTTCATTCCAGAAAAAGAACGTCTTGCTACGATTTTCATTGTAGACATGGGGTATGAAGACCGGTCCGCCGATGTTGCCGCCGAAGATGTTGTAGTTCAGCTTTGTGCGCGGCGTGACCGGGTCCGACTGTTTATTGAAATAATTATTGGCGTTGTATGCCGTGTTTCGATTGAACTCGAAGATTCCCCCGTGGAAGTTTTGAGTTCCGCTCTTCAGACCGAGGCTGATGGTAGCGCCGGAGGAGATGCCGTAATCGGGCGGGTAATTGCTGGAGAGCGTCTCGAACTGAGCGATCGCATCCTGGGACGGCATGATGCTCATGCCTCCGGCGCCGCCACGATCGTCTGCTTCGCCTCCGTCGATGAGCCAAATATTGTGGCTTTGCCGAAGCCCGTTGAAACTGATAGTGAAGTTCGCAGCGACAGATGTGGGCGTATTGTTGTCCGGTAGCGCAGAACTAACGCCCATTCCAAGTGCCGCAAGCGCCGCGAAGTTCCGGTTTTCCGTGGCGATTTCGCTAATCTGCTCGGAAGATATCAGCGTACTGACCACGTTGGAATCAGTCTGCAACTGCAAGGAGTCGGCTCTTACGGTGACTGTCTCGGCCGCCGAGCCGACAGTAAGTTGCACGTCTGACCGCAAGGTCTGCGAGATGTTCACCTGGAGTCCATCCTGCTGATACTTACGAAATCCAGGCGCCGTCACTGTGAGGCTGTACGTTCCTACGTTTAGTCCTGGAAAGGTGAACAGACCGGCGCTGTTACTTTGCGCCGTACTCGTAAACCCCGTACCTGTTTGCAATAAAGTCAACTGCGCGCCCGATACGGCCGCTCCTGATTGGTCCACCACCGAGCCCACAATCTGCGAATTTTGTTGTGCGGCGAGAAAAATGCTTGTCATCAACACCACGACAAGGACCAAAGACTTTAGCTGTAGGTGCCAGCTATCGCCGTAGAATATCGTTCTCATTGCGGCTCCATCTCGGACAAAAAAGTTGACGGCACCATAGACCGTAGATATTTCGACTGTCAACATAAAAGATGCCTCAGTTTTAAGACATCTCAAATTGTGCAAGACCGGCAGTTAGGTCCGTGCCAAAGTGATCAACCCTTCCTGGACTCAAGAATTGAACTTCAAAGGGCACGGCTTCTGGCGCCAAGGCCCGTCGTCAGAGCATATTTCCTAGTTTGCCCAGACCCGGCAGCACCATATGCGTTCGTAGGGGGAGCCCTTCCGGAGAGAGACAACAATGTAACCACAAAGACACGTCATGTTGGAGCCTCTTATCACTCGGCGCACCCCCCAAGGCCGTCATGTCTGTCCTGAGTTAGAGGTTCGAGATTGTTCCGCTGCGTCCCTGCCGCACTCACAAGCGGGTATGGTGTTTAAGCTACCGGGTGTTAGCAACTATCTGAGGGCTTGGACTTGTTGCTGGTGACTGCGGTGCTCATGATCTCTGTTCCTTTGCGCTTGCCTTTGCTGTCCATGTCGAGCGCGGCATGTACTCACATGCCGGACGCCACGTGGCGAAAGCAGCAGGCGGCAATTACAAGGAGAGAGAGCACCCAGCAGTGAAGCGAAGCGGACGGACGGACCGAGAGCGGAGTCCTGCACAAGCGCAATTTACGAAATAGGAGTGCCCCTGCGGTGCACCCTTCTCGCCCGCACCCAGCCTAGCCGAATGCGAAGCCGCTCTCCAGAGCGGAGATCAGCGCCAAGATTGGTGCCCGAAGCAAATCCAGAGGAAGTTGATTTGACGCGAACTTCGGGTACACATTCGGGTACAGACATCAGTTTGGCTTCATTACGCTCAATTCTGCTAAATTGCTCAGCAGCACGGACTTAGGGATTTCCGAAATTACGCCCAATTTCGCTTAGTTATCATAGACCTACGGTATTCTTGGGAAACTCAAAATCCGCGGGCTCCGGCCCGCGGGGGTTCGCCCCCCCGCTCCCGGCACATAAATAGATCGTCTAGATCTAACAGATTAGCCCCTGAACGCCCTTTGGGGAATCACTCCCATCCTTCTCCCCTGTCGAGTCGTGTATACGGTCATTTCGATCGACCATCCGTACGGAATTGCCGGAAGCTGCGCAGCTTATCGATGTTGCCGTTCGCAACCTGCTCGGCGCGCGCTTTCAGGTGAATTTCCAGAAATCGAAGTTGAAAAGCTGCCGAGAGGGATAACCTTTGAATACGAAATAAAGATCGTGTACCCCGGCTGCATGAGATACGCGAGTTTGCACAATTTTCCACTTGTCCCATCCGCCGGTATCTGGAACCTTCAGCGAGCCGATCACAGGCCCATCCACACGATCTAAATGCAGCTCCAGAGAGCCTCCTCCTGACACACTGGAAACACTGGCAGCAAAGCTCCTTTCCCGTTCATCGCCAAAATCTAGGCCTCGCACTTCTATATAGGCGCCGCTCATTATGTGCGTTACATATACGCCCCTTTTCTCATCTTCGGCAGTTCTAACCCCGAATGTCCAGGGACCTGCAGTGGCTCCGGACGTCCACGCAATTGTCTCCGCTTCATTGCGAGTGAATGGATTCAACGTGTCGGTTTGCGGAACGTCCTCGCGGTCCCACCAGTTAAGCGTGGGAATCGTGCCATCGGGATTGTAGGCGAACTTTGCCAGACAGATTGAGCGTCGTTCGCGATGAACCTTTGTCAAAGAGAAGTTAAGAGCGTAATTAAAGCCGAAGAGATAAGAGCTCCCCTTGTAATCGATGATTCCTGGATGATTTCCGGAGGACCTGCTGTCCGGATTCATGACCATTCCCTTGTATTCCCAGGGGCCGGTAGGACTTGAACTCATCGCGTAGCCAATTCCCTCCGGACAACAGTGGGAAGCGTAACTCAGGTAATACGAGCCATTCCTTCGGTAAAACCAAGGGCCTTCTTGATAGTTTTCCGGCTTCGAAGCGACCTTCACAATCTCACCAGAGTAGGAAGTCATGTCCCGGTTGAGCTTTACATACCAAATACTCGGATTTCCCCAGTACAAATAAGCCTGACCGTCATCGTCGATGAAAACAGTTGGATCGATGTTCCCCACAGCTTTCTCAATCAGCGGGTGGCCGAGCGCATCCCTGAAAGGGCCTGTCGGGTTGTTCGCTACAGCAACAGCAATCACATTATGGGGCGATCCCGGTACGCTGATGGGAACGTACAAATAGAACTTGCCGTTTCTTTCAATCGCTTGTGGCGCCCATGCGTGGTTGCTCTGAACTGCCCACGGGAATGTCGCAAGGGATGCAATGGTGCCATGATCCGTCCAATTCACCATGTCCCGGGACGTGTAGAGCTTCCAGTTAACCATCTTGAATGCTGTCGCATCGTCCTCGTCATGGCTGGTGTAAAGGTAGACGGTGCCGTTATAGACCAGAGGTGCGGGATCCGCTGTGAAATTCGTTTGTATGATAGGGTTTTCTGCGCGGCAGAAGAAGGCCGCACACAGGTACACGAAAGCCCAAAAGGCGTGACGTCTGAATGAATGTTTCGTGACCATAAGTCTACCTATCTAGTCAGTTGGCCCTGGCAGCGCCGAATTGGTCAGAGAAGACACCCGAGCCGCCGACGGGACTTTTCATGTGCTTAATCGGAGTCGGATTCAGGAGCGGCCATGGAGCAACGCCGTTGGCCAGCGGGAAGGCGCGCTTCGATATTCAGCATCCTTCAAACTCCGGGCGATCTTTGAGCAGGAGATCATCTGATATCCCGTTCCACTGCGCCATCAGCTTCCCGATCAAAAAGAAAAACAATGCCCGCACAAGCAGCCTATTTCGGCACGACTGCAACACTCTTTTTCCCGTCGTACCTGAGCTGACGCGCTGAGTTTGCATCTACGGCGACTATCTTGAACTGTCTGGACTGAAGCATCCCGGGAAATCGCCCGCTGCGTTGTCCTATCGAGAGCTCTCGTTTGGCGTCGTTCCAATGGAAGTGGATCGTGCTTCGCATTCCCTTTTCGTAGTTGTAATTTGTGCCTTCATCCTCATACAGAGTGAAATCTCCATCTGTGCCCGGATAGACGCGAATCTCCAAGTCAGTGGGTGGTTTTTCCCCCGTGTATTGTTCGACAGGGCCAATAGGAACAATGCTCCCCGCCCTGACAAGCAGGGGAATCTGCTCAAGAGGAGCGGCGATGTCGGTCCTCCCTGACGACACAGGAATCCCGGTCCAGAAGTTGTACCAGCCACCTTTGGTTGCGGGTGCGTAGACAGGCCATTGCACGGCTCCCGCTTCAAGCACTGGAGCGACCATGAAGGCCGGCCCAAACATGTACTCATACTTCTGGGCGAGCGCCTCATCGTCCTGCGCGAAATCCATGACCAAGGGGCGCATCAGCGTCGATCCCTGAAAGGTGACTGCGGCTGCCTGAGAATAGATGTAGGGCAGCAACTGTTGACGAAGATCGAGGTAGCTGCGCACTTCGCCTTCAACTTTGTCGCCATAGCGCCAGGGTTCGGTATCCGTTTGGAAGCCATGAACACGTTGCAGAGGGGAGAAGGTTGAGAACTGGAACCACCTCAGCAACCGCTCGTGATACTCGGGATCGGTATATTGACCAGGACCCGGACGGAAAAAGCCCCCGGCATCCGTAGTCCAGTACGGTAACCCACTCGCGGTGTAATCCAGGCCGGCAGTGATTTGCCTCCGAAGTGTCTCCCAGCTGTTGCCGATGTCGCCGGACCATGTTGCGGAGGCATAACGCTGCTGGCCCAGGAAGGCGGAGCGGCTCAAGATGAAAACGCGCTTGTTCGGCGCATCCTTTCGCTGCCCCTCGTAGACGGTCTTGTTCACAAGCAAGGGAAAAAGCAAACGCACCTTATCGCCTGGACCTGCAAAAGTGCTTCTCCCAGCCAAGTCATCGTTCTCCGGTTCGGTGGCGTCTTGCCACCAGGCGTCGATGCCAAGCGATAACATGCGTTCACTGAAATTCTTCCAATAAAGCGCGGCCGCCGCTGGATTGAAGAAGTCTACCCACTGAGTTCCAGGTATGTAATATCCCTTCGCCGCAAATTGCTTTCCCACCTCGGTCCCAGGATCGATCTTGGACCACACGGAAACCATCAACTTTACGTTCATCGCATGCAGGCGGTCTATCATCCCCGCCGGGTCCGGATAGTACCGCTCATCCCACTTCATCGCATTCCAGCCGTACTTGCCCCAGTACTGCCAATCCTGCACGATGAGGTCGAGCGGCAAATTGCGCTTTCTGAACTCCGCCGCCGTATCCAAAATCTCCTGGCTGGAGTGGAACCGCTCCCGGCAGTGAATATAGCCATACGCCCACTGCGGCATCAACGGCGCCGGCCCGGTTAGCTGGCGATAGGTGGCGATCACGTGATCAGGAGGCCCCGCGAAAACGATGTAATCTACCGCTTCCGCCACGGGAGACCGTAATACCGTGCGGTTATCAGTGGGCCTCCAAAACAGCACCGGCTGGTCATCTTGCGCGCCGATCACCCGGATGCTATGGCGTCCCGAAGAAAGATCGCCGAACCAGCTCGTAGTGGGAGGAAGCCAGAAGTTGGCAAAGTCGATGACGACCTTTCCGTCGATCTCAACATGGTAGCGGCGGGCCATCTTTTGCCCCACATCCAGCATGAAGGCATATCGCCCATCTCGGGGAATTTCCAGGCTTCCGGCAAATTCACCCTCGCGCCGGATTTCTCGCCTCGCGCCTGCGGCTGTGGTGACGCTAGCCGTTGTTTCGCTGCCAGTAGACGTTCGCGTCAGCACCACACGTTCGTCCGCCGGGTTGAAGTCAGTCAAACCATAGTTATGCCAGAGAATCCCGTACCCTCTGCTCGACAGCAGGAAAGGAATGGCGATCTGGCTATTGACCTGCGTCAGGCGCCGGGGAAGATCTCGAACGTCCAGGAAACCGTCCTGAAATTCTCCAGTTCCGAACAAGTGCTCGCCAGGCGGGGAGTCAAAGGCCTGCTCTGCTGTAAAGGTCGCTTCGCCCTGTACCGTAGCCGGGTCTAGCCGGCGGGTGCCAGCAACTTCGGACAAGAACGTCTTTCCCGAGGTATCGGTAAAGTGGAGAGCGTCATCATGACGATCGAAGACGGCTCTCATCTTCGCTGTCGCAACCACAACGCGAGTCTTATCTTGCGAGATATGGAAGGCCGGCACAGAGGATTGCGGAAGCAGAACTAGACTTGGGTTCTCTATAGCTGCATCCTTCGCGCAGCGAACCCGGATCGCGCTGGCCGTGATCGGACGTAAGGTAAGAACGCAAGCCTTCGTGCTTATTTCCACGCCCGATTGGACCCGCCTGGCGGCTCCAGTCGATGAGTTCTGTGCGGCTGCATTGCCAGATGCAGACCAGACAAGAGTCCCCGCAAGCATGACCGGATATAGGAACACGATTGGGTTTCGTCGGCCGAGATGACTCAAGCTATCCTCTGCGTCCCATCTACCTACCCACCACCTTCACGATGGAGTCATCCGATCCACTCCACGCTGGCGCTCCTTCATGTTTCAGCTGATGGGTTCGGTCGTCCCAAGTCAGCTTGGTGACCTTGCCACCATCCTTTTCGTATGCGTAGGTCTTGTCGTCATCCTGAAAGAGCGTGAAATTGCCATTTATTCCTGGATACACACGTACTGACGCGATGCTCTGCGGCTGCTGAGCGCTCAGCACCTCCGATCCAAGCGGCACAATGCTTCCCGCTCTTACAAACAGCGGCAGTGTATCGATGGGAGCGTCGGCTACAATCGTCTGCCCACCATGTAGTCGCTCGTTGGTCCAGTAGTTGTACCAGTCACAACCCGCGGGTAAATACACCGTTCGGTGCGTTTCGCCCTGTTCCGTTACCGGAGCCACCAGAAAAGCCGGCCCGTACATGTACTCATCCGGGATGTTTGCGGCGTTTGAATCGCCCGGGAAATCCATGAACAGCGCCCGCATATACGGAGCGCCCGTCTGATAGCTGCGATACGCAACTGAGTAGGTGTATGGCAGTAGCTGGTAGCGCAACTTCAGATACTTCGCGAGAATTGGCTCCGCCTGCTTGCCGTACGACCACACCTCGTTATGGTTTCGTTCTCCGTGCGCGCGCATGACCGGCTGAAAGGCGCCCCACTCAAACCACCTCACGAACAGCTCGGGATAATCCTCATAATTTCCGATCGTGCTGCGTACATCCGATCCGTCGATCAGCGGTTTGTGCGCTGCGTGGTAGTCGGACGAATATTGGGGCGAAAAGAACCCTGCGATATCCGTGTCCCAGTAAGGAAGTCCCGTCGCCGTGAAGTTGAGGCCCGCGGGAATCGACCGCTTGAGCATGTCCCAGGTCGAGATAATATCGCTCGACCAGAAGACCGTGCCATTGCGCTGTGCTCCCAGGTATGCGGCACGGGCCAGGATCATGACCCGCCGGCTATCTCCAAAATCGCGCCGAAAACCGTCGTAAACTGAAGCGGTGTGAAACAAAGGGTATACGTTGTAGAAACGCGTCCCGGAGCCGACAAAGAAGACGTCTTTCGCCGGGTCGACGTCCGGTTCGGTTTCATCCAGCCAGATGTAATCGAAGCCGTAAGGTTTGACATACCGGTCGCGTATCTTCTCCCAGAACCACTTGGCTGCCTCAGGATTCGTCGTATCGATGTTTGGCCCGATGACGTCCTTGAATCCTCCCGAGTCAGGCTTTCCGTCCGGTGAATGGATCAGCCAGCCTTTTTTCAGCAGCATGTCGTAGAACTGCGTCCCAGGCGAATAGTGCGGCCACACGCTCAAGAGGGTTCCCACGCCCATCGCATGCAATTCACGATTCATCGCTGCGGGGTCAGGCCACCGCGTCGGGTCGAGGTCCATCTCGCCCTGCTTCGTCATGTTCAGAAAGTCCACGACCATTACGTCGAGCGGCAGATTCTTCTGGCGATACTCCTTGGCCACATCGAGAACCTGTTCCTGCGTCGGGTATATCGCCTTGCTCTGGATGTATCCGTAGGTGGCCCTCGGCAGCATGTGGGTCACACCTGTCAACAGGCGATAGCCCTCGTAAATTTCGTCGCTGGTGTCCCCCGTAATCACGAAATACGAAACACGGTCGCCGACCTCCGACGACCACACGTTTCGGCCGTTGAACCCCAGGTCCACCGTCGTCTTTGAGGGGTTATCCCACACGAGCCCGTAGCCACGGCTCGATATCATGAACGGCACGCAAACGTCCTGGCCGCCAAGCGCCGTATAGTCCTGCCAGCAGCGAACTTCATGGTTTCGAAGGTCCATCCAGCCCTTCTGTTGCTGTCCTAATCCGTAGTAGTGCTCTTCTGCGGGTGAGTCGAAGGCCGATGTTACGTGGTGGCCCTTTGGATCCGCATCGTTTTCCACTACCTCCGGGCGTTTGGGCGCCATCATCCAGGTGCGCATATGCAGCAGCATCTTGCCTTCTGCAGTTGTCACCAGCAGCGAGTCATTATGCGGGCCATTTCCGCCGTCATTCGGACCGTTTCCTCCACCGCCTCCAAAGTAGCGATGGCGCAATTCGAGATTGAGGGCATCCAGAGGCATTGGTTTGGGTTGCTGGTCGTCGGGCAGAGTTCCCGGCGCGACACGCACGACCATCCGCGCGGAACGGAACACATCGTAACCCTCTGCGTCGCGTTCATGCGTCCAACCATCTGAGGATGGCGTGGCTACAATTCCATAGCCTGGAGCAGCGATCGCGGCAGCTTTGTCGGTACTCATTGTTACGCGCACGATGTTCGGGGCATATGACTCGAGAGAAATTACTCTGCCGGGCCTCTCCAGCACCAATGGCCCACTCTGAGCCATCGCCGCGCCGCCGAGCACAGCGACCAAGAGCCCATAACTCAATCTGCGTCCCCACAACTTCGGGGTCAGGCTACACATCATCCAAGACACCCCTAATTAGCCGTTATAAAACGTTTGCGATAGTGCTGCGAGATTTTATCCAGGAAGCGCCGCCTAGCGGTATCTGAGCAGTCAAGGAAATCATTTGTACATGCTTTCGCCGCTTCGTTAGCTCCTTCCGAAAATCTCACAATATAGATTGCTGCCCTACTCCGAAAAAGAGCCGCGCAATGACGTACACTGCGCGGCCGGAGAGCCAGTGAGACCTTCGACGCTAATAGTTGGAGTCCTTACTCGTTCTTGATCGATCTCCAATCCTTCAGTCTGTCTACTAAGCCAGCAGCCTGATCCAGTGAAGCGAGATCAAAAACTAAGCGTCACCGAAAATTCCAGTTGCCGCGGACCTTGTCCGAGAGCCATCCCGGTGATGACCCCGGCGCCACTGCAATCGATGCAAGTGTTTCCTGGATTCCCTGGACCGATGTAGTTGAACACATTGAAGGCATCCATGCGGAACTGGGCTGTGATGTTCTCGCGGATCGGAGTGGTTTTCGATACGGAGAGGTCGGTATTGAAGAACGATGGGCCAAAGTAATTGTTACGTCCGACATTGCCGAATTGATCGAGGTAGGGCCTGGAAAATGGTCCGGAAGACGATCCGTTTGCGAGCATAGGGGCAACTGGGGTGAAGAAGGTCCGGCTGTGCGAAGCGGTGTCGAAAGAGGTGAGATGCGTTGGCAGACGCCCACCTGCCTTATTGGGCATGCAGGGACCATTCGGTATGTCCGATCCGCACTCGCCATAGCTCGGAGTGTAGGGGAGACCGCTCGACCAATTCAAAGACGGGCTTAGCTGATATCCGCCGATGAGGTAGTTCGCCCAGTTCGGAGCTCCGCTTAAAAACCTCTGTTTATTGCCGAAAGGCAGATTGTAGTTCCCATAGAGCTGGAACTCTTGTTGCCGCAGATCATCGTATCTTCCGTACATAACCTTTCTGTTGATCAGGGCGTAGTCGTTGTTTCCGTAGTTGAAAGCCGCCTGCCACGTGTACCTCGCGGTGAATTGCAAACCCTGGGAGAATCGCTTATCCAAGGTCGCCTGCAGGGCGTTGTAATGAGAGTCGAATCCATCGTGGTAGTAGGTTAGGCCCTGGGTCCAACCGAACTGGGAATAATACCTTCGGAGGTAGTTCGTATTGCTGGTCTCGGTTAGCGAACCCGCGGGAGCCGCGGGATTCCAGCAGAGTCCCTGACCGGTAATACTCTCGTCTGCCGGAACACAGGCGGCAGGCCCATTAAGATTAACGGTCTGCCCGTCGCCGGCAAACGTGTGAGTGCCCTTGTTGCCGACGTAAGCCAGCGTCCCGGACACCGATTGGGTCAGCTGCCGCTGGACGCTTAGATTCCATGCGTCCACAGTGGGTAAAAGCTGAGGATTATCGCGTACTTTGGCACTTAAGCCATTGGGGATCGGGATTTGACCGTTGGAGGGAACAGCGGGAAAAACAAACGGTGCAGGACCGGTCGCGAGATTGAAGGCGGATGTATTTGCGCCGGCGTTGGTCAGATTCTGATTGGCCAGAACGGGGAGATTCTGGGTCACGACGTGACCGAAGAGCGTGCCGAAGACTCCGATGTCGAAGCTTCTTCCGTAGCCCGTACGGATCACCGTTTTCGGGTCGAGCTGGTAGGTGATGCCGAGACGCGGAGCAATTTTTTTGAAGTCCTTCTTGACACTCATTGCTGTGTCATACGGGCCAAAACCCGCAACGCGAATTGCGCCGGTTGTGAGGTCGGCGAAGCCGCCCTGCCCTGCTCCGTTGACCGCCTCGGGGAAATAGACCTCCCATCGCACACCCAGGTTGAGGGTGAGGTTGGGAGTCACGCGCCAAGTATCTTGCACATAACTGAAAACGATCTTCTGCGATTCCTTCGCATTTGTTGAAGTGCTCACGTAACGGGCGAGATTCGTGACATCACCCAACAGGAAGGTTGCCAGTCCCACACCTCCGGGCGTGCTCAGTGTTGTGTTTTCAGTATCGGTGGCGCTGAACGTCACTTCGCCCGCGCGATTGCTATCGCTGGGGACACGCAGATTACGGGCATAGCGAAGGTCGGCGCCGAACCTTATGCTGTGATTGCCAATAACCTTCGTCCAGTTATTCACTATCTGATACTGGTCTTCCGTCTCAAGCAGATGGCAGTTGCACGCATTTACCTGCAGACTCGAACCGAAACTTGACAGTCCGTCACCGCTTGCGCCGCTCGCATTATTTATGAAGAAGCCGGGGGCCCCAGAGGTAAAGGCCGTGCCCAGATTGAGGCCCGGGATACCTGCCATGGTGGCCAGATCCTCGTTGCCGTCGTACTTTTGCGTGGAGACGTGATAGCGCAAATACGCCAAACGGAAGTCGGTGAGTAACTTAGGATTTAAGGCGATGTCCATGCCGGTAACTGCGCTCTGGTTGCGCCCGGCGGCGGATCCGCCAAAGTTGTTTGTGATGGACGAAAAGCCGGTGCCGCCTGCCCGCCCAAAGATAACGTTAGCCGAGTTTGCATTGTCGAAATAGCTGTAGCGGCCAAAGACGTGCATGGACTCGCGAAGCTCGTAGTCGACGCGCGCATCGAACTGGTTCTGGTTCGTCGCCCCAGTACCGCCGGCATTGTAATTATTGGCCGTGCCATCCTGCGTACCCGGCGCGTTCGGTAACGGAATCAAGTTGAGGAGGTAAAGCGCCTGCGGAGAGATATATTGGCTCGGAATAAAGTTGTTCACGAAGGGCGCCGGGCCAGTAACCGGGTCGATGACACGGGGATTGTAGATCTGCCCCTGGAGTGCCCCGCGGCCCGCCAGGAATTCGCTCAGATCGCATCCATTTCCTGACATACATGAATTGTGAGCGAGGGCCGTTGGAACGGTCACTTGAGCGGAAGCTCCGTTCCGTTGCCTGACACCCTGGTAGTCGCCGAAGAAGAACAGTTTGTTCTTCAGAATCGGCCCACCCACCGAAGCTCCAAATTGGTTGTAGAGGGCCGGCGGAGTCAAACGAGTTGACGTAGCGGAATACGGCGCGAACTGGTTGTAAGGATTACGTGCCAACTGGGCTCCGCTTCGCCGGTACAGAAATGCGTTTCCGTGGAAGTCATTGGTCCCCGACTTCGTTTGCGCACTCACCACGGCGGCAACCGACTGCCCGAACTCCGCGTCATAGCTTTGCACCAGGATTTTGGCCTCTCCAACTGCATCCAGCGGCGGATTGATGACGATCTGACCCAAAATCGGGTCCTGATTTGAGGCACCGTCGAGCAAATATCCAACACCGGCGAAGAACTGTCCCTGGATGTTAACTGTGGGGCTGCCCTGCGCGTCCTCGGCGTTGTTCTGCGACCATCCCATCGACTGGGCACCCGGAATCAGCAGTTGCAGGCTGGCGAAATTGCGATTTGGTATAGGCAGACCGGAAATGGTTCTGTTGTTGAAGACGGTACCCACTTCTGCTTTCTCGGTTTGAAGCTGTGGGGGCTGCGTGGTGACAGTTACCGTTTCGCTGGCGTTGCCGACAGTGAGTTTCAGGTCTATCTTCGGCGATGTGTTAGCCGCGACCTGGATTCCAGGCTGCTCGACCGCACCGAAACCCGTCGCCGACGCCTTGACGTTGTAAACGTCCGGAATAAGATTCTGGACGGTGTACTCGCCCGACTCATTGGTGGTCGCCTGGACGGATGTTCCCTTGCTCACGTCGGTTACCGTGATGGTGGCGTTGGGAACAGCGGCACCGGTGGTGTCGGTCACCTGCCCATAGACGGATCCGTATATGACTTGCGCCAGGGCAGCACGCGGCGAGCCACAGACGCATACGATTGCCATGATCGACAGCACATACCCCAAGACGCTCCTGCTTCTTTGCAGCATCATTCCTCCTAAAGGACTGCCAGCGATACATCTGTTCTTGACCCTCGCCGCCATGGTCTGGAACAGCTTCCGAAACCTTCGTAGACAGCGGTTCTAACGGTGCCTCTTTCAGGCTTCAACATGACCCGACGGACCCGTAGAACGTTTTCCCGACAACGTTAACCTAAACGCCGGAAGTTAATACTGCCCACACAGCCTTCGTCAAGGAGAATTTGTGATGCAGAGCAGAATCTCGCCGGAGGGGGAGGCTGTTGGTTCAGCTCAGCTGAGTCCGGTAACCTCTGGGCTTGTTCGAACCGATCGTTTCAGGGAATCCGCGATTCCCTCAGGCTTGAGTGCTCACGTCGCCGCTGGCCGAAGTCCAAGAGCAGCTGAAGAGTCTCCCACTTTGCGAGTCAGGTAAACTCGACCCCAACGCATTCTCTAGGTTCTGCTCACGGTCGCAGCAGCTCTCCTTCTTCCTTACCTGAGGGGTCCAATGTGAACACCAGCATCGCTCAAGCCACGGACGCATGGGAAGCGGAGCTAGAACGTTGGCTCCCGCTGTTGGGTCACCGCAACTGGATCGTCGTCGCTGATTCTGCATATCCGGCTCAGTCAAATCCGGGAATTCAAACCATGGCGACAGCGACAGATCACATTGATGTACTCGAAAAAACACTGACTGCCATTCGCGAATGCAGACACATTCACGCTAATGTCTATATCGATGCCGAGCTTAAGTTTGTTTCTGAAGACGATGCACCTGGCGTGCTCGGATATAGGCGAAGCGTACACCAGATGCTGAATGATCGAAACATCTGCGAGCTTGAGCACGAGCAGATCATCGCGAAACTGGATGCATGTGGACGGCTGTTTCGCATTCTCATTCTCAAATCGACGTTGACCATTCCTTACACGTCGGTTTTTCTGGAACTGGATTGCAAGTACTGGAATCCCGACGCGGAAGAGCGCCTAAGAACGTCCCTTGCGAGTCGTGCTTGACAACGAATGTCGGATTCTTGTTCATGTCTCACTACCAAGCCGACTTTCACTTACCGGAATGAGCGTCGGGGCTTCTGCTCGGCATGTTCCGTTTCCGGACCTGCTGCGACGACCTGCTATGTCTGTTGAGCGTGTCCGCAGTTAGCCGGCGTATCGCTTTAGGGCTCTTCGCGCCCCCCACCGAAGCCCGGGTAAGACGGTCATGACAAGCGCGGAAGCGTTCTACGATCAGCAGCCGGCTCTCTCGGATCGGAAGGGTTGCTGTGAAACAGCCGGCAAGCGTGCTTTGCAGGAATGGTGTATACGTTTTCGAACGCGAGATTAGGCATTTTCGGGAGTTTGTTCATGAGGAAGATGCGCATCCATCGCTTCCTATTGATTGCGATCACCGCGGCGCCAGTGTTCCTGATTGGGTTTGGCGCGTATTCGCAAACAGTTAGCCCGGCGACTGATGTGAGCACCGGGGAAGCACAGAAACTCCTGGACCGGGGACAATTCGACGAAGCGCTCAAATTGTTGAACACACTCGCTGCACAAAACACGGAACCCAGTGGGACTGAGCGATTGCGCGGAATGGCTTTTTACAATAAGGGGCAGATGGAACCCGCGGCCCAAGCCTTCGCTAAGGCCGCTGCGCAGGATTCGAGTGATAGAGAGGCAACTCAGATGGAGGGAGTTGCTCTCTTCCGGCTCGGCCGATCCGCAGACGCACTTCCGCTGCTTGAAAAAGCTCGTCTCGGCATGCCCCGAAACAACATTGACAACAACTATGTGCTGGGCCTCTGTTACCTGGATGTGCATCGTTTTGACGACGCTCGGCGTGCCTTCGCCACGCAATATCGATTTGAGCCCGATTCACCTCCGGCTTATCTGCTTGCTGCAAGGATGATGCTGCGGCGAGACTACCTTCCTGTAGCTGAGAGTAACGCTCAAAAGGCGCTCGCGCTCAACCCAAACCTTCCTACGGCGCATCTGTTGCTAGGGAAGAAACGTTTGTCCCAATCGCAGGTTAAGCAAGCGATTGTCGAGTTTGAACAAGAGCGTGCGATGAATCCGCTTCTGGGTGAAGTCTATGACAGATTGGGAGATGCTTACATTCGTCTCGGCGATTATTCAAAGGCGCAGGAAGTGCTGGACCAAGCCGTCCTGCTTGAACCCACTTCGCCAGTGCCGTTCATACTGCTGGGGAAGGTTCTGCTGAAACAGAACGACTTAGTGATGTCCCAGCAATATCTAGAGAAAGCGTTAGCTATGGATCCGCGGAGCTACATCGCGCATGCCCTGCTTGGGCAGACATTCCGGTCGCTTGGCCGAACCGATCAGGCCTCTCATGAATTTCAGATAGCCGAACAAATTCAGGCTGCCGACCAACCGAGATCGACACTATGAACAAGTAATCGTCAGGTATCTGGAAGCGGAATCGAGTTTGACGCCGTCCGGGGAATGTCTTTCTCAAGCTGAACGTGGGCCATCATTTTTGAGAGAGGCTCGCCTGCATTTTGTAATAGCTCACTCAGCGGATGGAGAAATTGCTACTTTTCCGCAATGACCTGTCGACATCAGATAGTAAGCCTCATCTGCCCGCTCCAGGGGAAACCGGTGGGTGATGATGTCCTCAGGGTGCAAATTCCACCGCACTAGCCGTTCCACGAGTCTTCCATGCGCCAGGTAGACGTAACCCACGAGCCGTAGATCGTCTTTTGGTCGTGAATGATATCCGGCGATGGATTGAATGCCACTGTGCCACCTTCGCCGATCATGACCATCTTTCCCCATTTGCGAGTAGCTCGTATAGCAGTTGCTCTTGCTTCGGCATTTGCGGAACATTCAACGGCGCGTTCGACACCGTATCCGCCGGTCAGTTCTCGCACTTGATGAACGTTTTCAATTCCCGCTGGGAAGGTAACATCGCAGAGATTTAGCCGCAGCGCAATATCGCGGCGTTCCGACGAGATGTCGATCCCGATGATTTTCTCGGCCCCCAACTTGCGGCACAAGGCGCCAGCCGCCAATCCCACCGGTCCCAGCCCGGTGATCAGCACGGCGTTATTGCCGCTGATACCCACTTTCTGAAGAG
>CAVTRJ010000010.1:0-40423 GCA_963737035.1 uncultured Acidobacteriaceae bacterium | reverse complement strand
TCAAAATCCGCCGATCGCAAGGTCGTGGGGATTCGACCCCCCTCCCGGCACCAACCATATTCCGGGTACAGGTTTGGGTACAGACACCCCGCCGCAAAGCCCGTCACTGTGGAGCACATCAAGATTCATCGGAAGTCGCTGGAGGGCAATCTCGAAGGCGACGCAGTTGACCGCAATGTCTTTGTCTTCCTGTCGCTCAGCTACAACGGGGACAAACATCGACCTTATCCGGTTGTCTGCGCGCCATTTCGATGGATGTGGGTGATCAGGATGGATTGCGAAACAACACAGCAAAACTCGATGAGGTACTTGATAGGTATAGCATCGCAACTGGTTTTGGGTTTATCACGGCATGCACACCAGTGCCGTCGCAGATCGACCCGAGAACCACGTAATGCCGTTCCTCCGAGCAATCTTTGTTTCTGATCTTTGCCAGTAGGCAGGATGTTGAAAATGAATTGTCGCGGACTCAGATGAGCTTTTTCACTGCTTGGCTCGCGCTCGCCTTGCACCCGCAGCATCGGCGGCACGACGTGGACTGCCGACGATTGGCAATGAAGTCGAAGGCCGGCACACACGCCATCGATGCGCAGCTGAACCGAAGGGACGCTCGACTGACGAACGCCATGAGAGGCTGGAAGGAGAAGGACAGATGATGAAAGAGGGGCCGACAGGTTGCGTTGCTTGCCGCCGTAACATTGGGTTTGCGGTTGACGGCAGTTCGGGGTCAGATTACGGAGGCGAAGCTCCCACTCCGATCGTGGCTGCTATCGATGTGCAACAGACGGCTTCCCCGGTATCAAAGAACGAGTTCGATATGTTCATCGAACACATCGGCTAGCTGATCTATCGCAGCCTCTGGTTTTAGATGCTCGATGAACGAAAATTTTATTTCCGATCACTTGAAATCGGACCAGGAGCCCGTCCGCCAGGCAGGCGGCTGGTTACGCGGCATGCAGCTGCGCAAATGGCGCCCCATTGGTCCGGACAACGTTGTCGTGATGGACAAAGAGCACCCCTTTGCCGGCGAGCAGATTCACGCATCGAGCTCGACGCTTCTATGCCCCACGGCCTCCGCGAGGCAGGACTCGCCTGATGATGGCAAGCGCATATCGGTCACGTCGTCCTTCGCGGCACGCCGGGCGCCAAGGTGCTGGTCGCGCTCATCTGGGGTGACGGCGCACGCAATCGCCGGACCGCGAATGTCGGCCCGCTCACCGCCGCTTACAAATCCTTCCCCTTCGCCTTCACCGCTCGGGCCGACACGAACGACGCCGCGTTCGAAATCACGGGCACAGGCTCCGGGAATTTTCATATCGGCACTGTCTCCCTGATGCCCGCGGACAACGTGCAGGGCTTCCGGCCTGACAGCATCGCTCTCCTGCGCGAGTTGCACTCCGGCTTTTGGCGCCTGCCCGGCGGCAACTTCCTCTCCGACTGGAGTTGGTACGACTCGGTCGGCGATCGCGACAAGCGTCCGCCGATGTTCGATTATGCCTGGAACGCGATGCAGACCAACGACGTCGGAATGGACGAGTTCATGACACTCTGCAAGCTCATCGGGACCGAGCCATACATCACGGTCAATGCCGGCTTCGGAGATGCGCATTCTGCCGCGGAAGAAGTCGAGTATATAAACGGCTCTATCCACACGCGCCTTGGAGCGGAGCGCGCGCGTAACGGTCACTCCGAGCCGTACCACGTGAAGTTCTGGGACATCGGCAATGAGCCCTACGGCGAATGGCAGCTCGGCCGCACTGACTTGAAGTACTACGTCCTCAAACACAACGAATTCGCGAAAGCGATGCTTAAAGTCGACCCGTCCATCACGCTCCTCGCTTCGGGCAACATGCCGGAGGATATGGATCTCAGAGGCGAGATGCGCGCCAAGTATATTAGCAACCCGAAGGCCCTCGAGGGCACGCCAGAAGACTGGACTGGTGGCCTGCTCGAGTACTGCTGGGGCAACTTTGACGGCATCACCCAGCACTGGTACGCGCAACCAGGCCGCCACTTCGATCTTGAGAAAGCAAAAAAGCTGCCGCTCGATGCGCCTACCGATGCCGGTTACGACAAAGTCGACCAGACACCTCTCGAATATGCACGCTATCCAGCCAACATCGTGCACCTCAAGGCGCAGGAGTGGGCGAGATATCAGCAGCGCTTTCCCGCGATGCTTCAAAAGAAGATCTTCTTGTCCATCGACGAGTACGCTTACTTCGGCGGAAGTTTCAATCGAACCCCGGATCTGAAGCTGGCGCTCGCATACGGGATGATCTTCAACGAGATGCTTCGGCACACAGACTTCCTGCGGATGTCGGCGCACACCATGGGCGTCTCGACGCTCGACTACAACCCCACAGCGGCCACCCTTAACACTACTGGACTCATTTTCAAGCTGTACGGTGATCACTTCATGCCCGGTTCTCTTCCCGTGGCGCTTTCAGGCAACTCGCCTCAGCCGGCGCCCAGTAATCCCCTCGGCGGCGACCAGCCGAAGACGAACTCAGGCAGCCCCACCTATCCGCTCGATATGTTCGCCGCGCTCACGCCGGACCATAAGTTCCTCACTCTCGCCGTGGTGAATGCTACGCAGTCGGAACAGAAGCTCGATCTGAACATTACTGGTGCACGGCCCGAAGCGTCATCGACACTGTGGCAGATGAACGGAAAAGACCTGGAAGCCACCGATCAGATCGGCCAACCGCCGCAGGTGGAAGTGAACGAGATTCCGATCCCCGACGTTCTGAAGGAGATCTCGATTGCGCCGACCAGCGTCAACATTATTCGAATTCCGATAACGCAGAGCGCACTTTGAGAAGGGACTCGAAGAAATGAAAAAACGGCTCTTGCTCCTCATGGCGGCTCTCTCGTGCGCGACAGTAGCCCTTCATTCTCAATCGACGAACTCCTGTAGGGACCTCTCTAATCTCAATCTCGACAGTGCCGAGATTACGAAGGCGGAACTTATCCCGGCTGGCGCAATGGTCCCTGTTCCCTATGCGGGCACGATCGGACCTCTCCCCGTGCATTGCCGTGTCGATGGCATCATCCATCGACGCAAAGGAGTTGGCGGCGAAGAATTCGGAATCGGATTCGCGGTGGCTCTGCCCGCACAGGATGCCTGGAACGGTGACTTCATGATGCAGGGCGGAGGTGGTGGCAATGGAGTCGTCAGCTATCCGTTAGGTCCCTCATACACCGGCGACAAATCAGCGCTGGGTCGTGGATTTGCGGTTGCAAGCACGGACACGGGGCACCAGGCAAAGACCGGTCCGTTCGATTTCTCCTTCATGCGCGACCAGCAGGCTTATCTCGACTTCGCGTACATGGCGAATGCTGAGGTTGCGCAGATTTCGAAGCAGATTATCGCGCGGTACTATGCGAAGCGTGCGGCCTATTCCTACTTTGTCGGCTGCTCTACCGGCGGACGCGAAGGCATGATCCTTTCACAACGCTATCCAACGGTGTTCAACGGCATCGTTTCGGGCGATCCGGCGATGCGTACCGGACTTTCTAATCTCGCCATTGGGAAATGGATTCCCGTGGCATACAACCGGGCTTCTCCGAAAGACAGTTCGGGCAAGCCGGAGATCGAGAAGTTTCTTACCGAGAGCGATCGAAAGTTGTTTATGGATTCTCTGATGAAGCGCTGCGATGCGCGAGACGGAGTAGCAGACCGAATGATTTTCGACCCACTGGGCTGCGATTTCGATCCTGCGGTGCTGGCCTGCAAGGCAGCCCAAACTGAAGGATGCATACTGCCGGAGAAAATCGCGGCCATCAAGAAGGCATTTGCGGGACCGAAGAACGCCTACGGCACGCAAGTGTACCCTGGCTTCCTGTACGACGCAGGCATTGCGATGAACGGACCGGTGCCCGGACTACTAGCTCTGCACGCCGGCGGCATCTTCGGACCATACACCACGGCCACTCAAATCGATGTGGACAAAGAAGCCTTGCAGGCCTCCGATCCGTTAGTCGAACCGGCGTCGACAAAGCTGTCGACGTTCTCTGCAAATGGCGGCAAGCTCCTCTTCTTCCACGGCGACAGTGATCCGTGGTTCTCACCCCTGGATACGCTCGACTACTACAAGTCACTGGCCACGACGAACGGCGGCGCGGAGAAGGTGGCCACGTGGAGCCGGCTATTTCTTGTGCCGGGGATGGCCCACTGCGGCGGCGGACGGGCTCTGGACCGTTTTGACATGCTTAGCGCGGTGGTGAACTGGGTCGAGAAGGGGGTTGCGCCGGACTCAGTGATTGCAACAGGTAAAGCGTTTCCGGGCCGCAGTCGCCCACTCTGCGCCTATCCCAAGCATGCGCAGTACGCGGGAACCGGTGACATAGAGGAAGCAAAGAACTTCAGTTGTCAGTAAGGCACGCCGCTCGTGGAAGCAAAGCCTGATCGCCCTACTTGCCTATGGTCGTCAGCACAACCGCATGCACGAGCGATCCGCCGTCGCGAGGCCGAGTGCAACCCTTGCGCCGGACAATCCGCGCACCGGCCAGACTTGGATCGTCATTCGGGTGCAGACGCGTTGAATCGGATGCAGGAAGAGTGACACCAGAAGTAAACAAGACTGCGCCGATGCGTTCAAGGAAAACAGGCGCATTCCTTTCCAGAATCTCACAGGTCGCCGAAGCATTCATTGTCGGTAGTCGTCACCACAACGAGATCTCCGAAGGCGGCCGGACGTCAACCACAAGCCTGGGACGTTCATCTCCGCTTCATGGATAAGAGTTTGCCGGTCGATCGACAAGGCCCTGACCTTTCTGCCTACCAGACCGGAACTCAATAGAGGACGCGACAGATACTTCATCTTCTACCGGATTACTTCGCAACCTGACAAAAATCCCGTTATATTGGTTGGCGACCCTCGGCTTTTTCTTGTATCGCTAAGATATCCAATGGCTAAGAGCACGGACCAGGTTCGTTCGCCGGCAAGTAGGAATGACCCGAGATGGGCATAGACACAAAAAAGATCGAGAGTTCGATCCAATTACCCTCTTCACAACGTCAAAGGCGGGCGCGAGGGATCCGTCGAATCGATCTCTCCTCTGCTGCATTGGGTTCAAGCCAGGGGGCACGTGATATCAACCGTGACATCATCCTTGAGCTGATCCGGCTTCGGCAGCCGCTCGCGCGCATGGATCTGTCACGCCTTTCTGGGTTACGTCCTAGCACCGTCTCTCTCATTGTCGACCAGTTGATTGGGGAGAATTGGGTACGTGAGGGAGGGGCCGTGAAAGGGACACGGGGGCGTCCTTCGACGATGCTGACAGTAAATGACGAAATCCTTACCTTCGCCATGGACCTGCGTCCAGATCGTGCAATTCTCGCACTCATCGACCTGACCGGCCGTTTCCACTCCAAGGAAACCATTGCGATGTCCGCCGATCCGACGACCTCGATGACGAGAATCATCGGGCGTGTCCAAGCGTCGCGCGCGCGATACTCGACCTATACCATCGAGGGGCTCGGCGTCAGTATTCCCGGCAGAGTTGATCCGTTAACGCAGCGCATTCTGCTGGCCCCGAATCTGAGGTGGACCGACTTCGATATCAAGGCTGCCCTCGAGATGGAACTGGGCCTACAGGTCGAATTGGATAATGACGCAAACGTCTGCCTCCTGTCGGAACTCTGGTACGGGCACCTGCAGAACGTGCAAAACGTGGTCCTGGTGGCCATTGCTGAGGGCATTGGGACTGCAATTATGTCCGATGGCCAACTCCTGATCGGACACAACGGGTTGGCAGGAGAGTTCGGGCACCTTCCCGTCGACCCCAATGGCCCGAAGTGTGGGTGTGGTCAGCGAGGATGCTGGGAGATGTTCGCTTCGTCATCCGCAGCTATTCGTCATTACAACGCGAAGGGACGCAAAGAACACGTCAAGGATATCCACGGACTTCTCATTCGCGCAGAAGAGGGCGATCAACTCGCCCTGGAGGCAATGACACGGCAGGCGGAAGCTCTTGGCCGTGGCCTGAGACTGATTACGGCAAGTCTTTCGCCCGAGTTAATCCTTATCACTGGCGAGATTACCGTCTATTGGAACCGGTTTGGCGACGTGGTGCGGAAAGCGATGCGGGAAAGTATGCTGGCTGGCCCACCACCGCGAATCGCGCCGGCGGGCGATAGCGATCTGGCCCGCCTGAACGGTGCGGCCGCACTTCTGCTTCAGCGGCATGCAAGTTACCACAGGTCGACCCACGCTCCCGGCGAAGCTCGTTTGGTGTCTGTTGTTCAGGACGGCGACCCGTAGCGCGAACCTCAGTCGCTCATTTCTGTCGGCGAGGGACAGTCGAGACTTATCTCATCGATATCGCAAAGGGCGACAAGCCTGCAGATCTGAAATTCCGCCGCTGGCTACGCGGACCTCTATCCGCAAAAGATTTAATTTTTGCGGTAATCGAACTAATACCCAGACGCGGATCGAAAACAGCAATGAAGCCAGCGTAAAAGCCGCTTGCCGCCTGCGCGTCCCATGCGTTAGCTTGGGGCCGTGCACTGGCGATGTTCTGTTCTTCTCCTCGTACTTACGCTCAGTTCTCGCTGCGTGATCGGGCAAGACCCGCCGCATGGCAATGACAAATATCCCAGCCCGCGGTTCGACTGCGTCGCCTGTCACAAAGAGGCGCAGAGCTACGCGCATACCGCGCATCACCTGACATCCTCAAATGCGAAAGGTGAGTTGCTTGCACCTATCTTCGAAGAGGCGGGTTCCCCACTTACCATCTCGGAAGCTCCTCTATCGCCCCTGTCGTTCCAGATGGAGAACAATGGAGGCCGATTCACTGAGACCGCTATAACGGGTTGGGTCGCGCAAGGAGTCATTCGCTTCACCGAACCAATCGACATTCTCATCGGTTCGAACAAGCGTGGTCAGACTTATCTCTATTGGTCCGGAAATCAGCTGTTTGAATTGCCGGTCAGCTACTGGAAGGACGGTCACAGATGGATCAACAGCCCGGGTTATGTTGACGGAACTGCCGATTTTCATCGCCCCGTTTCTCCAGGATGTCTTGAATGCCACGCCACGGCGGCGACTCCTCTGTCTTCGGAGGCGAGCACAAACAGCTACGACAGGAATTCGTTAAAGCTGGGTATTTCCTGCGAGGTCTGCCACGGCGCGAGCGAGCAGCACATTGCAGTGGAGCGTGCTGCAGCTGCCGGAGGCGCCAAGGCCGCCGATTCCGAGATTCTCAATCCTTCACACTTCTCACGCGATCGCCAAATCGACCTATGCGCGTTGTGCCACAGCGGGCTGCAACGCAGGCCCCTGGCAGCGGCCTTCTCGTACCGGCCGGGCGAGCCCCTCTCCAGGTACTACATATCCGTCGTGGACGCGGATGCGGAGCAGCTCGATGTTCACGGAAATCAAGTAGGGCTCCTGAAGCGCAGCGCGTGTTTCCGATCTTCAGCGGAGATGACCTGCTCCACCTGCCATAACGTGCATACCGTAGGCGCCGCCGCAAGCAGTTACTCAGCTCGATGCCTTTCCTGCCATCGCTGGGAAACTTGCGGCGAGGCCCATCGGCTCGGTCCATCCATCCAGAAGAAGTGCGTTGATTGCCACATGCCCGTACAGCGAACGAATGTGATCGTCGCCACGACGGCCGGGCAGCGGATCCAAGCCACGATGCGCACTCACTGGATTAAGGTCTATCGCGGGAGCGGCTCCTCGAGCAGATAAAAGCTGCGCCCGCCTTTATGTGCGGTGGCTGGGCGAGCAAAACGCTAAGTTTCCGCTAACATTTGAGGCGTCGGACTCTTTCGCACCCGAGCCACGTGGTCCCCGGAAGGGTCAGCGAACCTGCTCGCTAGGCTGCGAATGCAGCTGCATTTTTCGCAACAAGTTATCATTCTCTTGTTTTTTCATCGTGCTGAGGAGGCGAAACTCACTTGCCGCCTCCTCCTTCTTTCCAAGTGACTGCAAGAGCTTCGCCAAGTGCCAGCGAGCTGACGAATCCGCTGGATCGAGCGTCAAGGCATGGCGCAATTCTGCTTCGGATTGCTCAGCCCTGCCTAGCTCAGCGTCTATGATACCGAGGTCGCGACGGCTGAGTTCGGATTCCGGATCCCTCAGCAAAGCGGCTCGTAAATGCTGTTCGGCGGGCCCCAGCTGCTTCAACTCCAGAAGACAATCTCCCAAATATGCCTCGGCTTGTCCCTGATTCGGATTGATCGCAATTTCCTGAGAAAATTCCGCGGCAGCTTCGTTGTAATGGGTCGTCGTCCAAAGCAAATACCCCAATCCAAAATGAGCATTCGGCTCTCGCGGATTCGCCGCAACGGCTGCCCGGAAATGCTCAATCGCTCCCGCGTCGTCACCGGCTTCATCCAGGGCTTCGCCGGCCAGCATTTCTGCCTCGGCGGAATCAGAATTAATCGTTAGAATTTTCCGATAGGCATTCATAACGCACTCTTGCTGTTTCGCCCAAAGACAGCTATGTGCCAAGGTCAGCCAAAGCGTCAAACTGGTTGGATCGCGTTGTGCCCCTCGCTGAAGATACGGAATCGCTACCAGGTAATCCCCCATGCCGTAGTGAGTCATCCCCATCAACAAGGTAAGGCGATCATCCCCCGGATGATGTTTGAGCTCATCCGAAAAGGGCTGGAGAGCATCGGCAAACTGACCGTTCTTGAAATAGGCAAGGCCCAAGTTCATTTCGAGGCCCGGGAGTTGTGGGTCCTTCGCCATCGCGCGCCGATAGAAGTCAATCGCGGCGCCGTAGTGGCCCTGCTCCGCCTCAAGAAGGCCCTGGTGCGCGAGGGCCTGAGGGTCATCCGGCTTCGCCTGAAGAATATTCATCCAGGTCCGCATTGCCACTGCGAAGCGTTCCTGTCCTTCCAATTGCATCGTTCCGGCAGGCGCGGACGCAGTCACCCCCGCAACGGGCATCGCTGCGAAGCACGGCAGAGTTCCCAAAATTATTGTCACCGCGAAACATCTTTTCATCTGAACTACTCGTGCTAATGATACTCGGCACCTGATCGCGTCCTGGAGAGACAAAAATGTCCGGGGAAGACCCCCGGACATCAGGAGACCGAAAGTATGTTTAGAAGCTAAGCTTACCGCCAAGTTGAAGGACGCGCGGATCGTAGGTGCTGGTAATCTGGCCGAAGTTATTGCCCGGGGCATAGCTGTTGGCAACAGCGTTGAATTGCGTGTGATTGAAGGTATTGAACGACTCGACGCGGAACTGGAACTTCACGTTCTCATGTATAGCGAAATTCTTATACACGGAGGTGTTGAAGTTGAATCGTCCGGGTCCGAGGACGGAATCCTTACCTGCAGTACCAAAGCCCTGAGTTGTGCTTCCCGCCCAGGCCGGCAGCGGTGCAGCAAAAGCGCTTGCATCGAACCAATGCTTAGCCGTCTTGGGATATTTCACCTTGCTGATACGATCTGGCCGGTTTGTGTAGGCGCTTCCGTCGCTGTTTAGGCCAACCGGGTCGTAATTGAGGCTGAGCGACGGCCCTTGATTCTGGATGAGCGCGCCGGACACCAAAGCCATTGTTCCCGACACCTCCCAGCCCCCGATCGCCTGGTGTAGAAAGCCGTTTGTGCTGCTAAAAGCTGGCAGCTGATAAATGTAGTTCACACTCACCATATGCCGGCGATCGAGCGCGCCCGACCCGCGATCGTAGTTGACGTTGAATGGGTTGCTAACGTTGCCGAGATCGTAGCTGGTGACGTCGATTTCATGTGACCATGTATAGTCGACTTCGCCGCTTAAACCGTGCTTGTTCTGTGCACGGAGGCCCATTTGATAGCTGTTGTATGTACCCCGAGTCGTATTCTCCTGCTGCTTGATCCCGGTGTAACCCTGATATATGCGATAGATATTGGGGTTGGGGAGTGAAGTGTTATTGCTCGTCGGGCTGAATTTGTTGCCTGGATCGCCTTGGTCAGCGCGAATCTGCATCGGTGTCGATAGTGGGAACGTATTGATACCCCGGTCGATATTCTGATTGTATGCCACGTTTCCAACATACTGTGTGATCAGGATGAGAGCCGGTGCTAACTGATGTTGCAGACCCAAGCTGTATTGCGCGACGCCGGGAGCCAGATAATTTTGCGCGAGGGTGGTGAGGCCCTGAGCGAACACAGGGTTGGCAGCCGTAGCGCCAGTGACATAGCTGGTGTGAGGATCGGAGAAGTAGACGTTGCTGGCTGAAGGATCGTTGAAAAATGGCTCGTTGGTCGCGGCATTATAAATATCGTTGCCCTGCAGGCGTTCGTAGAACGTTCCAAAGCCGCCTCTCAGAATAGTCTTGCCGGAACCCGTTAGGTCGAAGGAGAAGCCGACGCGTGGCTGAATCGTGGAGAAGTCATTCTGGACTAGACCGCGCGGCAGATTCTGGCCAGCCAGCTTAATCCCGTTTAGATAGAACGGATGCGACGCACCGGGGGGTGTAGAGAAGCCGGGCCCGTTCGGATTCTGGCTGCCATCGGGAAGCCACTGTGGAATCATGCTCGGATCATAGGCACTGGGATCGAAGTTGGCGACCTGGTTCGCGCGTTCGAAAGCGTGGGGCAGCGCATCGTAACGAAGCCCGAGCTGCAGGCTCAGTCGCTGCGTCACGTGCCAATTGTCATTGCCGTAGAAGGACGTCGTCTGGTTCACATAATGCCGGATGGGAAGAGCCTGCGCCTGATCAAAACCGCTGGACAGACCCAGGACGAAGTCCATCATGGAGTCTCCCGTGAGCGCTCCGAAGTAATACTGGCCACCGGGATCGCCAAACAGTTGCTGGTTTTTGGTGTACCGGTTGTATCCAAAGCCGAACTTCATCGCGTGCCTGCCCTTCGTCCAGGACACATCGACCTTGGGATCGTAGTCTTGTGCGGCATTGTGCCAAGGTGCCGAGCCGGGGTTTTCCTGGGTTCCATAGAAGCCGCCGAAGTGCATGTTAGGCAGATTGCCAGAGCCATTTACGAAGTACTTACTCAACGCGAGGCTCGACGGAGACTGTGAATTCGCGCTATTTGTTATGTTGATGACGTTACCGTCATAATTCATGCTGGCTTCGAGCAGCAGGGATGGACTGATGGTGGCCGTCAGCTTTACGGCGGCACTGTTCGATGGGTTCGAAAGTGTGCTCGTAATGGTGTTGTAGCTGGCGCCGGACCAACCTAGCATTGGCGACGAGTAGGCCTGGGTTACCGAATCGTGTAAGTAGTGGCCGAGGAGTTGCACCTTATCCGTGAGGCGATGGTCGATGCGGACCACATCGTCACGCACGTAGATGGGCTGGTTTGCGGACCCGAGATTGTAGCCGTTTGTCAGAGTTGGCTTGGGAATCACGCCCGTTGAAAGATAAGCAAGCGCGTTGGCGTCGAACAACGAAGCCGGAATGACATTACCGGGAAAGGGACCTCCCGGCGTGAGCCCCGCTGCAGCCAGTCTCGCATTGAATGCCGGATCACCAATATTCGGCGCGGTGAGCTGCACAGGGGTCTTCACAAAAGCAGGTGTGACGTAATGCAGATCCTGACCGGCAGTTGGAAAATCTTCTGCCGCCAATGTCGGCGACTGCGTCGGCGTGGAACCCTGAATCAGGCGCCGCCACTCTTCATTCCAGAAAAAGAACGTCTTGCTACGATTTTCATTGTAGACATGGGGTATGAAGACCGGTCCGCCGATGTTGCCGCCGAAGATGTTGTAGTTCAGCTTTGTGCGCGGCGTGACCGGGTCCGACTGTTTATTGAAATAATTATTGGCGTTGTATGCCGTGTTTCGATTGAACTCGAAGATTCCCCCGTGGAAGTTTTGAGTTCCGCTCTTCAGACCGAGGCTGATGGTAGCGCCGGAGGAGATGCCGTAATCGGGCGGGTAATTGCTGGAGAGCGTCTCGAACTGAGCGATCGCATCCTGCGACGGCATGATGCTCATGCCTCCGGCGCCGCCACGATCGTCTGCTTCGCCTCCGTCGATGAGCCAAATATTGTGGCTTTGCCGAAGCCCGTTGAAACTGATAGTGAAGTTCGCAGCGACAGATGTGGGCGTATTGTTGTCCGGTAGCGCAGAACTAACGCCCATTCCAAGTGCCGCAAGCGCCGCGAAGTTCCGGTTTTCCGTGGCGATTTCGCTAATCTGCTCGGAAGATATCAGCGTACTGACCACGTTGGAATCAGTCTGCAACTGCAAGGAGTCGGCTCTTACGGTGACTGTCTCGGCCGCCGAGCCGACAGTAAGTTGCACGTCTGACCGCAAGGTCTGCGAGATGTTCACCTGGAGTCCATCCTGCTGATACTTACGAAATCCAGGCGCCGTTACTGTGAGGCTGTACGTTCCTACGTTTAGTCCTGGAAAGGTGAACAGACCGGCGCTGTTACTTTGCGCCGTACTCGTAAACCCCGTACCTGTTTGCAATAAAGTCAACTGCGCGCCCGATACGGCCGCTCCTGATTGGTCCACCACCGAGCCCACAATCTGCGAATTTTGTTGTGCGGCGAGAAAAATGCTTGTCATCAACACCACGACAAGGACCAAAGACTTTAGCTGTAGGTGCCAGCTATCGCCGTAGAATATCGTTCTCATTGCGGCTCCATCTCGGACAAAAAAGTTGACGGCACCATAGACCGTAGATATTTCGACTGTCAACATAAAAGATGCCTCAGTTTTAAAACATCTCAAATTGTGCAAGACCGGCAGTTAGGTCCGTGCCAAAGTGATCAACCCTTCCTGGACTCAAGAATTGAACTTCAAAGGGCACGGCTTCTGGCGCCAAGGCCCGTCGTCAGAGCATATTTCCTAGTTTGCCCAGACCCGGCAGCACCATATGCGTTCGTAGGGAGCCCTTCCGGAGAGAGACAACAATGTAACCACAAAGACACGTCATGTTGGAGCCTCTTATCACTCGGCGCACCCCCCAAGGCCGTCATGTCTGTCCTGAGTTAGAGGTTCGAGATTGTTCCGCTGCGTCCCTGCCGCACTCACAAGCGGGTATGGTGTTTAAGCTACCGGGTGTTAGCAACTATCTGAGGGCTTGGACTTGTTGCTGGTGACTGCGGTGCTCATGATCTCTGTTCCTTTGCGCTTGCCTTTGCTGTCCATGTCGAGCGCGGCATGTACTCACATGCCGGACGCCACGTGGCGAAAGCAGCAGGCGGCAATTACAAGGAGAGAGAGCACCCAGCAGTGAAGCGAAGCGGACGGACGGACCGAGAGCGGAGTCCTGCACAAGCGCAATTTACGAAATAGGAGTGCCCCTGCGGTGCACCCTTCTCGCCCGCACCCAGCCTAGCCGAATGCGAAGCCGCCCTCCAGAGCGGAGATCAGCGCCAAGATTGGTGCCCGAAGCAAATCCAGAGGAAGTTGATTTGACGCGAACTTCGGCTACACATTCGGGTACAGACATCAGTTTGGCTTCATTACGCTCAATTCTGCTAAATTGCTCAGCAGTACGGACTTAGGGATTTCCGAAATTACGCCCAATTTCGCTTAGTTATCATAGACCTACGGTATTCTTGGGAAACTCAAAATCCGCGGGCTCCGGCCCGCGGGGGTTCGCCCCCCGCTCCCGGCACCATAAATAGATCGTCTAGATCTAACAGATTAGCCCCTGAACGCCCTTTGGGGAATCACTCCCATCCTTCTCCCCTGTCGAGTCGTGTATGCGGTCATTTCGATCGACCATCCGTACGGAATTGCCGGAAGCTGCGCAGCCTATCGATGTTGCCGTTCGCAGCCTGCTCGGCGCGCGCTTTCAGGTGAATTTCCAGAAATCGAAGTTGAAAAGCTGCCGAGAGGGATGACCTTTGAATACGAAATAAAGATCGTGTACCCCGGCTGCATGAGATACGCGAGTTTGCACAATTTTCCACTTGTCCCATCCGCCGGTATCTGGAACCTTCAGCGAGCCGATCACAAGCCCATCCACACGATCTAAATGCAGCTCCAGAGCGCCTCCTCCTGACACACTGGAAACACTGGCAGCAAAGCTCCTTGCCCGTTCATCGCCAAAATCCAGGCCTCGCACTTCTATATAGGCGCCGCTCATTATGTGCGTTACATATACGCCCCTTTTCTCATCTTCGGCAGTTCTAACCCCGAATGTCCAGGGACCTGCAGTGGCTCCGGACGTCCACGCAATTGTCTCCGCTTCATTGCGAGTGAATGGATTCAACGTGTCGGTTTGCGGAACGTCCTCGCGGTCCCACCAGTTAAGCGTGGGAATCGTGCCATCGGGATTGTAGGCGAACTTTGCCAGACAGATTGAGCGTCGTTCGCGATGAACCTTTGTCAAAGAGAAGTTAAGAGCGTAATTAAAGCCGAAGAGATAAGAGCTCCCCTTGTAATCGATGATTCCTGGATGATTTCCGGAGGACCTGCTGTCCGGATTCATGACCATTCCCTTGTATTCCCAGGGGCCGGTAGGACTTGAACTCATCGCGTAGCCAATTCCCTCCGGACAACAGTGGGAAGCGTAACTCAGGTAATACGAGCCATTCCTTCGGTAAAACCAAGGGCCTTCTTGATAGTTTTCCGGCTTCGAAGCGACCTTCACGATCTCACCAGAGTAGGAAGTCATGTCCCGGTTGAGCTTTACATACCAAATACTCGGATTTCCCCAGTACAAATAAGCCTGACCGTCATCGTCGATGAAAACAGTTGGATCGATGTTCCCCACAGCTTTCTCAATCAGCGGGTGGCCGAGCGCATCCCTGAAAGGGCCTGTCGGGTTGTTCGCTACAGCAACAGCAATCACATTATGGGGCGATCCCGGTACGCTGATGGGAACGTACAAATAGAACTTGCCGTTTCTTTCAATCGCTTGTGGCGCCCATGCGTGGTTGCTCTGAACTGCCCACGGGAATGTCGCAAGGGATGCAATGGTGCCATGATCCGTCCAATTCACCATGTCCCGGGACGTGTAGAGCTTCCAGTTAACCATCTTGAATGCTGTCGCATCGTCCTCGTCATGGCTGGTGTAAAGGTAGACGGTGCCGTTATAGACCAGAGGTGCGGGATCCGCTGTGAAATTCGTTTGTATGATCGGGTTTTCTGCGCGGCAGAAGAAGGCCCCACACAGGAACACGAAAGCCCAAAAGGCGTGACCTCTGAATGAATGTTTCGTGACCATAAGTCTACCTATCTAGTCAGTTGGCCTGGCAGCGCCGAATTGGTCAGAGACGACACCCGAGCCGCCGGCGCGAATTTTTCATGTCTGAGCGGAAAGAGAATCTCTTTGTCCGGATTCAGGAGCGGCCATGGAGCAACGCCGTTGGCCAGCGGGAAGGCGCGCTTCGATATCAGCATCCTTCGAAAGGCCTCCGGGCGATTTGGAGCAGGAGATCATCTGAATCCCGGTTCCGATTGCGGCACCAGCTTGCACGCCCGGAAAGAAACTCAATGCCCGCACCAGCAGCCTATTTGCGCACGACCGCAGCAATCTTTTTCCCGTCGTACCTGAGCTGACGCGCTGAGTTTGCATCTACGGCGACTATCTTGAACTGTCTGGACTGAAGCATCCCGGGAAATCGCCCGCTGCGTTGTCCTATCGAGAGCTCTCGTTTGGCGTCGTTCCAATGGAAGTGGATCGTGCTTCGCATTCCCTTTTCGTAGTTGTAATTTGTGCCTTCATCCTCATACAGAGTGAAATCTCCATCTGTGCCCGGATAGACGCGAATCTCCAAGTCAGTGGGTGGTTTTTCCCCCGTGTATTGTTCGACAGGGCCAATAGGAACAATGCTCCCCGCCCTGACAAGCAGGGGAATCTGCTCAAGAGGAGCGGCGATGTCGGTCGTCCCTGACGACACAGGAATCCCGGTCCAGAAGTTGTACCAGCCACCTTTGGTTGCGGGTGCGTAGACAGGCCATTGCACGGCTCCCGCTTCAAGCACTGGAGCGACCATGAAGGCCGGCCCAAACATGTACTCATACTTCTGGGCGAGCGCCTCATCGTCCTGCGCGAAATCCATGACCAAGGGGCGCATCAGCGTCGATCCCTGAAAGGTGACTGCGGCCGCCTGAGAATAGATGTAGGGCAGCAACTGTTGACGAAGATCGAGGTAGCTGCGCACTTCGCCTTCAACTTTGTCGCCATAGCGCCAGGGTTCGGTATCCGTTTGGAAGCCATGAACACGTTGCAGAGGGGAGAAGGTTGAGAACTGGAACCACCTCAGGAACCGCTCGTGATACTCGGGATCGGTATATTGACCAGGACCCGGACGGAAAAAACCCCCGGCATCCGTAGTCCAGTACGGTAACCCACTCGCGGTGTAATCCAGGCCGGCAGCGATTTGCCTCCGAAGTGTCTCCCAGCTGTTGCCGATGTCGCCGGACCATGTTGCGGAGGCATAACGCTGCTGGCCGAGGAAGGCGGAGCGGCTCAAGATGAAAACGCGCTTGTTCGGAGCATCCTTTCGCTGCCCCTCGTAGACGGTCTTGTTCACAAGCAAGGGAAAAAGCAAACGCACCTTATCGCCTGGACCTGCAAAAGTGCTTCTCCCAGCCAAGTCATCGTTCTCCGGTTCGGTGGCGTCTTGCCACCAGGCGTCGATGCCAAGCGATAACATGCGTTCACTGAAATTCTTCCAATATAGCGCGGCCGCCGCTGGATTGAAGAAGTCTACCCACTGAGTTCCAGGTATGTAATATCCCTTCGCCGCAAATTGCTTTCCCACCTCGGTCCCAGGATCGATCTTGGACCACACGGAAACCATCAACTTTACGTTCATCGCATGCAGGCGGTCTATCATCCCCGCCGGGTCCGGATAGTACCGCTCATCCCACTTCATCGCATTCCAGCCGTACTTGCCCCAGTACTGCCAATCCTGCACGATGAGGTCGAGCGGCAAATTGCGCTTTCTGAACTCCGCCGCCGTATCCAAAATCTCCTGGCTGGAGTGGAACCGCTCCCGGCAGTGAATATAGCCATACGCCCACTGCGGCATCAACGGCGCCGGCCCGGTTAGCTGGCGATAGGTGGCGATCACGTGATCAGGAGGCCCCGCGAAAACGACGTAATCTACCGCTTCCGCCACGGGAGACCGTAATACCGTGCGGTTATCAGTGGGCCTCCAAAACAGCACCGGCCGGTCATCTTGCGCGCCGATCACCCGGATGCTATGGCGTCCCGAAGAAAGATCGCCGAACCAGCTCGTAGTGGGAGGAAGCCAGAAGTTGGCAAAGTCGATGACGACCTTTCCGTCGATCTCAACATGGTAGCGGCGGGCCATCTTTTGCCCCACATCCAGCATGAAGGCATATCGCCCATCTCGGGGAATTTCCAGGCTTCCGGCAAATTCACCCTCGCGCCGGATTTCTCGCCTCGCGCCTGCGGCTGTGGTGACGCTAGCCGTTGTTTCGCTGCCAGTAGACGTTCGCGTCAGCAGCACACGTTCGTCCGCCGGGTTGAAGTCAGTCAAACCATAGTTATGCCAGAGAATCCCGTACCCTCTGCTCGACAGCAGGAAAGGAATGGCGATCTGGCTATTGACCTGCGTCAGGCGCCGGGGAAGATCTCGAACGTCCAGGAAACCGTCCTGAAATTCTCCAGTTCCGAACAAGTGCTCGCCAGGCGGGGAGTCAAAGGCCTGCTCTGCTGTAAAGGTCGCTTCGCCCTGTACCGTAGCCGGGTCTAGCCGGCGGGTGCCAGCAACTTCGGACAAGAACGTCTTTCCCGAGGTATCGGTAAAGTGGAGAGCGTCATCATGACGATCGAAGACGGCTCTCATCTTCGCTGTCGCAACCACAACGCGAGTCTTATCTTGCGAGACATGGAAGGCCGGCACAGAGGATTGCGGAAGCAGAACCAGACTTGGGTTCTCTATAGCTGCATCCTTCGCGCAGCGAACCCGGATCGCGCTGGCCGTGATCGGACGTAAGGTAAGAACGCAAGCCTTCGTGCTTATTTCCACGCCCGATTGGACCCGCCTGGCGGCTCCAGTCGATGAGTTCTGCGCGGCTGCATTGCCAGATGCAGACCAGACAAGAGTCCCCGCAAGCATGACCGGATATAGGAACACGATTGGGTTTCGTCGGCCGAGATGACTCAAGCTATCCTCTGCGTCCCATCTACCTACCCACCACCTTCACGATGGAGTCATCCGATCCACTCCACGCTGGCGCTCCTTCATGTTTCAGCTGATGCGTCCGGTCGTCCCAGGTCAGCTTGGTGACCTTGCCACCATCCTTTTCGTATGCGTAGGTCTTGCCGTCATCCTGAAAGAGCGTGAAATTGCCATTTATTCCTGGATACACACGTACTGACGCGATGCTCTGCGGCTGCTGAGCGCTCAGCACCTCCGATCCAAGCGGCACAATGCTTCCCGCTCTTACAAACAGCGGCAGTGTATCGATGGGAGCGTCGGCTACAATCGTCTGGCCACCATGTAGTCGCTCGTTGGTCCAGTAGTTGTACCAGTCACAACCCGCGGGTAAATACACCGTTCGGTGCGTTACGCCCTGTTCCGTTACCGGAGCCACCAGAAAAGCCGGCCCGTACATGTACTCATCCGGGATGTTTGCGGCGTTTGAATCGCCCGGGAAATCCATGAACAGCGCCCGCATATACGGAGCGCCCGTCTGATAGCTGCGATACGCAACTGAGTAGGTGTATGGCAGTAGCTGGTAGCGCAACTTCAGATACTTCGCGAGAATTGGCTCCGCCTGCTTGCCGTACGACCACACCTCGTTATGGTTTCGTTCTCCGTGCGCGCGCATGACCGGCTGAAAGGCGCCCCACTCAAACCACCTCACGAACAGCTCGGGATAATCCTCATAATTTCCGATCGTGCTGCGTACATCCGATCCGTCGATCAGCGGTTTGTGCGCTGCGTGGTAGTCGGACGAATATTGGGGCGAAAAGAACCCTGCGATATCCGTGTCCCAGTAAGGAAGTCCCGTCGCCGTGAAGTTGAGGCCCGCGGGAATCGACCGCTTGAGCATGTCCCAGGTCGAGATAATATCGCTCGACCAGAAGACCGTGCCATTGCGCTGTGCTCCCAGGTATGCGGCACGGGCCAGGATCATGACCCGCCGGCTATCTCCAAAATCGCGCCGAAAACCGTCGTAAACTGAAGCGGTGTGAAACAAAGGGTATACGTTGTAGAAACGCGTCCCGGAGCCGACAAAGAAGACGTCTTTCGCCGGGTCGACGTCCGGTTCGGTTTCATCCAGCCAGATGTAATCGAAGCCGTACGGTTTGACATACCGGTCGCGTATCTTCTCCCAGAACCACTTGGCTGCCTCAGGATTCGTCGTATCGATGTTTGGCCCGATGACGTCCTTGAATCCTCCCGAGTCAGGCTTTCCGTCCGGTGAATGGATCAGCCAGCCTTTTTTCAGCAGCATGTCGTAGAACTGCGTCCCAGGCGAATAGTGCGGCCACACGCTCAAGAGGGTTCCCACGCCCATCGCATGCAATTCACGATTCATCGCTGCGGGGTCAGGCCACCGCGTCGGGTCGAGGTCCATCTCGCCCTGCTTCGTCATGTTCAGAAAATCCACGACCATTACGTCGAGCGGCAGATTCTTCTGGCGATACTCCTTGGCCACATCGAGAACCTGTTCCTGCGTCGGGTATATCGCCTTGCTCTGGATGTATCCGTAGGTGGCCCTCGGCAGCATGTGAGTCACGCCTGTCAACAGGCGATAGCCCTCGTAAATTTCGTCGCTGGTGTCCCCCGTAATCACGAAATACGAAACACGGTCGCCGACCTCCGACGACCACACGTTTCGGCCGTTGAACCCCAGGTCCACCGTCGTCTTTGAGGGGTTATCCCACACGAGCCCGTAGCCACGGCTCGATATCATGAACGGCACGCAAACGTCCTGGCCGCCAAGCGCCGTATAGTCCTGCCAGCAGCGAACTTCATGGTTTCGAAGGTCCATCCAGCCCTTCTGTTGCTGTCCTAATCCGTAGTAGTGCTCTTCTGCGGGTGAGTCGAAGGCCGATGTTACGTGGTGGCCCTTTGGATCCGCATCGTTTTCCACTACCTCCGGGCGTTTGGGCGCCATCATCCAGGTGCGCATATGCAGCAGCATCTTGCCTTCTGCAGTTGTCACCAGCAGCGAGTCATTATGCGGGCCATTTCCGCCGTCATTCGGACCGTTTCCTCCACCGCCTCCAAAGTAGCGATGGCGCAATTCGAGATTGAGGGCATCCAGAGGCATTGGTTTGGGTTGCTGGTCGTCGGGCAGAGTTCCCGGCGCGACACGCACGACCATCCGCGCGGAACGGAACACATCGTAACCCTCTGCGTCGCGTTCATGCGTCCAACCATCTGAGGATGGCGTGGCTACAATTCCATAGCCTGGAGCAGCGATCGCGGCAGGTTTGTCGGTACTCATTGTCACGCGCACGATGTTCGGGGCATATGGCTCGAGAGAAATTACTCTGCCGGGCCTCTCCAGCACCAATGGCCCACTCTGAGCCATCGCCGCGCCGCCGAGCACAGCGACCAAGAGCCCATAACTCAATCTGCGTCCCCACAACTTCGGGGTCAGGCTACATATCATCCAAGACACCCCTAATTAGCCGTTATAAAACGTTTGCGATAGTGCTGCGAGATTTTATCCAGGAAGCGCCGCCTAGCGGTATCTGAGCAGTCAAGGAAATCATTTGTACATGCTTTCGCCGCTTCGTTAGGTCCTTCCGAAAATCTCACAATATAGATTGCTGCCCTACTCCGAAAAAGAGCCGCGCAATGACGTACACTGCGCGGCCGGAGAGCCAGTGAGACCTTCGACGCTAATAGTTGGAGTCCTTACTCGTTCTTGATCGATCTCCAATCCTTCAGTCCGTCTGCTAAGCCAGCAGCCTGATCCAGTAAAGCGAGATCAAAAACTAAGCGTCACCGAAAATTCCAGTTGCCGCGGACCTTGTCCGAGAGCCATCCCGGTGATGACCCCGGCGCCACTGCAATCGATGCAAGTGTTTCCTGGATTCCCTGGACCGATGTAGTTGAACACATTGAAGGCATCCATGCGGAACTGGGCTGTGATGTTCTCGCGGATCGGAGTGGTTTTCGATACGGAGAGGTCGGTATTGAAGAACGATGGGCCAAAGTAATTGTTACGTCCGACATTGCCGAATTGATCGAGGTAGGGCCTGGAAAATGGTCCGGAAGACGATCCGTTTGCGAGCATAGGGGCAACTGGGGTGAAGAAGGTCCGGCTGTGCGAAGCGGTGTCGAAAGAGGTGAGATGCGTTGGCAGACGCCCACCTGCCTTATTGGGCATGCAGGGACCATTCGGTATGTCCGATCCGCACTCGCCATAGCTCGGAGTGTAGGGGAGACCGCTCGACCAATTCAAAGACGGGCTTAGCTGATATCCGCCGATGAGGTAGTTCGCCCAGTTCGGAGCTCCGCTTAAAAACCTCTGTTTATTGCCGAAAGGCAGATTGTAGTTCCCATAGAGCTGGAACTCTTGTTGCCGCAGATCATCGTATCTTCCGTACATAACCTTTCTGTTGATCAGGGCGTAGTCGTTGTTTCCGTAGTTGAAAGCCGCTTGCCACGTGTACCTCGCGGTGAATTGCAAACCCTGGGAGAATCGCTTATCCAAGGTCGCCTGCAGGGCGTTGTAATGAGAGTCGAATCCATCGTGGTAGTAGGTTAGGCCCTGGGTCCAACCGAACTGGGAATAATACCTTCGGAGGTAGTTCGTATTGCTGGTCTCGGTTAGCGAACCCGCGGGAGCCGCGGGATTCCAGCAGAGTCCCTGACCGGTAATACTCTCGTCTGCCGGAACACAGGCGGCAGGCCCATTAAGATTAACGGTCTGCCCGTCGCCGGCAAACGTGTGAGTGCCCTTGTTGCCGACGTAAGCCAGCGTCCCGGACACCGATTGGGTCAGCTGCCGCTGGACGCTTAGATTCCATGCGTCCACAGTGGGTAAAAGCTGAGGATTATCGCGTACTTTGGCACTTAAGCCATTGGGGATCGGGATTTGACCGTTGGAGGGAACAGCGGGAAAAACAAACGGTGCAGGACCGGTCGCGAGATTGAAGGCGGATGTATTTGCGCCGGCGTTGGTCAGATTCTGATTGGCCAGAACGGGGAGATTCTGGGTCACGACGTGACCGAAGAGCGTGCCGAAGACTCCGATGTCGAAGCTTCTTCCGTAGCCCGTACGGATCACCGTTTTCGGGTCGAGCTGGTAGGTGATGCCGAGACGCGGAGCAATTTTTTTGAAGTCCTTCTTGACACTCATTGCTGTGTCATACGGGCCAAAACCCGCAACGCGAATTGCGCCGGTTGTGAGGTCGGCGAAGCCGCCCTGCCCTGCTCCGTTGACCGCCTCGGGGAAATAGACCTCCCATCGCACACCCAGGTTGAGGGTGAGGTTGGGAGTCACGCGCCAAGTATCTTGCACATAACTGAAAACGATCTTCTGCGATTCCTTCGCATTTGTTGAAGTGCTCACGTAACGGGCGAGATTCGTGACATCACCCAACAGGAAGGTTGCCAGTCCCACACCTCCGGGCGTGCTCAGTGTTGTGTTTTCAGTATCGGTGGCGCTGAACGTCACTTCGCCCGCGCGATTGCTATCGCTGGGGACACGCAGATTACGGGCATAGCGAAGGTCGGCGCCGAACCTTATGCTGTGATTGCCAATAACCTTCGTCCAGTTATTCACTATCTGATACTGGTCTTCCGTCTCAAGCAGATGGCAGTTGCACGCATTTACCTGCAGACTCGAACCGAAACTTGACAGTCCGTCACCGCTTGCGCCGCTCGCATTATTTATGAAGAAGCCGGGGGCCCCAGAGGTAAAGGCCGTGCCCAGATTGAGGCCCGGGATACCTGCCATGGTGGCCAGATCCTCGTTGCCGTCGTACTTTTGCGTGGAGACGTGATAGCGCAAATACGCCAAACGGAAGTCGGTGAGTAACTTAGGATTTAAGGCGATGTCCATGCCGGTAACTGCGCTCTGGTTGCGCCCGGCGGCGGATCCGCCAAAGTTGTTTGTGATGGACGAAAAGCCGGTGCCGCCTGCCCGCCCAAAGATAACGTTAGCCGAGTTTGCATTGTCGAAATAGCTGTAGCGGCCAAAGACGTGCATGGACTCGCGAAGCTCGTAGTCGACGCGCGCATCGAACTGGTTCTGGTTCGTCGCCCCAGTACCGCCGGCATTGTAATTATTGGCCGTGCCATCCTGCGTACCCGGCGCGTTCGGTAACGGAATCAAGTTGAGGAGGTAAAGCGCCTGCGGAGAGATATATTGGCTCGGAATAAAGTTGTTCACGAAGGGCGCCGGGCCAGTAACCGGGTCGATGACACGGGGATTGTAGATCTGCCCCTGGAGTGCCCCGCGGCCCGCCAGGAATTCGCTCAGATCGCATCCATTTCCTGACATACATGAATTGTGAGCGAGGGCCGTTGGAACGGTCACTTGAGCGGAAGCTCCGTTCCGTTGCCTGACACCCTGGTAGTCGCCGAAGAAGAACAGTTTGTTCTTCAGAATCGGCCCACCCACCGAAGCTCCAAATTGGTTGTAGAGGGCCGGCGGAGTCAAACGAGTTGACGTAGCGGAATACGGCGCGAACTGGTTGTAAGGATTACGTGCCAACTGGGCTCCGCTTCGCCGGTACAGAAATGCGTTTCCGTGGAAGTCATTGGTCCCCGACTTCGTTTGCGCACTCACCACGGCGGCAACCGACTGCCCGAACTCCGCGTCATAGCTTTGCACCAGGATTTTGGCCTCTCCAACTGCATCCAGCGGCGGATTGATGACGATCTGACCCAAAATCGGGTCCTGATTTGAGGCACCGTCGAGCAAATATCCAACACCGGCGAAGAACTGTCCCTGGATGTTAACTGTGGGGCTGCCCTGCGCGTCCTCGGCGTTGTTCTGCGACCATCCCATCGACTGGGCACCCGGAATCAGCAGTTGCAGGCTGGCGAAATTGCGATTTGGTATAGGCAGACCGGAAATGGTTCTGTTGTTGAAGACGGTACCCACTTCTGCTTTCTCGGTTTGAAGCTGTGGGGGCTGCGTGGTGACAGTTACCGTTTCGCTGGCGTTGCCGACAGTGAGTTTCAGGTCTATCTTCGGCGATGTGTTAGCCGCGACCTGGATTCCAGGCTGCTCGACCGCACCGAAACCCGTCGCCGACGCCTTGACGTTGTAAACGTCCGGAATAAGATTCTGGACGGTGTACTCGCCCGACTCATTGGTGGTCGCCTGGACGGATGTTCCCTTGCTCACGTCGGTTACCGTGATGGTGGCGTTGGGAACAGCGGCACCGGTGGTGTCGGTCACCTGCCCATAGACGGATCCGTATATGACTTGCGCCAGGGCAGCACGCGGCGAGCCACAGACGCATACGATTGCCATGATCGACAGCACATACCCCAAGACGCTCCTGCTTCTTTGCAGCATCATTCCTCCTAAAGGACTGCCAGCGATACATCTGTTCTTGACCCTCGCCGCCATGGTCTGGAACAGCTTCCGAAACCTTCGTAGACAGCGGTTCTAACGGTGCCTCTTTCAGGCTTCAACATGACCCGACGGACCCGTAGAACGTTTTCCCGACAACGTTAACCTAAACGCCGGAAGTTAATACTGCCCACACAGCCTTCGTCAAGGAGAATTTGTGATGCAGAGCAGAATCTCGCCGGAGGGGGAGGCTGTTGGTTCAGCTCAGCTGAGTCCGGTAACCTCTGGGCTTGTTCGAACCGATCGTTTCAGGGAATCCGCGATTCCCTCAGGCTTGAGTGCTCACGTCGCCGCTGGCGGAAGTCCAAGAGCAGCTGAAGAGTCTCCCACTTTGCGAGTCAGGTAAACTCGACCCCAACGCATTCTCTAGGTTCTGCTCACGGTCGCAGCAGCTCTCCTTCTTCCTTACCTGAGGGGTCCAATGTGAACACCAGCATCGCTCAAGCCACGGACGCATGGGAAGCGGAGCTAGAACGTTGGCTCCCGCTGTTGGGTCACCGCAACTGGATCGTCGTCGCTGATTCTGCATATCCGGCTCAGTCAAATCCGGGAATTCAAACCATGGCGACAGCGACAGATCACATTGATGTACTCGAAAAAACACTGACTGCCATTCGCGAATGCAGACACATTCACGCTAATGTCTATATCGATGCCGAGCTTAAGTTTGTTTCTGAAGACGATGCACCTGGCGTGCTCGGATATAGGCGAAGCGTACACCAGATGCTGAATGATCGAAACATCTGCGAGCTTGAGCACGAGCAGATCATCGCGAAACTGGATGCATGTGGACGGCTGTTTCGCATTCTCATTCTCAAATCGACGTTGACCATTCCTTACACGTCGGTTTTTCTGGAACTGGATTGCAAGTACTGGAATCCCGACGCGGAAGAGCGCCTAAGAACGTCCCTTGCGAGTCGTGCTTGACAACGAATGTCGGATTCTTGTTCATGTCTCACTACCAAGCCGACTTTCACTTACCGGAATGAGCGTCGGGGCTTCTGCTCGGCATGTTCCGTTTCCGGACCTGCTGCGACGACCTGCTATATCTGTTGAGCGTGTCCGCAGTTAGCCGGCGTATCGCTTTAGGGCTCTTCGCGCCCCCCCACCGAAGCCCGGGTAAGACGGTCATGACAAGCGCGGAAGCGTTCTACGATCAGCAGCCGGCTCTCTCGGATCGGAAGGGTCGCTGTGAAACAGCCGGCAAGCGTGCTTTGCAGGAATGGTGTATACGTTTTCGAACGTGAGATTAGGCATTTTCGGGAGTTTGTTCATGAGGAAGATGCGCATCCATCGCTTCCTATTGATTGCGATCACCGCGGCGCCAGTGTTCCTGATTGGGTTTGGCGCGTATTCGCAAACAGTTAGCCCGGCGACTGATGTGAGCACCGGGGAAGCACAGAAACTCCTGGACCGGGGACAATTCGACGAAGCGCTCAAATTGTTGAACACACTCGCTGCACAAAACACGGAACCCAGTGGGACTGAGCGATTGCGCGGAATGGCTTTTTACAATAAGGGGCAGATGGAACCCGCGGCCCAAGCCTTCGCTAAGGCCGCTGCGCAGGATTCGAGTGATAGAGAGGCAACTCAGATGGAGGGAGTTGCTCTCTTCCGGCTCGGCCGATCCGCAGACGCACTTCCGCTGCTTGAAAAAGCTCGTCTCGGCATGCCCCGAAACAACATTGACAACAACTATGTGCTGGGCCTCTGTTACCTGGATGTGCATCGTTTTGACGACGCTCGGCGTGCCTTCGCCACGCAATATCGATTTGAGCCCGATTCACCTCCGGCTTATCTGCTTGCTGCAAGGATGATGCTGCGGCGAGACTACCTTCCTGTAGCTGAGAGTAACGCTCAAAAGGCGCTCGCGCTCAACCCAAACCTTCCTACGGCGCATCTGTTGCTAGGGAAGATACGTTTGTCCCAATCGCAGGTTAAGCAAGCGATTGTCGAGTTTGAACAAGAGCGTGCGATGAATCCGCTTCTGGGTGAAGTCTATGACAGATTGGGAGATGCTTACATTCGTCTCGGCGATTATTCAAAGGCGCAGGAAGTGCTGGACCAAGCCGTCCTGCTTGAACCCACTTCGCCAGTGCCGTTCATACTGCTGGGGAAGGTTCTGCTGAAACAGAACGACTTAGTGATGTCCCAGCAATATCTAGAGAAAGCGTTAGCTATGGATCCGCGGAGCTACATCGCGCATGCCCTGCTTGGGCAGACATTCCGGTCGCTTGGCCGAACCGATCAGGCCTCTCATGAATTTCAGATAGCCGAACAAATTCAGGCTGCCGACCAACCGAAGATCGACACTATGAACAAGTAATCGTCAGGTATCTAGAAGTGGGATCGAGTTTGACGCCGTCCGGGGAATGTCTTTCTCAAGCTGAACGTGGGCCATCATTTTTGAGAGAGGCTCGCCTGCATTTTGTAATAGCTCACTCAGCGGATGGAGAAATTGCTACTTTTCCGCAATGCCCTGTCGACATCAGATGGTAAGCCTCATCTGCCCGCTCCAGGGGAAACCGGTGGGTGATGATGTCCTCAGGGTGCAAATTCCACCGTACTAGCCGTTCCACGAGCTCTTCCATGCGCCAGGTAGACGTAACCCACGAGCCGTAGATCGTCTTTTGGTCGTGAATGATATCCGGCGATGGATTGAATGCCACTGTGCCACCTTCGCCGATCATGACCATCTTTCCCCATTTGCGAGTAGCTCGTATAGCAGTTGCTCTTGCTTCGGCATTTGCGGAACATTCAACGGCGCGTTCGACACCGTGTCCGCCGGTCAGTTCTCGCACTTGATGAACGTTTTCAATTCCCGCTGGGAAGGTAACATCGCAGAGATTTAGCCGCAGCGCAATATCGCGGCGTTCCGACGAGATGTCGATCCCGATGATTTTCTCGGCCCCCAACTTGCGGCACAAGGCGCCAGCCGCCAATCCCACCGGTCCCAGCCCGGTGATCAGCACGGCGTCATTGCCGCTGATACCCACTTTCTGAAGAGCTTCGTAGACGGTGCCGAATCCGCACGCTACCTGTGCCCCGTCAAAGTATGTGAGCGAGTCAGGAAGAGATATTAGATCTTTCTCTTCCGCAACCAGATATTCCGCCATTCCCCCATCGCGCTGCCATCCGTATGCGCGGCGATATTCCGAACTGGTGCAGGAGATCATGTACCCTCGGCGGCAGTCGTTGCATACTCCGCAGCCCGAGATGTGATAAACGATGACACGGTCGCCTGCTTTGAATTTCCGGCAGCCGGGGCCGGTTTCCACGATAAGACCACACGGTTCGTGCCCGGCAATCACGCCTTGGTAGCCCTCCGGCCCTTTCCCGAGGTGCTCGTGATAGATGCAGCGGATATCCGAGCCACAGATCGTAGACGCTTTCACGGAAACGAGAACCTCACCGGAACCAGGCTGGGGTACGGGCACAGTTCTAAGTTCAACTGTGCTGTTTCCGGGAAGGAAGGCCGCCATCATTGTCCTGGGCATTCTAGCTACTCTCCTTTGTCGCGTTGAACGTGCGGCTCACAAGGACTCGGCTCAACTCGAGAGATGCATTCACCTGACGCGATACAGACGGAAATCACTTCTGTCGAAACGCTTCCTAGGGCGAAGTAATGACTCCCTCGGGATCCCAAAGGTCTTCCCACGACTGGTCATCCTTCCAAAGAAAGACCTGCCCCTTGATCAAACGACAGTTGCGATCCAGCATTTCAATGCTTTCCATATCCTGCCGGGTCAACTGCTGAGTGACCACACCGAGCAGATTGCTCAGAATATTGCGAGGATTTGTTGAAAACGGAATTGGGATCTGACCCCGCTGGACTGCCCACTTGATGCACACCACCGCTGGATGGACCGCTAGTCTTTTCGCGATCTGAAGAATCACCGGATCTTCAGTTGGGGATGTATCTTCGGGCGTGCGGTCGCGTTCCGGGCGTCCCGGCGATCCAATTGGCGAGAAACCGATAGGCTGAATGTTGTTCTCAATTAAATACCTGAAGAACTCCGGCTGCTGAAAGTGCGGGTGGAGTTCCATCTCGTTTGCGACTGGCTTAATCCGCGCATCATGAAGAAGCAGCGTCATCTTCGGGATCGTCATATTGGAGGTTCCGATATGACGAACCCATCCTTTCGCTACGAGCTCCTCCATTTGTCTCCACGTATGCATGAAGTTTTCATGGATGTACGGAACAGCATGCGGACTGCGGGAACCGACGTCGCACCCGGGCGGGTGATGATTGGGAAACGGCCAGTGAACTAAGTAGAGGTCGAGATACTCGAGTTGCAGGTCGGTCAGCGATTTCTTGCATGAGGCGATGACGTCGCCTTCCCCGTGTTTGTCGTTCCAGAGCTTTGACGTGATCCAGAATTTATCTCGGGGAAGCCCGCTCTCGAAGACTTGCCGAAACGCTTCCCCGATCCGGCTTTCGTTGCCGTAGACGGATGCGCAATCGAAATGGCGATAACCAACAGAGGCAGCATATTTGACGGCATCAGCCACAGCACCGTGCGGGGCGTGGTCCGAGCCGAAAGTTCCCAGCCCGATTGCAGGCATTCTGGCTCCGGAACTCAACGTCCGCTGAGGCACTAATTCGGGATCTATGGCTTCATTGGGCACGGTCGATAATTATCTTTCAGTTAGCGTTAACCTAAACGTTACGAACGGTAGTTCAAATACTTGCGAGAAGTCAACGGTAGATTTTGATAGGCGGAAGTTTATGGAAAGATCGCCCGGAAAAAGTACCTGCCGGTTAAGTATGGGCAGGCGAAATATCGTGCCTGTCCGGCCGGATGTGGCCGGACTACTCCGGCAACGTGACGGTACCTTCTACTTTGAACGTCGCATCGACTACGGGCGCCTCTGTATTCGGCTGGCCACCGCCGATCGACAACGAATACTTACCTGCGGGGACGATGATCTCGCCCTGCTCGGTAACCATGCTCAGGTCGCGGGGCTTCAAATCGAACTGAATACTCTGCGACTGTCCTGGATCCAGATGTACGCGGTGGAATCCGCGCAATGCGCGGAGGGGCGCCCCCGCTCTCTCCGGGAAACGCAGATAGAGTTGTGCAACCTCATCACCAGCGCGTTTGCCCGTGTTTGTGACTGTCACCTCAGCAGTGATCGATTGCCCCGCCGCGATGCCGCCTGCGGACAGCATGAGGTTGCGATAAGAAAAGGTGGTGTAGCTGAGGCCGTAGCCAAAAGGATAGAGCGGCTTTCCTTCGAAGTAACGATACGTACGACCCTGCATTGCATAATCTTCGAATGGCGGCAACTGGTCAGTGCCGGTGTAGAAGGTGACGGGCAGGCGACCGGCCGGGTTGTTCTTTCCTGAAAGAGTTTCGGCAACAGCGGTGCCGCCCTCTTCTCCCGGATACCACGCGTCCAGGATGGCGTTGGTGTGCTCCTTCGCCCAATTCACCGCGAGTGCGCTGCCATTGGTTAGTACGAGGACAATGGGTTTACCCGTTTGGGCAACTGCTTCAAGTAAGTCCTCCTCCGGCTTCGGTAGATCGAGGCTGGTGCGGTCCCCGCCTTTGAATCCGGGCTCGCTCACCTGCATTTCTTCACCTTCCAATTGGCTGCTGATGCCGAGAACGGCAATCACGACGTCGGCGCTCTTTGCTGCTTCCAGCGCTTCGGGTTGCGGCTTGAGGTTCACCTTTGACCAGACCAGTTTTGCCTTCGGCGTGCCATTTTCCGGAGGAGTGTATTCCACGAGGAGCGCCGCGGGCTTGCCAGCTTCAAGATGCACCCGCCCCAGTTTGGCTTCATTTGGATCGCCGTCATACGTTGAGGTAACGCTTTTCCCCTCAAGTTGTATGCGGAAGAAGCCATCGGCTTTAAGGCCAAGGTTGTAGTCTCCGGTTTCAGCTGAAGTGATAAAGCCGTCCCAGCGGATGGAGAGCGGATGCAGGCCGGCCGCTTCGGCGGGAAGCGGCTCCGCAGCGGCGTCGAGCGTGGGCTGCGTGCGCACGGCAACCGGCTTCATGGCCTCCGGGTTGTTTACGTCGGTCAGGTCGAGCTTTGCAAAACTGACCTTGAGGCCAGGCTTGCCATCGACAGTCAACGCGGACGCAGGCACCGGGTCCCCCTCGTGGCTAAGAAACTGCGTTCCCGGTACATATTGGATGGTCGCACCCGCGAATTCCTTGCGCAAACCTTCCAGAATCGTAACTGTGTGCGTGGGCGTACCGTTGTAGTTGCCCAAAAGCACCTTCGTCTCGTTGGCAAGAGGGCCGAGGACGGCGATCTTGATTCCACTCTTTTTGAGCGGCAGCGTCCCGTCATTCTTCAGCAGAACCATGGATTCTTCGGCGATCCTGCGTGCCATATCGCGATGCCCGGGACTGTTCAACTCCGTCTCATCGATCTTCGTGTAGGGCACCATCTCCGGCGGATCGAACATGCCCAGCTTGATGCGTGCAGTAAAGAGACGGACGAGTGCAGTGTCGATTTCGCTCTCTTTCAGGTAGCCCTGTTTTACCGCATCGAGATACGGCTTGTAGTCGTGGTTATCCTTCACCTTGAACTTGAAATCGACGCACTCGTTGTCCATACCCCGGTGCAAGCTGATTGCGGAAGCCTGCGCCTGCGTAGGCTGGTAGCGATGATGTTGATAAATGTCGATAACCGCTCCGCAGTCGGACACGACGTAGCCACGGAAATTCCACTTCCTGCGTAACTGGTTCTGCAATAGGAACTCATTAGCACACGCGGGCTCGCCATTGACGCTGTTGTAGGCGCACATGACAGAACCGGCCTTGCCTTCAGTTACCGTGGCACGAAATGCGGGCAGATACGTATCGAGTTCGTCATGTTTGCTGATCGTCACGTCCGCGGTGTGGCGCGTTGATTCAGGCCCACTGTGTACTGCATAGTGTTTCGGCGTAGAGATGACGCGGTAATATCTCGGGTCATCGCCTTGCATCCCGGTCACAAAGGCAACCCCCATGCGTGCGGTGAGAAAAGGGTCCTCCCCGTAGGTTTCCTGACCACGGCCCCAGCGCGGGTCACGGAAGATATTGATGTTGGGTGCCCAGAAATCAAGTCCCTGGAAAATGTTGCTCGATCCGCCGTTGGCTTTGAGGGCCTCCGCGTGCTTGATGCGTCCTTCGGTGCCAATCGCGATGGCCATGTCGTGAATAGCGCCCGTGTCAAAAGTGGCGGCAAGCCCAACAGGTTCGGGAAACTCCGTGGTGCCTTTGGCAATTACACCGTGCAGCGCTTCACTCCACCAATCATAAGCGGGCACGTGAAGGCGAGGAATCGCACGCGCTTGGTTCACGAGTTGCGATGCCTTCTCATCGAGCGTCATCCGCCTGACAAGATCGGCCGCTCGATCCGCCGGCGGCACATTGGGTTCAAGATACAAAGGCGCCTGGCTTTGCGCATGGCCCAGGCCGGAAAGCAACATCCACAGTGGGAGAGCTAACCATATATGGCGAGCCCTGAGAAACGGATGACGGATATTGCCTGCAGTGATGGATCGAGAATGGTAATTAGCTCGCACGCGTTCGCCTCGACTTCTTCCCTTAAGCACAAGACTGACTTTAAATTCGGGTTATTCGGAAAAACCGCAGAGAAACAGGCACAAAAATGGAGCGGAAGCTAAATCCGCGTGGGCGGCCGAGTTTTGGAGCGCTGTGGCTTCCCTCTGCAAACTGAAAACATACGATGCTGTTCCTCTCCCTCGCTTTCGCTCAAAGGTCAGCGAAAAGCGACCATAATCTTTGTATAGCGGGCGGGATTGCCATCCCATGCCGCGAGAATCTCCGCCGCATCTTCGGCCTCGACGATAGCGCTGATTGCCGCTTCTACGGGAAACCGATGCTCCTCGAGCATCCTGATGACTTCCCGGAAATCTTCCGGGAGCGCGTTCCGCGTGCCCATGATATCGAGCTCTTTCTGAACGAAGAGTTTGGTTTCGTAAGTCACGGGTTCTTTCGCGTACCCGATGTAGACCACACGACCGGTATACGCAGCCAGATCCACCGCAGCACGAAATGTCTCCGGTTGTCCGATTGCCTCAATGACAACCTGTGGGCCCAGCCCGCCGGTAAGTTCCCGTATGGCCGCTACAGGATCCTGCCGCTGCGAATTGATCAGGCTGGCAGCACCTGCCTTGCGTGCTACTTCGAGCTTGCCGTCGTCGATATCGACCGCGATCGTATTCGCCCCGCGGAAGGCGGATGCGGCGACCGCGCCCAGCCCTACCCCCCCACAGCCTAAAATTGCAACAGTGTCGGAGGAGCGGACCCGAGCTCTTGAGACGGCGTGGCAGCCAACAGTGAGCGGTTCGACCAGGCAAAGTTCCTGAAGCCCGAGCCTGCCTGTATACAATTTCTCAACTGGCACGGAAATGTATTCTGCCAGAGCTCCATCCCGCTGGACGCCGAGTGTCTGATTAAACTGGCAAGCATTGTTCCTGTTATTCCGGCATGCGGCACATCCCCCACAGCTTGTGTAGGGAGAAAGCGTCACATCACTTCCAACGGAGAAGGCGGCGTCTCCGTCATCGATCTCAGCAATCGTAGCGGCGATCTCGTGACCCGGAATGCGCGGATAGGACACCAGCGGATTTCGACCTCGGTACGAGTTCAAATCTGTTCCGCACAGTCCAACGTAGCGCACGCGGAGCAAGGCTTCTCCCGGCTTGCGGATTGGCTCGGCGACGTCGCCGATTTCAACTGCGCCGGGACCGCGCATGAAAACCGCTTTCATGATCTATTCCTTTACGCCATTCGCTGCGCCAGCAGTGCCGCTGATGTCAGTGAGTGCGGTATCCAGGGAAACATCGACGTCATCTTAGTCCACGAGCATCGCTAAAGTAAACCTTGTCCATAGAGCTGCTGCGGCGGCGATCTCCGGTCTCTGGCGAGTGGGTCCGGCATTTCAATCAAAAGTGATGATCTGTATAGTCCGAGTTATGACGGTCCGAATGAAGGACATTGCGGAGCAGTTGGGTCTTTCAATCGTGACAATCTCGAAGGTCCTGCGAAACCATCCGGATGTCGCAGAAGAAACTCGGGAACGCGTTCTCAAACGGGTCAAGGAACTCGATTATCAGCCGAACATTACCGCCAGAGGACTTGTTACCGGACGTAGCTACTTGATCGGTCTGGTCGTCCCTGATCTGGTCCACCCCTTCTTTGCGGAACTAGCGAAGGCCATCTCAGCATCTGTGGGAATGCATGGCTATTCGACGATCATTTCGTCCTCGGAAGAAAACCCGGAACTCGAGGCGCGAGAAATCCAGCAGCTGATGGGCCGACACCTGGATGCACTCATCATTGCATCGGCTGGCGTTGAAATCGAGCCGTTTCTTCGCATGGACCGCCATGGCTTGCCCTACGTCCTGGTCGATCGCGAATTGACTGGATTATCTGCGAATTTTGTCGGGATGAACGACGAAGCTGCCGGTCGCATGGCGACAGAACATCTGATCGATCAGGGCTGCAAGGTTATCGCTCACATTTGCGGCCGGGAGAACAGCACCGGTGTACGCCGCTTACAAGGATATAAACATGCGCTTCGGAAGAGCGGCCATGCTTGCTCAGAATCCCTGGTTGTGGCCCGATCTAAAGTTGATGTGGATAGCGAAAGAATGGGCGCTGAAGCTATGCGGCTCCTGCTGAAGCGACGCCCCCTCCCGGATGGTGTGTTCGCCTACAATGATCCGCTCGCGATCGGCGCAATCGAAGCGATTATGGAAGCAGGATTTCGTATTCCAGAGGACATCGCGGTGATTGGATGCGGGAATCTTCATTACGATCGCTTTATGCGTATCCCGCTCTCCAGCGTCGACCAGAATAGTCAAGGAGTCGGCGACAGAGCTGCAGAGATTCTCCTCCAGATACTCAATTCAAAGGTTCGTCCCCAACCGCGGAGCATCATTCTTGAGCCTTCCTTAGCGATACGGGCATCGAGTCTGAGAGGGCCAATAAATCGCGGCAATCGCAAACCGGCCAAGATCGCGAGTGCGCGGCGATCGAGCGCGAAGAAGTAGGGGGATTCCTAGACTGCTGTAACGAAAAGATCCCGAGTACATGGATGCCGAATCCTTGGTCACTTCTTAAGTGCGTCATCGGAAGACGTACCGTCGACGCCTTCGTCATGAAATAAGGCAGCAGCGGCGAACACGATCGCTGATCGCGATGAACGCTGCTTAACTAAAAGCTCTGAGCAACCAATCACCTATAAACGGTGTAAATGGCGGCTGGCCTGCCCACGTCAAACAAGAATAGCTACTCCATCCTGCTATGGAGAACGTTAACTGTAACGTTGACAGCTTTGATAGTCGATTGCTATGATCGCGCCTTCATCAGCGGATAACGTGTTCGGCAACCCACCGCTCATGAATAACAGGAGCTGGCATGCAGCGACGGGATTTTTGTAAGTTTCTCGCGGTTACGACCGCATCGAAAGCGCTCCCGACCTTTGGACAGACGGCTGGAGCAAACGAAGCGGCGATGCCAAGTGGGTTTGGTGATTATTCCCGAGACTACGCTCAGTTCTGCGCTTTGCCGCCGAAGCAGAGAGTCTTCTACACGGTTAGCGACGGAAGAATTGTCGAGACCAAACTGGATGATTCAACATGGAAGCCAACCGCATGGGGCAAGCCACCGGCATTGCCGATTCCTGGCGAATCATGGGACGGTGTTCCCATGGAATCACCTATCCGCAGCCTTAACGGAAATGGTCCGTACAAACCTACTTGGGATTCGCTGTCGCAATACGAGGCGCCTGAGTGGTACCGCGATGCCAAGTTCGGTATCTGGGCTCACTGGAGTCCGCAGTGTGTCCCGGAAGACAGCGATTGGTATGCGCGCAATATGTATGTAGAGGGTTCGCCTCAGTACAAGTATCACGTCGAACACTATGGAGAGCCCTCGCGGTTCGGCTACAAAGACCTTTGCGCACAGTGGACCCTACTGAACTGGGAGCCAGAGGAACTCATCGCACGTTACAAAAAAGCGGGCGCAAGAATTTTCATCGCGCTGGCAAATCATCATGATGGCTTGGATACCTGGAATTCGAAACATCAGCCATGGAATTCTGCCGCAATCGGCCCTCGCCGCGATGTGATTGGAATCTGGGCGGCGGCGGCCAGGAAAGAGGGACTGCGCTTCGGCGTTACGGTACATCAGGCGCGCAATTGGTGGTGGTTCCAACCCTCTCACGACTCGGATAAGAGCGGACCATTGGCGGGCGTTGGGTATGATGGCGCGCTCACAGAGGAAGAAGGCAAGGGTCAGTGGTGGCAGGGGTTTGATCCGCAGCGCCTCTATGGCGTGAAGCACCCGTTTGATGCCCTGCCCGACATCTCCTATGTCAAAAACTTCTACGACCGCACACGGGATCTGATCGATCAGCACAACCCCGATCTTCTCTATTTCGACAATTCACTTTTGCCCCTGGGGTGGGGCGGGATGAATATCGGCGCGTACTTCTATAACAACAATCTCGAAACCCACGATGGGAGAATGGAAGCCGTTCTAAACATTAAAGACGTCCCAGATCGGCTGGCAAAGGCTGTAGTAGCCGACTATGAGCGCGGACTTACCAGCGGAATTATGAAATATGCGTGGCAATCGGAGACCTGCATCGGCGACTGGCACTATAACCGAGCTCTTTACGATAAGCCCGGTGAATACGGCGGATATCTGCCGCCGCGCGACGTCATTCATTGGCTCATCGACACGGTCAGCAAGAACGGCACCTTCATTCTGAATGTCCCCGGAAAGCCTGACGGGACGATCGACAGCAAAGAAATCGCGGTACTCGATGGGGTGACCTCGTGGATGCAGGTCAATGGGGAGGCCATTTATGAGACTCGACCATGGAAGATCTACGGTGAAGGACCGAATAGCATAAAGAGCGGGTCCTTCCAGGGAAACAGCGTCAGCAAACTAGGTGCAAAGGACATCCGATTTACGCGCAACAAGGCAAACAACGTAATTTACGCTCTGGCGCTTGGCTGGCCCACGGAGCCCCTGGTTGTGCAGTCTCTCGGATCTGCGGCTCCCACTCAGCCGGGCAAAATTACGACAGTGGAACTTTTGGGAACGGGCGAGAGGGTCAGCTGGAAACAGACCGCCGACGGCCTGCGAGTGGAACTTCCGAATCAGTATCAACCGAAAGTAGATTATGCAGCGGCGCTCAAAATAAGGGTGAGCTGAAACCAGTGCTGGTCATGAATTCAGCTTGTTGCTTTCATATGCGCAGTCTTCGCGGCCTTTGCTGACCTTTTCTTTCGCTCGACTTCCGCCTCGCGGTTGCGCAACCGCGGAATCTTTACCAGCGCGAAGGATCTGGCCGCAAGCTTCGCCCCTATATCAACGCCTACTCAGCGAACGCTAAACCGATCCAGTGAAAGTATTCCGATCCGATTCCACCGCATCCGCACTAACGGTGTTCCTGCCACATGCCGCTAGCAGCTCTCAACTTGTCATCGTCATGCGTTACGTGAGTGGCTCCTAGCCCTGAAGGGCCGCTAACCTTGCTGGTCTGCCCCAGCGGCGGTACTCTTGCCCAATGCAACCCCTTCGGTATTCCATCAACGTCACATTGGACGGGTGCTGCGATCATCGAGCAATCATCCCGGACGAAGACTTGCATCGTCACGCGGCCGAGAACCTCGAACAGGCCGATGCCCTCCTCTTTGGCCGGGTGACTTACGAAATGATGGAGACAGCGTGGCGGCCGCGGACGGCGGCGAGGCCCGAATGGATGGAACCCTTCGCTCGGACGATCGATGCGGCAAAGAAGTACGTCGTGTCAAGCACCCTGGATCGGGTCGATTGGAACGCGGAGCTCGTGCGCGGGGATCTGGAGAAGGCCGTTCAGCAGCTCAAGCAGCAGGCGGGTAAAGGACTGCTCGTCGGGGGCGTGAAGCTCCCACTGGCGTTGGCGGAGCTGGGCTTGATCGATGAGTACGAGTTCGTGGTGCAGCCCAGGCTAGCGGGCCACGGGCCGACGTTGTTCGCCGGGCTATCGAAGCCCGTCGACTTGAGGCTTGTAAGCCGGCTTGAGTTCGGCTCGGGGGCGGTGGCGATGCGGTATGAGCCGAGAAGATAGCCATTGGGCTTGTTAAGCCCGAGTCGGCCGCATCATAGAGTAATTCGCGGAGCAACTCGGGCAAATCCAGTGAAAATATTCCGATCCGAACCCGCGTGATGCAAGAGCGCTCGTTGGCGCAGGTAGCGCCGGTACTCGTTTCCGAAATCCGAGTCAGCCGGAGGAGTGCTTTTCAATCGCGATACGCACTAGCTAGCCCCCGCACCTCGCCCAGATCGTATTCCCCTGCGGACGAACTATGGCTCACCTCAATAGCACACTGGTTCAATTCCCTGTCAGGGTATTGCAATGCGAGTTTGGGCTCTTGCTAAATCCTCGCTCCGGTGCAATCGTAAACGTGCCATTGCCGTTTCCGAGCATCACATCGAATGTGGGATCGTCATCGTCACCATAAACAACGGCAAGATCGGGAATGCCATCGTCATTGAAGTCTGCAGTCGCAATCTGCGGTGTGGTGCCTCGCATTCGTAGCGGGAACGACCATGTGTGGTCAAAGGAGCCATTACCTGATCCGAAATAAACGGTGACGGTGCTCGCCCGCCAGTCGGACACAGCAATATCTGCATTTCCATCCTTATTGAAATCAGCCACTGCAATTGATGTAACCGACTGCAGGTGAGCAATCTCCCGGCCCGGAGCAAAGCGCCCGGTTCTGTCGATTAGAAACAGCATCACCGTGCCATCTTCGCTGCCAATCAGAAGATCCGGAATACCATCGCCATTGAAGTCATCCGCAATCAGGGCTCGGGGCTTGCGCGTTGATACGGGCATGGATGCTGTTTCCAGGAACGTGCCGTCCGACCGGCCAAGCCGAACGGTCAACCTCCCGTTTGCAGCGACACTCGCAATGTCCGCGATACCGTCGCGGTTGAAATCCGCTGTAACTACCAGCGGGGCTTCCTTCTGCTCCTGACCAGGTTGCGCGTAGAGGTGCACCGCGGACGGCAACATCACCGCAAGCAGCACCATCAAACCGACCCTGGAAGCAAAAGGAGGCATCCGGCTCCTTCTATTTTACTTGTGCCGCGCTCGCGCCGTCCTGATTGCAGCGTCCCTAATTGCAGCATCAGGGAGTGCCCACGCAAAAAGGACGCCGCCACTGCTGGTCAACACATACTGACGGCCATCCAATTCATAAGTGATAGGTGAACTGGCCATCCCTACGCCGGTGCCGGCATGCCACAGTGTCTTGCCGTTTCCTGTATTCAGCGCGATGACGTTTCCGTATGCATCGCCGGTGAATGTCAGGCCGGAGTCAGTTGTCAGCACGCCAGCCGCGGAACCATCTTCACCCAGATCATGGGTCCAACGCAGCTTGCCCGTCTGGTAATCGATCGCCTCCAGAAGACCCTTGCCCCACAATCCGTAATCTGCACCTGCCCAGCCATAGGCGCCATCGGCTGGCTTCGTGAAATAGAGGCTGTAACTCGGATGCGCATCCACCAGAAAGAGCCCCGTCTTCGGATCAAAGCTAGGAGAGCGGAAGTTCGTGAGGCCGCCTTCATCCGGTGCAATCAGTCGTCCATCCGGCGCCGGATCTTTGTCAGGATTCGGAATGGGATGGCCATCCTTGTCCACACCGTGGGTCCAGTTCACGGGGCCAAATGGCGCAGTCAGCAGGCTCTTGCCATTAGTGCGATCCAATACAAAAAAGTAGCCATTACGCGATGCCTGCATGAGCATCTTATGCGGACGGCCATGAAAATTCCCATCTACAAGAACAGGCACTTCCACTGCATCCCAATCATGGGTATCGTGCGGCGAAGCTGAGAAACCCCACGCAAGCTTCCCTGTATCTGGATTTATGGCCACGATACTGCAGGTATAGAGGTTCTCTCCTGGACGGGTTTTTCCATTGAGCACAGGCGTCGGATTGCCGGTTCCCCAATAGATCAGGTTCAACTCCTTATCATATGTGCCGGTAATCCATGTCATGCCGCCGGTTGTGGCATTCGGAGTTCCGGCCGGTGGCGTGCTGTCCCATTGCCATTGCGCCTTGCCGTCTACAGGGTCAACCGCGCGAAGATAGCCGGGAAGATTATCCAGATCGCCAGAGACACCAATGATCACGCGATTCCCCACGACGAGTGGAGCCATCGTCGTCCAGTAGCCCTTGTTGACGTCTGCCACGATCACATCCCACCGAACGCTTCCATCTTTGGCATTCAGCGAGATGAGATGGCCATTGGGCGTAAGGAAGTAGAGCCACTCCTTATACATGGCGAGCCCACGCTGCCCGATATGCTCTCCATCGTCCGTCGGCTTGTTATAGTGCCAAAGCATGTGTCCGGAACGCGCATCCACAGCCCAGATATTGTCCGGAACCGTGAAATAAAGAATGCCGTCTACCAGCAGAGGGGTGGATTTGATCTCAGCATTCTGATTGGTCTGGAACGCCCATGAAAGCGTGAGATATCCAACATTCTGCCTTGTAATCTGCGTGAGCGCGCTATGCCGTCTGCCGGAATAGTCGCCATGATACGTAGGCCAGCTATCCGGAACAGGATGATCAATGACAGCAGGGTCCAGCGACTGCGCAATCCCAGGATGAGGCAATCCAGCAAGAGCCGCGGCAACCACGACCAAGGCGTGTTTCCAGAACTTCATAAGGTTCAACCTCATTAGCGCAGAGTTTGTATGTATGCCATCAGGTTGTGAATATCGTCGTCCGTATATTTACTGAATAGATCGACATGGGCATCCACCGGGGAGTCCACGGTGAAGTGGGACCGTCTGACGGGCCACGAGTGATACACGCGGTTACTATCACGCAACCCGATCGTGAATTCATCGCGGTAGGCGAGTAAGCCGGTAATAAGCTGACCGCTTGGAAGAGTAACGGTCACATGGCTCTTTGCGTCCTCCGGATACAGCATTCGCTCTTCCAGCTTCAAGCCCTGGAAGCGTGAAGCGATACCAGAAA
>CAVTRJ010000009.1:0-167692 GCA_963737035.1 uncultured Acidobacteriaceae bacterium | reverse complement strand
CCCTCTACTGAAATTTGAGCTGACATTGTGGATTATCATCGGAAGCCACAGCCTCCCAAATCGATAGATTCCTTATCTCACGGGAGGCCAGACGAGTCGGTGGGAACCTAGAGCCCGGGCGGCGATCGTACGTGCAGACGATGACGCGATCTTCATAGCGCCCGGTCCTCCCTGATCGCTGCCCTCAGCGCGCGCTGCTCAGCAGAAGACCGTAGCTCGTCACGCCGCCCGCGATGCCGGGTTGTGGGGGCGGCCGCGGAGTTTTCTGCGCCCTCAGCCGCGATAGCTTTCAGCTTCTGGCAGAACAGATGAACGGGATCTTCCGGGATCAAACAGCTTACACGCTCCCGTGCAGCGAGCCCGAACTGCCGCCAATCCTCTCTTTTCTCCCATGCTCGTTGAAGTGTATCCGAGACGGAGGCTATCGTCGCTGCAGGCGCGACAAACCCCGTTTCGCCGTCCACACACAACTCGGTATTGCCACCTACATCGGTGACGACGGCTGGCCTGCCACACCGCATCGCCTCCACCAGAGCAAGAGGCAAACCCTCATAGCGCGAGGGAAGCACCAGCAAATGGTTCTGATCCCAAATCGAGTCAACGTTGGAAACATGCCCATGGAAGTTTACGTTTTGAAGGTGCAGTAGCTCTGCCATGCGGCGCAGTGCAATAAGGTCTGGACCTGTACCGTAGAAGTTCATCTCAATCGGTCGGTCACGCCATCCGGATTGGGCCAACGTCTGCAGCAATAAGTCCTGCCCCTTCGCGGCGGCCTCAATCCTGGCAACGCTTGCGAACTTCCAGACGCTAGTCTGGTCGGGCCACGTGAGCTCGCGTGCGAAATGGACATTGCTGGGATTCCTGACCACCTCCGCATGCAAAAGCGGTTCGCCGGTTTGTAAACGAAGCAGATCGAGGTTGCGCTGGGAAACACAGAAGACCCGCTGGGCCGCCTGATACGCCATCGCCGCGGCATCTAATCGATCGCCGAACCACCATAGTTCGGAATTGCAGTTCACCACCAGGACAAAAGGCAATCCCGCAAGCCTACAGACGCACGCCCAGCCAAAACCGCCTGAGTTGTGGCCTTGGGAGATCACGACTAGATCCGGCCGATATCGTTTCAGCCGTGCCTGAGCTCGCGAGCGATCGAGTAAGAGCTTGTTCCGTAAACGTCGACCGCGGGTGTCACGCATGGAGGGATGGTGGTCGATCCGGACACCACGCTTGGCCAACATGGTGATCTTCTCAGATAGGTTCGGCCAGTGCGCGACTGAAGCGCGGACCTCATGTCCTTCCTCACGGAGCCGCACCGCAGCCTGGCTCCACAGCTCCTCGCTTCCGCCCCAGGGGAATTCATTCATCGTGCTGACAAACTGGAACCTCATTCTGCGTCACCGTGCCGCTCAATCTGCACCCGGGTTCCTGATCTACCAGGAAATTGCCTCACCTCACGCCTGCCAGGAGCTTACGCTGGGCCAGAATAGCTGTCACGGTCTCGATGACGTAATTCTGGACCGCCGTAGTAAGACCTACCGAGCAAGGCAGGCTGAGTGCCTGGCGATGCACCTCTTCGGCGCTCGGGGAGGCAGGGCTGGCCATTGCATCATGAGCCGGCGAGCAGTGCATGGGCTGCCAAAGCGGACGTGCCTGGATCTTGCGGCTGGCCAGTTCCCGCAGCAGCTCGCGGGAACTAATGCCTGCTCGCTCCTCGTCAACGAGCACCGTAAACATCCAATAGGTGCTGAAAGCCCACTCCGCCTCCCTCGGGACAGTAATTCCCGGCAGCGACGCGAACGCCTCCTGGTATCGTGCCGCAATCTCCCGCTTGGCCGTTACGAAGGCGTCCAGTTTCTCCATCTGAGCACAGCCCATCGCAGCCAACATATTCGTCAGCCGGTAGTTGAACCCAATTTCGTTGTGCACATACTCGATTGGGTTATCCTTCGCCTGAGTAGTCAAATACCGGGCACGCGCCGCCCATGCTGCGTCATCGGTCACAAGCATGCCGCCACCGCCCGTGGTGATGATTTTGTTTCCGTTGAAGCTGAAGCACGCCGCGCGTCCAAAGCTACCGAGGCTCTTGCCGCTGTAGCGTGCACCCAGTCCTTCCGTGGCATCCTCAATCACCGGCAATGAGTACTTCTCTGCCACGGCAAGGATGGGATCCAGGTCCACCGGATGCCCGAGAATGTGGACCGGCAGAATCGCCCTGATACGCCTGCCACTCACACGGTTGCGCAAAATCTGGCCATCCCAGGTGCAGCCGTTCTCCAGGAAATCAGTCAGAGCCGCGGGATCAATTTGCAAGAAGCGGGGTTCCGCGTCGATAAATACCGGCCAAGCGCCGGCGTAGCGGATCGCGTTTGCCGGCGCGATAAATGTAAGAGTGGATACCACCACTTCGTCGTCAGGTTCGACACCGGCGAGCAGCATCGCAATGTGCAGAGCCGCCGTGCCATTTACTGTCGCCACAGCGTGCTTGACGCCGACGTAGGCGGCAACCATTTGCTCGAAGCGATCCACATAACTGCCGACAGAAGACACCCAATTGGTATCGAGACAATCCTTCACGTATTGCCACTCGTTGCCTCGAAGCTCAGGCACGATCAGGGGAATCACGTCGGCCGGCGGCGGCGCGCCTGGCGAGAGTATTTCTTTACTTGTCAATTGGCGTACCTCGGATCATCAAAGCGATCAATGACTTTGCCAGTAACGAGCTTTGCGACTTCTTCAATTCCCTGCGCCACCGTGCGTGTGATTTTGTATCCGAGCTGATCGGTAATGCGGGAGAAGGATACGCGGTAATCGCGAGGATCCTCCGTCTTGCGAACATATTCGACGACGGCATCGGGAGCAAATGGCTGAATCATCTTGACCAGCTGCTCTTTTTGGAAGTTCTGGTTCGTCGCACCGACGTTGAAAACCGTGCCGCATACCTTGGAGACGTCAGCATTCAGCACGAGCTGGATGCCGCGTGCCGCGTCCCGCACATGTACATAAGGCCGCCAGAACTGCTCCCCAAAGACCTTCAAATGCTTCTTTGTGATCATTTCCATCGTGAACTCATTCACAGTGAGATCGAAACGCATGCGCGAGGAAACACCGAAGATGGTCGCAAAGCGAAGAGGTGTAGGGCACCATCCACTTCTTCCAGCGCTCTGCAGCAAAGCCTGCTCTACCGCAACCTTGGTCTCGGCATAGAGCGAGACCGGACTCAGCTCTGAGGATTCGTCGACGTAAGCGACATCTTTCATTTTTCCGTAGTTGCTGCATGTGGAAGCAAACACAAAACGGCCGACGCCCGCGCTTTGGCTATCGTCAATCAGTGCGAGCGAGCTCTCCAGGTTCACCGCCCGAGCGAGTTCTGGCTGACGGGAACAGGCGGGGTCACCCACGATCGCTGCGAGATGGACGACGGCATCCATTCCCGCGACAGCAGTCTTCCGCAATGCGCCATCGCGTAAGTCTCCGCCCACAAACTCGAAGCCGGGATGCGACCAGGCAGACAATAACGGCGCTCCACCATGTAGAAGCATGTCCAGCACACGCACCGTATGCCCCTCCGCCAGCAACATCGGCACAAGAGTTGAACCTATATATCCAGCACCACCGGTAACTAAGATCTTCATTGAACTCTTTCCACCTAAATTCTGGAATATTTCGGTTAAAGCAGATCGATTAGTCCTTTGTCAGACCACCGCTGCAGGTACGCGAGCGTGTCTGATTCCGGAAGTCCCATCTGGTCGGCCACAGCCTTTATACTTATCGGTCGATCCTGCGCCGGAATGAAATCCATCAGGCGGCGCATCCGTTGCAATGTTTCGGAGGATCTATCGCCGAGCGCTATTTGGCCTGCATCAACATAAAGGTCATACTGAGGATTGGAGAGGCATATATTACCCTGAAACTTCTTAATCAGAAGCGGTGCGGACTCGAGGCGATCGATGGTATCCATCAGAACTTTCACCGTCTCTTCCAGAGAGACCTCGCTGATTCTCTCTGCAGTGTCGAAGCTGGAATGGTATTCGGCATAGGGGAACCGCGACAATGAGATCATCGGGATTCCGTAGTTCTCCCAAATATACTCGTCGTTAACGATGATGCTCTGAAACGGACCGGTACGATACTTCAGGCCCGATGCATCCAGACTCGCTTTGAGCGCGTGCAGTGTGCTGACCATGGTGCGACGCGGTTCCTGAAGGGCGAGACTGGTTGTTGAACCCAGCATTTCGAGAAAGACGCCCTCGAGAATCTGGCCGCGCTCCTGCTCACTGAGATGGTCGAGGTAGAATTCTGACCCGATTATGCCGGGAGAGAGCACGAGAGAATACGTGAACTTGGTCTTGCGGCCGCTCAGGCGCCGTAAGACTTCGAGGCCGACGACGCATCCAGCAAGCCCATCATTCGCAACACCGGCGTGATCGAGATTGCCGCCAAAAACGATCGTTGTACCCAGTGTGCCGGTGTGCTTGTATTCGAGGATCTTCAGCGTGCCCTGAGCCTCGCGCGTCCGAATGAGTACATCGTAATTGCCTGGCGTCAATTGATCGAACAATCGTTGGGGAATGCAGAACCCCCAGTCGCGTTCCCAGCTCCGAAATTGCTGCCGGTAATGAAATGGGATCGAATCTTCATAGCGATGGTCATAGTGGAGATGCCGACGCAGTTCCTCGAGGTCGACCGTGCCAGAAAAGCTCCTCGATAGCGCGATGACGCCCAGAGGATGGGCCGTCCCATCGTAAATAACCTGGCTATCGCGCCCGATCGTGGCCTCTTCCACGTCCCACGATGGCGGGATCACCCACCCGTTGTGCTGATGCGACTCTGGGACGGAAATGACACGAAATGGAAGCTGGTGACAAAGGTAGGAGACGGCCTGATCATAGCCACGGGAGCAGACAGCGCGATTGAGAGGTGTAAGGTCTTTGAGGATTTGCAGCATTGATGTCATGCAGATGGTGCCATCCAGAGCCATACAGCTCAGTTTCGAAGAAGGCGCTCAAAGAACGCGCCGTCTAAGGCTAGATTGACTCCACCCGCATAGTAGTCGCGGGCATTCCGCAACGCCTCATTCCTTGCACATGCGTATGCCTGCCGGCTTTTCAGGATATCGCTGATCTTGTCGAAGGCGGCATCGGGCAACATTGTTTGGCCGTCAGCAAAGCACGACAAGTCTCCCGTTGTGTAGCCCTCCTCGGTTTGCAGGAAAATAGTGGGAAGTCCGCAGGCGGATGCGATGGTGAGCGCACCGCTGAAGATTCCAACCGCAACGGACGAGCGGCGCAGGTCGTCCTCGAGGGACCATGCCGGATGCGATAGCTCACACCGGAATTGGTGCTCCCGGGCAAGACGCAGACACTCCTGCAAGTCTAGATCGCCCCAATAGGGATGGGGGCGAATGATCAGGCGCAATGATGAGTGCGCAGCAAGTAGATTGTCAGCGAGTCGGAGAAGCGCCCGGCATTGGTCTTGGACCCCGTAAAATGCACCTTGGCCGGGGGGCTGCGGCACATCGACCATCAGCAGCGTCTGATGTTCGAACTGGTCAGGCAAAGACACTATGTTGTCGTAGAGACTACCACCTCTTACGTATTCCGTTATCGGTTCGGGCCTTTCGGCTGCCTTGAAGAATAGACGATTTAAGTCGTTCAGAAAGGAAGCAGAGGAGGTTCCGAACGCCACAAAGGTTGAAGCCGTGACTGGCGTATCCAGCGTGTGGCCAATGACTCCCTGCTGAAAAGTAATGACCGGACTTTCCGCGCTCCAGACCCGTTCGGCATACTGGGCTGCAAAGAGTGTTCCAGTGACAACGCGCAACTACTGCATCGAATTCAATGAAGGGCGCCAGCCGCTCCCATGCTTCAACGAACACAGCTATGTGATTGAAGCTATCCGCGACTCCACTGGGAGGCGCAAGGCCATGCCACGAGAGAATTTCGGATGTCTTCTGAAATGCCTCGCGTCCACGCACCCGAGCAGCCTGCGAGCGGAGACGGCTCTCTATCGAATCCAAGGGAGCAAGAGGATCGACAAACGTCACATGCCCGGGACTCTTGGCAGCAACCAACTGTGCTTCCAGTTCCTGCTTGCAGGGGGCGCTGGAGGGCAGCAGACACACAATCTTAGCGCCGGTTTGTGCCAGACCAAGAAGGCTGCGAATAAGAAATTGGTTTTCTGTCTTTCTAGTGAAGTTGGCCATCGGGCAGAACAGGACGTCCGCCTTGATCTTTTCGCGTCCGCGGGATTGGCTTATCCGATCCGCTGTCCGAATTGCCCGGTCAAGCAGGCGATGGGACGCTCGCTGGCGGCCGTCAGGATGAGACTTTTTCGCCGCGTCCAACTGAAGCAGCAGAAAATAGTCCTGCAGGCAAACGTCTTCGCGGTAAAGATGTAACTGCATCTGCAAGAACTCGGAGACTCGACCTGAGGGCGCACAAAAGAAATCATCCAGCTCTGTGCGTGGTTGCTTCGAGCTTCCGAGTGGCATCAATGGTGGTTGCAATTCTAGGAATCGATTCACGGTGGGTAAGCACTACTAGTCCATGCAGCCAAAGCTATCTTAGCGTAAGACGGCTAACTCGGCAGATCATTAGTGTCCACCCGCGGCAGCGCGAGCCGATCGTCGATACCAAGATAGGCAACCCGCGGTTCTACCGTAAACCCGAGAGAACAGCGACGCGATCCCGCGATCTGCAGCACGGATTCATTGAATCCACCGTAGGGGTAACAGATCGTCCAGCCATTAGAATTCACGCCGAGCCGACCCAGAAACGCTAGTGACTGATCGATTTCCTCAGCCTGCGCCTCAGGGGTGATATGGTTCAGCCACGCGTGCGTGTAACCGTGGCTGCCAATGTGCATTCCATGGCGGTGAAGACAGGAAATCTGCTCGACCGACATATAAAGTTCGCAGGCAAATGCTGCCTCATCAGCGGTAACGTGCTTGGCAAAAAGCCGTCGCACAATCTCGGTTCGAACCGTTTCGGGAAGCTCTCGCTGCAAGAGGCGCTTGAGCACGATCACCTCGTGCGCATCGTAGCGATGCTGTTCCGTTATTGACTCGACATATGCCTCGCGCGTCTTGAGATCATAGGACTCCGCAAACTCAGGCAGCGCCGCGAAGACCTGGCTGAGTAACGCGTTTGCGTCCGGCACGGAAGCGAGGACAAATTGGATCTTATTGACGTCCAGCACGCGATGTTCGAGGATCGCCTGCGCAGGCGGGAAGAAGCATCCCTGAATGTGGCGCTCATCGAGCAAAGGAAAGACATTGGCAAAGTGGTCGCTGTAGCCGTCGTCAAAGGTCAGCAACACCGCATTATCTGGCAGTCGTTCTGCAGCCGCCATGGAAGCGAGGATCGCTTCTATGGTAACGGGCGTGTACCGTGACACGATGTAGTCGAGCTGGCGGCGAAAACGCTCGAGCGAGAGTCCTTTGATCGCAGGAAAGCGGGATCGCTCCAGGTCGCGCACATAGTGGTACATAACAATCGTCAGCGTCTGTGTCATCTAAATATCGATCAGTTGACCCGGTAGATTTTCAGGCTACCGCAATCCTTCTCCTGCACGAGCCATCCTGGCAGCGGCCTAGGCAAGGAAATATCCGTGCCGGGACGGGCGACAAGCCATTGGACTTTCCAGGTTCTTGCCAGATCGTGGAGCGTCGAAGGGTCCACCGTGGTGAACATCAGATCATTATCGTGCTGCATTTTTGGAAACCAGGGAAGGACAGTCACTCCGCGATCTAGATAGCCTTCCAACAGAACGGGCCGCTCCGAAAGCCCGGCATACCCGTAGGACCGCGCGCGCCGAGCTGCCAGTGTGTCGACGTTATGCTTGTTGGTGGCAAAGCGCTCGCCCGGGGACGCTACTTCACGCAGACGATGCAAACCTCGCACCTCCTCCGAAGAAAGCATAACGTCCATCTTCATGCGGCCCAGCCCAAAGTTGAGCCAGGGAGTGATCCAAGCCAAGAAGCCGACCAGCAGGATTGCCATCACAATGGATGAACCGGCGGTGGCCAGCCGCCCATTCCTCAAAAGAGCCGCAATACCGGCAAAGAATGCTGCGATCAGAAAGGCTAGGACAACTTTAGGACCGAAGTGCGAGATACCAGTTGCGTAATGGGGAAAATGCGCTGCGATACCGACCAGAACACCGATGACTCCTAGAACAAACATTCCCCATTTCGCGACGGTCAGCCATTCTGTGACGCAGCTAGCCCGTTCACTCGCTCGCCAACAGTCATGACGCAAACGAGAGAAGGCGAAAATGCTGAACATGCATTCAAGGAAGTAGATACCGTAGCGCTCATTGCCGGTATCAAACGACAGAAACACTGAGAACCCCAGCAGGCCGACAAAGGTGGCCAGCACCATAAGCGCCATCGGATCTTTCAGCGGGCGTCTGATCCAGCGAAAACCGAGGAGGCGGAATCCCAGGCCGGCAAGGAATCCGACCGTAAGCGACCACCATTGCGATCCGGGATTTCGATTGATTGTTGCCAGCGCCGCGTCGGGGGCCTGCCCATATCCCATCACCTTCCACGCCGCGACAAAAAGACCTATCATCGCCACAAATGCCAGCCACGACCGGATGCTCTTTAGGCGTGTCCAAAAGAGGAGAATGCCCACAGCCGCGAGGCAATACAAAGCCGCAACCGAGTTCATCGGAGCAACGAGCGCTGGAAGCAGCACTAAGAGGCCGCTGCGTGCTCGCAGATCTGCTTCGCTGCTCGTGTACACGAGACACAATCCCAGAACTGCTGTGATCGCAACCATGCCGTGCAGCACGGAATGACCGAGCAGAATGTGGGCGAAGGGTCCCCCATCAGCAAGTACCTCCACCCCGGGGACAGTCAACAGGATGGCTCCCTTCACATAACTTGCGCTGCTCACCTCGTTGCTAAAGAGTGACAGCAGCGACCCATAGAAAAACAGACCCGCTACGGACATAATGCCGCCGAATTTTTCGCCTGTGGCCCGGAGGGACAGCAGTGTGCCAAAGCCGAAACAGGAGAGCAGCAGGGCCCAAATCGAGGCGCCGCGGGTCACACGGACCAGAGAGTCTCCGAGGGCGAGTCCATCCACCCGGGAAAGGACCGCTGCGGGCACATAAGGAGCGAAATGATAAAGGAGCGGTTCAGTAGCGCTTCCCGGCCCGACGGGAGGTCTTTCATCTCCTTTGATTCCAGCAGCGATTGCATAAAAATGCTGCGTATCAACGTAAATCCAGCGAAAACTTCCGTCGTGATCAAGAACAGCATCTTTGCGGGCGCTCGGTAGGAAGTACACCAAACACACCAGGAAAGACAGCACCACCAACGTCCATCCATAGTCGACGGTCTGCCTCGGCAACCACGAGCGGTCTTTCCACAGGTACAGCATCCCGAACGCGGCCGGAAACAGCCAAAGGAGCGGTATCCAGATTAGCGGCAATCCGAGCCTCAGCCACAGCGCGCCAAGCGAAGAAGCGATCAGAATTCCCAGGGCGGGCGCCAGGAAGATTGTCTCAACTCGGCGAGACTGTGGCAGGGCGAGCTTAATCAGACAGTACCCGACCGAAAGCAGCATCGCCGCGTAGCCGATGATGTGCAAAGCCGCCCACGCGCCGGCAGTGAACAACACAACGAGCAGCCAGGGCAGAAATGTGCCACAGAAGATCATCAACAACGGTCGGGACAAACGACCAGGTTCAGCCTGCCGCGACATTCCGCCGACTATCTCCCGCTGTTGTTTGTCGTGCCCGCAAATCATCTTTTCCGTGTCAGGAGTGCTTGGCACTTTGACCGCCTTCTTCAGACCGCTGCTTTGAGTGTGTCAGGTCTTCGTCGCACGCGACGGGATAAATTTGCGCCTAGGACCATTGCGGGCTTCTCTACCAAAAACCAAGAGAACGGTACGATGACGCAGAGCAATGGCGAGAGAAAAGGGATAAAGTGCCCAAGACCGGAGTACACTTCCCGCCGCCCCATAAACAATTGCTGCCATAAGTAGAGACCGTAGGAAGTGACCCCGACCGCCTGAACGGGACGCCAACAAAGTAGCGATCGGAACCACGATTGCTGTTCCATGGTAGATAGCAATAGGACAGCAATGGCAGGAGGCACTGCTAAAGCTTGATAGAGCGCCATCTTCCAATCATTTAGGTCAGCGAAAGGATGTAGCAACACCATCACGGCAGCCAGCAGAACCAGGGCGACAGGAGTTCTTTGCGCCAGAGCGCGCAGTTTGTCTTCGTGAATGCCGACCATTACGCCACAAGAAATGCAGACGAACCCTCCGCTAACTCCAGCAGAAAGCAACGTGTTCCATCCCGATAACGAAATTGAAAACATCAGTGCGATGCCCAGAATGCCGATCCCGCCGCAGACGGCGCTTCTCCACCGTCGCGGAGTGAGCAACAGGGTTGCTGGAAAAAAGAGATAGAACTGTTCCTCCACCGCCAATGTCCAACTATGACCCGTGAACCATGGTGCTGAGAGCGAATGGAAGTCCCCAAGGAAAAAGACCGCCTTGGCAATCTGTCTGCCCGTCACTTCAACAATCCCAAACATACTCAGAATCGACAAGCACGGCCAGATAGAGATAGAACGGCGGGAGAATCCGACATACTCTGCGGATATAGAAGGCCTTAATTGAAAACAATCCGTACCGCGCTTCCTCTCGCAACAAGAGTCGGCAAATCACAAAGCCACTGATTACGAAGAAGATCTGCACGCCGAGATAAGCCATGAACTTGATCGTCAGCGAAACAAAGACAGGAAACGCGCGTGATCGCTCCGATATGCTGGTGCCCCAGGAAATGGCTGATAAGAACCATCAACGCAGCGATGGCACGCCAGCCGTCCAGCTCGCGGATCCGGCCTGTGGGGCTTTCCTTGCCAGCGCTCATCGAAGACATCTCTGCATTACGCGTTCGCTCACAGTAGAGCGCTAGTTTGCGTTGAAGATCAAAAAACTGGAAATTGGCTAAAGACGGATGAGGATTCCTACACGCTAAAAGCTGCTGTTGGCCGTAGTCAGTGTTCCAGCCCCGATTTGCGCTTTTGGTTTCGATCCAAAGCGGGACCGAATCCACCTGCGCGCCGGACCCTCAAACCAAAGATAGCTTGCAATGCTCAGGGCGATGCATAGCGCAAGATACACGGGAAACGACAGAATATAGAGCACACGAAACTCGCGCCAGCTCGCATTTCTAAGAGCATGCACAAGTATGGGCGAAACAAGGTGTAAAACAGGGTCGTGAATTAGGTACAACCCATAGCTTGCCTCCCCCAGGAGGACAGGCCATTTCGTGCTTAACAGCCGTGAAATGACCGTTGTCCTATCAGAAAGAGCCCATATTAACGCACAGAATATAGGAGAGAGGACTCCATCCTCATAGAGTATTTGCCCGGTGGGTGACTCAATTACCGAACTAGGAATTACCAGTGCTAGCGTGACAAATACGACCCCCACCGAGTATGAACAGCGCATAAGGTATCCATCCATGCGCCCTACGCCCTTGTTGCTTGTTGTCGGCATTGAACCGCAATTTTGCCAGCAATACTCCCAGAAAGAAGGTCGAAACATGCAGCGGTGGAAGAAACAACAAGAACTCCCGATCAATTGGCCATAACGCTACCGTCTTTATTGCAAACAAGACTAGAAGCTGTCCGCCTACATACACAAGCAGCATCGCTGGCCATATCCAGCGGTTACGCAGCCTCCATAAGAGAACACCTATGAAAGGAAAGAGGGCGTAAAACAAGGTCTCTGCGGAAAGCGACCAGCTTGGACGGTTCAACCCCCAGAAGCGTCTTCCCCAGGCTTGCAACATAAACAAGCAGCTCAGGAACGAGATCCCTGTTTTGATCAAGGCCCCCTTCACGCCATAATTTGCAATGTGCGACCAGAAGAACAAAGGGGTATCGGCAATGATCGTAAGTAGAAACACCGGATAAATTCGCGCGAAGCGGGACACATAGAATTGGCGTCTGTTCAAGGTCTTCCCCTCTCGCAGATACACCCACGCCAGGATGAACCCGGAGAGAACGAAGAAGCCGCTGACGGCGCACCGGGCAAAAGCAATGAAGTGCCACAATGTGCTTTGATGAGAGATGACTGGAATAGCGTACAGCCAATGACCCAGCGCCACATAGACGGCACCGAAGAAGCGGATCGTTGTCAGAGCGTGGATTTTGCCCGTGTCTGGCTTGGCGATTGTCGTCAATGTTTTGGCATCAGCACCGAAGTGTCGAACGGAAGGGGGAAATGGATGCCCTTCTTCCGTCCCCCGTGAACTTTACGGGGATGCTTAATTCGGCACAATGCCCGGTTTGTCGCAGTTACGGTAGTTTGTTTTATGTTATCTGTTCGATCACCATGCGCTTAATCCGCCGTCCACAACCAGACACTGGCCCGTGACGTAACTGGACGCGTCGGAAGCTAGATACACCACCGCTCCGACCATCTCATCTGGTTTGGCCATTCTGGCCAGCGGAACACGGGCAGCGTAGCGGGCCTTGAATGTATCGTTCTGGCCACTTTCCACACCGCCCGGCACCAGAGCGTTGACGCGGATACCGGCATCCCCCCAGTTCGCTGCCAGATATCGTGTAAGGCCGACGACGGCTGCCTTCGAGGTGGAGTAGACGGCTGGGTTGCTGATCTGGCGTCCGAGATAAAAGGAGCCCTCGTAGATACGCTTATCCGAGGAGAATAAACCATAAATAGAAGCGGTCTGGATGATGCTCCCGCCCCTTCCCTGCTTCTGCATCTGGGCTCCAACCGCCTGGGCCACTAGAAACATGCCGTCTACGTTGACGGACATGATCTTGCGCCATTCGGCGAGCGAATATTCTTCGGTGCTGGCAAAGAATGCATCGAGATCGGCTGACTTCGATGCAGCATTGTTGTGCAGAACATCGATGGCGCCAAAGCGGGCGACAACCTGCTCCACCATGCGGGCGACAGATGCCGGATCAGCAACATCGCAGGCAACGCCCAAGGAGGAGGTGCCGTAATCACGTTCCAGTTCTGCCGCAAACGCGGAGCAGCGGTCCGAGTCGAGGTCGACGACGGCCAGTTTGGCGCCAAAAGAGGCAAGTCCGCGACAGAAGCCCTGGCCCAGGATGCCGACCGCGCCAGTGACAACGGCGACCTTGCCGCTGAGATCAAAAAGGTTCTTATATTGTGACGTCATGGAGAAGTATTTCGCGGCCTTCCTGGCTTGAGATCCTTCCGGCAATCAGCACGCGCATGATCTCCAGCGTGCGCTCCGGTCGGATGGCCGGCTGCTCGGTGTGGATGGAGTTGGTAAATTCCCAGAGCATACGGCGGAACATCGAGAAGTTGTCAGTGATGTCAAAGACCCCGGTGCGCTGCGTGCCGAATACTTCCACTCGGAATATTGCCGGAGCCTCACCAAGAGCGTCGATCTGCAGCACTGACCCATCATCCATGCGCACGGAGGCGGAGACGTGTTCTGCCGGATTCATTCGGACGGCCAGAGGCCTCGCCGTGGTGATGGAGAGGATTGCCTCCAGCAAGTGGACGCCATATTTCTCCCAGGAGAGGACAATGGCGCCGCGGATGAGCTTCAGCCGCCCGTAAGCATTGAGGTTGGCGCGTGGCTCATCGAGTTCTCGCGCATAGCGCATGCCCGAGCAGGACATGAGCTGACCCGATTCGAGATATGGACGGAAAATCCGCAGTTCAGCAAGGTCCACGCTGAGTGGTTTGTCGATGAAGACAGGCACGCCTGTTTCTAGAAAGGGTCGAGCGATCGGAAGGTGACTGCTGTAGTCATCGCGGGCAATAATGACGGCATCGACCTTGCCGAGGAATTCATGGTAATCGGCAACACCATGGTCGATCTGGGTGGCCGCACACAGCTTCGCAGTTACCGCAGGATCCTGAGTCCAGGCATGTGTGATCTTCCAACCAGCGAGCCCAAACTCGGAGGCATGGCGGCGTCTGACGTACTCATAAATACCTGGCCAACCCGATGCCGCCAGACCTTCTGGAGAGTAGCCGTTGACGATAGCACTGTAGGAAAACGGATGGCCATTTCCCTCGCTCACACCGATGATCCCGATCGACTTCACCAGATTGCCCACCCGCCGTCGACACACAGGTTCTGTCCGGTGATATAGCTTCCGGCTGCTGAGCACAACAGCGCCACTGCCCCCTTCAGCTCATCCGGCTGGCCGATACGGTTCATCGGATTCTTCGATCCCAACTTCTGCATGAACACTTCATGCTTCTGCGTCGGTGGATGGGGGAACGCGCCGGGGCTCAAGGCATTCACCCGGATCCCGTGCGGAGAAAGAAAGCTGGCCAGATACTTCGTGAACTGGATCACGCCGGCTTTCGCCGCGCCATAGCTTGGCGGGTTGGCAAACTCCTTGCCATCGTAAATTCGATAGTCTGGCCCGATGTGCCCGTACATTGATCCGATATTCAGGACAACGCCTTTCGTCTCCTTCAGATCCGGAAACGCAGCTTTCGTCAGGCGAAAGACAGAGTTCAGACACATATCAATGTCGTACTCCCAGTCTTCTTCCGAAATCGACTCCCAGGAGTTCTTGTTACCTGACCATGCGTTGTTCACGAGGATATCGACTGCCGGAAAATGCCCGTGGACTTGCGTCATGAAGGCGCCTGCCGAGCCTTTCTTCATAACATCAAGTTCGAGGCCTACCAGCTTGCCGGCGGTCGGAAACTTCTGCGCGATCTCCTCACATTTTCTCTCGCACTTCGCCCGGTCGCGGCTTGCCAGAACAAGGTTTGCGCCCAACTCGGCGAGGGTTTCGCAGATGGGTGTGCCCAGATATCCCGCACCCCCCGTCACCACGGCAGTCTTGCCGCGCAAAGAAAACAACTGTTGCAGCGTTTGTGTCATAAGCCTTTCGTATCCAGCAACGCTTCGACGATTGTGAAGTCGAGTATGTCATCAATATCCTGGGAGCGCTCCCGTGGCATGAGCACAGCACCCATCTTCCCGCCCAGCAGCGACTTGGCCCCAGGGGCAAGCACGCTGGTGCGAAAAAGATAAACAGCGCCATTTAACTGATAGGCGCTGGGAAGCGCCTGCCGTGGCAACCAAGGTATCGCGCCCGGTATGAAGACCTCCGGTTCACCGTCGATCAGCCGCCACGCCCGGTGAGGATTGAGATCGGCCTCTTTAAAGGTCGCTACGGAATCATAGTGCTTCTCAGCAGCCAGCTTCATGCATGCACGTACATCATCTGCGGTACGCAGAGGACAGGTAGGTTCGAGCAAAACCATCCACTCGGGTGGGTCCCCCTCTGTGCGCAGGGTTTCGAGCAGATCACGCAAGGCGTCGATCACCAGAGCATCGTCGGTCGCCAGATGCGGTGGACGTCCATAGATCTCCGCGCCCGCCGCGCGACCAACTGCGGCGATCTCTGCATCGTCAGTCGAGACAAGGATGCGATCCATCTCCGTCACCTGTTTTGCTACGTCGACCGACCAGGCGAGCAGGGGCTTTCCTTTGAGGGGACGAATATTTTTCCCGGGTATCGATTTGCTTCCGCCGCGAGCCGGGATGACGGCAAAGACGCGTTGACCATTGAGCATGAGGATCAGTTGCCGCTACTCCGCAGAGACATGTGCGCCCAGGCGGCTGAAGCTATCGAGCGCCTTGCGGTATTCCGCCCATTCGCCAATGTCAATCCAATCGTTTCCGCCGATCGGAAAGACGCCGATTCGTCCTCCAGCTTTTTTCAGGGTTTCAATGTAATCCGTCATGTCGCAGTAGGTGTGTTCTGGAATCAAGTTCAGCCGATCGCGGCGCACCACATACATCCCGGTGTTGACCAGGAAGCTGTACTGCGGCTTCTCATTGATGATCGACAGGCTGCCACCCTTCTCAAGTTCGCACACACCGTAAGGGATGCGGTAGTCCTTGAGCGAGGCGACCAGGGTGAGATCATAGTTCGCCTGCGCGTGGAAAGAGACGAGCTCCGCAAGATCCGCCTGGATGACGATGTCGCAATTGGTGACGATCAGATTTTCCGCTGACGGCTCATAGAGGGAACGGAGAGCGCCCGCAGTGCCGCGCGGCTCAGTCTCTTCAAGGAAACTCACCTTGTAAGGCGGCGCCAACTCTTCGAAATAGGATTTGAGGATCTTCGATTTGTAGTGAATAGAGAGCTGAAAATCTGCTAGACCGTAGCCCAAAAATTGATCGATGATGATCTCAATGACAGTTTTGTCCCCCACAGGAATGAGCGGCTTGGGTAGAACATTCGTGAAGGGAGCGAGACGCGTTCCCCGGCCTCCCGCCATGATCACGACAGGGAGAGCGAGTTGCGGCTTCGACTGAACTACGCCATCACTCTGGAAGAGTTCCTTCCAGAAGACCAGCCGCGTAATCTGACGGGTGCCATTGACTACCGGCACGCAGCTTACGTTGCGGTTGAGCATCTCCCCGCGAAGCTGCTCCGTATCAAATGCTTCCTCGGCCACGTACGGATTGCAGTTGCAGGCACGAAAAACCTGCATCTTGAGATCGCCGTCCGAGAGGATCCAGCGACGGATATCTCCGTCAGTCAAAGAACCGACCAGCCGCGAGTCCGCATCCACGACGAAAACGATCTTCTCCTCAGTCTTTTCCAACCGCTCCATCGCCTGCCGGATGGTATGCGTCTGAGGCACGAGAAAGGGGCGAACGGCTTCGTTCACGACCATGATGGCCGGTCCTTCTACCGGATGCTTATCAAGAATGGCTACAGGTTCGGAGGATTCTTCACTGGTGCGAATCATAGAAGCCTTTCTTTAAGAAATCGCCGCTCAGATCGATATCCCGCAGGACGTTCTTGATTCGCTCGCTCGCGCGTCCATCGCGGGAGCGGTCATAGGGATTGCGCATTCCATGCAGTGACGCCTGGAATCGCGGCGACATCGCGCGGTGGAGTCCACGCAGAATCGCTGCTTTGGCACAGGGAACGTCGATTACATTGGCCGCACGCACCCGGCCACGCTGGCGATCCCCGATATTGACCACAGGAAGGCGGAACGAAGGCGCTTCCGTCAAACCGCTGGAGGAGTTTCCGACCATTACCGCAAAGTGTCTAAGGCAACTCAGATAACGTCGATGGCCCAAATGGGCCACCCAGGTGAATGTCGTCGGATTCTGGGCACAAACAGACCGCAACCGGGCATTGATGCGAGTGCCCTCCGCATCGGCATTCGCCGCGGTAAAGACGGCAGGGAGACCGCCAGCCTTGATGGCTTCCGTGACCTCGCTGACCTGGGTGACAACATCGCCATCCTCTCGGGTTACCGGGTGGTAGGTCACTAACGCAACCGGACGCTTCAGATCGATCCCGAGATCCTGTTCCAGTTCGCGACGCGTCATGACTTGGGAGCGGTGGACCTGGTCCAAGCCGGGAGCGCCAAAGTTGAAGACGCGTTTTGGCGATTCTCCCATCTGCAGAATGCGCCGGCGATAGATCTCAGTTGCAGGAAAATGCAACGAGGCAAACTTTGTCATCGCATGACGGACCGAGTCATCGATCGCACCTTCGCTCAATTCTCCGCCGTGGATGTGAGCGATCGGAATTTGGAGCATGAGTGCGGCCATGGCAGGCGCCAGCAACTCGAACCGGTCGCCGAGCAGAACCACGATCTGTGGCTTCAGTTCCGCGAACGCATCTGCAAAACCGCTCATGCCATGACCGATTGATTTGCAATTGGCCACGCTCGACCCGCCGATCCCTCGCATGGGAATCTTGCGATCGATGCGGATACCGTCAGCTTCGATATCCCGCCAGGTTCCTCCGAACTCCCGGGCCAGGTGCATCCCGGAGACGACTACCTGGAGCCGAAGCGCGACGTCGGTATCGATCGAATGCATCAGCTCGCGTAGCAGACCGAAATCCGCCCGGCTGGTGGTGACCACACAAACCTTGCGACGCCTCACGCGAGATGATCCCAGGCCAGCAGTTCCTCTTCCCTGATGCTGACCCGGAGCGTGCGCCCGATGAGTGCAGGCAAGAGCTTCGGTGCCAGTCCATTCCCGGGGCGCTTGATCTCCAGATCGGCAGCAACCAGCGTATGCCCGGCGGCTAGCGCGCGAGCAGCAACCACGCTCTTCCGCGCGACGGCAATATTCGGCACTTCGCACGGCACAGGTATCTTGATTCCGTTTCCTAATGACTGCTCGACGTGACGGATTGCAGAGACCATTTGTGCGAACTCCGCTGGCTCAAGCGAAGCATGATGGTCTGGGCCAGGAAGTGCACGATCGAGCGTCAGGTGCTTTTCGATCACCTCTGCGCCGAGGGCCACCGCGGCAACGGCAATCTCGATTCCGGGAGTGTGGTCCGAGTAGCCGACCGGCAATCCGAAGGCCGTCTTAAGCGTCTGCATGGCTCGCAGATTGATCTCGTTGTAGGGAGCCGGATATTCCGTGACGCAATGCAGCAGGGTGACCTGGGTCGCACCCGCGTCCCGCAAAACCTGTATGGCCTCCTCCACTTCGCCGAGCGTCGACATTCCCGTTGACACGATCATCGGCTTGCCTTTCTGCGCGATGTGCTTCAGAAAGGGCAAGTTGGTGATCTCACCCGATGGCACTTTGAAGAGCGGCAGATTCATCTCGGCCAGCAAGTCCGCACTTTCCATATCGAAGGGGCTCGAAAGAAACTGGATCCCAATCTGCTGACAGTGGTTCATCAAACGTCGATGAGCGGCAACATCCAGTTCGAGTCTCTGCAGCATCTGAAACTGCGATTCCGTACTGGCTGTGGTCCGCTCCTGGTAGGCAGCTTTGTGCGCAGCGCGTGAGGCAAGCCGCTCCGCGCGAAAGGTCTGAAACTTGACGGCATCCGCACCACTGGTCTTCGCTGCGTCCACTAGTTGCAGCGCGAGATCGATAGATCCGTTGTGATTGACACCTGCTTCGGCAATGATGAATGCACTCTGCATAGTTGTTACGCGATCCGGCGCGCGGGAGATCCTATGTAGACGCCCGGCTCTGTAAGGTCGTGAATGACGATCGCCCCGGCACCGACGGTGCAGCATGGCGCAATCTTTCTTCCCTCGATAACGATTGCGCCGGCGCCGATCATCGAAAAATCCCCGACACTGACGGCGCCGCAAATCGTGGCTCCGGGCGCAATGTGTGACCAGTCTCCGATGACAGCATCATGTTCGACCGTACTGTTCGTGTTCACAATGGCTCCGCGTCCTAGGGTCGCACCGCAGTTGACGACCGCGCCATCCATGACCACTGAACCTTCACCATTACGGATATCGTGATTCACGATTGCGTTCGGCGATATGATCGAAGGAAACGCTAGAGAGAACGACTGCAGACGCCTCCAAAGCTCGCAACGCCGCTTGCCCAAGCCAATCTGACCGACGCCCAATACGAGACCGCGCAGCTTCCCCTCATTGCCGATATGCGCTGTAAGCGCCTGGTCGGAGCCGAGATAGGGGACTCCGAGCACCGGTCCGTTATCCTTCAAATCTGTGTAACCCAAAACCTGGTACTGTTTCAGCTTCTGTAGAATGCTGATGACTACCTTGGCGTGTCCGCCACCACCCGCAACAATCAGCTGCTTTGTATTTCGCTCGATCTCTGGAAGGCTCATTGCGCAGGCACATCAGTTTGCATGTGATATTGAAGGAAGCCAGCCAGGGACAGCGCCTCTCTTGAGCGCAATTTTGCGATCCCCTTGATACGCTCCCGAAGCTCTTCCCCCTGGTCAAGGTAGCGTCGAGCCGTGTCGAGGATCCCGTCGATATCTGCATCCGTAGGGAACGCATTGAACTGCTGGTGATTCTCGTACTCCAGCACCCGCGAGAGGCTGCCCATTTTATGAGCTTGCGATCCCAGAAAAATGCAAGGGGTTCCGCCCAACGAAGCGAAAATGGATGGATGATAGCGCCCGGAGATAAATAGACGAGCATGCGCGAGGACCGCTCCGCACAGGAGAATCGGCGCATTCACTGGAATGACCCCGATGCCCTTTTGTCGCGCAACGTCTTTCAAGAATGCGTCCGGAATGTCGTTCTCCGTTAGGTACACGCGATAGCCGAGCTGCGAGATTGCATCGACCAGACGCGAATAGCGTTCGATCGCCTTCTCGGCCTGCGTGCCGGCCAGGGCTCCGCCACCGATGCATATGTATGGCTTTGAGAAGTCCAGTTTTCCCCAGTATTCTTCTTGCTCAGGATAGGGCAAGCAGAAATTTCCATTCGCTGGCGGACGTGACTCCGTCTCGGCATAGATCCGGGACCATGCGAAAAGTGAATCCGGGATCAGTGACGATACAGCATTCGGCATTTCTTTCTGCACATACTCCAGCGACTCCGGATCCCGCAAACAAATTGCGCGGCATTGCGCAAAAAGCCGGCGCGCATGAGCCACAGTCTGCTCGTTGCGACCGGTTAACGGACAATCCGAGATCATTGAATTGACGAGAAATACCGGTTTGCCTAGCCGTATGCCTAACTCGATCATCGCCAGAAGAAAGAGTGTTTGACGGCGGGGCGGTGTCGAAAAGACGATGTCGCCGTCGCCGTCAAGCACCACAATGTCGGCGTTGCTGGCCTCGTCATAAAGTTTGGTGAGGCCTGGATATCTATGTTTTTGCGCCAGCAGCCTCCGAACGCTCTCCGCCGGATCGTCGCTGATGAAATCCGTAGCGCCGAACAGTTTTTCAAGTTTGATATACCAGGAAAATGGCCGCCGGGTGTGACGGCGTTGCAGATACTGGAATACCCGGTAATACTTGCCGGGCATAAGAGTGCTGACAAATCCTGCTTCGGCAGTCGAGAGACTGAACAGCTCACCGCTAACACAGCCGCTGATCTCAAAGCTGGAAGTCAGTATTTCGCGCAGCGCAATGCTTGCGCCACGACCCCAATTCACGTTTCGACGATTATCGCCGACAAAGAACACCTTCTTGGCGGCGCTCTCAGCTGCGGGAGAGAGCGTCTTCATCCTCCGACCAGCGACAGAGGAGTGTCCTCGCGGTTCAACGGCCGCTCGAGCGCCACCGGGATCGTCCGGCCATCCGGAAACTGCCACTCATAAGGAATAACGACCGGCGTAGAGTAGCGCGCAAACTGCAAGAAATCCCCTTTGTATCCGTAGTCCGCCAGATCTCCTACCACATTGAAGCCAGCTACGTCCTGGTAAGCAATAATCATGTCCGTGACAGTAGCGGCACGAATGCTCATTTTGACTGTGTAACCCTGTGGGAGCAGAGGGATTGACCGAAACCTGCAGGTAATCTTACCCGAGCCTTGCAGATATTCCGGCCTGTGCCCATCCAACAACATATTCGATGTAAAGCATGATCCGATTGCTCCGAGCACTCCGATAGCGATGATCGGTTTGTCTATGCATTTTTCGGTCACATAGGAGATTTCGACAACAAGATCGTCGCCCGGACGAAATTGAGTGCTCTCCTCACCAAAACCGTTTTTCAGTACAACCTTGTCAATCGTGAGTCCGTATTCTGGGCTCTGGCAGAAGAAGGATTGATCGCTGGAAACCTCGTTGAAGTAGGACTCGAGAATCTCTTCGCTCCTTCCGTCTTCGTGCACCCGCCCGTTCTTCATCCATACGCAGCGCTGGCAAAGGCTGCGAACGGCTTCCATGTTGTGGCTGACAAACAGGACCGTTCTCCCGCTTTGCGCGAAGCTTCCCATCTTGCCGAGGCACTTTTTCTGAAATGCGGCATCGCCCACTGCGAGCACCTCGTCCACGATGAGGATTTCCGGCTCCAGATGTGCCGCCACAGCGAAGGCCAGACGGACGTACATTCCGGAGGAGTAACGTTTGACAGGTGTATCTAGAAACTCTTCAATCTCGGAGAAGGCTACGATCTCATCGAATTTGCGGATGATTTCATTGCGTGACATTCCGAGGATGGCGCCGTTTAGAAAAATGTTCTCTCGCCCGGTCAACTCCTGGTGGAACCCGGTGCCTACTTCGAGCAGGCTGGCAATTCTGCCGTTGATACGAATACGACCCTCGCTCGGCATGGTGATACGGCTCAGCAGCTTGAGCAGGGTGCTCTTGCCGGCGCCGTTCCGGCCGATGATGCCGACCACTTCACCCGATTCGATCTGGAGGGAAACCCCGCGGACCGCCCAGAAGTCCTCAGACTTCCGCTTTCGGCGAAGATCCGATTTCATCCAGTCCACCGGATGCCGCACAGCCCGTTCCAGGGCATGGCGCATACCTTCGCCATTGGCACTCTTGTGGCCTATGCTGTATCGCTTGCCCAGATTCTCGATCGTGACTGCGGTCTGTGTCCCAGCGGCGTTCATGAGATGCCAGTCTTCCTAAATGACGTCAGCAAATGTGCGTTCTGTTTTTCTGAAATACCAGATACCCGAGACTATGAGCACAGCAACCTCGATGACTGCAATTGCCGTCGCAGAGGCGAAAGTGTTGCTCCGGATGCCGAGCACACACCACCGGAATCCGTCGATGATCCCAACCATCGGATTCAGCGCGTAGAGTGCCCGGAAGCGCTCCGGCACAATACTGCTCTGAAAGCCTACCGGCGAGAGATACAGGCCAATCTGGACCATGAAAGGCACGATATATCGGAAATCTCGATACTCCACGGTCAGTGCAGCCAGCCACAAGCCTATCCCAAGCGATGCGCCGAACACGAGAACTACCAGTAACGGCAGAAAGATTACGGTGATCGGCGGCATGCGGTGATACCACCCGAGCAACGCGACCAAAAAGAGGCTGGAGATTAAAAAGTCTACGAAGCTTGTCATCACGCTGCTTACAACAATGACGAGTCGCGGAAAATATATCTTCGAGATCAGGTTTGAATTTAATATCAAACTCCCGCCGGTTTCCGTCATGGCTGTCGAGAAAAACTGCCATGGCAGCATCCCGCAAAAGACCAGCAGCGGGTAAGGCACGCCGCCGGATGGCATCTTGCCCAGCTTTCCGAAGACCAGTGTCAGGATCAGCATAGTCAGGAAGGGACGAATCACCGACCAACTCACGCCCACAACCGTCTGCTTATAGCGAACGAGCAAATCACGCCAGGACAGGAAGTAGAACAGCTCGCGGTAATGCCACAGATCCCGCCAGTATTGCCGCTCGGCGCGGCCCGCCTCGATTACCAGTTCAGCCATTTCGAGAAATCCATTTCTGTGACTCGCAACTCAGGCAAAAACTAGGATTGGCCGCCAAGTCGCAATCCAGCACGGAACGAACACAGGAAGTGTTTACAAAGGAGCGGCTCATCGGCAACCGCCGATTTCTGTTGAACGGCCCTCGCGCTGCATTCGGAGTTCCGTTTCTGCTTCAAACCAGCGGCGCGGCATTGAACGTGTATGCATCGATAACGCCTTGGAGAATCATTCGTGGATGACCGCAGTGGATGTCTGCCTCTGCAAAGCGGTTGCCGCGGATGCTTTGCGACATTCGGTGATCTCGCCGGCGAGCCTCCAGATACATACCTTGCAACGAAACCGCGCTTTTCTATCCAAAGTGAGCAACCACTGTACCGTCCAGCGAATGAGCCGCCGAAGCAGAATAAGAGGAATTCCGGCGATTTTCCATCGAGTCGCTGACGCAATTTCCAACTCCCGAGCGTCGGAACGTCCCTTGCCAAACCACCATGCGAGGAAATAGTCCTTTGTCAGACGATCCTCAGTTACTGGGTGATAGACGATCGCCGACGGCTCGTAATACAGAGGCTCGCCCGCTTGCAAAAGCCGGCGAACAAACTCGCTGTCCTCATTTCTAATCTCGTTTCCCGGACGCGGGCCTAGGTCGGTCCGAAAGTCGCCGTAGCGCTCGAAGAGCGATTTCCGAAATGCCATGTTGGTGCCTACGGGAGTCTCGCGGAGCGGGCCAGCTTTTAAACCGAGATCGAACTGGACCAAAGGTCCGATCAACATCCAGCCGTCCGTATCGAGCCACGCCGGAGCCACGGATTCCCATTGCGTAAGCACCCGGCCGCCGGATCCGACCCATGGTCCATTCATGAGAGGAGCTGTGAGATCGTAGAGCCATTGTGGGTCGACTGTTATATCGTCATCGGCAAAGGCCAGCATCTCTCCCTTTGCTGCAGCAATCGCGCTGTTCAGTGCGTTCGACTTTCCTGGCCGCGGCTCAAACACATAGCGAAAGCGGCCGGGATGACGGCGAATGAAACCCTCAATCACCGCGTGTGTGCCGTCGCTGGAGTTGTTATCGGCAACCAGGATCTCCCATGCAATGCCGGCGGGGATCTCGGAGGCAGCGATACTCTCCAGTGCCGTCTCCAAAAGACGGCTTCGATTGAAGGTGCACACAATGACTGTGATATTCATCTGGATCGATTTTTCGTAGCTCCTGGATTGCGGAATGAAAGCAATTTTCCTAATGATTAGGTATTAGCGCGGACGATCTCGATAGTACGTTTGGTACAGGGCCGTGAAGTGGCCGGAGCCCGCTTTAGTTGTTCTAGTAGAACAGTGCACCTTCGTGTTCCCGTACCTCTGCGTCACCGCCTGAACACGAACCGAATGCTCCCGTAAAGCGAGCTGAAAACTTTGGAAATTGGTGTTCCTCGCTTGAAGTATTTCTGAGCGGCGTTGGGCCGCAGAAAGAGCGGTCATAGGGTGTACCAGGGCCGCATCCTAATCGTGCCCGGCCACCTTCGAGGGCGACGTAGCGATGGATCCGCCGTTGCGGAACTCGAAATGGAACAGCGCTTTGTCGCAGTTCCGGATGCAGGTGGCTTTGAATATGGGCAGAGCCGTCTGCGCCCATTTGGCCAGCTTCCATCCGAACACAGGCCGGATCCAGGCGAATTTCCAGCGCAGGCTGGGCTCCTCAAGATGGCCCTGCAGGTCCGCCGCGATCTTTTGCAGTTCCTCGATGATCTCCTGTCGCTCTGGATAAAAATTCGGATACCAGTCCCGTAAATAAGTCAGGCACGCCTCTCGCGAACGCGGGCTGTCTTCCAGCGAGAGCAGGTATTGGACGTGCAGCTTCATCGAAAGAAACAACGAGTCCTTTTTCCGGTTCGAATTGCCGATGTAGCTCACGCTGTTCGGGGTCGTCGCGCGATAGTAAATCCCGGTATTGGGAACGAAGCGAGTACCTTCCGACTTCATCAGCACGCGTGCAAAGTACTCGCCATCGTTATCGTAATAAAGGCGCTCATCCCACGGTCCCGCTGCCTCGGCCAGCTCCCGGCTCACCAACCAGGTAGCGTTTTGCATATAGATGTTCTGGCCCATTTTTCGCAACAGCCACTCGGTGGGGGACAAGTCCTCCCACAGAGAATTGCGCACGAATTTGGCATTTCGCGTCCGATAGTAAAAAGAAGCCCACGGCGAAGACAATAGAATGCGCCTGTTGTCATCCGGAGCTAGCGCCGCAAGTTGCCGCTCGATCTTGTCAGGCGCCAGCAGATCATCTGAATCCAGTTCCTGGATGAAATCTCCCTGAGCATGCCGAAGAGCGAGGTTGTTGGCTGCCGAGCAACCCCCATTTTCGGACGAAACGACCATCACTTGCTTCGAGGCATACCGCTGCACGATCTCTAGGGTCCGGTCCGTGGAGCCATCGTTAACCACGATGATCTCCCGGCGTGGCCATGTCTGGGCGAGCGCCGACTCGATCGTGTACGCAATCGTCTGCTCTGCGTTATAAGCGGGAATCAGTATGGAAACGAGTGGCTTCATAGCAGCAGACGATTCGGATCCTGCAAATTGCACCATGAGACGGATTCAAGTGATGCCGGGAAACGCATCAGGCGGTCATCTACAGAATGCGGGGAACCGTTCGCCCCTGCAGGTCCGGGTCTTCTGAAGGTGCCCCTTTCCGTTGCATCATTGGAGCGGTAGCAGATTACCACCCTATATCCATCGGAAGAAAAAGTTTGATTGTACGGCCCGGTTCGCTGGCTCCTAAAGACGAGCCCATTGGGCGTGTGCGTTAGGCAGAACCCCACTGGAGCCTTTCACTTTACTTCAAAATTGCCTCAATACAAGTGCCTCTTTAGCTGTAGTACCCTGTTCAATCCGCAGAAGGGCTTGCCCCTGAAGTGGCAGGGCTCTCCGATTCCAGCCTACGGGTTGAGAATGCGCGCTCATAGGCCGCGAGCAGGTTTTCGACCGAATATTTCCAGGCCAGCTGCTGCTCTACCCGTCTTCGGCCGATCTCACTCATTCTCGTCCGCTCCTCGGGATGTTCCAGCAGCCATAGAATCTTGCTCGCGAAATCGTTCACCTGGTCGTCGCGGTCACAGTAGAGGGAAGCTTCCCCGGCGGTGAAGCGCCCCTCTTTCAGATCGAACTGAACAATCGGCTTACCCAGCGCCATGTACTCCATGATTTTGATCATGGTGGAAATGTCATTCATCTCGCATGGCTTGTCCGGGTTGACGCACACGTCGGCCGTAGAGAGCACGCGGAGCAGGTGCTCATCTGAAACGCGACCGGGAAAATCCACCATGTCATCCAGATTCTTTTCTCTTACGATCTGCCGCAGACCGGCGAGGCCCGGTCCCCCACCCACACAAGTGAAATGCACATCGGAGCGCCCTGATGACTTGATGTGGGACGCCACGTCCAGGAGGATATCGAGGCCCTCCTGGATGCTCATTGTGCCAACGTAGCCCACGAGAAACTTCCGGCCATATTTCAGAGTTGGATCGTGAGGAACGGGACGGAACGTCTCCAGATCGGGCCCGTTGCGCACCACAAAAACATCTTCCGGGGCCATTCCGCCACGGGTTACTGCCAGATCACGATAGCTGCAGTTCGTTGCCATGACCACGCTGCTGGTGCGATAGGTCATCTGTTCCATCCATACCTGGGCACGATAGAGGAAGTCTTTTCGCTCGTACTTCGAGTAATAAAGCTCCGGGTTCGCGTCGTGGTGGTCGAAAATATACCTCACACCAAACAGCCGAAACGGCAATGCCACCAGGAAGATATCATCCGGTGGATTGCAGCCCTGTATCACCTGAAACCCGCGGGTGAGGAATATCCACCAGGAAAAAAGGAACTGCCAGAACAGCGCACAGGCGTACTCCAACAGATACCCGAGCGGCGTATTGCCTTCCTTCGGCATCGGATGGCGATAGATATGGACGCCGTCGAGGACTTCGTAGGCTTTCCCGAATCCCTTGCCGCGAGGGCTGAGAACGCTCACTTCATATCCATGCTGACGCAGCGCGCGCGCTTCTTTCCAGACCCGGCTATCAAACGGGACAGGTAAATTCTCCACAATGATCAGAACTTTTCTTGTCATAACGAACCAAAAGAACCGATAAAAACCGGTTAGTGTTGCACGTATCGCTGCAGAGTCCGCGCAGCCGCCAGAAGGGCGGGACTCTTGCTGATGTAGTTGTCCCTTATCTCGGAAAGCCGGCGGCGGACAACAGCCCGTGCGCTGTAGCTGGCGCTCATGGCGGCAGGAGCTTCGTTGGTCTCGCGATAACGGATGGAAAAAACCTCTGAGGTCCCGGGGCCCAGAACAGCAGAGACGCGAACTCCCGTTTCATCCGCCGTGAATGCGGTACAGGGGATTCCATCGCGATGCACAGCTTCAACCGCGAAGGTCTGGCCGGGATAGTTCCATTCGATCAGGACCTGCTCAGGAACTGAAGACGGATTGTATATCTGCGCCGTCCCCGCATACGCCTTCACCCGTAGGTTGCCACCGTCGTCACGACGGCACAGTACGGACCCGCGAGCCGCCGCACCGGCACTCGACCAGCGGATCCCGGGCGCAGCCCGGTTGATCCGAATCACGGCATCAATCACGTCTTGTGGATTTTCGAAGGCGCCGTGATGCTCCACGATCAGGACCGGAATCCCAAAGAACAGCTTGAACGCGATGTCGGCATCCCGCGTGTGCTGGCTGCTCCTCCGCAGAAAGAGCGGAAATCCGGCATACCGCAGCACAGCGGGCTGCGCCATTTCAGCCAGCGTAAGCTGCATGGGTTGCTGATGGGGGTGTGGGACCGTATTCACGGCGGCTTCAAAATTGTGGGATCGCAGCGACGCCATGGCTTCGACGGAGAACTTTCCCTGCGGGAAGACCATGACCGGATCGCACATCAGCCCGGTCATCCTGCTGTGCGCTGACATGCGTCGTTCCGCGGTCTGGAGCATCGTATTCAGCAGAGTCGGGTTTGTCTCGGCAAACTCCGCGCCGGTGTGGTCGTTGCCGTGAAAGCACAGCGACAAACGATCGGCATGCTCTTGGAAGATACGGACGATCCGCGGAGAGTTGCGGCGGAAATTGTGCGGGATAAATGCGATCGTCGTCCTGAAGTTATGCTGCTCCATGAGCTGCAGTAGCTTCTCAAAGGTTAAAAACCCGTAGGTGGCGCGTAGCAGCGGGTCATCGATAATCAGGCAAGCGTGGCTCTGCGCAGGGCGCCAGCATTTTTCCCCGAAGATCTTACGCAGCGCCATAGCGTGCGGAACAAAGCGCGAAAATGACTCGCGGAGCCAGCCTTCGTTGGCCTTTGCATCCAGATCGACAACATCCTCGCTGCCGACCAGAAAGATTTCGGTATTCTCGAGCCTTACGGCCGCAAAATAAGCATCCCCATCAAGCGTGATGAGCTTTCTGCTGCCCTCGCCCCGGCCCTCGGCGAAAGTGCGGTCGTTTGCAGGATGCGCATCACCGACGGAGATTCCGGCAAAAGCTTCGCAAATATCCCGGGAATCGGAACTGACTCTGAAGGCGACGCCGGTATTCTGAATTTCTTGTACCGCGTGAAAGCGGCCAGCAGTGAGAGCCGCGATCAGCGCAGAATGCAGCGGATCCGGCCGGACGGCATGAACCAGTACCGAGCCAAACTGCGATAGCAGTGACGATATAATCTCCGTCGAAGGGACGGCTCCGTCTGTCCATTCGCTGATGACGTCCGGATTGATCACCACACAGGATCTCTCACGAACTGGACCGGGGTCGCGAGTCCACGCCCGAGCCGGCTTCGCCAGCGAAACCGGCTCGCACGCAATGCCAAGGAATTCGGCCAGGCGCACCAGACGCGCATCCGCAGGCCGTAGTTCGCCGAGATAAGGAATGACCAGCTTCACTATCTGCTCTTTTCCTTTCCAGCACTTGCTTGCTCGCGCGGAGGCGTCCTGGAGCCGCGAGCGGCGAGAGGCCGCAGATTCCGCGTAAACTCCTTCATCGTGGTATCGGGACCCAGCGGAATGCCGCATTGCGCCACCGGAACCGCTGGATTGCCCTGAACCATCGTGAACGGCGGGACCGAGCGTGTAACCACGCTGCCAGCCGCGACCACCGCGCCCTCGCCAATGGCGACGCCGGGCAGGATCAGCGCGCCGGCGCCCACAAATGCGTCACGTCCGACGGTCACGCCCTGCACTTCCCGAAAATGCGCCAGGAGCGTGACACGCAAACTCAGCACGCAGCCGTCTTCCAACCTGATGGCGAAAGGGCGTGAGGTGTCGAGCACCACATCGTAGCCGATCCAGACGTTCTTGCCGATCTGTACGCCGCGCGCGCGATGCAGCGCAATTCGCAGGCTTCTCGCGCCGGGAACGGCACGCGCCAACTGCTGGAAGATTCTGTTGGTGAAACCGCGCAGTGGGAACTCTCTCATATGTCGTGCTCAGCGCACCGCTGGATTCAAAGTAGCCAGATAGTCGCGAAACGATCGGAACGAATCCAGATACGGAAGGATCTCCGGATCTACATCGAGGTTGAACTCTTCTTGAATCACGGCAGCCAGCGTGACAGTGGAGAGAGAATCCCACATGCCGATGGAATCCGCAGTCGCGTTTTGAATCTCTTCTTCCGTAAGGGCTGGGAATACTGAGGCAAAACAGCGGATCAGACGCTCTTCGTCATTAGACACGATCACTCACCTCAACTCGATGAAACAGCTGCGAAGCCTGGCAGAGAAAATCCTCTTTGGTCAGAGTCACCGGACTATCGAGCGGAGAGTCTGCCAAAGATCTCAGAAAATCCTGCAATGGACCGTTGCGCGGCGTTGCTGCGTAATCGAAGCTGATCCGATCTGCGCCGAGCTCGTCAAACAAGTAACGGAGACAATCATGCTCGATCCGTCGGGAGAAGGCCCTGCAGCTCATTACCCAGGTCTGCACGTGGACGGTCCCGGCGTGCCTTCTTCCCAACAGGACCGCGATCTTGCCTAGAGCTCCATACTTGTCCTGGTAGGTCGCCGTGAGCAGAAAAGCGGAAGGGTCGGCCAGGACTTGCCGCCACCCCGATTCGGTATAGCGCTTGCCGTTCAGATTGAACTGGTTGGTCTTGTTCACCAGTTCGAAAGCTCGGGCGTCACTGGCATCGCGACACTCAAAAGAGATGTGAGCCTCAGAAGATCGAAGAAAATTCTCCGAAGACGATCCAGGCGCCCCGCTCTGGCTGCGCCAGGCACTGGTGTTGCGGATGCTATGCAGGCGCAGCGTGTCCTCTTCGGAAACAGCGGATTTGCCAAACATGTCCCTAAGTTCTTCCAGCAGAGCCCAGATTGCGGCACCATCATTTTTGGGAAACACCCGGCAGGTCAGCTCCGGAAACGCCGCCTGCACCTCCGCAACCTCGGCGGGACTGTCGTCGATGAACACTGCGGCGTCCGCAGCAATGTTCCAGGTATTCAGGATGCGGCGCACCGATTCCGACTTGCTCGACCAGTGAACCTCGAACGGGAATACATCGTCTTTCGACAGCAACAAATCGTGGCGTTCGAAAGCTCGCGTGACGGTATTCTCGTCGTTCTTGCTGGCGACGCCGAGCAGAATTCCGGCGGCGGCGAGCGAGGACAGGAATTGCTGATAGACGCCATGCATCTGAGAATGGTTATCCAAATTCCAGGAGATTGCATCGACGCCATCGTCGCCGACAATGCCGGACCATAGCGTGTCGTCCAGGTCGGTGATCAGGCCCTTCATCGGCGGCCGGTTTTCGATTAGGGAAGCGAGCAGTTCGCCCATCGCGGATGCATGACCGAGACTGTAAGGGAAGCCCGTCAACAGGTCAGATTTGACGTCGTGACGCCCGGCGGGCGCTGATATCTCAGCCAATTTCTGCGGGCTGAGAATACGTATTCCCCGAAAGGCCGGAGAGAGACTCAGCAAGCTGTGCGACGATGCGATGCAGTTGCACTTCATGCAATCCATTTTGTAGCGGCCGGGTTGTGAAGGCTGGCGGCAGCGGCAGAGTTGGCAGTGACACAATGGTCGTCACATCACGCGACGCGACATCAACCACGCGCTGCAGGCGTTCCGCAGTAGCCTCTGCGGATGCTGCGCTGTCGGCGAGGTCTGCCGGCCGCCACCCGCCTAGCCTACGGATGCCAAGCCGCGGGTCCAGGTCAGGCCATTCCAGCAGGACTATCAACACGTCCGCATCGGCTGGCGTCAGGCGCTCAATATTGCCGATCAGATCGCCAAAAAGACCGGTGCGGATTTCTGGCGCACTCCCGGGGAGTCGTATGCGGAGCTGCGCGCTCAGGAACGTCTGCAGGTGCAGTGGCGTGAAGCCGCAGGCCACAAATACCCTCAGCGCAGGCGATCCATCAGCCGCCGGAGACTGGGCAATTTTCAGAGCTTCGATGAGCTTCATAGAGCAAATAACTGCGAAGGCTTTCCAGCGTTATTCAGATTCGAGAAGCGCCCCGTAAAGACCGGCAAGAGCGCACAACATTGTGGCCTGACCCCAATGCAGCGTCGGTGTCTTATTCACGATGAAGCGAGAATATCTGCGGTAATAAAAGTAACCCGTCGGGTCCAGCATGTGTTGGAACGTCCAGCGGGCCACCTTCACCGCTAGAGACAGGCTCTCGGGATCGCGATCACGGAAGAAAACAAGGGTATCAATGGCCTGCGAACAACACTGGATGTCGAGCGGCAGGATCTTGTGATCGTAATAACGAGGTGTGCCGTCGGCGAGAAAGAAGGTCGTTTTCCAGTATCGATATCCTTCCATCATCTGCCGATCGAAGCGATGATCGCCAGTCGCCCTGTCGTACCACTTAAAACAATCGAGGACATAGGCGGTGTGGAAGTTATCCACCCAGCGGAGATTCGACGCTTCTCCGTAATACCAGGATGCATTTTCCCGCTGATATTGCGCCGTGTAGAGCATGGCCTTTTTTGCCAAATCGCTCCACGTCTCATTGTGCGTGTACATCGAGGTGCGGGCCAGCAGGCTTGCGCCGAGAGTGTTGGCGTTGTGTACCTGATGTGTGGAAGTGGGAAAGTAATGAATGCAGAGAGTGTCCCCTTCTCGATATGCGCCTAAGTCGCGCTCGATATGCTCACAGGCACTCATCGCCGTCTGCAGGTATCTGTCTTCGCGGAACTGATCATACGCATCGAGAAAAGCATGGCCGATCAGGGATGTCCATACCACCGAAGGCGATAGCTTCCTAACGAAAACGCTGCGCGATTGATAGTCGAAGTGATTTCCCCAGCAGGCTCCGCTGTACCCCGGCGATTGATTTTCGATCAGCCACTCCAGCATCGACTCTGCGCGGCGGCGCCACAGAATATCTCCGGTGGACTGATGGAGACGAATGAATCCGCGCACCAAAAAGCCGATCCCTTTGCTCGAGCGCTCCGGCGTGACGCCCAGAAGCGGTCGCAGGTTCAGCGGGAATCTTCGGACTCCCTGGAGAAGCACGGTACGAAGCAGGGCGTTATTGAACGTTAGCGGACGTACGAATCTGGCGTTTAGGCCATCGAAGGTATCGTACGCGCGGTAATCGCGGTCCTCAAGCCATCGATAGAGCCGCTCGATATTGCTGTACAGAGCGGTCGTTTCAGCGACCAGGGAACTTGGGGCGATGACTGTCTCAGGCATAAGTGAGCTGACGCTGGGCATTCGAATTCTCTGGCCCGGTAATCCGAACAAGATCCAGGAGGCACTGGTCCGGTCGCAATTTGGTGTTGATGCGACTGAATTCAGGGTCGTGATTCCCGATCACCACTGTCTGCGCGTGAGCGAGTACTTCGTCCGCAGTGGAGACCATCAGCCGTGAAATGTGCGGAATGCGGTTGAGGATGAAATCCCGGTTAGCGCCCACCAAAGCGGCGAGGTTGACATTCCGGTCGTAAATGCGCAAGTCATAGCCCTTCCCGATCAGCCGCTCGATCACCTCAATGAGGGGGCTCTCGCGAAGATCGTCCGTTCCTGCCTTGAAACTGAACCCCAGTATGCCAATCCGTGAGCGTCCGCTCTCCATAACAAGCCTGACTCCTCGAGCAATCTGCATCTCGTTACTGGGGAGAACAGAGTTTAGAATCGGGAGATGCAGATCGTGCATTTTCGCCTGATACGAAAGCGCGCGCAGGTCCTTGGGGAGGCAGGAACCGCCGAAAGCGAATCCCGGCTTCAGATAAGCGGTCGAGATGTTTAGCTTTTTGTCCTGGCAAAAGATATCCATCACCCTTTCGGCATCGACGCCGAACGAGTCACACAGATTCCCGATCTCGTTGGCAAATCCGATCTTGAGCGCATGCCAACTGTTATCGATGTATTTGATCATCTCAGCTGTATTGAGATCCGTCCGTATGAGAGGCGCCGGTACTTGTTCATAGAGAGCCGCGAGCAGGTCACCGCTTGCTTCATCCAGCTCGCCGATAACTGTTTTGGGCGGACACCTGAAATCCCGGACGGCTGAGCCTTCTCGCAGAAACTCCGGATTGTTGGATATCCCAAAACCCTCCCCAGCCTTTCGTCCGGAAAACTCCTCCAGGGTAGGAATAACTACGTTTCTCATCGTTCCGGGCAGGATGGTGCTGCGAATCGCTACCGTATGCCGATCCCGCTTGGCCTGCAGTGCCTGTCCAATCTGTTCGCATATGCGCCGAATATATCGGAGATCGAGATTGCCGTTCTGCTGGCTCGGCGTTCCAACACATACGATGGAAAGATCCGTCTCCTGGACCGCCGCAGATGGATCCTGGGTGGCACGGAGGCTGCCGTTCCGGACCGATTCCTCGATAATCTCAGCGATCTCGGCTTCCACAATGGGTGACTGGCCGCGGTTGATCAGGTCAACCTTATCAGCAACGGAATCGACGCCAACCACCTGGTGCCCCTCGCTGGCGAGGCATCCTGCAGACACGGCACCCACATAGCCCAAGCCAAAAATGCTGATTTTCAAAGTACGCTCCATTTCGCAGTGTTCGCCGGCGAAGAATTGTCCTGCGCGAGGGAACACCCCAATGCTGCAGCTGAGACTATTCGTACTTACTGTTTAGTTCGCCCGAGGTCGATCTGGCTTTCATTACAGCCCCAGTCGGCTAAATCGTTTTGGCGATGCGAGGACGAAAGACCAGGACAGTGGAAGACCCCGAATCTGGATACTGGCGTTCTTCCAGAACTTCGAAGTCGCTCCTGATCAAATCGATCTTTTTCTTCACACGGAACTTGATTTTCCCGCTCCTATCGCTGAGATAGAGCCTCACAATAAAAACGCCATCTTTTGTGAGGTGTTGTGAGTATTTGTCCAGCAGCTGATGGATCTGGCCGTATGGAACGTGGTACATCGATTCCCGGAATAGGATGACATCGAACTTGCGGGTGGGCATGTAGCTCAGAAAATCTGAACAGACAAAAGTGTTCTTTGCCGTGCGTCCGTTTTCGTTGGTCCTTTTCTGGCCCTTGGCCAGCGCCGAGTCGGAAATGTCGACGCCCGTGTACGTGTGGTATGCATGCTCGGCTATCTCATTAGCCGTATTACCGGGCCCGCAGCCAAGATCCAGCACATCTCCGCCTCGAGCATGTGCCTCCAGGTGCGTGTAGATGCAGTCGGTCGAAGTGTCATCGATGAAGTTCCATTTGCCTTCCGAGAATTCCTTGTTCCATACGGCCTTCTTAATCGCCATCGGGCCGTAGCTTAATAGAAATCCGCGCGCAAAGGTCAGCGTGCGTTGCACGATATACATTGTTGATCTCCAGAGAAGTATGTCATTACCACATCTTTGAACAGTTACAAGCGTTGCTGGCCACAAGAACGGGACCGGGTTATCGCGCGGCCCAGACGGGAACGGTAACTCCGGCTGGCAGGCGCAGTCGATAGTTCTATTGCTCACTCGCCGGGCCATAATGCATACAACTTTCGTGTTACTCGGTGGGACCTCGGGTATCTGCACGCCATGCTGATTTTGATAGCGCCAGCGGAACGTGGGTAGCCTCCTCAGCCGTGGGCAAGACGCGCTTAAATGTATATCCTTTGAAACAGTGGCTTAAAAGTCGCGACAATGCAGTCTGGAGCGAGATATGAGCCACCTAACCATGCGAGCTCCAGGGACGGGGCTCACGGAGGAATGATATTGCGAGGAAGAAGTCGCACGACCGTGCGTCTGCGGTTTCATTGGTGCTTTGCTCCTCCTGAATCGACCGCGGGAACCGACGCGCAATCGACAGCTAAACACGCTCGGTGCAGCTTTTGTCGAAGGTCCGATATCGCGGTGTAATTTATCCACTCCTTTCATGTAATTACCGCCGACTGCATATTCGAGTTACCCGCACTGCCACGGATAACCCGTATCAAACGAAATTTCTCGATCAGTTAGGACAATATATTGCCTATCTATTGTCTATCTTCTGTATCCTTATTCGAGCGGCTCTGTCCTCCGATTGCCATGACTGATAATCCATCCGTTCAGGCGAATCCCGGCCTGCCAGTTCTATGAATGCCGCCGCCGGAAAGGGCCACAATCTTTAAGCAAAGCAGGGAGTTGTATCATGAAGAACTTTTTAGTTGTTATCCTCAGCTTGGGCCTGTTCGGCGCGCTTTCAGCGCAGGCCGCGACTTATACTGCGGCCTCCAGCGCCGAGTCTGATGTAGCTGCGGCCGTTGCGCTCGCCTCTAACGGAGATACGGTACAGATTCCGTGCAGTCCGTCCTCGTCTACCTGGACCACGACTCTTACAGTTTCCAAATACATCACCATTACAGGAATGGGCGGCAAGCCCAATACCGGTCCGAATACGTTCGGCTCTGGAACAAACTGTCTGACGATAAATGACAACAACACCGGCGGCGCAGTTTTTTTGTTCTCGCTGAGCTTTACCTCGACCACCAACGTCGCGACTCTGCAAAACATCAACATTGACCCGGCAAGTTCCACCGCCCAACTGCATATTCCGGTCCAAGCGGCAGGCACCTGCACTTCCAGTGGATGTCCGAATATTCGTCTCGACAACCTCGTATTTGGAAACCACATTCAATGGACAGCGGGGGGCAACGGAGGCAATGCATCGTGGACGATCACCACGGACAATGTATTCGGCGTGATCGACCACAACACATTGCCGCCTGGCAGTGATGTTCAGTTCTACAACTCCAATCACTCGGCATACCTCGGAGTCGGCGGTTATGGCGATAACTCCTGGGCGGCGCCGGACTCCTTTGGAGGCACGAATAATCTGTATGCCGAGAACAACAACATCTATGTCGGACCGTACATCAACGTCAGCGATTGCGAGATAGCTCCAGAAGGCGGCAACGTTGGCGGGTGCAGGCAGGTAGGACGCTTCAATCATATTACTGCCAATAATGGAGTCGGCATATTCGGCAATCACGGCCTTGAAACGGATGGCCGGCCTCAGGGCGGCAGGCAAATGGAGATTTATGGAAACACCATCAGCTGTATATCTGGCAGCTGTAACATCATAGCCGGCTTCCGCAGCGGAACCGGGTATGTCTTTGGCAACAATACAAGCAGCGCGTCTGGAGCATGGTTTAACAGCTTTGCATTCCTCGCCACATATCGCACGGTCTTTACCGCGAGCAGCGGATGGGGAGCATGCGGAGGCAGCAGTCCGTACGATACCAATGACGGCGTCGTTTACTACTCTGGGACCAACTCTGGCGGCGGTGGTTCGACCACGCTGACCGATTCGACAAAGAGCTGGAAGACGAATCAGTTCACTCCTGTCGGAGCCCCTTTTTCTGTCTACGACGTGACGCAAGGCTGGTGGGCGGAGATTGCCTCGAATACTTCCACGCAGCTCACGATTCAAGGTAGTATCCCCGAACAAAACAATACGTTCAATAACGGAGATACTTACCAGATTCTGCGCGCCACGGTATGCGCTGATCAGGCAGGACGAGGCGCTGGCAATTATGTTTCGGGGACTCCGGCTTCATCCGCCCGTCCATTGTCACAGGCTCTCGATCCAATTTATGAATGGGACGACTCAGCCACACTCCTGGGGGCTTCAACCAACGTCGGCGCGAATACCGGAAGAGAGATCGCCAATCGCGACTGGTATACGGATGACTCAGGCGGCAAACCGCAGGCGCAAACGTCACCCAGTTCTCCTTTTGATGGGACTAGCGGTGTCGGCTGGGGAACGCTGGATAATCGTCCGAGCACATGCACGCCTCATGTAGGTTATTGGGCGACTGACCAGGGGTCGTGGAACCAAAGTGGAAACGGGTTTGGACAGGGGGAACTGTTCGTCTGCTCGGCAACGAACACCTGGACCTCCCACTACACTCCCTATTCCTATCCGCACCCACTGACGACGGGCGCCAGTGGGACTCCTCCCCCCCCGCCACCAACTACTCCCGATCCGCCGACAGGCTTGACGGGAACAGTGAAGTAGCAATCGAACTGAGTAGCTTCTGCACTTCGCTGTAGCTTTACCGTCAGTTTGCGATAGAGGGCGTTGCGTTATTGCAACGCCCTCTATCCGTTGGAACCTGTTGAGCTTCATCAGCAACATGATCGCCTGCTGCGGGCGATCGCAGAACGATCAATAGCAGATCCTTTCCTTGGGGTACGAGCGCGGCACAGTTCAATGTCGTCAGACTCATCGCTTCCCCGCCAGCATTTTCGCGTACCCATGACAGGTCAAATCGGCAACCGCATGCCATGAATAGGTCCTGTTGGCATAATTCTTTAGTTCCCGCCTGCGTACGCTGAGATTTCTGTAGAGTTCGCTTGCAAAGTAGGTCCGGACGGCTCGGGCCAGGTCTGCGGGATCGTCCGGCTTACATAGAAAGCCCGTCTCACCCTCGACGATGTCCTCCCGGAATGACCCCACATCTGTCGCGACAACCGGCAGCCCAAAACTGTAAGCCAGTAACAGCACTCCGCTCTGGAAAATTTCCTTGTAAGGAAGGACCAATACATCCGCTCCCTTGAAATACAATTCCAGATCTTCATCAGGGATGAACTGAAATCTCAGCATGACCTGATCGTGCATGCAGGTATTGGTAACAGCTTTTTGGAGAGCCTGAAGGTACTCCGGGGCGCCCTTGTTCGGCTGACCCGCGATAATCATCCGGTACTTTACCGAGCGATCTGCGGAGAGCTGATTAAAAGCAGCAATCAGTTGTTCTATCCCTTTGTAGGGCCTGATTTTTCCGAAAAACAGGACCACCCTTTCGGCAACTTGGAGACCAAGGCGCTTCTTTGCCTCGAGCGCGCTCAGCCCTGTATCGGGAACGGCATTATTAATTGGATATGGGATTACCGTGACCGCATCTTCGCCGACCTTGAACTCCCGGCAAAGCTCGCTTTTCATCTTGTCAGTATGGACGAAGATGTGATCACAAAGCCGGTACTGAATCCTGAGCGTGATGCGGTTCAGGAGCGAGTCTTTCGAATCCCGGCGCGCTCCATTCACATTGTGTGCCGTGAAAGCAATCTTCTTCCCCCGCGCTTTGTAGTACAGCATCAGGATCGTACGATCGAAGAGCTCGAACTTACCATTCCATAGGATGTGCAGAATCTTCGGACTGGAACGTCCGGTATACCGGATCAGCCTCACATAGTAGAGCAGCAGTTCCGCGACCTTCTGGGCAGATGTCGCATTTTCTCTCGGCGTCCGCCGGAAGCTCAGAAAGTGCAAATTTGGAGCAGTATGCAGTTCAGGGCTGTCGATTTCATCGCCTCCGACGAAATCCAGACGGATACCTTTCGAGCTAAGTGCCACAGCCAGTGCGAGTGCATAATGCTTGTCCCGGCAGGCCGTCAGCAAACCAACCGCGAGCCCCGGCGGGGTATGGGGTAGCGGCTGCTTCTGAGCGCTAACCGCTTCCGCGGGAGCGATCTCCACAATGCTGCTTGTTGGCATAGTCATTCGCAATATCCGGTCGAGAGCTTCAGCCTTGAACGGGCATATCCTCGGGATTGAGGAATTGATATCTACATTCGCGTGGCTAATGCAGCGTATTGACTCTCGCTATCGTCGTTTCCCCGCGTCTCTGCTTGCAGCTGGCTGAAGATCGAGTCCATGATCTTTGCGGTAAGAATGATCTCCCGGTATGGAATGGGCAGTGGTTCGCCTTTTGTAATCGCCCCATAGAAACGCTCGATGAGGCACTTCATTCCGGATTTCATGTGAAAATCTCCCGCCATGAATAGCTTCGCGTTACTCAGAAGATTTTGGCTATATTGCTTCGCGAGATTAGCGGGCGTACCAAACTTCTCCAAGTAGCTCTTGGGTCTCCGGCCACTCAATCGGATTAAAGTTTCTTGGTCCTGGTCCAACAGCAGCCCGTTCCTGGGCCCGTAGATCCGAAACTGATGGAGCGAGGGCCGCATCTGAGAAGAGAATGTGAAATAAGCGGACGTTCCTTCCGGCTCATCAAGAAAGACTCGCAGTTCGTCGACAATTTCTCTTTCTCCGGCCTCCCGTAGCCAGCCGCTGGTCTGTCCCCACGCGCGTATCCTCGGCGAATCAGATGTCAGATGCTCAGCGATCCTGGCGATCCCATGACTGATGATGTTCTGCAGCAGTTTGCCAGGAAGCCGCCGCACCCAATGAGATTTGTCGCTTAAGAGCGCATTTGCATAGGCGGAACTTCCAAACTCGTAGCAGTAATAACTCTCCATGTGCACCGGGCGGCCTCCCAGATAACCGGTGTCGATGAGTGCTCGCATTCTGCGTGCTACGTGGCTGAACTGATCGTCATGGCCCGCAGTAACGAGTAGGCCTCTGGACTGCGCCAAATTGATAATCGCGTGCGCATCGCGCTCGTAAAGCACGAATGGCTTCTCAACGTACACATGGCAACCAGCCTCCAGGCACTGCGTGGCAATGCTCGAATGGCTTTCCGGCGAAGTGGTGATGTGAACCACATCCGGTCGGCTCTCTTCCAAAAGCCGGCTCAGATCATCGTAATAGGACTGGATCGGAAACCGCTCCGACAGCTGCTTCGCCATGAGGATCTCGCGGTCGCAGACGGCGACTACCCGACAGTCGGGGATCCTCAGAAGCTGCGCAGCATGTGCGTCGGCAATTTTCCCGCAGCCGATGATAGCAACTTTAAGCATTGAGTCGTTTGTCCCGGCATGCTTCGAAATACCGTCGAAGCCCTTCCGTAGTCGAAACTGTTTGCGCCCACCCCAGCCGCTCTTTTAAGCGGCGATTGCTGTACCGCGTTTTCTTCCAGAATGACCGCCATCTTCTGCGGTTATAAACCGGAGGAAGTTGACCGGCTGACCGTTGCGAGTATTCTTCCCAAAGCCAGCAAAGCGCATAACTAAGCACATGGGGCAGATAGACCGAGGTGAATCTGTGCACATGGCGTTTGTACTGGCGCAAGAAACTGCGGCTCGACGGCAAATCATCGTCTACGATATTCAGAATTTCCCCGTCGATTCCCTGCTTTACGCTTGCAAGGGCGATTGCATGGGCGCAGTTGTCGACATAGGTAAGCGGGATCTGGTTCCCTCCTCCGAGGTGGATGAAAAAACCGAATGTATCTATGCCAACTCTCCCGCTGATGTTTTCGTTTCCAGGACCGTAGACATGTCCGGGCCTGATGGTAACCGCACGCAGGCCCCACTTCTCTTTGTATTCAGCTACGAGTTCTTCCTGCTTGACCTTTGCAAATGCATAGGCATCCCCACGCTGTTCCGGATGTGACTCAGTCGGGCAGTACTCGTCCAGAAGCCCGTTCCAGCGTTTTGTTGCATTTGAATAAACCGAGAACGAACTCACGTTTACCAGTCTTCGGAGAGTGGAGTGCTGTATCGCTGCATCGATGAGATTGCGGGTTGCTACGACTGAATTCAGATATGCATCCGGATAGGATTTCTCTCCCCTCCCGGCAGCCAGATGGACGATGACGGCAGCGTTTTCCGTAGCGCGAAGGCAATCTGTTGGAGAAAGCAGATTGCCGTGCAGAATCTCAATGTTGCCATTCCCGGAAACCCTCTGAGCCAGTGCCTGGAGCTTTGCGCGTGACTTCTCGGAACGGACAAGGCAGCGGAGATTCAGGAATCCCAACTCCAGCAACTGCTCGACGACTCTCGAGCCAATGAAGCCTCCGGCTCCTGTGACGAGAATCAAGTCATTGTTGTTGACAATGCAGTCTGTCATGCTGATGAACTTCACCTTTATTCGAGATCTCCCGTAGCGACCGGACCCTGCCAGCAGGACCGTGCGGAAGCCTTGTTCTGAAGCGCGTCGCCCGCTTCCCGGCAGTTGAAGCGAGGAGGTCGCGCAGGGACCTTTCGATTTCTATCGGAACTTCCGGGGCCATTCGCTTACGAGTTGTCCGCTTGGCGGCCGCCGGTGTGAGTGAAGTAGCCAGGAATTGAAGTAGCTGGCAGGAGAGCTGCTGCTCGCGGGCTTCTGAGGTGATTTACTCGGATACGGGATTTCCCGCATAGGACGCGACATCTCGGCCGACGGATTCACGTCTTACGGCTAAAGCCTTGGGCGGCAGAAGATCTGGTTTCGGGCCGCGGTGCAAAATCCAACGCATGATATTTGTAACGTCCTGTGCCTTCGCCTCCCAGGTCAGACGTTCTCGAGCATAGGACATGCCTTGTTGGCTTAAGCGAGAGAGAAGCTCTTTATCGCCCGCCAATTCGGTCAAAATCTTCTCCAATTGTGAAACCACGTCGCTCTCGCTGGTTAGAGCGACTTTGCGCCCAACGTCCGAATGAACAATATCGCCAGGGCCACCAAAGTCCGATACCACCGGCACGGCGCCGGTGGCCAGAGCTTCAAAGACGACGCCGGCCCCGAAATCGCGAACCGATGGAAAAACGAGTATTTGGGCTGTACGTAGGCGCCTCAATACTTCCTCATGGCTGACCCAGCCATGGAAAAAGACATTCTCTTCAACGCCAAGAGATTTCGCCAACTGCTCTAAACGATTTCGCTCCGGACCATCGCCGAGAATAGTCAGGCGGGCCCGGCCGTCTCTCAAAAGCGGAGCAGCCGCTCGCAATGCAAGATCGCACGCCTTACAGGGAATCAAGCCGCCGACGAATATCAGTTCAAGGTGATCCGCGGTTCCCGGACTGCGTTGATCATTGGTAAACATTCGGCTGCTGACGCCGTTCTCTGGGACAAAGAATAGCTTGTCGCGATACTCGGAAAACTCAGCATACGTGTGGGAGGAAGCTACCATGACCGCTGCGGCGTTGCGGTAGGTAGATCGTGCGAAAGGCATATATCGGTAGAGCGTCCTGAAACGGGAGATCCATTCTCGTTGGTTTTCGGCCTGCGCGAAGCCCCGGACAAACGGGAGACCGCCGTTTATAGGCCCAACCACGATGGGGATGGGTCCCTTACGCAGGAAGAACGCGAAGGGACTTGGCAGGACCGCCGTCATGGGCAACAGACGCAGGACGATATCGAACTCGCCAGCAGAGATCTGGCGCCGTAACTGCCGCCATGCACGAAATTCAAAGGCGATGGAGAACGGGAATTGGAATGCCGTCAATGCCTGGCTGGCGAAGTTATATCTGAAGATCCAACGTAGACTCCAGGCATAAATGCGCTCCAGTAACGGCATCCGGACGACTTCGATATTGCGAAAAGGTCCCGCTGCGCGGCGCACATGAGCCTCGCTCGGCGCACCAATGACCAGGGTGACATCATGGAGTTGTGCGAGCGCCGCCGCATGACAGTAAGCAATGTAAGGCATGCTGACTGCCTCGGGGTCGCAGAACGACGCTAACACCAAAATGCGCAACCGACTCATGACTTGCCCTCGTGAGAAATTGCCTGTTCACGCCAGAGCTGAAATTCGAGCTGACCGTGAAGTAGTCTTACTGCCGGGTGAATGAAGCCGACTGGGAACACTTGGCTGATCACAGGTTACGACCTACATTTCGTTCTGCATACCGAGCTGGCGCGCCCAGAGACAATCGCGAAGTTGACGCGACGCGCTTCGCAGTAGCCGACCAATCCGTCTACGAAGCCTCGATACCCGCAACAGCCGGCACGGCGTCTCGCTCGGCACGTTCCGGCAACAGGTCTCGAAGCAAACCAAGTGTCTGATTCAGAGGCTTCAGTCCCTTGTGGAGCGTAATTACCGCAACGAGATACAGCGCGGAAAACGCCAGCGAGACAGAGACCAGTCTCGCCAGAGCAATCGCTGCACCACCGGTCTTTGCAAAAAGCGGCACCATTCGGACGAGCAAAGCAGTCGTGCAGCCAGCCGCGGCGGCGGCCAGAAAATACTTCCAAATGGCCGCCATGACAGGCCCAATTCCGAGACCTATCGGCTTCCCTGCGAACCAGAAGCCCGGGAACATGAGGAGGAAGAACGACGCCGTCCACGCCAGTGCGATTCCCGATGGACCCCAGCGGAGCGTAAGGAGAAACAAGCTTCCGGTGCACGCAAATTCAATTAACCCCCAAGCGAACCAACGTTCAGGGCGGCCGATCGAAAGATGGATCCATCCATGTGTGTCATACAACAACATCACTCCGATTCCGGGACCGAATAAGGAGAAGATGCGGCCGGCTTCTTCCCATCCGGGCCCCAGAAGCAAGCGAATCACGTCCCTCCCGACCAACGCAAAATCCGCTCCGATTCCCATTCCCAGAAGCGCTAAAACCGATATCGCACGCAGAAAGTAGCGATGAAATTGTTCGCGGTCGCGGTTGATCCGGCTGAGCGTGCTGACCACCACGGCTGACATCGGCGTCAACAATTGCGTTTCTGGCAAAACGAATAGGTCGTATGCTCGCTTATAAAATCCAAGCGCCCGCGCGCCATAACGCCAGCCGACGAGTAAATTATCTGTATTTCGAGTGAGATAGCCGAATGCGAAATGCGAGTAGACGCTCATCGCAAACTTCAAGTCTGAACCGACGCCCGAAGCGCGATGCGGCCAGCTAGGCACCCATCGGCACATCAGCCAGGCGCCGCAGGCTGTGACAACGGACTGCGCGACACTGCCCCAAACCAAGGCCCAATAGTGCCAACCCGCTATTGCCAGCAAGATAGATACAACGACCAGCGCTAGCTGTCCGCAGAAATTGATGACCGCCGCGGTCCGGAAGTCCATGGCGCGTTGCAGAAGCGCCAGATGAATCCATCCCACAGAACCAATCCCTATGGTCAGCGAGATTGCCTCCGCTGCATGCGCCACAGCGGCATTATGGTAGAACAGCGCCAGCAGCGGACCCAGGCTGGCAAACACCAGCGTAAGGATCGTCCCGATACCCAACTCAATCCAGAAAAGATTGCTCGCCAGGGAATGTGTGAGTTCTTCCCGCTGGAGGATCAATTCGGTGAATCCGTTCAGACCGAAGCTGCGAAACAGGAGTCCGAAAGTGGTCACCATGGTCATGATCCCGAAATCAGTCGGAGTCAACAGCCTCGCGAGTACGACGACTGACCCGAGGCTCACGACGAAATTACTCGCTTGACCAGCAATGGCCGCACCGACGCCGCGAACGGCGCTCCGTCGAAGCCCACCGCCCATGACGATAGGGCGGAAAGAGCCGTTGGGCTGGAATGGTTTCAAAGAATGCTCCGCTGCATGCTGTTGCCTTCTATGCCACGCGGAGCGGTAAAGGCAATGCCGGACTCCGGCCTGAGCTCGCCTGGTGCAAGCGACCGGTTCCGCGCGCCGTTGCGTGAAGCAAGCCTCCTGGATGTTTCGCCACTAAAAACGCCGGCTGCAACAGCACTAGAACTGAAGATAGCGAGAAGTAGGAAAATCCAAATAGGATCCATCATCCTGAAGCCAGCCTCCGTGATGCTGTAAACCGCGGCAGCGATAATATAAGCGAGCATCAGCCCCCCGAGCGACGGATGCTGCCGGAATGCTGCCACTGCACGCCTGTAGCCGCCGATCAGAACAAGAGAGATCAGGACCACACCGAGCATGCCAAGATTCAGGTAAACCTCGATGTAACCGTTGTGCGCTTCATTCAGGACTTCAGGGTGCCACCAGCCTTCGAGAAGAAGGGTCCGCTGAAACTGCAACACACTGGGACTGATCCAGAAGCTCTCAAATCCTGCCCCGAGCATCGCGTTGGGCGCAGCGGGAATCACAGCCGCCCAAATATCCGTACGTCCGGAGAGATTGGATTTCCTTCCGAGCGCGTGCACAACGCCTGCTCCGCCGCCGAAAAGTATAAGCAGCGCTCCGGTGAGAATGATCGTCAGACAAACCACATGCACTCCGGCCGGAGTTCTCCGGACCGTGCGCATGCGGCTCGCGAAGATGATTCCAGCCCCGAGAACGAAGCAGACAATCGAGGTGACCGAGTTAGCCAGCTTCAGAAGCGCGAGCCCGAAGAGTAGCAATGTGATCTGTGCTTTCAGATGTCGGCTGCGGTTTGGCTGAGCCTTGTCACCCAGGAGAGTCAATACCCGCCAGAGCGTCGCGAGCGAGATGACCAGCACGATGACGCCAAGTATGTTCTTGTCCGTCGTCACACCTGTATTCACCTGGATACCATCGGGTGAGTAGGCGTGCCCAAGGTCTGCGTAATACCTGATGAAGAGCACCGACGTGGGCAACAAAATGAAGCCAACGCGAGAAATCAGACGTCTGAAGGCAGCGAGGGGCTGCGCGTCTGTAACAACAACCAAGGCCATTGCCAGATCGCCGATAGCCTTAATCCAGCGCTTGAGAGCCACGCCCTCATGCACCGACCAGACAACGCTGATGAGGCAATACAGGAAGTAGACCAGAATCGGCCAGTTTGCCGCCAAAAGAATGCGGGTTGAGCGCCCGCGATGAATCAGGACCGCGATGGCCGCGGCCAGGAGAGCTCCGAAGAAAGCTGCATCCACGGGGCTGCCATCCAGTTGCGTATTCATCCCATTGGGGGTGGCACCGAACCACGCCGACACAGGTCTCGATGCGCAGATCACCACCCAACTGACAGGCAGCCAGAGCGCCTTCGAAGTCTGGATGGTCTTGTCTCGATCGAGATAGAAGAGCCCGGCGATTCCCAGGATACAGAACAGGCTGGCGATTGAGGGATTCATTTAGAGCAGATCAGCTTCGGCTATGTGCCATGAAACATCATTAGGCGTCCACAAAAAGGCGGTGCAGAAGCTCGAGAGCGAGAAGGCGGTGAATCTCGGTTGTATAGTTGCGATTTCCCTTCAAATGACCGCGGACTACGTTCTCAACGCCCGCCCGTTGCAAATAGGGACGCGCGAGGGTGCGGGGATCAAGCAGTATCTCCTGAACATATTTCGCAAGAACAGTCCGGTACCACCACCGAAAATGGAAGAGCTTATGCCTCCCCATCCAAACACGCTCCAAATGAAGCGGCGCGAGAGAGCGATCGATAGCAGCAACCCACTGCGGCATACCGTAGTCATAGGCATACTCGGCCTTGAACGTGAATTCCAGATAAGCCCGGCGAATCGCCGCCGAGACGGGATTGGCCTCACCGAGGCCGCGATCGGTACGCAGGCGGGCAAGCTCAGGATTTCCGTCACGAATGAGCCGCAGACGCACATCCTCACTCTGATCGGTTTTGGGCGCCCGAAATACGGTACGGACGATTTCGTTATCCAAGTATGGCGAACGTACCGTGAGCTGCGACTGCTCCAGTTTCTGGATGCCAAAATGATAGGTTGCGGTCTGCCTGAAGGCCACAACACTGGTGGCGTTACCGCTAATTTGATTGTGGTAGGTCTTCTGTGCCCCTGCAATCTGCGAAGTAGCGTCTTGATCGTAGATACCAGGCGATGGCATCAACGGCTTGAACATGACCGCTCCGCGAATAATCTCGCTGCCGAATGTCCCAACCATCCGTACCGGGGCGATCTGCCGGGCCATCTCATTGCTGTAGAGGTCACCGGACCTGCTCACATCGACACAGCCGTCTGTCAGATACAGCGTGCGCTCAGCGTAATGGGGAAAGTTCGTCAGGCAATCGCCGTCAACAGTAATGACCTGATAAGGCTGCCGGCAGATTTCTGCCACTCGCCGCGCCAGATACACATCCTGGTTCTCGCGATACATGCTGCCGAAGGTGTAGCAGGGCAGCGAATCGGCAGTGGCTCTGCGCCACGCCATGATAATGCGGGTATCAAGACCGCCGGTCAGAGACACGCCAATGCGTTCGGGACCGTTGAAGTAGCGCGGCAGGCGCGTCGTGAACGCGCGGCGCAGTTCGTTATAGTACTCGTCCCCATTCAGCGGGTCCTGATCCTCCCACTGACGTGGTTCAAAATACGCCGCTTTCTTCTCGAGCGCGCCGCCACGGAAACTCCACGCGGAACCGGGAGGCAAAACGAATATTCCCCTAAAAAGCGTTCGGTTCTCTAAAACGCAGCCACAGGCGACGTATTCACCGAGTCCCCGCGGGTCCATGCTGCGCAGTTCGGGTCGAACCGCCAGAATCGCCTTGGCCTCAGCAGAGAAGAAGAACGCATCTGACGCTTCGTGAAAGTAAAGCCGCTGCAAACCAAAACGATCGTTAAACAAGGTCGCCGTGCCGCGTACGCGATCAGCCACCAGCCCGTGGAAGCGACCGTTCAGGTTGCTGAAAAAGTTCGGATCATCCTCATATAGATGGACTAAATAGGACGGCCCATCCTCCTTACATTGATGACCTTGCTCCCGGACTCTGCGAGCTGTACCCGGCTCCGGATAATCCTCACCCGAAAAGACGAGCACGACATCGTTGCGCTCGTTGCGAACGGGCATTTCTTCATCGAAAGCATTCTCCCGCGCCACCCAGCCAACGTACACTCCCAGCGACTCGTCGCACCACGAGCCCTTCCTGTAGAAGGGTTCATGGAGGAGCGGCGCCATCATGCGGGCAAGCGTCTGTTCCGCCCAATCCCGAGGCTTCTTTGTGATCAATCCGACAATCCCAGGCATGTCCCGTAGCTCCTAGGAGTCGAGCGCCGATGTAGGAAATCTGCGCTTGTACCACTCGTACCGCGCGTCGCGCAGCCTCGCTGCAAGCGATTCCGGTACGAAGTCCAAGACCCGGTGGTGCAACCCAAGGCGAAGTGCGATTCGCCCAACCAGGGTCAGTGGGACATAGTAACGCGCTAACTGAATCCGTTCGAATCCGTTCCGCTCTTTGAAGTCACTCAGCCCGCTGCGCTCTTTCTTTCCGTAGGAAAAGTTTGAATATACCAAGTAGGGGATATTGCGGTCGGCGCAAGAACGCACAGCCTGTGCGACAAGTGCATTGGTCGGCGCTTTATCCCGATGCTGAATTAAGGAAATGATGTGCAATATCCCGGCCTGCGTCCTGCTGTCGTCCCAAACCAGCTTGATAAACCCGATCAGTTTTTCATCCAGAAACGCGCCGATAAACACGCTGGACTCAGGAAAGGTTCGGCTGACCTGACGAACGCTATCGATCGACCGCCCGTAATGGGGGAAGCGCCGCCCCTGCCGCACGGGTGACTCGTTATAGATTTCCCAGATACCGCGGACGAGGTCGTCATCAAATGGAACTTCCCGAACGACCACACCTTTCTTGGCTGCCTGTTTTGCCTTGTTCCGCGCCTTGAAGCCTATCGTTTCGTTCCACCAGTGGTCGAAAGAAGAGATAGTAAGGACCGCTAGATTGTCCCACTCCATTGGGTAGCTGAATCGAGGAGAGTTAGCAGGTAACCTCTCCATGAACGTGAAGATGTCAGGTCGTGAATCATGCTGACGCAGGTATTCAATCGTGGCGTTGGCATCATCGACGAATTTAAATTTGTCTCCGTCGATTCGGGCGATCCGGACGAGCTTTCCCTGAATCTTGATTCCGAAAGGGTTCATATGAGAGGACTCCGAATCGTGAGGCGATAGGAAGGAGATGGCACAGGTCATACGAGTAACAAATCTCTGTCGATTCAGAGCGATGCCATTCGAATGATGGTTCCTGTCCCTGAGAGACGGCGATCAGCCGATTCGGACTGATTGATCCGTGGAATCGACGCGTTCAATTCCACTTGCAGGAACACGATGGTTCGGTGTTATTCCTGCGCTTCGTCTCCATCTTTTCTGCAGAATGAATTTCTGGAGTCGTTGCATCTGTTCCTGTCGAACGAATGCCACAAGCTCCTTCGGCACAACTGGCTTCTCTCGCTTCATCAGGGACCAGGCATAGCCCCATCCCATAGCCAGGCCGCCGATAAGCAGCGGAGGTTTCGTGATCTGATAAAAGGTACGGGCCAACTGCCACAGCGGATGATTCCCCACTGAATAGTCCTTCACCCCAAGCTTGAACCGCGCTTTGATACCACTGTTCAGAGCCGTGCCCATCTGCCGATGGTGCAGGCAAACCGATTCGGTAAAGGTACGAGTCTCCCAGCCGTGTAGACGCGCGGATGTTACTGCAACATGGTCAATACAGCCGCCCTTAAGGGGCGTGTAGCCACCGATATCTTCAAAGCATTTGCGGCGAAACAGTTGGCAACCGCCCCAGACATTTTCGATGTTGCTGAATCGGTAGTCGTATTGAAAGGTGCCCTCACGGAATGGCGCACCGGCAACTCCAAGTGCGGAGTTCTCGGCCATTTGCTCAATCAGATATTTGAAATGGTTCGGTCCAAATGACACATCGCCGTCGAGGTTTCCGACCACGTCAAACTCGAGCGCCGCCAGATGCGAGTAGCCAGCCTGAAATGCGTGAACCTTTCCCGCGAAATGTCTTTCCCGGCGCTCGGGCATCCTTAACAAATCGATCCAGGCGTGCGACTCTGTGTACCTGCGCACAATGTCATCGGTGCCGTCCGTGGACCCATCGCTAACGATGACCCACTTCAACGGCTTCAGCGTCTGGGCGACCATCGAGCGAAGCGTGAGTTCAATGTGCTGCGCTTCGTTCCGCGCCGGCGTGATCAGGACGTAAGGCAGGTTCATGGGCATGGGCGGCGGGGGTCCAATATTACGCGATTTGCGCAGCGGACCCGGTAAGATCCATCTCCGATTCCGGGTGCGCGCGGTGAGGACTGGATACGAATTGGCCGATCTCCTTGGCAACACGCAACTGCTGCTCTGCGGTGAGTTGTGGGAACATCGGCAGCGAGACAATCTCAGCGGCGGCGCGCTCGGTGGCAGGAAAATCCCACGGCTTATAACCGAACGTGGCATACGCCTGCTGCAGGTGCAGAGGCACCGGATAATGGATGCCGGTGCTGATGCCTGCGGCGTTCAAATGGGAGATCATCCCATCGCGGTCTCCGGTACGAATCACGAAGAGGTGATGGACGGCGCGAGACCAGGAAGGTTCGTAGGGGCACGTCACCGCCAGATTGCCTGAGAGCAGACGCTTGTATTCGGCGGCGTGCTCGCGCCGTTGCGCATTCCATTTTGCCAGGTGGCGCAGCTTCACAAGTAACAGGCCAGCTTGAATTGCGTCGAGCCGCCCATTGTAACCCTCGATATTGTGGTAGTACTTTCGCACCTGACCATGATCCCGCAACATTTTGATCGTGGCGGCGACTTCGGAGTCATTCGTAGTTACAGCGCCCGCCTCGCCGCACGCGCCCAGGTTCTTTCCCGGATAGAAGCTGAAGGCTCCCGCCACACCCATCGAACCAGCCGTGGTCCAGCGATTGAACCGGCGTGAGAAATACTCCGCACCATGAGCCTGGCAGGCATCTTCCAGCACAACGAGGTTGTTTTCTTCGGCAATCTGCAGGATGGCATCCATATCGACCATCTGCCCATAGAGGTGGACCGGCACCACGGCGGTCACGGGCCGGCCATGGCGACGGCTGATCAGGCTGCCACCACGATCGCGCGTGCACTGCTCATCGACGAATTGCCGGAGCTTCTCCGCGGACATGTTGTAGGTCTGCTCATCGATGTCGACAAACTCTGGAATCGCGCCCGATTGGGAAATCGCTTCCGTGGTCGCAATGAACGTATGCGGTACTGTGATGACGACGTCCTTGGGCTGAACACCGGCTGCCATGATGGCGAAGCGCAGTGCATCGGTTCCACTGCTGACGGCCACCGCATGGCGGACGCCGCAGAACTCGGCAAAGTCATCCTCGAACTCCTCCACCATCGGACCGCCGATGAATGTGGCGGTGTTGAGGGTGCGGTGGAAGACCGCCGTCAGTTCCTCCTCCAGTTCCACATGCGGAGCCACTAGATCAAGGAATGGAATAGGTTCAGGGGCGTGCATTTTGACCCTCCATGGTCGGTTGTAAAAATCGCAGAACCCTCGCCGGATTTCCGGCCACGATCGGAGTTGGCGGGGACGTCTTTGGTGACCATACTGCCGGCCCCAACGATTGCGTTCTCACCAACACTGAGGTTGCAGAGGATAGTGGCACCTGAACCAATAGAGGCGCCTCTTCGGACGACAGTCGGCTCAACGCGCCAGTCGGTCTCAGTCTGGAGGCTTCCGTCCGTGGTCGTGGCCCGCGGATAAACGTCATTCACAAAAGTCACACCGTGTCCAATGAACACATCGTCTTCGATGGTCACTCCCTCACAGATAAAGGTATGACTGGAGATCTTGCAGTGATTGCCGACTCTGGCGTTTTTCTGAATTTCTACGAACGCGCCGATCTTTGTTTCGTCCCCGATCTGGCATCCGTACAAGTTGATGAACTTCGACAGCCGGACATTGATACCGAGCTTCACGTCCTCAGCGACGCACTGGAACTCGTTCATAGATAGACAAGAGCTCCCCGCTTGGAAAGCGATTCGCTCGCCGCCTCCAGCATTTTCACGACACGCAGGCCGGCGCAGCCGTCATTGATTGGCTCCGTGCCATTCGAGATACATTCGACGAAATAAGTCAGTTCATGACGCAATGCCTCGATCTGCTCGATTTGGGGAGACCACATATCACCGGAGCGATAACTGACCAGCAGTTCGTACACGCCTTCGCGGTTCGTGATGTTGACGCCCCTGTCGTATATCTTGATCTTCTCGTCCGCTTCGAGGTCGTTCCAGACCACCATGCGCTTTTCACCGCCGATAAGCGTGGTGCGTACCTTCACCGGGGACAGCCAGTTCACATTGATGTGTGCGATGACCTTCTCCGGGAAATAGACGGTCATGTACGCCACATCTTCGTGGGAGTTCAGGTGCTTCTGTCCGGTCGTAACGATGGCCTCAGGACGCGTCTTGATGAGGTAGTCCATGATCGACAGATCGTGCGGCGCGAGATCCCAGAGCACATTGATGTCGTGCTGGAATAATCCCAGATTCACGCGCGTCGAATCGTAATAATAGAGCTTGCCCAGCGCTCCTTCCTCCACAAGCTGCGATATCTTTCTCACTGCGCCGGTGAAAAGAAATGTATGGTCCACCATGATCGTGAGGTTCTTGCGCCGTGCAAGCTCGATCAGTTTTTCGCCCTGCTCCGTATTACTGGTGAACGGCTTTTCGACAAAGACATGCTTGCCGTTTTCTAGTGCAGCCTTCGCCAACTCATAATGTGTCCATACCGGCGTGATCACAGCCACCGCGTCGATGTCTGGGGATTGCATCACATCCGATGCATCCGGTGTGACGATGATCCCGGGATATGCCTTTTGCGCGCGCTTGCGAGCTGCCGGACTCTTCTCTGCAATGGCTAAGACCTGGGACCCATCTAGCCCGTCGAGATTCCGGACAATGTTCGGACCCCAGTAGCCATAACCTATAACGCCAAAGTTCACGAGGCTGTCACCACGCTTTCCGAACGTTCTGTGATTGGGCGCAGCAAGGACGCAGGCTTAGCAATCCAAGAGGGAAACAGAGAACTGCAGGTCAGAAGACAAAGGCCATCGGATGATCGAGCCAGGCTCAGTACGCACCCTTAACGACAGCACCCGGTGTCCGCAGAAGAATTTTCAAGTCGAGCCACGGAGACCAGGAGGTGGCGTAGCGCAGATCCAGACGCACCATATCGTCGAATTTCACCCGGCTTCGTCCGGTGACCTGCCACAGCCCCGTGATCCCTGGCTTCACTTCGAGAACCCGGCGGCGATGCCATGTTTGATAGGCCGCTAGCTCGTACGGAATCGGAGGACGCGGACCGACCAGCGACATGTCACCTTTAAGGACATTCAAGAATTGCGGCAGCTCATCCAAGCTGGTCTTCCGCAGAAACATTCCCACGCGGGTAATCCGCTTATCATTCGCCAGCTTGTAAACGCCTCGGCCATCGCCGCTCGCCTGGATGCGTTCCGCTTCACCAGCGATCAATTTCGTTACATATTCCCTGTGAGTGCTCGGATCGTTATTCACGGACATCGACCGGAATTTTAGGAATGTGAAGCGGCGGCCATACTGTCCAACCCGGTGCTGCTTGAACAACACGGGCCCATTGGAGGACAGCTTCACCGCGATCGCGATCATTAGCAGCAAGGGCGCGCAGAGAACTACCATCAGAGCACTTCCCACAATATCCATCGCGCGCTTGATGACCAACAACGACTGTTTTTCATGGTTCGAGCTGAACAGGTCGGGATATAGGACGGGATTGCTGGGCCGGCCAGAGTTCTCATGATCCCACTGATCAGGAAAGAAGTGGAATGAGAGGCTGATCCGACTAAACTGCTCCGATGTCAGTTCATCCCGCAAAGCGCCGCTGACCCTGCTTAGGATTGTGCTGAGGACAACATTTCTGTCATCGGTCGCTAGACCGGTAAACATTACACCGACTGTCATTCGGTCCTTGTACCAGCCGACTACGTCCGTCTCGCGGGTCGAGGACAACATCGCGGATGAGATTCTATCGAGCGGCGTACTATGTTTTTCAGCGCGCTGCGAGTTCCCTCCCTCCACAAGCATGAGCAGGAAAGGCTCTCTAGAACGCTCGGTTCGCTTGCGTTCAATCGCAATCATCCTCTTGAATCCTTCTTCGTTCAAGATGACGCGCTCCTCTGTCGAAATAGAGTCGAACAATGGGTCGGTAGTATGGGGAACGTCTTCAACACGTAGCAGAGTCACCGATTACTCCTCTCTCCGCAATTCCAAGTGTGTCGTCGTCACCAGATGCAAGCGTGTCTTGGAGTGACCGCATCTGTGTGTTGGGGAGCAGTTAGCTTTTTCGAATGTCTGGTTCAGAAAGCCAGTGATTTCTCGCCGGCCGTAGTTGGAGTCCAGAGTGCCAATCCTCCACGGACAATGCGAGCAACCTGGGTCAGTCCGCGGCTTTATCTTCTGTTGGACGGCGGTACGAATAGTATTCGTTATCAGATGAATTCTTGGATGAATTCAGCACCACGCCAATCACCTTCTTTGATTCCAACGCTTCGAGTCCCCGTTGCAGGTGGTGCTTCTGCGTGGTTCCCTGACGCGCGACGAGCACGATACCATCTGCCATGCGGGTCCAGATGCTGGTGTCCGCCAGCGGCAAAACCGGAGGCGAGTCGATAATGACCCAGTCAAACGAGGCCGATAATTCTTCAATCAATGCGGGCAGCTTCGCCGATTCGAGCAGCTCCAGAGGATTGGCTGGGGCATTGCCGGCCGGGAAAAGCCAAATGCCGCCGGGTTCGAGACGATAAATGCACGACGCCAAACTGCGGCCGCCTTCCAACCATTCGCAAAGCCCCGGATGATGTCCCAAACCGAATACCTTCGATAAGGATGGCCTGCGCACATCGCCTTCCAGCAATAATGTCCTCCGTCGCGTGGAGGAAGCGAGGGCGCATGCAAGGTTGGCAGATACCGTACTTTTGCCCTCCTGCGGAATGGTGCTGGTAATCAGCAGCTTCCTGAGATTCCGGTCCCTGCGAAGATGCCGCAGCCGCACGCTCAGCAGGCGAAACGCCTCTGCAGCTGGACTGTCGCCATCTGAAATGGCGACCAGCCGGTTCTGAGGGGTGAGAGACAAGTGGAGCGTCTGGCACTCCTCAAGAACTTCCGCATTCTCATCTCCCGCCGCTGGAACGGCGTCAGGTAGAACTGCAACCCTCGACGCATACAGAGGCTTACCCGGAAGATGATCCCTTTCGCCCTCCAATGAGTTCGCAGCGGTAAGCCGCTCGAGCTCCTGCGCAGCATCCGATTGTGAGCTCACACCGCGTTCGGCCCGCTCCAGCAGTTCCGTGATCGTCGAGAGGGGCGACGCAGCGGTGCCGGAGCGTTCCGCCTCCGATCGCTGCAATGCATCGAATATATGACTCATGGTTTTTTTGCCTCGACACCAATGACCCTGCCTATATGAGTGCCGTTCGCAGGCCTTTGCAGAGTGGCAACCACATCCTGCCGGATGCTCGCCGTGCGCTGAAGATTCTCATTGCCGATCCGGTTTTTGACCGGCAACTCCACGACATCCAGCCGGAACTCCCTCGCGACATTGTCTATGATTTCTGCAGGCACGACAGGAAGCTGCTGCGCATATGCCGCAATCAGGGCATTCTCACTGATCGAGTTGATCAGGCGGGGTAAGCCTCGCGAATGACGGAAAATTGCAGCGATCGCCTCGGCAGAAAAAATCTCCTTGCGCTGCGGGTCCGCACCCGCGATCTGTAACCGCCGTTGGATATATTCCTGCGTCTCTTCCGCATCGAGGGAACCCAGATGAGCGCGAAGCGCAATCCTCTGCTTTAGCTGGCGAAGTTCGATGGAATCGAGCTTTTCGTCGAGTTCCGGCTGACCCACCAGGACAATCTGCAGCAGCTTCTCGTCCGTAGTCTCCAGATTCGAGAGCAGACGCACCTCCTCCAGAATATCCTCTGAGAGATGGTGCGCCTCATCGATGATAAGCACCGTCGTAAGCTTCTTTGCGCCTCTCGCTATCAGAAATTGGCCAAGCTGGAACAGCAGCTCGCTTTTGTTCTTCCCTGCAGAAGGAAGACCAAAATCAGCAACAATGTATTGAAGGAACTCAGTCGGGGCGAGCCGGCTGTTGAACAGATAAGCATATGCAACATCTTTGCTTGCCCGCAGCAGACGCAGAAGACAGCGCAGCAGAAGGGTTTTCCCGGTGCCAACTTCCCCGGTCACGACAATGAATCCTTTGTGCCAGCGCACTCCATAGTAAAGCGACGCCAGCGCTTCGTTGTGCCGCCTGGTAGAGACAAAACAGGTCGGATCGGGCACCAGGTCGAATGGATTGCGCGTGAGACCGAAATAGGCTTTGTACATGAGAGTTATGAGCTAACTATGCAAATAACTGAAAGCGGAGCCGGCCAGAATGCAGATGAGCACCACCGCCGTCATCGCCCAGCCGAAGATAATCTTCCGGGAGTTCCGATATTTGTCCTTCACGGTAAGTATCTCGGGAACCTCGGAAATAACCGAGGCCGGCAAAAGCTTCTTAATGTCCTTGTCGCTGTGCAACCGGTCGTCCAAAAACTCCAGAATGCCGACCACAAGCGCCCCCAGAATCGTGCCGGCAACAAAGCCCATACCACACATTTTGAGTCGGTTCGGAAATGCCGGCTTCAGGGGAAGGCTCGGTGGGTCCAATATGGTGAACCGCTCGCCCTGCTGCAACTGCTCCATGCTGGTTGCCATGCGGGACTCATTCCCCTTCTTCAGGAGGTCATCGTAATTGGCCTTCGACTGTTCATAGCCGCGTGTCAGGTCTGCCAGTTGCTGCTCACTTGCTGGCTCCTGATTCAGCCGCCTCTGGTATTCCCCAATTCTCGCGTTCAGGTCGGCCATCGCGTGTTCGCGATTCGTAATTTCAAGCTGGGTGGAATGGAGTTGGCCCTGGAGTTGCATCACCTGGGCACTTTGCGTGGGATCGATTGTTTCGTGAGCCGCGGCGGCGCTGGAATCCTGCTTGCCCGCACCGCGCTTGAGCTCGGCAATGAGGTTGCTTCGAATCTTCTCTGTCTTTGCAATCTGACTTTTTAATTGCTGCACGTCTGGATAACTATCTGTGTAGTGCGAGCTGAGTTCGGTTAGCTGGCCGCGCATTTTTTCCAATTGTTGATCCACCGCGGGCAGGCCGTTCGGCCCGTCGGCAGTACTCGCGTTCCCTTGCAATGCGTGATACTGATCGATCAGGCTTTGAAAATAAATTCGCTGCTGCTTTGCAGTATTCAGAGCCTGCTGTTCATTCTGATACTGCGCTTGCAATCCGCTGAGAATCTGGAGATTCGAGGATTGCTGCGTCGGCAACTCTCCCTCATGGAGCGCTTGGAAGTTGCGGATCTTCGCTTCCTGCGCAGCAAGGCTCTGACGGGCAGCTTCAAGCTGTGTTTGGATAAACTGCGTCGTGTCTTGCGACAACTGCTGACGCACTTTGACATTTTCATCAATAAACAAATTTGTGAGCTTGCTCGTGACCTCCTGCGCGATCACTGGGCTCGTTCCCGTATAGTTAATTCGGAAGGCCGTAATCGCCTGATCCCGGTCACGCACCAGCTCGATCTCGATGTCCTTACGCATTAAGTCGACTTTGTCGTCTGGCGAAAGCGACCGATCCTTCTTTTGGTTATAGAGATTTTGATCATTGATGATCAGAAGAAGACGGGTGCGACTGAGAATCTGCTGCGAAATGCTCTGCAGCCGGCTTTGCAGATCGTCGTTGACGTTCGGCGTGACGTAGTTCTTCGGCATAGTCGGCTCTTCGACCAGGATCAATGTACTCGATACATATCGCGCCTGCAGAAACCACGTCGATCCCCATACTAAAAGCCAGCCTGCGAATAGGGGGATCAGGAACTGAACGTGTCGCCGGCGAACCAGGTCGACATAACGGCTGAGATCGATCGGTTGTGCTTCCTGCGCTTGAAAGTCTTCTGACATAACTACCTGCCGATGGGTCGTTCGAACTGCCAGGTAAATGACAGCATGATGCGGTCACTGCTGGGGTTGGTGGCTATCGACGAAATCCCGCCGTAACGGTTCTGGATACGGTCATATCTGATTGCTGCTCTCGTGTGGGCGGAAGTTGTGCGGGCAAGTGACAGCGACGTCACAAAAGTATGTCCCCCGGGACTGGTCACTCCGGGTATGGGGATAGCATTTTTGCTGATCCAGTAATTGACATCCAGTCCTGCATTCCATAACCGGGAAAACTGCCAACTGGCCTTCGCGCCGGCGCTTCTGGAATTGAACGCTCCCACCAGCCCTCCGCCTCCGGTAACGGTCCGGGAGAAGTTAGCAGCGAAGCTCGTGTGGCGGCCTTGCCATCCCGTGCTGGCCGCAACAGCGGGTGTCCACGCTCGCGTCGCCGGAGAAGGCGTCAGCTGTCCGACGTAATGCTGCGGACCGCCGGCGACGGAGAGCGAAAAGGCTTCCGTCAGATAGATCGTATAAAACCCATCAATTGTATGCGTCTGAGTTTCGTATTGCCCGACCGGGGAATTTGCGATCGACTGCTCATATGAGTAGATTGCACCGAGATACTGCGACGCAGAGAGTCGGTGATTGTAGAAGCCGCTACCGCCGCGCGAGTCGGAGTTATATAGCCCGGCTGTCTGAGAAGATCCGGAATAATTCAGTTTGCCTACATTTCCTGAGCCGCCGATCATCCCGTGCGGACTGAACTGGTATGAGAGCCCGCCGCTCGCATCGTTGGAAAACCGCGATCCAAACGGTACGATAACCCCAGGTGTCTGCGCCGACCCGGAAATACCACCATTCCCAATCTGGTTGAATCCGGTCGAGCTTCTCACCAACAAATCGCTCACATCGAAATTAAGTCGTGGACTGAGCCGGTATTGAAAAGTCAATGAGGCAAAGTGGTCGGCCTCGTTTAGGGAGGTAGTCGGCTCGTAGAAGGTGAAATTAGGGCTGTAAAGCGCCGACGTATGCTGCCGCCCAGATTTCGTATCGAACTGAATCGTCGGCTGAAGGTTGATGGTGGTCTCTCCGACTTGCGGTGTGGTGGAACCCGGCGATAAGTTGTCGATGTAACCCACCCCGGCACTAATGCCGCCCTTGAGATAGTTGGATCGCTCTTCCATCTCACCTTCAACTCGATAGGACTGCCCGCTCACCGGTGGCGGCTTTACCATCGAGCCTGTACCCGCCGAGGTCACTTGTGCCCTAAGCGCAACCCGGTACTCAAGCAAAAGCGCCACGAAGAGGGCCAATCTCAGAATTCGCGTCATCATATGAGCTCTTAAGGCACAACTATGGTGTCGCCCGGTTGCAGCTTCATGTTCTGCTCAGGATGCTTGCCCTTGATGACGTCCTTGTAGTTGAAAGGAAGCCGCGTCTGACTCCCTCCGGGAGCCGCACGGAGAATATAAATCCCCTTCTCTTTCGCGAAGTCCTGGAAACCTCCGGCAGTCGCAATGGCATCCAGCACGGTGGTCGTACTGGCTAAGGGAAAAGAGCCGGGCTTCGCCACTCGGCCAAGCACATTGAATTTTGCGCTGTTGATCTGCTGGACCATGACGTTAACGTCCGGGTTGGTGATGTACGCTTTCAGCTTCCCGGAAATGTCCTGCTCCAATTGCAAGGGCGTTCGTCCAGCGGCCTGAAGCTCCCCGACCAGCGGCAGAGAAATCTTTCCGTCCGGCCGTACCGGAATCGATCGCGAAATCTCTGGCTCCTTCCACACTGTGATCGCCAGCACATCGCTGCTCCCGATCACGTATGCCGCATCGTGAGGCTTGGTGGCTGTGGGCGTGTCGGTACTAGATCCTTCCGCTGAAGCGGTCTGAAGGGCCGGCGCGGGCAGCGCGAGAGAGCACACCGCGGCGAGCGCAATCAGAAAAAACCCGGTACAGTTTACGAGATTTAGATTTCTCTTCATTACCACTCCGTCGCCAGCTCCTCGATTTCAGTTCACGCCAAACGGCTGCCTGGCCAAGCCCGCGCCGCTCGGCACGGAGACACAACGCATGCTGAAGGCTCTTCCACTATCAACTGGCTCGCAAGCTGACTCCACGTCCGTAGCATCGATTTCGACGGCCACGGACTTTGCCAGCATGTCCACTGAAAGCACCAGTCGGAACTGACTCTTTTTTCTCACCAAGATGCCTTCCACCCCTTGCAGAGATCCTCGCGTCACTCGTACGCGCTCTCCGCATCGCAGAAACGGATGAGGCTCCACGCGGAAATGACCCTCAAGCGTTTGGCGAATAGCTGCGATCTCGTTCTCAGGAATAACCGCTGCCCGCTCACCATGGCTCAGAATCATATGTACGCCAGGCGTACTAACTACCTGAACTCTGCGATTGAAGGCCCCCTTTACAAATACATAGCAGGGAAATAAAGGCAGAGAGAGTATCTTTTGTCGATCCTTCCAGCGCCGAATTGAATCGTAAGCCGGCAGGAAAATCTCAAAGCCTTTCGCGGAGAGCATGTCCGCGACAACTCGCTCGTGCTGGTGACGCGTGTAGATTGCCCACCAGTCCGAACCTGGGCCGCTCAAACCGTCGACTGCCTGCGGGTCGAACATCTTTGTTCCTCTTCACTCACTAGGATCGGGAGGTAGACAACGGCACATCAAAGCAAAGCTTCGCCCTGTGGGTCACAGCCCAGCTTTTTTCCTATTGATCTGAACAGCAATTATGTCGGCTTTGAAATCAAGGGAATCGGAAAACCACTGAACGATCGACAATCCGCCCTAAGAGTGGTGGTGACCTTGAGTTCTAATCCGTTTCAAACAAATTCAGCGACGACTCCGGTGAATGTTCTGCGACATTCCTATTCTTCCGGTTTGTAAGCTTTAGTTTTGTCTGGGGGAAGGAATGGGAACGCATATCCTTCAAATCTGAAGGAGGGCTGTCCAGAAGGTCAAACCTATGCATTCGCACGACCTCACCAACGATCCACGGCAAAATGAAACAAAAAAAACTAAGATCTTTTGACTACTTTGACTAAACGCACGGCTCCGATTGAATCAGAACCAGCCTACTCGCTCTCCATATCAGACGGTCATCAAAAAGCCGCTTAAAATTCAATGCTCTCAGTACGTGCCTAAGGATAAGGGATTCCTCGGGGAAGGCAAGTCTCCATCGGTACTATGGTTGTGTGACGCCCAGTGCCCCTGCCTAACACTATAGTTCTCCTCCAGTAACATGAAGGTAGCATGAACATCGATAGCGCTCGAGTAAATCGTCTATACCAATCTGGCAAGTATTTTCGACGACGGATCTGGTCCGTTGCATACAGGTGTCGGCCACTTCCTGGGCCAATTTACAGCCCGCAAGCGCCCGAATCGGTTCCCCGCAATGAATATCGCACTTTTGATATGTAACGAAGTGGTTAATAGATGCCATGACATCTATTGCTTCACGAGGAGCGTGCAAAAAGGCGCCTCAATGATCCCTTTCCTTAGCTGCGGATAGCTTCGTACGGTGCTATCTATCGCGGTCCGAGTGCGAAGGGCGGCACTGTGGGGGATTACCCGACTCAATCCTCGGGCCGAACACGCAAATGGCTGGCCCGCAAGCCAGCCATCCAGATCTGCCATCGGCTCAAGCAACCAACCCGGCATCAGCGCAGCAGATCTCAATTCTAGGGAACAGTGAGACTGATTTCATTGGAAGGTGTACTTTCCACACCGTTCGCATCCACACTCTTGATTTCGTAAGTGTAGGTCGTGCCACTTTGAACTGCGCTGTCGGTATAAGCCGCCTGGCTATCGAGCGACGAATTCAGCTTCGTGAATGACCCACCACCATCTGTGGATCGATAGACGTTATAACCGGCAACCGGATCAGGCGAGCTGCTGGGCGCATCCCAGGTCAGGTCGATTTCATGTGGCACGGAAGTACCGGTGCCGCTTAGCGTCACCTGTGTCGTACCTCCGGTGCTCGAGTTGCTGCTGACCGTCAACGTTCCTGTCGCTGCGCCAGTTGCGGTTGGATCGAACTGCAATTTGAGAGTTACCGATTGGTTCGGATTCAACGTCACCGGGAAGCTTGCACCGGAATCGCTAAAACCTGTTCCCTGCAGGACTGCAGAGCTGATTGTGACCGGCGATGCCCCCGATGAGGTCAAGGTCAGCGAAAGGGTCCCGGTTGAACCAACCGGCACATTGCCAAATGACAGAGTCGTAGAACTGAAGAGCAATTGTGGTGTGGTCACCGCAGTACCCGTACCGCTCAGCTGGACCACGTAGTCGTGCCGGTCGATGAATTGCTGGTGATTGTCAATTGCCCGGTTCACCGCGCCCGCCGTTGTTGGATTGAATTTCACCTGGAGCGTCACAGACTGATTCGGATTCGAGCGTTACCGGGAAGCTCGCGCCCGAATCGCCGAAGCCCGTGCCACTCAGGGTCGCCGCGCTTATCGTCAGCGGAGCCGTACCCGATGATGTCAGAGTCAGCGGAAGCGTCGAACTGGAGTTCACAGCGACATTGCCGAAGGACAGCGACGCCATGCTGACTGTCAGTTGTGGGACGGTCGACGTTGTACCGGTACCCGTAAGTTGGATATTCGTCGTGGCTCCGCTGCTTGAATTGCTGTTAACGGTCAGCTGCCCTGTCGCCGTGCCGGTGGCGGTTGGATCGAACTGTACCTTGAGCGTCACCGACTGATTGGGGTTCAGCGTAACCGGGAGGGTTGCGCCGGACACACTGAATGGCAACCCGCTCACTGTCGCCGCATTGATTGTTACTGGTGCCGTACCCGTGGAGGTCAGAGTGACAGATTGCGTCGATGCAATGTTGAGCGGTACGTTTCCGAAGTTTACAGCGGCAGGGCCGACGGCCAGTTGCGGTGCTGGAGCTGTTACGCCTGAGCCGCCCAGTGAAACAGTCGCCGGGCCTGACGCATCATTGCTCGTTACGGTAAGCGTTCCAGCATCAGAACCTTCGGCCGTCGGGTCAAAGGTAACGGTCAATGTCAACTGCTGATTCGGCTGCAAGGTTGCCGGCAGGGACACGGCGCCCAGGCTGAATGCAGCGCCCGACACGGTGATTGTACTGATGCTCAACGGCGCATTGCCCGTGGATGTCAGGGTGAGAGTGCGCGGGACTTTGGACCCGATCTGAGTCTGGCCAAAGCTGATCGATGTGGCCGAAAGTGTCAGATTCGGCGTGGGAACAGCGTCGCCCGTTCCACTCAGTGAAATGTTCGCCGTTCCGCCATTGGCGTTACTGGCCAGTGCCAAATCGCCGGTAAAGGAGTTCGCCGAGTCGGGAGCAAAGGTGATGGACAGAACCACTTGCTGACCTGGATTCAGCGTGGCCGGCCAACTGTTGATTCCAGGCGGATATGCGACTGATGAAATCTGAAAACCCTGTCCAGCGATCGTGCTTGATGAAATCGTAACCGGCGCTGTGCCGGAGGAAGTCAGGGTAAGCTGCAGCACCGCCTTGGAACCCATCTGCACATTGCCGAAATCCAGGCTTGGAGCGCTTGCCGTCAGGGCCGGTGAAGTGTCTTGCACTCCGATTCCGGTCAGCGACACGTTTACCGGCGACCCGGCATCTGTGGCGAAACTCAGCTGTCCATTGGCCGTATTCGTCGTTGTAGGGTCAAAAGCCACACTGAAGGTGACCTGCTGTCCTGGCTGGAGCGTGATAGGCGCGGAAAGGTTCTGCACCGCTACACCGGCGTAGGTTGCCGTATAACTGGAGCCCGTAATGCTTGCCGACGTGATCGTGGCGGGTGCCGTCCCTGTCGATTTAATGGTTATGCTTTTCGTCGCCGTTGCGCCCAGCGGCACCTTCCCGAAGCTGAGGCTGCTGGCACTCGCCGAGAGTGAAGGTACGCTGACCGGAACACCCTTTCCGTGAACCTTCACCACTTTCGTGGGACTGCTGGTGGCATTGCTGGACACTGTGACCGTACCGGTGGCATCGCCTTCTGCCGTCGGATCGAATTTCAATTTCAAAGACATCTGCTGATTCGGTTGCAGGACCTGAGGAAGGACTTGGGGAGAACCAGAGAACGAAGCTCCTGCCACGGTGATCGAGTTCACGGTGACAGGAGCTGTTCCGTCCGACACCAACGTGATAGTTCTGGAACCGGCAGAGCCGGTGGTAATGTCTCCGAAGTCGACATCCGTTGGAACCGAAAGTGAGGCGGACGTCGTTCCCGTTGACGCCGTTCCGGTTCCGGTGAGAGTAATGGCGTTGGGACTGCCAGTCGCATTGTCTACAAGAGTGATCTGGCCCTGGTCGACACCAGGATTCGAGGGCGCAAAGGTGAGAGGCAGTGCGACCTGCTGACCTGGCGCGAGGGTCAGCGGCAACGACAACTGTCCAACCGAAAATCCATCGCCGCCTGCCGACAGAGACTGCACCACGACCGCTGCGGTACCGCTCGAAGTCAACGTCACCGAGCGGGAGATTTGCGAGCCAACGGTTACCGAACCAAAGTCAACTGCGGCGCTGCTCAAGGTAAGGGCAGGAGTTCCCGAAGACGGAGGGGGAGGAGTCGAAGCCGTCCCGTTGCCCATCAGAGCGACCGTCGCTGACGGCGTTGCAACTGCATTGCTTGCAATAACGAGTTGCCCGGTCTCCGCACCAGAGATCTTGGGACCGAACTGCACAGGCAGCGTCAAAGTCTGACCAGGCTGCAATGTAAGGGGCAACGAAGGGATTTGCGCGGCGAAGTCAGCACCTGCTGCATTGAGAGCGCTGATTTCGAGCGGAGCATTTCCACTTGAGGTCAATGTCAGATTTTGCTGTGCGTCTCCGCCGATAGGCACGCTGCCGAATTGGAGCGTTGAAGCGCTTACCTGCAATGCAGGAGTGGCTGCTGCCGGCGAAGTGGGACTGGTTTGCTGCCCGTTGCCAGAGACAGAGAACGCGCTTTGTTTACCCCCGCTCACGACTGTTATCTGAGAGCTGTAGCTCTTAACCTCCGTCGGAGCAAAGGTGACTTTAAGGGTGGCTGTGCCGCCTCCAGGGATGGTGGCATTCATTTGGTCAGACGCCAAATGAAACGCAGGGTCAGCTGCCTGCATCCCGCTTAATGTTACGGGCGAAAATCCTGGGTTTTTGAGAGTGACTGCTGTTGCCTGCGTCGTCCCAACCGGCACGCTGCCGAACGATACGGAACTCGGACTAATCGTCAGCGGAAGAGTGTTATAGGTAATCCCGCAGCCAGTCAAATGCAGGACTGCAAGCAACAAACACACAACCCAGGTTGCGGAAGAAGTACTCGAAGAGAGTCGCGCGGAACCCGAGCGGGGGCAATCGAAACGGATCAGGCTCTTGGCCTTCGACAGAACATCTAGCACTGACAAGTCTCCTTCGCTCGGCACACAGTACTGAGGAAGAGAGAGCCATTGCAGACAATCCCCTGCAGACAAAAATTGTCCGATGAACGGGGGAGGTGTAGCACTTAAAGAGATCACGGCCACGACCGGGCTCGTCAGCTATCCTGACGAGTCCAGCCCGTTGGCCCTTGTACTTATCTTTGGTAAGTCGTAATCACTTACCTTTTGAGATAGTGTGCTGTAGATATAAACGAAACTATATCACCCAAAAGATGCAGATGAATAAATCGGACTGCAAAAGCCGTATGTTACGTCGCGGCCGCATCCACGGCCCCGGAAACGCGGTGTTCATCGCAATGGTGAATGCCCTCGATGCGTGTAGATTATTCTTGCCATTCCCTGTAATGACGAATCGTTAGATATAAATCTTGCCTAACAACATTGCGATCAATGGCAGAGATCGCGACTGGGCCTGAGCGTATCGATTTCAAGTGTGGTTCGATATTGGAGGGCATCAAAAATGAGGAGCGGCGCTAACGCAAGGGGAACTTCGAGGCAGCCACTCGCTCCGAGACCGCGCCCCGGCGATGGTCATTCCTGGGGATCCATAGTGACTGTGAGTATTCACGAATTCGCCCGCCGGCTATCTACGGGATCTCTCTTGAAGGCACACTCCGCAAACTCGTCTGGTGAAAATGGCGCGCGCAATAGCCGGAGAGATGACGGACCTTGATGTGCAGGATCAGCGCTCTGCGAAATAACTCCCTAGGACTTTTCGCGCACGTACCGGGAGCAATTCCTTTCCGCTCTGATGATTTCGAAGCAAGCGTGCCCCTACCGCCTTGAAGGGGTGAAAAAGGGAGCGGCGTTGGTCGATCAAGATTGTCTGCACGGAGAATGGCTGGCAGTATCGCCCCAGCATGGGAGACGAACCATTGACGAAGTGGATTGCAGTCAGGCCGCGCGCGATGGCTTCTTCGAGCAGATACGATCGCAAGACGATAGAAATGCTAAGACGGCGAAGTGACTGATCATTTAGCTGACTTAAAATATGGAGGCACTTCTCGAACCGAACCGCTGCGAGAATCGAGACGAATCTCCCATCCCGCCCCCGAAGACCCATCAACAGAGGCTCACCATGGATCTGGAAGAATCGCCGATCGCGTTCCTGGCGTACCAGATCGTGCGGAAAATCAGCGATTTTCTTCAAAGCTTCAACGGCGCGCTCGTATTCGTCTACATCAATATCGGGGACAAAACATATACCTTCCGCTTCGGCTTTGCGGCGGTAATACCGGAGATTCCGTCTCGTATGGGACCCTAGGCCAGCAAGAAATTCTTCGTAGTTGCCCGGGAGCTCCAGCCTGTCCCCATCTGGCTGATCTTCCGTGGTACTGGCCACCTGCAAGCCCGAACCCATGATCCCTGATGTTGGCATCGCCCCGTCGAGACAACGCCACCGCAATCGTAGAGCATGCATACCTCGACCAAGGAGGAATTGGCAGGAACGTGTGATCACTTCAGATTCCCGTTCCGGACTCGCTGTGACTAATCCACGTCCCGTTTCATCTCCTCCAAAACACCAGCCCGTCTGAACGCCACAGATTTGCCGTTCCTTCAGATACATCACGCCTACAAGTTTGCCCTCTTCATGGCAGAGGATTACGCTCGGTCGCGACGAATGGGCCATCCGGGCAAGAAAATACTCGGGCAGGTTGGTCAGGTCGTACTGAGGTACGACACTCCGAGCCAGCTCAAGGACAGCAGGAGATAGGTCCAAAACCTCTCGATGAGTTTGTAAGAGTGAAAGTTGCATCGGCCTTTCGAATTGGGAGCCGCCATGCATCTTACCAACGAAACCCTGAAAGAGTGAGAATTTTGAGCTGGGAAGCAGCTTTATTTTATCGACAGCTGAGGGATTGATTCCTACGACCAATTATGCTATCCGCGTAACGGCATAATCTTGCCGGATACCTACGATTGATTTTCCTGGACAGCAAAAACGACGGAGAGCATGCACGCACGGCATAACCCGTCGGTCAACTGGCTTCCGGTGCTGCTCAACTCAAGATGAGCGTGAAGGTAGTCGTCGCCGATGTCCGCGCGGAATCGTTACCCGTACCCGTCACCGTAAACGTATACGTGCCAGGTGTCGTGCCTCCACTGGGAGTTGGGCTTGTCACTGTGAGCGTTGCCATGCCCGTGGCTGCGCTGTAGTTGCTGTCTCCGGAATAAGAAGCTGTCAAGGTGTCCTGTCCAATGGGTAGGGTGCTGGCGGGAATCGTTACGTTGGCAGTGCCGCTTATTAAATTGGCGGCGGCCGAGGTGTAACTTCCGCTCGCAAGCGTAATGGTCCCACTCGGAACGATGGTCCCGGAACCGCTTACCGCCAATGCAACAGACATAGGACTGCTGACCACGATTGAACTGTTCGCCGGCGACACTGTGACCGTGGGCATTGTCTTCGACGGGGTTCCACCACCGCCACTCGTGCCGGTGGTTCCAGTGTTGCCGGATGAGGATGAACCGCAGCCGATCGATCCGAAGCCGATGGCGAACACCAGCGCGCACGCGGCCAGCATATTTCTCCACTTCCGGGTGTGGCCCGGGACGAAGAAGATCAACAGGGCCAAAAGCGCAGATCCACCTGCCGCCCTGAACCATTTCGAGTCACCTAAACTCGCCCGCCGCAAGGCGCCTGAAGTAGCAGCGGTCGTGCTGACTAAGACGGAGGCAGTTCCCATCGTCACCGTGGAATTCAAGGAGACTGAGGAGCCAGCAGCGGAGCAGGTGGGCAGATTGGTTGCGCCAGCCGGCGAAGAAGTCAGCGCACAGGTCAACGTCACGGCGCCCGTGTATCCGTTGCTGCCATTGACGGTCACAACAGATGTTGCCGACGTTCCCGCCGCAATCGCGGCCGGGCTGGTGGCGGATAAAGTGAAAGTAGCCGGGGCGACCGCGGTTACGACTACGGTTGTCGTGCCCGTGGACGATGAATAATTCGTGTCACCGCTATAAGTCACAGTCAGCGTATCTGTACCCACTGAAAGACTGTTAGGCGGAATGGTGAAGGTATAAGTGCCGTTCGATAAATTCTCGGCGGACGATGTGTAACCACCACCACTCAGAGTGACGGTGCCGCTCGGCACCGCCAGATTCCCGGAACCTGCCACCGTCACAGTTACCGACAGGCTTTGGACCACGGTAATCGAAGCCGGAGTCGGAGTTACAGTGACGGTTGACGTAGCGCCTGAAGTGGCTGTCGACCAGTAGTTGATCAGTTGCGCGGCATCGACGCTCCCCAAGCCTGCGGCCAGGTCATAGCCGGCCGCCGCGTTGTACCCGCTCTCGAAAAAATATCCCGCTGTGTCCTTAGCGCAATTTGGGCTCCCTTGCGTGCACGACACTGAGTTATTGCCCTGTGTTACGTCGTGAAAGATCGCAGGGGCGTGACTGCCGTTATAGAGGTCGTAGATCTGCTTGGCAGCTTGCCCCAGTCGACCGCCACTGCTTTGCTCGACCAGAGCCAGTATTCCCGCGAACGCCGGCGCGGCTGCGGAGGTGCCACCGTAGCCTTCAAAGCTGAAACTACCGTCCGACTGCACGGTGCAATCTTCCGTAACGTCGCACACCAGCCAAGTCGCACCGTAAAAGCCATTGCCCGCCATCATTGCCACGTCTGGCAGATCGCGCACCCCGTCCGCAGGTACGCCCACCCCGCGCTGCCAGACAGGTTTGCTGTAACCCGACACGCATGTCCCGGTAGTCGCACTCATAGTGGAGCAGTTGCTCGGACCGCCGCCGCCCGCAATGATGTTCGGAGGATCAGGGGATAATCCAACCGCACCCAACGGCTGATTCTGCGCGAGGTCATTGTTATATTGTGTCGAGTCGTTCCAGGTCGTCTCCGGAATGTACTTGAGCGCTCTACGGTAAAAAGTTTTCGCGGTGCCACTAGCTGCAGCATATCCGGAGAAGTTTTGATTCAGTTGATCGAAGTCCGTGCCTCCCACGGCGATGTCATAGGGGCTAGAGGCGAATCCGTTCACCGCAAACCCATCCATGGCCTGTGGTGTTTCGGACCCATCGCTCGCTTCGAAAGGGTCGCAACCTGCTGAACCGCTGTCGCCGCTGCCCACGGTGACAGAGATACCTTGAGTGGCAGCCTGCTCCCAGTAGCTGTTGATGAGGGCGTTTCCTGACGTCGTATTACCCTTCTCACACTCTCCGTAGCTGAAGCTGAAGATATCGACCGCGTTGTCAGTGAGCGCTCGCTCAATGGAGGCATCGAGATTCTGGGCAGCGTAGTAATGGATCTTCGCTCCCGGCGCCAACGCAGCTGCGATCTCTACATCTAGATATGGTTCGACAGCGGTCAGGCTGCTGCTGATTCCATCAACATTGGTGATGGTGGGTGCGGTCGTGTCGCCAAGGAAATTGGAACGATAGTTCTGGATCGTCTTCGCACTGATGAGGTCACCACCCCCAATGCCGATCGTGACCCCTGTTCCGTCGTACTTGGTAGCAGAGCTGTAATTCGCATTGAAAGTGGAATTGGGCGTGTCATAGATGGTGGCGGCGTCGCCCGGCACGAGAAACAGATTGCCCGTGAGCGCAAAATTGGATCCCGCTTGATTGGCTTCGGCGCTAGCGGATGCTTCGAGCCGTCCGGTTAGGGGGTTCAATCGGCCAGACCTCGCACGAACATGAAGAGGCTTGGGGCGAAGAGTATTGAGATCGGCGATTCCTCGGATCACCGGCGCGAGCGCGGAGGGGATCTGAGGATCTGTGGTGTTGGAATAAAACCGCTCGCCATTCTTTTCATAGGAGTGGATGGAGGTGTGGAGTGCCTCTTCCAGCTCGCTCACTGTTCCCGAGAAGGCGATGTTGGTACGTCCGGGAGAGACGGATTCGAGCGTTAATCCGTGCGACTGGAGCCACGCCACAATAGCGGCGATATCGGAATCGGACGGCCCGTAAAGTTTGCCAAACTGATCGGGAGTTAACCACCGATGATAGTTCGGCGATGATTTTTCCTGCAGCTCCTGCTCGAATCGATCGAGGGCCTGCTGCTGACTGGCGGATCGCGCCAGCACGATCCTTATCTGATTGAGCTGCGTGGTTCCCGCGGCCTCGCCGCGATCATATTGCGGTTGCGCAGCAGCGGGGACATTTCCCCGCAATGTGGTCAGAGATAGCTCATCAACTGGACCTGCGATTCGCGGAGGAACCCTTGACGTCTGTGCTCCAGAGATTGGCCCCCAAAGGAGCAGGCCGAATAAGGCAGATTGGGCAAGAGAACAGCAAAACTGCATCAGCATAAAAATCGAACCCCTTGTCGATTCCTAAGACTGTTGAAACGGGGGGAAGGATGTACTCAAGGCCCGAAGCCTGCCGGGGCCACGAAAGTTCGCTAAAGCAGGACCGAGTTTCGCCGAAGGCAAGTATCCCGATGGACCCAAACAAATTCTTGTCAAAGGGCCGAGCGCAGGGAATGTGTATGGTGGACGCGGTAGGAATCGAACCTACAACCTGTCGATTAAGAGTCGAATGCTCTGCCAGTTGAGCTACGCGTCCAAGGGGATAGAGGTAGTGCAGAAGAGGCGAGAAGTGGTTCGCCGCTTTCTTTTTATACCACGCTCATGATTAGAAGGTGAAGGCAACGCCGCCCGATATGGAACGGTCGGCCTGTGCGAAAAAGAGCGTGCTGCCATCCGGTGTCACGAACGGGCAATATCCCTGCGCGAGCAGATTGCGCATATCCACGACAGCCTGTGTCCCCTTGGGGAAAATACGGCCGACACGAATTGGTTGGCGCAGCAGCAGACTCAGGTATGCGTCGCTGGCGGGCGATGCATAAGAATTTACCGTGGTGACCGTGCTCGTCGGTTGCCATCGATACGATGTGCGCCAGGATGTCTGCGTCTTGTGCAGGCTCCCCTCAGCGGCTACGGTGACCGCGGGTGTGAACGTCGGACGCAGACCCGACAGCATCTGTTCGATGGATCGTTCCTCGGATGCCAGCACCGAGTTGACGTACGGATCTTCGAGCGCGGACCCGGCTTCGATCTCTGCTGAGATCGCAATGGCCTCTCCAATCGGGATAGTGGTTCCCGCAGAAAATCCATAGCCAGCGAAGGTATTCCCCGCAGTGCGGAACACTCCAGAAACGGGATCGACTAAGAGATCACCCGCTGCAGCATCGGTATCGCTGATGGAACCACTGCCCTGGACCAGCGGATTGACCGTACGGTCATGAAATGCGGAGATTTGTACAACGGCGCCATGTTCTGACTTGCGGCGTAGGCGAATCTCCTGATGGAGGCCATGTTCGAGAGTCGCATTCCCTGCCCGCTGCGCAACGGCAGGAAGTAGAGTCTCATCATCCGCAAGCGCGGATGCATCCTGCGCAGTTCGGGAAGTGGAGACACGATACGCGAGTGTGGTATCGCCGAAATGCAGGATGAGGGAACCGAACGGGCGGCCGACGACCTCTGTTCCGCCCTGCGCGCCCACGAGCCGCATGGCGAGAAGCTCATTGCCGATCTCAGTGCGCAGGATGGGAGTGAGTTCCGTGGTTTCGGCAGTGCGCAGAGTCGCAGCCTGATAGCGCCCGCCGCCGTATGGACCGCCGGTAAGGTCGGGCATGTCTGTATAGGCGGCGACCGTTCGCACCACGCGTCCCGCCCCGATCTCATTTTCATACGCGGCCATGTAGCCGGCCTGCAGACCATCTGTGACGTTCAGGGAGGTTCGCAACAGGGTGTGTTCCCCTTTGCTCCCCGTGCCTTCATATTCCATGCCGTGGCGCAGTCCGCCGTCGCCAAAGTCGCGTAGTCCCCCGCTGGTGACAACGCGAGCGCGGCTCTGGACAGGACCGTTACCCTCCGACACCATCACAGGACCCTCGTCGGAGAAGCGAAGCACGGGACGATTGGTCTCCGACCGCAGCGTCCACTTCCAGTCGTCGGTCGGCTCGTCGGCCGAGCGGCGCTGTGCCGGCAGCCACTGTACTGCATCGAAAAGCGTGCTTAGCGTCACATTGGCGACTGTCTTGTGGTGCGCCATCACCCGCAGATTCTCCCTCAGGGATGGCATGAATGACTCTTCCGACGCTTTGAGCTGATAGACGCCTGGAAGCAGGTCCTCTAGTAGAAAGACACCGCGCGCATCGGTGTGAGCGACCGCTATGACCGAGGAATCTGCACGCATGAGCTGAATCAGCGCATCGATTTGCGGGGCGCCGTGGCGGTCCCGGACAATTCCCGAGACGGAGGCCGTCTCACTCTGCGCCAGCGCTGGCGTGGCCAGTGCGGCGGAGGCCAGAATCGAGCAAGCGATTTGGACAAACTGCTGTCTCACTTCGAAGTCGCTGCCACCTTATCCGCAATTCGGGGCCGCACCGTCACCCGGGGAAGCCCCGGTAGATCATGCCCTTAGTCTACCGTGAAGGGGGCCGATTCGGCTATTTGCTGCTTCGTAACCCCGTCATTCACCGTGATGGTTACCTTGTACTTCCCCGGCATCAGGCTTGCCAGGGGAACGGTATGCTCCACCGTCACCTGGTCCGCGTTCGGAGAGATCGACTTGCTGTCCTCCGAGCTGTCGAGAACGGTCTTATTGCTGTCCAGGTCGACGATCTCATACTGAAGCTTCGCGTTGTTCTGCTTGCTCTTGTCATCGATGCCCAGGTTGTAGACCTGCATCCAGAAATTCAGGCTTTGATTGCGATGAAAGCTGGCCGGAGTCGCCGCATTGTCCATGACCCGAGGACGGACGAAGGTGTTCCCCAGGATGAATGGACCGGTCCCAATCTGCTTAGACGGCACACGTTGCATCTTGTCAGCCAGAATCAGTGACGAGGTCTGTAAAGTCTCATCGTCATACTTCGGGACCACGACACCTTGAGCCCAGACCCCGACGTGGTCTGGATTGTTCACGTCCTTGATCGCGATATCGACGCGGTAACGACCCGGGCGCAGCGGCAGCGCCTTCCAGTAGACCTGCGAAGTCTCCAGCGTCTTCGCCATCAGTTCGCTCGGCTCCTCGACCTCCACCGTATCCTCAAACGTCTGCGCGACACGGCCGGTAATTGTGGTCACCCGGCCGAGGATATTCACTACCCCTTTCGAAACGCCATCCTTGGTGCTGAAGGTGATGTCCTTGTTCTTGATCTGTAAGGTAATCGGCACCAATACCGTGTCTTCTGTCACTTTTACGTAATCGGTACGGACATCGAATGGAAAGACCGGTCCGGTCAGCACCTTGTGCTCCGTCATGAACGCCTCAAGATCCTTGAACTTGATCTGTGGCGCCGACTGCAACTTTGCGAATTGCTCGAGGCGATCAAACTCTTTGGTCGAATTCATCCCCGAAAGAGGACCGGTGCCAAGATTCTCAAGCCCACCGTTGAAGCGGTCGGCCTTCTTCGCCTGCCCCATCTGCTCGAACATGGTCAAACCTGCGCCGGGCACGTGCAGTAGTGCGTCCTTCTCGGAACGATCGATCGTCATGTGATAGTCGCCGCACTGGCACGTATCCACGAATTCGATGTCGATGTTGTCGCCAATACCCTCGATATAGCGGTAATGCCAAGTCTCAAAGGGAAAGGTCGACGTCTCGCCACCGCCCTCATCCATGGGCCGTTCGTAGCTACCGCCGGCAGGATGGGAGTCGATGCTGTCCGGCTTGCCATAGGCAATGTAGATATGACCGCGATCGGTCTTCCAACCCGGCTTGCCCGCGGCGAAATGCTCGTTGGCATAAGCAATCCGGCGGTAGTGTTCCTCTTTGAATTCGTTTTCGGGAGAATCGGGATTCGGATTGCGGCGCAGCCAGAAGTTCTCAATGAACGCTTCCCGCTCCTCGTCATTCGAGAGGCTTTTGAACGCCTTCATCTCCTGGTCGGTGATGATCCAGCGCACATCCTCATCCAGCCACTTCTTGTAGGGTCCCTTCAGCTCCTGCCTTAGTTCCTTTTGCTGTTTGAACTTCTCCTTGTCGTTGAGCGGGCGATCGAGCGGATCCTGGGCCGGCTGTTCGACGTTGCTGCTTCCCTCCGTGGGTGAGGACTGCTGACCATGCAATGAGGGGAGAAAGAGGGTGGATACGGCCAAGGCAAGGGAGCAGATAACGCGATGATGAACCGAATACATATGGTTCCAGTGGACTCCTAATCAGTGCCGTTATTCTATTGGTCCGCGAGGGGCAAGAACAACCGATCGAGCAGAAAAAGTCACCCCGGGTCGGTGGCTGGCCGGGAAATCACGCCGGATACGGTCTTGGTATCATTGGAGCGCACTTCTCCGGCTGAACCGAATGCGCTGCTGGGTTGCGCTGCAGTTCCTGCGCGCTTCCCGCTTAATGGAACCATTCGCCACCGGGAATCGTAACTTTATCTACTTGTTTCGAAGACTTTGTCCAATTGACGAGGAGTGGGTCACCACAGATGAAACGCAAACGCCTCTTGTGGTTCGGGTTGGCTGCCGTGGTTGTGTTGCTGGTGGTAGTGGGAATGGTAGTGGCCCGCGCTCAATCGGGCTACGCAAAAGTTGTCACGGGCAAGGCGGTTCGGGAGGACATCCTTTCTCAGGTGAGCGGCACCGGACAGATCAAGCCGAAGGTCTACGCCAACGTCGGGGCTGAGACGATCGGGCGGATCACGCACCTCTATGTGAAGGAGGGGGATCATGTAAAGCGCGGACAAGTTCTCGCCACCATGGAGAATGTGCAGCCTGCGGCGGACGTCGCGACGCAGCAGGCCACCATCCAATCCTCCAGGACGGACATGAACTCCTACGTCGCTGCCGAGAAGACCGCACAGGCCAACTTGGTCAGCGCGAAGGCTACGCTCGAGCAGAAGGAGTTGGATTGGAAGCGCGGCCAGTCACTTTACGCGGATAACCTCATCCCCAAGTCGGACTATGACACGCGCAAGGCGGCCTATGACGTAGCGGTCGCGGCCGTAGCGCAGACCCAGGCCGCGGTGGTGCAGGCGCGCGCACAAACCCAGTCCGCGTCCGGACGTATCGACCAGGCCACAGCAGCACTGCGACGCTTTAAGGACGTGTTGAACCGTACGGTGGCAGTGGCGCCATTCGATGGCATCGTAACCAACCTACCTGTACGTGAAGGCGAGACCGTCGTCATCGGAATCCAGAACGCGGAAGGCAGCACCCTGATGACGATCGCGGACATGTCCGTGGTGACCGCAGAGGTAAAGGTGGACGAGACGGACATCGTAAATGTGAAAAACGGCCAGACCGCGGACATCACAATCGATGCTTTGCCGGGGAAGGTCTTCAAGGGCCACGTGACAACCGTGGGCGACCAGGCGATCCTGCGCTCGACCGGCATCGCCACCAGCCAGAGCACGACCGGAACGGAAGAGGCCAAGGACTTCAAGGTTGTCGTCACGCTGGATAATCCGACCGACGATCTGCGTCCTGGGCTCTCCGCCGCCGCCAAAATCCTGACTGACGAGAAGAAAGATGTGCTATCGATTCCGATTCAGGCCCTGACCATGCGACGGCCGGGAGAGACGGTCGATGAGGGCAAGGTCAAGAAGGTTGACGCCGCGGTCGTCAGTAAGGAACCACAGGTGCAGGGTGTCTTCGTGTTGCAGCACGACGGCAGAAAGCTGAAGGCGCACTTCGTCCCGGTGAGCACAGGAATAACCGGAACGACGGATATTGAGGTGACCAGCGGACTGAAGGCGGGCGATGAGATCGTCACCGGCTCCTACAAGACCCTGCGCGAACTGAAAAGCGGTGCGTTGGTGAAGCCGATTGACGCCAACGCCGTAGCTGCTGGCGCGTCCACTACATAACGCAGGTTTCCGAGCATGCGTGTGCAACTAAGAGGGAGCCCCGGGAGGGAATCCAGATGGCGGCTGAAACAGTGACAGCCACAGAAACGACCACCACGACCATGCCGCCTCGGGGCGACGTCATTGTTGTCGAGGATCTGTGGAAGACATACGACATGGGCTCCGAGCAGCAGGTGCACGCGCTGCGCGGCGTAAGCCTGCGCATCCAGCACAACGAATACGTCGCCATCATGGGCCCGTCGGGTTCCGGCAAATCGACCCTGATGAACCTGATCGGATGCCTCGACTCGCCGAGCCAGGGCAGCTATACGTTGAACGGACATCGCGTCAGCGACCTGAATGATGACGAGCTGGCGCGCATCCGCAATCGCGAGATCGGGTTCGTCTTCCAGACCTTCAACCTGCTGGCGCGCGCCACCGCGCTGCATAATGTTGAGCTGCCATTGATCTACAACGGCACGCCGTCGCAGGAGCGGATCGAGCGGGCGAAGGCTGCTCTGCGTGCGGTAAATCTCGAAGAGCGCATGAACCACAAACCGAATGAGCTCTCCGGTGGACAACGTCAGCGTGTAGCGATTGCGCGTGCGCTTATCAATCGTCCATCGATCATTCTGGCCGACGAGCCGACCGGAAACCTGGACTCCAAGACCGGCGATGAAATCATGGCGTTGTTTGACGAGTTGCATGCGCGCGGCAACACCATCGTCCTTGTCACGCACGAGCCAGACATTGCCGAGTTCGCGCACCGCATCGTGCACATCCGCGACGGTGTCATCGACTCCGACGTGCAGTCTACGCGCGTCCGGAATCCACACACCAAAACGCACAGTTAGTCACTCTCAACCAGCGCAGAATTCCGCACATCGGTCCTCGCAAGGTATCGTTGACGGATACCAATCGAGGACCTGTTTCATGCTTCTAATCGCCTGCCTGTTCGCAGCCGCAGCGGCCCTGCCGCAGACACTGCCGCAACCGCCCTCCGCTTCCACAACGTCCTCTACACCGGCGCAGCGCGAGAAGGCGCTGAACACGGTTTTCTCCGATTACTGGGAGCAGCAGCTTAAGGATTCGCCGGAGCTCGCCTCGACACTGGGAGACAAGCGCTACGACGACCAGCTCAGCGACTACTCGGTTGCCGGATACAACACGCATCTGGAACATGACCGCGCCTTCCTGGACCGGCTGGGCACGATCGATACGACAGGGCTCCCTGCGCAGGAGCAGTTGAGCAAGGACCTGCTGGTGCGCAATCTCGTGGAAGAGCAGGAAGAGGCACGCTTCAAGCCATGGGAGATGCCTATCAGTCAGTTCCGCGGCCTGCATCTGGAGCTGCCGCAATTGGTGCCGCAGCTAAGCTTCGATAACGCGGAAGACTACGACCACTACATCACCCGTCTAGGCAAAGTTCCGACAGCCTTCGCGCAGATCACCGACGGCATGATGACCGGGATGGACGATAACCGAGTGCCTCCGAAATACCTTCTGGAGAAGGCGCTCGTCCAAGCCAACACGCTCGCCCAGCAGAAGCCGGAAGACTCGCCGTTCGCACTTCCGCTGAAGAAGTTCCCTGCCTCGGTTCAGCCGGCGCAGCAGGCGGAGATTCGGCAGCAGGTGCTGAAGGCGATCGCGACGCAGGTACTGCCGGCCTATGCGCGTTTTGGGCGATTCCTCTCGGCGCAGTACATTCCGCACGGACGGACCGAGCCGGGCATCTGGTCGCTGCCTGATGGGGACGCCTATTACAAGTTCCTGGTGCGGCAGAGCACCACGACCGACCTGACGCCGGAGCAGATCCACAATATCGGCGAGCAGCAGGTGGCCGAAGACGAGGCGCAGATGTTGGCGATCGCCAAGAAGCTTGGCTTCGCGGATCTCCAGGCTCTGCGCGCATCGATCCCCAACAATCCGAAGCTGCATCCGACTTCGCCCGAGGCGTTGATCGCGGTCTACCGCGGCTACCTGGACGGCATGAAGCCAAAGCTGCCGCAACTCTTCGGGCGGCTGCCGAAGGCTCGGCTTGAAATACAGCCGGTCCCTGACTACATGGCCAAGAACCAGGCGCCGGCGTATTACCAGCACGGTACGCCAGACGGCAAGCGGCCGGGCGTCTTCTTCGTGAACACCTACAACTACGCACAGCGTTCTCTGACGATGCCGGAAGACATCGCCTACCACGAGGGGCTGCCGGGGCATCACCTGCAGATCTCCATCGCGCAGGAGCTGACCGGGATTCCGGAGTTCCGGAAGCACAACTACTACACCGCGTATACCGAGGGCTGGGGACTATATGCCGAGCGCCTGGGCAAGGACGTGGGCTTCTACACCGATCCGTACAGCGACTACGGGCGGCTGGAGGGCGACATCTGGCGCGCGATCCGGTTGGTTGTCGATACCGGCGTGCACTCCGAGCACTGGAATCGCCAGCAGATGGTGGACTATTTCCACGCGCACTCATCGGTTGCCGAGACCGATGTGCAGGCGGAAGTGGATCGTTACATAGCAATTCCCTCGCAGGCGCTGGGCTACAAGATCGGTCAGCTCAGGTTCCTGGAGCTGAGGGCGAAGGCGCAGCAGGCGCTGGGGCCGAAGTTCGACATCCGCGGATTTCATGACACGATCCTCGATTCCGGCGCACTGCCGCTGGACGTTGTGGAGCAGCGCGTGAATGCCTGGATTGCATCGCAGCAGGCAGGCAAGGCACAGTAGATAGATGACGGACCGAACGCAGTCCTCTTCACAACGAACCACAGACACGAACAATCGCATCGATTCAGCAGGCGATGCTGGCCGCATTGACAAGATCGACAAGCGCGTCGCAATGCTGGGCGCGGGCAAGATGGGCTCGATCCTGATCGAGGGTCTGATCCGCAGCGGGCGTTTGGCGCCCGAGCAGATCACCGCGACCGTGCAGCATGAGAACCGCGCAGCAGCGCTGGCGGAACGGCTGAAGGTTCCGGTCACAACGAACAACGCAGCGGCCGCGCGCGATGCGGATCTGATCTTCATCGGGGTCAAGCCGTTCACGGTCATCGATGTGGTGCGGCAGATCAAGCCAGTGCTGACGCCGGAGAAAGTGATCATCTCCTTTGCCGCTTCAGTGAAAACCAAGGCGATTGAGGACGCGACCGAGCTACTGGGCATGCCGGTGGTGCGGGCGATGCCGAATACGCCGGCGATGCTGGGCGCCGGAATGACAGCGCTATCCGGCGGCCGTTATGCGACGCTGCAGCATCTGCAACTGGCGGCATCGCTGTTTGAGAGCGTTGGGCGCACGGTGCAGGTGGATGAGAAACACCTGGATGCGGTGACCGGGCTCTCCGGCTCGGGACCGGCGTACATCTACATCATCCTCGAAGCGCTGGCTGAGGCCGGCGTGAAAGTTGGTCTGCCACGCGACGCAGCGACGCTGCTGGCCGCGCAGACGACCTATGGCGCTGCACGCATGGTGCTGGAAACCGGCGAGCATCCGGCGCTGCTGAAGGACGCGGTGACCACTCCGGCGGGCTGCACGGCCGATGGCCTTCTGGAACTCGAAGAGGGCGGCTTGCGCGTGACCCTGATCAAGGCAGTAATGCGGGCGACGGAGCGGGCGCGGCAACTGGCCGGCGGCTAACCCTACCAGCCCCTTCCCGGTGCGGGGGATGTCTTGTAAGGTGCTGATGTTATTGGCCTTAACCAGCCTTCCGCGGGCTAACTCCGTCTGTTCATTGGAGTTACAACTAAATGCGTCTCAATAAAAGAGTTAGCAGCTCGCTTCCCGAGCAGGCTTTTTGTTGCCCTATTTCAAGTGTAGCGATTTTAGAGATGTGAGCTGCCAACATTCGGTGGGCTATCCGAAGGGACACCCGAATCGGGAACGCAGTTGAGGGCGTCCCTATCGGTCCCGAAGGACGTGCAACTTGGAGCGGAAAGCTTTCGGATGGCCATCTTTGAAGGCAGGAATGTATTTCCATCCTGCAGCATCGTCGATCCAATCTTTGTTGGGCTCGTCTCTCAATCCGGCTGAGATGTCTTTGATGACGCCTCCCGGCATCCTGGCGGACCGGACCTTCCCCGCTTCATCGATCACCAGTTCCAGCTGCTTCTCTTCGTTCCAATGCTCCGGGTTGTTGGGCGAAGGGAGGCGCACGAGAATCTGCTGCGGGCCGACGTCGGCGAACTTCGCACGTTCCGTGGTCTGCATACCGTAACCACCGAAGGATGCTGTGTGCTCGTAGATGACCGAATGGTTTGATGGACCGCTCGGCGCCGTAAGGTGAGAGACGCCGTCCACCTGGGTGCGCAGGCCGCGTGTCATGGCTTTCATGGTGGAGATGCGAACGCGGCCTGCATCGGGTGCCGGCCACATGTCATTGAGAGCGTCCCAAGCCTCCTGTTCGCGGCCGCCGTACAGATAGGCCCAGACGATTTCGAGCACCTTGACTTTGGTTGCGAGAAGACCGCTAGGCCGGCCGCCCGGTGAGAGATGCTGGCCGGATAATTTGCCGTCGCTCGCCTTGAAATCACTCAGTTGCCGGGCATCGAGCTGTGCACGTAGAGTTTGGATCTTCTTATCAAAATAAGTCCGGAACTCGGAGCTGACGTCCGTGAGTTTCCCATCCTCGAATCGCAGGACAACAGTGGGAGGCGAATCGAAGGAGCTGAGCGGGAGATCGTCGAAGCCATTCACAGCGGCGGAGTCGGTCGTCCAGATCTCCACGCTTCCATCCAGCCGGGTGTCGGCGGCGCTGAAATAGTCTTGGCCGATTATCGTTCTGAGTAGCTTGGGCGGCTTGTTCAGCGAGTAGATCTCGTATTTGACGGTGGGGTCTCCGTCACTCGCTTTGATCTGGAATGCGACGACCGGAAAGCCGAAACCGAGGTCCGCTCCCATGACATCAATATCAGCCTGCGAGACCCCAGCAGCTACGAGCGTCTCGCCGTGGTTCCAGGTGAGCCTGGCCTCGCAGCCACGAACGGCAAACCCTTCGCGCTTTGCAGCGTGGACGGAGACTGTCACGCCAGAGCGGGGCGCGAACTCCGACAGCTTGCCTTCAAAGCTGCCGGTGCCCTTGTCGCAGACGACGAAGCGCGGCGAATTGGTGCTGGACTGGGTCTGGCCGGAACATAGCGCCGGAAGGCAGAACAGCACTGCCGAGAGTGCTATCTCGACGATAGGGGGAGTCCATTGACGCGGCATAGCTGACGTGAAGCAGCATACATCCCGTCTGTAGCTGTCGAGGCATGAAAAGCGCGCTCGCCGAAGCACGAAAGTGCGCGGCTCCGGCACCCATAGTCATTGAGTCACTGCCAGAGGGGCCCTTCCGGGTGGGTGCCCGATGGATTGTGCGGCAGTGATTCGTACCAGGGGCGCATATATATTGGTTGCCGGAGGACGAGCGAATGGATCGACGGCGTTTTATTTTGACGGGGAGTGTGGCGGCGGCGGCCCCGTTCGTTGCGCGCGGCGCTGACGTTTTTTTTCGGCGGGAACTGGAAAACGTTTCTCCTGCTCAGCTCCCGCTTCTTTTTGGTGCTGACTACTACCCGGACCAGACGCCGGAGAATTTGTGGGAAGAGGACGCGCGCCAGATGGCGGCAATGGGCATCACCAATGTGCGCGTCGCCGAGTTTGCCTGGGGACTGATGGAGCCATCTGAGGGCCGCTTTGATTTTGCGTGGCTGGAACGGGCGCTCGGGATTCTGCACGCGCATGGGATCGCCGTCATTCTCGGGACGCCCTCAGCCGCGCCCCCGCCATGGCTGGTGGAGAAGTATCCCGAAGTGCTGATGGTGAATGACCACGGTGAGACCCTGAGCCCAGGAGCGCGGCGATTCACCTGCCCGACGAACGCTACCTACCGGCGGCTTTCGCTCGCGATTGCAACAGAGATGGCGCGAAAGTTCGCCGCGACTCCGGGCGTGATCGGATGGCAGATCGACAACGAGTTCACACTGGGCAGCTCCGGCCGCTGCTATTGCAAGTATTGCCGTGCGGGTTTTGCGCAGTGGCTGCGCGACAGATATCACATGCTGGCGGCTCTGAACGAGGCTTGGGGTACCGTCTTCTGGAGCAATACGTACACGGATTTTGCACAAATTCCGGTCCCGCTGCCTTCCGGCGCGCCGCCGAATCCGGGGCATGCGCTGGACTACGACCGGTATCAGAGCTACGCGAATGTGTCGTTCATGGGCGAGCAACTTGCGATGCTGCGCAAGGAGTGCCCGAGCCATTTCATTACGACGAACAACGTCTGCCTGGTCGATACGATCAATATGCGCGATCTGTACCGTGACCTGGATTTTGTCGCTGCGGACAACTATCCGGGATTCACAGCGATGTACGCGAACGGTTCGGATTCAGGAACCGATGCGCCGGCCGAAATGGTGGCACCGATGATCTCGTTCAGCCACGATTTCTCGCGCAGTGTGAAGGACGGCAAGCCATTCCTGATTATGGAGGAGCAATCAGGCAAGGCGGGCCAGCCGATCTTTTCGCCGCAGCCGGAGCCGGGGCAATTGCGCCTGTGGTCGTACCAGGCGGTAGCCCATGGAGCGATGGGGATTAACTACTTCCGCTGGGACACGGCGAACTTTGGCGCGGAGGAGTACTGGCATGGCCTGCTGCGGCATGACCGGTCGCATAGTCCAGGATTTGAGGAGATTGCGCAGACGGTGGCGGAGCTGAAGTCGCTGGGCCGGGACGCATTGATGGCGCGCTGCGACGCCGCGCTGGCGCTGTGCTACGACAATGACTCTGCCTGGGCGCTGGCGATCCAGCCGGGCCAGCCGAAGCTGAAATATGCAGGCGAGATGGTGCCGTGGTACGGCGCGATGGCAGCGACGCATGCCGGAGTGGACATCGTGGATGCCACGCACGATCTTTCGCGGTACAAGGTAGTCTGCGCGCCCGTGATGTACATCGTGAGCGCGGCGCAGGCGGATCGCATCCGCGCCTACGTCGAAGGCGGCGGCACATTCATTGCCGGCTTTCGACTGGGAGCGAAGGACGAGCACAGCCGCATGGTCGCCACGCCTCTGCCCGGACTGTTGCGCGATGTAATGGGCGTGGAACTGGTTGACTATGAACCGATCTACTCGGAGAAGCAGTCGGTGCAATTCACCGGTGCGCTTGCCGGAGCGAAGGCGGAGTGTCATGTATGGGCCGATATTCTTGCGCCACAAAAGGCCGAAGTGCTGGCTACCTATACCGGTGGATCGTACGCCGGGAAGGCAGCGATCACGTCGAACAACTTCGGCAAAGGCAAGGCGATCTACCTCGGTGCGCATCTTGAGCCCGCTGATCTGGCTCGCGTGCTGCTGACGTTGATCGCGGCGGCAGGTGTGCCGCGGCAGGTCGAGGCGCCGCCCGGCGTGGAGGTGACGAGCCGACGTACAGAACAAGGGACCAGGCAGCAAGCGTGGACCTATGTACTGAATCACACGTCGACTCCACAATCTGTCACTCTTACGGGCACGTATGTGGATGCGCGAGACCGGTCTGCTGTTTCGGGGCCGGTCCGGCTTGAGCCCTATGGGGTGCGGGTGTTGCTGCGGAGTTAGAGCTGGGTTCGACTACTCCGCGCGGAGAGCCTGTGCGGGATCGAGCTGGCTGGCTCGCCAGGCAGGCAGGATGCATGCGCATGCGGCGGTGACGGCGAGAACGACGACGACTGTACTAAAGACGCTCCAGTCGAAGGGGCTCATACCGTAGAGCATTTCGCGCAGCAGCCGGACGGTGGCTACGCCGCCTGCGAGGCCGATGAGCAGGCCGATGGCAACGGGTACGAGGCCGTCGGCTAAGGTGAGGCGTATGACTTCCGCGCGTTGCGCGCCGAGCGCGATGCGGAGGCCGAGTTCGCCGGTGCGCTGCGTGACGAGATAGGAGAGCACGCCATAGAGGCCGACGGCGGCGAGCACGAGCGCGATGATGGCGAAGGCGAGGACGAGGATGGAGTTGAACTGGTCCTGCAGGGTGGCGACGGCCGATGTTCTGTCGCATGGTGAGGACGTCAGCGACGGGAGATCGGGGTCGAGCTGGCCGAAGATTTTCTGGATGGGTAAGGGCTAGCGATTCGACATCGACATTGCTGGTGCCGCGCACGGCGAGACCGGCGCCGCCGGAATCGCCAGTCGAGCAGAGGCAGATAGTAGGTTGGCCGAATCGGGTTGCGAGATCATCCATCGCGTGTCGCCGACGACGCCGACAATTTCGTAGGACCGCGCCTGCGGTCGCTTCGACTCAATACTCAGATGGCGGCCGATGGGGTCTTCCCCGGGAAAAGTATTGTCTTCGCAGTGGACTCGCTGATGATGACGACGTCGCGTGCGATCGAGGCGCTCGTCATTGCGGAAGTAGCGGCCGCGCATCAGCGGGATCTGGAGCGCGGCGAAGTAGCCGGGATCGACGCGACGATGCATGAGATCGATTCCCTGCCCTTTCGGGAGCGGCGGATGTTCGACGATGGTGACGAGACTGTCGCCTCCCCAGCCTTCGCCGGGCAGCGCACTGGAAAGGCCTGCGGCCTGAACGCCGGGGAGCGCTCGCACTCGGGCGAGGAGCTGCTCGAAGAAGGCGATTCTTCTGCGTGGGCTCTTTGTAGTGCACGTCGGGAAGACCGACATGCGAAGGTGAGGACATTGTCGATGGTGCAGCCGAGGTCGCGGGTGCGGAGTTGCTGATAGCTCTTGAGCAGGAGGCCCGCGCCGAGGAGGAGAACGACGGTGAGGCCGACTTCCGCAGTGAGGAGGGCTTTGCGCAACTGCGCGCGGCTGCGGCCACCGCTGTGCGAGCGCGAGGTGCTTTGCAGCGATTCGAGAAGCTGGCCGGCATGCAGGCCGAGCGAGGGGATGAGTCCGGCGACGAGGCCGGTGATGGTGGAGATAGCCGATGACGAAGGCGAGTGCCCAGAGATCGAGATGAATTTCCTCGGAGCGGGCGAGCGCAATCTTCGAATGCGCAAGCCAGGCGAGCGCAGCCATGGCGAGCAGCAGGCCGAGGACGCCGCCGGTGACGGAGAGGACGAGCGATTCCGTGAGGTGTTCGCGGATGAGACGCCAGCGGCTGCCGCCGAGCGCAGCGCGGATGGCGAGATCTTTCTGCCGTGCGGCGGAGCGGGCGACGAGCAGGTTGGCGACGTTGAGGCAGGCGATGAGCAGGACGCAGATGGTAGCGGCGAGCAGTGCGTAGAGCGGCGTTTTGAAGTCTTCGACCGTGGAGTCGAGGAGCGAGCGGCCGATGGCGCGGCTGTGGACCGCGGCTGCGGGATGCGCGAGCTTGATGTTGCGCTGCACGGTATCGACCTGGCTGACGAGACCAGCGAGGGTGGCGCCGGGCGCGAGGCGCGCGACGACGAGGAATTCGTGATCGTCGAAGATATTCATGAGAGCAGGGAGCTTCGTGAGCAGCGGCGGTCCAGAGCTGGGTCTTCGGGTTGAAGTTCCAGGCGAAGGACGCGGGCATAACGCCGATGATGGTGTAAGGCTTGGCGTCGAGATAGACGGACTTGCCGACGATGCGCGGGATCGGCGCCGAAGCGGCGCTTCCAGAAAGAATTGGAGAGGATGGCGGTGGCCGGCGCGGAGGGCTTGTCGTCGGAGGCGAGGAAGTCGCGGCCGAGCGCGGGCGCGACGCCGAGGACGCGGAAGAGATTCCAGGAGACCCAGGCGGCGTCGACCGATTCCGGCAACTGGCCGCCGCTGGCGGAGACGTTGTAACCCTGCCAGGGAGAGACGAGGGCCATCTGCGCGGTGCTCTGTGTGGCGCGCTGCCACTCATGGAATACGCCGCCGGCGACCGGGTCCCAGGGCGTGGGGCTGTTGCTGACGGTGTCGCTTTCATATAAAGAGACGAGGCGCGAGGAGCTGGGATATGGCAGCGGGTTGAGCAGCACGGAGCGAACTACAGTGAAGAGCGCCGTGGTCGCGCCGATGCCCAGCGCCATGACGAGGATGGCGGTGAGGGTGAAGCCGGGAGTGCGGCCGAGGGTGCGGATGGTGTAGCGGAGATCGCGCGTGAGGTTTTCGAAGGGCGAGATGCTGTTCTGCTGCCAAAGGTCTTCGTGGACGCGGCGCTCGGAGCCGAACTTGACGCGGGCACGGCGCGCAGCTTCTTCGGGACTGAGGCCGCGGGCGATGTTCTCGGCGCGCTCCTCGTTCATGTGCGCAGCGATCTCGCTGGTGAGGTCACGGTCGCTGCGATGGCGATGGAAAAGACGGCGGAACATCATTCGGCACCTTCTTCGGCTACGTGTTCACCCATCACGAGAGCGATGGCGCGAGCCATCTGCCGCCACCGGCTGGCCTCAAGCGTGAGGCGCCGGCGGCCGGCGGCGGTAAGGCGGTAGTACTTGGCTTTGCGGTTGTTCTCGCTGGCGCCCCAGTAGCTGGAGAGCCAGCCGCGATCTTCGAGGCGATGCAACGCGGGATAGAGCGAACCTTGCTCGACTTCGAGGACGTCTTCGGAGGTGCGCTCGATAACCTTGGCGATAGTGTGGCCGTGCGCGTCTCCGGTGGAGAGCGTGCGCAGGATCATCATGTCGAGCGTGCCCTTGAGCATGTCGCTGGCGAGCTGCTGGTTATTGGCCATGCTGGTGACTGATACCCCTCGGAGTTCTATGGGGATTTGCCATCCAGGCAGACGCACTCACGTGCGAGTCGCGGTGGCTGCTCCCGTTGGTCGCCGTCCGCCGGGTGCAGCGTTTCCCCTCGGAGTCCTATGGGAGAGAAGCATATACCACTCGGACTCCTATGGGAAGGTATTTGCGGCCTCGGGAAGGAAACATCCAGATCCCTCCACTGCGCTTCGCTCCGGTCGGGATGACAAACATGATTGAACCTGGTGGAGCGGCTTAGAATCTAGAGTGGAGCTTTGATGGCTACGGGTGCGATACAGGCTGGGGTGGCGAGCGGCAGCGGGGAGAGCGCGGTAGGCGGCGTGTGGCTACGGCGGTATGCGTGGTTTGTGGTGGTCTATAGCGTGCTGGTGGTGCTGTGGGGTGTGGTGGTGCGCGCGACCGGCTCCGGCGCGGGTTGCGGAGACCATTGGCCGCTTTGCAACGGGCAGGTGATCCCGATCCATCCGCAGCTGGCGACGGTGATCGAGTACACGCACCGGATGATGAGCGGGCCGTCGGAGGTGCCGCTGGTCATCCTGCTGCTGGTGTGGGTCTTTCGTGCGACGGTGAAGGGGCATCTGGCACGGAGCTTCGCGGTTGCCGGGCTGGTGCTGACTTTTACCGAAGGATTGTTGGGGGCGCTACTGGTGAAGCTAGGGTTGACGGCGACGAGCACGTCGCCGCTGCGGCCGCCGATGCTGGCGCTGCACCTTTCGAACACGCTCGTGCTGCTGGGATCGCTGGCGCTGACGGCGCATTTTGTGGGCCGCCGAACGGCGACGATTCGCGGTGCTGTTCGGTTCGAACATCGCGTGCCGGCGATTGTGGGCTTGCTGGCAGCGATGGTGATTGGGATTACGGGATCGCTGGCGGCATTGGGCGATACGCTCTTCCCTGCTACTTCGCTCAAAGCTGCGTTTGCCGCGGATTTTTCTGCGTCGTCGGAATGGCTGATTCGGCTGCGGATTTTGCATCCGGTGAGCGCGGTGGTGGCCGGGGCATTCATTCTCTGGCTGCTGTGGCGCGCGGTGTTTGTCCCGCACGATGATGCGCATCGCAAGTTCGGGCTTTGGCTGGCGGGTTTGCTGGGATTTCAGTTTTTGCTGGGCGGGCTCGATGTGTTGCTACGCGCGCCCGTGTGGATGCAGGTGCTGCATCTGGCGGGAGCGGATGCTTTCTGGTGTGTGCTGGTGGTGCTGACTGCGGCGGTGACGATCACCAGAGTTCCCGATGCGCGTCCATCCTGACTACCCGACCCTAGCCTTCGGCTTCGTCCCTCGCACATCTCAAACGCGAGATGTGGGGCACCCGATTTGTATCCACGGATTCGTGGCAGGCGGCAGGCTCTCCACTTCGGTCGGGATGACACAGTCTTTCGCGATTCGGTGACACCGCTGGACAATGAGAACGCCCGCGAGATGATTCGCGGGCGTTTGTTCTTTCTATTTCCAGTGTAGCGAATCGCATTGGGTGAAACGGCAAGTTTTTTGCAGATTGTGCCAGGTTAGGTTTCGATTTGGGAAATAAGGAAACATAGTCGACGGCGCTTTGCGCATCTTCATTTACCCCCTACGCCGAGCGTAGGGCACCGGCACCCGGTACAAGATGATTCTGTTGCGGTATTAAATCGAAACAGCTGATGATTCCTACCGGTTGACGCGGGGGGAAATATGTACCGTTCTGTGGCACTTATTTCTAATTCTTGGAAAGGAGATAGCCACGTGGATATTGTTGCTTTGGTTGTTGCGATTGCTTGCATCTTTGGTGGTGGGACGGTCACGCCGGATACGAATCCCAAGATCAGCGTAGGCGCATAGTCAAGTGCCCATCCCGGCGCAAGCCGGGATGGGTATCAGCTTTGCGGCTACGAATCCTATCGTCGGGGTTAGGAACCGATGGACAATTTCGGATTGGCCATTGGCTTTGCCTCTCCTGGGGGAAATTCGGTCTCTCCAGAGTGCACGGCGGCGCTGAGATTCGTTTCGGGCGCAGATTCTAACTCGGCGTTGTCCTCCGGAATTGGGGAGCCGAGTTTACTTACAGTTTCATCTGTCATGATGGGTCACCTAGAAACCTTTTCGATCTCGTTAGCAGGACCTAAAGTTGCGTGCGGCTTGCGGATTTTATTTCGATCCAATGCTCAGCTTTGGATTGCCGCGCTTCTTGCGGCAACTGGCGGTGTATTCGTAGTCGCCATCCGCGACGTTCAGAACTGTGGCGGAGGATGTCCCCGGACCGTTGTCGGTTTTAGCGGGGACCGGATTTGTGGCTACGGTGAGGAAGGTGGAATAACCTCCGAGGGTGCATGGCTCATCGCCGTGGTTTTCGAACTCAAAGGTCTCTCCCGCGGTCGCTGTCCCACCATCGGCACATTTGATCTTGCTCATTGCGATCTCCTATTGACACAAGGCCCAGAACTCAAGGCGTGGTTTGTGGTGACTGCATAAGTTGCTGATAGCGAGGATTGGCATGCAGGTTATCCAGCGCCGCCGCCTTGGCGACGACGGAAGGTGCGTAACCTGCGGCTAATGCTTTGCCCAGCCACTCGAGTGCGGGCCCCGTCTGGTGTAGTTGGTTGTAGACAAGGGCTGCGTTGAACATCAGCTCCTTGTCGGTGTGATTGATGGCGAGGGAACGGTTGAGAAGATCGGTGGCCTGAGACGAATCGCCGAGCATGGAGTAATAGCTGGCAAGATCGCCGAGAATGGTTGCGTCATCGGAGGACGTTTTGAGCTGCTCTGAAGCAAGAGCAATGGCTTTCCTATAGTCATTCATCGCTTGCGCGCGTTGGCCGCCATAATACTCTGCATCGCCGAGCGAGCCCCATTTGTCATAGGCATTTGATTCAAGTTGTATCGAGCGACGAAATTCGGTGGCGGCTTCGGAGAATCGACGAAGCCGGAAGAGCGCAACGCCAAGGTTGGCGGTCGCATCGGCGGTCGGACGGAGGGCGATCGAATTTTCGAGGGCGGTTGTGGCCTTTTGATCTTTTCCCTGATAAATCAGAGCGACTCCTAAGTTGCTGAATGAACGAAAACTCCGGGGATTTTTCTCGGTCGCGGTGCGAAACATCTCTTCCGCCTTGGAGTAATCAGTGTTGCGGGCATAGAAACCGCCGAGTAGATCGTAGCCACGCCAGTAGTTCGGGCGGAGAGCGATTGCCTGTTTATAGACGGCTTCGGCTTTGTCCAATTGATTGAGTCGCTCGTAGGCTTTGGCCAGGCCGACCGAGGCTAACTCACTGCCCGGTTCGAGCTGGAGAGCTTTCTGGAACTGCGTGGCCGCCTCGGCGTGATTGCCAGTATCGCGCGCAACCGCACCGAGGCACATGTGGCCTTCCGCACCGGCATTCCCGAGCGCGATTGCCTGATCGCAGATCTTGCGCGCCTCTGCGATGGCCTGCGGACGATGAGTGAGTTCGTAATCGTAGACGAACGACTGGCCGAGCCCGGCTTTCGCGGCGCCGTAATTGGGGTCGATACGCAGCGCCTCGTTGAACATGATCTGGGCGCTTTTGATGGTCTCGGGAGTGAAGGCTTCGAGGAGATAGCCTCGGCCCTGGAGGAAGTACTGGTAAGCCTCGGGGAAGGTGGTGCCGTGGGCGGCGAGGGCGCGCTGCTCATCGGTGCGGAGCGGGATGTTGAGTGCGGTGGCGGTGGCGGTGGCGAGCTGGTTCTCGATGGAGAACATGTCGCTGACCGGCGCGGTGACGGTACCGGAGGCCAGGACGCGTTCTTGCGCGGCGTGCCCGGCTGGCGGCGATGCGGACTTGTCCGGCTGACTGATGGTGTAGGAGGCGTGGACGAGGTCGCCTTCGCGGGTGAGGGTGAGGGTGAGGGCGGAGGTGGCGCCCAGCTCGCGGGAGGCGTCGGCGAGGGTGACGGCCTTCTTGTCCTGAAGCTGGCGGGCGGAGAGGACGGCGACGTCGTGATTGACGCTGAGATCGGAGAGACGCTGGGCGAGCGATTCGGCGAGGCCCCGGCCGAAGGTGGCGAGTTTGGCGTCGGCGGCGTCGGCGACTTTGGGCGGCAGGACGGCGAGGGTTCCTGCGGCGACTGGAGAGGTGGGGGCGGAAGCAGTGGTTGCAGGTGACGCGCTGCGATTCTGCAGAAACTGTATGGACAACGGAATGATGACCCCGGCGGTAACTCCGATGATGGCGTAAAGCAGGCCGGTGCGGGAACGGGATTTACGTGCGGCAGGCGACGCAACGCTCGGAACGGCGGCCACCGGAGGGTAGTGGACCTGGTCGGTGTGGTTGAGGTCGTACACGATCTCGTGCGCGGTCTGGTAGCGGTCCGCGGGCGACTTGGCGAGGGCGCGGTTGACGATGGTGGCGAGTGGCGCGGGAACGCTGGGGTCGAGCGGGCGCGGCGGCTGGTGGAGGACCTGGCCGATCATCGCGGTGGGGGTGGGGGCGGCGAAGGGATGGCGGCCGCTGAGCATCTCGTACATGACGACGCCGAGGGCGAAGATGTCGGAGCGGCGGTCGGCGAGCTCGCCATTGAGGACCTCAGGCGACATGTACTGCGGGGTTCCGGCGAGCATGCCGGCGACGGTGAGGGCGGTGGCAGTTTCGAGCAGCCCGGACGTGTCGGCGGCCTGCTGGGCGAGGCCGAAGTCGAGCAGCTTGACCTGGTCCGCATGAGTGCCGGCGCTGGCGAGCATGATGTTTTCCGGCTTGACGTCGCGGTGGAGGATGCCTTTGTCATGGGCAGCGGCGAGGGCGGCGGCGGATTCCGTGGCGATGCGGCGGAACTCCGATTGCGAGATGGGCCGGGTGAGACGGGCGCGGAGGGTTTCGCCCTCGATGTACTCCATGACGAGGTAGGCTTCGCCGCCGTCGGTGAAGACGTCGTAGATGGCGGCGATGCCGGGATGATTGAGGGCGGAGGCGCGCTGGCCTTCGTGGAGAAAGCGCTTGCGATCGGCTTCGGTGGCGGCGCGCTGGGTTCGCTTGATGGCGACGAGGCGGCGGAGGGTGGTGTCGCGGGCGCGATAGACCTCGCCCATGCCGCCGGCGCCGAGACGGGTTTCGATGTGAAAGCGGCCGGCGAGGACGCCGTCGACTCCGGGAAACAGTGCCGCGCGAGGGCTCACATCACGTTCGAGCGGCGCAGGATCTTGCATTGCAGCTTCTGTCTCCGGGTGGGGTCTCCTATCGTAGGACGAGACCGCTGCTGCGACAAGTACGAAGCATGGGCCGCCGCTTTGACAGCGGAGGCTTTGCTAGCTATAAGCGAAAGCGATTACATACCAGTGATTTTGCGAGGAAATACTTATGATGCTCAGCGCAGTCCGCATTGCACGAATCACCTCCGCCCTGCTCTCGAGCGCTCTTGTCATACCGCTGACGGCTGGCGCGCAGGCGACGCAATACAAGGATGCTCCGCCGCTGCTGGTGGGCGCGGCGTGGTATCCGGAGCAGTGGGACGAGGCGACAGTGGACCGCGACCTGGGGACGATGGAGGCGGCGCACATCCATCTGGCGCGGGTTGCGGAATTTGCGTGGAGCGCGATGGAGCCCTCGGAGGGCCACTACGAGTGGGCGTGGCTGGACCATGCAATCGCAGAGGCGGCGAAGCATCACGTGTACATCGTGCTGGGCACGCCGACCGCGGCGCCTCCCGCGTGGCTGACCACGAAATATCCAGAGACTCTGCGGGTGGATGAGAATGGCCGCCGTGACGAGCACGGGAACCGCGCGCAGTTTTCGTTTGCGAGCACGAAGTATCGCGAGCTGGCGCATGGCATTGCCGAAGCGATGGCGAAGCGCTATGGGCACAATCCGAACGTGGTGGGCTGGCAATTGGACAACGAGTACGGCGAGGACTCCTTCGATCCCGATGCGCGCGCGCAGTGGCATGCGTGGCTGAAGGCGAAGTACGGCACGATCGACCGGCTGAACACGCTGTGGACTACACAGTACTGGAGCCAGACCTACGACAACTTTGACGAGATACCGGCGCATGAGAAGGAAGAGAATCCGGCGCTGCTGCTGGACTGGCGGCACTTCGTCAGTGATACGTGGAAGAGCTATTCGGTAAATCAGATCTCGGCTATCCGGCCGAACGCGGACCCGCGGCAGTTCATCACGACCAACACGATGGGATGGTTCGATGGCTTTGACAGCTACGTGGTGCATAGCGTGCTGGACATTGCCGCGTGGGATGACTACGTGAGCACACCGGTCTTTGACTGGGCGCCAAATGCCGCGGCGCACGATTTGACGCGCGGCTACAAGCAGAAGAATTTCTGGGTGATGGAGACGGAGCCGGCGTTCGTGAACTGGCGAAAGACCAACAACCCGTTGGCCAAGGGGCAGGTGCGCGAGCTGGCATGGCAGGCCATTGGACATGGCGCGGACGCGGTGGAGTACTGGCAGTGGCGCAGCGCGCTGAATGGGCAGGAGCAGTATCACGGCACCGTGGTGGGGCCGGATGGCAAGCCGGTGCCGGTGTATGCGGAGGTTGCGCAGATTGGCGCGGAGTTTGAGAAGGCGGGTTCGGCGCTGAGCCGGACGACACCGGTGTCGAATGTAGCGGTGCTGCATGACTTCGACAGCCGATGGGCGATTGATTTCCAGCGGCACGCGGCGAAGTTCGATCCGGTGGCGGAGCTGGTGTCGTTCTACCGGCCGCTGCGCGAGGATGCGCAGGGCGTGGATGTGATCGCGCCGACGGCGGATTTGAACCGCTACAAGCTGGTGGTGGCGCCGGCGTTGAATGTGCTGCCGCAGGCGACAGCGGAGCACTTGATGGCGTATGTGAAGCAGGGGGGGCACCTGGTGTTGGGGCCGCGCAGCGGAATGAAGAATGAGTATGACGGGCTGTGGCCGAATCGGCAGCCGGGGCCGCTGGAGGACCTGCTGGGCGGGCGCGTCGAAGAATTCTATGCGCTGGATCAGCCGGTGACGACGACGCCGGTGGTCGATGGCGGAGCGGAGGGCAAGGGCGATGTGTGGGCGGAGCTGCTGCAACCGCTGGATAATGCAACCGCTGTAGTTGCGAAATACAAGACGAGCGCGGGCAGCGCGGGATGGCTGGATGGACAACCGGCAATTCTGACGCGGCAGGTGGGCAAGGGGCGGATTACGTATGTGGGGTTCTGGCCGGATGCGGCGACCTTATCTGCGCTGACCGCCGGGTGGTTGAAGGATGCGAATGTCGCGCCACTCGTGGCGAATGTGCCGGAGGGTGTGGAGGTTTGTGAGCGCGCTGGCGATGGGCGGCGTGTGCTGGTGCTAATCAATCACTCGACCGAGTCGAAGCATGTTGCCCTGCCGGCGGGGATGACGGATTTGCTGAAGGGCTCGCCTGCTTCGAGTGTGGACCTGGAGAAGTATGGCGTGGCGGTGCTGGAGGCTCGCTAATGTGACGAGGTATGGATCAGCGATGCTCTGGCAAGGCTTCCGCTTCGGATGAAGCAATGATTTGGGCGCGGGCGGATTTGCGCGCGATGAGGGTGGCTACGATGGCGGCGCCGAAACCGTTGTCGATGTTGACGACGGTGACGTTGGGTGAGCAGGAGTTGAGCATGCCGAGGAGCGCGGCGACTCCGCCGAAGGCTGCGCCGTAGCCGACGCTGGTAGGCACAGCGATGACGGGTGCGGGCACGAGGCCGCCAACGACGCTGGGGAGTGCGCCTTCCATGCCGGCGCAGACGATGGCGACTTCGCAGCGCTGCAGGCTTTCGTGATGCGCGAGCAGACGATGCAGGCCGGCGACACCGACATCGAAGTAGCGCTCGACGGGTGCGCCGAGAAATTCTGCGGTGACGGCGGCCTCTTCAGCGACAGGAAGATCGCTGGTACCGGCGCATAAAACGGCCACGGTACCGGCGGGGGTTGGCTGGGATGCCGGCTGGCGCAGCGTCGCGGCGCGCGCAATGGCATGAAATTCCGCGGTGGGCACGCGCGAGGAGATCGCCTGCCATGCTGCTTCACTGACGCGGGTAGCGAGGACGTCGGAGCCCGCGGCGGCGGTGCGGGCAAAGATCTCGGCGACCTGCTCGGGCGATTTGCCTTCGGCATAGATGACCTCGGGGATGCCGAGGCGCAGGCCGCGATGATGATCGATGCGGGCAAAGCCTGCGTCCTCGTAAGGCATGGTGCTGAGGCGTTCCAGCGCAGACTGCGGCGCGACCGCGCCGGCGCGCACCGCTTCGAGCAGTGCGAGGACATCGTGCCTATTCACGGATGGCGGCCTCCGGATTTTTTGTAACGTTGTCAGTATCCTGAAACTGGCGCCAGGCTTGTAATGCTTCATTGAAGACGTGCTTGAGCGGAACGCGATGCTCGATGGCACGGGCGTGGCAGTCTTCGTATTCGGGCTGTGCGTGCATGAGCACCCCGTCGAGTGTGGCGGTCTTGATGCGGATTTTTCCGTAAGGGGTAACGACGGTTGCGTGTGCGCGATTGAGAACGCGGCGCTGCTCGGTGCGGGTGCGAATGCCGAGGGTCGATGTCTCGCGGAAGAGCAATTCTTCGAAACGCGGCGCGTCGGCGGGACGGCAGAGGATGGTAATCACTGTGCCGAGGCGGCCCTTCTTCATCATGACGGAGGTGGCCATGGCGTCGAGTGCACCGTGCTCGAGGGCAAGCTGCGTGGCATGCGCGACAATCTGCGGGCTGAGATCGTCGAGGGCACACTCCAAGACAGTCACGGTTTCGCGCGCGATGCTGTCGTCAGTCGCGCAGGTAACGGATTCCCCAATGCTGATGCGCAGGACATTGGGAAAACGCGCTGGGTTGCGCGTGCCGGCGCCGTAGCCGATGTGCTCGAAGACAGCGGCGGGACGTGAGAACTCGCAATCGAGTGCGCGGAGCATGGCGGCGCCGGTGGGCGTGACGAGTTCCATCGCCGGACCTTCGCTGTAGGTGGGAATGCCGCGGAGGAGCGATGCAGTGGCGGGCGCGGGCACGGGAAAGCGGCCGTGCGCGCAATCGACATAACCGCTGCCGACGTTTACGGGCGAACAATACCAGCGGTCGGCATTGAGCGACGTGAGGCCGACGGCGGCGCAGGTGATGTCGACGATGGCGTCGACGGCGCCGACTTCGTGGAAATGTACCTGATCGAGTGGCACATTGTGGATGGCGGCTTCGGCGTGGCCGAGAAGCTCGAAGGCGCGAAGCGCGAGCGCGCGAGCATTGGCTGGAATCGGCGCTCGGTTGAGGATCTCGCGAATGGCCGGCAGGTTGCGGCCGTGCTGATGAGTATGGCCGGGGCCGTGACCGTGCGAATGCGGGTGATCGTGATCATGATCGTGCGCGTGCGGCGCATCGGCTTCTATGCCATCGACGAGTACGCGAGCCTTACGTGCGGCGATGCCGCTGCGATCGACGGAATCAAAAACGAGGGTTGCGCCGAGATTGAGAGATGCGGCGGTTTGCTGGAGGAGCGCCGGCGAGACTCCGGCATCCACCAGCGCGCCGAGCAGCATGTCGCCGCTGAGGCCGGCGAAGCATTCGAGATAGCCAATGCGCATGGTTGTTTTCATCTGATGCAGATTGCCGCTACTTCGGGCTGCCCGTAAGGACGGCGAGCGGAAGCACTTCGTTCATGGAGCCGGAGCGATAGCCGTCGCAGTCAATGGCAGCGTACTGGAAACCGGCGGCGCGGATGGCGGCGCCGATGCGCTGAAACATCTCGCGGTTCAGGGCGGCATCCATCTCCTCCGGCGCGAGTTCGACACGGGCGATGCTGCCGTGATGGCGGACGCGGAAGCGGCGCAGGCCGAGTTCGGCGAGGGCATCTTCGGCGCGCTCGACCTGTTCCAGAACTTCCGGCGTGACGCGGCGGCCGTATTCGATACGCGAGGAGAGGCATGCGGAGGCGGGCTTGTCCCACACATCGAGTGCGGCGGCGCGGGCGAGTGTGCGCACGTCTTCTTTGGTCAGGCCGGCGTCTGCGAGCGGCGCGAGCACGGCGTGCTCGACAGCCGCTTTCTGGCCGGGCCGATAATCGCGGGTGTCATCGGAGTTGAGGCCGTAGGCGACGTGCGCGATGCCGCGGGCGGTGCGCTCACGCTCGAGCACGGTAAAGAGCTCGTCCTTGCAATGGAAGCAGCGGGTGGCGTCGTTGCGGGCGTAGTCTTCGCTCGCGAGCTCGGCGGTGGCGACGGTGATCAGCGGAATGGATTGGGAAGCGGCGAAGGCAATGGCCTCGCGCAGGTGACGGCGTGACAGCGAGGCCGAATCCGCGATGATGGCGAGCGCGTTGGCGCCGAGGATGCTGTGGGCGGCGTGGGCGAGGTACGCGGAGTCCACACCGCCGGAGTAGGCGACGATGACGCTTCCGAGCTCGCGCAGGCGGCGATGGAGCACGTCACGCTTAGCGAGCAGCGCGGGAGAGAGTTCGACCGGATTCGCGATAGGGTTGGCGGACATGCGCGTCTTCTCTTTTAGCCCAGGTATTGCGGATTGTGAATGGTGCCGTCGAACATGTTGGATGTCTTGTACTTCTCATAGTGACCGGCAACGGCTGCGTTGGACGTCTTGGCGAGGAGCGCGGTCATGGCTTCCTGCGGCATGGGATGGAAGTTGCGCGCGAGCGTAAGGGCCTGGTTGAGAATCTGCATGGAATCGCAGCCGGTGATGGTGAGCGAGACGGGCAGGCTCATGGCGTAGTGCAGGCATTCGACTGGCGTGGCCGTGTTGCTGCCAACGATGAGACCGCCGCCAATGGGCTTCATGCCGAGAATGCCCATATTGTGTTTGCGCGCGACGGGCAGGACTTTGGTTGTGAAGCTGTCGTAATGCGCGTCCATCACGTTGAGCGGCATTTGCACGGTGTCGAAGGTGAAGCCATTCCGGTCGGCGGCCTCGATCATGCTGAGGTGGATCTCCGGGCTCTTGTGGCCGGTGAAGCCGATGTAGCGGATTTTGCCGGCCTTCTGCGCCTGCTTGAGGACATCGACGACGTAGCCGGGACGGAAGGCCTGCCCAGGATCGCCAGGGCGGATGACTTCGTGGATCTGCATGAGATCGATGTGGTCGGTCTGCAGGCGATGAAGCGAATCGTCGAGCTGCTTCTGGGCGGCGGCGGGGGTGCGGCCGTCGATCTTGGTCATGAGGAAGGCTTTTTGCCGATAGCCGTTCTGGAGCGCGCGGCCCATGCGGCGCTCGCTTTCGCCATCGTTGTAGTCCCAGCAGTTGTCGAGAAAGTTGACACCGGAGTCGAGGGCGGTGCGGATGATGCGGATGCCCTCCTCCTCGGAAACCTGAGGCGAACCGATGTGATAGCCACCGATGCCGACGATGGAAACGGATTGGCCGGTGCGGCCGAGGATGCGGCGGGGAACCTCTCCGGGGGCGGCGACGGCTTCGTCCCGCAGCGCCATGAGGGCGGCGATGGCGGCGGCCGATTTCAGGAAATCGCGTCTCTGCATGATCAGCATCTCCCTTGGTATGCGATGCACACCGGAACCAGTGTGGCCGCTTTGCGTCCCGCGCAGGACAGACTAGGCTAGGAGAAAGCCCTCGTGTTGAGAACGATCCCCTTCTTTCGAGCCGCCACCCCACTGACGCCCGCCGAACGGCTGGCCAAGCGACATCTTGTCTTTAAGGATACGCTTGCGCTGCTCAGCGTCTTTGCCGTCACCTGCGTGCTGGCGCTGCTGACCTGGCTGATTTTCCGGTCGTATTCACAACATCAAAGCGATGCGGCGCTGCGCTGGAAGCGGCGTGGCGAGGATGCGCTGGCGCATAACAACGCCAAGGCCGCCGTCTACGACCTGCGGCTCGCTCTAGGGTATGCGCCGGACGATCGCACCACCGAGGTGGAGCTGGCGAGCGCGCTGGCCCAGGCGGGCCGGCTGCAGGAGGCGACGGCCTACTTCAACACGCTATGGGAGAAGCAGCCGGGCGACGGCAACATCAACCTGCAACTGGCGCGGCTCGCGGCACGGCAGGGGCAGCAAGGGACTGCGCTGCAGCACTACGAATTGTCGATCTACGGCGTATGGGAAGGGGATGGCGCGATTCGCCGGCGGCAGGTGCGGCTGGAGCTAGTGCGCTACCTCATCCAACAGAAGAGGTTCGGCGACGCGCGGGATCAATTGCTGATAGCGGCCGGCAACGACACGAGCACGCCGGGCCTGCTGGAGGTAGCCAGGATGATGGCAGATGCGCACGCGCCGGCGGATGCGCTGCACATCTATGAGGAGGTAGCAGGGCGACGGCCAGTCGTGGTGCAGGCGCTGGAAGGCGCGGGGCAGACGGCGTTCCAGTTGGCGAGATACAGGACGGCGCGAACCTATCTGGACCGGGCACTGAATGCAGCCAGCGCTGCGCATCCGCTGACGGACCGCGCGCAGGTGGAGAAGAACCTGCGCATCGCGAATGCGGTGATGGCGATTTATCCATCACCGGCGCTGCCCCAGCGGGAACGGCTGCGGCGAGTGGTGCGCGCGTACGAGATTGCGCGAAAGCGCTATATGGCGTGCGCGAACGGGACGGGCGGGCAGAGCAATGCCGCGCAGAACGGCAGAGCGCAGATTGACAACAACCAGCAGATGACTGCGCTCGGCAACCGGTGGCAAAGCGCTAGACCGCGGCTCACAATACCGGCGCTCGTTGAGGACGCACAAGTGGAGCAGGCGACGATGCAGCTGGTGTACGACACCGAGCAGGTGACCGAGCGCGCATGCGGCGAGCCGACGGGTGACGACGCCGCCCTGCTGCGCATTGCGGCTTCGCCAGAGACGATAGAGCAGTAGATAGCAGACCGAGATGAACAGAACGAGATGAGCAGGGCGACGGGCACACAGAGCGCATGAGCACGACAGAGACAACCGCACAGTCGAAGACCGGAACGGACGCAGCGGCGCTGCCGGAGCATGCCGCGACGGAGGCGATGCCTTCGATTGAGCCGCTGCAGATGTCCCAGATCGACATGCTGAAGATCGCGCCTACGCGCGACGAGCGGCTGTTCCTGGTGCTGTCGATCTTCATCGGCATCATCTCGGGCTTGCTGGTGGTGAGCTTTCGGGTGGCGATCAGCTGGGTGCAGACGCTGACCCTGGGGTCTGCGCTGCAGCCGGGACTGCTGCGGCTGATCTTCGTTCCCACGATTATGGGCGCGGTGGTAGCGGCGCTGGTGCAGTGGTTCTTCCCGGCTGCGCGCGGCAGCGGCGTAAACCAGACGAAGGCTGCGCTTTACATCTACAACGGCTACATCTCGTTCAAGACGGTGATCGGGAAGTTCATCACGTCGGCGCTGGCACTGGGCGGCGGGTTTTCTCTGGGACCGGAGGACCCGTCCTTACAGATTGGCGCGGGTGTGGCTTCGGTGATCAGCCGCAGGCTGGGGATGAGCCGGCAGCGGCTGCGGCTGTTCGCGCCGGTGGGTGCGGCTGCGGGACTGGCGGCTGCGTTCAATGCTCCAATCGCGGCCATCCTGTTCGTCATTGAAGAAGTCATCGGTCGATGGAGCGCGGCGGTGCTGGGCTCGGTGGTGCTGTCGGCGATTTCGAGTGTGGTGGTGGCGCGGCATTTCTGGGGATCGGAGCCGATGTTCCAGATTCCGACCTTGACAGGGACGGATTCGCGCGAGCTGCTGGCCTATGCCGTGCTGGGTGTGATCGGCGGGTTGGCGGCGAGTATCTTCTCGCATGCGCTGGGCTACCTGCGGCCGCGCCTGCGCAATCTGCCGCGGTGGACATTCTTTGTGCAATCGCCGGTGGCCGGGCTCTGTGTAGGGCTGATCGGCTTCGTTGGTTTTCCGCAGGTCATGGGCCCGGGCTACGAAGTGATGAACCAGGCGATGCACGGGCAGTTCACCTGGAAGCTGCTGCTGGCGCTGGCCCTGCTGAAGATCCTGGCGACGACGCTTTCGTTTTCGAGCGGAACACCGGGTGGGATGTTCGCGCCGACGCTGTTCATCGGAGCGATGCTGGGCGCATCCATTGGAACATTCGAAAAGATGTACTACCCCAACCTGCACATCACGGTCGGCGCCTACGCGCTAGTGGGCATGGGCGTGCTGTTTGCGGCGTTCCTGCGCGTGCCGCTGACGTCGGTATTCATGGTGCTGGAAGTGAGCGGCAACTACTCGATCATTCTCCCGGTGATTCTGGCGAACACGATCGCGTACCTGGTCTCGCGCAGCCTGCAGGCCTCCGCCATCTTCGAGGTGTTCACGCATCAGGATGGGCTGGACCTGCCTTCCATGGAGGAGCAGCGGGAAGAGGTGGTGCTGCACCTGGAGGACGCGCTGCGCCCATTATCTGTACCGGTGATCGACTCCAGTACGACGTTGAGTGCGGCTATAGCCGAGCTGGATGCGAAACATGCAGATGTCTTCCTGATCCGGCTGCCGGGGCATGCCTGGTATTCGATGACACGGGCGGAGTTGGGCTCGGTGGCTGCCGTGCACGCGCCGGAGACGGTGCTGGCGAGTGTGCTGAAGCCCGATCGCATCCCGCTGCTGTTTCCCGATCTGCCGCTGGATTCGGCGCTGCCGCACCTGGCGCGTTGGCCCATTCTTCCCATCCAGAATCGCGCCAGCCGCGGCGCTATTGAAGGCACGGTAACGCTGGCGGACGTGCTCTCCCGCTACCAAGCCACTTGAGGTCGCGCAGCTTGAGAACCCAGCCTACTGTGTCACACTGTGGAGACGTGTCGTCTAGCAGATCTCAGCCATGAGCCTGAACCAGCGATTGATTGCCGGACTGTTGCTGCTGGTGGCCCTGGTCGCCACGGTCGCGGTGCTCTCCGTGAGCGCGCTCCATGAGGTCGCAGCGCGTGATCAATTGGTGCGTACGGCGACGCTCGTCGCATGGATCGCGATCCCTTGCGCTATCTGCATCGCAGTTGGATTTGCGATTGCGGTGCTTGGCCCGCTGAAGCGCGCGGCGGAGCAGGTGCGGGGCATCGCACAAGGCAACCTGGAGCAGCGGCTGGACTGGAGCGCCGATGACAGTCTGGGAAAGATCGCAACCGACGTCAATCGCATGGTGGTGCATGTGCGCGATCTGCGTGAAACGGAGTTCGGGCGGAAGCAGATGGAGCACCAGCTCTCGGACGCCGTGGTGCAGTCGATCTTCGAGCCGGTGATTGTGACCGACGCACGGGGACAGGTTCTGAAGGTGAACACGGCGGCGGAGCAACTGCTGGGCGACTCGGCGGGTGACCGCATCGCGCTGGAGAACACGCCGGGCGGACAGAAGATATTGAAGGCCGTGCGCGATGCTGTTTCCATGCAGCGGCCGGTGGCGCACGAGGGCGAAGCGGCGCTGCTGCCGATGTGGATCGGGCAGGCGGAGCGCAGCTACCGGCTCCGGACTACGCCTATCCGCGATAACGACGGCAAGCTGCTGGGCGCGGTAAGCGTGCTGGAAGATGTGACGGAGCTGCAGGACCTGGACCGGTTCAAGACGCGTTTCATCGCTGTGGCGTCGGATAAGTTGCGCACGCCGCTCGAGCAATTGCGGCTGGCGCTCTACTCGCTGACCAAAGGATTTGCCGGCGATCTGCGGCCGCTGCAGAGCGATCTGATCAACGGCGCGCAGGAAGAGGCCGAGCGGCTGAATGATCTGATGGCGGACCTGATTGACGTGGCCGAGCTGGACACCGGCCGGCGCGAGCTGCGAATGGAACCGGTGCGGCCAATCGACATTCTGCGCGATGCCGCGTTGCGTTTTCAGGAGGACGCGCGCAAGCGCGATGTGCAGATTCAAATTGAGGCGTTCAGCGATCTGTCGCCGATTTACGGAGACCGGCGTGCGCTGAAGAGCGTGATGGACAACCTGCTATCGAATGCGCTGCGCTTCACCCCTCCGAAGGGCACGATTGTCCTGCAGGCGGAAGAGCACAAGAAGCGAGTGCAGTTTTTCGTGCGGGATACAGGCGTCGGGATTGAGCCGGAGCGGCTGAAGCGCATCTTCGGAAGGTTCGTGCAAGGCCCACGGTCCACAGAATCCGCAGAAGAGGTGCGCGGGGCGGTGGGCAGCGCGCCAGATGGAACGGGCCTGGGACTGGCGCTGGTGCGACGGTTGATCGAACTGATGCATGGGCAGGTGTCGGTGGAGAGCCGTGTGGGACATGGCACGACTTTCAGCTTCACGATGCCGCTGGCACCGACGCGGCTTCCGCGCCACACCATCGAGGTGGGCTGAGATGAGCGAGCCGATGCAGAATCCCGTCCCTGATCCACAGCAGCCCGCGGATCTTTCTGGTTCGCAGCCGAGCGATCTTTCCGGGTCGCAGCTGGACCCGGCAGAGCGGGCGCTCCCGCCGGAACCGGCGAAGCTGAAGATTTATCTGGGCGCGGCGCCTGGAGTGGGCAAGACGTACCAGATGCTCGAAGATGCGCACCTGATGCGTAAGCAGGGTATCGATGTGGTGATTGGCTTTGTGGAACCACACAAACGCGCCGACACCGAAGCGATGATCCGTGACCTGGAGGTGATTCCGCAGCGCGCGATTCCCTACCGTTCGGTCGTCCTGCATGAAATGGACCTGAACGCCATTCTGGCGCGGCATCCGCAGGTCTGCATCGTGGATGAGCTGGCACATACGAATGTGCCGGGATCGAAGAACCGCAAACGCTACGAGGATGTGCTGGAGCTGCTGGATGCCGGCATCGATGTGATGACCGCGGTGAACGTGCAGCACCTGGAGACGTTGAACGATGCGGTGGCGCGCTCCGCAAACACAGTCATTCGTGAGACGGTGCCGGACAGTCTGCTGAAGCGAGCGGACGAAATTATAAACGTCGATCTGACGGTGGAAGAGCTGCGCTCGCGGCTCCGGCAGGGCAAGATCTACGCTCCGGAGAAGATCGAGCAGTCGCTGGCGAACTTCTTCCGCAAAGGCAATTTGAACCTGCTGCGTGAGCTGGCCCTGCGCACGACCGCCGCGGAAGTGAGCTCGCAGGCGGCAGACTACCGGCGCTCACAAGGGCTTGAGCAGGCGCCGATTCCAGAAAAGGTGATGGTGTGCCTTTCACCCCGGCCGGGCACGGACAGGCTACTGCGCGCGGGGGCACGCATTGCGTCGCGGCTCTCGACGATCTGGTATGCGGTGCGCGTGGAGACGCCGGACGAGGCGGAGCATCCTAACCTTGAAGAGAAGCACCGCATGGAGGAGTACCAGCGTCTGGCGCGCGATCTGGGCGCGAAGGTGGTCGTGCTGAAGGACAAGAAGGTGTCGAACGCGCTGATCCAGTTTGCCAAGCAGGAAGGGATTTCGCACGTGGTCTTCGGCCAGTCGGCACGCTCACGCGTGGATATTCTGCTACGTGGCTCGGTGATCAACCGCTTTCTGGCCGAGGTGCGCGATGTGACGGTGCAGGTAGTGCCGATGCAGAAGCCGCGCCGCCTGGAAGCGAAGTAATGCAGGATGTAGCGAAGAAACAGCAGGTCCCTTCACTGCGTCGGTCTCGCTGACGCGAGACGGCTCCGGTCGGGATGACAAAGAGTTTTAAAGCGTTATCACACATGAAAGAGGAGAAAGAATGGCAGATACAAATGTGACGATCACGGCAAAGCCCAACGGACCATTGCGCGTGGAGGGGCCGATCCGGCTGATCGATGTGGACGGTACGGAGATTAACCTGGAGGGCAAGCCTGCGGTGTCGCTGTGCCGCTGCGGCGCTTCGACGAAGAAGCCGTTCTGCGATGGCACGCACTCGAAGATCGGCTTCCAGGCGGCAGAGGCTGCCGTGGCCGCGGAGCAGAAGGCGGCGGAGCAGAAGTAATCGTGGGGGAGCCGGACGCACGATTTCCTTGACAAGAACGCACGCCGGGCTGAAGCTGACGGTGCCCGGCGGGCGATCAAGAAATGCGAGCCAGCCGCGCGCAAAGGAGAACCACCGATGATACGACCCAGCCGATGGATCCGGATCGCCTGCCTGCCCGTAGCTCTTGCTGCCTGCATGCTGATGCCGCACGCCAACGCACAGTCCAAGAAGACCGCCGCCAGAACCCCTGTGGCGAACACCAGCGCGCCGGCGACAGACCTGGTTGACCTGAACTCCGCCACCCTCGATCAGTTAAAGGCGCTGCCCGGCGTTGGCGATGTGTATGCGCAGAAGATTGTGGACGGACGGCCGTACGCAAAGAAGACCGACTTGGTGACGAAGAAGATTGTGCCCGCTGCCACCTACAAAAAGTTTTCCAGTCAGGTGATCGCGAAACAGAAGTAGGACTTGCCGTTGGAAGGCCGCCAGTCGTGCGAGAAATCGCAGCCGGTTGGCGGCCTTTCTGTTTTCTACATGCATAATGGCGGGATGCGATCGCTGCCTGCCCGACTTCTTCTCTCCGTCCTTCCTTTCTTTGCGGCTTTCGTTGGGTTACATGCCGCACCCAGCCAAGAGAAGTCGTCGGATAAGTTCACGCTGGAGCAGGTGATGAGTGCGCCATTCGTCTCGGAGCTGATCGCTGCGCCCGCGGGTGCGCGGGTGGCGTGGATTGCGAATGATCAGGGGCGACGGAACATCTGGGTGGCGCAGCTGGGACCGCAGCCGAACGCGCAGCAGATTACGCACTACACCGAGGACGATGGGCAGGAGATCAGCGGATTGGCGTGGTCAGCAGATGGGGACTGGCTGGCCTACACGCGCGGCGGCGATGCGGAGTGGCCAGAGCGGCCCGCGCCGAATCCGGCGCTGCTGACTGCGGGCGTAAAGCAGGAGGTCTGGCTGGCTTCCGCGAAGGGCGGGGCTCCGCGCGATATTGGCGAGGGGCACGCAGGCGCGATCTCTCCGCATGGAGACGTCATCGCGTATCTGCTGCATGGGCAAATCTGGACCGCAAGCTTGAGAGATGCCGCCGCGAAGCCGCAGCAATTGTTCCAAGGGCGGGGGGAGGAGCAGGACCTGCGCTGGTCGCCAGATGGAAGCGCGCTTGCTTTTACGAGCGCCCGCGACGATCACAGCTTTGTCGGCGTCTATCGCTTTGCGACGAAGACGCTCGTATATCTGGAACCAGGAACTTACTCGGACGGCAATCCGGTATGGTCTCCGGATAGCAAACACATTGCGTTCGTGCGGCAGCCGTTGGTGTCAGAGTATGCGTCGCGCTGGCTGCGTGAAGGAGAACCGTGGTCGATCTGCGTGGCCGATGCGCAGAGCGGCGAAGGACGTGAGGTGTGGCATGCGGAGCGCGGCGCGGGCAGCATCTTTCACGAGACCGGCGGCGCGAGCGAGCTGTGGTGGAGCGCAGATGGAAAGATCATCTTCCCGTGGGAGCGCGGCGGCTGGACGCATCTGTATGCGGTGCAGTCGCAGGGCGGCGAAGCGACGCTGTTGACGCCGGGTGACTTTGAGGTGGACCGGGTTGCGTTCAGCGTGGATCGCAAGCGGATCGTTTACTCCTCCAACCAGCATGGCAGCGACCCACTGGACGAGGACCGGAAACATCTTTGGAGCGTGATGCCTGATGGTGGCGAGCCACAGGCGTTGACACACGGAGATGGCATCGAGACGGAGCCGGCAATTGCATCGGATGGAACGATCGCGCTGGTGCGCATGGATGCGCGTGTGCCGGCGCACGCGGCAGTGCTGGAGGCGAATGGTCCGCGTGATCTGGCGCCGCAGACCATTCCTGCGGACTTTCCGGCGGCGAAGCTGGTGGTGCCGCAGCAGGTGATCTTCAGCGCGGCGGATGGCATGCAGATTCATGGGCAGCTTTTTCTGCCGAACGACTTACGAAATGGGGGCAACGCGAAGCATCCGGCGGTGGTGTTCTTTCATGGAGGGTCGCGGCGGCAGATGCTGCTGGGTTGGAACCCAATGGGCTACTACTCGAATGCGTACGCGATGAATCAGTACCTGGCCAGCCGCGGCTATGTGGTGCTGTCGATCAACTATCGCAGCGGGATTGGGTACGGATTGAACTTCCGGCAGGCGCTGCACTTTGGGCCCGGCGGAGCGAGCGAGTACAACGACGTGATTGGCGCGGGTCTGTATCTGCGGAGCCGCGTGGATGTGGATGGCCAACACATCGGCGCGTGGGGCGGCAGTTATGGCGGCTATCTGACGGCATTGGCGCTGGCGCGCGCTTCGGATTTGTTCGCTGCGGGGGTGGACCTGCACGGCGTGCATGACTGGAGCTTGGAGATTGATCTGTGGAAGCCGTCGTCTGAGTTCTTGTGGGATCGCGCGGCCGCTTCCAAGCTGGCGTGGGATTCGTCGCCGATGGCATCGCTCGATACGTGGCGATCGCCGGTGTTGTTGATCCAGGGTGACGACGATCGCAACGTGCTGTTTGCGCAGACAGTGCGGCTGGCGAACGCTCTGCGGGCACGCGGCGTGCCGGTGGAGGAGCATGTGTTCCCCGATGAGATACATGACTTTCTGCTGCATCGGGACTGGGTGACAGCGTACCGGCTGGGGGCGGATTTCTTTGACCGGAAGCTTGGCGAGCCACCAAAATAGAGTGACGAACGCCGTCCGAGGTGCTCCCCTGGTTGTGCTGTGGCGGCGGCCCTGTTAATCTTACTGCAGCATGACTTTCCGTCAGCACTGTCGCCCCTGTTGTTGTGCTTGTCCATCAAGCCACGGGTGGCAGCTCGCGCGTACTTAGTTCCCGCGACAACTCTTCACAAAGACACCCGTTGCTGATTGGCACCGGGTGTTCGTCGTTTTAGCTGTGATTCCCGGCAATCAGCATTCACAAAGGCACCCACCTGAGGTCCCGCAATGCTGGCAACCGAGAACACTTCGCCGTACACGCCCCCACCGCCGCTGAACCCGCAAAAGCTTAGCCATCTGCGCCTGCTGGAGGCGGAGAGCATCCACATCCTGCGCGAGGTGGCTTCGGAGTTTGAGCGGCCGGTGATGCTGTATTCCATCGGCAAGGATTCGTCGGTGATGCTGCGGCTGGCGCAGAAGGCGTTCTTTCCGGGGCCGATTCCCTTTCCGCTGCTGCACATCGACACCGGATTCAAGTTCGCAGAGATGCTGGCCTTTCGTGATGCGATGGCGCGCTCCGTGGGCGCTGAGTTGCTGGTGTGGCGCAATGAGCCGGCGATTGCGGCGGGAACTAATCCCATCGTGCTGGATACGAAACGCTGCTGTGGCCTGCTGAAGACGCAGGCGCTGCTCGATGCCCTGAAGCACTACGGCTTCGACGCGGCATTTGGCGGGGCACGGCGCGACGAGGAGAAGTCGCGCGCGAAGGAGCGCATCTTTTCGTTTCGAGATAGCGCCGGACAGTGGGATCCGAAAAACCAACGGCCCGAGTTATGGAATTTGTATAACTCACGCATTCATCCCGGCGAGAGTATCCGCGTGTTTCCGCTCTCCAACTGGACGGAGATGGATGTCTGGCAGTACATCCACGAGGAAGAGATTCCGATTGTGGATCTGTATTTTGCAAAGCCGCGGCCGATGTATGTGCGCGGCGAGGCGCTGCTGCCGATCGAGCAGGCCTTCGTGGCACGGCTCGGCGAGAAACCGCAGATGGTGCGCAGCCGGCTGCGTTCGCTGGGTTGCAGTCCGTGCACGGGCGCGATTCGCTCGGATGCGGATACGCTGCCGAAGATCATCGCTGAGCTGCTTTCGTTCCGCTCATCGGAGCGAGCGAATCGCGTGATCGATCACGACCAGGAAGGCTCGATGGAGATCAAGAAGCGGGAGGGTTATTTCTAAATGGCTTCTACATTGACGCAACCTGATCTGCAGGCCCAGGCAGCGGATGTTTTCTCGATTGATGCATTTCTTGCGCGGGACCGCGAGAAGGATCTCCTGCGCTTCTCGACGGCGGGCTCGGTCGATGATGGCAAATCAACGCTGATTGGCCGTCTGCTGTATGACACGCAGAGCGTGTATGACGACCAGGTGAAGTCGATTGAGGGCAAGGGCACGACGGGGCAGCAGCTTGATTTTGCTCTGCTGACGGATGGGCTTCGCGCGGAGCGGGAGCAAGGCATCACGATTGACGTGGCCTACCGCTACTTCTCTACGCCGCGACGCAAGTTCATCATTGCGGACACGCCGGGACATGAGCAGTACACGCGCAACATGGCGACTGGCGCCTCGACCGCCGATGCAGCCATCGTGCTGGTGGATGCGCGGAAAGGCGTGCTGCCGCAGTCGCGCCGGCACGCGTACATAGCAACGCTGCTGGGCGTGCGGCACATCATCGTGGCCGTGAACAAGATGGACCTGGTCGGCTACGATGCTGCGATATTCTCGTCGATCCGAGCGGAGTTCGAAAACTTTGCGCGATATGCGTCCGCGGAAACCGGTCATGCAGCGGAACTTCGCTTCATTCCGGTGAGTGCGTTGCTGGGCGTGAACGTTGTTCAGGTTTCAAACGAGACGCCGTGGTATGACGGGCCGTCCCTGCTGGAGCTGCTCGAATCGTTGCCGACCACAGAGCAGCAGCGCCTTGCAGCGTCATTCCGGTTTCCGGTGCAGCGCGTGATTCGGCCGCATCAGGGATTTCGCGGATTTGCAGGGCAGATTGCGTCGGGCGCCATTCATGTCGGCGACCGCGTGAGCGTGCTGCCATCGGGTAGAACGTCGCGGGTGGAGCGCATCGTCACGTATGACGGGGATCTCGACGTCGCGCATGCGCCGTTGTCGGTGACGCTGACGCTCGAGGATGAGCTGGACATCAGCCGCGGTGATCTGCTGACGCGCGCGGGCGAAGGGGCGCAAGTGACGCGGCGGTTCGCCGCGTCGCTGGTGTGGATGGATGCGCGTCCGCTGGATGCTGCGCGGCGGTATCTGCTGAAGCATGCCAGCCAAACGGTGCCAGCCGAAGTGCGGCTGCGCGAGCGCGTGAACCTGGAAGAATCTGCCAGCGAACCTGCGCAGTTGCTCGAGATGAACGGTATCGGCGTCGTCGAGATCGAGACACGGCGGCCGATTGCTCTTGAGCGCTACGGCGAGAATCGCACGCTGGGGGCGTTCATCCTGATCGATGCGGAGACCAATGCTACTGCCGGCGCAGGCATGGTCCGCGAGATTCTGGCTGATGATGCACAGCATGCCAATGCTGCGCCGGTGACGCCGCTGGAGCGCGCGAGCCGATGGGGACATCCCGGAGCGGTGCTGCGACTGAACGCGCCGGCCACTGTTGCCCATGCACTGGAACGCGCGCTACTGCATGCGGGAGCGTTCGTTGTGCGGCCATCGGATGATGATCCGACAACACCGGGCATCCTGGCGGATGCGGGCGCGCTGGTGCTGGTGACTGAGGAGCGCGATGATGCGATTTCGCTCCGCATCGGGAGTGCGCGAGCGGCATCGGTGCCTCGCGCTGAAGGCTCGAAAGCTGTCGCGAGTTTGCTGAAGCTGCTGCGGGAAGCCAAGGTTCTGCATCGGGAGCGTGTGCGATGAGTGTTGCTGCGGGATTGGACGCGAAGCTGACGCATGTTCAGGAGCAATTACAGCGAGCGTTTTCGGACGCGCCGGGTGTGGATGACGCGTGTCTGACGTGCAGCTTTCAGGCCGAGGACGTGCTGCTGCTGAAACTGGCTCTTGAGCTGCGGCCTGCATTGCCCACGCTGTTTCTCGACACGGGATATCACTTCGCGGAGACGTATGCGTATCGCGATCGGATCGCACAGGAATGGAATGTGCGGCTAATCAATCTGCTGCCGTTGACCACGGTCGCAGAGCAGGAGGCGCAGCATGGGCTGCTGTATCAGACGAGCCCGGACCGTTGCTGCGCCGCGCGCAAGGTTGAGCCGTTGTTTCGTGCGGTTGCGAATTACAAGGTTTGGATCACAGGGCTGCGGCGGGAGCAGGCGAAGACGCGGGCAGGGCTGGAAGAGTCGGCGCTATTCACGCTGCCTGGCGGCAAGCAGGTGCTGAAGGTGAGTCCGCTGGCGCACTTCACCACCGCGGATGTGTGGCATGCGTGCGAGGAGCTTGGAATTCCGTTGCTGCCCCTGTACGCACGCGGCTATTCCTCGATCGGCTGCGAACCTTGCACCTCGCTTCCGTTCGATCCGAATGACGCGCGATCGGGCCGATGGGCCGGGCGCAAGGTGGAGTGCGGCATTCACATTGAAGCGGCGAAGTAAATCGCAGCGTGGGCACGTGAGGATGACAGTGTGGAATACCTGATCGGGTTCGTGATCGCCGTGTTCATCGCGCTCACCGGCGTGGGCGCCGGCACCATCACGACACCGATGCTGGTGCTGGTGCTGGGCGTGCCTGCGGGAATTGCTGTCAGTGTGGGGCTGATGTTCTCCGCTGCGGTGAAGCTGGTGCTGCTGCCGGCGCAGATCTGGCGCAAGCAGGTGTCATGGCGCGTCCTGGGATACATGCTGGTTGGCGGCGTGCCGGGCGTGCTGGCAGGTTCGTTTCTTCTGCATCGCTTTGTCGATAGCGGCGCGAAGCAACTGGTGAACGGAACGCTGGGTGTCGTGCTCGTGTTCACTGCGCTGTGGCAGATCTTCTTCTCATTCCGGCCAGTGAAGCAAGAGCGGGATACGCGCGATCGTGCGCGCTTGCTGCCGTGGCTAATGCTGCCGGTGGGCGCGGAAGTTGGGTTTTCCTCGGCAGGCGCTGGCGCGCTGGGAAGCGCTGCGCTGCTGGCGCTGACGCCGCTGGCGCCAGCACAGGTGGTGGGCACGGATATTGCTTTTGGCTTTCTGACATCCTCGCTGGGAAGCGGCGCGCACTGGTTTGGAGGCGCAGTGGATGGGCCGCTGCTGATGCATCTGGTGGCCGGCGGGCTGCTGGGTGCGGTGCTGGGCACAATGCTGGCTAGCAGCGTTCCGAAGCGGCCTCTGCGCTTCGCCTTGTGGGTGTGGTTGCTGGTGATTGGCGGAATTTTCCTCTATCACTCGGCATCACTCGGCGTTGCGGCAGCGGGTGTTCGATAACGGCTAGAGCGCAGGCGTGACCACGATGTTGCGGAAAGCCACATGGCCTTTTTCGCTGCCCTGCAGATAGATGGGGCCGGGCATCGCTTCATGGCTGTCGAGCGCCCCGCCGGTGATGCCGGGAATCTCCTGATCGTTGATGATGGTGGTGCCGTTCTGCACGATCGTGACCTTACGGCCGATGAGCGTGATGTCGAAGCTCTGCCAGACATCGGGGCGGCGCGGCAGCTCCGGATTTGGCGCGATGAAGCCGTAGACGCCGCCGGTGTGATGGCTGGGCGGCTCGGCCTGAGACTCGGTTTCTATCTGCACCTCATAACGGCCGCGGAGATAGACGCCGCTGTTCGAATCTTTGCCGCAATTGAATTCGATGTGGAGTTTGAAATCCTGGAACTTGCGGTCGTTGATGAGCTCGTGCCCATGGCCGGGACTAACGATGGTGCCGTTCTCGACTGTCCACTCCGGCGCGCCGGGCTTGTCGGGATGCCAACCGGTGAGGTCATTGCCATTGAAGAGCGAGACGGGTTTACCCCACTGCGGAGCGCGGGTGTAGACAAGCGCGGGCGCGCGATCGCCTACCCAGTGCCAGGTTGATCCGTCGGGACCATTCACTGTGCCGGTAAGCGTTTTGCCGGTGAGCTTGCCCTCGAACACCATGTCGGCCTTGCTGTCTTCTTCTTCCTTCGGAGAGACGAAGGTGAGCTTCCCGTCGGAAATCTCAACTTTGGGCAGAGGACGCGCGTTGCCCCATCGCCCGGTCATCCGCGCCTTGAGTTGGCCGCCTTCTTCGCTGATTTCGATCCAGGACGGCCAGTCGCGATCCGGCGCTTTCAGCGTCAGATCCCAACGGCCCAGGAATCGCGATGCGGCAGTATCGATGGAGGCAGCGCCGACCGGGCTGACTGCACGCGCGGGCTCAGGGCCGCAGGCAAAGAGAATTGCGAGTGAAACGGCGAAGATGAGTTTTGGAAATTTCACGATCCGGCTATCTCCTTTTTGCTGTGCCTTGTTGTGCAGTGCTTGCAGAGTTAGCGAGGCAAGAGACCCTCACGCGATGGACTCTATCTTTTCCGCAGAGGCATTCCACGCGACCGGCGTCTTGCGGAAGTAGGACTCGTTTGCGAGATGGCAAGCCAGAGCCGCGTTGTTGCCGAAGACCGCGTCCTGGACTACGGGCTGCCGCGAGCGCACCGATTGGAAAAACTTATAGAGGTGCGGCTTCAGGTCGTCGTAATCATTGCCGTTGAAGGTGATGGTCTCGGGTGCTGGTTCCTGGCCGGGAATTGGGTCGTGCTCCTTGTGCCACTGCGCGACGTAAGCAGCTTTCATCGCAGCCGGGAAGGAGCCAGAGTAATAGCTGGGCGACTCATCAACGCCGGACTGCGGCGTGTAACTGATGCTGAATTCGCGCATTTCGATGATGCCCTTCGAACCCATGAAGCGTGTGACCTCGGTCGATTCGCAACCGAGCGAGAGGCGCATGTACAACGGAATGCCGTTGTATTCAAACAGGACTGGCTGCACGTCGGGCATGTTGCGGCCGTCTTTCCAGCGATAGATTCCGCCATAGGACATGGCGCGCTTGGGCGGCTCGTTGATGCCGAGCACGAATTGCATGCCGCTGATGAGGTGGACCATTAGATCGCCGGCGACGCCGGTTCCGTACTCCTTCCAGCAGCGCCAGCGCGCGAAAGCGAGTGGATCGAATGCTTTCTTGGGCGCGGTACCCTGCCAGGTATCCCAGTCGAGATTCTGCGGCGAAAGATCGGGCGGCGGAGGATACTCCCAGGCTCCTGTGGGGTCGTTACGTCCGAGGGTGCACTCGATGAGATTGAGATCGCCGATGGCGCCTTTGTCGTAGAGATCCTTCGCTTTGGCGCAGATCACGGAGCTGGTGCGCTGCGCGCCGATCTGGACGATGCGATCGGATTTCTTTGCGGCTGCCACCATGGCGAGACCGTCAGCTGGATTGTGCGACATCGGTTTTTCGCAGTAGACGTCTTTGCCGGCGGCGATGGCATCGACCACAACCTGCTTGTGCCAGTGGTCGGGAACGGCGACGATGATGGCGTCAATATCTTTCGATGCGAGCAAGTCCTGGTAGCGGCGCGTGGTGCGAATCGGTTTGCCGACGATCTCTTTCGCAAGCTCGTGGCGGCCGTCGTAGAGATCGGCGGCGGCAACGCACTCGACTCCGGAGAGTTGAATCGCATTCGCGAGCAGGTTGGAGCCTTCCATACCCACGCCGACGATACCGAAGCGAAGACGATCGCTGGGGGCGGCTGCCTGATTGGCGGCGTAAGCCGGCTCCTCAAGAAGGGTGGAGCCGGGAATGAAAGTGGCGCCCGCGACACCCGCGGTGGTCTGCAAGAACGCACGTCGTGATAAAAAGCCTTTGCTCATCGTTGCGGCTCCTCCGGATTTCTGACACGCGAAATCGATTGTTCACGGCCGATTCAGAACGGCGCGGAACCCGATTTTTGTCCGACATGAAGGTAAGCCAAAATCGAGCGGCCGCCAACCCCCTTGCCTCCGCGCAACGCGAAGAGCAAGGGAAGTTATGGCAGCCGCAATTGTGTGTCAGCGATTCGTTGATGGCTAGAGCGGATTTCCCATTGCTATGCATCGCCGAGTTCACCGCAGAGCGGCTTTTCTTAACGGAAAAGCCGCGCAATCCTTATTGGCTCCGGTGTACACCTATGGAAAATCCGCTCTATTGGCCGCAGGCTTTGCCGTGGTCCGGATGCGCTCCGGCGGCTTTGGCCTGCGCTTCTGTCATGTACTTCCCTTCCTTGGTTTTGCCGTAGTAGCGGGAGCCCGAACAATGGTAGACATTCGTGGGCGTGTTGACCCAGACCATGCCAGGACCTCCGCCGGGTGCCTGGGCCATGTTGCTAGTGCTGGTAGAGGCCTTCGACGAATGAGTGGGAGCTGTGGCCGGAGCGGCAGCAGGAGCAGCCGGTGCCGGCGCTGGCGCGGCTGCGGGAGCCGAGGCAGCGGACTTCGTGTCCTTTGCGGAAGCGGCCGGAGTGGATGCGTCGGCAGCGAACCACTGCTGCACGCCTTTGTGGCCGCGGCATGCACCCATCTTTTTGGGAGCGTTTGTGTAACTGCCGTCCTTGCATTGTCCGGTTGAGCCCGCCGGCGCGCCTGCGGGAGCCTGTGCGAGGGCGAACTGACACATCCCAAAGAGAGCTAAAGCGATGATCGAGCGCTGAATTTTCATCCAACACCTCCGTTGTTAAATTTGTGGGGGAAGGGCCGAATGGTTGCGCGGAACATCATAGCAGCCGGACCACGAAGAAGCTGCAAAGGCTATATGGGAGCCTTCAGGCGAAAGCGATCACCTGCTGCACTGCGCGATGCGCCTCGGTGATGGAGGCCCTATGGTCCATGATTCCTGACAGATCGGAGTTGGCGAAGGCAATGCGTCCAAAGGGATGGCGGCGCATCAGCTCGGCCGGTGCGGGCTTGGCATCCCTGCCGAAGAAAAAGCCAGGCTGAGGCGCGAGGTAGGCATGTCCCCAGCGGTTCAGAATGATGCCCGCGATATCGCGGCGTCCGTCGAACCCCTGCTTGCCGAACATAGTCGCGAACTGGTTGCGGAGTTGCTTCTCGTACGCGCTGAACGGCGTCGTCATCATCTGGTAGCGCCCGGTGTTCACCTGCTCCGGCAGGGAGCGGCCGGGATTTGCGAACAGAATTTTCAACGTCAATACAGTGGGGCTGTCGGGTGAGAGCGTCGATGCGCCACCGCCTATGGTCGCGACGCGGCGCACAGCCAGGTAATTGCCGATTCCCTCGAACCACTGGCACTGGCTGATGCCCATCCTGGCGAGAAAGCGCCAGTTGCGCACGGCCACGTTTGCGATGATGCATGGAGCGCGGAAGAACTGCGCGTAGGCGTGGCGATATGCAGTGGGCAAGTCGCGGACGATGGAATTGATCGTCCAATTGCCATTGGCGAGGACAACCGATCGTGCTCGCACTCGATGGAAGCGGCCTTCCCGCAGATAGACGATATTTACATGCGGCGCGTTTGCCGCGCTGCCTTCGTGCGCGATGGAAACAACGGTTGAGCGCAGGCGGATCCGCGTGGGCTGATGCGGCTGATCGAGGGCGGAGAAGTTCACGCGGGACTGGCAGATGCCCGCCATGGTGGCAGCCCCAGGCATTGCAGCCGGCACCAACGCCTTAACGATGTGCCGCGCCACGCCAGTGTTGCCGCCGGGAAACATCTGCGGACCGTTCTGCTGCTCCCAGGGAAAGAGCAGATCGGGAGCGTAGTCCGTATAGGCTGAGAGCGCGTCTGCGCCAATGCCAGAACCGCCTCCGCTCACCGGTGACAGATAGCGCCGAATAGTGTCGCGGCTGAGCCCATGGCGCACCATCAGATCATCTTCGAGCGTGATGGAATCAAGCTGGCGGGCGACTGCGTCTCCATGGCGTCGCGGCTTTGGATGCTGGTCCGGTGTGCTTCGCATGGCGAGCAGCTCGCGCTTTGCCTGGCTGGCGATCGGCGCGCCTTCGAGCTTCTTCGTCCATGGATCGACGAGCCACGTACCATCTGTATGTGCGGAGCTCGCGGAGAAAAAGAATCCGAAGTTGCTTCCGTCGCCGGCATATGGAGTGACGCCGGTCGCAATGGCGGTTGCGTTTTGTTGATATTGAAACTGCCGCGGATCGATCCCGACCGAATCGTAGAAATGCTGCAGAAAGGTTCCTGGCAGCGGCTGGAACCACATCGCCGAGCCCTGGCTGGCCATCAGACGCTGGCCACCGACATTGAACTCGTTACGTTTCGCTTCACCGCCGAAAATTGCGTGGTTTTCGAGAACCAGGCAGGATCTCTTTGCGCCGGTGGCCCGTTGGTAGAAAAGCGCCGCAGAAAGGCCACTGATGCCACCGCCGACGATGACGCAGTCGTAAGTTTCGTGCATGTCCTCGATCGCAGCCGGTGTTCTGTCGAATGCGTGATCCCGGATGACGTGGCCATCGGCCATCACCTGGTGCGTATTGCCATTCGCGTCGGCATAGTCGCCGATGCCGGGAGAGCCATTCCAGTCTTCCGCAGCCATCAACTGAAATGGGCAAACGGCGGATGCCAGGGCGGCTCCGGAAGCCAGCAACGTTCCGTTGAGGAAGTCGCGACGAGTGATTTTCTCAGACTCAGCCATTGCGAATAGGGTCCAGCATAAGGCGGAACCCGTGATCCGCAAAGCAGACTTCCCCTTAGCGCGCGCGTAAGCGCTCGACATTGCCGCCGAAGGTTCGGCTGTCAGAGCGTCTTGAGGAATGCGATCAGGTCATCTGTCTGCGCTTGATTCAATGTGCTGAACGACGGCATCTTTCCTTTGCCTTGCTGAATGATGGTTCGCACCGCGACGTCTGAGGGATGCGGCTGGTGTGTGCGGTAATAGCTCTTGAGTGGCGGGCCGCTCTTTGGCATGCTGCCGCGCGTATCGTGACAGGCCGCGCAGTATTGAGCAAAGAGGCGCTGGCCATTTGCGGACTGGGCGGCGATCTTTCGCGGTGGTGGCGCAGCCGGCAATGTCATGGTGATGACGAGAAACGCGGAGGCTAGGAACAGCGCAGCGGCCACTTTGTTCAAGCGCTCACCTCATCCAGTTGAAATGGCAGCTTTCGCAGGCGCTTGCCGGTCGCGGCGAATATTGCGTTGCCAACGCTGGGCCCGATGAGCGCGAGCGGCGGCTCGCCGATGCCGCCGGGAGGACGGCCACCTTCAACGAGGTAGGTCTCAAGCTGCGGGGCATCCGGCATCCGCAGCAGGTCATAGCTATTGAAGTTCTGCTGCTGAATCATGCCGTTCTTGACGGTGATGCGCTCTTTCAGGGTGGCGCTTAGACCCATAAGAATCGCGCCTTCAATCTGTGCGCGGATACCGTTCATGTTGATCACCCGGCCGGGATCAACGACCGTGATGACGCGGTCGACATGGAGGTTGCCGTCCTTGACCGTGACCTCGGCAACTTGAGCGAGATAGGTGGTCTTGGAGAAGAAGCAGGAGATACCGCGCCCGCGATGGGGACCGAGAGGCTTGCCCCAACCGGCCTTCTCTGTGACGAGGTCGAGCATCTGGATCATGCGGGTGGGATCAGCGAGAGTGCCGTCGAAGTTGGACCTTGGTGCTGGGGCGTGAGTGGCCGCATTTTCAAGCAGGCGGCGGCGGAAGAGATAGGGATCTCGTCCGGCGAGGTGTGCGAGCTCGTCGATAAAGCACTCGACGGCAAGGAGGTTGAACTGAATCTCGACGCCGCGCCAGGCTCCGCGAGTGACGCCGCTTTGAACCGGCACATAGGACATGCGGAAATGCTGCGCCGCGTAGGGCTGATCGAGAGCTCCCCCAAGCTCGTAGGACTGTGCTTGCCTCGGGTCGCGCTGGCCGATGATGCTGGTGTCGGCGATGCGGTCCGTCCATGAAACGAGTTTCCCTTCCTGGTCGATGCCGCCGCGGAGGCGATGCAGGCAGGCGGGGCGATAGCGATCATGCGTGAAATCGTCTTCGCGGGTCCAGACAAGTTGGACGGGGCGCTGGATACGACGTGCGATCTGCAGGCCCTGATGATCAAAGGGCGAGCCGAAGCGGCGGCCGAATCCACCACCGATGAATGTGACGTGAACAGTGACATTTCGCTTGTCGATGCCAAGGAATTTGGCTGCGCCCTCCTGGGTTCCTCCGCCGTCCTGGGTTGGAGACCATATCTCGCAGCGGCCGCCTTCGAGCCGGATGGTGATGTTCATGGGCTCGATGGACGCGTGTGCGAGAAAAGGAAATTCGTAGACACTCTCGATGCGTTTCGCCGCTGGAACGGTGTCCGGATTGAGGTTCGTGTTGGTGGAGTTCCAGTACTCCTGGGCATCGAGGCCGGCATGTAGTTGTGCAGTCAGCGACTCGGTAGATTCGTCGTGGTACTGTCCGGGTTTCCATTCGACGACCAACGCATTGCGGCCCTGGATGGCAGCCCAGGTATTGGTAGCGACCACAGCAACCTCGCGCGTGTTCCTGTTGGCAGCGTCGGGATCGGTGGGGATATCGAAAACTTCCAGGACGCCGGGGATTGCTTTCGCTTTGGCGGCATCGAAGCGAACGAGATCGCCGCGAAAGTACGGGCACTGGGCGACGACGGCATAGACCATGTCGGGGAGACGAACGTCCAGGCCGAAGCGGGCTGTTCCCTTCACCTTGTCCGGAATGTCGAGATGGGGGATGGAGCGGCCGAGGAGCGTGAAATCTTTAGGGTCCTTCAACGGAACGGTATTGGGGTTGGGCAGCGGAAGGTGACGAGCATCTTCAACGAGAGAGGCGTAGGAGAGGACGCGGCCCGAGGATGTGTGGAGGACCTGGCTGTTACGGGCGCGGCATTGCGTGGCGGGCACGCGCCAGCGGCGAGCGGCGGCAGTAATCATGACCTCGCGGACCTGCGCTCCAGCCTGGCGCAGAGGCTTGTAGCCCTCCCAGACGGAGCCGCTGCCGCCCGTGCCGTCGGCATTGTCGGCCTGAACGATCATGATCCGGGAGAAGTCGATTTCGGCTTCTTCGGCGAGGATCATGGGCAATGCAGTGAAGACTCCCTGACCCATCTCGGATTTGTTCAGTACGAGCTGTGTCTGGCCGTCGGCATGGATGTGGATCCAGGCGTTAAAAGGATCTTGAGAAGCGCCGGAAGAGAGATGGTGAAGACGGCTGCGAAGCGTGAGGCCGACGACCAGAGCGCCGCCCGCGGCGGCGGAGGTCGCGAGGAAGGTACGGCGCGAGATGGTGGCACCACTTTTGGCGGGCGCGGGGCTGGGCCTGGTACTCATGAGTGCATCTCCTCGGCCGCCTGATGAATGGCCTTACGGATGCGAAAGTACGTAGCGCAGCGACAGAGATTACCCGCCATTGCTTCGTCGATATCTGCATCCGCCGGTCGCTGCTGTTGTGAGAGCAGCGCTGCGGCGGACATGATCTGGCCGGGCTGGCAGTAGCCGCATTGCGGAACCTGCTGCGCGATCCACGCCTGCTGCACCGGATGCAGACCGTTTGCAGCAAGACCTTCGATGGTGACGATTCGTTTGCCCGCGGTGGTCCCGAGCGGGGTCTGGCAGGAGCGGGTTGCGACACCGTCGATATGGACGGTGCAGGCTCCGCAGAGTCCGATGCCGCAGCCGTACTTTGTGCCCGTCAGGTTGAGCAGGTCGCGCAGTGCCCAGAGCAGCGGCATCTCTGGCTCAGCATCGACGATTTGCTTTCGGCCATTTACGTCAAGGGCGAACTGGGTCATCTGCGATCCCTCCACTGACCACAGACAACGCTCGCGGAAGCGAACGACAAATACCAGCCCTTTGCAGCGAAACAGGCTATCGCTGCAGCGAGCAGATCGGATGAGCGCGGGAAGCTCGCGACCGCGCGGCTATTGCGCTGGCTGCAGCCAACCGCTGGGGGTGGAATGCGAGATCTGCAGCTCCTCCTCTGTCATATCGACCGAGACATCGGCGAAGAGCGGAGTGCTGAGGTAGCGCTCTCCGGTATCCGGCAACATGCAAAGGATCGTCGAGCCCTTTGGAGCTTCTGCACAGACGCGCAGGGCGGCGGCGAATGTCGCGCCAGAGGTGATGCCGACGAAGATGCCTTCTTTACGAGCCAGATCCCTGCTGCAAGCCATCGCATCGGCATTCTTGATGCGCAGGACCTGACTGATGGACTTGGTCTCCACGGCGTCACCGGTCAGCTTCGCGATGAAGTCGGGACTCCAGCCCTGCAGTGGATGTGGTTTCCACACGGGATGGCCAGCCGCGGCCGATCCATCGGGATTCCGCTGTTGCTCGATTCCGCTGGAGAGCATGGGCGCATCGTCCGGTTCGCAAACGACGATCTTGGTGTCAGGCCGTTCCTTCGCGAGCACCCGCGCTACACCTTTCAGCGTGCCGCCCGTGCCGAAGCCCGTAACCCAGTAGTCCAGCCGCTCACCCTGGAAGTCGTCCAGAATTTCTTTAGCGGTCGTTCGGGAGTGCATGTCGGCGTTCGCCTCGTTCTCAAACTGACGCGTCAGAAACCAGTCATGCGTGTTGGCCAGTTCGATGGCCTTCGCAACCATGCCCAAACCTCTGCCGGCCGCCGGGGTGAGCACCACCTTCGCTCCAAGGAAACGCATCAGCTTGCGCCGCTCCACGCTGAAGGTTTCTGCCATGGTCACGACGAGCGGATAGCCCTTCTGCGCACAGACCATCGCCAGTCCAATTCCCGTATTGCCGCTGGTGGCCTCGATGACGGTTTGGCCCGGCTTGAGTTTCCCGGTCTTCTCCGCATCCTCGATGACGCCGAGAGCAAGGCGATCCTTGACCGAACCGAGCGGATTGAAAGCCTCGATCTTTACATAGAGATTGACGTTCGGCGGAGCCAGCCGATTAATTTTGACCACGGGAGTATTCCCGACCGTCTCGAGGATGTTGGCGTATCGACGTCCCATTGATTCCCTCCGGATGCACTCACAGGTTATAACCAAATCCGGCTGGCCTGCTGATGCATGGGAGTTCGTATGAGATACGACGTCGAATTCGACGCGGCAGATAGCTAGACGCGGCTGAGCGCGAGCAGATTCTGCCAGCCGGTCTTGCTCATCTTGAGGCGATGACCGTTGGTGAGAACTACGGAACCCTCATTCTGCCCTTCGCGAATGATCTCCTGCAGATGCCCCACGTTGACGATGACAGAGCGATGGATGCGCACGAATTTCTGTGGATCGAGCGTGCTGGCGAGCTGCTTGATTGTCTCGCGCAGCATGAGATTCTTTGGCCCGACGTGCAGGCACGAGTAGTAGTCTGCGGCTTCGATCCATTCGATATCTTCTACGTTGACGAAGAGGTCCTTCGTGCCGTTGTGCACCAGCAGCCGTTTCGGGTGCTCCTTCGGTGGACGATTGCCGTTCTCGAGCGACGCCAGTACGGATTTCAGCTGCTCCTGGGTCAACAGCGCAGCGTTTGATGCGATCCGCTCCTTGACCCGCGCGAGAGTGGTGCGCAGGCGCTCCGGCTCTACTGGCTTGGTCAGATAGTCAAGCGCGTGGACTTCAAATGCACGCAGCGCGTATTCGTTGTGTGCCGTCACGAAGATGGTGACCGGCATATGTGCTGTGCCGATCTGCTCGATGACCTCGAATCCGCCTCGTCCCGGCATCTGGATGTCGAGAAACAGGACATCGATGCGCGTCTCTTTGAGCGCTGCAATCACGTCCCGCCCGTTGCGGCATTCTTCTGCGATTTCGATCTCCGGATCGCCTGACAGAAGGAATCGTAGCCGCTCTCGGGCCAACGGTTCATCGTCGGCAATCAGTACCTTCAATCTCATCGCACGCTGCGTTCGTAAGGGATGGCAATGGCTACTTCAAAACCACCTGATTCGACCGGCTGGGCCTTCATGACATATTCGTCCTGATAGAAATGCGCGAGCCGCTCCCGGGTATTTTGGAGCCCGATTCCATGTCCATTCTGCGAATGTGCGCTGAGCCCCGGCCCCGAATCGCGTACACGCAGATGCAGCATAGATCCATCGCGCCGCGCCGAGGCTTCCACCATCCCTTCGTTCTCGCAGTGTGCGATGCCGTGCCGAATCGCATTCTCCACGATGGGCTGAAGGAGGAAGCACGGCACTAAGCCGTCCAGAGCACTCGGGTCCGCCTTGATCTCAATACGCAGACGATCGGCAAACCTCACCTGTTCGATCGCGAGGTAGTTCTCCATGATCTCCAGCTCCTGCGACAGCGGGACCTTTTCCGGAGTTGTTCGCTTCAGCGTACTCTTCAGGATCGCGTTGAGATGCGAGAGCATCTCCCCTGCTTCCTTCGATCTGTCGAGTTCAACAAGTGTCGTGATCGCGTTCAGCGTGTTGAAGAGGAAATGCGGCTCCAGTTGCATCTGCAACGCCCGCAGATGCGCCGTTGAGAGCTGCCGCTGCAGTTCCACTGCTCTTAAGGCATCCTTCTGCGCGCGAATTTGAAACGCGATGATTCCCGTGATGCCGAAGACAAACCCGTAGAGGAGAATCTCCATGCCAAATCGATTGATGTTGAGCAGGCTCGTCCATATGGCTAGCGATGTATGGTTTGCCCGCCAGGCCGCATCGGTGAAGCCGAGGCCCCCCAGCGCCAACAGGTGCAGAACGCCAAGCATCGATCCGATCAGGAGGTGAACGGAGACCGCCTTCGGCGAGAAGCTAGAGACAAACGGAACTCGCCGGCTGAGCTTCCACATAGCGCTGGTGACGCAACCCCACCATCCCCAAAGCACCGCGCCATACAGAAGTGATGGAAAGTGAGTGATCGACTGGCACTCGCTCGCTGTTGCGAGAGCAAGAACCGTCGCGACGGCAAAGATAACGGCATGGCCGTTGAGGCGAAGCCCGGTATGGTGTGGCGACGGTGCCGTGCACTCCGAGGCAAACGCTGCCAGCGGGTACTCCGACGTTGCCGTTAGTTCAGTCATTTTGGGGTCCTTTCTCCTGTGCAATGCGCGACAGGAAACCCTCGCCTCACAGTATCTCTCTCGCAAGCCGCCTGCCATCCCTTTGCAGCGAGAACGGGAGATTCTGCAGTAAGTGACGCTGAATTTCCAATTTCCGCCTCCGAATTAACAGCCGAACGGGATGCCAGCACGAAAATTGACTCATTGGGTTCCAAGAATTGCTCGGCTATTTCGAAGATGCCCTGGTACCAATCAGGACTATCTTTCGCCGCAGATTTTAGACGCCTGCCTGCAAATTCGGCATCGCCTCCTGCATATCGGTGGTTTTCGCGCAGAAGACATCGCATGCTGCGGCTGAGGTATTGTGAGCTTGAAGCGCGGCGACAAACTGGCCCTTCTCGGAACGTTGATGTGTCTTCCGCTCACGTCGTGTTATCGCGTGTCAGCGAAGACGAGCGCCGAAACAGATCCGGTGCCTGTTCGCGTAATTCGTGCCGTGTCCCGGGATGTTCCGCTGGAGATTCCGGCCGTTGGCAATGTTGAGGCGATCAACAGTGTCGAGGTGAAGGCGCGGATTGCGGGGCAAATCAAACGCGTCGCCTTTGAAGAGGGACAGAGCGTCGTCAAGGGACAGTTGCTGTTCACCATCGATCAGGATGCGCTGCAGCGGCAGGCAGCAGAACAGCAGGCCCAGCTGGAGCGAGACTTGGCCATGCAACAACAGGCGCGTGCTGTCGTGGCACGTGATGCTGCTTCACAGAAGCAGAGCCAATCCGACGCAGACATTGCCGTGCAGCTCGGGACGCTGGGCGTCCTTTCTCAACAACGCGTCAACCAACTCGTTACAACGAACGAGGCCTCCCGCGCGTCACTTGGATCCGATCAGGCAGCAGTGACAGCCACGGCAGGAGCCATCAAGGCAGATCGGGCCCGGCTTGCACAAACACAGTTGCAGCTCAGCTTTGCCGAGGTCGTAGCGCCGATCACCGGACGCGCCGGCGCTGCGATGGTGAAGGCCGGGAACATGGTGAGAGATAACGATACACCCATGGTTACGATTCTTCAGCTAAGTCCTAGCCATATCACGTTCGGCATCCCGGAGCAGGTCCTCCCTGAAGTGCAGCAGTTGAATGCGCAGGGGCCGCTCACCGTGGAAGCGAGCATCGGCAACGGAACTCCACTCGACGGCCAGCTCGACTACATCGACAACACCGTAGACACAACCACAGGCACCATCCGGCTCAAAGCACTTTTCGCCAACACTGATAAGACGCTTTGGCCTGGCCAGTTTGTCAACGTGCGGCTCCGCATGCGAACAGAAAAAGGCAGAACGCTGGTGCCAGATTCCTCGATTCAAAACGGCCTTGATGGGAAATATGCCTGGCGGGTGCGGGATGGCGTTGCCAATATGGTTCCCGTAACCGTATCGCGCACGTATAGGCCAGAGACAGGCCCGGAACAGGCCATCGTCGGCAGCGGCATCAGCCCGGGAGACACGATCGTCTCCGAAGGCCAGCTCAGACTCACGCCTGGCGCGCGGGTTGCGTTGTTGAACGCATTGCCGCCGTTGCCTCGTCCGGCGGTCGAAACCAAGCCAGCGCCATGACGCACACGCAAGGTGCTTGACTATGCAGTTCACCGGCTTCTTCATTCGTCGCGCCACAACCACGACGCTGATCATTGCGGCGATCGCCGGATTGGGGCTGCTCAGTTATTTTTCTCTGCCCGTCAGCAACCTGCCTGAGGTGGAGTACCCGACCATTCGTGTGTATGCCGCACTGCCGGGGGCAAACCCGGACGCGATGGCTTCCACCGTGGCGACCCCGTTGGAAAGCCAGCTCTCGACGATTCCTGGCGTCGAGAACATGACGTCCACTAGTTCTGTGGGAGAGACCTACATCACACTTCAGTTTGATTTGAATCGCAGTGTGGATGCTGCAGCGCAGGATGTGCAAGCTGCGATCTCCCACGCTACCGGTGCACTGCCAGCAAATATGCCCGCGCCGCCCTCCTATTCGAAAGTGAATCCGGCGGCCGACCCGATCCTCTGGCTGGAGATGTCTTCCCGGACCATGGCGTACCAGGATTTTGGGAAATATGCCAATCAGGTAGTCGCAAAGCGAATCTCGATGGTGAGCGGTGTCTCGCAGGTACGGGTATATGGTCCGGAGCAGCCTGCGATCCGCGTGCAGGCCGATCCGGCAAAGCTGGCTGCATACGACCTCGATCTGGAGTTGATCCGCACTGCGCTCAGTTCCAACAGCGCCAATCTTCCTACAGGCACGCTGTACGGCGCTGCCCGGGACTATTCCTTGCAGGCCAACAGCCAACTCACCACGGCGGCGCAGTTCTCACAGATGGTTGTCACTTATAGGAACGGCGTTCCTATCCGGTTGAACCAGGTGGCGACCGTCTTCAATAGTTCCAGCGACGACAAGCACACATTCTGGATCAATGGACGGCGGAGCATTATCCTTGCCGTGCGGAAACAGCCTGGAACCAATACCGTGGAAGTTGCCGACCGGGTGAAGGCGGTGGTGCTCTCACTGCGGGATTCCATGCCGCCCGGCGTCTCGTTCGGAAAGGTGGCGGACAATGCCGACCTGGTCCGGGAATCGATCGCCGAGGTCAACCGAACACTCCTTTTGACGATCGGTCTGGTCGTGCTGGTGATTTTTCTGTTCCTTGGCACGGCCTCTTCCACTGTCATTGCGAGCGCCACGATCCCAGTCTCCATTCTTGGTGCATTCATCGCGATGCGGCTGCTCAACTACTCCGTCAATATGTTTTCGATGATGGCGATCACACTCTCTGTCGGCTTCATTGTCGATGATGCCATTGTGATGATTGAGAACATCGTGCGGCATCGTGAGATGGGCAAAGCACGATGGCAAGCTGCAATCGATGGCGCGAGCGAGGTGGGCTTCACGATCATCTCCATGACCATCTCACTTGTCGCCGTCTTTCTGCCTATTGTGTTTCTCAAAGGGATACTTGGGCGGCTGCTTCGCGAATTCGCGATTACCATGTCCGTCTCGATATTGCTTTCGGGTCTCACTGCGCTCACCTTAACCCCGATGCTCTGCAGCCGTTTTCTCAACTCACGGGAGCGGGCGGACAGCTGGTTTCAAGTGCAGTCGGAACGCATCTATACCGCGATGCAAAGCGCATACAGGCGTTCGCTGGACGTGATCCTGCGACATCAGCAAGCGACGATTGCGGCTAGTATCGCGATGACGGCTTTGACTCTCTACCTCTTCGTGATCGTGCCAAAGGGCTTCATGCCCACGGTCGACGTGCCGTACTTCTCCGGACATTTGGAGGCTTCCCAGGACAACTCCATCGACCGCATGATTGCTTATGGGGAGCAGGTCAACAAGATTCTGGCAAAGATTCCCTGGATGGAAAGCAATCTATCTGGCGTGGAACAACAGAACTCCGGCTGGTTCTGGGTCAATCTCGCGAACGACCGGCGCCGGCCAAACTCGAAGACAATCATCGCGAACTTACAAAGGCAACTGAGCGGCATTCCTGGGCTAAACGTGTATCTGCGGCACGGAGAATATCTGAGCCTCGGGCAGGATGAAGGGCGCTCGCAGTATTCTGCCGCCTTGGAAGGGCCGGATGCCGAGGAGCTATACCGGTGGGCGCCCAGACTGAAAGCGAAGCTTCAATCGCTGCCTGAGTTGACAAACGTGTCCAGCGACCTTCAACTGAGCGCTCCACGCATCAATGTCGACATCCGGCGCGATCTGGCCATGTCGCTCAATGTGGACCCGGAAAAGATCGCTAACACACTCTACGATGCTTACGGGAACCGGCGCGCCAACACCATCACGGTCGCGTCGGAGCAGTACGACGTGATCCTTGAGGTCGCGGATCAGTACCAGCGCGATCCACAGGCCCTCGGTAGTTTGTACATGCGATCCAACACGGGCGGCCTCGTCCCGCTCTCCGCGGTGACGAGCCTGACCCAGACGGTTGCGCCATTGACGGTGAATCACGTTGGCCAGTTTCCCGCTGTGACGTTTCAGTTTGATTTGAAGCCTGGCATTTCGCTGGATGCGGCGACACGCATCGTGCGGCGGGCGGCGGAAGAGATCGGCATGCCGGCAACAATGACATTCGCGTTCCAGGGAACGGCTGCGCAGTTCCAAAGCTCTCTCAAAGGTCTCGGCCTTTTGCTGGTGATCGCAGTGATGGTGATCTATCTCGTGCTGGGAATACTGTACGAGAGCTTCATTCACCCGATCACCATCCTGTCGGGCCTGCCCTCGGCGGCCGTCGGTGCGCTCCTCACTCTGCTGGTCTTCGGGGAAGATCTGAATCTCTATTCATTCCTTGGCGTCATCCTGCTGATCGGTATCGTGAAAAAGAATGCCATCATGATTGTCGATTTCGCACTCGATGCCGAACGCACGAGAGGCATCCGGCCCGAGGAAGCGATCTATCAGGGCTGCCTCCAACGCTTTCGGCCCATTATGATGACGACGATGGCGGCTCTGTTGGGAGCACTTCCGATTGCCTTCGGCGGGGGCGCCGGGGGTGAAGCACGCCGCCCGCTGGGTATTGCGGTCGTGGGGGGCCTGTTACTCTCGCAATCGTTAACTCTTTACGTCACGCCGGTCATCTATCTCTACCTGCACCGCTTTCAACGAAGGCGCATTGACAGTCACGATGCCATACCGCTGCCGGAAGAACAGTTGCATTCCAATCTGCTCCAGATCTGACGTCTGACTCCGGCGATAACCCGATCGAACTGACCTCATCTCCGGCAGCCATCGTGTTTGCTCCGGATCGCGGCGTATTTCACTTACCAGCCGAATTTGAGACACCTTGCATCTCACAATCGTAGGCCATCGCGGCTGCAGGAAGGTGAGCAAGTGAGCAAGACCGTCGTCATCACAGGAGCTTCCGCAGGACTGGGTCGCGCCATCGCGCATGCCTTTGCCAAACGCGGCGCAAAACTCGCGCTGCTGGCCCGCAATCCTGAAGCCCTCGAAGCGGCAGCAGCCGAATGCGCAAAGCTCGGCGGTCGACGCCATCTGCATCCCGACTGACGTCTCGGACGCGGACGCCGTCGAGCGTGCTGCCGAACGGGCAGAGTCCGAGCTCGGCCCCATCGATGTCTGGGTAAACGATGCCATGGTCGGCGTCTTTTCACCGGTCAAGGAGATGGATCCTGCCGACTACAAGCGAGTCACCGACGTGCTGTATCTCGGATTCGTTCACGGGACACTCTCCGCGATCAAACGCATGCTGCCCCGCGACCGCGGCACCATCATCCAGATCGGTTCTGCACTTGCCTATCGCTCCATTCCGCTTCAGTCCGCTTACTGCGCCTGCAAACACGCGATCACCGGCTTTACTGACTCGTTGCGCTGCGAGCTCTACCACGACCGCAGCAACGTGCACATTACGCAGGTGCACATGCCCGCCATGAATACGTGGCAGTTCTACTGGGTTAAGAACCGCATGCCCGGCAACCCCCAACCCGTGGCACCTATCTATGAGCCCGAGGTCGCGGCAGAAGCGGTGATTGCTGCTGCTTATGCAGCGCATCCCCGGCGCGAGTACTGGGTCGGCACGCCCACTGTGCTTGCCATTGTTGGGCAGAAATTCGTTCCCGGCCTGCTCGATCGCTACCTCGGTCGTACCGGTTACAAATCGCAACAGGTCGAAGGCGAAGCCCGCGACCCGAATGCTCCCGATAATCTCTACCACTTCGTGCCCGGCAAACACGGCGCGCGAGGTCGCTTTGACAATCGCTCGAAGCATAGCAGCTCTGAAATTTTCGTCGACATCCATAGCAATTGGTTCGCGGCGGGCGCGGCGGTGCTGGGCATCGCCGCCGCTGCGTTGGTCTCGTCACGCTGGAGGTAAGTATGAATGTCATGTAATAGCAGGCAGATCGAATCTGAATGGCGAGCCGGGTCCTATCCGCATTGCGCTGATGGCCGCCGCCAACAACACTGGCTGTCAGATCGTCTGAACTTCGCAAGCGAGCTAAAAGCAAGGGAGCTAAGAGATGCAGTCGCCGACTGCGATACGCGCGGGAGCCGCGTGGTCTTACACGATCCCAACTGATTGCCCGGAATCCGACGGCACTTATGCGTGGGACAGCACGACGATGGTCATCGTGACACTGGATGCTGGGAATGCCACTGGTATCGGCTATACGTACACCCACAGAAGTGCGGCTGTGGTTGCTCGCGATCTCATTGCGAAGCAGTGCGTTAGCGCAGACGCACTCGACACCAACGGCATCTTCAGCGCAATGCGCCAGGCGCAACGCAACTACGGCCGCGAAGGCATTGCCGCCACTGCCCTTTCCGCCATCGACATAGCCTTGTGGGACCTGAAAGCGAAGCTGTTGCAGCAGCCACTCGCGAAGCTGCTCGGAGGTGTTCGCGACTCCGCGCCCCTATATGGCTCCGGCGGCTTCACTTCTTACACCGATGCGCAACTTCGCGCGCAGCTCGCCGGCTGGGTCGAGCAAGGAATTCCGCGAGTGAAAATCAAGATCGGCACCCATCCCGACCAGGACCCGCATCGAGTCGCCTTCGCCCGGGATTCCATTGGTGAACAGACCGAGCTTTTCGTGGACGCCAATGGCGCATATTCACGCAAGCAGGCCCTCTACTTCGCTGAGAAGCTATTCGACGAGCAGCATGTTGTCTGGTTTGAAGAGCCCGTCAGCTCCGACGATCTTGAAGGTCTGCACCTGCTCTGCCATCGCGCTCCCGCCCCGATGGATATAGCCGCCGGCGAATACGGATGGGATGCGATGTACCTTCGCCGCATGATGAACGCCGGTGCCGTCGACGTGATTCAGGCCGACGCGACGCGCTGCGGCGGTGTCACCGGCTTTATGGACACGGCCGCCCTAGCCGACGCGCATCCGCTGCCGCTCTCCGCCCATTGCGGCCCCACCGTGCATATGCATCTGGCCTGCGCCGCACGCCCCTTGCGGCATGTCGAGTATTTCCACGATCACGTTCGCATTGAGCAAATGTTCTTTGACGGATTTCGCGCGGCCTCGAGCGATGGGTGCATGCATCCCGATTTCGCGCGGCCCGGTCTGGGCATCGAACTTAAGCAAAAGGACGCGGAGCAATACCTCGATGATCTATGACCTCGCGCAGCCGCGCTATGACGATAATCGGCAGTTCAACGCAATTGACATTGTAGGAACACCGACGAATCTGCGACCGGGCGGCGCATGATGGCATTCGACACTTCTCCTTACACCCTTGCCCGCGCCCTGCCCGGTCCTCTGCGTCGGCCAGCTATTGCAGCCATAGATCGTATCCAGCAAGGCGCGTTCCAGCGCTCCATGTCGCTGCTCGTCGCTGGCACCAGCGTGATCACCGGTCTCGAAGTTGCCTACGAGCACTACAAGGGAAGCTACTCCAACCCTGTTATGTACACGCCGGTGATGCTCTCCGGTGTACTCGTGGCAGCCAGCGTTGCGAGCTTTGTCTCGCCGCGCGCGGCGCGAACGTTTCTCCGCTCCACCAGCTACATCACGCTTGTCGATGGGGCCGTCGGATTCGGCTTTCACATCCGCGGCATCGCCCGGAAGCCGGGCGGCTGGCGCATGCCCATCACCAACATCGTCATGGGACCGCCTATCTTCGCGCCGCTGCTTTTCGGTACCAGCGCATATCTCGGCGTGATCGCCAGTTATCTTCGCCGCGAGGAAGACTATGGCGTCTGGGGAGCGGTCGAGGCGCGTTCCGCCGCGCTTCGCCGCAACGATTTCCGCAAGGATATTCGCACCGGCCATTTCCAGAAACATCTCTGCGTCGTCGCGGCTATTGCAACGGTCTGCTCCGGTGCGGAAAGCTGGTACTCCCACTACAAAGACAACTTCAAGTTTCGCGTGCAGTGGTCGCCCATACTGCTAACGCCGCTGATGCTCATCGCGACTCTCGGCTCGCTCCGGAGCCGCGGAGTCGCAAATACTCTTCTTCCTGCTGCCTCCGCGGTGCTCATGCTTGATGGAGTCATCGGCACGGCTTATCACATACGAGGAATCCTGCGACGTCCCGGTGGCCGCAAGAAGCCTCTCTACAACATCCTTTATGGTCCTCCCATCTTTGCGCCGATGCTCTTTGCTGCCGCAGGAATGCTAGGCGCATTGGCCTACCTTATGGGCCGGGAGAAGCGCGCATGAGTCTCCTCTCCAGACTCGTCCAGATCGCGGGCACTTCCCTGTCGCGCAGTCCGCGCAGCGACGCCTCCCCGGACCAAACAGAAACCCCGCCGCCGCAGTCGCCCCTCATAGATCCCACCACCGGCATGCAACTCCCGCAGCGCATGCATCCAGGTTATTATCCCGGCTTGAGTACGCTCGCGCAGCAGTCTTACTGGGACGCCGCGACGCGTGCCCTCATCCACCAGCGCATGACCAAGCCGCCGCGCATTCGCTTCTTCAATCAGCAGGAGGAGCAGACAATGCGTGCTGTCGTTGCGCGCATACTGCCCCAGGACGATCGCGTTGAGAGCCGCCGCGTCGACCTCTTATCCGGCATCGACGAGCGTCTCTATGAAAACCGCATCGAAGGCTATCGTTACGCCGATATGCCTTCCGACCAGGAGGCCTATCGTATCGCTGCTGCAGCGTTCGAGCGTATGGCGCAGGAAATCTACGGCCAGCCCTTCCACTCACTCGAAACGCTGTCTCAAGAAAATATCCTTCGCAGCGTGCACGACGCCAAGCCCTTGGGTGCCCACGACATCTGGTCGCAACTCAACATCGAGCGCCTCTGGGTGCTACTCGTCTCCGACTGCTGCTCTGTGTACTACGCGCATCCTTATGTGTGGGACGAGATTGGCTTCGGCGGCCCGGCCTACCCGCGGGGCTACATGCGCCTCGAAGAAGGCGAGCCGGAGCCATGGGAGGTCGATGAAGTCCGCTATCAGTGGAGCCCGCCTGCAGACACCCTCTCCGGAGCAGAGGAACCCCACGGCACCGACCGCGAACACCAGACCCACCCTGGCCAGGCAGGTACACATTGAGTTCAGTCGATCACGCTCCTCTCGGCGGCCAATTCGAAGAGCCTCACGACCGCCCGGGCACCAAACGGCTCGGCCCTATGCAGACGGTCGAGTTCCCGAGGCGCCGTTTTCGTAACAATGACGAGATCGATTTTGCCATCATCGGCGTTGGCTCTGCCGGCGGAGTCCTGCTGCAGCGTCTCGCGCGCGCTGGCTTCTCCGTCGTCGGCTTTGAGGCCGGGCCGTTCTGGGATACAGAGCGCGACTGGGTCTCCGATGAGTCCGGCTCGCACAAACTCTACTGGAACGATCTCCGCATTACCGGTGGCGATCATCCGCTCGCGCTCGGCAATAACAACTCCGGCAGAGGTGTCGGCGGCGGCTCGGTCCACTGGGCCGCCTTCACCCCTCGATTCCATCCCTCCGACTTTCAGATCTACACATTAGATAGTGTCGGAGCCGACTGGCCCATCACATATGCCGACATCGAGCCGTACTACGAACTGCTGGAGCGGGAGATTCCCGTCGCTGGCCCTGCCTGGTATCCATGGGGGAAACCACACGGACATCCCTACGGCCCTCATCCCATGGGAGGCGCAGGAGACACGCTGATCAAGGGCTGCAGCGCGTTGGGCATCCCAGTGGCCGCCGGCGGTCCCGTTGCCATCCTCTCCGCATCTCACGGCGACCGTCCGCACTGCATCTATCGCGGCTTCTGCATCCAGGGCTGCAAGGTCGGCGCAAAAGCCTCGACGCTCATCACCCATGTTCCCGACGCGCTCGCGAATGGCGCAGAGATCCGCGATAACTCGATGGTCGCCCGGATCACCCTCGATCCGAACGGTCGCGCCAACGGTGTCGTCTACTTCGACTCCGATGGCCAGGAGCATTTTCAGCGAGCCCGTGCTGTCCTGGTCTGCGGCTACGCGCTCGAAACTCCGCGTTTGCTTTTTAACTCCGCCTGCCCGGGCCACGAGAACGGCCTTGCCAACTCCTCCGGAACGTTGGGGAAATATCTCATGGCTCAGGCCGGAAACGTGATCCTCGGCCGCTTCGAATCGCTCGTCCGCATGTACAAGGCGCCGCCTGCCCACGCGCTCACTGAGCACTTCTACGAGACCGATCCGAAGCGCGATTTCGCGCGTGGTTTCGCCGTTCAGACCGTCGGACCACTGCCTATTGCGTTCGCGAAACAGATGATGGCCTCGAAGGGGCTATGGGGCTGGGGCCTGCGGCGCGCCATGATGGACTACAACCACTGGTCCGCGCTCGGTCTGCTCGGCGAAATCCTTCCGTGGCAAGACAATCGAATCGAATTGGCGGATGGGAAGGATGGCCGCCACGAGGCACGCGATCGCTTCGGCCTTCCCGTCGCGCAGGTCACCTTCACCCTGCACGACAATGACAAGAAGCTGATCGAGTTCGGCAAGAACAAGGTTATGGAGATCATGTCCGCCGCCGGAGCTGTCGAGGTTGTGCAGGAATCGCGTTACGCCCACCTGGTCGGCGCCTGCCGGATGAGCAAGACCCCCGACTCAGGTGTCTGCGATAAATTCGGCCGAACCTGGGACGTTGACAATCTATTCGTGATGGATGGCTCCGTGATGCCCAGCCAAGGCTCGGCAAACCCCGGCCTCACCATCCAGGCTCTCGCCGCCCGCACCGCGGACTATCTCATTTCGCAGAGGCACAACCTCCACCATGGCCGGGACGCAGAACTCGCCGAACCACCTTGCCGGTGGTCATTGTCGCCACGCGGCACTCTCGGACATGGCGTTCCCCGCATCCCCTGAACGACAGCGAATTCCATGGGAACCGCGGCGCTCGATCAACCGTACAACAGATACAAGCCCGCGCAGGTGCCGGAAGAGCAGGCCTAATCTCCGTAGCGGGGGAAAAGCATGAACGCCGACTTACGACTTGCTTTGCGGCAGTTACGAAAAGCGCCGGGGTTCGCTTTGACTGCGGTGCTCACGCTGGCATTAGCCATTGGCGCGAATGCGATTGTCTTCAGCGTGCTGAATGCGCTGGTTCTGCGCCCGCTCAATGTGCCGCATCCTGAGAACCTGTTCATGGTGGAGCGAGCTTACGGTTCGAATACTGAACCATCACAGTCGTATCCGGATTACCGTGACCTGCGCGACATGAACCGCAGCTTCGATTCCCTGATGGCCTATGACATTATGGGCGGCGTTGGGCTGGACACAGGTACCGGAAATCCCAGCGTGGTCTGGCCCTACATGGTCAGCGGCAATTACTTTGATGCCCTAGGCATTCAGCCGTATCTCGGCCGATTCATCCATGCTTCCGAAGAACATGGCAAGGACAGCGTGCCGGAGATCGTCCTCAGCTACGCCTTGTGGCATAGCCGGTTCAACGGCGACCCCGCCGCGGTGGGCCGCACGGTACAGATCAATAAGCACTCCTTCACGATCGTGGGCGTTGCGCCGCCGAAGTTCCGCGGGACTGAGTTGTTCTTCGCGCCTGATCTTTGGGCTCCCATCGTTGATAAGCCACAAATCGCCGGCGGAGACTCACTCGAAGAGCGTGGCAACCACAATGACTGGGTGATCGGCCATCTCAGGCCCGGAGTCACACCGGCGTCCGCCACCGCAGATTTGAATGCCATTGCGGCTTCGCTGGCGAAGAGCTATCCCAAAGAAGATGACGGTCTGAAGTTCGAGTTATCGCAACCGGGGCTGGCAGGAAATTCTCTCGGCCGTCCCACGCGCGCCTTTATGGCCGGTCTCATGCTCCTGGCGGGTCTGATTCTGCTGGCTGCCTGCGCCAATCTCGGCAGTCTGTTTGCCGCGCGGGCAGCAGACCGGTCGCGCGAAATCGCGCTCCGCATGGCTCTTGGATCTCGCCGCACATTCATCCTGCGCCAACTCCTCACCGAAGCGCTCGTGGTTTCCGTCGCGGGAGGGATTTGTGGCATGGCGGCAGCCGTGGGAATACTCCGCGTGCTGAGCGTGTGGCGGCCAATTCCGAATATCCCAATCAACGTGCCGGTCAATCCGGATGTAAAAACCTATCTTCTAGCGTTGCTGCTTGCCATCTTCAGCGGTTTGCTCTTCGGCCTGATCCCCGTCCGGCAGGTGCTCCGCGCCGATCCGTGGCAGGTCATCCGCTCCGGCACCACCAATGCCGGCGGTGCGCGCCGCCTTACGTTGCGCGATGTGCTGCTCGGGTTGCAGATCGCCATCTGTGCTGTACTGGTGACGTCTTCGCTGGTTGCGGTGCGGGGTTTGGCGCGTTCGCTCCAGGGCAACTACGGCATCCAGCCAAAGGACGCGATGCTGGTGCACACCGATCTGCATATGGCTGGATATGACGGCGACCAGCGCGTGCAGATGCAGAGGCGCATGCTCGACGCTGCCGCAGCGATCCCCGGCATCACCGCAACGGGATATGCAGATCGGCTCCCGCTCAGCATCGGCGGCGGCGATTCATACGTATTCACGGACGCCACCACTGATTTCCGGCCAACGAATGCCGTAGGCGATGCTCAGAATTTCCAGGTCTCGCCGGATTATTTCCATGCGGCCGGAACCGCATTTCTGACTGGCCGGGCCCTCACCATGCACGATGATGCGAAGGCTCCTCTGGTGGCGGTCGTCAATCGCGAGTTTGCGCGTAAGGTCTTTGGGTCGGTCGATAAGGCGATGGGCAAGCATTTCAAGTTCTGGGGCGGCAAACGAGCGGAAGTTGTTGGCGTGGTGGAAGACGGAAAATACCAAACCCTCACCGAAGATCAGAAGCCGGCCATGTTCTTTTCGTTCCTCCAACAGCCCGACTCCGACACCTGGATTGTCGTTCGATCTCAGCGCGACCCGCAGGAGATTGCTACCGCGCTGCATCGGTCGATGCGGAGCCTCGATCCCGGAGTTCCGCTCGAAATCAGAAGCTGGAATAGCGAACTGGATTCCGCCCTCTTCGCCTCCCGCGTCGCCACCGTGGCGTTAGGCGTTCTGGGCCTGCTAGGCGCAATGCTCGCCATTACAGGAATCTTCGGCATGGCGTCTTACACGGTAAGCAAACGCCTGCGCGAGTTTGGCATCCGGATCGCTCTGGGCGCCAATCAGCGCAAGGTGCTCGGTGCAGCGCTGGGGCGCTCCTTCCGGTTGCTCGCCATCGGCTCAGCGGCCGGAATGATTCTCGGCGTTCTCGCTGGTCGGGTGCTTTCGCGTTTATCGTCTATCAGGCCACGCCGAAGGACCCGCTTATCCTCGGCGGCGTCGTTCTCACCATGCTCTGTGTGGGTCTGGTCGCGGCATGGCTCCCGGCCCGGCGCGCTCTGGCCGTCGATCCGATGATCCTGCTGCGCGAAGAATAAATGTGGACGGGGCCTCGGCCGCTTCAGTTGATTCAGTAAACGATGAGCAAGCCGCGGCCGGCGTCGCTTTGATGGGTTCCGAGATGACGTTCGTATCGATCGGGAAGCCGCTCACAAAATGATACTGATCTCTTCCCGCGCGGCCGCCCTCATCGCGAGGTGTTCTTTTGCCGCCGCTGCTCACTTGCCTTGATCATTTCGTTCAAATCCGCAGCCGGACGTATCTCGAATAACGACCCATACTTTAGGGCCGGATGGTGCGACATGAGCTGAATGGCATGATTCATGTCCCGCGCCTCAAGCACGAGAATGCCGCCGAGCTGTTCCTTGGTTTCCGCATAGGGACCATCGGTCGTCGCGACTTTGCCGTTCTTCCAGTACAAGGTCAACGCGGTTTCAGCAGGCTGAAGAGCTTCTCCCGCAGCAAAGTGCCCGTTGGCGCGTAAATGGTCGTCGTACTCAAAGCATTCGTCGAACATTGCATGTTGCTCACCTTCAGTCATACCCGCGTGTTTTGCTGGCTCGTAGTATCCCAAACAGATGTATTTCATCAATTCCTCCTTGTCACTGTGTCTCAGAGAGCCGTAGCTCATCGTTCTGTTATCGGATAGTCGTTCGGGAGGCCGGAAATCGACAGCACTTGATTTTTGATTCAACTCCCGAAGGCGCTTTTCGAAGAATTCCGCTCTGGTTCCTGCTGGGTCAGCGCCAGCGCTTTGTGATACGAGGTCCGAAGTGGCCAGGTTGTTTATTTGTTTCCGCCGGATTCTTGTGTAGGAGCCGGGAAGAAAAGAAGCTCGCGAACTTCACCGGGCACATCGCAGGCGATGGCAGCCTTCTTCGCCCATGCAAGTGCCTCATCCAGATCGGCGGCTTCCAGAATCCAGAAACCGCCCATGTGCTCCTTGGTTTCTGTGTACGGTCCGTCGGTGACGAGCACCCTGCCGTCGGGCTGCTTCCGCACCGTCTTCGCGTTAGCGGCCGGGGAAATACCGCAGGCGAACTTCCGGGCGCCTGCAGCAATCAATTCGCGGTTGAGCGCGTGGATCTCTTCCATCATCGCTTCGGTTACGGTGGACGGGTCGAAGTTGTCGGGAAGGTAATTACAGACCAGATACTGTGGCATGGCTCTTTCTCCTTGTTTTCTGTGGTTTCTTTCGATGACTCGTTCCCTGTTCACTTGGGAACCATAGCTCATCGTTCTTTTGTCCTATAGTCGTTGGGGAGACGGAAAATCGACAGCTATCCCAATTTTTATTTCAACTGCCGAATCCGCTCTTGCAGGAATTGCCGCTCCGGTTCCTGTTGGGTCAGGGCCAGAGCTTTCTCGTAAGAGGACCGGGCCTCAGCTGTCCTGCCGAGCCTACGGTACATATCTGCACGGGCTGAATGTGCCAGGTAATAATTCGCCAATTCGCCATGTTCCAACACCGCGTCGATATGCGTCAGACCGATCTGTGGACCATCGCGCATTGCAATTGCCACGGCACGATTTAGCTGTACAACTGGCGAAGGCTGAATCTCTACCAATCGGTTGTACAGCGCAACAATCTGCCGCCAGTCGGTCGCCGCGGCCGATTCCGCCTCCGCATGCACCGCCGCAATCGCAGCCTGCAGTGTGTAGGAGCCGAAGCGGCGGGTCTTCAGGGCTTTCTCCACCAATGCCACTCCCTCGGCGATCTGCTTCCGATTCCAGAGCGAGCGATCCTGTTTCTCCATCAAAATCAGCTCTCCCGTCGGAGACGTTCTCGCGGCGCGACGGGATTCCTGCAGCAACATCAGGGAAAGCAGCCCAATGACTTCCGGCTCCGGCCGGAGTTCGATCAGCAACCGGCCCAGTCGAATCGCTTCGCCCGTTAGCTCGGCCCGCGTTACCTCCGCTCCCGCCGCAGCCGAATAACCCTCGTTAAAGACGAGATAGATGACCTGAAGCACCGCATCGAGTCGCTCCGGCAATTCCTGCGGCGTCGGCACCTCGTATGGAATCGGTGTGTCTCGAATCTTTGCCTTTGCGCGCACAATGCGCTGCGCCAGCGTGCGCGGAGTAGTGAGGAAGGCCCTGGCAATCTCCTCGGTCGTCAGCCCGCACACCTCACGCAAGGTGAGCGCAATGTGCGCTTCCGGCGCTAGAGATGGATGACAACACGTAAAAATCAGGCGCAGCCGATCATCCTCGACGCTGTCCTCTTCATTGGAATTTTCCGCCGAACTACCTTGCGCTTCGAGATATCGCACGAGCTCGTCTTGAGACGCATCAAATCTTGCCCGGCGACGCAGAGTATCAATGGCTTTGAATCGGGCCGTTGAAATCAACCAGGGTCGCGGGCTATCTGGTACGCCGCTCTTCGGCCACAGGCTCAGCGCAGCCGCAAAGGCTTCCTGCATCGCCTCCTCGGCAAGATCAAAATCACCGAGCAAGCGGATCAGAGTTGCCAGGATTCGTCCCGAATCCACGCGATAAAGGGAGTCGAGCAATTCGCGTATCTGCTCAGTGGAATGCTCGGACATGACGACGACCTTAGCAAACCGGCTACCCCGAATCAATTTGGCAAACGGCGATCGATGCAGAGTGCCCAGGTTGTGACTGCGAAATCTGGACAACAGAACGCTTCCCCGGTTGATTCAAAATCACCGATGCATTCATTTGAGCTTCGTACAGCTCAACACCACCGCATTGCTCTCGACTCACTAGCAGACGTAGGTTCCGTCAACTTACCAAACGAGGTCCAGTAATCCTAGGTTCTGTGCGATAGGGCGGTGACGTTAGCAGCAATGGCTCAGTTCGCGGACGCTTGCAGCAGCGTCTGTTGTTCGATTAGGAATGACTCGCCATTGCGACGCCTCTGTTCCAGAAAGGAGCGCGCCGCACCGCCTGCTTCGTAAGGGGATTGTCTGTCCGCAGCGGAAAAACCAAAAGGGGAGAGTATTCCTCTCCCCCACTTCTAGATTATTGCGCACCGGGGGCCTTGCGGCAAGACCCGGCTCATGCCCCATCATCGTCGCCTGCAGCAAAGAATTCACTGAAACAGGAGACATGATGACCGAGCATGCGGTGGTGATTGCAGGAGGAGGTCCGACAGGTCTGATGTTGGCGGCCGAGCTGGCGTTGGTGGGCGTCGACGTTGTCATCGTCGAGCGGCGCACCAGCCAGGACCTGGTCGGATCGCGCGGCCTCGGTTTGCACTCACGCACGATCGAGGTTTTCGATCAGCGCGGCATTGCCGATCGATTCCTCGCGCAGGGACAGGTGCATCGGGTGGGATCCAGTTTCTATCACACTCTTCTGGATATCAGCGACTTGCCCTCCCGGCATAGTTATTTCCTCGGCGTCTGGCAGCAACAGACGGAGCGCATCCTCGCCGGCTGGGTCCACGAGCTTGGGGTGCGGATCTATCGCGGACGCGACGTGACTGGGTTCACGCAGGATGACTCGTACGTCGAGGTCGCGCTGTCCGACGGCACGTCGCTACGGGCGGGATACCTCGTCGGCTGCGACGGAGGACGCAGCGTGGTGCGTAAAGCAACGGGCATCGACTTCCCCGGCTGGGATGCGACGAAGAGCTGGCTGATCGCCGAAGTCCAGATCACCGAGGAGCCGGCATGGGGCTTTCGCGAGGACGCGACCGGCACCCATGCCATCGGCAAGCTGGAGGATAGCCGGGCGATGCGCGTCGTGCTGACTGAACGGCAGGTCGAACAGCAGCTAAAGAGCAGCGGCGAACCGACGCTGAGCGAGGTGCGCGAGGCGCTCATCGCCGTATACGGAACAGATTATGGGGCTCACAGTGCCACTTCGATCTCCAGGTTCACTGACATGACTCGTCAGGCTGCTGCCTATCGCGACAGACGGGTCCTGCTGGCCGGCGACGCCGCGCACGTGCATCCCCCGATGGGTGGACAGGGTCTCAACATCGGCGTGCAGGATGCGGTGAATCTGGGATGGAAGCTGGCGCAGGTGGTCAAGCGAATATCGCCGGAGAGCCTGCTGGATACGTACCACGCCGAGCGCCACCCGGTCGCCGCACGCGTGCTGCGCAACACGATGGCGCACGTCGCGCTTCAGCGATCAGATGACTCGCACGAAGGCCTTGGGAGACACTCTCGCCGAGCTCCTCAAGTTGGACGAGGTTCGCAGACGAGTGACGGCAGAAAATGCTGGTCTGGATGTTCATTACGCCCTGGGCGAGGGGCACCCACTGCTCGGACGTCGCATGCCCGACCTCGACCTGCTCACCGCCGACGGCCCGCTGCGGGTCTTCACCCTGCTGCACGATGCCCGGCCGGTGCTCCTGAACCTCGGTGAGCCCGGCGGCTTCGACATCACTCCATGGGCAGATCGCGTTTGCTTGATTGATGCCAAACTGACCGACGCCAAATACGCTGGTACGTGGGAGCTTCCCGCGATCGGGGCGGTCACTGCTCCCACTGCCGTCCTGATTCGGCCCGACGGATACGTGGCCTGGGTAGGAGACCTAACCCAGCTAGGCCTCGCCGACGCGCTAACCACCTGGTTCGGACTGCCTGCTGCGACGTAGCGCACCGGTTTCCACGATCGTCCTGTCGGGGGCGACTACACCAAACGCGAAGAATCGTACGACAGAGCGGTGACATTTTGATTGTGAGCCAATAGTGACTTAAGCAGCCAATCAACCGGCAGTCGTTATGGTCTGCTCTCTTTCGCTTTATTGAACGCTCGCTCCAAGTCGTCACGGGATTTGCTCTTCCAGTAGCGGTTGTAATTCTCAAGGGAAGAAAACGACTGGCTACGCATGCGGTCTATGTACAAGGTTCCCCGGAGATGATCGATCTCGTGCTGAAGGATGCGGGCATACCAGCCTGACGCTTCGATATGCACCGGCTCACCGGTGTGATCGAGCGCATTGACAAGGACTTTGCGGGCGCGCGGAACCACTGCCGTGAATCCAGGAACGCTGAGGCAGCCTTCGAAGAAGAACATTTCGGGCGCCGACAGCAGTTGCAGGCGGGGATTCACAAGCACGTGAAACGGCACGGGCCGCCGCTCGCGTTCGGCAAGCTCCGCCTCCGAAAGCGGCCACGTGATACTCGGCCTTATCTTCGATGACGGCTAATTGCATCGGCATGCCTACCTGCGGAGCGGCGAGACCTACACCGGGTGCATCGTGCAAAGTCTCGCGCATGTGTTCGATCAACTCGCGAATCTGCGTGCTGCGGACCTCCTCTGCCGTTAACGCCCGAGCCTCCGTCCGTAACACAGCTTCCCCGGTACTGACGATCTTCAGCCTCATCCCATTGAATTCCTTTCGCTCACCGCGCAGCACTTAATGGACGCGCATGACCCCTATTTTCATGTCGTTTACCTTTTGCGAATCGCGTTCATGCCAGTGCGCCGATTTTAGAGAGCAGCGACGACTTTTTTTCACGTGGCCAGGAGCCTGCCTAGCTAACTCCGACCGGAACCAATTTCCTAGATGACTTCCAGAGCTGTCTCCCGATGAAATCAGGGGCGAGCCGCCGCATCAATGCGAGCTGATTGGCCTGCCCCGGCCGGATCTCGAGCTTACCCGCCTTGAAACCTGCAAAGGACTGCTTGATCAATTCATCCGTGGTTATCAGAGTGATGCCCCCTCCTTCGGGAAGCTCCGCCGTCATAGCGGTCTTCACGGCCGGCGGCATGAGCTCGATCACCTCAACGCCGGTTTCCTCTAACTGGAACCGCAGCGACTGCGTGTAGGCGTGAATCGCCGACTTCGTCGCGCAGTAGATTGGCGCAGAAGGCAAAGGCACGAACGCGAGTGCTGAGGATACGTTGATTAGGGTTCCTTTGTTGGCCGTGAGGATGTCGACGAATGCAGAACTCATCCGGATCACGCCGCCCAGATTGATATCAACCTCAGCCATCAATCCGTCAAGGTCGGCCTCCGGGACCTTGAGGTTTTTGTGGAGCATGATGCCCGCGTTGTTCATCAGGACGTCTAGCTTTGGATAGCCAGCCTTCACGCGCCTTGCAAGAGCCGCGATCTGCGCAGGATCCGCGATGTCGCTCTGCATGGTATCGAGCTTCGGATAATTTGCCTTTAGCTCATCGAGTACCGACTGACGGCGACCAGTCACGATGACCTGGTTGCCGAGTTCGAGAAACTTGAGGGCAAAAGCCAGGCCAATACCTGCAGAGCCTCCGGTAATCAGGATGGTTCGACCGGTGAGTTTCATAGAATCCTTTCGCGTGAGTACAGCCAATAGCCTGTTTGCCGTTAGGCGGCCCGGAGAATTCTTGCTGCTACGACGGAAAGCAACGCGCGAATGCGACAAGCAATCGCGGCGAGCCGTGAATCCGAATTTTGCGGGTTAGCAAGGCCCACACGAGGTTCGCTTCCTTCCGAAGAAAACGTAGCCATGTATCAGTATCCGCCGTCAGCCGGAAGTCCGGCCTGCCAGTATGCCCGTCGGAGACTGCGAGCTTCTGGTCGCGGATCACTACCGTCGCCTTGACTTGCTCCTGGCCGGTGAACGTGAAGTGGTATGTGGCGCTCAGCCCTTCCGACTTGCCGCGTTGAAATACGAGGTTTAGGCCGCGCAGGAAAGCGCGGATCGTCCCCTGACCTGCAAGGCCGTTCGAGACCCGCTTGGTCGTCTTATGAGGAAAGCGGCGCCGTACATAATCTTCGGCATCGGAACCGGGAACAACATAGACGGTCTCCACTTTCTCCTGCAGGGGCTTGAGGACACCGTTCAGGAATTCCTTGCGGTCCTTGAGAAACGGCGCAATCACTTCCTCGCCGGCGGGGCAGACTGACAGGCAGTATGCGGCTTTGTAGTTTGCGCCAAAGGAAAGGCTCTGCCACATGGAAACGGATTCGGCGCCCGAAACTTTGTTTCTATAGTCCAGCGCGTTCTTGCTGTCAGCGATTGTCTCGACCCAGTCGTTGAATCCGCCCATGAACTCGCGGTAATTGTGCGTGTAGCAGGCCGAGAAGTCGAAATGGCCATCACTGCCAATAGCGCCGGTTGGGCAGGCTGCAACGCACAGCTTGCATTCGAGGCAGGGGTTGTAATCAATGGCATGCGAGTATTCCGATACCTCTGCATCCACCAGTACCGTTCCGAGCAGGATGAAGTTGCCGAACTTTGGATGAATTACGTTGCGGTGGATTCCCATATGGCCCAGACCTGCGGCGACGGCAATGGGTTTGTGCGAGACGACCCACATTTTTGTTCCCCAGCGATCCGCCTCCATAGGAAAGCCTGCAGCTCCACCATTGATGGCGCGCACGCCAATGCGTTCCAGCGCCGCAACAATCTTTCGCGCGACCTCGTTTGTATCGTCAGTCGTGTGATGGAATTCAAGATTGGCGATGGACCGCGCTGGAGTGCGGATGTTCTCGCGGTTCATCCGCATGACAAAACTCACGAGCGTTTTCGTCCTGGGCAGTAGCCAGAGAATCTCAGATTTTTGGTCTGCGATCTCGGGACGGTCAATCTCAACTAACCCTACGTCATCCGCGCCGGCTTCAAGGCACAGCTGTCGGAGCCACTCGCGCCCGAGGGTCGGCGGCCGGACCGGTGCAGGGTCCCCCGCTTCCCTTAGCTGAACCAGCTTTACAGTCGGATGCTCAGACAGTTGCGCCATCGAGATCTCCTTGTTCCGCGACTATCGAGGTGGTGTCGTTGATCAGTTTTGTCAGGTCGTCCCAACGTTGTTTGCCTAGCCGTACACGCAGCGTTTGTTGCGTGCTTCGCCAGTACGGAACAGCACGAATGAATTCGGATTTCCCTATCCGAGTGAGGCGCAGCAGCCGCTCCCGCCGGTCTGTCCCGTAATGTTTGGCGATCCATCCATGGGTGTTCATCACTTCCAGCGTTCGAGTCAGCGTGGTGCTGTCCATTGCGAGAATTTCTCCGAGCTTCCCCTGTGTGATCTCTCCGGCAAACGTAAGCGCCTGAAGGATCGTGAACTGCGTGATGGTCAGTCCCAGAGGGCGCAGCGCCTCGTCATAGCGTTGGGTGAGCGCCCTGGCAGCGCGGCGAAGATTGGCGCACATGCAAGGAAGAGTTGGTGTGGTCAAGCTCTTCATGCCGAAAAGATGTATATGCATCTATTGGCGATTCAAAAGAATTTGAGAATTCGATACTGGTCGACCGCGCTACCCAGGCCGGCCTCATACGGTCACCCAGGAAGAGCTGGAGCTTGCCTGGAGCTCATTCTGCATATCCGTGGCGCGCGCGTTAGCTAAGGAACCGACCTGCTAATCACGTCAACGGCAGCTCTGACCTCGGCTGGATGCAGCGGCTCCAGAGGGTGTCCAGGCATAGCTTCTCTCCTTGTCAGATCGGAAGTGTTGTCTATCGTAATGACGTTGCAGCCCTTTATGGCTTGTGTCCTTTGACCACGAGCCCTTCCCCGCGGGAAGGCACGGAAGCGGAAAGCCCATTCTCCCGCTTCGTCCAGATCGTGGCGTTATTGATCAGCGGCCGTGCCCAGAGCCCTACGCTGAAGATGAATCCGAAGTTCACATAGAGCACGCAGAGTGCCCCGCGCAACCCGATGCTGTCGCCCAGCCGGCCGATCGCGGCCGAAACGATCGCTCCGCCCATAATCCCCGTCGCAAGAATCCCCGTCAGGGATCCGTGATATTCGGCTACGGAATTGAGTCCAAGCGAGATCAGCGTTGGCCACATCACGGAGGCGAAGAGGCCGATTGTCGCGAACCCGAGCATCGATACATGCGCCGAACCGAAGAGCGCGAACGACAACGCAAGGAAAGCCCCCGCGGCGGCGCCCAGCAGGATGCGGCGCGAATCGAACAGCTTCATCAGCCCCACGCCGGCCAGGCAGCCCAGTGTCATCAACCCCCAAAACCACGAGGTAGTATGGGCCCCCAACGTGTGCGGATCCAAGCCGTGATACCGGCTCAGAAATTCCGAGATCCAGTTTGAAATGCCCTGCTCGCATCCCACATAGGCAAAGATTGCGAAGAAGTAAAGCCATACGGTGCGCTGGCGCAGCAGGCTTCCGTACATCTGCCGCGTTCCCGGGCGCTCTTCCTCGGTCTGCGTCACCCTTGGAAAACGCGACACCAGCAGCAGCAGAACCAGCGCGATCGCGACGCAGGCAAAAACCCAGTAAATGGAGACCCAGGGAAGCGATGCCGGCGTGATCCTATGCAGCACCCGGATAATCCAGTTCGACGCCTGAGTCGAACCGGTGAGGTGCACCACAAGGTAGGAATAAATCCACGGGCTGATGAACGATGCCGCACCAAAGAGGAACTGCGCAAGCACCTCGTTCAGCGCGAAGTGTTCCTCACCGCCCGCGACGCGGAGCAGTGGATTGATTGCCACCTGCAGCGTAGCCATGCCGGCGCCGATCACAAACAGCGAGACGACGGCCACCTGATAACCGGGAAACAAGGCAAAGCACAATGCGCCCACGGTGGCCGTTATCAGCGAGGCCACCATGACAGCTTTCTCATGTAGCAGTTGCACCAGCAGCCCGGCCGGTATCGACATCACACCGTAAGCGATGAAGAAGGAAAAGACGAGAAAACCCGCAGCTCCCAGGCTCACATGAAAGTCGCGGATGATATCCGGAATGATCGGGCCGAGAATATTTGTCAGCAGAGAGATGACAAAGAACGACAGCAACACCAGCCCAACGATGTAGCGGCTTCTTGTCAAATTTCCCTCCTTCGCCCGGGGGCGTCAGGTCCCCTCTAGTGTTGTATGCTTCTCGAACCCTACTAGGCGCTTAGCTTGGAATTTTCTATGATCCAGACTCAGCAGCTCCGAAGCAAACCGGTAGTGCCACGCGGTTGCTGCCACTCGACGACAGCGCGCGGTGAGTGCACCGCCTGGGCTCACATGGGCTGCGTCATTGCCTACCTGACCTCGTCGATAAAGACCAGCTCCGAGCTATTGGGAACGGTGAGCTTCATGCTTAGCCCCTTGTTCATTAGCTCGTGGCCGCTCTCCGTGCGATCGGACGAGCTGCCGTCCTGGAAATGCACCCGGTATCGCCGCCTCGGCTCAAGTCCATAGAGCGGGAAGGTGTGCGCCTGGTCATCCGGCGCGGAGCCATGGAAGACATACAGCAACGCCCGCTGCTGCTGCTCGTCGTAGTACTCAATACCGTCCCAATGCGCGCCGTCCGGCCGCGCTGAGATGTGGTAGAGATCGGCATCGCGAATGAACGGGCGCAGCTTCTCCTTGTAGAGTGCAAACTCCTGCTTGGCGGCAGCATGCTGTTCGGGGGTCCAGGCGTTCGTGTTCTGCATCACCGTCAGCCAGCCCATCATCCCGCTGCGCAGCATGTAGCGGAAGTTCTCCAGCCGTGGCGTTGGCCACTTCTCGACGTAGTCCTCCAGCATGGCGGCCGGAAGCAACTGGCTCGCATCGTAGAAGGCGCGCCGGTTGGAGAGCGGATCATAAGAATCAGTAATCGAGAAATAGTCCCCGTGCGAGGCGCTGCCAAAGTCCACCATGCGGCCGCCATCGTCGCAGATCTCGAACAACAAATCCGGATGCTGCCGGCGCAGTTGCGAGTAGATGTCATAGTAAGAGCGGACGGCGTGATAGCTGACATCGGTGGAGTTTGATGTGTCCGGGATCGCCACGCCGCTGCCTTTGATCACGGTGACGGCATCGGGTGGCGGCGGTGCGTGCGGATGATCAGCGCGGGAGCAGTTGCGCGTCACAACGTAACCGTCGTGCTCGAGCATGTCGAGCTTGTAACTCGTGACCATGCGCTCGAGTTCACGTTGGGCATGTGCTTTCGCCGCGGGCACGCCTATGTCGGTCGTTCGGCCCACAAACTCGTCCGGCTTCCATCCCGGTGGTGTATCCGCTACCAGCCAGTCTTTCGTTTTTGGGTCATCGACGTTGAGAGCGCCCGGCTGGGTATCCGTACCCGCCTGCGCCCAGTCAACCCAGATCCCGAACTTGAGCCCCCGGCGGTGCGCTTCGTCAGCTACGGATGCGAGACCGTGGGGAAATTTCTTTGGATCGGGAAACCAGTCCCCGACACCGCGGAACCAACCGGCATCCAGCGCGAACATCTCCATGCCGAGGTCCGCAGAATCGTCGATCATGCGCTTGGCCAGCGCTTCATCGACGGCCATGCCGCTGCCCCAACTGTTGTTGACGAGAAGCGGGTAATCCGGTTTCTTCCACGTACCCGCATACATGAGCACCTGGCGTACCCATGGCCGCAGCACATTACCCAGGCCATCGCGCCCGCCGGTGAATGCACCCAGGAAGACGGGTGGCGCCTCGAAGGTGTCCCCTGGCCGCAGGCGCGTGCGGAACGGACCCGGGGTCGGATTGAGGCCGATACTCCCACGCAACGAACCAGCCGTGCGTTCCAACATAAGGCTGGTGCGGCCGCTGAACTCTACGCCGACGTACCACCCGTCACCCTGCTCGCCGTTTCGCTCCACCATGAACCACGGGATGATCTCGCGTGGCTCCTCGTCTCTGGCGTAGGTGCTGGACTTGCCTTCCCAACTGTATCCGGGTGCGAGCTCAACCTGGTGCGTGCCGATAGCTGACGGCTTTCCCGCACCCTTGTCGATATAAATCTGGTTGAGCTGTTCGGTTGATAGCACGCTCCAGTCGTAACGGAAACTGGGCTGCAGAGGAAGCCACAGTTCCCGTGTATCCAGATTCTCAATCCGGATACGGTGCTCGAGCGGACCTGTCGCCGCGGGCGCGCTCCACTCCCAGGTCAGGCGCAGATGGGGTGATTGCGTCTCGTAGATAAACGATACGCATTTCGCGTCCTTATGCTCTGCACTCGGAACAAGCTTCCATTCGAGCGGCACCGCATGACCGTCTAGCACCGCCGTAGAGATGAGCTCTTCGACAACCCTGTTGGCCCACGCAATCTTTCCCGGTGTCTGCACGCTCAGCAATTGGGGCGCGCTAGTTCCGGCCTTCAGCCGGAGGATGGTTTGGGCTGTGCCGAGATCAGCGGTTTGGGCGCCGGCCAGCGCTGCCAAGCAGGCGGAGAAAGAGGCGACCAGAGCAATGTTGCTGAGAAGATCGCGCACGCGCTTTCCAATAGAAGCGAGGTAAATCATGCGCTCCTGCTGCTGCGTAGGAATTGGGTTTTGAGCACTTTCCACCTTGATGGCCGGCGCGATGTCGGATTCTTTAATTACGAGAAGATATCCTTCAGTCGTTAGCCGAATTCATAATTGTGGGCAAATAGAAATGAAAGAAGCGGTCCGAATCCGATTCCAGACATACATTCGCGTTCGGCTTTCCATCTATGACTCTCGTGTATCCCTTGTCATCAACCTCAATTCGCATCGGGACCGTGGGGCAAAGGCCGGGATCGATGGCGGCCGCGACCGCCATGGCGTCAAAAAGTGTCGGCGTCGGATTCTGCGTGGACGCTGTCCACTGTGCGTAGAGCAGAGCCAGCGCGTCCGTCATCCGTGATCCTTGGCTGAACAGGAGCTCCCGCATAACTTCGTCCAGCTTTAGCTGCGTGGAGTCGAGTGGCATAACGTAGAGCGGCACACCACCGGCGAAAAGCTTCTTCGCCGCTGGAATATCCATCAAAATGTTGTATTCCGGATTGGGCCCCTTATTCGGCGTGTACCCCAAATCGCCGTAGCCACGCCGGATCGAACCTCCCATCACGACAACCTTCTTCAATTGACGAAAGGCCGCGGGATCTCTGTCAATGAGCGCCCCTACGTTGCTGAATGGAGCGACCGAGATAAGCGTGATTTGTCCAGGATTACGGCGTGCCGCCTCGCGGATGAAATCGATAGCGTCAGGCCAGCCCTTTGCCGGTTCGGGCCAAATCTCGGCCCATCGCGCCTGTGTGAAGGGCGAAATGGCGTGTGTCTTTGGGCCGGCAGCGACGGGAATATCGCTATGCCCAGTTCCGGCGAGGAAGCGCGCTGTCAATCGGGCGCGCAAATCAGTATCGCCCCAGGCTGTTGTCACGCCGATGATATGCAGCTTCGGTGTTGAAAGAGCGAGCGCCAGGGCAAAGGCGTCGTCGATGTCGTCTCCGATATCTGTGTCAATGATGACCTTTTCCGGCTCGCTCGACGTTTTCGATTTTTGTGCCCAGGTGTCTCGCCTACCTGCAGCGGAGCATGCCAGCACCATCACTATGAACAGAACTTTCCAAGCCCACCCCCGACCAGTTCTCATATCTCCAGGATCCGCCCTTCTCTCCGCTTCTCGGCCACAAAGTCTTCGACCTCGGCCTGCGTGGGCATGGAGGGAAGCGCTCCACGTCGAGTCACCGAAATTGCCGCAGCCGCAGTTGCAAATTCCGTCGCTTGCTGCGCACAAGCCCCGCGCGCGAGCGCCACGGCGAAGGCGCCATTGAATGCGTCCCCGGCGGCTGTCGTATCGGCCGCTCTCACCGGATATGCCGGAAACCGCGCGCGAATTCCATCATGGGCGGCCAGGTACGCTCCGCGCTCACCCATCTTCAGCAGTACGTTGCGCGGTCCCAGTTTCATGATGCTCTCTGCAACCTGCCACAAGTCCTCGTCCGGCGGCGCGAGATCACTGCTGTTGGTGATCTGCTGAGCCTCAATCTGGTTGGGCGTAATCCAGCTTGTCGCGCGAAGAAGGTCCTCGGGCAGATGACAGACGGGCGCCGGATCGACCACCAGCGGTACACTTTCCCGATCGCAGATCTGCGCCAAGTGCCGCACTGTGGACAGTGGAATCTCGAGCTGAGTCAGAACTATGCTGGCGCTGCGGAGCAATTCGAGATTCGCATCCAAATCGCCAGGGCTGACAAGTGCGTTGGCGCCCGGCGTCACGATGATGCTGTTTTCGCCCCTCTGCGTAACAGCGATGATCGCGACGCCGGATGATCCCTCCGCCACGGCGATGGATGTAATGTCGACCCCTGCGCTGTGCAACTCACCGCGCAGCAGTGCCCCATACGCATCCGAGCCCACGCGGCCAATCATGTGCACGGGATAACCCAGACGAGCCACAGCTGCCGCCTGGTTCGCTCCCTTGCCGCCGGGATGGATCTCCAAGTCGGCGCCGGAAATCGTTTCTCCGGCTACTGGAATCCGTTGGACCCTGACCACGAGATCCGTGTTGATACTGCCCACCACGACAATTGGCTTTTCCATGCACGTTACCCTTTTTACGAAAAGCCGCATCGCACCAGGATCAGAAAACAGGGGCGAGAGCGATCGCAGCCAAACCAAATATAAAGAAAAGAAACATCCACACTAGCAATCTCCGCGATCGCTGGGGAGCGGCGGCAAATTCATGCCAGATGAAGACTCCCCAGCAGGCCGAAATCATGGTGGCTCCTTGACCGATAGAATAGGAAACAGCCGGCCCCACCACATGAGCGCGCGCCGCCACGAAGTTCAGCACCGCTCCCGTACACCAGATCAGTCCGCCCAGAATGCCCCATACGTGCCATCGTGAGGGAGCCGCGGTAAAGCCTGCCAGCGAAACAGGCTCGCGGCCATCTAGCGGCTTGCGCATGAGCAAGGCATTGACCGGAATAGCGCATGCGACCACGCCGACGGCAAAGAAGAGCGCAGCAGCATACGGCCCCGGCGCTTTCGCGCCTTTCATAGACTTCACCACAAACGGGTAAAACGTTCCCATTAACAGCCCAGAGGCAAGGCTGAGCATTACCCCGCGCTTGCTCAGTGCTTGCTGTCTGACCTCGCGCAGCCTGTAGGCCGCTGCATCGAAGACGATTGCGCCCAGCACGAGAACAATGCCTCCGAAAAGTAGCCACGGATTGCCGCTGGGGCTAATTGCGTAATTGCTCACGGCACCAATCACCAATGCGAGCCCGATCCCGACAGGAAATGCTACGGCTAAGCCTGCGATGTCGATTGCGGCCACCAAGAGAAGATTGGCAACGTTGAAGATGACCCCGCCGGTGAAAGCCAGCAGACGATACGCCGAATCGGCATGCAGCACATCCGCGATGAACGGCCGTCCGGCTCCGCCGAAACTTCCCAGTGACAGCCCCCAGAGTAGTGCCCCAAGGAAAAGCCCCACCACGTAGTCCCAATAAAAAAGCTGAAACCGATAACCGGGGCACAGCTTGACTGTGTTTGCCCAGGAGCCCCAACACAGCATGCTGAGAATCATGAACGAGAGCGCAATGGCGTACGTCTGCGGCTGAAACACAGCTCCACCTCCGGGCGCATATGCGTTGTGTGAAACCTACTCCCGCGGAGGCCCCCCTGATAGCTAGAGAATTATATTGAAAGCTTTCAATGCCCAAAAAATTAGACCTGCGACGAGCGGTCAGCTTTACCTGCTGCGAGGAGCGGCCGTTGTTCCGGAACTGCTCCACGTGAACAATGCTGCCTCCTTACCGCCAGCTCTGCAGCTGCCGTCGCACATGGATCGGACAATACGCTCTTGACGTTGACCGGCAGTAACTTCGTTCCCGGCATCTCCGTCACCTGGAACGGCAGCTATCGCACGACGAAGATCATCGATGCGACCCACGTCTCTGTTGCTATCCCCGCCGGCGACCTCGCACAGCCGGGAAGCGCCACCATCACCGCCAACAATCCCGAGCGCTTGCACGCTTTTGCCGCCGCCTCATCCGGGGCGATCAAGACTGTTCCGGCCGGCATGACTCGGCGAAGGCGATAAAGAATGCGTTGCGTATTCTTAAGTCCCCTGCGCCAGATACCTGACTCCCATCGTTCCACAATACGCACCCGCTTATTTTTTTGCGCCGGCGTTGAACGATCCGGAACAGCTTGCGACCGGCCTCGTTCGCGTAACAAACCTGTTGTGCGTAGTCTTGGTTGGCATCGCATCACCCTCGAATCCGCCGTCTGGTCGCCTCTGCAATCACGCGGCGAATCTCTGCCACGGGCACGAAGAGACGGCGCCCAATTTTTAGGGAGGCGACTTTTCCGGCATAACAATCGCGCCGCCAGTTCCAGCGGCTGCGACCAGTCATGGCCTCCGCTTCTGTCACGCTCAACAACTCTCGTTCGATCTCCCCGTTCAGCTTTTGCATCCTGCAACTCCCCGTCACGTCAAATGGAGGCCCACACTGCTATGGTGGTAATTTCGGTATCGAGTCCAGTTAACGTCTGTGCAGCCTCTCTTCTGTGCGAACTCAGCAAAGCCGAAAAGTGGAGGCAACCGGCGAAAGACGGTGCGCGAGGAGTAGCCGTTCGCTTCCATCCACCCCGTGTAATCGTCGATTTGTGAGCCAAACCAACTGGCGCGAATTCGGTCGATGGTTGAAGGTTTGACATAATAGTGTTCGAGCATGACGCTCTGCATTCGGAACTATCCGATGGACAATGATCATGGGCCTGGTTCGGCAGAACCAATATTGAGATCGTGACGTGGCAAAAAAGGCTCTCAGCGCGGAGGCAGTCCCATGGAAGCATGGCGACGTGAAACGGTTTTGCGCGGTATTCGCGAAGATCAAAGCTCGCTTTGATGAGCGAAACAATGATGGACTTATTTGTAAGCAGGGATTTTACACTCACTGTCCCGTAGTGAAGCTCCAAAGAGCATCTTGGACCAACGATCCAATGGATCGCGTACAAAACGAGTCAGGAATCTTCTTTTCAGTATGGATTGACAAAGACGCCGCGAGCAAGAGTCGGGCGAACTACAACATTCATGCTCTGAAACTGAGGCAACTGGAAGGATATTCGATTACCAGTCGAAATTTCGCCAGCGATTTCAGGGACGGCTTCGCATCGATGCGCGACGCATGGCCAAACGTCAGCGTGGACTACGGGCCACAGACCCTGATGCAGGGATGGATTGAAATAGTTCCGAAGGATTTCGAAGACGACACCCTTGTCTTGCTGAAACGTTTTAAACCTGTCAGTCGCTTGATTGATCGTCTCTTAGAATCGCGGCGCAATTGAGAACCAGCGTCGGGCGATTGCCAATGGAAAGCGGTGTTGTCCTTCACCGCAGAATTACGAATGCACAATCTTAGGCCTCGGCTCCGCAATTATGTCGCGCGCGTTCGCGGCAAAGGGGCCCTTCTACGGGCATCCTGAGGCGAGCGTCACATAAATATTTGCGCCACATAATGCGCCGAAAGAAGGTCGCGTGATTTTTTGGTGGAGCACAGCGGAGCTCGGTGCGCGGATTAAACCTGCAGTGAGGCAACATGCCTCTCCTGTGATTGGCCCTGACTTTCCAATCGGCTAAACCCCGTGCTCCGTCAATACGTAACGAGCGAAGGTCGCGAAATATTTTATTTTCCCTTGACATTTGCCATCAAGGTCTGGGGTCTCCGTGCTCGCATTTTGCCACGTAACCGAATATTGCACGAACTCAGACCTCAGGAGAGCTACTGTGAAGAAGCTGGAAACGGCGACCAACTCTGTCGTGCTCGTAGTCGCGCTTTTGGCTGGTTACATATTGGTAAAGCAGTACCTTCTTCCGGCGCCAGCAGGGGAACGCGTTCTAGCGACGAACACCACGATCCCGGCCATGATGGAATTGAAAAGGTTGAAGCAGCCCACGGCAGTCACGCACACCATGAAGAAGAGCGACCGCTCCACGCCAAGATAGGTGAGGGGCTTATGTAGGCTTTTGAACACTCGATTGCTTCGTTTTGTGCCACGCATGGGCCCCTCGCTTTCAAGAAGTTCTGTCAATACGCTAGGTAGCGGTCGCGATTCAAGATTTCGCTAAACGCCCCAAAGCCAACTCAGGACATTTACCGCCAGCATCGACCAGCGGCGGGAATTTTTCCGGTCGAAGCGCGACCGGCTGTACCAGATCGAGATCTTCTATGTGATCTTGCTAGAGGGGCACGCATTCCAGGCCCGGCCTCTTTGCCACGCTGGGAAGAATCCCGAGCGACCCACAGAGGGCGCTCCAGGAACTGAAGGCGAGGTTTAGCTCCAATGCAACGAAGCGTCTGTTGCGATCGGAGATCGACGCGGATCTTGTAAAGCTGACCCAGCGCGTCGAAAACTTCTCTCGCCAGCTCGCGGATCTTGTAGCCATCGAGACACAGGGCCGAGAAGCCTCGCTCACGTTCTTTCGGCGGCTCGTCAACTTCGACGACTGGCGCATTGCGGGCAAGCCGCGCGCGGACCAGTTCCTCGACTACCAGGTCGTCAACTCCGACATCGAGGCCGAGCGCGATCATCTCCGCGTGGGCGACCACGCCGTGCGCGTACTCACGATGAAAGAGGCCATCGGCGAGACCCGTCCCCTCGTGCTCGACCAGCTTTTCAAGATTCCCGCCAACTTCTATGTTGTGACCGAGTGGACGCCGCTCTCGATGGCAAAGGCTCGCAAGGAAGTCATGGCGCGCCGTCGGCACTTCAACATCGCAAAATCCGGATTCATCTCGCAGATGCGCGATGAAAAGACGCCGCAGCGGGATCAGCTCATCGACGAATCGAAACAGGCAGATATCGAGGATCTGGGCGATTGCCTGCGAACGCTCGGCAACGGACAATCGCTGGGCGAATTTTCGCTATCCATTGTCCTCTACGATCGCGACCGCGCCGCGCTCGATAAACAGATCGGCGAATTCGCCGGCATCTTCACCAACGCGGACGGCGCGCTCTTCACTGAGACCTACAACCAGCTCAATGCTTTCTTTGCGAACGTGCCCGGGAACTATGCCCGGAACCTCCGGAAGCTCCCTTTGCTCAACAGCAACTACGCGGACCTCTCATTCCTGTTCACCATTCTCCCGGGCGAGCGCTGGAATCATCATCTTGATGCCGAGTATCTGGCGGCGCTTGAGACTGACAACGACACGCCCTATTTCCTGAATCTGCACAACGGTGAGGTGGCGCAGACCCTCATCCTTGGCATGACCGGCTCAGGTAAAACATTTTTTTCGAATTTTCTGCTGATGAATGCGCAGAAGTACCGGCCCTACACCTACATCTTCGACGTAGGCAACAGCTACCAGTCGCTGACGGAAATCTTCGGTGGGACGTACCTGAATGTGGGCCAGGACTCGCGCGACTTCACCATTAACCCCTTTTCGTTGGCGCCTACGCAAGAGAACCAACAGTTCCTCTTCAGCTTCTTCCGCGTACTGATCGAGGGCGACGATCAGCGTTTTCGGCTCGACTACCGCGAAGAGCGCAACCTGTGGGACGCCATCGAACGGATGTATGTGGTGGCGCCAGATCAACGCATGCTCTCCACCTTTGCCGAGATCATCGGCGAGTTGAAGGATAGGCTTCATCGGTGGGTGAAGGGTGGGCAGTACGGCTTTCTCTTTGACAACACCGAAGACACTCTCTCCTTTGCCCGATTCCAGACATTCAACTTCGGTGGGTGGGGAAAGACGACTGAGGCGCTAGAGCCACTGTTGTTCTACGTGCTGCACCGCGCCTCCAATCAGATCACCGCGCCCAGCGCGCTCGGCACGTTCAAGACATTCCTGATGGACGAGGCATGGCTGTTTTTCAAGAACCAGACGATTCGTAATTACATCGTCGAGGCAGAGAAGACCTGGCGCAAGCACAACGCTGCCATGATTCTGGCCACGGTGGCATTTTTGGTGACACCTTGTACCGCAAAAACGTGCGTTCTAGTGCATAGCCTTGCAGTGGTCGTTTGTCTGTATATATATAGCAATACAAAGAGTTAAAGGCGCGCAATGCGTGCCAATGCGCTCCGGTGCAAAGCGAATCAATAAGGTTTCAGTCCGATCAGTCCCAGTCTCATTCTTCTGTCAGGAGCCGGCGCCTCTTTTGGCCTAAATGCCGGCCTTCTATTCCTCCCCAACATGGTCGCCGCCAATGAGAGCCGTCAAACGCCGGTGACCTGCCCGATCCCGTTCAGTCTCTCTTGGTTTCTCTTGGGGGTCATCCTTTCTGGACTTTTCATCGGGGTGCTCGGCCCCGGTATTCATTTTTCTCATTGAAGATGGACAAGCGCTGGCACCCTTATTCGATGTGACATAACTCCTGCCAACCGGGCAATCCAGAAGATATCCACTTGACTGTGTAACTGGCTATCCGTACGTACTCCCGGATTGTCTGCTATCTGCCAAGTGTCCGACAAGCCGACTATACAGACAACTGAATTTCACTTACGTGTCGGTGAGTGACTTGGCGATTTGTCTACAATTATCAAAAGTCGTATCCGCCGCAACTGAATGCGGCACTTCGAGGTACGGGCTTATGCCGATCATTTCCCGCTTATTTGGCAGTGCGATGCTCGCCTGCTTGTTCAGCGCTCCGGTCGTTTGCGTTCAACATCTCAAAGCTTCCAGCGGCGTGAAGACATCCACCTCTGTTCCCGAAATCCCCTCGCCATCCGGCCCATTCGGCATCGGCAGGGTCGGGTTTCACTGGATCGATACTTCGCGCCCTGACGAATACGACCCCAGGCGCCAGCGAGAGCTAATGGTCTATTTTTGGTATCCGACCGTGAAATCTGCCACTGCAAAAGGACAGTACCTCCCTGGCGCTGCCCAGATGGACGCCCTGCCAGAAATTCATAAACTCATGAGCAGCGAGTTCGGCAATCTCTGGGCTCCCGTTGTTTCAGGAGAGATCTCGTCGCATGCCGTCGACAACGCGCCGATCGCCCAGAGCCAGAGGCCATTTCCGGTTGTCACTTTCTCTCACGGGCTCGGCGGCACGGGATCCGAATACACAGTTTTGATCGAACACTTGGTGAGTCATGGTTATGTGGTTGCCAGTATCGACCACACGTACACCGCAAAGGCAATCTGGTTCCCTGACGGCAGAGTCGTCACTCAGCGCGACGATTCGCCGCCTGCCGGACTCTCCGGACCCGAGCGCATGAAGTGGATGATGAAACGAACTTCGGTCGGGATCAGCGAGGGCGCAGCCGACGTTCGCTTCGTCATCGACCGCATGACGCAGCTCAATAGCGACAATCAGCGATTCGCGCTGGCTGGCGCGATCGACCTAAAGCGGCTTGCCGCCATGGGTCACTCGGCTGGAGCGGAGTTCGCAGCACGTGCCTGCCAGCAGGACTCGCGCATCCGGGCCTGCGTCGACCTCGACGGAGGCATGGTTCCCGTCGCCGCGCTTCCGCTCTATGACGACAATCGAACGGTGCGCCAACCGCTGCTATTCCTCGAGGCCTACCGCCCTGACAACGGTATGGGCGGAGCACCCGATCAGATCGCCGCATATAAGAAGGTCAAGGATCAGCAGCTTCAGGAACTGCGCCCGGGTTCGTACGATGTCGTGTTGCATTCACCGGGGATCGCTCACCCGAGCTTCAGCGATTGGCCACTTCTCTTCCACGGCCAGGATGGATTTCCCGAAACTCCGATAGTGCTGCACAACTTCGATCTCATCAAGCAATTCATCCTCGCGTTTCTCGACAAGACACTTCTCGACGAGAAGCAGCCGCTATTCGATGGCCGTACATCTCCTGTTCCGGAAGCTATCGTCACGGCGTATGGCCACTGAGTCCGACGACTGTCCGATAACAGGGCTTAGCGCAATTCGACCGTCCTAAAGGAAAACAGACATCCAAACCGGTCGTTGACCGGCTCCTCAAGATTCTGCTTGCATCCGAGGTATCGCTCTGTGGTAAGTACAGATGCGTGTCCGAGCAAAAACTGAATCTGTTCAATCTCGCCGCCGTTTGCGTGGCACAGCTTGGCACAAGTTCGGCGAAGATCGTGCGGAGCCAGATGCTCAAGTTGCATCCGTTCGGCACATCTCCGGACTACATACCAAATGACATTCTCGGAGATTCCTTTTCCCCATGGGCTTCCGTGGCGGCTAACGGCCCGGAAGATCCGGCCTGCGCTTACGTTGGCTGCAATCATCCAACGATCGACCGCCTCTTTGACCCAGTTGGGCACGGGGACGGTCCGAATGTGACCGGCCTTGCCAACCAGATCCACAATGGCCCAATGTCCCTGCCTGATCTGCATGTCATCCACTGTGAGGGCGGACAACTCGGCACGTCGTAATCCGCAGCCCAGGAGCACTGAGATCATCGCGAGGTCGCGAAGGCTGCGCAACCCTTCGCCGTCGGCTTTCTCCAACAGCATTCGGGCCTGATCGTGATTCAGCCAGTTGCCGAGCCGGCAGCCCAGTTGCTTCACGCCTTTGACTCTCCTGATTCCGGCTGCCAGTTCCGGACTCAATAAGCCCGAATCAGCAGCTTCGTAGGCGAGACGCCTGACTGCGGCGAGCCTCTGATTGATGGTGCCTGCCGCCAAGCCCAGAGATTCGAGATGCAGCCGGAATCTCAGGACCACAACTCGGTTCAGAGCGAGCCGCGGCTCGGAACAGTACCAGGTGATGAATTGCTCCATAGCGAACCGGTAGTTCCGCCTTGAATTTGGTGAACTCAGGCTATTAAGCACGGAGTTCTTCGCATGATCCAGATCAGGCAAGCGGAGGACGATCTTACGGTGAAGGGGCTTCTTGTTCTTCTTGCGCATACGAGCGGCCTCCACGCCGCTGGCATGCTTGGGAGAGTACGGTTCCACTCGTTCTGGCCGAGGCGGGCAAGAATCATCGGTGAGCGCACAGGCGATTTATCACCTGTGAAAAAAAGTCAAGATCACTTGGCCGCGAAGCCTGTATACGAGCGGAACGGCCGCGAATATCCTGTGCGAGAAACATCGCAAGAATAAGCCTCACCTATCAAGTACAAACACTCCCCTGCGGAGGTGTTACTGCGGCTCGGCTCGAAGATGCCCATTACGGATTAGCGCAGCGAGATTTGATAGAGGTTCCGGTGGGCCGTGGTGTTCACCCAGGCATAATGCTCGGGGTCCTTGCCTGGCACCAGTTCTGCGCGTCCCACCGATTTGGCTCTCTGAGCCATGCTCGATTCGATCAGCGGCGCGATACCTCCCGCTGGAAGAACCGGCAGGCTTTCCCCCGGGCCGACGGGAATCGCCAGGCTTCGCCCCGGACTGGTCCGCGACGGATCCTCCACAGACACGAAGAGAAACTTCCCGTCCGTGGACCACCTTGTTAAGCACAGGGGGGCGCAAATACGCTGTGGGGATCCCCCGGCCAACGGAACTGCCACGATCGCGGGAAGGCCGGTATCCGGCGCTCTGGGGATCTCAACGGTGGCCCATCGGCGGCCCGGAGAAACAGACTGGAACTCCCCGATGGGATACGGGAATACCTTCGAGCGGTGCGACCCATCCGAATTGATCTGCTCCAGATAGTTTTTAGTTTCCCTCCGTCTGCTGGACCAGAATCCGACCGCCTGCGCCAAAATGCGGCGACCGCACACCCGAAACATTCACTTTCATTGCGGGTGAACTTCGATCCACGGTCGCTATCCACAACTGCATGGCTCCGCCTGGAGCAGGGGTCGTATACACCACCTGTTTGCCATCCGGCGAAATATCGAAGTCGGTCATTGAAATCCCAGGGAACACCGCATCGCTTTTCCCTGAGTCCACCACCGTTCGCCACAGTTCCGCGTCCGAACTTTCCCCCCGCCGCAAGAGGTAATAAAGAACGCGGGCGTCCGGGCTGAAGACAGGGGGAGATGACCAACCGACCACTTCTCCCTCCGAAGAGAGCGGCCGATCCTTGCTCCCGTCGTGAATCCAGATCGCGCTTTCATGCACTCCTACCGAGGTGATGAGTGCCTGCCCGTTCGGCTCGACTGCCATTCCATCCTCTTCCGTTGGTCCAAAGGTGATTTGCTCGGGCTCTCCTTGCGGAAAATGCTGCCGCCAGATGTGGCTCCGTCCCTCCACTGCGGCCGTGAAATACATCCAACGGCCATCCGGCGACCACCCGGCAGAAGTGCACGCCCCCGTGGGTCCAACCGATCGCGGCTGGCTCTGGCTATCTAACCCAACCAGACGGCACGGCGCCCAATCGCCGTTCCCGTCCATCTCCACCACCAATGCCCAGCGTCGATCCGGAGACGGAAACGAGTAATGGGCCATGCCTCGCTCGTGCGCAGGGAAATAAATCTCGCGCAGGCCGGTGCCCGTCCTCGTTGCCGTAACGACTCCTAAATGGATTCCGGTCCTGATCTCAGAAAAAAGCAGATGCTCCGGGTCAAGCCACACCAGTCCCGCGGCGTTCCTCAGCAGAAGATGAGGCTCGCCTCCCAAAGCTGATACCTCGTAGGTGGAAAACTCGGTAGTCTCCAATACCGTGTACGCAATCTCCGCCCCATCCGGCGAGAAAGCCAGCCCATATTTCGGCCGTGCGTCGTCCGTCACCCGTCTGGCCTCACCGTTCGGCAGCATCTTGACGTAGATCTGGTCGGACGTGAGAAAACCAGAGCCTCCGCGGATGAATGCCACCATATGCCCATCGGGCGAAAGCACCGGCGCCACAGCGGAGTCCGTGAAATCTGTGAGCTGCATGTACCGCTTGGGGGGAGGATGGCGCAATCGATAGAGGGCCACGCTGCCAAACGCAAGAACCACGCAGACCGCCGCAGAAACGGCGAGAAGAATCCATCGTGCCCGTCGGTTTCTGGCGATCTGCCGGCCCGGCGGGAGAGCCGGGGCAGGCGGCGGCTCGAAGATTCCTGTGTCTGACGGCAGTTCCAGGCTTCCTCTCGCCTCGTTGGCGAGCGCAATGAAGCGGTATCCGATCCGCGAAATTGTTTCGATGTAACGGGGAGAGCCTGCCGAATCCCCCAGTGCGTCGCGCAGTTTCTGGATGGATTTATTCAGCCCGTGGTCAAAATCGACAAACACATCGGACGACCAGAGGCGTCGCCTGAATTCTTCCCGCGTCACAATCTCGCCGGGAGTTTCCAGGAGCAACGACAGGACCTGAACCGGCTGCTGCGACAATCGAATCTTCGCGCCGTTCTTAGTGAGCTGCCGTGTCCTCAGATCCAGCTCAAACTGGCCGAACCGAACCGCGTTTGCGTGTGCGAGAAGGCCATTCCACACTAGCCACACTGTGAGCCGCGAGTCTAGCACTCCACGGGGATGGGGGACAACTTCTTCCAACTGATACCAGCAGAAAGAGTTGTTCGGGGAGAAACAATTCGCCCGGCAGGTATTGCTCCTGGAAGGGCAGTCATGGAAACTCGGGCCCGCATATGGAGTAAATGCAAACGCAGAGGGGAGACGGACATGAAATCGACATACGGAAAGAGGTACACACGTTTTGTGGCCCTGCTCTCTGTCGGAATTATCGCGGCGGTAGGAGTTGCCCATGCAGGTGAGCGGCCAGACGACGACGATCGAATGGCGCAATGGGCTGAACTGGAAAAGCTTCATGCAGACTTTCACGCGGCAGTTAGCGTCCACGATCCAGTGAATGGCGATTCGCCTGAAGTGATCACTCAGCGAATCCGCGACGCAGTCGCGCTTTGGACCGAGGACGGCGAAATCACGATTGTCAGCACTTCTGCCACGGCAGGAAATTATATCGGCCACGGCGATCCGGATGATCCCGCAACTTGCCCCGAACCCTCGGGCGACACCTCTTCCACCGGTCAACAGGGCACGCTGTGCACCTTCTTCAAGTATGTTTCCGGCGGGTTGCAGCCAGCCAATAAATTTGTGTCGCTGTCCCCGGCGTACAAAACGAAGTTTGGCCCTGTAAGGAATCATGACGGCCAGTGGAAATCATCGGTGTATTTCGAATGCCATTATTTCGACGTGTCATTGAATCCAGCGACCGGCCAGCCATTTTGGACGGCCAAAAGCCACGTAGACCTTAGCGGCGAAGCCAAAAATATCGATGGGCGGTGGTTATTTACACACGTCAGCTCATCCGCCGTTGGAGTTCCGGTTCCCTCCGCCGTTGGAGTTCCGGCTCGGTGAAGCAGAACCCGGATGCTCGCGCTCGCTAAAGGCGCAGCGAAGGCATCCGGGTTATCGCACGCTCGAGTTTTTGATGCTGGCTGGGGAGATCATCTACGACTTCCTGCGCAGTCCCGAAAGAGCGCGTCTGCATGCCATTTTCGTCTGCGGAGATCAAAGCCACTTATCAGCCTTTGTGACTCTGCGGCTCCCCGAAGGCCAAAGTTCGTCGGCTTTGTTGTGCTGTCCCAACATAACCGCGATCGAGCTGAAACGTCAGCGAGTGGACAGAGATTTTCCCCACCACAAATGTCAACTGTCGCTAGCAGGGCTAGTCACTCATCGAGCGGTTCTGATTGATTTATGTCTTTGGGCAAGTTGCCGTAAAACCGACTTTACATCCACGTGGGAATGTTGTCTCTGCCGTGGCAGGAAACTAGAACGACCTACGATCCGACGCGCTTCAAGGATGAATACGTTAATAACCACTGTTCAAATCATTCGAGACAAAGCTCGTGAGAGCTATCGTTGTGATTTCGCGGCGCACGTTCGGCGGAAGTGGACGACATTCCCTTTGCCTGCTGCCAGCTTTCTTAGCCCAAATACCAAACGTTGCGCGGGTCGGATCCAGCCCGCTGGAACGTCCATGCGTTTTCGATCAGAAGAGGCAAGTCCACACGTGGTCTCCAGCCCAGCAGAAACTTAGCCTTGGTATTGTCCAGCCAAGTGGATCGATACGGCGTCTTCACATCGACGCTTGGCATCCCGCGCGTCGCATTCAGATGATTTGCCATCGCGCGATAGTCCACCGGCTCATCCATGCAGACGTTGAAGGTCTGCTGCCGCGCCTTCGGATGATCCACTGCGATCAGCATGGCTTCAACAAGGTCAGCCACATGCACGAAGTTGCGCTTCACCGGTACGCCGTCAGGATCAAGCATCACCGGGACCGTTTGACTTCTATAGTACGCATCGGCCGCTTCCGGCCCAACCAAGTCTCGCCAGCGAGGCCCGCCAAATAAATCCTCGCCAAAGCTGAGCGAGTATTTGAAATCGTCCTTCTCCATGATCCATGGAGCCCTGAGGCAGCACCCGTTCAGGTTGTACTGCACGTAGTACTGCTCCAGCATCACCTCTTCCAGCACTTTTGAGAGCGGGTAGCAGCCGGGATAAGCAGTGTGCTTTTGCTGCTCCGTAACAGGCACCGAATGTGGAAAGAAGAAGTGTCCGAGCGCCGCATCGCCGCCAATCAGAATGAACTGCCGAAACGTGCTGCTGCGCCGGCTCTCTTCCAGCAGCCAGAAGAGCCCCTTCACCGTTACGTCCATCACAAGATCTTCGGTTTCCTTGCAGGTTGCACAGTGGACCACATGCGTGACGCCCTGCATGGCTTGGCGCACTACGGCTCGTTCGCTGATGCTCCCAGTGACGAGCTCCACACGAGCATGCTGCTCCAGCAGCCGATTGTGACACAGTACGCGGATGATTGAACCGTCGTGAACCGGCTCGTTCAGAATCCGGCGAACGAAATTACTGCCTACCTTGCCGGTCGCGCCTGTCACCAGGATGTGGCTCATCTGCATCCTTTCGTTTAAGAGTTAGGCTCCGCCAGTGTGTTTGCGGAATTCCAAAGGTATAGAAATTCACTGCGCCTCTTGGCCCCAAGCCTCCACTTCTATCAACGCGCACCACTTTTCTGGATCAGCAGGAACCACGTTCGCGATCCGCATCCACGCTACACGCCGAGCGGGAAATGAGAACTCCTGAAATTCGGGCGAAGAACTCAGTCGAAGCGGAACGTGACTTCCGTCGGAGAACTCGAGGTCGGCGTTCTTCCAATAGCTATCGTGCGGGAAATCCGCGCGTACCATCACCCTGATCTCGTTCACGCGCACAGGCCTGCCGAAATCAAGCTTCCACCAGATATCTGTGCGCAATTGCGGACCCCACGACTGGTAAGGCCAAACGCCGTGATGCCCGTTCAGGTTGCGGCCGTCAATGGCGTTGCGAGCTTCAAAGTCGAACAGGCTCCGCGAAACACTGTTAGAACTCGCGTGAGGATAGAACAGGATCGAAGCTCCGTCCTTGCGCATCAAATCGCACGGATTGAGCGCAACGTTGCGATAGCCCGAGATCTCCCGCTTGCTCAGAGCACGCACCGTGATGCGATGCGAGTTACCGGCAAAGCTCTCCGGGGCATACGCGCTTCCCGTTTCCTTCTCCTCCCGGCCCCAGGGAATCTCGTAAGACACGTCCTCAGACGCAGCGCGCGGCGCAAAGATAAAGCATTCCGGAATCGTATTATCCACACGCAGGGCCATCCACTGCACGCCGCCGAAAACGATCTGGTCGCCAGGCTGATACGCCCTCTCAACCGTCAAAACTGCAGACTCTGACTTCCCAGGCTCCGCCTTTCTATGAGCAATGCTCTTGCCCTCTGCATCCTGTAACTGCACGTGCACACTGCCATTGGCCTTCTCCGCACGTGGCGCTTTGGCAGCCCCCGCACTCACAGCGTAAGCGGAGACCGCCAATGCCACCGCGACATTCAAACGGCAGACGCGAAGACCTGCGTTCCCAATCATCAAGACCCTCCCGGAATTCATGCTAGTGCCAGACCTGCAATAGGGGGAGATCCACAAAGATATCCGAGTTGGACGACCGAAGGCACGGGATTTCCAGAATCTTCTGGTCATTGAGCTGGACGGCAATTTTCTTTTTTTGGTTAGGAGCTTGGGAGTGGGGATCTAGTCGGGAAACCACGCTTTGAGCGGGTTCGCGACCTTTGGGGAGAGTTAAGCGAGCACCTGAACGTAAAACCGGCTTGTCGGACATTCGCACGCGCATCTCGATATCACTCAAGTCCTGAGTTGGCGGCTAATGGGACAATCCTGGCGAGCGACGCTCGGTTGTTGTAGTCGCACAACTTCTGGTTAGTCGCATCCACTCCTGAAAACCACTACCTGCTGTAGGAATACATCAAAACTTATTGAGAAGTATTTCTCATTATGTCTGATAAAGAGCTTCTGTATGGCAGGATTTCAAACCTGCGTCCATTGGAATTGAGAATCCATTGGGGCCAGAATGGCCAGGCCGTACGCCTTTGCGAGGCCGCAATCCTCTTCCCCTCTTCCCTTCCCGAGCCGGGATTGTTTCGCTACTCCAATCCGTTCCGCATGCTTTGTGAACGGGCAGGCAGGCAACCGGCCGTATAGAAACGAGCCGAGCAGGCGCGCACCTTAAGGCATGCTTAAGACATCCATCGCCTTGGAAATCGCGCAAAGCGAATGAAGGCACTGTGAGCATCAAACCTGAGTGATCTTCGCCCTAGGCTTGTCGAGCAAGAGTAAAATTCCACCGCTAGCGTAGCGATTTATCAGGGAGTCGGCTCGTGAGCGAAATCAGGCTCCATTCGATATCTTTTCGATGACGTCCCTGAGCATTTACCCACAGATGAGTTGCGAAAGAACACGTCACCGGATTCTCGGAGCGAGCGCTCCAGAATACTTGTCGTGGACGATCAAAGGATTATCGCGGACACTCTTCGCGAAATTCTTGAGAATGCAGGCTTTGAAGTAGCAGTGGCGTACGACGCTTGGTAGGCGATTGAGGAAGCTGCTCGGTTCAAGCCAGACCATTTGCTCAGCGACGTGTTGATGCCCCAAATGAACGGTATGGAGTTGGCAATAGCGATTCGTAAGATGTACCCGTCTGCGAAAATCCTGCTGTTTTCTGCGCAAGCGGGTGTTTCTTCTGAGATCCTCCTGGATGCGGAGAGTCAGGGTTTTCATTTTGAATTACTCGCCAAACCCGTTCACCCGTCCAAGTTACCGTCCAAGTTAATAGAGCGCCTGAAAGAACAGTGAGTAGCCGAGCGTCTCTTGGTAAGTACGTTCCTAGTTGCGAGAATTTGGCAGGTCGCACGTCGGGATTCTACCGGTAGTTTCGTGTTATCGTGGCGAAGGATTGAGACTTCTTCTCATCTTTAGATCGCCGGCGTCTGTTCGGAACCAACTGCAAGAAATGCTAGTCAATCAAATTGTCGCAACTGAGACTCCTCCAAACCGAAAGCCAGTGGCGCCAGCCCCCCGGGCTGCATCGGTCTCGCTCGATCTCGAAATGGCATTCGATATGCGTGCGGCATTTCGGGTCGGCCCTTCACCCCGGCTCCGTAGCGCGGCTAACTCCTACTTCACGAGTTCATCGGGCTGCTTGGAGAGCGCGGTGCGCTCATAGAGTATTGAATCGATCCGTGCGCGGAGCTCTCTTACGCTCCAACCTTCGATACGGCACATCTCGGCATAGAATTCCCGGTGATGCGGCCGGCCGAGGGGCAACAGTTCTTTGAGGTGAGACCAACTCAATTGTCGCGACAGTGTGCTCCCGCAGGTTTCCCGTTCGCTCCCCAGGACCTCTCGCAGGATTCGGTTCCCAATCCGCCAATGCAGCAAAGTCAACCCCACGTTGACGGCTGCCGCCGTCTGCCGGCGCGGCGCATCACCTGGGCGGCCACTGCATAGAAGTGCATTCGATTCTGCCAGTCGACATCCGCGCCCACCAACCGCAGATACGCTTCATGCACTAACGAAGTTGCGCGGGCCGTATGCGACGCTCCTTCGGCCCGCAAGCTACCCGCAGCGAGTTGGCGCAGCTTGTCATATACGTGTGGGACGAGTTGATCGAAGGCTTCCTTACTGCCGTTGCGCGATTCCTGCAACAGTCTCGTCACCGGTGCTGACGGCATATTATTTCCGCTAATTATGTGTTCTTCCACGAAAGACAAACCTGCATCAGCAGATTCTACTAGCGGACCTCTTACGGGTCTTTGCTGCGGGTCACTGAGTGCCTTCCGCAAATCGTGGCAGCGCTGTTTGCGTGCACGAACGATCTCGCGCGCCGGCACCACCTCGTCTGCCAGGTCTGCGGAGATGGCGCGGCACAGAAACTTGTCCTGATAGAAGACTCTGATCTCGCCCATGTCGCGCGGGTCGTACCGCACCGTGACCTTCCTCACCGAAGTAGGCGGCCAGAGTGGGAGAGAGATAATGAAGGCGCTCGAAATGAATGCCGTCGGGTCGAACCCTGCGCGAGCGGCCGGCGTGCATAAGCAACAGGTCCAACTGCTCAGGCGACTCGGGCACGCGAGGTACAAATCCCTGCACCTCCCAGCGCTGGATGGCGGTCCAACAATGCGGTTGCTCACCGTACGGTGATACACCTCAAGTAGGAAGTTGCGGAACTCCTGATCCAACTGCACCGGTATCAGAGTCGGCTTGTGCCAGGAACAGCTTGCCCTGCAGCACACCTCAATATGCCGTCGCAATTTGCCTGCGCATCCGCAGCGAAGCCTCGAGAAGGAAGCGCATCCGTAATCGATGCAGCTATGCATATAATCAAATGCACTGGCGGGAGTAGCTCAATGGTAGAGTAGCGGCTTCCCAAGCCGTTGGTTGCGGGTTCGATCCCCGTCTCCCGCTCCAGGTTTGTCCGACCCGGACCTTGTCGCTCTCAACTTAGCCATCACCGATTCAGTCAACCGTCATACTGTCCATACTGTCCACTTTTCGCGGAAAGGCAGGACTGTCTATGCCAAGGATGCAGTGAGGGCGCTGTGTTCTCCAATAGGCATCCCACTAAGATCATTGAGGATGTGGACAAAGACCTGATTCTGACAATCTTTGCTCGGGAGAGCCAGAAACAACGCCAGCTTCTCTCAAATCCCATATGCGTGACGGTGACCCGAAGACTTTGCCCCCATCGGAAGCGCGGTCCGACAAGTAGCGAAATGCCGGCTTCTATTTACCGACCAGTTTGGGACGGCGCTCATGATTTCCGCGTAGTTCCGATCAAGCTGGGT
>CAVTRJ010000008.1:0-556793 GCA_963737035.1 uncultured Acidobacteriaceae bacterium | reverse complement strand
ATAACCCAAAGGTCGTAGGTTCAAATCCTACCCCCGCAACCATTTAGCGAAAACGCCAACCCAGGATAACCCACCGTAAGAAGAGCGCATGCGCCTCCGGTGGGTTTGGTTGTTTCTGGAGCAGGCATTTCATTGCTTTGAACTCCTCAAAACTTTCCCGACGACGCCGACATTGGCTTCCCGCTTGGCTTCCATTAGCGCGTTGCTATATGCGTTCGTCGTGATCGACATTTGGGCGTGCCTCATGAGCTTTTGCTGCACTCCCCATCGGTGCCCCGCTGTCGTCCAGCCAGGAAAAGCGGCACTCCCAAGCCGATTTGTTATTCGCCCGCGCCACTCGGCGCAGGCTACCTCTCTGAAAACGCTGGCGACTCTACGATTGCCAACACGCGGCGGTTGGTGCCCGTGGGGTTCCTTCGTCGCGGCTTACCCGGAAGTTACAGTGTTGTGCCTGTGAAGTCTGCTTATCGGTAAGTTCGATTCTCAACTGGCGATAACAGGCCAAGGCGCTCATTGAGTCCGACAAGACTGCAGATCAACTTCCGACAAGCGCGTTTGTCGGTACGTATGTCGTACTTATCGCATAGCTACATGAGTGCATTGGCCTCGACTGGCATATATATGGAAAGGTCGCATCAGTTTAGGTATGATGAGCATCATACTACTATGCGTTACTCGGCAGAACACAAAGCCAGATCCCACGCCAAACTCCTTAAGAAAGCTAGCGAGCAGTTTCGGGGGGAAGGCGTGCAAGGCATTGGCATCGCCAAGCTCATGGGGCAGATAGGGCTTACTCACGGCGGCTTCTATGCCCATTTTGAAAACAAGAATGATTTGGTAGTTGCAGCGCTGGCCAAGATGTTCGATGAAATTTCGACTTACGTGAGGGCGGCTGTAGAGTCGGCGGCGGACGGCAACTATGTATCCGCAATCGTGAATGCCTATTTGAGCGAGGACCACAGAGACCATCCCAAGCGGGGATGTCCGGTTGCTGCCCTGAGTTCGGAAATCGCCCGCCAGCCTCCCCCTGTGCGCCAGGGGTACACCCGGGGCTTCGATGGTTTGGTTAAGACGATGGCCAAATATCTGACCGGGGCGAACGAAGAGGAGAGATGTCAGCGAGCACGACTTCTCCTCGCAGGTATGGCTGGAAACATGATGATCGCGAGGGCAGCCAGCGATCGAGACCTAAGCAACACAATTCTTGCCCAGGCGCGGGAATTCTACATTTGCGCATTTGAAGGTGTTCCCAAAAAGAAGGGCTAAATTTTTTTGAAACGATACATGATGGCCATCATCTATCCAGCAGACAGAAGTCAGATACAACGATCGGAGGTTGGCGTGCACAAGAAAACGATTCTTGGTGGAACGATCGTTGTGGTTGCCGCAATCGCGGCGTTTGTCGTGTATTCGAAGCAAGACAAATCGCAGCGGCCGAGTCCGCCTGCCGCAGCGAAGTGCGAATTGACTGACGGCAAATCCGTCGCTGTGGACTATTCAAGCCCGCGTGTGAAAGGGCGCAAAGTCTTTGGCGGAATCGTGCCCTACGGTGAACCCTGGCGTACTGGAGCCAACGAAGCCACCGCCTTCGTGACTGCCACTGACTTGATGGTGGGTGGGCAGCACGTTCCCGCCGGGGAATACACCCTATTCACCATCCCGAATAAAGACAAATGGACGTTGATCGTCAGCAAGAAGACCAAAGAATGGGGCATTCCCTACCCCGGCGCTGATTCCGATCTGCTCCGTGTCGATATGAAAGCTTCATCCACCTCTGCGCCAGTCGAAAACTTCACGATCGCATTTGTTCACGGCCCGCAAGGCTGCACGCTGCAGATTGCATGGGAAAACACCCGCGCGTCGGTTGATATTTCACCGATGTAATTGTCAGAGAAGGCTCAAAGAGGAAGGAAACTCACCATGTCGATCGTCATCAATGCTCCGACGTCCAACATTGGCCGCAGACTCACCAGACGGCTCCTCGACGCGGGCGAGAACGTCACTCTCGTCAGTCGCGACAAGAGGAAGGTCGAGGAATTCGCAAAACGCGGTGCCCACGTTCTTGAGGGCTCCGCCCTAGAGGACCCGGTGCTGATCGCGAAGGCGCTGGAGGGCGCCGACGCGCTGTTCTGGCTCACGCCGCCGCCTGCGCGGCCCGACTACTATGCGTGGTCCGCGAACGCCGCGCTGCAGGCCGCTACCGCGGCGCGGAAGGCGGGCGTCAAGCGAGCCGCCGTACTGTCGAGCATGGGCGCCCAGACGGGACCAGGGACAGGCCCGACCGGGGTCGCTCGCGAACTCGAAAATATTTTCGAAGCGAACGTCCCGAATGTCGTTTCGCTGCGACCGGGTTTCTTCATGGAGAACCTCCTCTTCTCCGTGGAGACGATTGCGAAGGCGGGACAGATCTTCATGGCGCTCGCCGCCTCAAGGAAGCTGCCCTGGGTTGCGACTGCCGACATCGCGGACAAAGCAGCTTGCTGGCTGCTTGACCGTGGATGGCGCGGGCAGCACCGGATCGGCGTCCATGGCCCGAAGGACCTCACACTCGACGAGGCGGCCGCCACGGTTGCCACCGCGCTCGGCCAGCCGGTCAAGTTCGTCGAGGTGCCGCTCGAGCAGGCGCACACAGGCCTGAAGGGCGCCACCGGGATGCCGGACTCCGTCGCCGATATCTACATGGAGGCGTTCGCCGCCTGGCCCGAGGGGCGCATGGACGTGGCCGAGCCGCGCACACCGGAGACGACGACACCGACCAGTCTCGCCGAGTTCTCACACAAGGTGCTGGTGCCGGCGATCAAGCGCTTTGCCTGATTTGAGGGATGTATTGAAACGGCGCCGTGAATTTGCAAACTGGAGAACTTCGTGAAGAAGCTCGGACGCATTCCGCACTCTGCCATGTTGGCCATCGCTCTCACCGCACTGTTGGTCACTATTCCGCCTTCGCGCGCCCAGTTTCCAGGAATGCCGCAACCGAAGCGCTATCCGTGGTCCGACGCCACGCTCTCGCCTGATGAACGCGCCGATCTGGTCATCAAGGAGATGACACTGGACGAGAAGATCTCGCTGCTCCACGGCCAAGGCGCGCATTTCTTCACCGCACCTGTACCGAATGGCGGTGGGGACGGCACCAAGGCGATTCCTCGTCTGGCTATTCCGGCTCTCCAGATGGCAGATTCGTCCTATGGCGTGACCAAGGGTGCAGCGGCGGGACGCTATGCCACGGCGCTGCCCAGCAATCTGGCGGCAGCATCTTCATGGGATCCCGAGACGATATTTCAATACGGGGCACTCATCGGCCGCGAGTTGCGGGATCAGGGATACAACATGTCGCAGGGCGGTGGCGTTAACTTGACGCGCGAGCCGCGCTGCGGCCGCACTTTCGAGTACCAGGGTGAAGATCCACTACTCGCTGGCACGCTGGCGGGCAACTTCGTTCGGGGCATCCAGTCTGAACACGTGATTGGCGATCTGAAGCATTTCGCTGTCAACGACCAGGAGAGTGGCCGCAATTCTCTCAACGCAAACATCTCCAAGCGGGCCATGCGCGAAACGGATCTGCGCGCCTTCGAGATTGCTCTTGGAATTTCCGACGCTGGCTCCATCATGTGCGCCTACAACCGCGTGAACGGGGAATTTGCATGCGAGAACAGTTATCTGCTCACTGATGTGCTGAAGAAGGATTTCGATTTTAAGGGATTCGTTCTCTCCGACTGGGGCGGCACGCACTCGACCAGCAAAGCTTCGCACGCTGGGCTCGATATGGAGCAACCGCATAATATCTTCTTCGGCGACGCACTCAAGAGAGCCGTGGAGAGCGGCGAAGTGTCCCAAGAGGAGATCAATGAGCACGTCCACCGCATCCTGCGCACCATCTTCGCGGCGGGCCTGTTCGATTATCCACTGAAGGATCAGGTTCCCGATGTGGAAGGTGGATTTCGAATAGCTCAGGAGATCGCCGACAAGAGCATCGTTCTTCTGAAGAATCGGGATAACATCCTGCCGCTGTCCGCAAACGTTCGTTCGGTGGCGCTGATTGGAGGACATGCCGACGTCGCCGTACCGTCCGGAGGAGGTTCGGGGCAGGTCGATCCTCCAGGAGGTTCACCTGTACCGCCTCCGCCGCCGCATGATTTTTTCTCCGCCGGGATCCGGCCTGCCTGGATGCCCAGCTCACCCTTGCGCGCTCTCACGGCGAAAATGCCTTCGGCGAACGTGTCCTATATCTCCGGTGACGATTTGGCTTCGGCCGCTGCTGCCGCAAAATCCGCTGACGTGGCAATCGTCTTCGCGTATCAGTGGGAAGCGGAAGCCATCGATCTATTGACCTTGGATCTATCTCCGGATCAGAACAAGCTGATCGAAGCTGTTGCCATGGCGAATCCGAAGACCATCGTTGTACTTGAGACCGGCAGTCCCGCGACGATGCCCTGGATCGACAAGGTGGCTGGTGTGGTCGAAGCCTGGTACCCGGGAATTCGCGGCGCCGAAGCCTTGGCGAGCATTCTGACCGGTTCCGTAAATCCTTCGGGCAAATTGGCCGTCACCTTCCCGAAAAGCGATGCCGATTTGCCGCATCCAAATCTGGTTCAGCCACCGCCTGGATCGCTGCCGGACTTCAACCATCTCGTGGCCGACGATTCCAATATCTTCAACGTTTTGTTCCAACCCCTTCCCGCCTTTCAAATCAACTATGACGAGGGTCTGAAAGTCGGCTACAAGTGGTACGACGCGGAGAAGAAGCCCGTATTGTTCCCGTTTGGATTCGGGCTCTCGTATACGACATACGCATACTCGAATTTGAAGGTCAGTCCCGGAGATGCGGCCACGGTCTTATTCACAGTACAAAACACCGGCAAGCGTGCCGGCAGTGAGATTGCACAGGTCTACGCGTCGTTGCCCGATGCCGCCGGCGAGCCGCCTAAGCGCCTGATTGGATGGCGTCGTGTCGAGCTAGTGCCCGGCGAATCCAAGCTCGTTTCCATTTCCATTCCACGGGATCGCTTCACCATCTTCGACGAAGCTAAGGACCTCTGGAAGTTGATTCCCGGCAATTACAAGATACTCGTCGGCAGATCCTCGCGTGATCTCCCCCTGGTGGCGACGGTGAGTCTGCGCTAGCCCGACCGAACTCGTGTTCAATTCGCTCCCGTCGCGTGGCCTCGTGCTCGACCGAGTTAGATCACTTCGCTGCCGGCCCTTACTTACCAATGGAGGTCGGTCTTGATTTAGGCGGCGGAATAGGTCCTTTGTGACGAAGTTCCTCCTCAGTCCATGAACCCTAAGAAGTTCTACAACGATCGGTCGGAGGTTGCCGCCATTCACCGTACCCGATTAATCTTTGTGTCGGTATGCAGGTTGGTACCGCGCCCTTGAGTAGTTATCAGCTGCACTCACTCAAAGCGTGACTTCTTCTTTCGAGTCATCGAGCGATTGCGGCGGCCCAAACACTTATAACTTGAGTCATCGGATAATCAGGGCATCCAAAGCCACTGGCCCTGGACCTCTGTTGGTGGTGGCGATGGAGTGCCGGCCGTCAGTCAGACCGGTCACGTCACAGACTCTCTGCTGGGCCTGACGGGCGCCCGCCGTTCACAGGTCCGCCGTGGCACGGATTCGACTGTCAATCTGGACCTCAATTTGTCCCCCTCCCGTTTCCTTCGGCGCTATACCGAGACACTGCTGCCAGTGAAGGAACAGGTCCAGACATCGCCGGGCGTGTCGCTCATAGTGAGGTCATTGTTGTAGTCCCCAGTCCCCAGATTTGGAATCAAAACAGTCGAAGTTATCGTGATGACAGCCCATTGCCACGAAGTACCGGGCGCCCATTTCGACATACAACTCCATCAATTCGTCGGGGTTCCATCGATCAATTATCCAGTTGTGGCAGATGTCCTTGTAACCGTATTCGGACGGATGCCCAAAGTGTTTGAGATGGTATTCGTGTTGCGGGCTGCCTTCCATATATATGCCGCGCGCATACCAATCGCCCTGCTCAGGCATGGATTGCGGGTCCCAGTGCGACCATGCACCAAACTTGGCATCGCGCCACCACGCTGGAACGCTATAGACATTGCTGATCGCTTTCCAGTTCGGGGAATAAGGACCGCGCTCAATCGGCAGTGGCGGTAGGTTCCAGATGTCTGGCGGCAAACCCAAGTCGCCGTAGCCTACGAAAATCCGATCGACGTTCACTCCGACGTCGTCAGTCGCTAAACTGATCGTTACGGTGGCCTTGGCTGGAATCGCTAAGCCGACGATTGTATGCAGATAAGAACTGGTGAGCGCTCCGGAAGAATGAACATTCACTTTGCAGGCCTGCTCATCGTTGACCGCGACACTGATCGTGCCAACTGACATGGAGGCGTAGCGAATCGCCAACTTGGTACCCGCCGGCACATCGGTGAATTTGATGCCGTGGCCGGGTTGGGTCAAACTGACGACATAACCAGCAGAAGAATCGCGGTCAGCTATTTTGGAAGCCCCGCCAATTACTGTGGCAGCTTCCGCAGCAGGCGTTTGCGTTTCAAAAGCCTTGGCCATCCGAGACAGTGCAACTAGCGAGATCCCGCTAGCTAGGAATGCCCTGCGGTTCATCTATTCTTTCCTCCAGATCCGGCATTGTGTACGTAGAACCGTTTCTGAGCGGGCGGCTGGCAGGCGAGTGAGGATGTGGACAGATATCCAGCAACTCGAAGTGCACAGGCCTGCGATTACCGGTCATTGTTATCGGATGTTGGGCTCGTTCGTCGATGCGGACGATGCCGCGCAAGCGCCCTAATTCGCGCGTGGAGTCGTGACGGCATCCTGAGTCTCTCAGGGGCCGTCCGCGTAGGAAGTAGACCTCGGGAGGCCTCTGGCCGATTTGGGGCGGGAGATCACCTGAATCCGGTTCAGATTGCACAATCAACTTTCCGGTCCATGAGACCGACACTATCCGTGCGAAGGCCCTCCGTGACTACGTGAGCGCCGGCGGCACCGTGTTGATGACCGCATACTCGGCCAAAGTCGATGAGCACGGCCTGTGGTTCGACACGCCATTGATGGCGGTGTCGATGTTTGCGCGAAACAATGGCTCGAAGGCTCCTTGTACCTGCTCGGTATATGCGGGCTTGAAGTATTGAAGTGTCGTATTGGAGGGCCCGTTCGGGTGTGAATCGACGAACGAATCGAAAGAATAGGCGATGGCCACGTCGGGATGCGTGAATCGCGGAAACCCGTACTTTTCCAGCTTCTTGAACTCCGAAGCTATGCGCGCAAATTCGTCGACCTTCCATGATGGCGTACCGTCATGGTCGACCAGGCCGAAGAGCGCGCCTGCTCTTCTCCACCCTGATGGCTATTGAAGGTCCAAGCGAGAATGCCCTGGGCGCCCATCGCGAGGCCCAGATAGGCATACATGCGGCTCCGGCCCGGCGTGCCATAGTTCCCTGCTCCTCCTGCCGTGAACTCGTTGAACCAGATTGGAGTCGCGAGAGATCCTTTGGTCATCAGCGCGCCAAAGGCACCACTGATTGGATCGCTCGGATAGAAACCTTCTGCACCGAAGGAGACGTAGGCCCTATATGTCGAGAGATAGTCGAAGCCACGCCGCCCAGCGGTGTCCCAGAGATTTGAAATCGAAGGCATATCTGGCATGTTGCGCAAGCGGATCGCATCAAGCTCCATCAATCGCGCGACCGTAACATCGGACCAATAGCGATGTAGATCCAGATAACGTTCGGATGGCCCAGGACCATCCGCGAGGGGCAAGTCAACATCGTCGAAACTGTTCAACCGGCGGGACCACCGTTGCGTGGCCCAGGCTTTGTTCAGTTCCTCGATCGTTCTGTACTTCTTCCGGAGCCACGCAACGAATCGCTGCCGATCGGCCTCCGAATAGGACATGAAGCCGTTGCCGATCTCGTTGGTGTAGCCCACAGCAATGACGGCCGGATGACGTGCATAGCGCTTGGTCATCGTGTCGGCCAGAATTCCCAGCTCGCGAACGTAATTCGGATCGCTGATGTCATCCATGTAACGCTCCGCGGGAGGGAGACGATTTCCGCTCTGGTCGACGATATCGACGCCCGGATAGGCACGATGCAGCCAGATGGGCGCGGGCGCTCCTGGAACATCGAGGATTACCCGAATACCGGCGGCCTGCATCTTGTCCATGATTTTGTCGAACCACTCAAACTCGAACTTACCTTGCGCCGGTTCAAACGAATCCCACGACAGGTCGCCCATACGCACCACGTTGAATCCGGCGCGCTTCATGATCGCGATGTCCCGATCGATCTCTTCGGGCGAGCGGTCAATCGGCTGATAGCACGTGCCCACAAAGAGCTGCCCAGGCCCCGGCCAACTCGGATGCTTGGCTATGTCCTGTGCGCTGGAAGGTGAGATCAAAAGACCGAGGCAAGCGAGAGCGAGGGCAAGCTTTTTCAAAAGGAGTCCGAACCTTTCACAATGATTCGCAAATGAGCAACGCTGCTCTCAGAAGTTAAGTACATTCCTCGCGCGTTGCGCGTGAGTGACCGATGAGAAGCTGAGGAAGATTGGTCGTTCTTGCCTGACCAGTTTGCGTGTTTTGAACTGCACGGACTTGCATAAGGCAATGGCGTTGAATCCTGCCGATCCGGACATCGTCAAGGCACTGCAACCCGATTGGTAAGTGAGAAGGCTAATCTGCTCTCGATCAGACTACCGTCTCATTTTCCTGTCTCTACCTCGATCGTCCTTGTCAATTTGATATCGTTTGACGCCGCTCCCAGCATCACGCTCACCTTGTCCGGCTCGAGCACCCAGCTGTGTCTTGCTTCATCCCAATAGCGCAACCGGTCTGCAGGCAGATCCAACTCGACCGTGCGTGTCTGTCCGGGATCGATCGACAACCGTTGCAAGCCCTTCAGCTCTTCTAACGGACGCACTACTTTTGAACCTTCATGCCGCACATACATCTGCACGACCTCATCGCCCGCGCGGCTTCCCGTGTTCTTCACATCGACAGATACACGCAGGGTATGAGCGTCGTTGATGTTATTCGCGCTCAATCGCAGATTCGAATAGGCGAAGGTCGTATAGCTACGCCCATAACCAAAGGCATAGAGCGGCTTGCTGTTCAGATACTCGTAGGTCCGCCCATGGCGAATGTTGTAGTCCATCATCGGAGGAAGTTGGTCTTCACTTGCTACCCAAGTCTGCGTGAGTCTGCCCGCCGGGTTGTAATCACCAAAGAGCACGTCAGCCAGCCCCGTACCTTGTTCCTGGCTGTTATGCGTGATTTCCAGAATCGCGGGAGCGTGCGCATCGATCCAGCCGATCGTGTACGGGAAGCTTGCCTGCATCACCACTACCAGTTTCGGATTGACCCCATATAGCCGCTCCACCAGCTCCTCCTGATCGAGCCTGAGTGTCTTCCGGTCGATCGCTTCCTTGCCATCGCTCGGCGAAGCACACACATTCCAGCCTGCATTGCAGGTTGGATGATTGCCCACTATCGCAATCACCACATCGGCTGTCTTTGCCAGATTCACCGCGGCGTCAATATTCTGGCCTTTATCGAATTTGACCTCCACGCTGGTGCCGGCTCGTGCGCGTATGCCCTCGAGCGGGGTAATTGCATATGGCGGTGTCCCGCTATACCAGTCCAGCGCGACCTCGTCCGCATACGGACCTATCACGGCAATCGATTTCAGCTTGCTTGTTTGAAGCGGCAACAGATCGCCCTGATTCTTGAGAAGGACAATCGACTCATCCGTCACCCGCCGTGCCAGTGCCTTGTGTTCGGGCCAATTCCAAGGCTCACCCTTTGCTGCCAGCGGATCATTCTCCGCGCCTATCTTCGTCCACGGTACATCACTCTTCGGGTCGAGCATGCCCAAGTGGATCATCACGCGAAATACGCCCTTCAGGTTCTCGTTGAGATCGGCATCGCTGATCAGCTTCTTCTCATACGCGTTGCGGACCGGATCACGATACCTATCCAGGAACTGATTGATACCCGCATGAATGGCGCCCGCCGCAGCGTGATCCATATCCGGATAATAGTGGTGGAGGGTCACCATATTGGTCAGCGCGCCCGCGTCCGTGCAGATGATCCCGTTGAACCCCCAATCCTTCGTGACGACATTCCTCAGTACCGGTTGGACTGTCATCGGGACATGGTTCCACGCGTTGTAGGCGGTCATGAAGGCATCGCTGTGCCCCTGTTCGACGCCCATGCGGAACGGAACTGAGTAGTATTCGTAGAACAATCGCTCGTCGAAGTCTGACGATGATCCGCCGCGGCCATTCTCGTTACTGTTGGCCAGAAAGTGCTTCATCAACGAAGCCGTCTGCCAGTAGCGTGGATCATCGCTCCGGGTACCCTGCAGCCCGTCGATAAACGCCACCGCCAGGGTACCGACCAGGTATGGGTCCTCGCCGTAAGATTCCTCACTGCGTCCCCAACGCGGATCTCGGCTCAGATCGGCGTTGGGCGCGCGCACCACCAGACCGCCTCGTCCGAGTTTCTGGAAGGCGTAGCGCGTTTCATAGCCCTCGACCGCCGCCGCCTTCTCGATCAACTCCGGGTCCCAGGTTTGGCCCAGTCCCCGTGCCTGCGGGAACTGCGTCGTTGTCACCACCGGAAGCGGCTTGCGATTCGCATCTCTTCCTTCCCAATGGCCCGGACCGCCCAATGCCAGTCCATGTAGACCTTCGACGTGCTCAGTACCCTGGATACCCAGCCGCGGCACTGTTGGATTCGTGCCTAAGCACTGAATCTTTTCGTCAAGGGTCAGCCGAGACACGATGTCATCGACGCGTCGCTCAACCGGCAGACTCGAATCTTGAAAGGGATACTGATACTGCGTCCGCGGTGATGGCTGGCCCCTTCCGGCCAACGCATATCCGATCAAGACAGCGCAAAGCAGCATGCAATTACGGTTGTTTTTGGACAACAATGACTCCCGTTGGTGCCTTAAGGCCTGCAGAAAGAATCGGGCTTGGAACAAAGCTATCGGATGGTCGATTCCACCCGGAAACTATGGTCCGGTCTTTGTACGCCGCGCTTTTATCATCCGAAGCCCACCGCAGAAGGCAAGCTCAACATAACCTTTGAGCCGATTGTGAACAACGCCACTGTCTCTGCCATTGAGGTTCTAGACGAATCGCAATAGGGCAACTGTTTGCGTTGATTTCGTCCCGACAGGATTAGGAGTCGGTGTTTGGTAACATTCTCTTCAAAAATCGGACACTCTCTGACACAAATATCTCAGGCGACACATCTGGATGGGCCCAAAGATATCCTGGCGAATTCTTCTCCCGCGGGCTGTACCCAAAACCTTCAATCATTACGAATCCATCGAATTGGAGAGATTGAAGTGCATTGACTATCTCGGGAAAGGGAATATGCCCACGGCCTAACGCTCCGCGATCGTTCTCGCTCGCATGGATGTGCTTCAAGCGGTGACCAAGGCGGCGAATCGCCCCAATGATGCTTTGTTCTTCGATGTTGGCGTGGAACGTATCAATTGTGACGCCGATCTGAGGATTGCCGATCAACTCGCAGAGGCGACTTCCCTCTTCAGCGGTTCGCAAGAAGAACGTCTCCGATCGGTTCACAGGCTCAATCGATAGCGTCAGGTCGTAAGCGCCTAGACTATCGCCCAGAGACTGAAATACCTCCGTGGCCCACGACCATTCATCGTTAGTTGGTCGATGCTCCGGCAGGTAGCCAATGGGAGCGAACAGTGGGCCGCCTAGCAACTTTGCCCCCATCTCAGCAGTTGCTTCAATGCATCGCTTAAGGTGCTGCGTAGCTTTGAGTCGTGCTTCTCGCTCCGGACTGATTGGGTTATATGCATTCGGCAGAATAGCGCAGACCGTACACGTCAGCCCGTTGAGCTCACATGCCTCGCGAATACGATTAACCTGCAATGCGCCGGGATCGAACATGGGAATTTCTACGCCTTGGAGGCCCAACTCCGCGATCAATGGCAGTAGTTCAAGGTGCGAGACGCCAAAATGCGAGGTCCATGCGAATGCGCTGACGCCTAACTTCATCTGACTCCCCGGGGGCAATCCTTTATCACAAAGCTGAGCAGAATACTAAATCACATATCAGGGGTCTGTTTCTCGGTGCCGTCCCGGGCGATATGTTTCCTCGGCATATGAGTGGCTCTTCTCTCAGCTTGGGCTTTGTGTTTCAAGTACAGGCCCGGCAATGATGCGCTGTACTTCCAGGCGATCCGCTGAAGGAGTCGCTCCAAATTGCGTTGCGACCCAGGCAGCAAGGCGATTTGCGGACTCGCTGATCTCCTCAAGCGGGCGCCCGCGCATGAGGTGATGCGCGACGCATGCGGTAAATGCATCGCCTGCGCCCACGGAGTCCACAACTTTCACCGCAATTCCGGGATGTTTTACGGTCTTCTCATGTGAGACCAGCACGCTGCCACGGGATCCTCGGGTGACGCAGACCAGTTTCAAATCGAACTCCTGGAGAAGTTGCCGGGCGCATTCTTCTTCTTTGCGAGCCCGGAATCCAAGCAGCGACATCAAACGAATCAGTTCGTGATCCGTCAGCTTAAGAATATTGGCATATCGTAAAGAGCGTTCGAGGATCTCGTTCGAATAATGCTTCTCACGCAGATTCACATCAAAGATCCGAAGAGCCTCGGGACGAGACGCCCGCAGAAAGCGGTCTACCGTAGCGGCAGAGATGGCTGAGCGTTGCGCCAGGGAGCCAAAGCAAACAACGTCAAGCTTGCGCGCGAGTTCTTCCCAGGCCGGCGTCCATTCGAGGAAGTCCCAGGAGACGGACTCTTTGATTCGGAAGATGGGCTGACCGGATTCATCGATCACCACTTCCGCAAATCCGGTTTCATGTTCACCATCCTGCTGGAGGTATTCCATGCCCACTCCCAAAGAGGCCATGACGGCACAGGCCTCCCGCCCAGCCACGTCGATTCCAACGCGACTCGCCACAACCCCGCGGTTTCCCAGTAGATTCGCCATATAGGCGAAGTTCGCGGGCGCTCCACCAAGCACCTTACCCGAAGGCAGCAGGTCCCAGAGTACTTCGCCTAACCCCACGATGATCGCCTGCCTCTTCATGATTGCGTGAGCCTCGACACAAACTCATGTGGACGCCGCTCAGACGGCTTACCGACGATATGGCTTGCAGTGATCAGCGCCAACGAAAGCCTAATCCGCATTGGGTTCGACTCTTCTTCCGCTGTTCGGAGCGACCTGGAAATCTCCAATGAGAACCGCTCATTCATTTTGTTGCAGCACGTTCTTGATAAGGGTGATATCGATTGCCTCCGCCATGGCCGTGTATCCAGCCGCGCTTGGGTGGAGATGATCGCCAGACTGAAAGCTGTCTCGAAACTGGAGCGGATGAGCCGGATCACGTACCGCTGCATCGAAGTCGAAAACGCCGTCAAGAGCTCCGCTGGTTCGAATCCATTGGTTCACCGCCTGCCGGACCGCCTCGCCGTCGGAGCTGAAATAATCGGCTCCTTCATAGGGCGTCATCGTGGCTGCAAAGACCCAAATATGATGTTGATGGGCTCGATCAATAATCTGCCGATAACCTGCGATCAAGTCGTCCGCGGTGACAATCTGAGCCGCAAACGGGCTGACTTTTGGGAGACCACCATCCGTCGACGGACGGGGCTTCATGTGCGGCCAACCAATGTCGTTGATGCCCTCGAGCAGAATGATTCCGCGGATACCTGGCTGGTCAAGCACATCCCGATCGAAGCGGGCCAGCGCGTTCACTCCTGCGCCGTCGTGCAGAACTCGGTTTCCTCCGATGCCCTCATTCAGGATTGCGACCTGCGTCCCTCCCGGGGAGGTGGAAAGCCGCTTCGCCAATTGGTCGGGCCAATCTTCGTAGGTACCTTGCTTTGCTCCAACGCCGTCGGTGATCGAGTCGCCGAGCGCAACCACCGCCGACACCGCCCGATCCGCAGCCCACACTTCAACATCGGAAAGGAAATACCAGGATGTAGACGTGCTTTCAGGTGAGATATCCGCCTTCGCTGACAAATCACCTGGACCGGAGACATAGCTTGCATGCTGCGCCCAGAAATGCATCGTGGAAGCCGAAGTGCTGTGCGGCAGGTAAATACTGACAGTGAGCTCCGCGAAGGGCGGAACATCCATTGCAATGGGATCGCTCAGCATAGGCGCTCCCGGTGGAATCGTCACCGAGGGCCTACCATCAAAGGTAATTGCGTGATCGGTATTCGCCACGATTGCGGTATCGTGAGCAGTCAAGGCGACGCGTGCTGCACCAATTTCCAACGGGGATGCGCCGTAAGCATTCGAAAATCTGAGCCGAATTTGCCGGCCCCCGATGGTCGTCCGGACAACCATGCGTATGGTCTGATTCTCGAAGACCGGAGTCGGCGGTAGGCCGGGGAAGGGCAGAGGCGAATGAACCGCCGTGCTCCATGCACTGACCCATGACCCTTGCTGGTCCCTGTCCTTGGCGCCCCCGGGCAGCCTGGCTACGGCAAACAATATCAGGACAGCCACGAACGCTTTCAGTTTCGTTCTTCGCATCTATGCTCTCGCTTTGCCCAAAGAAACATATGGCCGCACCTTGTATACCTGTCGAAGCGACCGGGGCTACTTCGTGCCAAGATTTCGGTCGAAGAATCCGATCATTACGTTGAAGGCGTCACGCGACTCCGGCACATCGGCGTTGTAGAAGAATCCGTGAAACAATCCATCCCACACATGAAGCTCTGTCTTGACGCCCCTCTTTGTCAGTTCGACATCCGTGTGGATCGTTCCACTCATCGCAAAGTCCCTGGTACCCGTAATCAGTAAGGTCGGCGGAAACTTCGCCAAAATCTCAGGTGAAATCATGGGCGAGACGAGGGGACTCTTCACATCCGCGCCGCTGAAATATCCAAGCTGTGATTGTCCAGGGGGGTGCGTAGGAGGCATTCGACCCTCCCCGAATGGAAAGGCTATATATGTCGCGTCTCCGCCAAATGCGCCTGCGGATGCACAGTAGATACCCGCGGCTCCCGGCGTGGGCAATCCATGCGTTTGAAACCATGCTAGTGACATGGCGGTGAGCATGCCGCCTGCCGAGCATCCATAGATGCCGATGTTCTGCGGCTTGTAAGCCTTCAGCAGCTCGCGGTAGACGCTCGCCACATCTTCGCTGGCGGCAGGAAACTTGTTATCGGGACCTTCGCGGTAATCCACTGTGACAACTTTGATCCGCATGAGCGCAGAGATCGGTATGGATTCGAGTTCTGCACAGCCGGGCCAGCAGCCTGAGAATCCGCCTCCGTGCAGATTGATCAGGACGCGTGCCTTGTTCTTATCGGATACACCGGCCTGAGGAGTGTATGTGTAGGCATGCACTCCGCCCACAGAAGCGTCCTTACGTTCGACGGCAAAGATCGCCTCATCGCGCTCCAGGTAGTGTTTCATAAAACGAGGCACACCTTGATCCTGCTTCAGAAGGTCAGGATTCTGCATATCCCTCAGATGTTCCGCGACGTAGGCTTTGGCCTCAGGGCTTAGAAAGCTGGAAAGCGGCACAGTGTAGCCGGGAATCTGTACGGCACCTTCCGCGTCAACGATGACTTTAGGTGCCGGCTGCGGTGCATCCTGCGCGGCTAGTTTTGGAAGCAAGCAACGCACAAAGTAGGATGATGACGACAACAGCAGCTGTCGTTCGAAATGCCGTGAGGATTCTCATCACTCTCTCTTTCAGAGGTCGCGCCATTTGAAAATGGTTCTGGCATGGCGGCGCACCTGATGTCTCGTGCGCCGCTCCGTTGACTCAATGATTGCTGGACCGTTTAGAAGGTAAACCGCAAAGCAAGCTGGACTGTGCGGGGAAGGCTACTTTGATGGTTCACTACACCGAAGCTCGGTCCCAGACCCACGCCCGGTTCGGCGAATTGAGGATGATTGAACAAGTCGAAAATCTCGGCGCTGAACTTCAGCCGGGCCTTCTCCATTACATCGAAAGACTTGTTGGCTGAAAAATCGAAGTTCACCACTCCGGCAGTCCTCAAGCCTGTGTCAACCCTAGGTTCATTGCCATAGGAGAAGGGTCCGGGTTCCGAGAAGCAGCTTGTGTTGAACCACTGTAATGCCCTGACCGAGCGATTGCCCGACACGTGCTTTGAACATCCTGGGGTGTAGTCTGGCCGGATTATGCCGCTCCCCAAGCCGAACCCCGGCGTGCCACCACCAAAGTCTTGCGCCAGCGTATTCGGATTCGCCGTGAGAGCGATCGGAACGCCGCTCCTGAGAGTTGTGATTCCATTGACGCGCCAACCGCCGACAAAACCGTTCGCGATTGTGTTAACGCGCGAAAGGTACATCTGACCATGCCCAAAAGGCAGATCAAGCCCGTAGTTGGCTACAAAGTTATGTCTAATGTCCTGCTGGCTCACCGACTTCTCAGCTTTGAGGTTGTATAAATCTTGGACTAACCCTGTACCTCCTTGACCATCGAGGAAAGAGCTCGTGTTGTCTGTATCGCTAAGCAGCTTCGCCCACGTGTACGCAACTTGGATAATCCCGGCGTGGCTGAAACGCTTTGTGAGGTATGCCTGGAGTGCTTGGTAATTGGAAGCCGCGATGCGAGCATCTTGCTGCAGAACGCCTAATGGATACTGAGGGTAAGGCATCAACAGTCTGCCTTTGAGAATGGTGGGACCACCGGCCGCGGATCCCGCAGGCAGTGCCCCGTAGAAGGGGTTAGCGACCGCAGTCGTCAGATCACTCCCAAGCGATAGATACTGGTCAGGAATCTGATTGAGCTGCAGGCCAGAGCCCGTGTAAGGCGACGCAATGATCAGGTGTGTTCCTTTGGACCCGGCGTAGGCAAGACTCGCTGTTGCGCCGTTTGCGATTGTGCGTTCAACCGCCAGATTCCACTGTTGCGAATAGCCAAGCGGCTGGTCAGGGACTCGTGCCCATACGCCGCTTCCCAGAAGATTATCCACGCCTTGTTGAGAGTGGCCGAGGGCCGGCGAGATTCCGGTAGGAAATGGATTCCCTACGGTGGCCCCAATCGGTTGGCCAACACTATTAACGTTGTTCGTCGCTGACCGGGTGAGCGAACTCAGCTGAGGACCGGTCTGATCCAGAACCGCCGGGAAGTAGGAAATGCCATAGCCCGCACGGATAACGCTCTGGGCGCCGAAGCGATAGGCGAACCCTACGCGCGGCGAAAATGTATCCCAGTGGAGTGACTCTTCCCTTCGAGAAGGGTAGAGCGGTGAAGCCACTAATGCGGCTGTGCCCTTCAGCTTTACCGTAGCACCAAGCGGATTGGTATAGGAACTGATGCCGCCGATGGTCAGAGGTGCGTTGGGAAGAAAAACCGCGTCGATGTTGTGTTCTTCCGAAAATGCGCCCGGCTGTTCCCAGCGGAGCCCGGCAGTGATGGTTAATTTAGGCGTCGCCTGATAGGTATCCTCCACGAAGAGGCCGTAATTGTGTAAAAAGGCGTAGGTCGCAGTTGTTACCGTCACGCTTGTCTGCGAAGGAATGCCAAGCAGGAAGGAGGCGAGAGCATTGCCCGTTCCGGGTATGTTCGGATTGGCGGTGAAACCAGGAAGCGAAGTCACAGTGACTCCTCCGCTGCCCGGATATGCTTCCCAGAGGACCTGGCGCCAATTGCCGCCGGACTTGATGCTGTGCTTGCCCAGAATCTTGGTGAAGCTTCCGTTGATAGCCCAGATGTTATTGTTCCAGTGCAATTGTGAGAGGTTTGGTCCTACGCTATATCCCTGAATTGCGAGTGCGGGAAGAGAGTAGTTGCTGAGTCCAGAAGCGCCCGGGATTGCCCCCCATTGACTGTTGATCGTCGACATGTTGAAGCCGTTGCTCAATGGGTCCTGAAAGTTATAGTTCTCCAGATAAGAGAGGCGCACCTCGGCGATCGATGTAGGAGAAAACACGTGATTGTCTCCCAGAACTCCTTCCTGGGTGAAGTTCCCCGTGGGCCCCGCGCCCGTCTTGTTGCCGAAAGGATCGACGGACTCATTGTGCGGGTTCCAAAAACTGTAGCGTGCGAAAACCGTATCCTTGCCCAGGGTCGCATCGACGCGTGCGTTGTATTGCGTTTGAACTCCTATAGCAGGCACTGACACAAACGTGTTGTTGACGTAAGGAGTCTGCTTCACCATGGATTGCTTCGGCGTCTCGAGCTGAAGAATCTTCAGAGCTGCAGGATCGATTCGGCCGGCGATGCTGTTACCGGGGAACGGCTGTCCGGTCGCCGGATCATAGATAAGCTGCGGGTCCGCGGAAAAGTCTCCGTTCAATTCTGCCGTCGTCGGCATAACGTAACTAGCAGGAGTAGCGGAGCTCAAGGATTCGTGCTCCCAACTGAAAAAGAAAAAAAGCTTGTTCTTTAACACGGGTCCGCCCAGGTTCGCGCCGTACTGATTTTGATGAAGCGGGACCTTGCCCAAACCCGCATTGTTAGAGAACCAGTCGTTCGCATCAAGCGCGGTGTTGCGGAAATACTCGTACGCATTCCCATGAAATTGATTCGTGCCGCTCTTGGTGGAGATCTCAACGACCCCACCACCGTATCCACCAAATTCGGCACTGACGTTGTTGGTCGAAACCCGGAACTCCTGGACCACATCTTGCGTCGGGACGAGTGTGTTGACGTTGTTTTCTGCGATGTTGGATCCAACGCCATCGATGAAGAAAAGGCTCTGGCCGCTGAACGCGCCGCCGATCTGATAGTTACCGTAAGAGATCGCCTGCGTATTAGCGCTCACCTGACCGGTTCCGCCGTTGGCCACGGTGCTGCCTGAAGTCCCGCCGCCTGGCACCACGCCCGGCACGAAATCGAGAAGGTTGTTCACGTTGCGCCCGTTCAGTGGCGCTTCTTGCACCTGCACTCCTTCGATGACCCCGCCCAATGAAGGAGTATCGGCCTGGAGGTCGGCAGTTGCACCCGTTACGGTGACGGACTGGGTCAGATCTCCTACCTCGAGAGTCAAATCGGCGCGAGTTGTTCCGCCGATTCGGACATCTACCTCTTCGGCTGTTGACGCTTTGAATCCCGGGTGCGACACGGTCACACGGTAAGAGCCCGGATTCAGGTTGATGAACGTGTAGGTGCCCGCGGAACTGGTCACCGTCCCTTGCTCCGCATTCGTTCCCTTGTTCGTCAATCGAACCTGAACCCCGCCAATGAGTGCGCCCCCGGCGTCCGTCACGGTTCCGACGACGCTCCCGTAGCTGGTTTGCGCTTTCGCAACGCCGGTACTCACTGCACTGCTGATCGCAAGGATCACAATCCAAACGTAGGTCGATGCGGATTTATGCCAAGCGGATTTCCTTGGTCGTACCATCGTCTGGCTCTCGGGTGAACGAATGATCTCGTACATACCGCCTCCTAAAAGCAATATTCGGTGCCCATGCTCCGCCGCCCGACACGCTTTGATTTCTCACTAAGCGGTCAGAGACAGCCGAGAGCCGATTGGAAATCGCAGAGGCAACTCGCTTTCAATTCCCGAAGAGAACTTTTAGGTGTCTCGGGTAATGATTGTCAACGAGTTATACAGGGTATTAGGAGAAAGTTGCCTATACAACCTGCTAACTGCGCGGCGATGTTTACCGTCGAACTCAATTCGAGAGAACGTCAGTTTGGAAAGCGTTCGCGCCCATTTTTGTGCTTGATCGAAGTGGCCTCTGGTTGCAGAAGCCGTTCCCGGAGTGACTCAAATTGCTGCGCGTACGCAATGATGGTCCGAATGTAAAAGCGTTCTATGTCGCACTCGTCCCTCGGGCCTGCCTGACCGCCAAAGTTCGTTCTACTCCTTGGATTTGGCTCCGCAGGATTGTCGCACGACCATCTCGCAGCCGAGCAGAACATCCCTCGCAGGAAGATCGGGGTTATCGATTCGATCGAGCATCACCGAGAGAGCGATTCTGCCGATATCCCGGCAGGGCTGGTGCTGCGTCGTGAGCGGCACTGGAAGGAGTCCTGCATATTTCACATCGTCAATCCCAACGATCCTGATATCTTCAGGGATTCGTTCCCCTATGGACATGAGCGTGTGCATTAGCTTGCCCGCGGTGAAGTCATTGGCGCAGAGAAACGCATCGGGGCGATCCTTCTTCAAGACAGCCTTTACGAATTTCTGGTCCGAGGCGTCCCCAAGATTCTCCGCACGATTGATAGAGGTTTTTGCAAGAGCTTGAATCGCCTCGCGAAATCCAGCTATGCGGGCATCTACGGTAGCTGCCGAATTCGGTCTGGCGATGAATGCGATACGCTTTGCACCAGCCGCGATCAGATGTTCCGTGGCCTGGTATGCCGTACGGCGATTATCGATTCCGATGAGGTCGTATTTGCTTCGACGCGGATATGGCTCAAGACATCTGTCGAGAAGGACTATGGGGATTCGTGCCTTGTCCAGGGCTTCAACAATTCTGTGATTTGCCCGAAACCGTCCGGTCGAGAACTCCACCGGGGCAAAGAATACCCCTGAAACCTTTTGAGAGATGTAGTGATGGCAAAGCTGCTCTGCCGCTTGTTCCTTCTCGGTCTCTTTGGATGCGGAGTTACCCCAGAGCAGCGAATGCCGAACGGCCTCTCGAGACTCCATCATTCCCTTGCAAATTACTTCGAAGATCTCCGTCTGGCCGAGTTCAGGAATCAGTAGTCCGAAGACATGACTCTTTGAGGTTGAAGTCTGGGCAACGAACGTTCCCGAGCCGACGCGGCGTGTGACCAGTCCCATCGTTTGCAACTCATGCATCGCCCTGAAGACTGTCATTCTCGAGGCACCATACCGCCTGACCAATTCGGTCTCGCTAGGCAATCTTTGACCGGGATTGTAACGACCCGATCGAATATCCTCTTGAACCTTCTCCAGTATGTCTCTGTATTTGTGAGTTGCCATTGCGGCTGATCTCCGATGCCCCTAAAAAATACCGAGCTCCCAGGCCCGCTTCTTAGCCCATAGCTCAGAGGAATACTACGGATTGCCCTAGACAACGTCTAGGGTATTCGCGCGCGCGCAATAGAATCGCAAGCCGCTCCCCGACGATTAGGGAATCAATGACGATTAGGGAGTCAATGAAGGTGTTGGGACAGAAGCCTTCGGGATGAGCGTGCAACTCAACAACTTACTTTGATTGGCCGCTGCCTAAATTCAACCCCATACGCGGGTTTAGGCGCCCGCTTTCACTGGGTTGAACGCCATCTCGACCACCTACTCGTGCACATGTCCCGCCATACCGCGCAGCGCCACGGCAAAGCGCTCCGGCATCGCCGTCTTCTGCATCGCGCGGTCCACCACGACGTGCACCGTCTCGCCCTCGGCCAGCACCGTGGGCTCTGCATTGGGTTTCTCCCGCAGCAGCCGATAGCCGAAGCGGATCATTGACGTGCGCTGGTTCAGCACGCGCGTCTCCAGCGTAAGCAGATCGTCGTAGCGCGCAGGCGCCTTGTAGCGGCAATTTGCCTCGACTACGGGCAGGAAGCACTGCGCCTGCTCTTCGATCTCGCGGTAGTCGAAGCCGAGTGAGCGCATCAGCTCCACCCGGCCAATCTCAAACCACACAAAGTGATTCGCGTAATACACAACACCCATCTGGTCGGTCTCCGCATAGCGGACCCGGATGGAAACAGTGTGAGCTGGCGACATGCGTTCAGTTTAGTGGGACTTCGAGGGCACTGCGTTCTGCTCGATCGCCGCATACGCCAGTGTCACTGTCAGCGGCACCACTGTCATCGCAAAGGGCAAGAAGATGCGCACCTCCCAGGCGATGCCGAAAGTGAAGAAGAGCACGAAGTGCGCCACCGAGCCGAGCACCAGCGCGGCCGCCCAGCCGTCGAGCGTGCGCCGGCGCCGAGCCGCCAGCCGAAGCGTGATCCACCACGGAAAGAGCGCCATCGCGAGGACGAGCCAGTTCAACCATGCCCGCAGGTTGGCGAAGAGCTGAACCGCCGCGACCTGACGCTGCGCATTCGGATAGATGCGGTGCATGATGATGTACTCGACTGCGACTGCTGCCGCAATTGCCAGCACACTGGCAAGCGCCTGCGTCGCCCGGCCCAGCGGCAGCGAACGCGCCTGCGGCAGCAGGCATACGACCAGAAATCCTGCATGGAAGGCAACAATGGTATCCACCCGCACCGTAGCGCCAATAACCGCGAGCGCGACCAGCGCAAGCACCGCCGGAATGCGCTGCCGCCACTGTGCTGCCACTGCGCTCAGCACCAGCAGCAGCAGCGTGGCCTCGGTCTCCGGCTGCTGATACCAGAAGCTCCATAGCAGGTACAGCAGAAAGCATCCCAGCGCCAGGCTCGCCTGCAACCAGCGACCCGTGCGGCTTGCGGTGCGAAAAATTTCGCTGCGGCCGAGCAGCCATAAAAGCAGCGCCAGGCTGACCCCGAGAGAGACGCAGTCGATTGCGGCAAACATATGCCGCAGGTGTGTATGGGTCAGCCGCGCCAGCAGGTCGGCGGTGTGCAGAACACCGATGCGATACTGCGCCGGCGCAAAGCCGCGTCCAGCGAGCAGCTTCTGCCACGCCACCCCGCCGTCATCATGAAAGGTGCGGCTGAAGTTCCAATAATCGAGAAATGTGTAACCGCCGGTGATCAGAACGACGGCCCAGGTAAGAAACCGCCGCAGGGCAGAATCGAATGCCGTCGCAGGCCGCGCTTCCGCAGGCCTGACTTCCGGTCCTGGTGCCGTGGAGGCGGCCTCGGCCGCCTGGCCTGCGCTCACTTACGGCTTGACCTTCGAGAGGATCGGCAGCTTGGTGATGTCGTTGATCATCACGAATGCGGCGAACAGCAGCAGCAGCACGAACGCTCCCTGGTAGATGCGCTCCTTGAACCTCTGATCGAGATCGTGCCGCAGCACGCTTTCAATCAGCAGCAGAAGGATCACGCCGCCATCCAGAATCGGCACCGGCAGCAGGTTGAAGATGCCGAGATTAAGGCTGATCACCGTCATCAGCGCGATGATCGGCTGCCAGCCCGGCGAGGTCGCCGCCAGCCCGGTCTCGCGCGCAATGCCGATGGGCCCGCTCAGGTTCTGCACCGCCATGTGGCGCGTCACCATGCGGCGCAGCACCTCGATAATCAGGCTGGAATTCTTTACGTTGAATTTGACTGACTGGATCATCGCCGCAGGAAGCGGGAGCTGTTGCACCTTGAACGGTGGCGGCTCTGCCTCGAATCCCAGTTGATAGCTCTTGGTACCCTCGCTGTTGTCGGTAAACACCGGCGTCACTTGCAGATCGTGCACGGTATTGCCGCTCTGGACCTTCATGGTCACCGGCGCGTCATGGTTCTGCTGGAGAAACGCCAGCATGGCTGTCACTGAGTGCAGCGGCGTATTGTTCACTGACAGAATTTTGTCGCCGGCCTTCAACCCCGCCTTTGCGGCGGGCATATCGGGAGTGACACGGTGCACCGTGACCGGCGTAGTTTGCATCACCGGAACAAAACCTAACGTACCGAGCGAGAACGAATCAGGATCGCGTGGCGCCGGAACGCTCAGGGTCGTATCGATACGCTGCCCCTTGCGCAGCACCGTCAGCGGCACCTTCTGGCCGAGATTGGGTTCGGTGCGCATCCACAGCGTGTCCCAGGTCGGATTGCTGCGGTTGTCGTAGCGGACGATTCGGTCGCCAGTTTGAATGCCGGCATCGCTCGCGGGCGTGTTCTGCACCACAAAGTCGATGTCTGCCGGCTTCGCCCGGTAGGCGTCCACCTCGTTGTGCATCATGTACAGTCCGGTCATCAACACCAGGGCCAGAACGAAGTTCGCCACCGGACCGGCCAGGGCAATCAGAACGCGCTGCCAGCGCGGCTTGGCATTCAGGTCGCCGGAGTCGCGTGGAGCAGCGCCCGATGCCGCCGTGCCAGACAACACGGTCGTCTCGAGTGGCACGGTGCCGTCGCCGCCGAGCTCGCCCTGCATCTTTACGTAGCCGCCTAGCGGCAAAAGACTCAGGCGATAGTCGGTGTCGCCGCGGCGGAAGCCGAACAGACGCTTGCCAAAGCCGATGGAGAAAACCTCCACCTTCACTTTGAACAACTTGGCCACGGCAAAATGGCCGAACTCGTGCACCAGCACCATGATGCCGAGCACAATCAGCGTGGACAAAATACTGATGACAACGAAAGGCATATGTAAGTGAGAGGCGGCTTCCCTTCCTGGCGGTAACGCAGCTTTCGAACGCCCGAGCGATGAGACAAAGTCTCAGGCCCGGACCGGCGTATCCTTCCTTGCCGCAACCGCCCTTGCCGCTATCGCAGCACGAGCCCGCTCGCGGGACTGGGAGTCCACTGCCAGCACCTCGGGGATAGTTGCCGGGTGGCTGGCCGGGGTTGCTGCCAGAACTTCCTCGATTGTACGCGGGATATCCATGAACGAGATACGTCCTTCGAGGAATGCCGCAACCGCCACTTCATCAGACGCGTTCAGAGCAATCGGGTGAGCACCGCCGGCTTCGGCTGCCTCATAGGCGAGCCTCAGGCAGGGAAAGCGTTCGAGATCCGGTGCTTCAAAGTGCAGATCGGCCAGCGCGCGCATGTCAAAGCTTAACTCGCTTTCCACCCGTTCCGGATAACTCAGCGCGTAAAGGATCGGCAGCCGCATATCCGTCACCGAAATCTGCGCCAGGATTGAGCCGTCCACATACTCCACCAGCGAATGCACGGTCGATTGCGGATGCACCGTCACCTTGACCTGCGATGGCGGCAAGTCGAAGAGCCGGCAGGCCTCGATGATCTCCAGTCCCTTGTTCAGCAGCGTTGCTGAATCGATGGTGATCCGCTGCCCCATCACCCATGTCGGATGCTTGAGGGCCTGCTCGACCGTGATGTGCTCGAATTCGCTGAGCGGCAATTGCCGGAAGGGACCGCCGGAGGCCGTCAGCCAGATCTGTTTCACCTCTTGGCGCGTCCCCGCCCGCATGCATTGGTGGATCGCGTTGTGCTCAGAGTCGATCGGCAGCAGCGGCACGTTCTTCTCTCGCGCCGCGCGGGTCAGGATCTCGCCCGCCGCCACCATGCACTCCTTGTTCGCCAGGCCAACCGGCTTGCCTGCCATCACAGCGGCATACGTCGCCTCGAGCCCCGCAACACCCACAATCGCGGAGACAACGAAATCGACTTCTTTCGATGTCGCGGCCCGCACACTGCCCTCGGTGCCGGAGACAATGTCAATGCCAGTGATCCCGGACGACCGCAGTCGGCCCGCAAGTTGCTGCGCCAGTTCCGGCGTCGCCATCGAAGCCAGAAGCGGCCGCCAGCGCGCGCACTGCTGAAACGCAAGATCAACGTTGCGGCCAGCCACCAGCGACGCCACGCGATAGCGTTCCGGATAACTGGCAATGATCGAGAGCGTGCTGGTGCCGATCGAACCGGTGGAACCCAGGATGGCGATGTGCTTCAAAATGTGCAGCGCTCCTTCATTTTTTCGACCACGGCGGCACAATGCCGTTCATGCGCGCATAGGCCACCAGCTGCCCCATGTGTTCGTTGTCGTGAACGATGATCCGCAGATACATCCCGTCGACCGTCACCGTCTTGCCCTCAATCTTGACCTTCCGCTCCAGGTCGCCCGGTTTCAGCTGAGCACGGGCCGTCTTCACTGCATCCAGCGAACGCTTCAGCCATGGATGACATCCGCCTTCTTCGTCACTGTTTTCTCCAGGTCAATCGACGTCATATCCGGAGGCATCTTCGGTCCGGTCACGCTCAACAGATAGAAATTGGCGAGCGCGATGTGCATGAAGACTTCGCTCACTGAACGAACGCCGGGCGCCGGACGCCATGAATACTTATCTGCCGGTATCGCCTCTGCCAGCGCGGTCAACTGCTGCGAAACATGCGACCACTCGCCGTCGTAGCCTTCCCAGAGTCCCTCCGTCTGGAAATCGTTCTGAGCGGGCGCTGCTGCGACATTCAGAATCGGAAAGGCCAGAACCAGAAGCAGCAGAGATGTCTTCATTTGTCTCCTCTGATCGCGATTGAGAGAACCGCGGGAACCGTCTGATTCTAGAACGACTGCTGCACCAGTTGCGCGTACCACAGCACCGGAGCCGCCAGCAGCAGCGCATCGATCCGATCCAGCACGCCGCCATGACCCGGAAGCAGCGAGCCGGAATCCTTCACCTTGGCGCCGCGCTTTAACGCAGACTCCACCAGATCGCCTATCTGCGCTGCCACGTTCAGCACCACGGCCAACAACAGCCAGTGCAGCCATCCACCTTCGTAGGAGAGTCCCGGGAGATTATGGCGCGCCATCCATCCCGCAAGCAGAATGAGCAACACCGTCACGATCAGGCTCCCGGCTACCGATCCAAGGCTGCCCTCCCATGTCTTGCCCGGACTGAGCTTGGGCGCGAGCTTGTGCCTGCCAAGCGAGCGGCCGACATAGAGCGCGACCGAGTCTCCTGCCCACACCACACAAAACAGCAGCAGCAGCAGCGACGGCCCATGCTCCGCCGCCCAGATCAGCGGAATCGTCACCAGCGCCAGCCCGATGTACAACAGGCCGAAAATCGAGACTGAGGCGTCCAGCAGCACTCGTTCCAGCGGAGAACGAAAGGCAATCGTGACGAAGAGGATGAAAGCCAGCGCGCTGAAGCCCGCCATCAGCATCTCGGGGCGAAAAAAACTGATCGCAAACAGTGCCGCCACCGCGATCAGCACCAGCCAGCGGGGCGTCCGGGCGCCGCTGTTATCGGCCAGGCCCAGGTATTCCCAGCAGGCAAGAACCGCAACTGTCGCGGTCGCCAAGGTCACTGCCCAGAAGGGCGCCCGAAAGAGCAGAAGGATCACCAGCGGGATCAGCACCGCTGCGGTAAGAATGCGTGCCATCGTCGGCACTCAGCATAAATGACTGCCAGCCTCAGGGCAGCGTCGCCCCCAAAACGGTCTTTTCGTCATCGCCTTTTAGTAACTCCGCTGGTTCGAGAGCAACCTTGCCGCCCGATCTGTGTCCAAACTGTCATCATGCGAGAACGAACCGCAAGCCATAGAGATAGCAACACTTCGCCGGCGCCGGATCCAGCCTCTAGCCAAGCGCGGCATACTTTTCCGAGGATTCTGACTACCGCCACGTTCGCACTGACCCTGGGCCTCGCGATCGCTGGCTGCCACACCTCCAGCGCACAGGCCAGTGCCCAAAGCCCATCCGGCGATCCATCGAATGTGAACGATGCCGATGCGCAAAGCACCTGCCCCACCGGCCAGGTGTTGATGAGCGATGGAAGCTGCCAGGCCGGAGACCAGGCTCCGCCGCAACCGACCGCCGGCGCACCTGCCCAAAACAACGCCCCGCAGAGCACCGCGCCGCAGCAGCAGGACCAGCAACCGCAGCAGTATGCGGCCGCGCCTGCTCCTCCCGCGCAGCAATACTCAGCGCCGCCACAAGACCAGTCGTCCGATAACGACGACTCCGACGTCTACGACACCAACCCCTACGCTGATCAGACTTACCAGCAGGACGCATACAACGATGGCTACCAGCAAGGCTATGATGCCGCCGTTCAGGCCAGTGAGCCGCCACCGGAGCTTCCGGTTTACGCGCAGCCAGCCTGCCCCGATGTGGGTTACATCTGGAATCCCGGCTACTGGTCCTGGGGGCAGTATGGCTACTACTGGGTACCTGGCGTATGGGTGCTCGCTCCCTACACCGGTGCGCTGTGGACGCCTCCCTGGTGGGGCTTCTTTGGCGGCCACTATCGCTGGCACCACGGCTACTGGGGCTCGCATGTCGGCTTCTACGGCGGCATTCCCTACGGCTACGGATACACCGGACAGGGCTACCACGGCGGCTATTGGGACCATGACCGCTTCATGTACAACCGCTCGGTCACCAACATCAACTCGACCCACATCACCAATGTCTACAACGTGAGGGTGGTGAACGTCGTGAACAACCGCGTCAGTTATAACGGCGGACGCGGCGGCCTCAACGTACGGCCCACTCCAAGCGAATTTGCCGCGATGCGCGAGCCGCACGTTCGTCCCCTTCCTGCCCAGGTGCAGCACCGCACCCAGGCGGCGCAGAACCGCCAACAATACGTCCGTTTCAACGGCGGCAAGCCGGCTGCATTGGCGGCGCCGCGGCCGATCCAGACGCGGCCGGTCCACGTTGCGCCCACCGTGGTGAACCCAGGCGTGCACGGGGCAACCCGTCCCGCGCCCGCCGTGGCACGGCCCGCGCCGGGTACACGGCCGACAACGACGGCAGCACCTGCACGCCCCAACCAGCCTGTCACGCGCCCCGGCGTAGCGACGCCAACCCACACCCAACCCGTTGCGCCAGCGCGACCCGGCGCGACGCCAACCAATCGTCCCGCTCCGCGGCCGGAAGCGCCGGCTCAACCATCACGCCCACAGCCCACCCACACGCAGCCAATTCGGCAGCCAGCACCGGAGAGCCGGCCCGCACCGCAGCCCGCTCGTCCAGTCCAACAACCGCGGCCCGAAGCTCGCCCCACGCCCCAACCGGCGCGTCCGGTTCAGCAGCCACGGCCCGAAGCTCGGCCCACACCAGAACCGGCGCGTCCGGTTCAGCAGCCACGCCAGGAAGCACGGCCGCAACCGCAGCCCGCTCGTCCGGCTCCTCAACCGATGCGTTCAGAGCCACAGCCGCGGCCGGAAGCGCGACCCCAGCCGCAACCGTCACGTCCTGCTCCGCAGGCGCGACCGGAACCACAACGTGCCGAGCCACAGCGTGAAGCTCCTCGTGAGAACCCGCACGAGCAGCCGCATCGCTGACGTTCGTCCCAAAGCCGTTTCACCGAGCCTCCGGCCGCTGCTATCCTCATCCGCTGAGATTGCAGCGGCATTTCGTAACCATTGGAGGTACCTTTGACAAATTCTCTGCTGCGTCTGGCGGGAGCCCTCCTGCTCCTGCCTGCCGCATCTGTGTCTGTCCCATTCGCAAGCGCCCAGCAGCACCCCGCGCCGAAACTACAGACTCATCACTACGATCTGGCTGACCCGGCGCTCGCCGCAGCCGCCCAGCGTTATGACTGGGCTCAGGAGGGCAAGGGCGATCGTGCAGAGCTGGAGAAGCTGGTCGCCGACGATTACGTTCTCGTCCGCGCGAGTGGCAAAGTAACGAACAAGAGAGGCTTGATTGAGCTGGTGTGTCATCCCGGCTCGTTCACCAATCCCTACACCGTCGAGACGCCCTTCGTCCGCGATCTTGGCGGCACGGTCATTCTCGGCGGCTGGGTCCGCCTGAGCGGTACCGACAACGGCAAACATTTTGAGCAGAAGGCCCGCTTTGCCGATATCTGGCACAAAGGCCCGAAGGGCTGGCAGCTCACATTCACGCAGGTCACACTCGCTGACCATCCCTGACTGCAAACGCACGGCATGTAATTGCTGTAGTTACTATTTGATCTGCAGCCGATGCTGAGCAAATATCCATCACCTTCCCCGCCGCATGAGAAAATTCGGCTTGCACACATAACCCCGCATCAAGCTCCAGGAACGGCTGCCCATGCGAATCAGAACCATCTGCCTGCCCGGTTTTCTCATCCTCGCCATGCTCGCCGCGCATGCCCAAGGCACCATCCCCACTTTCCAGCGCACCCTCGCCGCGAGTTCCTACACGCTCGCCGGCCGCGATCCTGCACAAGCCGGCACAACGACCATCCCCACGGTGCTGGTTCCCATCGCGCTTACCTTCGAGGGCCGCACCATTCGCATGGATGCCGCGCCCGATGTCCCTGCCATCCTCAAATCGCCGGTCTTTACCCGGTTCGGCTTTTCATCTGGAAACAAAACGCAGTATGCTGACGCGCTGCTCCGCGCCACCTTCCCGGCAGACCAGCAGGGCCATACCCTGCTCGGCAAGCCCGAGATCAAGCACATCACCATTGCCATCCCTGTCGGCTACGGCTATCTCCTGACCTCGAAAAAGAGCGGGAGATCCTTCGCTGTCGTCGATTCCGAGTTTCTGCAAAAGGAACTCTTCCGGCAAATTCCGCATGAGGATGGAAAACTGATCATCGCGGTCACGCACAACACCACCTATTACGCCGCCGCTGACGCGACCGTCTGCTGCTCCTGGGGAACGCACGGCATCGACGCCACGACCGGCGACTCCTTCGTACTCGGATCCTACCTTCGCTCTGCGCCCGCCATCGTCACCGACCGCGACATCCAACCTCTCACCCAGCAACTCGCGGAATTCTTCAACGATCCGCTGCACGATCCGCAAAGCTACTTCCGCACCGCCACGGCTCGCGGGAATTTCTTCGCCTCGTGGCTGCATCCCGCTGGCGACGAAACTTGCGCTGGCGCAGGCGTCGGCACGAATTACTTTCTGCTTCAGCCCACCAACACAAACCCGAAAAACAGCTTTCCTGCATCCGCGCCCTTCCTCGCCCGCACCTCCGCAGTCACTTATCACCTGCAGAACGTCGCGCTTCTGGCGTGGTATCTGGGAGGAACGGGAGCAGCCGCGGCTCCCGCCAGTATCTACAGCTTCCCCGATCCTCACGCCCTATCCGAACCAGCCAAGCCATGCCCCGATCGCAGCATGCGCGTGAGCGGCGATGAAGAACCAACCGCCATACCTGCGCCCGCGACAGGCTCGAGCAATGGACATCAGTTGATCGGCTACTGGACAGGCTCCCGATTCAGCGCCTTGAACACGCCGTTCCCATTACATGAGGTCGTGCCGCAGTGGGATGTCATCCTCGTCGCCTTCGCATCGCCGGACAAAAGCGCACCCGAAGGTACGCTGCATTTCCGCGCTCCCCGAGGCATCGATCCGGAACAACTCAAAGCTGACATCGCAACACTCAAGAGCCAGGGCAAGAAGGTGATGATCTCTCTCGGCGGAGGCGGTGAGTATTTCAAGCTCGACGACGCGAAGGACATTCCTAACTTCGTCTCCTCCGTCACCAGCATCGTCTCGGAGTACGGTTTCGAGGGCGTCGATATTGACTTCGAAACTCCCTCCCTCGTCCTCGCGCCCGGCGATACCGACTTCCGTCACCCCACCACGCCTTCCATCGTCAATCTCATCACCGGTCTTCGCCAGCTCCGCGAACACTTCGGGCCGGAATTCATGATCAGCCTCGTTCCGGAAGGTTCGCAGATCCCCGGCGGCTATCCCGGCTACGGAGGCCAGTTCGGTTCCTATCTGCCCATCGCGTATGCGCTGCGCGACATCCTCTCCTTCATCGACGTGCAGGACTACAACACGCCGCCGCTGCAGGGTCTGGATGGCGAGATCTATCAGTCCAGTTCAGTGGACTATCACGCTGCGATGACGGAGCTGTTGCTCCACGGCTTCAACGTAGGCGGCAATCCGAAGCACTTCTTCCACCCCATGCCCGCCAACAAAGTTGCCGTTGGTTTTCTCACCGAGTACAACGAGCTCGAAATCGTCAGTCAGGCAATGGACTACATCATCACCGGCAAAGCTCCCGCCGGAACAACTTACAAGCTGCGCAAACCTTCCGGCTATCCAGACATGATCGGAGCCATGTTCTGGACCATCGACGCCGACCGTCACGACAACTACAAGTACTCCAACCTAATCGGCCCACAACTGCATAGCTATCCGAAAAACAGATAGACGCGCGGGTCTCTTTGACGGCTTGCCGAGAAAATAAAAATCCGCGCCTTCACCGTCTCGGTTGCCTCACGTATGTCACTGCATGCGAAATTATTCCTTCGCAATGGCCGGCCCGGTATGCAAAACGGTTAGCCGGCCTCGCATCCCATCATTAGGGCCACAACACTAGCAAGAAAGTGAGGTGATCCAATGACGGTGCGAGAAGCCAAAAAACTTTGGCGCCATCGCCAGGCAGCAATCCAGAATCACATCCGTACGTTGCGAGACTCTGATGAGCAGTGTCCACGCGATCGTGGGATCATTCAACGGATCATTCGCAACTACTCTCGTGAATGGGAACGCTACAACCAGTTGATTCACGCGAACGACCGGGTTCACGCCTGATAAGCCTTCGAAGCTGATGGGCCGTCCATAGCAACAAACCAAATCCAGCCTCGATGGCAACAAGATACAGCATCAAGACACGAAAGGCCTTACCGCATCGGTGGGGCCTTTCCATGTTGCCATCGCCGAGATTTTACTCCGTGGTCGTCGAACCATACGTCGCACCATAGTTCGCCGGCTCAGGCGCCGTGTCACGAACCTGCTCCAGAAACAGCGGCACTTCTCTCTCAATCAGGTCAGCGCGGTTCACTTGAATGTAGTGTCCGCTGCCCTTGGCGATGATCCTCCGGCTTCGCGTTGAGAGCTTCTTCAGATCTTCCTGCATCTGATTCCACGCATTCCCCAACTCGCGTGGTTCGCCCTCGGAGATGCCCTTCGCGGTGTCCTGAGAAAAGATCAGGATCGGCAGTGCGCCGTACGGTCCCGTGTGAACGGTCTCCTCACCCGACCGGTCGAAGTTTTCCAATTCAGCAGCAATGGCCCCGGATCGGTCACGGCACTGATCCTCAGCCAGCAACTTTGCGGCGGCTGCATCGAACCCGGGAATTCTGCCCGTACACTGCCCCAACCATCGCGGAATGCCGACGGCGAAGACGGCGCTATTCATCAGGGTTTTGTACCAGGGCTGCGATCCCCTGGCAAACTCAGTTTTGAATGCAGGGTTCCGGTTCTGCAGTGGTGTCGAGCCATCCACAAAAATCAATCCCGCAACCTCTGCCGGATAGCGCGTCGCATAATCGCGAATATAGATACCGGAAATCGAGTGCCCCATCAGCACAATCGGACCCGAAATGTGAGCGGTCGCCAGCAATCCATGCAGTTCGGCTGAAATATGGTCCGCATCGCGTGGAGGCGGCAGCGCATCGCTCCAGCCGAATCCTGCCCGGTCGTAGGAACAGACGCGCGTGCTCTTCGCGAGCACCGGCTGCACGCCACCCCAGATCAGCCCGTCATTGCCCAGCCCTGCATCCAGCACAATGGTTGGCGAGCCGCTTCCCATGCAGTCGATGCGCATCCGGTGCCCATTTACCGCGTACATCCCGCCAGGCGCATGCGCGCGAAAGCGATAGAGCGCGATTGCGTTGTATCCACTGCTCGCCGCAACGACGACTGCCCCAAGAGCGATCAGCGAAAGAACGATCCGCTCGGTGAGCTTTCGCCATGCTGGATAGCTCTGCCGGCGGAGCGACCCAATGCGCCGCAGTGAAGACCACGCAACCAGAATGCAAATCAGCACAATCAGCGCGGGAAGGACTGCAGAGTGGATGTCCACGGTCTGTATATAGCACACTACATAGCTGCATGGCAGCGAAGAATCATTCGCGATGAGAGCTGGGCAAGAAAAAGGCCCCACCATTTTCGGTGAGGCCTTTCTATTTTTCCTTGAATCCAATTACGCCGTAGCGTGCTCGATCACCTGCTCGCGCACATCGCTGTCATGCTGCTGTTCGCTCGTGGAGCGCGGCAGCGCAACGTTGAGTACGTCATCAATTGTCTTCGCGTAGTGGATTCTGACGCCGTCGATCTGGTCTGGTGTCAGGTCTTCCTCTACGTTCTGGCGATTCTCTGCCGGAAGGATCACATCCAGCACGCCCGCGCGCTTGGCCGCCAGGAACTTCTCCTTGATGCCGCCTACCGGCAGCACATTGCCGCTCAGTGTGATCTCGCCGGTCATCGCGGTCAGCGGATGAATCGGCGTGTCGGTCATCAGCGAGACGATCGCGGTCGCCATCGCTACACCTGCCGAGGGTCCATCCTTCGGAATCGCGCCGGCCGGCACATGAATGTGCAGGTCCTGCTCCGAGGTGAAGTCCTCGCTTAGTCCCAGCGAAGCCGCGTTCGATCGCACCCAGCTCAAGGCTGCCTGCATCGACTCGCGCATCACGTCGCCGAGCTGCCCAGTCATGGTGAAGCCGCCCTTGCCCTTCATGCGGTTCGCCTCGATGAACAGCACATCGCCGCCAGCGGGAGTCCACGCGAGTCCCACCGAGACACCGGCGCGCTTCGTCCGCTCCGCGATCTCCGTGTCTACCCGGACCTTGATGCCGCCCAGGAACTCGTGGATGATCGCGCGATCAACCACCAGCGTCTCGTGCTTGCCTTCCGCGATACGGCGCGCCTGCTTGCGGCATACCGTGCCGATCAGCTGCTCGAGTTTGCGAACGCCCGCCTCGCGCGTGTAGTGCCGCACGATGAAGCGCACACTGTCCTCAGGAAACTCAATCAGCGGACGGCCATCTTCGCCGGGCTGAATGCCGTTTTCCTTAATCTGACGCGGGATCAGGTAACGGAACGCAATGTGCACCTTCTCCTCTTCGGTATAGCCGGAGAGATCGATAAGCTCCATGCGATCGAGCAGCGGCGCAGGAATCGGATCGAGCATGTTCGCCGTGCAAATGAACAGCACTTTCGACAGATCGAACGGCACGTCCAGATAGTTGTCGCGGAACGTGTTGTTCTGCTCCGGATCCAACGTCTCAAGCAGCGCCGATGCCGGATCGCCACGGAAGTCGCGGCCCAGCTTGTCGATTTCATCAAGCATGAAGACCGGATCGTTCGTCTCCGCGCGGCGCAGCGCCTGCATGATCTGTCCCGGCAGCGCGCCGATGTAAGTCCGACGATGTCCGCGGATCTCCGCCTCGTCGTGCATGCCGCCCAGCGAGATGCGCTGGAACTTGCGTCCCAGGGCGCGCGCGATCGAGCGGCCTAGCGAGGTCTTGCCCACGCCCGGAGGTCCGACAAAGCACAGGATCGGCCCTTTCATGTCCGGCTTCAACCGCCGCACGCTCAGGTAGTCCAGGATGCGGTCCTTCACCTTCTTCAGGTCGTAGTGGTCCTCGTCCAGGATCTCCTTCGCCTTCGCGATGTCCACTGTGCCGCCCGAGCTCTTGGTCCACGGCAGCACCGCCAGCCACTCGATGTAGTTGCGTGTCAACGAGTAGTCGGCCGCCATCGGCGACATCCGCGAGAGCCGGTTCAACTCCTTGGTCGCCTCTTTCTTCACGTCTTCCGGCATGCCGGCGGCTTCGATCTTGTCGCGCAGCTCCTGGATGTCCTTCTGGCCCTCATCCATTTCGCCGAGTTCCTTCTGGATGGCCTTCATCTGCTCGCGCAGATAGTAGTCGCGTTGCGACTGCTGCACCTGATCCTGCACCTCGGATTGGATCTTGTTGCGCAATTGCTGGACTTCGAGTTCTTTCGCCAGGTGCTTGTTGATCCGCTCCATCCGGGCGGCCACGTCCGGGGTTTCCAGCAGCTCCTGCTTCTCCGTTGTCGGCAGGAACGGCAGTGAGGACGCGATGAAGTCCACCAGCCGGCCCGGATCTTCAATGTTCAGCGCGATCGTCTGCAGCTCGTCGGAAAGTGTCGGCGAGGAGGTGACGATTTGCTGGAACTGCGAGGTCACGTTGCGCTGCAGAGCCTCGATCTCCGGGCCCTTGGCCGGCGTGATCTCAGGTACCGGCTCGACCGATGCGGTCATGAACGGCTCAAACTGGTTGAATTCGCCCAGCTTCACGCGCTGCGTGCCTTCGGTGAAGACAAATAGGCTCTGGTTGGGCATCTTGACGACCTTATGAACGGTCGCCAGGGTGCCGACCGAGTGCAGGTCACTGGGTTGCGGGGCGTCGACGCGCGCGTCACGCTGCGCCACCACCACCACGGTCTTTTCGTCGCCGAGCGATTGGATGAGCTGGATTGAGCTCTCCCGGCCCACCGTCAGGGGCAGCACGGCATGGGGAAACAGAACGGTGTCCCGTACGGGTAAAACTGGCAGGACCCGGCCACCCGCTTGGGGTTCGCCACCCTCGTTCTGCTGATTGCGGTGGGCGGGTTCGATAATACTGAGGAAGTCGCTTGCCATGAGTGTCCTTATATCAGATATGTGTACATTGGACGCATCAGGTTTCCAAAGGTCGCAGAAATCGCGGTTGTCTGGGGCGGCCGTGACCTCGGGCCCTACTGGTGGGATGCAATGCCCTTCCAGTCCTGCCACGCCGCCCCAAAGTCTATCGGCGAAATTCTTTGATGGCGCAGTTATTTGTGGTCCCGGAGACCCCTCGGTGCATTACCGGCGCCCATTCGGCACACTCGCAAGCCACAACCACCCGTTCGGCGTACCCTAACCGGGCTCCTGACCCCTGATCTGAGCTCTTCGTCAGACGAATTCCGGCGCCGGCTGGAACCGCCCCAATACCTTATGGCTGGCGCCCAGGGCCGCCAGCCGGTCCAGCAACATCGTGCTGGCCATTGGGTCCGGCATCAGCGCGTCCACGAAAAAGTGATAATTCCAGGGCCGTCCATGCACCGGGCGGGATTGCAAATGGGTCAGATTGCCGCCTGCAGCCGAGATCGTCGCCAGCAGCGCAGCCAGTGCTCCGGGATGATGCTGCACCTGGAAGCACAGGCTCAGCTTGTGCACTCCCTCAGGCTCCGGCGCGGTGCCCGCGCACACCGTCAGAAAACGGGTGAAGTTAGCGGCATCGTCTTCCACCCCCTCTACCAGCACCGTCCCGCCGTAGATATCGGCCGCTTGTATCCCTGCAATCGCGGCCGAGTGACGGTCCCGCAGCCCGATGATCTGCTTTACAGCGCCCGCTGTGTCATAAAAAGCGATGGGCTCGATGCCGAGATGCTGCTGAAAAAAACTGCGGCATTGCGCCAGTGCAACCGGATGGGAATAGATGCGGTGCACTTGCTCGATATCGCTGCCCGGTACGCCAATGACATGATGCTCGATGCGGATCACCGTCTCGCGTTCGATGTAGGCCGTGTGCTCGCGCAGCAGATCGTAGTGCTCCACAACAGATCCCGCCAGCGTGTTTTCGATCGGGATCATAATCGCGTCCACCTTTCCCTTGCGCAGCCGTTCAAACGCATCCGCGGAGAGAACACAGGGGACAACGGTAGCGCTGGGGGTTGCTCGGAGCGCGGCTTGATGGCTGAACGAGCCCAGCTCGCCCTGGATAGCTATCTTCATGAGACTTCAACCTGGATTTATTTGTGCAGATACGGCAACTCGGGCACCGTCAAGCGCACCATACCATACCGGAACGCCGCATACTTGCGGGGAGATAGATAACAAATGCTCTGGACAATATTCGTCGTATTGCTGGTGCTGTGGCTGTTGGGGTTCGTAGGCTTCCATGTGCTTGGAGCCTATATCCATATTCTGCTTCTGATCGCATTGGTGGTGCTCATTCTGCAGCTCGTCGGCGGCCGCCGCACGGCGGTCTGACTTCGGCGTTAAGGCGTGCGGCATGCGAGCTACACAAAACATGCCGCGCGCGAATTCATGCAAGAGTCCAGGAAGTGAATCCTAGGAGGTAAACATGGACAAGAACCGGGTAACAGGGAAAATCGATCAAGGGATCGGGAAGGCAAAGGAAAAAGTCGGCGAAGCAGTAGGCAATCAAAGGCTCGCCAATCAGGGCGTAGCCGACCAGGTAAAGGGCGCAGCCAAGGAGACTTGGGGCAACGCGAAGGACGCGGCCCGGACCACGCACGATCGCCATGTAGCCGAAACCGAAGACTCCGCGAATGCAAGTCGCGAACATCTGACAGACAAAGTCGCCGAGATGAAGAAGAAAGCCAACGCCAAAATCGACAATTTCAAGGACCGGGAACAGGCGAAGCACGGGACCCATTCCTAGCTTGCTCACCCTGCCCCACAAAAAGCCTGCGCCCTGCCGCAGGCTTTTTTGTTTCCCACTCCATCAGTGCTGAAACGTCACAGCAGCCGCGACAAAGCAGAAAAACAGCACCGAGATGATCCCGTTCAGCGTAAAGAAGGCGGCATTCAGCCGCCGCATGTCCTTGGGGGACACGATGGAGTGCTCATAGAAGAGCAGCGCCATCACCGTCACCAGCCCCCACCATGCGATCGGGCCCAGATGAAAGAGGTGGAGCAGCCAGGCCAGCAGCAGCAGCATAATGCCATGCATCGCACGCGCCACACCGAATGCCTTGTGCAGCCCCACCGCCTGGGGAATGCTCCGCAGGCCCGCGCTGCGATCGTGCTCCGCATCCTGGCAGGCATACAGCACGTCGAACCCCGCCACCCAGAACAGCACCGCCACCGTCAGCACCAGGATGCGCGGGTCGAGGCCGCCACGGATTGCAATCCACGCCGCGGCCGGCGCAATCCCCAGCGCCAGGCCCAGCACCAGGTGCGACCAGCGCGTGATCCGCTTCATATACGAGTAGCCCAGCAGCACCACAAGCGCCACAGGTGAGAGCAGCAGCGTCAGCCGGTTCAGTCGCGACGCGCCGAAGACAAACAGCAACGCCATCGCGACGGTGAATGCGCCGACAAAGCCGCGCGACAGTAGCCCTGCCGGAATCGCACGCGACGCAGTGCGCGGATTCGCCGCATCCAGGTCTGCGTCTGCCCAGCGGTTAAAGGCCATCGCGGCCGAGCGCGCCGTCACCATGCAGACGATGATCCAGACGAGCTGCATGGCATGTGGCCAGCCGTTCGCCGCCAGCACCGCTCCCGTCAAGCGCAAAGGGCAGCGCGAAGACCGAGTGCTCCCACTTGATCATCTCCAGCGTGGTGCTCAGACTTCGCAGAAATGGCATGCGCCGCTTTCCCCCACAAAATCAGTCTAACGGGCGAAAGCGGCGCGATGGTCTAAAGACACGATCCGTACGGTCTTGAGTTACTGGGGCTTCTCTTGCGGCTGGCCGGCAACCTGCAGGTTGTTGGTCACACTAAAGACGCCCGGCACCGTGTTGGCCTGGATACCCGCAACATCCTTGTCCGACTGGCTATCCACCACGCCTGACAGAATCACGTGTCCGTTGATCACCGTAATGCGGATCGGATTCGCCGGGTTGATCGCATACTTGTTCAGCGAAGGATAGCCATAGACTCTGCGCGCCACTGCCATCCGGATCTGATTGTCCATCGGCGACAGCGGGTCCACCTGAATCTTGTCGATGACATTCTGCACCCCTGGCGTACGCTTCGCCAGGTTCAGCGCAGATTCCTTGGCCACCGGTCCCAGCGCATGGCCACCTAAGGTCACGACGCCGTTGTTGACCGAGACCGTGATCGCATTGAAGGCGTTCCCGTAGCCCACGCGGTCATAGGCCAGTTGCTTGCCGATCTTATCGGCCAGCTGCTGATCGGTCGTCTCGCCCGCCTCCACCTGGATGTCGTTCACCACCGACACCACATTCTTTATTTTGCCGACCTGTTTCTCCGCATCCTGCTTGTCGGCGTACACCTTTGCCGTTCCGCTCAGCGTGACAATGCCGCTCTGTACGGAGGCATGTATACCGCTGAAGCGCTTGTTCTTCAGCTTTTTCTGCGCATCCTTCAGAATCTGCGCATCGTTTTTGTTGGAGTCTTCCACCGTGCCAAATGCGGCCGCCGGCAGCGTGTAGGCAACAATCGGAGCCGCCAGTAGTGCGGCAGCAATCATCGTTCGCAGAATGCGCATCATCGTTCTCCTTGCAAAGCGCGGGGAGGTGGCGCCTAACTCAACTGTTTTGAATTCTCGAATAGCCAGAGAGCCGAAGCCTATCACTCCCGTTCACCTTTGTTAAGACGCACCGACAAACCATCATGTCACCTATATCGTTTGTGTACCTTGAAAAGCAGACTAAAGACGTCCGCTTCGTCCCGCACCGCGGTCACGGAAAAAGTCGGGGTCAGGTTCACCTGCGCCTGGATCAGCTGCTGGCTGGTTGAGTTCACGCTGGTCGCATAAGTCAGCAGCACCTGCTGGCCGATATTCTGCGTCACCGTGATGCGCGCGCTCGACTGCCCCAGCGATCCGGTGTAGGTCGGGTCGATCTTCACGCTTCCCACCCCGAACAGCTTCTGAATCCGGTTGCTCACCGTAGCGTTTAGAGCCCCACTCAGCAGTGCGTTGGTGGTGCCGTTCACCCCCGCCTGCTGCTGCTGCGTGTTGTAAATCGACTGCTCCTCCTGCGTGCGCCCCTGCGCCAACAGCGAGATCACGTCCGCCTCCGGCAGTGGCGGCTCGGAGCGGAAAGTTGGGGTCAGCTTGCTGGCCGTGCCGTGCAGCCCGATCGTCACGTCATATTCCTCGATGCGTGTGGTCGCGTCCAGGTCGATTACCGGTTCGATCTTCACCGGGTTCGTAAAGTAAATGTCACCATGCTGTAGCTGATAGGTTGTCCCGTTGTAGGTTGCCTTGCCATCGGTGATGTTGATGCGGCCAAGCACGGCCGGCTGCGCCACCGTGCCGCGAATGCGCAGATTCACGCTGCCGGCAATCTGCGCGAAAGAGTTCTGGAAATCCATTTGCGGCGCCGAGGTGATATGTAAGTCCAGTCGCAGCTTATTGCCGAAGGCATTTGGATCTGGTGGCGGCGACACCGCGCCCGAGCCACCCGTAAGCGCGGCAAAATCCACATTCGGCCCCACCAGGAAGCGCGTGATCTGGATATTGCCGCTCAGCACCATCGAGTTCTGCGTCCCTTGCAGCCGCAGCTTCGCATCGGCGGAACTGCTCAGCCCGGCAAAGCGGAACCGCGTATTCTTTGCGGTCACCGTGATGTCGCCATAGACGCCCTGCTGGTAGATCAGGAATCCGCCGAACGTTACCGTGCCGCCCCCCGTGGTGCCGGTCAGATTGCGCAGCTCCAGCCGGTCCTGATTGAACACCATCGAACCGTTCAGGTGGCTGAGGCCGTTGGGTATCTGCTGATAGGCCATGCTGACATTGTTGAAATTGAATGTGCCTTCCAGGTCCGGCTTCTTCAGCGCGCCCTGCGCCGTAAGGTGGAAGTCGACATGTCCGGCCGACGAAATCTCTGGACTGAAGCTCTGCGCCAGCCTCGCGTTAATGGCGCCATGCGCCTGCATATCCATGCCGCCATCACCCAGCAGATCGGCCGTTCCGCCCGCCACCAGGTTCGTGTCCTCAGCGTCGATCTCCAACTGGTTCAGTTTCACCACACCGTCATTCAGCGATGCGCGGATCGGTCCCTTGCTGGTGAGCGGCATGCCCTGCAGCGTCACCTTGAACTGATCAATCTCCGCCGTGCCATCCAGTTGCCGCGGCGTCTTCGCCGGTCCGGAGACGTGGATCACCCCCTGCAGTTGCGAATTGCCCTCCACTCCGCTCACATCCAGCAGCCTCAGGACGGGCGCAAAGTCCAGTTGCGAGAACGTCAGCTTTGCATCGAGCGGATAATCCGCGGTCAGTTGCATCTGCCCGCCCACCTGGAGCCGCGCCTGCGCGAGCGTTGCATCCGCGTTCAGCAAAAGCGTGTGCCCGCTCGTCTTCACATTCGCATTCACGTCGCCGGCCGCCTGCCCGTTCAAGGTCAGGTTCGCGAGCGCCAGCTTGCCGTTCACCTGCGGCTCAGTCGTAGTGCCGGAGGCGTGCAGGTCGAAGGTCAGCGCACCGCCCAATTGGTGCTTCGCATTCTGCAACCGGTGAATATGTGAAAGATCGAAGCCCGCTCCCTGCGCATCACCGCGGAAGCTCTTCGCCTGGAAGTTGTAATCGCCACCGCCCGTGATGCGCCCGCCGTCCTGCACGAAGACCAGATTCGTCACCCCGGCCGACTCACCGGCAAACTTCAGATCAGTGCTCAGGCTCTTGTAGTCCTCGCCGTAGATCTGACCGTCCGCCACGGAGAGATGACCGCTGCCAGTCAGTGCATTCAGCGCGCCGCCGACATGCGCTTGCAGGTTCAGCGTGCCGGTCACCGGCAAACTCTCACCGGCAATCGACATCAGGTCGGTCACGCTTGCATCCGTGATGTGCGCATTCGCATTCAAGGTGGAGCTGTTGTTGTAGATCGGCTTCCCGCGCCGTCCGTGCGCGGCGTGCAACTGGCCAGAGGCCTGGATGTCCGTCTTCCCCCGCGTCAGCGAAATATTCTCGACCGAGATCAGCGCAGGGCTGTACTCGGCATCCAGTTCCAGATCGTCCCATTGCACGGTCTGCCGCGTGCCCTGCGATGGCGGTGGCGGATGCGGCGGCTGAGCGCTCACAGGCACCGTGGGCTCCGGTGGCGGATGTGTCGCCGCTGCTGTTTCAATTACGGTGGCAAAGTCTTTCGCGCTCACGTGCCCTTTCGCATCCGGATTCAGCAGCGAGCCCGTCACGGTTCCGTGGAAACCCGCCTGGCCATGCAATTGCACCGGCAGCGCCGCCACACCCTTCTTGCCATTCGCCTTCACGCCAAACGCAATCAGTGCGCGATCGTACTCATTCAGATTGCTGGTTGTGAAATCGACATTCAGCGCACTCGACTGGGTCATCGGGATAAACGCAGCCTGGCCGGTCACATTCAACGACGATGCCGGCGTGTGCACCTCGATGTGCCGCGCGTCCAGCCTGCCGCCGCGCAGCGCAAAACCCGCATCGATCGCACCATTTACCGGGATCTCGTTCGGGGTCGGCGGACGCGGCGGCGCGAGAGAGACGTTCGCGCTCGCCCTCAGGTCGTTGATCGATCCCTTCCACCAGACATCGGCTCGGCCATCTGCCTGCGTATCGAAGCCCAGATTCGCGTACTTCGGTACGGCGATGATCTCGAAGACCATCTCCGGCCGGATGCCGAAGATCCGCGCATGAATCGCAGCCTCCTGTTGTGGGCCGCTCTCAGGTGCAGCCCGCGGTGCCTTCCTGGGCGACTGCATGGCCACCGCAGGCTCCGCTGGCGGCGCGGGCGCCATATAGTTCACCAGCTTTGCATTCGCGTCCACGCCCCCGCCCCGCCGCAGCCGCACTTTCACATCCGGCAGCGCGATCATGTCCTGTGTTGCGCGCAGCGAGCTCGTCGCATTGATGCCGCTCAGCAACAGATAGGACTGGCGATAGGTCGCATCTTTCAACCGCACATTGCCCGTCACGTCGAAAGCCTTCACGCCCGTGCCTTGTCCCTGAATCTGCAGTCCCGTCTCGCCCCGTTCCAGCCCCTCGACGGCAGCCAGCGCGGCTACTTCGCGCAGATCGATTGTGCCGTTTGCCCCGAGCTGCCAATTCAACTTCGCAAAATCGTTCAGCGCCCCTGAAGCGTCCAGCTTCGAGTCGCCAGAGACAAAATGAAGCCCATCCAGCTTCAGGGCATTGCGCGCCATCTCCACATTCAAGTCAAGCTTCGAATGCACCGTTGGCGCATTCCCGCGCGCCGCGGTCAGCTCCTCTGCGTGCACCGTGCCTAGATAGCTCTCCGGCCGCGGTCGATACGTCACCGTCACGGAAAGATTCGTCGCCGCCACGTTAAAAGGCAGCGCCCGCTGGTTCAGCAGCACTACGCCGTTGTCCACCTGAGCGTGGTTCGCCTGCAGATCGAAGATCGTATCCGTCACTGGCTTGTTATTTTCCGTCTTTGTCTTCGGCACCGGCTGGTTGGTCGATCCATCGGGATAGACGATGAGATGGAAGACCGGATGCTCCACATCGAGCGAGCGCAATCCGACCTGCGCTTTGAAGAGATCGATGATCTTCGCCTGCACCCGCAATGTATCCACATGCGCGTACGGCACCTGGCCCGGCGCTTCCAACCCGTGGATGGTCAGCCCATCCACCTCCGCCTCCAGCCGCAGCGGACGCCAGCTGAACCGCGCCAGCTCTACGCGTCCGCCCGTCGCCGTCGTCAGCACATCGATCAGCTTCGCCCGCACATAGTTCGCAAACGACTGCGTATTCAGATACCAGAACGCAATTCCCAGCACTACCACCAGAGCGACGAAGCAGAACAGCACGATGCGGCCAAATATCCGCCATCCGCGCCGCCGTGGGCGCGCAGCAGGAGGCGTGGGCGTCGTGCTCACTGTTCGCCTCCGTTGCGTCCCGGCCGCGTCAAATCAGCGCCGCCCGCAGGGGCGCTGGACGACGGCGAACTGCCCAGGCTGTTGTACTGCGGATCGAGTATCTGCACGCTGCCCGCGTCCTTCAGGCTGCGCAGATAATCGCCCAGCAGCACATTCACGTGCTGCTGCAGCAACACCTCGTCGATGCGATCCGAAACCTGCGCCAGCGGCGGCGGCGTCAGCTTGCGCGCCTCAAACACCGGCACCAGCTTCTCCTTGTAATACGTCTCGATCTCCGGCTTGGTAATACGGATGCCGGTGCGGAAGCGCACACCGACAAATTCAAGGACCCGCATCCGCTCCTTCCAGCGCGTGTGCAGGTCCGCCTCTGTAAAGCCGCGCGCCGCCAGAAAGCGCTGCCATCCCTCCTCTGTCTCGCAGTTCTGTCCGGCGCATGCAGGAAGATGTTTGCGCAGATAAGCAATCTGCTCGTCTACTGCTTGGTCCGAAGGCGGAGGGGCCAGCTCCTGCTCTTCCATCTGGTTCAGCAGCAGCGTGCGATTCACAATGTGCTCCATCGCTTCCATCGGCGTAAACTCGCCGCCGGGTGCGGTGAGCGGCTCAAATACAGCGAAGCGCTGCTCCTCGCGCAGATCGCTTGCCAGGATCACGTTGCCATTGATCACCGCCACTGCGCGGTCCAGAAGCATCGCCTTCTGGCCCGTCGCACTCGCCTCAGCGGCAATCTGCGCGTCTCCGTTGTTCTGCGCCGCCAGATTCACCACGCCATCGGTTGGCTTCAGCTCCGGCAGAAACGTCAGGCCGCCGTTCGCCGGCGCCAGCTTTGTCTCCGTCCTCTGGTGCAACGGCACCGGTGTGTTCGTTCCCGTGGTCTGCGATGCGGACCCCACCTGGGCATCCTCCGGCACAGTGCCGGGTTCGGGCGCCTGCGCTGCGGCACAAAGTGCCATCAACGATATCGCCAGCATTGCTGCTGCCGCCCTGCCCGTCCTCTGCACTCGCGCCGTCATCAGAACGTCTGCCCTATCGAGAAGAAGAAGTTGAAGTGCCCCGCCTGTCCCGTCTGCGGCTGCGGCACATTGGAGGTCGAGCTCTGGTAGTTATAGACCTCGGGAAAATACGGCGGATCGAGGTTGTAGCTCAGGTCCACGCGAATCGGTCCGATCGGGGTGCGATAGCGCGCGCCCAGTCCCAGGGCATGCGACCAGTAATTGAAACTGCACGGCTGTTCTTTCACATTCAGCGATCCATCGGGATTCGTGTTCACCGTCGGCACCGTACGGCAGCCCCGCTGATCCGGCTGGAAAAAATTATGGAAGCTCGGCCAGACATCGGTTGAGCGGGAAAAAATGTTCCCCATATCGTGAAAGAACACAAAACCGAGATTGTTACCTATCAGCGGCAGATTCGGATAGGGCGTCCGCAGCTCCAGCGTGTTCACCGCTACCGCCGCCCCGCCGATTGGATAGCCGGTCTGTGGATCGCGCGGGCCTGCTGCGTTGATGGCAAAGCCGCGATGCGATGTCGCGCCTCCCGCATACAGGCGCTCCGGCAGCGGGATCAGCAATTGCCTGCCGTCTCCAAATGCCCGCTCCTGACCGTAGCGCGTCTGCCGCGCAAGCACCCAATGGCGTTTGCCGAAATCGTAATAAGACGAGTTGGTGATGTCGATTCGATCGAAATTTGCCTGCGAGCCGAACTTGGAATCCGACAGAAAGAGCGCCACCGTATTGAAAGTGCCGTGGTGCGCGTCCAGCGCATCGTCGCGCGTATCGCGGATGTAGTTGAATCCCGGACCGCCCACACGCGCCGGCTGTGACAGCAGCGGAATCAACGCGATACTCACCTGGATGCTGTTCGGGTTCACCTTGACCTCGCGGTACGACCAGGAATAGATCAAGGTCGTCGGCTTGGTCACATGCTGCGTCACGCGCACCGTGGCAAAAAGGGACGAGGCCGAAAATGTGGTCACGTTCTGGCTGCTGGTATAGCCTCCGGAGAATGACGCGTTGAAGTTGGGATTCTTCAACAGTCCGGGATTCTGATAGAGCACCACCGCCTGCTGCTCCAGCGTGCCGTAGTTGGTACGCAGGGATATCGACTGGTTGGTTCCGAACAGGTTGATGCGCGAGATATCGAAGACCAGGTTCGGGCTCACACCGAAGTGTCCGTTCGCGCCGCCGCTGAATGTGCTCGGGTTGATGCCCTGCTGGATCAGATATGCGGCCGATGGTGTATTGCGATAAGGCGTTCCCGTCTGCGCCTGGAAGCCGAAGCCATAGGTCACGTCCCAGCGCTTGGCTTCGGTCGTCAGCAGCAGTACATTCTTGCGTGGCTGGTCTGCGGACGGATTCTGCACCGCGGTATCGACTTCGTTGAACAGCGCCAGGTTGTAAAGCCTGCGTTGCGAATCGAGCAGGGCCGACTGGTCCAGCGGTTCGTTCGGCCGCACGGTCACGCGCGGCGTCACTATCGAAGGCCGGGTATAGTGCAGACCGGAAACCAGTACCTTGTTCACGAAGACCTGCTGGCCCTCCTCCACATTCATGGTCACGTCCACCAGTTGCGGGTTCTTCGCATCGTTATGCTGCACCACGTTGACCTGTGCGTTCGGGTAGCCGTGGCTCAGGTAATACGTCTGGATCAGGTCGCGGTCGCCGGTCACGTTCAGTGATGAATACGGCTGCCCCACTTCTGTGTTCAGTGACGGACGCAGCACATCGAGCGAGATCTTTTTCATCCCGTTGATCGTGTAACTGCCGATCTTCTGCTGCTGGCCTTCTTCGATCTTGTAAACCACCCGGATGTGCGCCGAGGTCTTCCCGTTTTTCCCCTTGGTGTCGACGTCTTTGATCTGCGGTGTCACCACCACGTGGCTGAAGCCGCTGCCTTGATAAAGCCCGGTCAGGTTGCTGACATCGTTTTGCACCATCGTCTGGCTGTAGGTCCCGTGGCGCTCGATGAAATTCGCCGGCCGCACGCTGACGTGTTCTGCGAGTGTGTCGTGATCGAAATACTTCCCGCCTTCGATCCTGACGGAATCCACGCGGTGCTCCGCCCCGCGGTCCACGTTGTAGAGAACCGTCGTTTCTTCCGGGCTGTTGTGCACCGGCTCATGTGTCACCGTGGCATCGAAGTAGCCTTTGCCCTGCAGGTCGGCGCGCAGGTTGTGCGCGCCTTCGTTCACCAGGTCCAGATCGACTGTGCCCTCTTCATAGATCGGTACCAGCCGCTCAATAGTGCTGCGGCTGTACCTCGCACCCTCCACCCGGACCTTCACGAGTGGTCCTTCCTTCGCCTGAAAGGAATAGTCCAACTGGTTGGTCTCGGGGTGATACTGCTTCGTCTCCAGCGTCACCGCGCCGGCCCAGCGCTGCTTTTTGTCGTAGTACTTGCGCAGCCGGGTCAGCGCGCGGCTTACCGTCTGGCGGTTCACCTTGCTGCCCGCCTTCAGCTTGCTGGTCTTGCGAAACTGCTCCAGAGACATCCCCGGGGTCCCATCCACCTTCACATTGCCGACCTTCGCCTGCTTTCCCGGATTGATGTTGTAGATCACGTTCACTTGCGAATTCGGCGAGTCCAATTGCTCACGCCGCTCAACCTTCGCCTCGTAGAAGCCGTTATCGGTCAATGCCTGTTCGATGGAGGCTTGCGAGTTATTTAGCTTCCGCTGCGTATAGCGCGTTCCCGGCTGCAAGCGCGCCGATCCCACCAACCGCCCCTGCAGCCGGTCATCCTTAATGCCAAAGATCTGTACACGTCCGATGAACAGCCGCGGCCTGCCGGCGAAGATGATGGTCACGCCGCCATCCGAGCGCAAACCTTGCACCTGGATGGTGTCGTACAAACCGGAGTCGTAAAGCCGCCGCAGGCTCGCCCGCACCTTGGTGTCAGTCAGGATGTCACCGGGCTGTAGCTCCAGCTGCGCGGGCAGCGGGCCCAGCATCGATGCCTTCACTCCATCAAAACCGATGCCGGTGACCTTGCTTCCGGCAAAAGCCTCAATGCCCGGCAACTCCGTGCCTGGCGTCGCGCTGGAGTTGGCCTGTGGCGAGGACGGCGCGTGGGGCAGAAATTCCGCCGGGGAAGCGGACTGTGCAGAGGGATCTGCGTCGCCATCGCCACCGGACGCGGGCCCAGGCGCGCTCTGCGCGCGGCACATGCCCGCAGCAAACAGCAGCAGCGGCAGCAGCCACGCTCGGCGGCGGCGTCTCCGCCTGGATTCGTTGGTCCTCCGGTCACCGCCGGCAGGACGGTCAGGTACTGCGTTCAAAGAGCCTCTCACGGGAGTGCGCCGCTGGGTTTGTCCCCCATGGAGCGGTTTGGAGCATATCCCTATTGCTAAATACCCGACCGACGCTACTTTCGACGCGCTTCTTCCGCCGGGGAAAGCTGTGCGTCGCATCGACCCCCAAGGCCACGGCAATAGGAACATGCTCTCGTCATGCGGAACACGGCAGCATCACGTTGGGTGAGATGCAGGGGGGTGAATCAGTGAACCAGTTAACCAACGTCCAGCGGGACCGTTACGCGCCTTTCTATACTAGACACAATGGACAGCGCCAGCACCCTTGCCGCTTCCAGACTCCGTTCGCAGATCGCCGCTTTACAGACCGGCCGCTACTCCCGTCAAGTGCTCTTCGCACCCGTCGGCGAAGCCGGACAGCAGCGCCTCGCTGCTTCGACCGTTGCTATCGTCGGCTGCGGAGCTACCGGCGCCGCAGCGGCCGCCCTGCTCGCGCGCGCCGGTGTCGGCACCCTCATCCTCATCGACCGCGACTTCGTCGAAGAGAGCAACCTGCAGCGCCAGGTACTTTTCGATGAGGCGGACGCAGCCGCCGCCACGCCCAAAGCCGAAGCCGCCCGCCACCAGATCGCCCGCTTCAACAGCGAGATCCAGGTCCGCGCCCACGTAGCGGATCTCGTCCCGGACAACATCCATGGGCTGCTGAAAGACGCCCAGATCGTCCTCGACGCCACCGACAACTTCGAAACCCGCTACCTGATCAACGACTACGCCATCGAGCAAGGACTCCCCTGGATCTACGCCGCCGCCCTCGGCGCCTATGCCGCCACCATGAACATCCTGCCCGAAGAAACCGCCTGCCTCGCCTGCCTCTTTCCCAAGCCGCCCTCCGGCCCGGTCGAGACCTGCGATACCGCCGGGATCCTCAATACCGCCGTCAATCTCACTGCTTCAATCCAGGTCACCGAAGCCATCAAATACTTGACTGGCGCACGGGACGCCATGCGCCGCACTCTGATCTCCTGGGATCTCTGGCAGAACGAGCGCTCGGAAATCTCTGCGGCCAAACCGCGCCCCGGCTGCGAGGTCTGTCAGGGCCACGATTTCGTCCATCTTCGCGGTGAGGGACGCCCGCACATCACCCTTTGCGGCCGCAACTCCGTCCAGATCCATGAGCATCATCGGCCCATCGATTTGGCCGCTGCCGCCGACCGCCTTCGCCCCCATGGCGAGGTCCGCCAGAACGGCCTGCTGCTCCAATTCCGCCGCGGCCCCCACACCCTCACCCTCTTCGCCGACGGCCGCGCTCTGATCCAGGGCACCACAGATATCGCTTTCGCCCGCACTCTCTATGCCCGATTCGTGGGAAGCTAGTAGATATGACCTTCAGCCGATCGTTTATTGAGCTTCACGTGCGCCTTTTGAATGGAACGGAGATATACCGCCCGACTCGCGGCTTGAAAATGGGTGGAGGATTATTCAAGCTCGTTGCCTCTCCGGACTACAATTCTGGTGGCGAGGCATGGGAATTTCTGCCCGGCGCCGTGGTTCGCGTGGTCATGCATGACGGCCCGAACGGAAATTTTCCAGTGGCTGTCAAACCATAGCCAATTCGGGCGCAAATGGTACTGATGGGCCGATCTGCTTTCTCTACTGAGGTCGCGGACTGGCCGTGCAAGGCAACCCCCGCCTTCTCCCACGCGTCCGACAGGCATTGCCCCCACCAGATCCGACGGGTGACCTACCATCAGGACTTCCATGACGAATGCGTTGGCTGGCAAACGAATAACAATGACAAAATCCGTAACCAATGGCGTCTTTTCCCCTCCTGCCAAAGGGACCGCGACGGCTGCTCCCGAGCGTCAGAAGTCTAACCAGCATCTGCGCCGGAACCCACCCATCGCGGGAGAGGCGGAAGCTATCGCTGCCGCACAAGCAGGCGACGGCGCTGCTTTTGAGCGCCTGTACGGCCTGCACAAGCGCCGCGTTTATTCCTTGTGCCTGCGCATGCTGGGCAACGTAGCCGAAGCCGAAGACCTCACCCAGGAGGCGTTTCTGCAGCTCTATCGCAAGATCGGCACCTTCCGCGGCGATTCGGCTTTCTCCACCTGGCTGCACCGTCTGGCGGTCAACGTGGTCCTGATGCACCTGCGTAAAAAGGGTCTGCCCCAGGTCTCGCTTGAAGAGACGCTGGAGCCATCCCAGGAAGACGGTCCGCGCAAGGACATCGGCGCGCGCGACCTCATGCTCTCCGGATCCATCGATCGGGTCACGCTCGAACGCGCGGTCTCCGATCTTCCCCCGGGGTACCGGCTCGTCTTCGTCCTGCACGATGTCGAAGGCTACGAGCACAACGAGATCGCCGACATGCTGGAATGCTCGATCGGCAACAGCAAGTCGCAACTGCACAAGGCGCGCATGAAGTTGCGCGACCTGTTGCGCACCGGACAGCAGGCGAACCGGCGTGAGGCCTTGCTATGAATGCAGGCGGCAAGAACACCCAATCCATGAAAACAATCGGTCAATCTACGACCTCGATGACCTGCGGGGAATTTCAGGCACAGCTTCCGGAGCTCTTCGAATCCGGCGTTGACCTGAAGGAGCAGGAACACCTGAAGACCTGTGAGCAGTGCTCTGCCCTGGTACGAGATCTGGAGTACATCGCGCAACAGGCCAAGCTGTTGCTCCCCATCCACGACCCCAGCCCGGCCGTATGGGAGAACATCCAGACCACGCTCTCCAGCGAAAAGCAGAACTCCGGCTCGAGTCAGACGAAATGAGCGCAGGCCCCATCGGGCCAACATCTACGCCACGCCACCTGCTGCCCCGCCGTATTGTCCTGACCGGATTCATGGGCGCGGGCAAGTCGACGGTGGGCCGCATCCTGGCGGCGCGCCTGCACTGGCCCTTTGTCGATATCGACTCCCTCATCACGGCGGAGCACGGTCTTACCGTCGCCCAGATCTTTGCCCGTGACGGGGAAGAACACTTCCGCCGCCTGGAAGCCGAAGCCACCGCCCGCGTCCTCGATCCTCTGTCTGAAGACCCAGCCCACAACTATGATCACGCCGTAGTCGCGCTCGGCGGCGGCGCCATCGAAACCGAGGCCGTCCGCCAATTGCTCTTCCACGAAGCGCTGTCGGTACCAGCCACGGTGACGATCTTCCTCACCGCCCCGCTCTCCGATTTGCTCGCCCGCTGCCACGTGACCGCCACCACAAACCGGGAGACTGGCGCCGAAGCAACCGCCGAAGGAACCGAGGAACTACCCATCCGTCCCCTGTTGACTGCGCCGGAACCTCCGGAAGAACGCCTCGCCCGGCGGCTCCCCCATTACACTCGGGCGCATCTCACCCTGGACACCGCCGGCATTCCTGCGGTCGAGGTGGTCGAACGCATCCTCAGATGGCTGGCCAGGCCGGCGACCCCATCCTGAGCGAAGATGGACATTCCATCCAGGCCAGCACTGCAAAGCACGATCGCAACGCATAAACAGCAACGGGGACCGTTTTCACAAAGGGTCTAGGGGCTTGTAGCAACGCCTGACGCAGCTTTTCCATTAAGAAAAGCTGCTCCTCGTAGATGTGAGTGAGAATACAGTGTTTGTGAAAACGGTCTAAGAGCCACTCAAGAGAGCCGCATGCCAGACAAGATCAGCCCCTACGACCTGCAAATCACGGACCTCGAGCACCCGAAGCCCAAGCGTCCGGTTCGCACACTGCGCAGCGACATCGTCTTTACCTTCATGCTCGGCATTGGGCTGGCCATCGCCTGGCAGCTGCGCGAAGAATTGTCCCTGCTTTACGTCAGCGCGCTTTTCGCCGTCGTGCTCATGCCTGTCCTTCGCGGCGTGCAGAGAATCAAGATCGGCAAATGGAGTCCCGGCCGCGGCGCAGCCATCGCCATCATCCTCGCCGTCGTCACCGGAGCCATTACGCTCTTCGCCCTCTTCGCGCTTCCGCCGGTCATCCGCGACGGGCGCGAATTCGTAAAGGAACTCCCCACGCGCGGTCCACAGATGCTGAGTCGCCTCAAGCATCTGCCCTTCGCCTCGCGCCTCAATGTCGCGGCACTCAACGCCAGGATCCAGGACTACGCCTCCAACTTCGCCACCTATCTCGTCACCTCCGTCAGCACCTGGGCCAGCAAGATCGTCAAGATCATCGCCGGCATCGTGCTCACCATCTATTTCATGCTGGAAGGTGAGCACGCCTACAACTGGCTGCTCTCCTTCTTTGAGCCGCTCCGCCGGGAGCGCCTGAACAAGACGCTGCTCCGCGCCGACGTCCGCATGGGCCGCTGGCTCCTCGGCCAGGGCACCCTCATGCTCATCCTCGGCGTTTACTCCACCATCGTTTTCACCCTTTTGCACGTGCGCTACTCCTATGCCCTCGGCGTGCTCATGGGCGTCTTCAACATCATCCCGGTCATGGGCGCCGTCATCTCCATGGCGCTGGTTGTCCTGGCCGCCGCCATGGATTCCTGGATGCGCGTCGTCTACGTCCTCATCGCCTACGCCATCTACGTGCAGGTGGAAAACTCCTACCTCACGCCCAAGATCATGCAAAGCTCGGTCGACCTTCCCGGACTCGCTATCATCGTCTCGCTGCTGCTCGGCTCTGCCATCGACGGTGTCGTCGGCGCCATGGTGGCCGTTCCTACGGCTGTCCTCGTTGCCGTGATCCTCGATGAGTACGCCGTGCAGCGCGACCAGCCATAGTACCGGCAAGTTGATGGAGCGGACGACTCGCCGATGATATCTGAGCTTCTAAACCAGTTCGAACCTGAGCCGGACGAGCTACTGCGCGCGATATCCAGCCATATCGACGACGAGATGCTGAAGTGGAGCGCATCTGCGGATTACGGCGATAGACAGGACGAGCACCTCGCGGCATTGCGGCAAATCGGCTCCATTGAGGATGGGTATAGATGACCCGCCTCCGTCACTCTGGGAGACATTGGGCGATGCGTTTTTTGAGTTGGACTTAACCGAGCGTTCGCCAGAACTACGACAGCTCGTGGAATTCATTGGGCTCGAACTGGCAGGATAAGACACCCAACGTTCCGTTTCGATCCACCACCCGTTACATTCATTTTCCCGAGCGACATGGTCCCGCGTATGTTAGGTTCACCGTGGCTCGCGTTCCAACATCCGCTCGTCGCTGGATTCTTCTCCCAGTCGCGATCCTCCCTCATGGGCGGCTCGCCAGCCTTCCGTCACTGGCATGAGACACGCGCAGCACGGACACCGTTGCCTTGCTCCCCGCCGCCTTTGCGGATCGCGTCCCACAGCGCGTCCTCTGGGCCTGGGAAGAACCGGAAGACCTCCACGCTCTCCCGCCCAGCATTGGCGTCGCATATCTCGCCGAAACCGACATCCTCACTGACCACATCGCCGTCCTGCCGCGCCGCCAGCCGCTCTCACCCGCCCCAGGAGCGCCGCTCATCGCCGTCATCCGCATCGAAACCCGGCCAGGCTTCGCCGACACACCAACTCTTCGCGCCTCTCTGGCCACACGCCTCGCCGCGTATGGCGCCCGCAGCGGGGTTGGCAATGACGCCCGCGGCGGTGTTCAAGCATTGCAACTGGATTTCGACGCAACACAATCGCAGCGCGCCTTCTACCGCGGCGTCCTTGAAGCGCTTCGCCCGCAACTCCCGCGCACTCTCCCGCTCTCCATCACGGCGCTCGTCAGTTGGTGCGGCCCGCACTCCTGGCTGCACGGCCTGCCCATCGACGAAGCCGTCCCCATGGAGTTCCGCATGGGCGGCCCACGCGCGCTCGCGTTGAACCGGCCCACGCGCCCCCGCTACGCCATTACCGAACCCCTCTGCCGCACCAGCCTCGGCCTCTCCACCGACGAGCCTTGGCCTGCATCGCTCGCCACCCTGAACCCATCCACTCGCGTCTACCTCTTCGCGCCGCGCCCCTGGCGTCCTGCCGAGTTAACCGCGATCGCCACCACACCCATATCCTCGCTTTGCACGGGAAATCGCTCGATGAAACGCTCCCACCTCATCTTCGCTGCCTCGTTTACCTTCCTTGTCTTCGTGATCCCGGCGAATAGCTGTGGTCCATTCTTCCCCGACGCTATCTTCGTCGAGGACTCGATGCCGGACGGCCCTTACGCCGCCTACGCACGCGGCGAGATCGGCATCCCGCAGCCCGGCTATCGCGTCGAGGACCTGGTCATCGCCTACGACTGGCTCAACGGCCACGGCCTCAGCTCGGATGAGCAGCAACAGGCCATCGCGCTGAACAACACACCGGCAACCGGATACGATGATCCAGCCAAGCGCCCCGGATTCGTCGCATGGCTCGCTGCACGCAAGGACTCCGGCGTCCCTGAGGCCCCGGCGCTTCCGCCACCGAGCGGTTTCCACATCGCTCAGGACCTCAACAGCGACCGTCCCGTACCCGGCCAGGCCTACCAGAACTTCACCAATTGCCTGGATGTTGCATTTGCCACCGCAGCAGATACATTGAAGGTCCCGAAAGCCGCTCACCCCACCGACACCGCCAGCCTCGCCGACTGGGTCCACGGACAGGACACCGTCTTCGCCAATTGCAACGGAAGCGGTGACAAGATGCCCGCCGACGTACCCACGTCCGCACCCGCGTGGCTCAAGCAGGACCGCGCCTACCAGCAGGCCGCGGCCAAGTTCTACCAAACCGACTACGACGACGCCATCACGCGCCTGAAGACCATCGCCCCCGACACATCCTCGCCGTGGCACAACATCGCGCTCCTGGTCGAAGCCCGCGCCATGATCCGCCGCGCCACCATCGGCCAGATCACCGATCTGCCGCCTGCCGCAATTGCAGCGCCCGATGCCCCCTACAGCGAAGATCGCGAGAAAGCGCAGCGCGCCTACGCTGATCTGCTCAAGCAGAAGCGGCCCGAGCGCCTGACAGAAGCCCGCGGCGCGCTCCAAGCCATCCTCGCCGATCCCACCATGCAGCCGTATCATGCCGATGCCGCCGGCCTGCTCGACTTCGTCAACCTCCGTCTCGACCCCGCAGCACAGGCAAACGTCCTCGTCACGCGCCTCGCTGCGTCAGACCGCCCGCAAACCGCCGGCCGCTTCCAGCAAGCGCTCATCGACCTGCGGTATTACCTCTATCCACCGTTTTCCAATCAAGCCACCGCGACGGTGCCAAATTCTACGAACGCCACGCTCTTCACCTGGATGCAGGCCATGCGCGCCCCCGCGCCGGTCCAAGGATCGAGCTGGAATTCCGGCGAGCGCACCGACCCGGCCAAAGCCCAACAACAGCGTGCGCAGATCGCCGCCGAAGCTCTCCAACAATGGCGCGCAACCCACGCGGACACCTGGCTCATCGCCGCCATCGCCAACTCGGAACCCGGCGATCCCGCCTCAGCCGAGCTGATCGAAGCCGCCGCGAAACTTCCGAAAGATTCACCAGCATGGACCGCCGCAACCTACAACCGCCTCCGTCTCATGCAGGACGCGGCCGCTATGCGCAGCGATCTCGCCGCGATCGAGCCCGAAATCCAGCACGCCCCACAGCGCTCGACCGTGAACCTCTTCAAGCTCCTCAATCAGCGCAGCGCGCCCACGCTCGCGGACTTTCTCCGCGACGCCGCTGCGCTCCCCGCCGGCATCACCTTCGACACCGACACGCCCAGCGCCCCAGATACCACGCCAACCCCCAACAGCCTCTGTGGCGTGAACGGCTCGCAGGCCACCACGCTACTCTTCAATCCCGACGCCGCCGCCATCCTCAACACCCGCATGCCGCTCACACTGCTCGCCGAAGCGGCTGAGGACAAGACGCTCCCGCGCAATCTCAGCTTCCAGATCGCGCAATCCACTTGGACCCGCGCTGTCCTGCTCGACCGTCCCGGAGATCGCCAAACGCCTGTCGCCCATCCTCATCGACTGTTATCCGGCATGGAAGCCGTCGCTCGCCGACTACAACAACGCCGCGAGCCCGGACGACCGCCGCGCAGCCGGCCTCCTCGCACTTATGCGCTTCCCCTCCAACGCGCCGCTGGTCCGCGCCGGCCTGCCGCGTGAGTACGATTTCGCAAAATACTCCGAATACCGCGACAACTGGTGGTCCGCCAGCACCGAGGCCAAACCGCCCGCGGCCGGCAATCCTGGCGGCACGCCGGCCAGCTTCTTCGGATCGCAGCCCGCCACCCGCGCCGCACTCCCCGACCCGCCATTTCTCACCGCCCAAGATCACGCGGCTGCCGACCACGAGATCGACACCCTGCGCACCACGCCCTGCGCCTCCGACTACTTCGCCGCCGCTGCACTCGATTGGGAGAAACAGCATCCCCCAGAGTCGAATCCAGACCCGCGCACCATCACGCTCCTCGGCTTCGCCGAACGCGCCATCCGCAACGGCTGCCGCACCGACGCCACCAAAGAGCTCAATCACCGCCTCTTCGTCATCGTGCAAACGAAATACCCGAAGAGCGAGTGGGCCAGGCGCTATACGACCTGGGAGTAGACTGGCGGCCTCGCTCTTGAAGCAGAGACGGCGCGAGTGTCCGCGCCGCTTCAGTGCTGATCAGCCGGATTGACGGCCACTTCCACTCCTCGCGAAGCCTGTGAGCGCGCCTGTTGCATCCATTCCCTGGCGGTCCGCTTCTCGTTCATTGAGGGAACGCACCGGCTCACCGCGTGCTGGCCCTCACCTTTTTCCGGCGCGGAGAACTCACGCAGAAAATAGTGGCTCCCATATTGCGTGAATCTGAGTGCTCCCGTCCGTATGCTGCTCGCATCATTCCCGGGAAAAACCATCAGATATCCCGAGCGAGTCCCACCCGCAAGATCAAGGCGCAGCGCATGCGGGGACAGCGGCGTGATCTGATACGTTCCTGCGGGGAACACGGCATCCTCGATGCCGAAGGCGAAGGGAACGGCAGCCACATAGCGGGCATTCTCCTGCGCCTGGGCAGGATTGACTCCGCCGGGCAGGAAGAGTGAGCCGATGGCTGCGAGCGTGAGCGATGTTGCAGTGTGCGCGATGTGACGGAACATGATGACCTCCTGTGGTCTCTCGCCCCTCATCCGGTAGCGGGCATGGCGTCACTCTGCTGCATGCGCTCGCAGCGCTCAATGCACTGTCCCTCCATTGCTCATCCACTCTCTATCGAAATGCATATAGCTGAAAGGCAATGCTTTACTCTGCGCTGGTCGACAGCTCCTCGCAGAATTTCCTATCCCGTCCACGGAGCGGAGGCTTAGAGTCCGTCGTACGGGAGCCATTCCCATGTCGGGAAAACCAGACTGTTCGCAGAACTGGGCCTTCGGAGCCTTTGAACTGGAGGGCCGGACAGCCGAGCTGCGGCGGAATGGCGTTGCCGTCCGGCTGCAGGAACAGCCTTCCCAGCTTCTGCTCTTTCTGCTGCAGCACGCAGGGCAGATCGTCACCCGGGAAGACCTGCGACTCCAGCTCTGGCCGGCAGATACCTTCGTCGACTTCGACCACGCGCTGAACACCGCGGTCATGAAGTTGCGCGAGGCGCTGGGCGATTCCAGCGAAAAGCCGCTCTACATACAGACCCTTCCCCGCAAGGGCTACCGGTTCGTCGCGCCCGCGGCCATGGTGCCGTCCACCAATGGTCGTTCAACCCTGGCGGCAACGCCCGCTCCTTCTCTACGGCTAGGCATCATGGGCTCCACAGCGAACGATGACAACGTGAGCGACCTCGCGATTGCCGATGCAGCAACGCCGTCAAAGATTGGGGTTTCTGAAAGCGCCTCGGGAGATCTGCAAACGACCGACAAGGCGATTGGTCTGAGCGAGGCTGATTTTGTCGAAACACCTGTGCAAAGCGCGCGAGATTTGTCGAGAGAACTGAAGTGGATCTCCGGAGTGGGCCTCACAAAAGCGCCCGAACCCGCGCCGCGCCGCCGGGAAAGATTTGCCTGGGGAGTGGCGGCTCTATGTATCGCCCTGTTGACTTGGTTCGGAATTGCCCATTGGCGCAGCATACAGCCGGCGGAGAGCCGACATCTTCGGCTCTCATTGCTTCCGCCGCCTTCTACTTCGTTCGTTCCCTACAATTTCGCGATCTCGCCTGACGGCGGTCGGCTCGCTTTCGTTGCTGCCGCACAGGATGGAGGCACCGCGTTGTGGATCCGGTCCCTGGCCGCTGGAGCCGCGCAGCAATTGACTGGCACGGAAGGCGCCATATACCCGTTCTGGTCACCGGATAGTCGTCAGGTTGGCTTCTTCCAAGCGTCCAAGCTGAAGAGCATTGATCCGGGCAGCGGCGCCGTCCAGATCCTATGCGACGCACCCGGTGCCCTTGGCGGGGCATGGAACGATCGGGGCACGATCCTCTTCGCTGGACAAAATTGGCCCAGCGGCGTCATCTCGAGAATTTTGAAGGTATCTGCCTCGGGTGGTGAACCGGAGCCCGTCACCAAGGGCAACTTGCCGGGTTCCTCGACTTTTTGGCCGTCCGCTCTTCCAGGTGGAGACAACTTTCTATTTTTCATTCTCGGGAGATCGAAGCCCGTTCAGAAGCAGGGAATCTATGTCGGGTCTCTCAGTACGCAGGAAAACAAATTGATCTCTTCCGAGATCGTCGGCAATATTCAGTTCGCGTCCTCCCGTCTCTACTACGTCCGTGATCGCAGCCTTATGGCGCAGCGGTTCGATCTGAAACGCCTGCAGCTTACCGGTCTACCGGAAGCTGTCTCGCGGCAGGAGCTGGAAGAGGCGCCGGCCTTTTCCCGCGCCGGATTCTCCGTCTCGGACAACGGTGTGGTGGTCTTTCAGTCGGCAACCGAAAGCGCCTCCCAGCTCTCCTGGTTTGACCGTTCCGGAAAAGAACTGGAAGGACTGCCCAGAGCGGGCTATCGCGATCCTGCTCTCTCCCGCGATGGCGCCCTGCTCGCGGTCTCGTCCGACGACGATCATAACGGTAAGCACTATATCCATATTTACGATTTCGTCAGGGGCACAAGCACCCGCGCTTCAGATGGAGGGACAGAAGTATTTCCGGTGCTCTCGCCTGACGGCAAGAGGGTGGCTTATGTGGTCAATAATGCCAGGACATCTCAGTACATCGACATTGCGGCCACCGATGGTTCCGGCAAATTGGAGCGACTCGCGGCATCCGATTTTCTGATTCCCAATGACTGGTCGGCGGATGGGCGTTTTCTCGTTTACATGAATTTTCAGCACGGTCTGCCCGAGCTGGAGTTTCTTGACCTGGTTAGCCATTCGCAGACAGCCAACGGACCGGGTGCCGAGGCACAGTTTTCTCCGGATGGGAAGTGGATCGCTTTCACCGGTCCCGGTTCGACCAGTGATCAGGATGCCGACGTGTATATGGAGCCTTTCCGCCGCCCAGGCAGGAGAATCCAGATATCGAACCATGGTGGCGCGCAAGCGCGCTGGCGTGCAGATGGGAAAGAACTTTTTTATATCACCAAGGACAAGAAGCTGATGGCGGTAGCGATGGACACGTCGCATGACGAGCCAGTGGCGGGTGTTCCCCATGTCCTTTTCCAGACGCGCATCATCGGATCACGTGTCGTCCTCTTTCAATATGCAGTCTCACCGGACGGCAAGCGCTTCCTGATCAACTCAACGCCATCTGTCGGAGCCGCTCCCCTGACGGTGCTGATGAACTGACTTCGAATCCCGGTCCATCGCTTCGCTTTTGAACAGCCACACCTGGCGATTTCGCGAACTCCAACTCGACCCCCTCCCTGTATCCATCTGCTTGCCACCGTGGAGGGCATCTGCGCGGTGTGAAGCCCCAAGCTCCGCCTTGCTATCATGGAAGCAGGCGTACGCCAAGCTGACCAACTCCGGTCCCCGCAAGCCAGCGCCCCTCTCGCTCATGCAGCAATCCCGAATCTCCGCCGCGAGTACGCCGTGCCCCTAAGCACCGCACAGGCCGGTATCCCTGTCGCTCCCGACGCAGACGCCGCGATTCTCACCCCGGAAGCCAGGACGCAGGCGCAGCCGCACCGCCGCGCCAAGGCCGCCCCCAACCTGCTCTCCGACTACATGGAGCTCTTCAAGGTCCGCGTCACCGCGCTGGTCGTCATCACCGCCTGGGCTGGTTTCTATCTCGGCTCCGTCCGCTCGGCCATCCCCAGCTTCCACATCGGTTTGCTCGAAACCCTGGCCGGCATCGCGCTCATCTCGGCCGGCGCCGCCGCGCTCAATGAAGCCCTCGAGCGCAAGTCCGACGCCCGCATGATCCGGACCGCGGGACGGCCATTGGCTTCCGGGCGCATCAGCCTGCCCCATGGCCTGCTGGTCGCCTTCGCCGCTGTCATCGTCGGTTCGTTGCTGCTGCTGCGCTTCACCAATCCGGTCACGGTCATCCTTGGCCTGCTCACCGTCTTTACCTACGTCGCCGTCTACACGCCGCTCAAGTACCGCAGCACGCTCGCCACCTTCATCGGCGCATTTCCCGGCGCGATGGGCCCGCTGCTTGGCTGGACCGCCGCACGCGGTCGCATTGAGTGGCCCGCCGTCGCCCTCTTCGCCATCCTCTTCGTCTGGCAGTTCCCGCACTTCATGGCCATCGCCTGGCTCTATCGCGAGGACTACGGCCGCGCCGGCATCCGCATGCTTCCCGTCGTGCAGCCCGACGGTTGGTCCACCGTCGTCGAAGCGCTCGTTTACGCCGTCATCATGATCCCGGTCTCGCTGCTGCCCTGGTACTTCCAGATGTCGGGCAGCATCTACGCCGTCGCTGCCGTCATTCTCGGCATCGGCTATCTCGTGTACACCATCCGGTTTGCGAAGATCCTCAAAGCGCCATCGTTCACCGCATCGCGCCCCTACGCCCGCGCGCTGCTCAAGGCCAGTGTCTTGTATCTGCCGCTGTTGCTCATCATCATGATGCTGGATGCCACAGCAGGAAGGAGATAAACCGCTCCATGCCTTCGACCACTCTCGAGCCTTACGCCATCGCTGCCGCGTCCGCCGCCGCATTCTGACGATCCCATCGTGCTCTCGTCGCTCACCCACGACTACGGCACGCGCCTGGCGCTCGACCATCTCTCCTTTTCGGTCGCGCCCGCGCAGATCTTCGGCCTGCTCGGCCCCAACGGCTCCGGCAAGACCACGCTCTTCCGCATCCTCTCTACCCTGATGGTTCCATCCAGCGGCCTCGCCACCATTCGCGGCTTCAACGTCGCCACCCAGCCGGCGCAGGTCCGCCAGCAGACCGGCATCGTCTTCCAGGCTCGTTCGCTCGACATCAAGCTCACGGTAGAAGAGAACCTCCGCCACGCCGGACATCTCTACGGCCTCAGCGGCAAACATCTCCGCGCGCGCATTGCCGACGTGCTGCAGCGCGTCGCACTGACGGACCGCGCAAAGGACTACGTCGAAACCCTCTCCGGAGGTATGCAGCGCCGCGTCGAGCTGGCCAAGGGCCTCATCCACTCGCCCGCAGTCCTCTTGCTCGACGAGCCCACCACCGGCCTCGATCCCGGCGCGCGTCTCGATCTTTGGCAGTACCTCCGCATGCTGCGCGATGAAGAAGGTGTCACCGTCCTCGTCACCACCCACATGATGGAAGAAGCCGAGTACTGCGACCGCCTCGCCATCCTCAGCGAAGGCAAGCTCGTGGCTCTTGGATCGCCGGAAGAACTCAAGTCCACCATCGGTGGCGATGTCGTCCTCTTCGAAACCGAAACCGAGAACGCCGCGCAATCGCTCGCTGCGCGCATGGCCGGTCGCTTTGACGTCACGCCAACGGCTCTTGGCAATACCATCCGGCTCGAGCGCGAACACGGACACCGCTTCCTCACCGCCGTGCTCGACGCCTTCCCCGGAGAGGTCCGCGGCGTCTCCGTCTCCCGGCCGCGTCTCGAAGATGTCTTCATCCAGCGCACCGGCCACCGCTTCTGGACGGAAGCGACGGATGCAAGCGCAAAAGAAAAGGAGGGCATCGACTGATGGCCACTCTCGCCACCACCGCACCACACGGCACGCGACACCAGCACGCCATCCGCACGGCAAAGCCCGGGCTCTTGATCCCGTCCTACTCGCTCTGGCAGCGTGAGATCGTCCGCTTCTACCGCCAGAAGGCGCGCGTCATCGGCGTCATCGCCTCGCCGCTGCTCTTCTGGGTCGCCTTCGGTGCGGGCTTCTCGCACTCCTTCTCCTCCGGCAACGCCGGCGCCAGCGGCAGCGCCTTTGGCTACTTCTTCCCCGGCTCCATCGTCATGATCGTGCTCTTCACCGCGATCTTTTCCATGATGTCACTCATCCAGGATCGCAACGAAGGTTTCCTGCTCACCGTGCTGGCCTCGCCGGTCTCGCGCTCCGCCATCGTGCTCGGCAAGGTGCTGGGCGGCGCGACGCTGGCTGCCATCCAGGGGCTCATCTTCCTGCTCTTCTCGCCGCTTGCCGGCGTCCATCCCAGCTTCGCCGGTGTGCTACTCGCCGCAGTCGTCGTCCTGCTCATCAGCTTCGAGATCACCGCGCTTGGCTTCACCATCGCCTGGCCCATGGACTCGACGCAGGCCTTCCACGCCATCGTCAACCTCATCCTGCTGCCGCTGTGGCTGCTCTCCGGTTCGCTCTTCCCTGCGGACAAGGCCTCTGGATGGCTGCGCGCAATCATGCTCGCCAACCCGCTCACCTACGGCGTCGACGCGCTGCGCAATGGACTCGATCCGGCTGCCCACACCGATCATTCGCTTCCCATCAATCTCGCCGTCACCGTCGGCTTCTGCCTCGTCACCTTCGCAACCTCGTGGGCCGTCGTCAACCGCCGCACCCGCAAGCCCGCTGCCTGATCCATATGCCGACTACTGCTCCACCAACGCACAAGCCCGCCGCCTTCCCCGCCGGCATCGCCATCGGCGCCATTCTCGCCGTCTCCGCGCTCGCCTCCGCGTTTCTCTTCTGGCTGGTCTACGCGCACCACGCGCCGGACGCCTACAACATGCGCCTCCGCTTTCTGCCCGCGCTCAACGCGCTCTTCAACGGCCTCTCTGCCATCGCGCTCATCACCGGCTTCATGCTCATCCGCCGCAAGCGCGTCGTTGCGCATCGCGCCGCCATGCTCACCGCGTTCGCCTTCTCCACGCTCTTCCTCATCAGCTACATCACCAACCACTGGCTCCACGGAGACATGCGCTTCCCCGGCCCGCACAACGCCATCTGGATCGCCTACATCGCCATCCTCATCAGCCACATCACGCTTTCGGTGGTCGCGCTGCCCATGGTGCTGATCACGCTCTTCCTCGCGCTGACGCGCCGCTTCGCCACACACCGCAAGCTCGCTCGCTGGACCTATCCCATCTGGCTCTACGTCTCGGTCACCGGCGTCATCGTCGGCGCCATGCTGGCAAGCTGGCACGGATAAAGCTTCCTATGTCGACGCCCGTCACAAATCCCGTAGGCCAGAAGCAGACGGCAGCCGCACAAGCTACCCTCCGCACACGCACGCCCCGCCCTGCTTTGCCTGACGACGGCACCCGCCCGCTGCTTCAAGGCGCCTTCTGGACATTGCTCGTTGGTATCCTCGCAGCCGCAGCAACAAAATTCCTCTTCGGCGGCATCGGCATCCACGGCCCGCACACCAACGCCGGCTGGATCTCGCTCATCGTCACCATGATGTGCCTCCCCTTCGGCTCCATGCTGCTGGCACTCGGCGGCGCCAAGTACCTCCGCAACCGCCGCCTCACCCGTAAAAGCCGCTAACTCAGCGAATCCTGAGCCCGCTAATCCCTGTTCCCTGATCTCTCAGTAGACAAGTAAACAAACGTGTGTCTAGAATGGGCCCCGCCGTTCAAGCCCCGCACGGAGGCCTCATGCAATCCAAACTCTCTGGCACTCTTTTGCTTTCCGCCTTAGCACTTCTGCCACTGCCCTCTCTCGCGCAAAAAGATGCCACCCTCTGGCTGACCAATCCCGATCGCTCCGCGCTCCTCGCCGAACAATCGCCCAAGCTCGCCTTCACCACCACCGCGCCGACAGGCCAGGTCATCGACGTCAACATCGCCAAAACCTACCAGACCATCGACGGCTTCGGTTTCGCGCTCACCGGCGGCAGCGCCATGCTGATCCACCACATGGACGCCGCCAAGCGCGCCGCGCTTCTCCATAACCTCTTCACCACTGAAGGGGACAGCATCGGCGTCAGCTATCTCCGCGTCACCGTCGGCTCCTCCGACATGAACGACCACGTCTACTCCTACGACGATCTGCCAGAGGGTCAAACCGATCCCGACATGACGCACTTCTCGCTCGCGCCCGACGAGACTGACGTCATCCCCGTGCTCAAAGAAATCCTCGCCATCAATCCCAAAATCAAGATCCTCGCCTCGCCCTGGTCGGCGCCGCTGTGGATGAAGACCAACGCCAAGGCACAGGGTGGCGTCCTGTTGCCGGAATACTATTCCGCCTACGCGAAATATTGGGTCAAGTACATCGAAGGAATGAAGGCCCAAGGCATCACCATCGACACGCTCACCATCCAGAACGAGCCGCTCAACGAAAAGAACACGCCTTCGATGCTCATGCTCGACTCCGAGCAGGCCGACTTCATCGAGCACGATCTCGGCCCCGCCTTCCAGAAGGCCGGCATCAAAACCAAAATTCTGCTCTACGATCACAACCTCGACCACCCGGCTTACGTGCTCTCCATCCTCAAGGACCCGGAAGCCAACAAGTACATCGATGGCTCCGCCTGGCATCTCTACGGCGGCAAGGTCGAAGCCATGACCCAGGTACACGACGCCTTCCCCAACAAGAACATCTATTTCACCGAGCAGTCAGTCAACGACCGTCCCGGCGCCACCACGCTGGGCATTGCGCACCCGGTCGCTCGCGTTCTCATCGGCGCAACACGTAACTGGAGCAAGAACGTTCTCCTGTGGAACCTCGCGGCCGACCCCAATGCCGGCCCCCATACCGACAACGGAGGCTGCCCCGTCTGCTACGGCGCCCTCACCATTGACGGCGACAACGTCACCCGCCTGGTCGCGTACTACGTCATCGGCCACGCATCGAAATTCGTCCCGCCCGGCTCCATCCGCATCGACTCCAACGCTCTGGATAATCTGCCCAACGTCGCCTTCAAAACCCCCGATGGCAAGCAGGTCCTCATCGTCGCGAACTCCGGCGATACACCGCAAAATTTCGCCGTGCGGTCCAAGGGAAAAGCCTTCTCCACAACGCTAGGCGCCGGCTCTGTCGGTACCTACGTCTGGTAACAGACGTCACGGAAACGGGGTGCCCCATGTCCCCCCTGTCGGGCATGGGGCCGCGCCTAAGCCGCTCCCCGCCACCCCACAACGCATTTTCTCGAACCTTTCCTCCACTCCGGCATCCATATGGGCGTGCCTCGCCACCTGATCGTCCTCGCCCTCGCTATCCTCACGCTGACGGCCGCCGTCGCGCACGCGCAAACCCCGCAGCAGATCATCCAGCAGGTCGTCGACACCGAGCGCGCCGAAAACAAGACCGACCACTCGCAGTGGATCTATCTCGACCACTCCAGCAAACCTAAGGAGCAGCTGCTCCAGTGGGTCGCCACCACGCCGCACGGCGACGTCGCTCGCGTTCTCGTCAGGGACGGCCGCGAGCTGCCCGAGCCCGAGCAGCAAAACCTCATCCAGAAATATCTGACCGACACCCACGCGCAGAAGAAGCAGATCGCCGAGAACGCGCACGACCTCCAGCAGGTCGATGACTTCCTCAAGCTCCTGCCCACCGGCTTCATCTGGACCATCACGCATGCCGGCCCCGACGACACCACACTCCACTTCGTGCCCGACCCCAAATTCCATCCGCCCACGCGCGAGGCCCGCGTCTTCGCCGCGATGACCGGCGATCTTGTTGCCGACAATCAACAGCACCGCATCCGCTCCATGAGCGGCCACCTCATCCACGACGTCACCTTTGGCGGTGGCCTGCTCGGCCGCCTGAAAGAAGGCAGTTCCTTCGCGCTCGATCAGCAGCAGGTCGGCCCCTCGCTCTGGCAGCTCACCGCCATCCGCGTCCACCTGCAGGGCAACGCGCTCCTCTTCCACAGCGTCTCGCTCCAGCAGGACGACGAACGCTCCCGCTTCACCCCGGAGCCGGCCGGCCCCACGCTCGACCAGGCAGCCGCAACCGTCATGCGCCAGCCCGGAAGCGCCCAGCCGCAAAGTGCGTCGCGCTGAGGTGCACCCTCTGTTGTTTATGCCGTTGGCAAAGGCGTAAGATGCGGTTCCTCCTCCTGACACCGCTAGCGGCTTAAAATGGTCGAATGCATAGACTGTTCCCCAACACTGGAAACGACCCACGGTAGCTACCCACGCTAATTAGGAGAGACACGATGTTGCGCATCAACGACGAAGCTCCAAATTTCACCGCCGAGACCTCGCAGGGCACCATCAACTTCCATGACTGGATCGGCAACGGCTGGGCCATCCTCTTCTCACACCCCAAGGACTTCACTCCGGTGTGCACCACCGAACTCGGTTACATGGCCGGATTGCAGCCGGAATTCGAGAAGCGGAACACCAAGATCATCGGCCTGAGCGTGGACCCGGTGAGCAGCCACTCCAAATGGCTCGTGGACATCGAAGAGACACAGGGCCACAAGGTCAACTACCCGATGATCGGCGATACAGAGCTCAAAGTCGCCAAGCTCTACGACATGCTGCCTGCCGAAGCCGGCGACAGCTGCGAAGGCCGCACCGCCGCGACCAACGCCACCGTGCGCACCGTTTTCGTCGTCGGCCCTGACAAGAAGGTCAAGCTGATGCTCAGCTATCCCATGAGCACCGGCCGCAACTTCGACGAAATCCTGCGCGTCGTGGACTCGCTGCAACTCACCGCCAAGGAGCAGGTCTCGACACCGGTGAACTGGAAGCCGGGCGACGACGTCGTCATCGCGGGCTCGGTCAGTGATGAGGACGCCAAGAAGAAGTATCCGCAGGGCTGGAAGACGCCCAAGCCTTACATCCGGCTCGTCAGCCTGCAGCAAGAGCAGCCTGAGCCCGTGGGTGCAAAGTGATCTTGAAGCAGTTCTATCTGTCGTGCCTGGCGCACGCCTCCTACTTGATTGGAGACGAGGCGACGGGCACGGCAGCCGTTGTCGATCCGCAGCGCGATACGGATCAGTACCTGGAATTTGCCTCTGAACACGGGCTCACGATCAAGCATGTCTTCCTCACGCATCTCCATGCCGACTTCGTTGCCGGGCACCTGGAATTGCGGGACCGCGTCGGCGCCACCATCTATCTCGGCGCGGCGGCGAAGGCAGGTTACGCCTTCACTCCCCTTCGCGACGGCGACACAGTCGAATTCGGGCGGGTGCGTCTGAAGGCGCTCGAGACGCCAGGCCATACACCGGAATCCATCTCCATCGTCGTCTACGACCTCGCTGCCAGTGACACGCAGCCCCATGCCGTACTCACCGGGGACACGTTGTTTATCGGCGACGTGGGACGGCCGGACCTCCGTGTAGCGCTCGGCTGGTCAGCGACAGACCTGGGCGGAATGCTCTTCGATTCGCTTGCATGACAAGCTGCTGCCCTTGCCGGATGAGAGCCTGATCTATCCCGCCCATGGCGCGGGTTCGCTTTGCGGCAGGGCCATCAGCAAGGAAACAGTATCGACGCTCGGCGAGCAGCGCCGCTTCAATTACGCGCTGCAGCCCATGAGCAAGGAAGCATTCATCGGCGTCGTCACCGCCGATCAGCCCGAAGCGCCTCCGTACTTCACGTATGACGCCGTGCTCAACAGCCAGGAGCGGCCCACGCTCGACGAAACGCTGGAGCGTCAGATGCAACCGCTGCAGCTCGATGCGGTGCTGGCCATGCAGTCAGTGGGCGGGCAGATTCTCGACACTCGCGATCCCGAGGAATTTAGCCGCAGCGCACTTGGCAGGCAGCATCAATATCGGGCTCGGAGGCCAGTACGCAACCTGGGCCGGCACCATTCTCGACCGCACGCATCCCATCGTCATCATCGCCACGCCGGGCCGGGAGCACGAATCGGCCGTTCGCCTCGGGCGCATCGGCTTCGATCACATCGCGGGATACCTCGAGAACGGATTGCAAAGCCTCGAATCGCGGCCGGAACTCGTCGCGTCCACTGCGCGCGTCAGCGCACCCTTCGCGGCGGACCTTCTGTCCTCGAACAAGCCTTCGCTGGCTATCGACGTCCGGACCCCGCGCGAGCGGGAGCAGAAGCACATTGAGGGCAGCGTCGCCCTTCCGCTCAATCGCCTCACGGAAAATCTGAAGAGCTTGCCGAAAGATCGTCCCCTGCTGGTCTACTGCGCGGGCGGCTACCGGTCATCCATCGCGGCAAGCCTGTTGCAGCGCAGCGGATTCGCCTCCGTGTCAGAGATCGCCGGCGGCTTCGCCGCATGGGAAGCAGCCAGCCTGCCGATGCGAACCGCGGAGGCCAACGCCACCGCAGGTGCCCCATCCTGAACCAAAGGCGAAGGGTGGGATTACCACCAACGCCCGCTGCTCACGAGACCGTGAACTCGTCCAGATCCGTCGGCCAGAGAATCACGAATCGGTCTTCATCAATTTCCCGGTGAGCAGCCTTGAGCTGCCGCTGAGGCTGTCGCCCTTCGATTAGCGCCTTCGCAACGCGAAATGTCTCTCGGCTGATCTGTCAAAACAAAGATGTTGAACTCACCCACCCCGAAGTCATGGCCATCTATCTGCGAGGTTGGCCGCAAAAGTCCGTTCAACTCCTCTTCGAGAGCGACCAACTCGTCAAAGTCCTGCGTACGGGTCGCTTGGAACTGCAATACCAATTGGAATTTCATCGTAACGTCCGTTCTCACCGTCTATGCGGCGCGAGTATGTGCCGGCTTCGTGCCGCTAACCAGACTGCAAGTGTTCGAGCGGATCAGGCCTTAGGAGACAGGAAGGTGCCCGTTCGTGAATCTCCCTGAGAAGGATGCCGGACGCTGGGGACAGGGGCTCACCGCCGAGAAGATGAAAGAGTGCGTCTGGGTGAAGCCTCGAATTGTGGCCGAAGTGGAGTTTCTGGAGTGGACCGGCGCTGACCATTTGAGACATACAAAGTTCGTCGGCCTCCGCGACGACAAAGACCGGCGCTCAGTGGTGAGGGAGACCTGAGATGAGACTGAAGCGATATAGTTTCTAGTTACGGTCGGGGCGGATTTGAATCTCATCACTGGAATATCCAGCACATCTAGCGTCTGCGCAGCGTTGGTGTTCTCGATAGCGACAACGGTTTTGGCGCAGCAAACGCAGTCTCCTCCCCTGGCGCCGGTTACTTCACCCCTATCTCCGGCGCTTGCGGTGTCGGAAGGCATCGTCCGGGATAGCAGAATGCCCTACCCTACCCAGGGACTTATCCGCGTGGATGTCGCCGTGACTGACAAGTCTGGAAAACCCGTCACGGGCCTCTTAGAAAAAGATTTCACGCTTCTTGACAACAACGAGCAGCAGAAGATCGTTACGTTTCAGGCGTTCAATGGCGGGATTCAGCCTGCCACCTCATTTGAGGTCGTGCTCGTGATTGACGAGCTGAATATGCTGGCGAATGTACGAAGCGAAATGATCGCTCTTCTCCGCTCCCGCGGAAAGTTGGAGATCTCCGCGGCGGATCGCGAAGTGGAGACTCTTCTCCGCTCCCGAGGAGTCGGAGATCTCCGCGGCGGATCGTGAGGTGGAAACTTTTCTCCGCTCCCAGGGAGGGGTTCTGCAGCATCCGACCATCATCTACCGCCTTACGGAGCAGGGGCTTTTTGCAACGACTCATGCCTCCATCGACGGCAATGAACTTGCGGATGAAATTGAACATTGGGGGCGGGAGCGGCGATCTGGTCGCCGTCGGAGATCGCCATAGATATCGGCAAGATCGCAAAGGGCAATAACGATGTGCTTCACTCGCTCGTTGCCCTCGGATCGATTGCTATCGAAGAGCGCCGTAGGCCCGGAAGAAAGCTCATGCTTTGGATAGGCAACGGGTGGCAAATCAAAAATAGCAGAGGCACAGGGCTTTACGATTTTTCCATCGAACTCCTCACGCGCATGCGCGAGGCCCGCATCAACCTGTGGGGCTTGTCGGAGTGGCCCTTGTACGATGCCTCCGGAAACGCGATGCCCGTCAATCACCACGTTTATAAGGAGTACCTCAACGGACCGAAGAGCGATTCTACCGACCTTGAATATCTCTCGCTGCCTGTCATCGCCGCACGCAGCGGAGGCGGAACGCTGGATACACGCGACAATCTCGCCGCGCTGATCGGTGAACGCGTCAAGGAGGAAAGCCGCTACTATTCCATCACCTTCGATCCTCCACGCACCAACGTCATCGACGAGTATCACCATCTGCAGATGGAAATTGGCAAGGCAGATACGACGGCACACTCTTTCAAGGACTATTACGACGAACCCGTCTTCTACGATCAGCCGCCCGTTAAGCAGCCTGTCACCTTGAAAGAGTTCGAAGCGCTAATCGCTAACGCGCACGATGTCTCCAGATCCGAACTAGCTCACCGGCTCGAAGGCGTGCAACTCACCGAACCGCTGGACAACACGAAGGTAGCCAAGCTTGAGAAGGAAGTGCGCTGGAGCAACATGCGGGAGGCGTTGAAGGTCGTCGCAGACTAGTCGGTATTCCTTGCTCCGCCGACCGATGAGGTTCTCTCCACGCCGCCGCCGGACATGGCCACGCAGCGTCAGATCCTCTCCAACACTATCTCCTACATCAACACCACCATCCCCAGGTTGCCCGACTTTTCCGCAACCCGCACGACCGTGCAGTATCACCAGTTGCAGCCTAAACCGAACCAAACCTGGAAGACCGCAATGGGCGACGGGTCGCTGCACCAGGGCGAGACGGCAACCGCCAGTATTCGCTTCCACGACTGGAAGGAACGGGTGAAGGACGAGTCCGTGATGAACGCACCGCAGGAACACTCTACGACGCCTATGGAAACAGGCCGCGAACACCTGGAAGCGAGCAACTCCAAACCATCGGCGCCTTCGGCCCCATCCTCGTTACGGTCATGACCGCTGCCACATTACCGCATAGCGAGTTGGAGTGGGCCCGTTGGGAGAAGGGCGAGAATGGGCGCCTCGCCGTCTTCCGCTATCGCGTGCCACAGGAAACTCCCCTCTTCTTGGCAGAATTCTGCTGCCTGGCCAAAGATTTCGACTCGGTTCTCTTCAAGAAGGCTGCGCCATTCCACGGAGAAATTGCGGTGGATCCGTCCACCGGCGCCATTCTTCGATTCACCACGCGCGGACCTTGAATCGAGCTGCCGCTCGAGCGGTCCGATGTAATGGTCGAATACCGTCCAGTGATGAAAGGAACAAAGACGTTTATCTGCCCTTTACGAGCCGTCTCCATTTCCAGGCATCGCAGTACCATGGTCATCTCGGAGTGGGGCGAGAGCTTCAAAGTCTATGCCCCTTTCGAAACTCTTCATAACGAACAGCGCTTTGAGAAATACCACATCTTTGGCACCACCTCACGAATCCTCCCGGGATTCGTCGAGGTTCCCAACTATAAGTAAGTAAGAGTGACGTCTTGAATACTGGCCAAGCATCCCAGGCGGTATTGAATCTGCAATCACCGTTAAGACCAAACGACAATTCGGGTTCTTGGTGTGTCGAACATCGGAAGACGCAAGAGGAGCAAGAGTTTCATCGTCTTGTGGCGCGTCCACCCTAAATGAAACCGCGGCGAGCATCGCCAGAAAATCTGCCACCATTCCCAAATCGAATCCACTCCGCACGGCACCAGCAAATTTATGCCAAATCACCCCACTCAATTCGCTAGCATGGAATTAGGTCATCGCTCATTCGCGGACACGCGACTCCGAGGCAGCCTCTAAGTCCAACGGTAAGACGAATTTGCGAATAACTCCTTTGGCTGGACGAATTTAGCTCACGGGAGAGACCCTAACCCGCTGATTCAAGAGAAGTTCCCCACCGCCCCTCCGGGACCGGAGGGGGAGGGGGTAAGGTAACGTGACCTCTGCTATGCTCGTCGTTTGAGCGAATTCCCGCAACATCGGCCGGAGCCGACGCTGTGAACGCGGCTTTTCCGTTAAGAAAAGCCGCACCGAGACTCACTAGGAAACGAGAGCACTGGGAATTCCGCTCTTAGTCAAATACGAAGGAAAGAACCATGGCAAAGAGCGTCAACAAAGTAATTCTGCTGGGCAATGTAGGCAAAGACCCCGAGGTGAACTTCCTGCCCAGCGGCGCCGCTGTCGCGAAGTTTGGACTTGCCACCTCCGACCGCTTCAAGGACAAAGGTGGCGAGTGGCAGGATCGCACGGAATGGCACAATCTCGTCGCCTTTGGAAAAGTGGCGGAGATCATTCGCGATTACGTCAAGAAAGGCGCCAAGCTCTACGTGGAAGGGAGCCTGCGCACCTCTTCCTGGGACGATAAAACCAGCGGCCAGAAACGGTATAAAACCGAGGTCATCGTCAACGACATTTCCCTGCTCTCCGGACGTGGCGACGGCGAAGGCGGCGGAAGCTACAGCGGCAGCCGCCAGAGCAGCGGTGCTCAGAGCGGCGGCTACGCCCAGCAGCCCGCCCCCGACTACGGCGACACCGGCATCACCGACGACGACATCCCATTCTGACGGATATAGTCACGGTTACAGAACGTTCGCAAAATAAGCCTCTCTAACCGAGAGGCTTATTTTTGGGATCAAGTTTGTGAATTCGACGTTAGCCGCTGCCTATCCAGTCAGTGCTGTTATGGCTGCCTTCAATCCTTCAACGGCGATGGCCACTCCACTCGCCGACTTTACGGACTCGGCTATGCCGTTCAACAGAGACTTGAGCGTCAGACGGTTTGGCTTCTCCTGGTGGAGCTCTTCTTTCATACTCTGTGCCGCCTGCGTCACTTCCTCGTGGTTAGGAATTTGATCCCCGTGTTTTTCCAGCGATTGCAGAAGTAGAGTGATTTGATTCTGAGCTTCCTTCAGGGCGTCGGATTGACCCGCCCCTGTCTGATTGATCTGAGCGTTCCTGCCCGCAACGGCGTTTGTGGCATTGAATGTGCCACCGCTCACTACAATTCCCTCGTTGCGCGTGTATGCCATTCCTCCCCCTTCGTCCTTCGGTCAGGCCGGCTGCTTGCTTGGCATACCTGCCTTCGCCGCGAACTGCGTGATCCTCTGGGTTACGTTCTCCACCTTGGCGCCTACTCCTACAGAGAGGTTTTCGGTCGTCATGTTTCCTCCTGAGAGGATGACTCCCTGGTTGAGAATCATGGTCTGCCTCTGTTTCAGCTCGGACACGTCCACGTCATGCTCCTCGAGAAAAGTGAGAATCGAATCCAGAATGTTCTTCTCGAGAACCTTGAGATACATCTCCTTGTCCAGACGCTGGAAATAGCGGCGGTACGCATTGGAACTCGTCCATTGGCGAATGGAGAAGGCCGCACCGTAGTCAAACGCAGGATTCTCGCGTATGAGCTCATCCTCTTGACGTCGTGCAGACCACCGGTGAAATGCATCGAAGATTTGCCACAACAGGCCGAAAGGAGCCCACAGGGTAAGAAAGGGTGTTTTGATCGCGGTCGCGAAGACGAACTGAACGAAGCGCCTGAATCTGAAATGAGGACTCATGGAGTCCACCGCGCGAAAGCGCTCCGCGATCGGGGTAAGCAGGAAATAGCTCGCTTCAGCGAAAAGATTATGACCGAGCTTGGAGAAGCGCAGGAAAATTGAAAGCACCAACTCGCCACTCCAATCTACGACGCGGATGCAACGATAATGGCGAAGCTGCTTCTCCTGTTGCCTAAACATCGCGTCCGTGACGACCTGGTCGTCTACTGTATTCCGCGGCCGATCCAAGGGATGCGATAGGAACCGTGTGTCATCGCGTATATCTTGCCCGTTAACATAGAGCTTGTCGTGGACGGTAACACGGTCCAGACCTATGGCGCTGATATCCCGTGCTATACGAGCGTACAGAGTTTCAAGACTGATGTTTTCAAGTTCAATGGCGGACAGTTCAGCCGACGGATTGCTCCCGTTGCCTGAATTTACTGGCGTCGGATTTGCACGCTTGCGGAGGTCCAAAGCAAACGACCACGCGCCGATGCTCTCGCCCGAACCCACGAACGGACTGAACCCGCTGTAGATCACAGTGTTACCCACCTCGGCAGCTCTGATGGAGTCGACAGAGATGTCGTTCGCGCCCAAAGATTTCTCGGGATCGAAGTTACCCCGCATGAAGTTGCGGGTCACAATCGCGCGAGCACGGGATTCGAAGTAGAGGCAGATGCCGAAAGAGAGGAGATAGACAATTGTCAGCCATCCCAACGCCGCTGCCTGTTCGTCCGGGGTGCCCATAAAGGTGAGGAGCGCAATCCAGGCAATGAGGCCTGGAAGAAACAAGAATAGTGTTCTCTTGCCAAAGATCCGCTTTGCGCGCCGGCAGTGCCGCACCACCGTGGGAATATTTACACCGAAACAAGCACCAAAGGCACGATGCCGATTGTCGAGACAATACTTGACCACGACCTCGCGGAACTTGCGGTCAAGATACGCGGCGGCGCAGAGCAGGCGAGTCGTTTCAGATTGTTTGTAGAGCTCCCCGGCTGCGGGATGCGACGGCGAAGCTGGCGCAGCCGCTGACTCCTGAAAGGACGGTCGAGCGAATACCTGAGCTGAGCTCATGAAACACCTGCGATAGTCGCATTTTGGTGGATAGAGTCTTCTGGCGGAGCGCTCAGGTTGTCAAGCAAAAACTCCAATAACCCATCTATAGGTGCCGTCCGAAGATACGAACCCTATCTATCTAGAAGGACTAGACAGCCCGCAAGCACCCACCGGGGCGAGCGCAGCCAACGCGGTAGACAAACGACGAAGCCGGCAGAAATCCGCCGGCTTCGTCGGTCTCTCGATGGAGCGCGCTGCTACACCTACAGCGACTTCAGATACTCGGCGTCAATCCGGAGCGACTCTTCCCACGGAACGTCGAATGCCTCCTGCTCCACGAAGTAGTGCTTGATCGCGCCCTTCTTCGCCGCCGCGACGATCGGCCGGTAATCGATCGTGCCGCGGCCCAGCTCGGTGGGAACTGGCGGAGCGCTCGCTGAGAAGGGCTGGGCTGCCTTCTTGAAGTCCTTCATATGCAGCATGGAGATGCGATTGGGATACTTGTGCAGATACGAAACCGGATTGCCGCCGCCCACAAACACCCAGCCGCAATCCATCTCGAAGGTCACCAGTGCGGGATCAGTGAGCTTCATCAGTTCGTCGTAGGGAGTCACTCCATCCACCACGACAAACTCCGGTGTGTGATTGTGATATCCGAAGCGGAATCCCGCCGCCTTCACCTTCGCGCCCCAGCGGTTGAACTGCTCTGCGTTCCAGTGCCAGTCCTCTAGCGTGAAGCTATGCTCGCCGCCCTTCGCAGGCGGGTTCTTGTGCCCCGGATAAGAGCACAGGATGTACTCCGCCCCAAGCACCTTGTGGAAGGCGATGATGTCGTCAAGCGTCTTCGAGAGTAGATCCGTCGAGTAGTGCGCGCTGACGCAGCGCAGCCCCGCGGCCGCCATGGCCGCCTTCACGTCCGCAGCCGAGTGACCGAAGTAGCCGGCCGCCTCCACGTCGCGGTAGCCAAGCGCCCCCACCTTCTTGAGGGTGCCGGCATAATCCTTCGGCAGCATATCGCGCACCGAGTAGAGTTCGAGCCCGAGCGGCAGCCCGAAGGGCAAACCCAGGACGGGGTGGGTGGTCATCAAAGCGCAAGCGGAAACCGCCGCACTCGTTTGCAGAAATTGCCGTCGAGTAGAAAGTGCCATATGGCCGACCATCATACCCAAATCCGCAGCATGAAATTTGCTCCCCACAAACTGAAGCCTTCAGCCTGTGACAATTAGAGCCCTCAGCTCGTGACGATCCCTCAGCTCGTGACGATCTCAGAGAAGTCCGCAATGCTCGAAAAACGCCCAGCGACTTCAGCAATCAGCGAAAGACGGTTGCGGCGAAGCGTCGCATCCGGCGCCATCACCATCACCTTGTCGAAGAACGAATCCACCGTGGGTCGCAGTGTCGCAATGCGGCCGAAGGCTTCAGCGTAGCGACGCGACGCACGCAGCGTCTCCACTTCGGGCGCAACCACGTTGAATTGCTCATGCAATGCGCGCTCCTCTGGTTCGACCAGCGCATTTGCAACCGCCGCTGTATCATAGGACTCGCCCTTCTCTCGCGCCTGCCGCAGGATGTTCTGGATGCGCTTGAACGCCGCCGAAATCGCCGCAAGGTGTCCTTCGCTATCCGATGCGCGCACTTCCGTGAGAGCCTGCGCGCGCGCGATAGCATCGGCAACATCGTCGCCACCGGCGGCCAGCACCGCCTTCGCGACGTCATAGCTGTACCCCATCACCTCGCGCAGGTAGAAGTCGAGCCGCTCGCGGAAGAACGCGGCAACGGCAGAGGTCGAGGTCTCGGCCAGCGCATCCTGCTCGGGAGCTCGTTGCCAGCCGCTCCAGCTCGCTCAGCTTCAGTGGCAAACCGGATTCAGCAAGAATGCGAATCACTCCGTTGGCTGCGCGGCGCAGCGCGAACGGATCTTTCGATCCCGTCGGCTCCAGTCCCAGCGCGAACATATCCACAATCGTCGCCATGCGGTCGGCGAGTCCGAGCAGTTGACCTTCGACTGTCGGCGGAATCGCATCGTCGGCCGCAGCCGGGCGATACTGCCAATAAATCGCCTGCGCCACGCGTTCGCCCAGACCTTCCGCGCGCGCGTAGAGTCCGCCGATCACGCCCTGGAGCTCGGTAAACTCCTTCACCAGCTCCGCCGTCAGATCTGCCTTCGCCAGTCGCGTCGCGGTCAGCAGCGCAGGCTCATCCACGGTAATGCCGCGAGCCACTAGCGTCGTCGCGAGCGCTGATGCGAGTCGGAGGTTCGTCTCTGTCTTGGTTGCATAGCTGCCCAGGTCCTTCTGGAAGGTCACGGCCTTCAGCAGCTCCACACGCTCGGCAAGCGGCGTCTTCTGGTCGAAACTCCAGAAGAACCGCGCGTCGTTGAAGCGGGCACGCAGCACGCGTTCATTGCCGTGGCGGATGACCGCCTCGCCCGCCGCATCCACCTGCGTGTTGAGCACCGCCAGGAAGTGCGGCGCCAGCTTGCCGCCCCCGTCGTCTACCGCGAAGTACTTCTGGTGATCGCGCATTACGGTCACCAATACCTCATCCGGCAGCTCGAGATACTCGCGCTCAAAGGTGCCCAGCACCACGCTCGGCCATTCCGTAAGCTGGGTCACGGTTTCGACCAGTGGCGCGTCTTCGCGCCAGCGCGCGCCCTCTACGGTCCTGGTCCCGCGATCCAGCGCCTTGCGAATGCTCTCCCGCCGCAGGCTCACGTCGGCGACGACATGCGCCGCCTCCAGCTTCGCCGCATACTCCGCAGGCGACGTGATCGTCACCGGCGCGTCGCCATACAGCACCCGATGTCCATAGGTCGCGTTGCCAGCAACCTTGCCGCCGAACTCCACCGGCACCACCGCCGAGTCGAGCAGCGCGACCATCCATCGGACCGGCCGCACAAAGCGCTCGGGCTTGCCCGGCCGCCAGTACATGCTCTTCGGCCAGTAGATCTTCCCCAGCTCAATGGGCACTTTCTCCATCAGGATCTCCGCCGCACTGCGGCCAGCCTTCGTCACCGTGGCCGACACATATTCGCCTTTGGGGGTCGTGTGCTTCACCAGCGCTTCGACTGTCAGACCAGCTTTTTTGGCAAAGGCATGCGCGGCCGGCGTCGGCTGTCCGTCCTTGAAGGCCACCTTCCAGGCGGGACCGGTTAACCGCTCGGTCACATCCTGCTGTCGCTCAAGAATGCCGGAGATCGTAACCGCCAGCCGTCGCGGCGTGGCATAGCTGCGCACATCGGCCTCGCCTGTCAGCAGGTTCTCTGCCGCCAGCATGCTCTTCAAGCGCGCAGCCAACTCCTGCTCCGCGCTGGCGATCATGCGCGCAGGAATCTCTTCCAATCCAATTTCAAACAGGAACTCTGCCATGCTCTTTCCTCTCGTCAGCCTCAGGCAGCCTGCCCTGCAGTTTGCGTAGCGAGTGTCGCGGCATAGGCGCGCGCCACTCCAACAGTCAGGTTGCGGATGCGCCCGATAATCCCGACGCGCTCCGTCACACTCACCGCGCCTCGCGCATCCAGCAGATTGAAGAGGTGCGAACACTTCAGGCACAGATCGTAGGCCGCAAGCACCGGCACGCGCTCGCGCTCTTTGCGGGTCGCCTCGTCCTCGCGCACCAGCGCAAGCAGCGCCTGGCACTCCTGCTCATAAAGGCGGAAATGCTCCCAGAGCTTCGCGACATCCGCGTGCTCAAAGTTGTATGCGGAGAACTGCACCTCTTCCTGCAGCCGCACCTCGCCATAGGTGATCGCGCGCTGCGTCAGCGGATCGCGCGCCCATACGATGTCATAGATCGAATCCACATCCTGCAGAAATGCCGCGATGCGCTCGAGCCCATAGGTAAGCTCAGCGCAAATTGGATCCAATTCCTGCCCACCGCATTGCTGGAAGTAGGTGAACTGCGTGATCTCCAGACCGTCCAGCATCACCTGCCAGCCGACGCCCCATGCGCCGCCCGCAGGCCATTCCCAGTTGTCCTCTTCGAATTTCAGGTCGTGTTCGTGCAGATCAATGCCCATCGCCGCCAGCGACTCGAGATACAACTCCTGCACACGCTCCGGCGGCGGCTTCAGGATCACCTGGAACTGCGTGTGCTTGTAGAGACGATTCGGATTCTCACCGTAGCGTCCGTCCGCTGGACGGCGTGAGGGCTGCGCGTATGCCACATGGAAGGGCCGCGGCCCGAGCACACGGAGGAATGTCTCAGGCGACATGGTGCCGGCGCCCACCTCCACATCGTATGGCTGCTGCAGCACGCAGCCACGGGCCGCCCAGAAGGTCTGCAGGTTGAAAAGGAGTTCCTGAAAGGTTAGTGCGCTTGCGTTCGCCACACGCTGATTCTAAATGAGCGACGTCGCCCGGCGTGTCGCGCAGGCCGCCCGGTATACTGCCCTTGCCTCCCATGCGCCTGCTGCCTTTCGCGATTGCGATCCTGCTGTCTACTCCCGCTGTGCCGGCACAGAACGCCTCCGAGATCGCCCAGACCGCGTCCCCAGCAGATACGACCGCGCTGCATGACTACGAGTCCTGCAGCTTCGATGATGGACTGCAGATTGCGAAGATCGATCCGCTTCCGCCCGGCCAGCAGCAGCGCACCATCAACACCAGCGAAGGGCCGAAGGTCATTCAAATGCTGGCTGGACGCCGCATCATGTTCGCCTACGGAGTTGGCGGAGACGTCTTCGCCAATGTGAAGCCGGAGGTGCTGCCGGAGGCTACCTGGACCACAGCAAAACAGAACCTGCTCGATGAGATTGCCGCCATGCTCACAGCGGATCACGACACCATGCCTAATAAGAACCTGCCAAGCACCATGCACGATCTCGAGATACATGGCCTTGACCGCACCGGACTCAAGGGCGGCACGCTTGGCTTTTACCTGCTCTTCGATAATGCGCGCCACATAGCCACCAGCGTCTATCTGCTCAATCAGGAGCCGCTGACGCGCCGCTTCACGACCATCGAGCAATATCGCAGCCTGCGGACGCGCTTCCTTGCAACCTACACCGGCTGTATCGCACAAAATCGAAAGCTTCGAACGGCCAACGGGACCTCGTCACCCTGAGGGCTACAGCGGATTTCCCATAGGTGTACACCGAAGCCAAGAAAGATTGCGCGGCTTTTCCGTTAAGAAAAGCCGCTCTGCGGTGAACTCGGTGATGCATAGCAATGGGAAATCCGCTCTAGGCGCCCGCACGCACCAGCATGCAAGTGATGTTGTCGCGTCCACCGGCGGCATTGGCAGCTGCAATCAGCGCGGTGCAGGTGGCCTGCAAATCTCGATTTGCGGCCTCCAGAATCCCGGCAATCGCAGCATCGGTCAGCTCGCGGGTCAGCCCGTCGGAGGCGATCAGAAAAAGATCGTCCCGCTGCAATTCCAGCTCCTGGACGTCCGGGACCACTTCGCCGCGGGTCCCGATCGCTCGCGTGATCACATTTTGCATGGGCGAGCGGCGCGCCTGCTCATGCGTCATGCGGCCAATACGAATTTGTTCTTCCACCAGGGAGTGGTCCTGCGTCAGGCGTTGCAACGTGCCGGCGCGCCAGCGATAGCAGCGGCTGTCGCCAACGTGCCCTACCCATGCAGTGTCGGTGGTCACAGAAAGGGCCACCAGCGTCGTTCCCATGCCTTCCAGCCGGCGGTCCTGCCGGGCCCGCTCGAAGACCGCGCTGTTGGCCAGCTGCACTGCCTCGCGAATGGCCGCTGCTCCCGGCTTCGCCTTGGCCATTGCGGCAGCGGCGGTTTCCGCCGCCAAATGACTTGCAGTTTCGCCAGCGGCAGCGCCACCCATGCCGTCGCAAACTACGAATGCGCCTGCCTCCGGCCGCATTACGAAGAAGTCTTCATTTGCGCGGCGCATGCGCCCGCGGTCCGTAATTCCGACAGCGGCTAAGGCCGCACTCTTCACCTGCTGCTCTTCGGTCCGAGTCTGCATTATGCGCGCGAGCGTATCCCCTGGAAGCAGCGGTCGGAGCATGCTGTTAACGGCCCCGCAATCGTCCATGCTACCGGTTGATCCGGTTTTGTGCACCTGCTACTTCATTTGACAACAGCGGCAGGCAACGAATCACGTAACCTGGCGCTGTTCCTGCCGGCCTGATGACCTACGGCTGCGGCAGCACCATGACCTGAACCCCGCTCGGTTCCGCAGCGGAGTGATACACCTGCTCGGTGGCTTTTTTGAAGTCCTCGGGCTTGGCGTGTGGGATGTCTGTAAACGTCTGCGGGTTGCGGTCGGTCAGCGGAAACCACGAGCTCTGCACCTGCACCATGATGCGATGGCCCTTGCGGAAGGTGTGATCCAGGTCCGGCATCTCGAACTCCAGATCGGCGACCTTGCCCGGCGTCAATGGCTCCGGCTTTTCCCAGCTGTTGCGGAACTTGGCGCGCATCGGCTCCCCGCGCAGCATCTCCTGATAGCCGCCCATATGCAGTGGCGGCGGGCCGAGGACACGCTTATTCCCCGAGCTTGTGCCTTCCGGATCCGGATAATCATTGGGATAAACGTCAATCAGCTTCACGTCGAAATCGGAGTCCGTGCCACTGGAGGCGACCTTCAGCTTTGGCGTGATCGGCCCCGCGATGGTGACATCTTCCGTCAGCGGATCGCTCTCGTACACCAGCACATCCGGCCGCGTGGAGGCGAAGCGCTGATCCTCCACCATATAGCGTTGCGGCACAGTGTCTGTGGTGTAAGGGACGAAGGGCACGGGATGCATCGGATCGCTCACGTACTCGTCATAGCCCTTCCCGCTATCGCTGCCAGGCGCATCGAATGAGAGCTTGCCGTCGGTGTGGAAGTAGAGCATCTTCGGCTGCGCGCCCGGTGGTGGCCAGCTTGGATACTTGCGCCACACATTCGTTCCCGTCTCAAACATGTAGGCCTCGGGCGGCACCTCGCCCTTGCCCTTCAGGTAATACTCAAAGAAGGGAAACTGGATCTCCTTGCGGAAGAACTCGCTGGTCTTCGCGTTGAAGGGAATGTCGCCAAGAGACTCGCCATCGTCGCGCGCCCAGCCGCCGTGCACCCAGGGTCCCTCCACAATCGTGTTTGTGGTGCCGGGGTTTGCCTTCTCGATGGCTCGCCAGGTCCGCCATGGACCGCTCAGGTCCTCGGCGTCATACCAGCCGCCAACGGTCATCACGGCGCAATGCACGTTGTGCATGTGCTGCGACAGATCGCGCGCCTTCCAATAGCTGTCAAACGTATTGTGGTAAAGCTGATCGGAGAAGAGCGGGCTCGAGCCCTTCAAGTCACGCGTGTCCAGCAGTGATGTCGGCGTCGCCTTCAGATAGAACTCGTACGAGTTCGGAGTACCCATTTCGAAGCGGTCGTGCGGCACCTGTGCCGGCGTCATCGGCTGGTCAAACGGCTTGAAGAAAGTGTAGAAGCCGAAGTTGGCCGCGAGCATGAAGGCGCCGCCGTGATACGCATCGTCTCCTTCAAAGAGATTGGTCATGGGCGCCTGCGGGCTGGCCGCTTTGATCGCCGGATTCGAGTCGATGATGCTGGCCGAGGTATAGAAGCCCGGATACGAAATGCCCCAGATGCCAACCTTGCCATTGTTGTCCGGCACGTGGGCCAGCAGCCAGTCCACTGAATCGCTCATGTCCGAGCTGTCATCGACGTCGGTCTTCGATTTTTTGTCATCGATGTGCGGCCGCATTTCAATGAACTTCCCTTCAGACATGTAGCGCCCGCGCACATCCTGATAGACGAAGATGTAGCCGGCCTTCTCGAACTCATCGGAGGGTCCAAGTTGCTTCTTGTACTGATCCTCGCCGTAGGGCGCGACCGAGTAGGGCGTGCGGTCCATCATGATCGGCCACGCGTGCGACTGGTCCTTCGGCACATATACGGAGGTGAAGAGCCGCACACCGTCCCGCATGGGAATGCGGTATTCGTATTTCGTGTAATGCGTCTTCACATAATCTTCGTTGGGAGCATCCGATTTTTCCTGAGCCCAGGTAGCCGGGAGCAATGCTGCATACAGTGCTGCTACTGCGAACGCCGTCATCAGGCGGACAGATCGAAATGCCATCAATTGAGTCTCCGAAGGGACGAGAAGTAATGCAGTGAACAATACCACGGCGCCTGCAAGTCAAAGCCCGCCAGAGTAGCTGGCGGGCTTTGACCAATGCGGAGGATGCAGAGGATGCGGAGAGCGTCAGGACCCGTTTGAACAGACGCCAAGCGAAGCATGGTGGAAGCTGAACCAGCCGTTAGCCGAGGTACTCGCGGGTGCGCCGAAATACGGCATCATCGCCAGGTCCTGCAGGTGGTAAGTGAAGCCGTTCTGGGTGTAGGCGTAATCGCCATAGTTCGCCGTGTTTTCGAGCGGATCGCCGTTCTCCAGGATGCCGCACGGGGTTTGGTTGCCATTCGGGTCCGCCACCAGCGGATCGTCTGCCCATTCGCCGATCTCATGCGACAGCGCCGAAACGTCCTGCGAAAAATCGCCTGGGTGATCCACGTAGGTGGCTTCAGCGTATGCCTGAGGATTGCTCGAGTTGCCTTCGGCCGAATGATAGCCGCCGATGCAGCAGCTACCGCCTTGCGTCAGATAGACGTCATAAGTGAGGAAGATCGGCAACGCATTGGGCTGGATGCCCTCCGCGGCGATGATGTTCGGCAACTGTGCGTCGAACCAGTTGATGTCCACCAGCCCTGCGGTGAAACCGAACGGCGAGCCGGTCTTGCCATAGCTTGTAGGAACAGTCAGCGTCTTTTCCGGAAGCACCGTGGGATTGCCGAGCAGCAGATGCGAGTTGGTGTGGCTGCTGACGGTTCCCCAGAAGTTCGCGCGCTGGTATGCGTCAATGTATTGTGTGGTGCCCACATCGATCGAGCCCAGCTTGTAATCAATGCTCGATGTAAATAGCGGCGAGTCGACTGTGTTCTGAGTCACGGAATTTCCATTCGACAGGACATGAGCGGGATCGAATGTGGACTGTCTCCCCTTTCTCCCCACGATGATCTTCACCGGGATGATGTAGACCGGGATGGAAACTGAGCTGTTGGTGGAGGGCGCGGCGCCCACCATGTTGTAGGTGTAGTTCGTGCCGCTGTAACTGTACGATCCATTCCAGGTTTGCAGTGATTGGCTCGACGCGCGAGGCATCACCTGCTCGGAATAGAGTCGCGGTGCCAGCACGGTGTATTTGCCTTTGGGCGCTTGTGTCTTGGCGGCATCACTGGAGGACTGAGCCAGCGACGCGAGGGGAAGGCAGGCTGCAATGGCAATGCCGGCGGACAGCCTGGTGAGAACAGATTTTCTCAAGGGGAATGCTCCTTGTTAGATTGCGAAGAATCTCGCTCGTGTCCGGCGGATTGTCAGGTCCGACGAACGCAACGTTGTAAGCTCTCCGGGCGCAAAGAAGCAAGGACGTTCCTACAAAAAATAGGGGCGGGCTGTGGGAATTCCATCGTGGTTACATATCAGAGTAACTAATCGGTTAACAGACCGCTCGCACTTGTTAGGGGGCGCCACTCGCGCAACCTTGCTGAAGGCAATCGCATGACCTAGGATCTCGAGACTGAGCAAGTATGACGATTGTCGTCGTGACGGATGCTTGTCAGCTGAAAAAGAAAAATGGGCCGATCGCTGATTTCAAGGTATGAAATAGAACGGGTTCGGTAGTTTCACGGAGACTTCGGCGCGAGGCTCGCCGTCCAGATCGCTCCACTGATCGCCAACGCTCATAATGAGCGTGTACCCCTGCGCGATGATCTTCCGGCGCTCACTGGATTTGTATACGACCGCAGTCTCGTTCTGCTCTTCCTTAGAGCGCAGTACCAGCTCCTTCCATTCCGTCATGCCTTGGTCGCGGAGATTGGCCGCCGTCGCCTCACGCATCGCATCCGGCCGTCCGGTAATGAAGAACACGGTCACACCGGACGCCACTGCCTGCTTGTACAGCCCCACCGAGCCCGGGATGGCTTCGGCCTGCTCAGAACGCTCCCACTCGTCCTCCAGCGGCTGGTAAAAGCCGAGATTTAGCTTCATCAGCTCCTTCCAGTTCGAAAGCACGGTCTCGTCAATATCGAAGACGATACCGAGACGCTCATTGGCCTTACGGGCCCGCACCCTTTCTGCCAGCACGGCCTGCGCGCGGTCAGTCTGTGCCCGCAGATCATCGGCGTAGCATCCATAGCCGCCGGTGCAATCGTGATACTGGACCAGCAGGTTCCGGAGAGTGCCCAGATTGCGCAGTTCAAACGAAGGCTCCAGCGTCCGCGGCAGAGCAGGGGGTGATGGATTGGTTTGCTGTGCGTCAGCGCCGGCAGCCGGTGCCAGCAGCCCTAGAAAGAGCAGCCATTGGGTCAATTTCATTGCGCACTCCCTGAGGAACGAATACGACCGGAGCAAGTAGACCAGCGATCCAGCCTCGCGATGCATTGTAGGACAACAAAAAAAGGCCGGCGATGCCGGCCTTTCTCAACAATGACGCGCTGGAGAGGATTAGCGCACGCCGCCCTTGGCATCCATCCGTGACTGCGCGTCGTGCATCAGCTCGTTGGCGCGCTCATACTGTGCGGGATCTTCGCCAGCCTTGTCCCACATCTTCTGGCCGCGCTCATATTCGCGCTGTGCTCCCGAAGCGTCAATCTCCTCCGGCTTCACCGCACTCTCCGCCAGAACAGTGACCCGGTTCGGCAGCACTTCGGCAAAGCCCCACGCGACGTAGTAGCGATCGTTGCTGTCGCCGCCGCCGTGGATGGTCATCAGACCAGTACCGAGTTCGGTAAGCAGCGGTGCAGCGCCGTAGAGCACCTCGAGGTAGCCCGTGCGGCCTGGCAGCTCCACGGAATCGGCAGATGTGTCGACCAATTCCCGGTCCGGTGTGACCAGCCGCACCTGCAACTTTCCGGTTTGTGCCTGATCAGCCATCGGTCTAGGCGTTCACTTCCTGCAGCTTCTGCGCCGCTTCCAGCACGTCCTCGATCGCGCCCTTCATGTAGAAGGCCTGCTCGGGAATGCTGTCATGCTTGCCCTCGATGATCTCCTTGAAGGAGCGCACCGTGTCCGCGACCTTGACGTACTTGCCAGGCGATCCCGTGAAAACCTCGGCCACATGGAAAGGCTGCGATAGGAAGCGCTGCACCTTGCGCGCCCGCTTCACCGTCAGCTGGTCTTCTTCCGAAAGCTCGTCGATGCCGAGGATGGCGATGATGTCCTGCAGGTCCTTGTAGCGCTGCAGGATGCGCTTTACACCTTGGGCGACATCGTAGTGCTCCTGGCCTACTACCCGCGCCGTCAAGATGCGCGAACTGGAGGCCAGCGGATCGACCGCAGGATAGATGCCCAGCTCCGACAGCGGACGCGAGAGCACGGTCGTCGCGTCAAGGTGGGCAAAGGTGGTGGCTGGAGCCGGATCGGTCAAATCGTCGGCGGGCACATAGATAGCCTGCACGGAGGTGACGGAGCCGCGCTTGGTGGAGGTGATGCGCTCCTGCAGCTCGCCCATTTCGGTGGCCAGGTTGGGCTGATAGCCCACCGCTGAAGGCATGCGGCCGAGCAGCGTCGACACCTCGGAACCAGCCTGCGTGAAGCGGAAGATGTTGTCGATGAACAGCAGCGTGTCCGCACCCTGCTCGTCACGGAAGTACTCCGCGATCGTGAGTCCGGTCAGCGCCACGCGCAGACGCGCACCGGGCGGCTCCGTCATCTGGCCATAGACCAGCGCAGCTTTCGACTTCTCGCGGTTCTTGGTGTCGATAACACCGGACTCCTGGAACTCGAGCAGCAGGTCTGTACCTTCGCGCGTACGCTCGCCCACACCGGCAAATACCGAGACGCCGCCGTGCTTCGACGCAACGTTGTTGATCAGTTCCTGAATGACAACCGTTTTGCCCACGCCAGCGCCGCCGAAGAGACCGATCTTGCCGCCCTTGAGGAATGGCTGGATCAGATCGATGACCTTCACGCCAGTCTCGAACATCTCTTCTGAGGTCGCCTGCTCTTCGAAGGAGGGCGCCTGGCGGTGGATCGGCCGCATCTCCTTGGCGTTGACCGGCCCAAGCTCGTCTACCGGAAGGCCGATCACGTTGAGCACACGGCCTAGCGTGGGGATGCCCACTGGCACAGTGATCGGACCGCCCGTGTCGATCACCTTCATGCCGCGCACCATGCCTTCCGTCGATTCCATGGCGACGCAACGCACGCGCCCTTCGCCGATGTGCTGTTGCACTTCGAGGATGACGTTGATCTTCGACGGAACGTTGAAGCCATCGCTCACCACGCGCAGCGCCTGATAAATCGACGGCATGGTCTTTTCATCGAACTGCACGTCGACGGCGGGGCCGGAGATCTGCACCACCTTGCCGACATTCTGCTTGCCCGGCGTGCTATTCGCTCCCCGATACTGCGCGCCTTCGTCCTGCCCTTCGCCCATGCCCTGCACGGCGTCGCGATGTGTCTCATTCATCTGTGCCATATCGTCCTGTCTTCATCGCATCGCCATGCGATGCACTCCGTTCGTCTTTATAAAGCGGCAGCGCCGCTCACAATCTCGATAATTTCCTTGGTGATCGCGGCCTGGCGCACGCGGTTCATGGTCAGCGTGAGCGAGTCAATCATGTCTGAGGCATTGTTGGAAGCCGAATCCATCGCCGTCATGCGTGCCGCGTGCTCGGAAGCGACCGACTCCAGCATGCCGCGATAGAGCTGCGTCGCGACAAAGCGCGGCAGCAGACTGCGCAGCATCTCTTCAGGCGGCTGCTCGTAGATGTAATCCACATCGGCAGTGCCGAACTTTTGTGCCTCTTCATCAGCCTCGTGCGTATCCGGCTCTTCCAGACTCACGCCCGCACTCAGTGCCGCTTCGCCCGCGCGCTCGCGCTCCTCTTTTGAGAGCTCCTCAGCCTGCGCGATCTCGTGCTCTCCAGGCTCAGCCAAAGGCACCAGTCGCTCCACAACCACACGTTGAGAAATCACCGAGCGGAACTCGTTGAACACCACATAGGCCGCATCGATCTCGCCGCTGACGTAGCGGTCCACGATATCCTGCCCGATCTCGGCCACGGCATCGAAGCGCAGCTTCTCCAGCATCCCGGGATGATCGCCGGTCACTTCGATAGGCGCGGACCGTTCCTCTCGACGACGCACCAGTGGTTTCTCTTCCAGCTCACTCTCCAGCGACATGCCTTCCAGTTGCTCGCTGGCAGGCTGCTGATCGTCCTCGGCAGCATCCCGTGTCACCTTCGCTGCCGGATAGCGGCGGCGGAACAGATCACGCGCCTTACGGCCAATGGTTTCGATATCGACGTTGCGACCCTGCTCGCCGTTCTGTGCGGTGATGAACCGCGTCGCAGCCTTGATGATGTTCGAGTTGAAAGCACCGGCGAAACCCTTGTCGCCGGAGACCACGACGAGCAACACGTTCTTCTCTTCGCGCGGCGCCAGCAGCGGGTGCCGCACTTCACCCGTTTCCGGGTTGTAGACATCGATGCGGCGCATCAGCGAGCGGATGACGCTGGCCATCATCTGCGCGTAGGGCCGCGCCGTCACAGCCCGCTCCTGCGCGCGGCGCAGCTTCGCCGCCGAGACCATCTTCATGGCCTTGGTGATCTGGCGCGTGTTCTTCACACTGCGGATGCGCCGTTTCAGATCGAGGACGTTTGCCATCGTTGGTTAGGCCTTTGCCGCTACTTCCTTCTGCTGTTGATCTTCTGCTGCCTTCTTCTTGTCCTGTTCGCTCAACGGCTGGACGGACGATTCCTTCAGCTTCGCTTCCTGATGCTCTGCGACGTAGTTCTCCTTGTACTCCTTCAGCGCGGCCTTGATGCGGTTCTTCAGGTCGTCGTCAAGCGTCTTTTTCTCGATGATGTCCTTCAGTAACTGCGACTGTCCGGAGTCGAGATACTTGTACAGACCCTCTTCGAAGCCGCGGATGTCCTCTACCTTCAGGTCGTCCAGGTAGCCGTTCGTGCCGGCAAAGATGATCACCACCTGCTTCTCGGTCGGCAGCGGTGAGAACTGCGGCTGCTTCAGCAGCTCAGTCAGGCGCACACCGCGGTTGAGCTGGTTCTGCGTCACCTTGTCGAGATCGGAGCCAAACTGCGCGAAGGCCGCCAACTCGCGATACTGCGCCAGGTCCAGTTTCAGCGTGCCGGCCACCTGCCGCATCGCCTTGATCTGCGCGGCGCCGCCGACACGGCTTACCGACAGTCCAACGTTCACCGCCGGCCGCACGCCGGAGTTGAACAGATCGGTTTCCAGATAGATCTGCCCATCGGTGATTGAAATCACGTTGGTCGGAATATAGGCCGAGACGTCGCCCGCCTGGGTCTCGATGATGGGCAGCGCGGTCAGCGATCCACCGCCCTTGGCATCGCTCAGCTTCGAGGAACGCTCCAGCAGCCGCGAGTGCAGATAGAACACGTCCCCGGGATATGCCTCGCGTCCTGGTGGACGGCGCAGCAGCAGAGAGATCTCGCGATAGGCCGTCGCATGCTTCGACAGATCGTCGTAGATCACCAGCGCGTGCTTGCCGTTGTCGCGGAAGTACTCACCGATCGCCGTTGCCGAATAGGGCGCCAGATACTGCATCGGCGCAGGTTCGGAGGCGGTCGCGGCAACCACGATGGTGTAATCCATCGCGCCATACTCTTCCAGCGTCTTCACCACCTGCGCCACAGAAGAACGCTTCTGGCCGATGGCGCAGTAAACGCAGATCAGGTTGTTCTTCGCGTTGTTGATGATGGTGTCGAGCGCCACCGCGGTCTTGCCCGTCTGCCGGTCGCCGATGATCAGCTCGCGCTGGCCGCGGCCAATCGGAATCATGCTGTCGATCGCCTTCAAACCGGTCGACATCGGCTCGCGCACCGGCTGCCGGTCCACCACGCCCGGAGCCAACCGCTCCACCGGATAAGCCTCAGTGTTCGCCAGAGGACCCTTGTCGTCAATCGGATGACCCAGCGCGTTCACTACCCGGCCCACCAGCGACTGGCCCACGCCCACGCTCATGATCTGACCGGAGCGCTTCACCTGATCGCCCTCGCGCAGCTCTGTGTAGTCGCCCAGCAGCACGGAGCCAACTTCGCTCTCATCCAGGTTCATCGCCAGGCCCGCCACGCCATGCGGAAACTCGATCAGCTCGCCGGCCATAACCTTCTCCAGGCCATGGATGCGAGCGATTCCGTCGCCGAGGGAAATGATGGTGCCCACCTCGTCGACGTGCACCTCGGAATCGTAGTTCTGGATCTGCTCGCGCAGCAGTTGTGTGATTTCGTCTGCCTTGATCTTGGCCATGCTCGTGTCGTCTCTCTGTCTATCTCTGAAATTCGTGTCTTTGGGACTTTCTAGTGCTTGTGGGGGCTTTGTCGTGACCGCTGCGCCGGTGTTTCGTTTGCGTTAACCGGCGATCAGCTCCTGCTTCATGCGATCCAGGCGCCCGCGCACCGAACCGTCGTAGATGGTGCTGCCGATGCGTACCACCGCGCCGCCAATGAGCCCATTATCCTCTCGAAAGCGCGCGCGCACTCGGGTTCCTGCCAATCGCGCCACCTGCTGCTCCATCTGCGAGCGCTCGTCATCATCCAAACGGCGGGCGGAGATCACCTCTACCTCTGAGATGCCCTGGCGCCGGTCCATCTCGGCTCGATACTCCGCAACGATCTCTTCGATGGCGCTCATACGATCGTGCCGCAGCAGCACAGCAAGGAAGTTGCGCACCTCGCGCGCCAGTTGGAGACGGGGCGCCAGTGCATCGATCACCCGCACCCGTACCTCGGCTGAGAGCGCGGGATTGAAGAGCGCCTGGCGCAGATCGGCGCTTCCCTCCAGCGTAGAGAGGAAATCGTTCAGCTGTGCATTCACCTGGTCGGCAGGGATGCGCTCGCCGAGAACAACATCAGCGAATGCCCGTGCATAGCGCGCTGCGAAATCAGCCATTAGTTCCGGCTCCCCTGGCTGCCATTGGAGCCAAGACTCGAGGCGAACTCCTGGATCAGTGTGCGATCGTCTCCTTCGGTCAGGTGCAGGCGTGAGGTTGCGCGATCCACTGCCAACTCCGCGGCGAACTTGCGCAGCCGGCGCTCAGCTGCGGCGCCGGCGGCGGCTATCTCCTGCTCTGCCGAGGCCACAATCTTGTGCTTCTCGTCTTCCATCGTCTGCTTGATCCGGACCTCATCGTTGGCACTGTCCCGCTCCGCCTGCTGCCGCACCGCGGCGATCTCGCTGTCCAGCCGGCCCAGCCGCTCTTCCACCGCACGCAGCCGTGCTTCGGCTTTTTCGGTGGCGGTGCGCGCCTCCACAATCTGCCGGTCCAACTGCTGGCGCCTGCTGCGGAATGCCTTCGGCAGGCCGGTTACCAGGAAATACCCGACGAAGACAAACAGCAGAACCGCGTTGAACGCCCAGAAGAACATGGACGCGTTCTCCGGAGACAGATGGAACATCTTCGCGAAGGCGCGAACCGAGTCCGAATGCCGGAAGACGTACTCCTCATCCTCCTGCTCGGCTTTCGCCAGATTCTGCGAATTCGCCGTCCGGCTGTCCATGAAGTCGCTGCTGCCCTGCTGTTGCGCGGATGGATTCGAGGCTGCGGCGGAGTGCGCGGTCGCGGGCTGTTGTGCCTGGGGAGCAGGCGCCTGCGCAAACGCGGGCGTCAGCGAACCCGAGAGCAGAATCGTCGCAGCAACCAGCTCGCATGAAACCTATCCGCATCAATAGCCACTCCTTGCACCGACGCTGCTCGCAGAGGGCACGATCACCCGTAGAATCTCCGCCGCCAGGGCGTCAGCCCGGCTGTCCAGCGCAGCCCGTGCCTCTGCCGCCTCGGCATCGAGCCTCTCTCGCGCACCGCGGACCGTCTCGTGTGACGCATGGCGTGCCTCTTCCAGCACCCGGTCGCGCTCCCGCTGCAAGGCTTGCATCCGTAGCTCCCGGGCGTGAAAGATCTCCGCCCGCGCGGCCCGCAATTTGGCCTCATACTCCTGCGATCGCGCGTCGGCCGTGCGGATAGCCGCTTCTGCGCGCGCCACGGCACCGGTCGTGCGCTCCCGCCGCTCTGCCAGCACCTTCAGCAACGGTCGATGGACCAGCAGCCGGTACGAGATCACCAGCAACAAAAACAGCACGACTGTAGGGATCGAGCGCAGAAAGAGATCGGCCAATTGTTGGAGGATAAGGTCCAATGCAGTCCCCGAGGGTGCCATCCATCAGGATGGAAGATGGCGGCAAATACGTCTGGAAACTATGGTTCTAACAGAGCCGATTTTGGGGTGTCAAACCGCGGGAAACAGGCCGGATGAAGCACTTTCATCTCATTGAGAATAACTCTGAACAAGTTGTTGACCGCGGCGGGAATGGGGGTACACTGGTATGTATCTCGACCCGATCCGGGTCTGCTGAACGCAGGGTCGAAGGGACGTATCACCGCTTCCCTTCCCCTGCAGCTCAGCTCAATCGCTCAAGTCCTCATCTCAGTTCGTTCCCGAATCGGCGCCATTGCCACCCCAGAACCGCCGGTAGCGTCCGAGCAGCGATGCCGGCCCTTCCACCACCATAGTGACATCGCTGCCCGCGAAGATGCGGTCGGAGATGCGAGCGCCAGCGCCCAGAGCGGCCAGCACTCCGCCTTCGCTCTGCGGCACCGTCAACGTCTGCGTCACCAAAGGGTCGGCGGAAAGTGCCGCATCCATCCGCGTCAGCAATTCCTCTATCCCTTCACCGGTCTTGGCTGAGAGCACAATCAGGTCCGAGCGTGCCGAGAGCCCCGCGCGTTCCGCTTCCGGCAGCAGGTCGCTCTTGTTCAGCACCTGAATCTGCTTCGTGCCCTTCACGTCCAACTCTGCGAGCACGCGATCGACCTCGCGATGGTGTTCCTCGCGCATCGGGCTGGCCGCGTCCTCCACATGGATCAGCACTTCGGCCTTTTGCACCTCTTCGAGGGTCGCGCGAAACGAGGTGACCAGCGTATGCGGCAGGTCGCGGATGAATCCCACCGTATCGGACAACAAAATCTTGCGCCGCGAAGGCAGCATCAGCCCCTTCAACTTGGGGTCGAGGGTAGCGAACATGCGCGCGGACTCGAGCACATCTGCGCGCGTCAGGCGATTGAACAACGTGCTCTTGCCCGCGTTGGTGTAACCGACCAGGGCGATCGTGGGAACCGGTACAGCTTCGCGGCGCTGCCGCTGCTGACCGCGAACGCGGCGCACCGCCTCGAGATCGCTGCGCAACTGCACCAGTCGCCGCTGAATACGCCGGCGGTCCGTTTCCAGCTTCGTCTCGCCAGGGCCGCGGGTCCCGATGCCACCGCCGAGCTGTGACATTGCCGCGCCGCGGCCGGCCAGCCGCGGCAGCATGTATTCAAGCTGCGCCAGTTCCACTTGCAGGTGCCCCTCGCGGGTGCGCGCGTGACGGGCAAAGATATCGAGGATGAGCTGCGTGCGGTCCACCACGCGCGCGGGAAGATCATTCTCCAGATTTCGCAACTGTGTCGGGGATAGATCCTGATCGAACAGAATCACATCGGCGTCAGCCGAGGACGCCACCCCAGCGACTTCTACAATTTTTCCTTTACCGATCAGGGTGGCAGCGTCCGGTTCCAGCCGCCGCTGCGCCACCTCTGCAACCACATCGCCGCCGGCGCTCACCACCAGCTCGCGGAATTCCTCGCGCCCAGCTTCGAAGTCGAATGCGGATGCCGCAGGACGCGGACCGCGCTGGCCGTCGGCAGACGTGCCAGGCGAATCAACCGAAAGATGTTCCAACGGGTCGATCGGTTGAGCAGCCGCACGGGCAGCAGCAGCGGCCCGCGATGCGGCGCGCCGACGCCCGGAAAACTCCACCGAGACCAGCACACACCGGTTGGTCCGCACTGGTTGCGAGGGTACGGCTCTGCTCATAGAGTGAGAGGGGGGAGAGCGCTCCTACGCGTTACGATTCGGCCTCCTGCCGCAGCGGCGTGGGCTGTCCGTGCGGCACAGCCGCCGGGGGATGACCCAGCCGGTGATCGTGCATCACCGAACGATTGCTGACCACAGTCGAGATCGCATGTTTAAAAATCAACTGCTCCTGACTGTTGTTTTCGAGCAGAACCGAGTACTTGTCAAACGAGCGGATCCTGCCAGTCAGCTTCACGCCACTGACCAGGTAAATGGTGATAGGGGTCTTGTCCTTGCGGACCGTATTCAGAAATGTGTCTTGAATGTTTTGTGCCGGCTTACTATCCATGGTGCCGATCTCCGATGCCTGGCGGCGACTTGTATTTTCGTTCAACCGATACCGTGCAGCGCTTGCAAAGTGAAGCAATTTTGCGCTCGTTGCATGGCAGTGTGACATTTGCCATCAAAAAGTCAGTACCTGCCGGAACACCGTCACCAAAAAATCATCGGACGGAACTCCGGTCAGACACGTGTGTCGGATGCAGAAAATAAGCCCGGGGTTGCGATAGGCTTCTCTGGTGATCCCGGAGCACAACGTTACCACGTCCGAGCCATCTTCGCAGGGCCCCAGCGAGCTGACCCCGCCCGCCGTTCCCCTGCTCGATTTCGCGCGGGAATATGCCCAGATCGCGCCCGAGGTCATGGCAGCAGTCGAGGCGGTCTTCCGCAGCCAGCGCTTCGTCCTCGGTCCCGAGGTGGCCGAGTTCGAGCAAGCCGCCGCCCGGCACTGCGGAGTAACGCACGCTATCGGATGCGGCTCGGGCACGGACGCGCTCTGGCTGGCCCTCGCCGCAACCGGCGTTCAACCGGGCGACCAGGTCCTGACCACCGCGTTCTCCTTCTTCGCGACCGCCAGCTCCATCCTGCGGCTGGGCGCCACCCCGGTGCTGGCGGATATCGATCCGCGCACCTGCAATCTCGACCCTGCCGCAGCAGCCGCGGCACTCCAGAAGCACCCGGCCACCCGCGCAATCCTGCCGGTGCATCTCTACGGCCAGTGCGCCGACTGGACAGCTCTCACCAAGGCCGCTGGGGCCTGCAATTGCATGCTTGTCGAAGACGCCGCTCAGGCCTTCGGAGCCCGCTGGGGAGACATTCCCGCCGGAGCCCTGGGAGCGGCCGCTGCATTCAGCTTTTACCCGACCAAAAACCTCAGCGCCGCCGGAGAGGCCGGCATGGTCACCACGGCGAGTGAGGCGATCGCGCGGCGCGTCCGCAGCCTTCGCGCCCACGGAATGGAGGTCCGCTACTACCACGAAGAGCTCGGCGGAAACAGCCGGCTGGATACCCTTCAGGCCGCGGTCCTGCTGGTGAAACTGCGCCACGTAGAGGAGTGGAATGAGCGCCGCCGCGCCCTGGCTGCGCGCTATAACCAGCTGTTCGCCGCAACCGGAGTCGTCGAGCAGGGCCCCTACCCCGAACACGGCTTAGTCCTGCCATGGGTCGATCCCCGCGCCCACCACGTCTTCCACCAGTACGTCGTCCGCGCCGCGCGCCGCGATGAGCTCCGCACGTGGCTCACCCGGCACGGTATCGGGTCGGAGGTCTACTATCCGCTCGCGCTCCATCAGCAGAAGGCCCTGGCTTCCCTTGGGTATCGCGAAGGCGACTTTCCGGAGAGCGAACGCGCAGCTCGCGAGGTGCTCGCCCTCCCCATCTTCCCGCAATTGCGCGAGGACGAGCAGGAGCTAGTCGTAGCAGCCATTCGCGACTTCTTTCATAAAAAGTCGAAGTAGTTCAGACAATTGGCCGCGGTCGGTCTAATCTTCTCCCGCGATAACTTTCATCCGAGGAGACCGATCATGATCGAAATGCGGCCCAGCGAAGTCCGGACAGGCGAAATGCGGCCAACGTTGAACCGCAGGACACTGCTGCAGGGTGCGCTTGCGGCAACTGCGTTGGCCGCGATGCCACGTGGGCTCGAGGCAATGCCGAATACCATGCCGCCGTCAACAGCTCTTCAGCGCCTGATGGACGGCAATGCTAGATATGTGCGGAACCAAATTGAGGTGAAAGACTTTAGCGCGGGCCGCGCCGCGCGGGCACAGGCGCAGTACCCCATCGCTGCAATTCTCGGCTGTGCCGATTCACGAGTCTCCGCTGAATTCATCTTCGATCAGGGTCCGGGAGATCTCTTCATCTGCCGGGTCGCCGGCAATTACATGAACGTGGATATCCTGGCCAGCCTGGAGTACGGAGTCGAAGTACTCGGCGCGCCCCTGATCATGGTGCTGGGACATACCAACTGCGGCGCCGTAAAAGCGGTACTGCAATACGAGAAGGACCGCAAACCTCTCCCCGGACATCTCCAGATGCTGCTGGATGCCGTGTCGCCTGGAGTAGTCGAAGCGATGCGACAGGGGCCAACTGACCAATTGGACCACGCGATTGAGGCCAATGTGCGGCACAACGCGCAACGGCTGCGGCAGGCACACCCGGTGATCGCGAAGGCGGTCGAAGAGAAGCGCGTCGACGTAGTGAGCGCGGTCTATGAACTGGCCAGTGGACAGGTTCGGCTACTGAAATAGCCCCGCGATTCCGATGGTGCAATCAGCGATGATGGCGGCGCGCAGCACGCTCCGCCTTGCGCATTTGTGCCTCGGCGGGAGCACTCGAGGCCAGCTTCGGCATCGGTTCATTGCCCTGTCCAATTCGCCTTACCGTCTCGCCATCCAGCCGGTACTTGATCTCTACCGTCGGCACCGGCAGCAGTCTGCCTGATTCCGGATCAAGCGCTGGCTGCGCGCCGGCCGCACCCAGCTTCAGCGTAAAGGTGGGCACCCGCAGGCCTTTCGGATCGAGTACCTCGTGTCCGACGACGACCGGCAGGTATCCGACAACATCGTTCATGCGCAAGCCGCCTTCATAGCGATGCTTGCGGTCATTCCACACCAGCAGGCGAACGCGGGAGTAGGCGTAAGGCAACCCGTCCTGGTAAGGACTCAGCACCATTACGTACTCCGGGGCCTGCCCGTCCGGGAAAGGTGATGACGAATCCGGAATTTTGGCGAGCAGATATGCGCCGACAATCCTCTGTCCCTCCGCGTACCGCACTACCTCATCCGGCACATCCACATCCAGGCGGCGTGCCAGCAGCCAGCCCACCCGGCCGTGAGCGTCGCGCACTAGCCACCAGTCCTCGTATTGCGGCGGAGGCGCGTTGGGGTCCACGGGCGGCGGCGTGGGAACAAAGGCGCTGTCCGGCGCTGACGGCGGCCCCGCGAATTTGCCCAGTTCGATCGGCCCCTTCGGAGTCGGGCCCTTGCCCTTCTGGATCAACTCCATCAGCCTGTCGGCGGCAGCGCCTGCTCGCTGCTCTGCTGCTTTGCGCTGCTGCTCACGGTAGGTTTCCTCAGGGGTGAGCTTCTTAACGCTGGCGCGTTCCAGCAATTGCAGCTTGTCGCCTTCCGGCAGCAGAAAAAAGCGCTCTGTATCCCGACCCGGGGAGATATGCGCGAAGAGCTCGTCGCGCAGCACACCCGTGGCGACGACCGGGTCCTTCGCATGATCACGGCTCAATGACTGGAAGGCGTTGTAGGTCGGCTGATCGATCACAAAATGCTCTTCAATCCAGCCGGTCTTGTTGTCCGGTGTCTGCACCTGCAGGAACCGGCGCTCACGATCGAGCACCTTCAGCTTTTCGCCGTTAGTGACCGGCGCAACCTTGCTCGATACCGGCGCAATGCGATCGCGCAGCCATGCCTCTTTGACTGCGACATATACGGCATCAGCCGTGCCAGATGCGGCGTGATGGCACCCGGAAAACACAACACCACAGACGACCGCAATCGTGTACGCCACGACCACGCGCGAAGCGAGAGGAAAGATGCGCCCGCCCCATAGGGCGGATTTCCCACTGCTATACCCATGGAACTCCATGCATAGCGGCTTTTCTCGACAGAAAAGCCGCATTCGCCCTCGCTGGTTGGGCATACTTCTGGGGGGAATCCGCTTTGGTTGCTCGACCACGATCTCTTTCAGATATACAGGCGCGCGCGGTAGCTGGCGAGTCCCGCCGCTAGAAAGCGTGAGGGAGATGGCTGTGAGGGCTCAACAGTGTCACGACTTCAACCTTGTTCGTTGCGTGAACGTTCGTTGGGTGAAACGCAACATCAGTGCGTGCTCGCGATCGCTGCAGGCGTTGTAGCATTCGTCGCCGTCGCGCCCGGATTGAGCTTGCCCGCGGTTGTGGTATCGAACGAGAAGAGCTGCACGTCCGGGCTGCCGCCAAGATTCAGCGAAAAAAGAAATTTCTTGGATTGATCGAGCGCCAGCGCGAAAGGCTGTGTACCTACCGAGGAAAAAGGCGATCCGGCAAGCGCACTCAGCGTTCCGGAGGAAAGCACGGAATAGCCGCTGATCGTGTTATCCGAGGCATTTGCGGCATAGAGGTAGTCGCCCGTGCCGTCGAATGTAAGAGAGCGCGGCTGGCCGCCCGCGGCAAATGGGGACCCGCTGATCTCCGGAAAGGTGCTGCTGATCGTGAACACGCGCACGCCCACGTTCGTTTCGCCGACAAACACGGCTGTGCTGGTCGAATTCACCGCAAGACCCAGATCCTGGTTGGCGATGTTGTTGGTTGCCTTCGGATTGATGATCTGCGTATTCGCCGAGAGGCCGCCGCTGGTGTTGAACGGCAGCGGCGCCACGCCGAGTTGCCCCAGCGTCACGAAAACGTAACTGCTGTTTGGCGCAACCGCAATGTTTTGCAGGGAGACATTGGTCGTATCTGTGCCGCTCTTGAAAGTGATCGAGATCGGCGAGCCTGTCGCCTCGGACAATGTGCCATCCGAGTTGATGACGTACACACCCACCGCAGGTGCGCCATTCGCGAGACCCGCGACCAGCAGAAACTTGCCCGAGGGATCCACTGTCAGCGCCGACGGGGCAACGTCCTGCACCAAAGCGTTGGTGTTGATCAGCGTCGTGACCCCGGTGGTGCTGTTGATGCTCGATCCATAGACCCCGATCCCAGCGACTCCCGCGTACAAGAACTTATTGGCTGGAGTGACGGCGAGCGAGTTTATCGCCGCAGTCGCGAACTGGCTGGGAGATCCGGAGAGCGTACCCAGCGCCCCGGCGGACGATACAGAGTAGCCGACAAGCGTGCCGGTCTGCGTGCCGACATAGGTGTAGCTGCCGACCGTATTCCCTCCGCCACCGCCGCCGCCATCTTTGTTAAAGAAATCACCGCACCCGGCGAGCAGCAATGCTGAGCCGCACAGGAACCCCACAACCAATCGACTCCAAAGCCGTCTGCCGAGCATGTCACTCATCCTATATGCGCCCAGAAATGCGGAACGGATATGCGTTCAGAAACACAGCACACCAATCGCAGAGCGGTCCAATCCTGGCGCGGGTACATTCGCATCGACGCACGTGGCCGCCCGAACGCTCAACTTTGCAATCGGGAAAAGTGACGAAAGAGGGGAGGACCTGCTATTCGAAGCTGGAAGGCTCTGCATCCTGGCAGGAGGCACACAGTCCCAGAACGTCCACCGAATAGCGCTCCGCCACAAAGCCATTGGGCAGGCGGTGCGGCTGTGGCAATTCGCCGAGCTGCTCCTCGTCCAGGTCGTAGATCGCCTTGCACCGGGTGCAGACCATGTGGTGGTGCGGACGGTCGTTCATCTCGACCCGCAGCGAGCCATGGTGCAGACTTACCTCGCGGAACAGTCCGCTGGCAATGAACAGGTGGATGTTCTTGTAGACCGTGGCCAGCGAGATGGAAGGAATGCGCGCCTGCACACGCTCGTAGACCTCTTCGGGGCTGGGATGCCCGGGGATGCTCTGCATCACCTCGAACAGCACCTGCCGCTGGTGCGTGACGGCAATGCCATGCGCAACACAGAGATCCCGGAACGATCGGTCCCGAGGAATCCCACTCTGCCCCGAAATGTGTGCAGTGGACATGCTGTCACAATTGGATAATAGTTATCGAAAAGTGTCAATTACCCGTGAATTCACTGCAAGCTGGACTCAGCCACGTCGCCCGGAGGGGCAGTCCTCAATTCGGCCGGTCGCGCCAGCCGCGCCCGAAGCGCTCGTCGAGCGGCTGCCTTCCGCGGAAGCCCGACTCGAGCGTATGCCAGAATTCGATGCGCCTTTCGCCCCGGCGCCAGCACAGCAGCACCAGATCGCCGTCGATACGACAGGGAAAATCCAGCAGGCCAGTGTCTAAGTCCTTCACCTGCACCCCAATAGAATCGATCTCGCCAAGCGATTCTTTCGCCTTCTGCACCTGTGCTTCCGCATCCGCCCGATTGCGTGCCACGCTCGCGATATCCACCGTCATTCCCCCCGACAGGAAGATGCGCTGACGGAGCGATTGAATTTCACCCTCCAGCCGCTCGGCCTCTTCCTTGGCGGTGATCACCTGCTCCAGCAGCGACTCGACCACGGGCAGCAGCGCGTTCGCCTCTTCGAGTGTGAAGGTCTTCATGCGCTCCCTTATGCGCTTCCCTTATGCGGTTCTTAGTCCGGCCTCCGCCACCGGCACGTCGGCGGACCTGGCCTTCGGTGCGGGAACGCCGATTTCCAGCATGCGATCCAACGCCACCTTTGCCCAGTGTTTCACATCTTCATCGACCCGAATGCGGTTCACCACGCGCCCTTCCACCAGGTTTTCCAGCGCCCATGCCAGGTGCTGCGGCGAGATGCGGTACATCGTGGTGCAGAGGCAGCCCGTATCGTCCAGCGTCATCACCTGCTTGCCTTTCGCGGCATATTTCTTTGCCAGGCGATTTACCAAATGGATCTCTGTGCCGATGGCGAAGGTGCTGCCCTCCGGGGCCTTCTCCACCAGCTCGATGAGCCGTTCCGTCGAGCCCAGCGCATCGGCTTTCTGGCAGACCTCCCAGCGGCACTCCGGGTGCACGATCACCTGAACATCGGGATACTTAGCGCGCATCGCGTCTACATGGCTGGGCAGAAACCGCTGATGCACAGAGCAATGGCCCTTCCAGAGAATCACCTTCGCCGCGCGTAGCCGCTCCGGCGCCACCCCGCCATTGATCTGCCATGGGTCCCAGACCACCATTTCATGCATGGGAATGCCCATCGCATAGGCAGTATTGCGGCCAAGATGCTGGTCAGGCAGGAAGAGGATCTTCTCCCGCCGGGCAAAGGCCCAGTCGAAGGCAGCGGCCGCGTTCGATGAGGTGCAGACCAGGCCGCCGCGCTCTCCGCAAAAGGCCTTAATCGCCGCTGTCGAATTCATGTAGGTCAGCGGGACCACTTTGCCTTCCCCAACTCCCATGCGCTCCAGCGACTCCCAGCAGGCTTCGACCTGGCTGATCTCCGCCATATCCGCCATCGAGCAGCCGGCGTTCAGATCGGGCAGGATAACCTGCTGACCGGCCTTGCCTAGCACATCGGCGCTCTCGGCCATGAAATGCACGCCGCAGAAAATCACGTAGCGCGCATCCGTGCTTGCCGCGATCTTAGATAGGCGGTAGGAGTCACCGGTGTAATCGGCGAAACGGATCACCTCGTCGCGCTGATAGTGATGGCCGAGCAGGACGGTGCTCGTCCCAAGCTGCCGGCGAGCGGCGGCAATGCGCGCGTCCATGGTGTGGTCGGGCAGGGTGAGGTAATTCTCAAGCGAGCAGGCTTCGCCCTCTATACCGGAAATTGGGGCCACAGCTACACGCGTAGCAGGGGTATCTTCTACCAGCAATTCCATCGTCTTCCGCCTTCAGTCCGGCCGCCTTGTTGAGCGCCGAACGGGGATGTTGAAAGCACTCTCGGGTTGCAGCCGGCTCGCTGCGAAGCTTCTGCCTCGCCCAGCCTGCGGGGATGTTGCAACCTCGTTACAACAGATGTCTGTCCGGATGAGCGGGACGCAAAATCCATGCTCTGGACATCGCTTCTGTTCTTCCAAGTGTAATACAGGGTGTCATACAGGCGTAATACAGCGTCTTATATGGGCGATGTACCAGCAGCCCACCCGCAAAAAACCGGCCAGGCCGCGCCGCTTCCAGCACACCTCCCAGCGCACCGCTCAGGACACAAGGCAAGCTCACGTCAGCGAAAGGTATATTTGGAAAGGAATGCCATTGTCAGCCATCCTTTGCCTCTGCCTTTACTCTCTGGCACACGTGGCGGACGCCCCGCTGCCACCGGTCAGCCAAGCCACCTTCGGTGTGGGTGACACACTGATGATTGTCGTTGTGGCGCTCATTGTCTTTGGACCGAAGAAACTGCCAGAGATCAGCCGCCAGATCGGCAAACTGCTCTACGAATTCCGCAAAGCTTCGAACGACTTCAAATTCCAGATTGAAGAGGAACTGCGCGCTTCCGAACAGGCTGAGCGTCAGAAGGAGCTCTCCGCTCAGGCGGCGACCGCGCAGCCGGCAACGCCGGTAGCCATCACCGCCGGTGAGACAGTCAGCGCAGAAACGACAAGCACAGAGCCGGCTATCGAGGGTGTGCGCGCCCCAGAGCCAACCGATCCCGAACCAAGCAATAGCGAGACCAGCGGGACCGAAGCTCCTGCAATGCCGGATCCGGAAGCTTCCGCCACCCCAGCTTCCACCGTCCCCACTATCCAGCCGCCGGCCAGCGGCCTTCCGGTCAGCAGCCGGTCGCCTTATCGTCCCGTCGAGAACACGGAAGGCGCCACCGAGATCACTGCAGCGGGGCAGTCACTAGACGAGCCGCAGGCACTCGACGAGCTGCAGGCGGATGCGCAGGACGCAGTGCGGGCCGCCGCCGCGGACCCGTCCTATAACCAGCCGGAAGCCTATAAGCAGTCCGGAGACGCCATACCCACCCATCATGGATGAAGACCTCGTCGAGCGCGCGCGCAACGCGGTGACCGAACGTGCCGACCTGCCAGGCATGAGCCTGATCGAGCATCTCGAAGAGCTCCGCCGCCGCCTGATCCACTCCGCCGCCTACCTGGTGATCGGCTTTTTTGTTGCTTACGGCTTTCACAACCGGTTTACCGAGCTTTTGGAGCAGCCGCTCAATTTCGCGCTGCAGCGGCACCATCTGCCGACCGGGCTGGTGTATCTAAATCCAATCGAGCCGTTCAATTTTTCTTTGAAGTTGAGCTTTATCGCCGGCGCGATCATTGCGTCGCCGTTCATCCTTTATCAGATCTGGCTGTTCATCTCACCCGGCCTTTACCGTCACGAGAAGCGATACGTATGGCCCTTCATGGGCGCTACTGTGACTCTCTTCCTGGCCGGCGCTTTCTTTGGATATCACTACGTCTACCCTGGCGCCCTTGACTTCCTTCTCGGCTATGGCAAGCACTTCACGCCCATGGTCACGATCACGGAGTATTGCGATCTGTTCATGACAGTGATTCTGGGCATGGGCGCGAGCTTCGAGCTTCCCGTCCTCGTCTACTTCCTGGCGTTGTTCGGGATCGTCACTCCCAAATGGCTTTGGAAGAACATCAAATACGCCATTCTCGTGATCGTGATCATCGCTGCTGCGATTACACCCACGCCAGACCCGCTCCAGGTCCTGGTCTTTGCCACTCCGCTGCTTGCGCTTTACATACTAGGCATTCTCGTGGCGTACATCGTGCATCCCTCGCGACGTGACCGCAAGAAGCAGGAGGCTGCCTCCTGATCCGCCGATTCTGTTTTCTCGCAGCCCTGCTATTACAGCTTCCCTTGCTGCACGCGCAACCGGCGCCCCCATTCAGCGGAACCAAGGCGCTCGAATACGCGCGGCAATTCGTCGCCTGCGGACCCCGCTTCAACGGCAGCGCCGGGCTGCTCTGCGCGCAAAACTACCTGAAGAAGCAGTTCGCACACGACAACCTCCAGGCCGATACCTTCGTTGCCTCCACGCCCGCCGGGCCGCAGCAGATGACCAACTTCATCGTGCGCTTCCCCGGGAAGAAGGACGGCATCATCGTGCTCGCCACGCATTACGAGACGAACTATCCGCTGCGCAACACCACGTTCGTCGGCGCGAACGATGGCGCCGCGACCACCGGCCTGCTGCTGGAGATCGCGAATCATCTGCGCGGCCACACACTGGACGGCTACAGCGTGTGGCTCGTCTTCTTCGATGGCGAAGAAGCAGTCGAGAGCTGGAGCCAGTCCGACTCTCTCTATGGCAGCCGGCATCTGGCGGCGAAATGGCAGATGGACGGCACCTTGAAAAAGATCAAGGGCTTCCTGCTGGCGGACATGATCGGCGATCGTGACCTGGACGTCACCCGGGTTACCACTGCGACACCGGCCGTCGAAGACCTGGTGTATGAGGCCGCGAAGAAGACCGGCAACGCGAATCACTTCTTCAAGACAGAGGCAGCGGAAGAAGACGATCACCTCCCCTTCGTGCAGCGCGGCGTGCCCTCTGCCGATGTCATCGACGTGGATTACGGCCCGCATGATGCCGAACATCCCGACGGATGGCATCACACACCCGAGGACACGCTCGACAAAATCAGCGCGAAGAGCCTGACCATCTCCGGCGAAGTGTTTCTGGAAAGCATCCGACTACTGAATGCACACTGAGCCTGCATGATCGCCGGCGCGCCCCTCAGCTACTGGATCGGTTTTCACGCAATCGTTCTCGCGCTGCTGGCCATCGACCTCGTCGTACTTGGCCGCAGGCCTGAGGGTCCGCGCTTTCGCACTGCGCTTGTCTGGACCATCTTCCTCTTCCTGCTGGCGCTGGGCTTCGCCGGATTCGTGCTGCACGCGCAAGGCCAGGAGCGGGCGCTCGAGTTCGTCTCCGGCTATCTGCTGGAGGGCTCGCTCTCCATTGACAATCTCTTTGTCTTTCTCGTTTTGTTCGGCAGCTTCGGCCTGACCGTCGGCCAGCAGCATCGCGCACTAATCTACGGAGTGCTGGGAGCCATCGTGCTGCGCGCGCTGTTCATCGTCGCCGGAGTCGCGCTCCTCGATCGCTTTGAAGCCATGCAGTACATCTTCGGCGCCTTGCTGATCTATGCAGCGTGGCGGCTCGTCCGTCAGAAAAAAAGCCGAAACGCTCCGCCGTCCATCTCGCAGTGGGTGCAAAGCCGCGGCTGGCGTGTATCGCCGATGTTGCTCGCCGTCCTCGCGATCGAGGTCACTGACGTGGTCTTCGCCATCGACTCCGTGCCCGCCGTGCTCGGCGTCACGCACGACACATTCATTGTCTACACCTCAAACATCTTCGCCATTCTGGGGCTGCGGTCGCTTTACTTCGTACTGCAGAGTCTTCTCCATCGGCTGCACCTGCTGCACTATGGCCTGGCGGCGATTCTGGTCTTTGTCGGTGGAAAAATGATGGCGACGCGCTGGTTCGAAGTTCCGACGCTCTGGTCTCTGCTCGTCATTCTCGTCACCGTGGGAATCTCCGCTGCCGCTTCCCTGCTGCTGCCCGCCCGACCGCAGCACTCAACACCGCAGCAGTCAACGTAGTGCCGGCGACTCCCGTTGTGCAGGGATGGTGCTCGACGCAAGTAGCCGTCCGAAGCGAACGCTGTTGCCCACCAGGTGCGAGTGTGTCGCGAATCGCGCATCATCGCGCTGCGGGAAGTCATTGCGGTAATGCGCGCCGCGGCTCTCCTCCCGCGCCAGCGCGCTGACCACAATCGCCCGCGCCACCCGCGCCAGAGAACGAGCCTCGTAATCGCGTCGTTTCCACCCAGCGGATGGCACCGCCTCTACATATCGGCTCGCCGCCGCGAGATCGATGCTCTTGAGCAGCTCCGCATCGCGCAACAAGCCTGCATGCTTCCACATCTGCTGCTGCAGTTGTTCGATGGCTTCCTCAACCGGCGGGAGGGATTCCGTCTCGTGCAGTAGCGCCGGCGCCTTTACGTCAACAAGCTTCACCTGCATATCGGTTTCCCGGCGCATGCTCTCTGCTGCACGCGCGCCGAAGACCAGCCCCTCCAGCAGCGAGTTGCTGGCGAGCCGGTTTGCGCCATGCACACCAGTGCACGCCACCTCGCCTGCGGCATAGAGTCCGGGCAGCGATGTTCTCCCGTCAACATCGGTCCGCACGCCACCCATCAGGTAATGGGCTGCCGGACGTACCGGAATCAGATCGTGTGCCAGATCCAGCCCGTGCTGGTGCAGAAATCCAGAGATGCCGGGAAAGCGCGCGTCCAGATCGATACCCTTGCCGTTGGCACCCCCGACGTGGCGCATGTCGAGATAAACCGGCAGCGTTTCCCCCGGCTGCCCCCCGAAGCCCTCGCGCGTGATGGCTCGCGCCACCACGTCGCGCGGCGCCAGCTCCAGCAGCGGATGGTAGCGATGCATGAAGCGCTCGCCTGCCGCATTTACCAGCCAGGCGCCTTCCCCGCGCAGCGCCTCGGATAGCAGAAACCGCGGCACGCCTGGCAGGCTCAGCGCCGTGGGATGAAACTGGTAAAACTCCATATCTACCAGCTCGGCGCCTGCGGCGAGCGCCGCCGCGATGCCATCACCGGTAGCGACCGCAGGATTGGTCGTGTCGCTATACACCTGCCCTGCGCCGCCGCTTGCCAGCAGAACGGAGCGCGCCTGCACCGTCTGGATCTCGCCATTCTCATCCAGTAGCCGCGCGCCATACACGCGGCCATCCGACGTCAGCAGATCCGTCAATAGCGTCCAAGGCAGCAGGGTAATGCCCGGCGTCGTGGATGCGCGTGCCAGCAGCGCGCGCCCAATTTCACGGCCGGTGGCATCGCCATTCGCATGCAGAATACGGTTGCGGCTGTGCGCGCCTTCGCGAGTCAACATCAGCTCCCCGGCGTGTTCTCCGGTGGCGTACCGATCGAAGCGCGTATCCCAGCGCAGCAATTCTTCCACCCGCGCCGGACCCTCTTCCACCAGCACCCGCGCCGCGGTCGCGTCCACCAGGCCATCACCGGCGGCAAGCGTATCTTCCAGGTGCAGCTCGACATCCTCTGCTCCGCTGATCGCAACCGCGATTCCGCCCTGCGCGTATTGCGTGTTCGATTCGCCGAGCGCCTCCTTGGTGACCACAAGGACGCGCCCCGCTGCAGCCAGCGTGATAGCAGCGCGAAGACCGGCAATCCCGGCGCCAATGATCAGAAAATCAGTAACCGCCGGAATGCTGAGCGCCACTCTCACCATGAGCCGAGGCTATCACCCGCATGCACCGGATTCATCATCTATACGGGTGGCCTGCGGTACGATGAGCCGAGTGCGTACTCTCCCGATCCAGACTGCTTCCGCGACCTACAACGTGCTCCTCGGCGAAGGCCTGCTGGCCGGTTTGCCGCAGCAACTACGTGCCATCTTTGGCCAGCGGCCGCGCCGAACGTTCGTCGTAACCGCGCCGGAGATCTGGGCGCTGTGGTCGGAAGCCTTTCTGGCCGGCTTTGCCCTCAACGAATCACCTACGGTTCTGCAACTGCCAGCAGGCGAGCATCACAAGCGGCTGGCGGCGCTCGAACGGCTGGCTCAACAACTCGCTACGGCGGGTGCCGACCGCAGCTCCGTCCTGATCGCATTCGGCGGGGGCGTCATTGGCGATGTCACCGGATTTCTCGCCGCCATCTACATGCGCGGCCTCGACTTCATCCAGGTGCCAACGACGCTGCTCGCCCAAGTGGACTCTTCCGTCGGAGGCAAGACGGGCGTCAACCTCGCTGCCGGCAAAAATTTGATTGGCAGCTTCCATCATCCGCGGCTGGTGCTTGCCGACACCGCGGTGCTACGAACCTTGCCTCCGGCAGAGCTGCGCGCTGGACTCTTCGAAAGCCTGAAGGCCGGACTCATCTACGACGCCGCTCTGTTCGAGTTCATTGAGCAGCACACTGAATCTCTGCTGCGACAGGAAACCGACCCGCTGACCCACGTAATCGCGGAATCTGTGCGCATCAAGGCATGTGTTGTCTCCCAGGATGAGCGCGAAGCCGGCCTGCGCATGATTCTCAACTTCGGCCACACGGTTGGGCATGCGATCGAAGCGCTCACCCACTATCGCGGGCTGCTGCATGGCGAAGCCGTGGGCTGGGGCATGCGCGTCGCAGTGGAAGCCAGCCGCATGCGCGGACTGCCTTCCGCAGAAGCCGACCGCATCCTGGCCGCGATCGACGCCTTCGGCCTGCCGCCGCTGCCACGCCTCACCGCGCGCCGGCTGCTGAATGCAGCGGCGGGCGATAAGAAACGGATTGGCGGCATCCGCCATTTCGTGCTGCTGGAGCGCATCGGGCGAGCTCAAGTGGTCAATGACCTGACCGACGGCGAACTTCTACAGGCGATCCAACGCGGCCTGAAGCTGGGCCGTTCAACAGGATGATTGCACCGGCGAACATGACATTGAGTGGCGCACAACCCGCGGGTACAACAAGCGAGCACGATGCTGCCGCAGCCGTCCAGGCGATGTTCGACTCAATCGCGCCCCGCTATGACCTGCTGAACCACATCCTCTCGGGATCGATCGACCGGTTCTGGTGGTGGCGTACGGCTCGGCGCTTCGACCATATTCTGTCACAGCCACAGGCACGCATCGCAGACATCTGCTGCGGAACCGGTGACATGACCATGGCGCTGCTCCGCCGCCGTCCACCGCAGGCCTCGCCCGTGCTCGCCATCGACTACTCGCACCAGATGCTGCTGCGCGCCGCCGTGAAATTCCGCAAGCCGAAATTCCGCGATCACGGAGCGATCCCGATTGAGGCCGACGCACTGCATCTCCCCATCGACAACGACGCCCTGCAGCTGGTGACCACCGCCTTCGGCTTTCGCAACCTTGCCAATTACGAAGCCGGCCTGCGCGAATTTCATCGCGTGCTGGCACCGGGAGGCGAGCTCGGCATTCTCGATTTCAGCGAACCTGGCGGCATCATCGGCAAGATCTATGCGTTCTACTTCCGTCGCGTGCTCCCACGCATAGGCCGTCTGCTCTCCGGCGCAAGCAGCGCCTATACCTACTTGCCCACATCTGTCGGGCGCTTCCCCGCCCCTCCAGAGATGCTCACAGCGCTCGAGCGCGCGGGATTCGGCGATGCGCGTTGGACGCCCTACACCTTCGGCATCGCAGGCCTGTACACCGCTCGCAAACTCGCCGGCACACAGTAGCCAGCCAGATAGGCTTGCTGGCCCAGCATGCACGGCCGCGTGTACGCTGGGGTCATGTCCCCGCCGCCTGAGACCGCCGCGAAGCAGTCGAGAGACTCGATCGTGAGGCGAAAGCGAACTGCCGCGTTGGTCTCCATGCTCGCGGCATGCGGCATGACGGCGCTGAAGTTGATTGCCGGCCTGCTGACCGGAAGCCTCGGCATGCTCTCTGACGCCGCGCACTCCGGCCTCGATCTGCTGGGCACCGCGCTGACATTGATCTCCGTCCGCATCTCGGACAAACCCGCCGACGAGGACCATCCCTACGGCCATGCCCGTGTCGAGACGCTCTCCGCCTTCACGGAAACCTTTCTCATGGGCGCATCCTGCGTGTGGATCGTCGTGGAAGCGGTCATGCGCATCTTTGTCGCACCAGTCGCGGTACGCCCGTCGGTGTGGCCCTTCGCTGTGCTCGCACTTTCTATCACGGTCGACCTCAGCCGCTCTCGCGCGCTCAAGCATGTTGCGGTAGCTTCCGGCTCGCAGGCGCTGGAGGCCGATGCTCTTCACTTCGCCTCCGATATTTGGTCCAGCGTGGCAGTCGCCGTGGGACTCGCGGCGACATACGCGGGGGTGCGCTTCGGCATCGGCTGGCTACGCTTTGCCGATCCGCTGGCCGCGCTCGTCGTCTCCGCGGTTATCCTGCGCTTCGCCTGGGGACTCGCGCGCCGCACTACCTTTGAACTGCTCGACACAGCGCCGGCCGGAGCGAGACAGAGCATTGTCCGCGCTGTAGAACACATCGATGGCGTGATTGAACCGGAACAGGTGCGCGTGCGCCGCTCCGGAAACCGCACCTTCGCCGATCTGCGCGTTGCCGTGCCCCGCTTCGATACCGCGGAGCACATCGAAATGCTGGTGCAGCGCATCACCGCAGCAGTGAAGGCAGTCGTGCCTGGCGCCGATGTCACGGTCCGGACCATACCCCGCCAGGTGCTGGGTGAAAACATCTTTGATCGCATTCGCGGTGTGGCCGCGCTCAACAATGTCACCCTGCACGATCTGAGCGTGCAGCAGGAACAGGGCGGTCTGCGCGTCGAACAGCATATTGAAGTAGACGAATCGTTGCCGCTGGTAGAAGCGCATCGCTTTGTCTGCGAGTTGGAAGAGCAGATGTACCGTACCGCTCCCGAAGTGAGCAATGTGCTGACCCATATCGAGAGCCAGCCCGCTACCATCGAAGCATCGGCCACCATCGAGCAGGACCGCCGTTTGCAGGAACTTCTGCGCGGCGTGGCGCGAACCCTGCCGGAGATTATCGACATACACGAGGTCTCGGTCTCGCGTATGGGAGATCACCTGCATCTCTCGTGTCACTGCACGCTCCCCGATGCGTTGCCCATGCATCGCGTCCACGCAGTCATCACCGCGCTTGAAGACCGGGTGAAACTGGAGCGCCCGGAGGTCGACAGCATGCTCATACATCCTGAGCCGGCAGCCGACAACCGGCACGAGGGGCGGCGCTGCAATCGCCCGGACGGTGGCAACAGTATGGAGGAGAAGAATGATCGCGAAGGCCAAGTGGCAGCACGATCAGGTCTACGCAGCCACATCGGATAGCGGCCACACGCTGACGCTCGATGTCGCGCGCGCCGAAGGCCCCACGCCGATGGAATACGTACTGATGGCCCTGTGCGGCTGCACGTCGGTCGATGTCATCAGCATTCTCACCAAGAAGCGCGAGCCCTTCACTGCGCTGACCGTCTCCGCGAATGCCGAGAAAGCAAAAGAGTCGCCCAGCGTCTTTACGAAAATCGAGCTGGTCTATCGCGTCTCTGGCGCCGTCAATCACAAGAGCATGGAAGACGCGGTCCGGCTGTCGAAGGAGAAGTACTGCTCCGTCTCCGCCATGCTGGAGAAGACGGCCAAGATCACCTTCACCATCGAGTACGCAGACGCATGATCCTCCGCCTCTTTCAATTCGCGCTGGTGCTGGTACTGCTGGTCGTGGTTGCGATGGTTTCAGCATTGACGACGATGCACTTTGCAATACACGGTGCCGAGGTGAAGGTTCCTGATTTCCGCGGCATGAGCGAGGCTGACGCCCGGCGCAAAGCCGCCGCGGATGGCCTGGAGATCAGCATCGACGATCATTTCTACAGCGCCGTTGTGCCCGCCTCGCGCATGGTGACCCAGTCGCCCGCCGCAGGAACTGTCGTGCGCACGGGCTGGCAGGTGAGGCTCGGCCAAAGCCTGGGAGCGCAGAAGGTGGCCGTGCCTTCCCTCATCCACGACCCGGAGCGCGTGGCGGCACTGGATATTCGGCGTGCCAGCCTGCAGCTCGGCACCATTGCGCATATGCCGTACGCGCTAGCCGAACCCGGTACGGTGATTGCGCAGTCGCCGGACGCAGGCGCCGCGTCTGTAGATCGCCCGACGGTCGCTTTGCTGTTGAGCGCGCCGCTGACACCGGAAGCAACCGGATACGTGATGCCGGACTTCATCAATCGGCCGGAGAAGACCGCGGAAGCCGCCGTGGAGAAGGCCGGTCTGAAGCTGGCCCCACCGCTCTATCGCCAGGCGGAGATTCCGCCGGTCGCCACGATCGCCGCGCCGGGCGAAGCACCCGCCGCGCCCGCTCTGCCCGTGATGCCGGGCACCGTCATTGCGCAGCAGCCGGCCGCAGGCGAACGTGTCGAAGCCGGTGGGACGATCCAGTTCACGCTCGCGCAGTAGTCAGCGGGTCAGTCGTTAGCGAGTCAAGATTGCCGCAAAGAAGCCATCGCATGGCAGCACGCCCGGCAGCGTCTGCAGAAAGCGATCGCGCAAAGCAGTCTCGCGCAATCGTTCTGCACCGTCAGGCCGAAGACTTCCCTCGGCCAGCATTTCCGACAGGCGCTCCCCGACGTCGAGCAAACGCGCCGTCGGCTCCGATGCCATAAATTTTTCAATCACCACCGCATTCTCTTCCGGTTCCAGCGAGCAAGTGGAGTAGACCAGCCGGCCGCCGGGCGCGAGCACGCGAAAGGCTGAGCGCAGGATTGCGATCTGCCGCTCCTGCTGCCGCGCGAGTTCGCTCGCTGCGAGCCGCAGCTTGATCTCCGGATTGCGCGCCAGTGTTCCCGTGCCGCTGCAGGGTGCGTCGCACAGGATGAGGTCAAAATTGCCCGAAACCGCTGCGCCATCGCGAAATGGCAGCGCTGTCGCGTCGGCAAGCACGCAATGAACTCTCGACAGCAGCGGGTCACGCGCAAAGCTGCGGCGCATCGCGTTCAGGCGCGCTTCGCTGATGTCGCACGCGGTGATCTCAGCGTGCGGATTGTTCTCGGCCAGAATCGCGGTCTTGCCGCCGGGCGCAGCGCAGCAATCCAGAATCCGGCTCCCCCGCCCCGCTAACTCCGCTACTAACTGTGATCCCTCATCCTGAATGCGAGCGTCCTCAGGTACGTCACCACTCTCCGGAAGCCGCCGCGCGCGAGTCAGCATCGCGCTCGCGGCCAGAGACTCCGCATCGGCATCAGGCACTTCATGCAATCGGACTGTTACCGGAGGAGGCTGCTGATCGTACGCTGCGATGGCAGTCACAGCCTCGGCACCGAACTGCCGCGTCCAGCGCTGGATCATCCATGCTGGGTGAGCACTCACTGGATCGAGAACAATGGACGCACTATTCTCGGCCACGCGGCGCAATACCGCATTCACCAGACCGGATGCGAACTGGTGACCGCTGACCTTAGTCAGCTCGACGCTTTCCGCGAGAGCGGCATGTGCCGGAATGCGATCCATGCCGAGAAGCTGCCACGCACCCAGCCGCAGCGCGATGGCTACTTCAGCATCCAGCGGAGTCTTCCTCTGCAGATAACGCGCGAGAACCGCATCCAGCGCGAGCTGCCAACGCAGCACCCCCATCACCAGCGCAGTGGTCAGGTTGCGATCGGCTTGCGACAGCGACTCCATCGCCGGCGCGCGCAGCAGATCGTCACAGTGCGTGTTGGCGGATCGCGCCATGGCTAGCAGTACGCGAAAAGCCGCCATGCGCGCGGGTGTGACACGAAACGCCATCACGAACCCAGACGGTCGCCGTCAACGACTCCGTGCCCGTGCAGCAGATCGGCGGCCGCCATGCGGCGTTTGCCTTCCAGCTGCAGTTCGGTCACTTCCAGGCTGGCGCCGTCCCCGGCGGTAAAGAAGAGCCGATCGCCCTCCACGCGGAAGACTCCAGCTTCGCCGCGTTGCGCTAGGGACGCGAGCGTCAGACGATGCAAGGTCAGCTTCTTCCCACGCACCGTGGTCCACGCGCCGGGCCAAGGCTGGAAACCGCGCCAGCGGTCGTAAATAGACTGCGCCGGACGAGTCGGATCGATCTTGCCGTCATCGCGAGTCAACATCGGCGCATACGTTGCCAGGCTGTTGTCCTGCTTCTGCGGGGTGATGCTTCCGGCTTCAAGGCCGGCAAGCGTCTCCACCATCAACGGCGCGCCGAGCTCCGCGAGGCGCGGAAACAGATCCTCTGCCGTATCTGTGGGACCGACCGCCAGTTCGCGGCGGAGCAGCATGCCGCCTGTATCCATGCCTTCATCGAGCCGCATCGTGGTCACGCCGGTTACGCTTTCGCCGTTCGCCACCGCCCACTGGATCGGCGCCGCGCCGCGATACTTTGGCAACAGCGAGCCGTGCAGATTCAGGTTGCCGTATCTCGGCAGGTCCAGCATCCAGGGTGGAATCAAGCGTCCGTATGCGACCACGATGATCGCGTCCGGCTGGATCGCTTCGAGCCGCGCCTTCAGCTCTGAATTGTTGCGGATTTTCTCCGGCTGCAGCACCGGAATGCCTGCGTCGAGCGCAGCCTGCTTCACCGGAGGGACAGCCAGCGCGAGGCCGCGCCCGCTCGGGCGATCCGGCTGGCAGAGAACGAGCTCGATGCTATGGCCGGCACTCCGCAGCGCCTGCAGCGTGGGCACGGCGAATGCGGGTGTACCGCAAAAGACCAGTCTCACGCCTCTACCATTCTCCCGCCCGCTGCATTTTCTTAATGCGGCGCAGGATCAGGTCGCGCTTCAGCGCGCTGACGCGGAAGATGAAGAGCACGCCATCCAGATGATCGATCTCATGCTGAAAAGCGCGCGCCAGCAGTTCGGTCCCTTCGCGCTCGCTCCACGTGCCGTACTCGTCCTGCGCCTTCACCATGACGCGAGCCGACCGCCGCACCTTCTCGCGAATATCCGGCAGACTCAGGCAGCCCTCTTCCTCAATCTGCTTGCCTTCCTTGAGGGTGATCTCCGGGTTGATCAGGACGATCTTGTCCTTCGGCTCCTTCTTGTTGCTCAGATCGATGACGGTGAGCCGCTTTGCAATACCGATCTGCGGAGCGGCCAGCCCGATACCCTGCGCCGCGTACATCGACTCGAACATGTCTGCCACCAGCTTGCGCAGATCGTCGTCGAACTCGGTAACCGGCGCGGAAGGCCGCTGCAGGATGGGATCAGGAAACTTGACGATGGGGTAAATCATGCTTGCTTCGTTCTAACGTCTGGGAGCTGCCGCGCCCTTCGAACCTTCCTCAGTAATTGCGGATCTGCTCCAGATATCCATCATAGTTACGCTTCAACTCAGTCGCCGAGTCGCCGCCGAACTTCTCCAGCGCGAGCTGCGCCAGCACAAAGGCCACCATGGCCTCCGCAGCTACGCCCGCTGCCGGCACCACACACACATCCGAACGCTCATAAGCCGCTTTGGTCGCCTCGCGTGTTTCGTAGGTGACTGACTCCAGCGGGCGCCGCAGCGTCGAGATCGGTTTCAGATAACCGCGCACCACAATGTCTTCGCCATTCGAGACGCCACCCTCGATGCCGCCGGCGTTGTTCTGCTCACGACGAAAACGCGTATGGCCGTTCTCTCCGCTGTCGGCGGAGTGGCCCTGAGCGTAATGAATAGCATCATGAACGGCTGAACCCAGCGATTGTGCCGCCGTAACTCCCCGCCCCAGTTCGACCGCCTTCACCGCCTGCAGCGACATCACCGCCCAGGCCAGCAATCCATCCAGCCGCTCATCCCAATTCGCATACGTGCCCAATCCCGGCGGCACGCCATGTGCGACTACCTCGAACACGCCGCCGATGGAATCCCCCGTGCGCAAAGCGTGGTCCACTTCCGCCTTCATCTTCTCTTCGCTCGCAGGCGACGCGCAGTTCAGCAGAATCTCGTCCTTGCCGGCAAGCGCCGCAATCGCTTCCCATGTCACCGGCTCTTCCAGTTCCGCACCGCCCACGCGGATGACATGGCTGGTGACTTCAATGCCGAGAAATCGCAGCAAGGTCTTCGCCAGCGCGCCCGCGGCGACCCGCGCAGTCGATTCGCGTGCCGAAGCTCGCTCCAGCACATAGCGCGCATCCTTGAAGTTGTACTTGAGTGATCCGGAGAGGTCTGCATGGCCCGGCCGCGGCGAGGCCACAGCTTTATGTTTGGTCGGATCGCCCGCACCCACCGGCAGAATCTCTTCCCAGTTCTTCCAGTCGCGATTGGCGATCTGCATCGCAACCGGCGCGCCGATGGTCCGCCCGTGCCGCACACCGGAGAGGATGTGCGCAGTATCCGTCTCGATGCGCATGCGACCGCCACGCCCATACCCCTGCTGGCGCCGCCACAATTCCCGGTTGATGAATGTCTGGTCGACTTCGAGTCCGGCAGGGAGTCCCTGCACCAGCGCGATCAGGGCCTCGCCGTGCGACTCACCCGCGGTTGAAAAACGTAGCATGTGCCTTCCCAGTCAAACCTTGATTGTAAAGGACTGGCCGTCCGGGCGGACGCGCCTGCGGTGCACGTTCCGAGGCTCGCTCCCTTTAGTCGCTCGCGACTGGATGTACCGGCGAAGCGGATGGCGTCGTATTGAGACTCCAAGCCCTCAGCCCACCAGCCACTCATACTGCGCATCCGTCAGTGGCACAACCGACAGACGAAACTGGCGGAAAAGCAGTGAGCCTTTGAAGACCGGCGCCTCACGCATCTCCGCGAGCGTCTTCGGCTGCTTCAGCCGCTTGCCCGGCGCAATGCGCACGATCGGGCTCTTCGGATTCGACGCATCGACTGACACAACATGCGCCGTCCCCACGGCAGCCTTCTCCGTCACCGTGTGATAGATGACCAGCTTCTCGCCCTTCTTCATGCCGGCCAGGTTCATCAGCGCCTGCGGGTTTTTTACGCCGTCCCAGGTCGTCTCGCCGTCGCGTTCCAGGTCGCTATAGGAGTAGGACTCCGGCTCACTCTTCAGCAGGTAAGACATCGCTCGTCACCTCGGCGTTAAGTTGGCCATCAGCTTCATTCAAATGCGTGCGATCAGCTTCGTTGAGAAACGCCTGGCTGTCCAGCAGCGGACGCTCCAGGGATCGCACCCAGTCCGTCATTTCATCCGCCGCCCGGCCCTGTTGCGCGCTGCGCTCCAGCTCCGAGCGCACGGAGTACATCTTCGCGTCCAGGTCGTCGAGGTAGTGGAAGAGGATCGCGTCCGGCGTCATCGGCAGCTTGGGGGAGCCAAACTCGTACTTGCCGTGATGGCTGAGCACGATGTGCTCCACCAGCAGCCGCAGTCGCGGCGGGAAGTCGGGGATAGCAGCAATTCTCTTCTCAATCATCGCAATGCCTAGCGTGATGTGGCCGAGAAGCTGGCCTTCGAGTGTGTAGTCGAAGTTGAGGCTCCAGCGCAGTTCTTCCAGCTTGCCGATATCGTGCAGGATAGCGCCCGTCATCACCAGGTCGCGATGCACCTGCGGATAATGTGGAGTGACGCGCTCGCATAATCCCAACAGCGAAACGATATGTTCAAGCAGCCCGCCAATCCAGGCGTGATGCAGATACTTTGCCGCCGGTGCACTGCGCAGCAACGAAGCGATCTCCGGATCCTCGATGAAGCTGCGAACCAGCCGCTGGAGAAACGGATCCGTGAAGCTATCGACAAAAGCGTTGAGCTTCGCCCATAGCTCGTCGATCGAGAGCGTCGTATGCGGCTGGAAATCAGCCAGCGAATACTCTTCAGAGGAAGCCTTGCGAAGCTTTTTGATCGTAAGCTGTGGCCGGCCGTTCCAGCCGGAAACTTCAACCTGCACTTTCAGGATGTCGCCGGTCTCGAAGGTCTCTGCGCAGGGCTCCCAGTTGTCCCACATCCGGGCTTCGCATTGGCCGGTGCGGTCGCTCAGCCGCAATGAGAGATAGGGGGCGCCGTCCCGCTTCCGGCTGACCTGCTTCTGCGCGACGACGAAAAAATCCGTCACCGTCTGCCCTTCATATTTCGCAATCTCGCCGAGAAAGACCGTCTTGGTTTGCGTAGGAAGCAGTGTGCCCTGACTCACAATAGAAGACTCACAATAGAAGGCTCACAGTTCGAGACTCACCGCTGTGGTTGCGCCGGCGCGGGCGTCGGAGTGGTACCCGCCGGCGCGTTGTCGGCAGGCGTCGTGGGCACGGTATCCGGCGTAGCCAACGGTGATGGTGTGGATGTCTGGGGCGGTGGCGGCGCTGCCTGCTTCGACTTGTTGGCTTCGTCGGAGTAGCGCGTCTTGTCGCCCTTCACCTTCGCGGCCTTTTTCTTAGTAGCGGTATCGCCAGCCAAACCCAGCGGAGCGGATTGGGTCTTCTCCGCTGCAGCCTCTTCCGAGGTGGCCTGCTGCGCCACGCGGTCGTTTTCCACCTGGTCTGGAGTCTTGGCTTTTTTGGCCTTTGGCAGACGGGCACGATCGGAGAAGCGCGTCTTGCGCTCGGCCGCAGCCGTCGTATCCGTCCCGGGAATGTCCGTCGAAGCGGAGTTGGAGGCCACCTGCGCCTCGTTGCCCGCAGCCGCTTCCGTGCCTGCAGTTTGCTCCGTCGGATGCGCAGCCGGAGGCAGGGCCTCGCGCGGCGCTTGGCCGAAGCGGATCTTCTCCTTCTTGCCGGGCTTCTCTACTGCTGGAGCATTGGCGGCCGGAGCATTGGCGAGCGCGGTCGTCGTACCACCTGCGGTTTTGGTAGTGGCGGCCCCGGTCGCGGCTGTCCCGGTCGCAGCAGTCGCCGTCGAGCCAGCAGCCCCGCCCGCATTCGTCGTGGCCTCGGTCGTAGCCTCGCCCGCGTGCCGTCCCCGGTGGGCGCCGGTATAGCGGGTACGCTTGAAGTGCACCTTCTTCTTCGGCCCCGGAGGCGTATAGGCGCTGTAGAGCGGCTTGGAAGAATTGCGCACCGCTGCCGAATCCACATAGCCGGGGCGCACATCGATATATGCGTTCTGCCGCAGCTTCGCCAGGTATTCGCGCAGCCTCGGCTGCATCTGGTTCATGAAAGCAGCCTCTTCTAGTTGCGGACGCACGGATGCAAAGGGCTGCGTGCCGCCCGGCGTATGCGCCGTCACCTTCAGGATCACGTAACCTTGCCGGGTACGAATGGGTTCTGTAGACTGGCCGGCCTGCAGGGCAAATGTCGCGTCTTCCAGCTGCTTCGCCAGCTTGCCACGGGTATATTCGCCAAGGTCGCCGCCCTGCGCAGCAGTCGAGCCACCAGAGTTCGCCTTCGCCAGGTCCTCGAAGCTCGCCCCCGCCTTGAGCTTGGCGTCCAGATCGTCTGCCTTGGCTTTGGCGGCAGCCAGGTTGGCCGCTTCGTCGCCAGTCGCCGCCACCGGGATGAGAATCTCGCTCAGCCGCACCGACTCGGGCTGCGTGAAATCGTTCAGGTGCTGCCGGTAATACTGCTGCAACTGGGCATCCGTCATCTGAATACGCCGGCCTACCTCGTCGCGGATCACCTGCTGGGTGATGATGCTGTTGCGGATGTTCTGCTTGAAATCCTCGTAGGAGACGCCCTGGCTTGACGCGGCCTTTTCCAGGTCCTCCATCGAATCGAGATGGTTCTGCTTGCGGATGTCATCCAGGCGCTTCACCAGCTCCGTCTCGCCCGTGATGTCCAGCTCTTTGCCTCGAGAGAGCAGTAACTGCTGGTCAATCAAATCGCGCAGCAAGTCGCGCTTGTGGTCCTCCAATTCCTGCTCGCTCCAGCCCTGCTGATGCCCCTCCTGCTCCAACTGCGTTTCAGCGCGGCTGTAGTCGGAAGTGTTGATGATCTGGTCGTTCACCTGCGCGACACTCTCCTCGATGACATGGCCACCGAAGGGCGAGGCCTCTGCCTTGGGGTCGAACTTCGCGCGCTCGGCCTGCTGGGCTGGCGTGAGGGGCTTATTGGTCTTTTTCTGGGCGAGGGCGGGAACGGCAGCGAGCAGGGAACCCGCTAGCAGCCAGCAGCATACATCGGAACGGCGAAGGGTCATGAATCTCTCTACATTGCCCGGCATGGGTCGCAAACCGGGTCTCGGATCAAGTGTGCGGCTTACGATGGACGTGCGCTCTTGACGCCCACTGTAGCCGGGCGTCCTGCTCATCGTCTCCAGATCGCCAAAGGTCCGGATTTCTGAAGACGCGCTTGTGCGTATTCTACTCACCACCGGCGGTGCATGCACGAGGCAAAGCACGAGATCGGTGGGTGTCCGGATGAGACACCAGCGGGGCCTCTCCCAAACTGCTCATCCAAACTGCCCATCGGCGTCCGAATGGCCGGGTCCGGCCGGCCGTCCCGTTACACCAACGTGGCAGGCTACAAACCCGTTGGTCGTGCTCCCCCCGGTGCTATACTCGCGTCTAATAAGCGTGCGCCAGGGCTGCTGTTTGTTTGCGTGAGCCTGCCGCAGGCTACCTTTCTCATGGCATCCAGTCCGCGCCGCTCCGCTATCGCCGTTGCTGTCTTCCTCGCTGCTTGTGCCGCTGCTGGCACGCTTGTGCAGCGTACCGTTGGTGCCCAGGCCCAGGCCGATGAATCGACTCTGCGGAATGACCTGCGCTCCTTCACCACTGTTTACAGCCTGGTGGAGCAGAACTACGCCGAGCCGCTGAACGGCGATAAGGCCGAACGCGCGATCTACGACGGCGCCATCCCGGGCATGCTGCGCGTCCTGGACCCGCACTCCAGCTTCTACGATCCGAAGGCCTACGCGAAGATGCGCGAGGACCAGCACGGCAAGTACTACGGCGTGGGGATGACCATCCAGCCGCAGAACAACAAAATCGTCGTGCTCTTTCCCTATGAGGGGACGCCCTCCTTCCGCGCCGGGCTGAAGCCTGCCGATGTCATCATCGCGGTGGACGGCAAGTCCACGGACAACATGGACTCGACCGAAGTCGCCAACATGCTGAAGGGCCCTAAAGGCACGCATGTGCAGGTGACGGTGACTCGCTTTGGCCAATCCAAACCGCTGAATTTCGACCTTGTCCGCGATGAGATCCCGCATGGCTCGATCGACCTGGCGTTCATGATCAAGCCCGGCGTGGGCTACATCCACATCACGCAGTTCCAGGAGACCACCGGCCATGAAGTGGCCGAGGCGCTGGATAACTTCGGCCCCAACCTCAAAGGACTGGTGCTGGACCTGCGCAGCAATCCCGGCGGCCTGCTGACCGAAGCGGTTTCAGTCTGCGACAAATTCCTGCAGAAGGGCCAGGTCATCGTCTCCCAGCGGGGACGCGCCTATCCCGAGCAGACCCAGCGTGCCACCCATGGCAATGGCGGCAGGAGCTTCCCCATCGTCGTGCTGGTGAACCACGGCACCGCCTCCGCCGCGGAGATCGTCAGCGGCGCGCTGCAGGACCACGATCGCGCCATCGTCGTGGGCGAGACCACCTTCGGTAAGGGACTGGTGCAGACGGTGTATCCGCTCTCCGACAATACCGGCCTGGCGCTGACGACCTATCACTACTACACGCCCAGCGGCCGGCTTATCCAGCGCAACTACAGCGGCGTATCGCTCTACGACTACTACTACAATCACGATCAGCCCTCCGCCTCCGAAGACAAGAACCGCGAGGTCAAGCTGACGGACTCAGGCCGGACCGTTTACGGCGGCGGCGGCATCACCCCGGACGACAAGATCGACACCCCGAAGTCGAACCATTTCCAGGATGTGCTACTGGAGCATTACGCCTTCTTCAACTTCGCCAGCCATTACCTGGCCAATCACACTGTCGATAAGAATTTCCAGGTAGACGATGCGGTGATGAACGAGTTCCGCCAGTTCTTGAAGAGCCAGCAGATCGCCTTTACGGAGCAGGATCTGAACGGCATCTCGGACTGGCTCAAGGCAAACATCAAGGCAGATATCTTCACCACCCAGTTCGGCGAGCTTCAAGGTCTCCACGTCCGCGCCGAGTGGGACCCGATGATCAGCCAGGCCATTAGTTATCTGCCGCAGGCACAGGCCCTCGAAGACCAGGCAAAGAAGGCAGATGAGCAGCGGGCCAGTGCTGCTCTGCACGCCAGCCAGTAGTCTTCATCTGCTATCGGCCCTGTGACGCGGCGGCAATTCAACCTGCGGAGGACAGTGATCATGGCAGATAAGGTCCAGAAGCTGGGTCTTGAGCGCGACTACAAGCAATACCTCTACTTCATCAACAAGCAAGGGAACGTCGCGCGCAAAAAGAAGGGCGGCGACGGCGCCGAAGAGGTCGTCGCGGAGACGAAGCTGGTTCGCGAGAAGGGCTATCTGTATTTCATCGACAAGGAAGGCGACCTGGCCCGGGCCGCACGCAAAGGCAAGTCCGAAACAGAAGCTGGCGCCGAAACCCACGGCTGATCCGACTGGCCGGCAAGCGACGAGTCAGGCCAGCATGACCCTGCTCTGCTGTTAGCTGACCGACGCCGTTCTTTCTTCGTGATCTTCCTGCAATGATGGTTTGTTCCTGGCAAAGACCCGCGTCTCGCCTTCGCGGATCACTACTATCCGATCCCGCAGTCCCATCCTCTCAGCGGAGGCCAGCAGTCGCGGTAGCGGCTCCTCCAGCGGCTCGGCGGAGAGCCAGAAGGTCCCGTAGTGCATGGGCACCATGCACTCGGCCCCAAGATCCTCAAAGGCGCGCAGAGCATCTTCCGGACTGGTGTGTACGGCGCGGTAGCTATCCGGGCTATAGGCCCCGATCGGCAGCAACGCGACTTCAGGCCGCAGGCGTGCGCCAATCTCGCGAAAACCCTCAAAGTATGCCGTGTCGCCGGAGTAATAGAGCCGGCGAGCTCCGCCTGCCACAAAATAGCCGCCGTAGCCGCGATGGCCGTCCGTGATCCAGCGGGTACCCCAGTGTTTGGCCGGCGTATGCGTAATCGTCAGACCACGCACCTCATAACTCTCCCACCAGCGCAGCTCGATGACCTGAGAGAAGCCGAGGCCCCGCACGATGTCGCTCACGTCCGTCGGCACCACGGCGATGGGCGCGCGGCCAGTGCGCCGGCGGGTTGCCCGCACCACTCGCCGCAACGAGGAGCGGTCCAGATGATCCATATGGGCGTGCGACAGCAGCACGACGTCAATCGGTGGCAGGTCGCGGACCCGCACTCCGGCGCGCCGCTGCCGCCGCAGCAGAATCAGCCAGGTGGAAAAGACCGGGTCAAAGAGCAGGTTCTGCCCTGCAGCCTGCACCAGAAACGACGAGTGACCGATAAATGTGATGCCTAGCTCATCCGGCGTCACCAGTCGCGGACGCTGATGCGTACCCAGCATCGGCGTCACCGCCGATCGCCAGAGCAGATGGCCGGTATAGCGTAGCCTGCGCCTTATTTCAGCCCAACGCCCCATTGCCTTTCCCTGTTCCAGTTCCTTGGATGTTTCCAGTTGCTTGGATGATCAATGATTTAACGCGAAGCAGCAGAATCTGGTGATCCAGTGTGATCAAGGCTCCACAAGGTTCCTTCCTCGGTGCGAAGGACAGGTATCACCTTCCAGCCAACAACCGCCGCAGGCGTTTCGCTGTTGTGCGTATAGAGGTAGTCCACCCGATACCGCCCGAGTGCCTGTGCAACATCCATCTCCTGATAGCGATGTAAGACTCCCGCGAGCACGGAATCTCGAAGACGATCAGTACGGGGATCGAGGAATGGGGAGTGTTCGAAGAGGTACATGCCGTACGTCTCAAATCTGATGCCGTCGGGAGCTGGATTTTCCCCTGTCAACTCGTCCGCGACTATGTCGGCCGAATTTCCCGCTAATCGATTTGCCAGAAGATGCCGCTCCAGAAGTTCGCTATCCGAGCCCGCAGCCCGGGTTCCATTTACAACCAGCAGCCGGTTGTGGGTAAACACCGGCATCTCCTCGCACACGCGTAAATTCGTCGTGGCCACCACGGAGCCGCGGGCGCTGTGTGACTCCAGCCAATCGAAAAGCGCTTCATCCGACGCTTGCAAGCGATGGAAGGATGCCGATTGAAGACCGGCAGCGACCTGGGACGCGGTGCACAGAATCGCAAGCAGCGCAAAGCTGGTGCCTCCGATCCAGGAAGGCAGTTTCGTCATCTGTAACCGCCAGGCGGCCAATAGACACAGCAGGAGGACGACGGCAGGCTGGATCACCATGTGGGTAAAGTGAAACTCCGCCTGGACCTGGAATCCAGTCACAATCTGCATGTTCAGACCGGCCAGGCCACCCAGAGCAACAGCAGCCGTCAGCAGCATGGCATAGTGCATTTCATCGCGCCGCTCTGAAACGGCTGTCCTGCTTCGCATCCAGAGCCAGCAACCAAGCAAAGCCAGTGTGGCGGCGCCCCACAACAACGTAATTTGGATCGCCTCATGGGAAACGGACCGCGAATAGATCATGCCGAGGCGGGCGACGCGCTCGTAGTACACACCGGAAGCCTTCGAGGCATGCGTCCAAAGCAGGAACGGCAAGGCTCCTGCGATAGAGCATAGGAGCGTGCAGAGAAATCGCCGGGAAATCTGCGTCGCAGGCCACAGCGATGACACCGCCAGGAACACGCACGCCGCAGACCACGATATGGCATAAAAGGTATACGCATAAAAGAGCAGGCTTCCAACGAAGCCGGCGCATGCAAAGGTCAGCATTGAGCGGCTACGCAGAGCGCGCACGGCCAAAAGCATGGCTCCCAGCAGCAGCACAAACGACACACTTGGATTCGGAGTTCGCGCAGCCTGCAACGTGTTTACAAGCGTTCCCTGCCAGTGACCGCCAAGCCAGTGCAAGACTCCATTTATCAACGTGCGGATGGAGAACGAAACCAGCATCACCAGAAGAGCCAGGCTGGCTGCGACCGCCTCCGGGATAGCCGCAACATTCAGCAGTTGCATCAGCATCCACGCCATGATCGAGGGAAAGAGAAAATGGAAGAGAATCTGCGCTCGCGCAAGGCCTTCTCGTGGATGCCCGGGAGCAAGCACTCCAGCAACTCCCACCTCTGTATACGACGGAAGAATGGAGTACGGGAAGAACGAATCGCGGTGCTCCCAACTGTCCGTATCGTCTGCCCGGCGATGCTGCTCTAGCGTTGTGTTGGCCTGCGCGGCATAGAGAAAGCTTTCGTCCGAAACTACATTGCTCGGTGTGGTAAGAGAAAATGGAGTGTACCGATGGATCGAGCGAAGTGCGGTGATGCGGACGAGGTGAGGCAGCAGAAACAGCAGTCCGATAACGACCGAGTAGGCCAGATGCCGCCAGCGCGTCCCGAACCGTCTTGTCTGGATAACATCGGCGCGAATCGCGCCGTCACAGGTGGCAGATTGCATTAGTTCCCCTTGGCACTGGCAGCAGTCAGCCTTCGATCAGTCATCTCAAGACATACCTCCTCGATCCGCTCGCATGGTCTAATCTATAGGCACTCTGCGTTCCAAGCTGTTACCGCATAGCTATCAGGAACTGTGATCCCGCATCACGGTTTCTTTGAGGTGTGGATTGCGTACAGGCTGTCTCGTCTTTTTTTTGTGGGGTTCGACCGCTGTCACCCTCGCTCAAACAGCTCCCGCCGCACCGGCCAATGGCAACGATGCCGCTACCACTCGCCAGGTCCCCGCGCAACAAGCGCCGCCGCCGGTTCAGTTTACCCCCACCATGCCGGCCAAACCCGTTCGCTATTCGGGCAGTCTCGGTTCCACGTACATTCCCCTGGATAGCTGGATGTATCCGGAGATCATGCGTCTCTATTCGCTGGGTTTCCTCGATACGGTCTTCCTCGGAATGCGGCCTTACACCCGCACCAGCGTCGCCCATATGCTTGATGAGTCGGCGGGGAGAATCTACAACAGCAATAGCGACGAAGCCAAGGAGATTTACAGCGCGCTCAGCCGCGAGCTCGCCCCCGATCTCGAGATACCCATCGACGCGCATCGAGGCCACTCCGAGGTAGAGTCGGTCTACACCCGCCTGCTTGGCATCACCGGTCCACCGCTGCGCGATTCCTACCACGCGGGTCAGACCATCGTGAACGACTACGGGCGTCCCTACGCCGAAGGCTTCAACAACATCACCGGCGCCAGCGTCCGTACAACCCTGGGCCGGTACTCCGGCTACTTCCGAGGCGAGTATCAGCACGCGCCCACTCTTTGGGGTTACCCAACACTGGTGGCCGATTATTTTTCCTTCAATGACGAAGTCATCCCGCTCACCTACTACAACCCGACGATGCAATTTGGAAAGACCTTGCTCGGCGTGGACACCTTCCGCATTCAGGAGGCATATCTCGCCGCGAACTTTGCCCACCACGAAATTTCCATCGGCAAGAGCGACGAATGGTTCGGTCCCGGACGCGGCGGCGGCATGGGCTACAGCAACAACGCGGAAGATATTTACTCCATCCGCATCAACCGGGTCGAACCCGCGCATATCCCGCTCATCTCGCGCTTTCTCGGGCCGATTCGTTATGACTTCCTCTACGGCAGCCTGCAGGGACATACCGCTTACAACTCTGTCTATACCCACTCGGAAGGCTTCAGCTTCAAACCTACTTCGAATTTTGAATTCGGCTTCGAGCGCACTATCGTCTTTGGCGGTAAAGGTCACCAGCCCGTCACCTGGCATACCTTTCTCAAAGGCTTCTTCGATATCAACGACACTACCGTGCCCGAGAAGCAGGGCCGCGATGACCCCGGCGCTCGCTTCTCTGCGTTCAACTTCTCTTACCGGGTTCCATTTGTTCGCGACTGGCTCACGTTCTACAGCGACTCCGAAGCCCACGACGACGTAACGCCGATCAGCGCTCCGCGGCGCGCTGCACTCCGGCCTGGCCTCTACCTCTCGCATTTCCCGGGTGCTCCAAAGCTATCCTTGCGTGCGGAAGCGGTCTCGACCGACCCGCCCACCGGGCGCAGCATCGGAGGCAGCTTCATGTATTGGGAGGCGGAGCAGCGGCAGGCATATACCAACAAAGGCTTCGTCTTCGGCGACTGGATCGGCCGCGAAGCCAAAGGCGGCCAGAGCTGGCTCACGTATCACCTCAGCGGCAACGAGTGGCTGGAGTTTCAATATCGAAATGTGAAAGCGGCAAAAGATTTCGTGCCGATGGGCACCACTCAGAACGACTTCACGGTGAACGCTGTGAAGCGGCTGGGCAAAGACGTGGAAGTGAATGCTTGGGTCCAATATGAGCGCTGGAAGGCCCCATACCTGCTGAACGGCAACACCTCCGCGCAGAACGACACCAGCATCGCGCTGCAGCTCACGCTCTATCCGCGCAACATTCGTCGCTACTGATTGCGCTGGATGATCACGGCGCTCGCGGACCTTCAGCTCACTCCCGGCAGTAGAGTGCGCGCCAGTCGCTGCAGTTCCTCCCGCACATACAGGGCATGGATCAGCATCGCGACCACGCCGGCGATCGCCGTTGCGATCACACGATGCTCCGCCGTGCTGGCCTCCGGCGTTCGGGCGACCGCAAGGATGAAGACGATATACGCGGTGAGCGGAACAGCATACAGCGCATAATTCACGTTCTGCAGCGCATACGCGAGATACATGGAGACGACGATGAGCAGGCTCAGCCACATTCCGTCAGGCCGAAGAGTCGTCGCAATCAGCGTAGCCAGCCCTGCGCCCACCAGTGTTCCGCCCAGCCGGGCGATGGAACGCACATTGGTCAGCAGCAGATCCGGCTTCATGATGATGAGCGCCGTCATTGGAATCCAGTACGCATTCGGGAAGTGCAGCCATTGCGCAATGCCCTGAGCCACAAACCCGTGAGCGCAAGAAGCAGCGCGTAGCGGAAGGTGCTGGAGCGGAAGGTGAGGTTTTCGATAACGGCTCGACGCTGCCAGCCTGGCGTGTGGATTCCCGGCTCGGAGTAGGTACTGCGCGCAGGAGCGAAGAAGTGCCATAGCAGCAGGATGCAGAGGAACTGCAGAAACCCTCCACTCAGCACGCCTGCCGCGCGCAGAGCCGCTGCATGGGGCGTCCCGGGAACCGCACTCGAGACCACCAGAAAAATGCAGCACTGCTGCCCCACCCACGATGCCGGCGAACTGATGGCGTTCGACATCCCGTAGCAAAAGGCCCAGAACGTCACGAGAAGAAGCAGCACCCATGGACGATTCGCCGCCAGCTCACCCACGGCTGCGGAGAGCGCCATGCCGAGCGTCGCAACCACCATGGGGCCGCCGCGAAACCACAGCGGCCTTTGAAAGGCGCCGAAGCCCACCGACTGCGCACTGCCGGCCATCACAAGCGCCGCATTGCGATTGCCGAGTGCCAGCGCGCCGATTAAAGCAATCGCGATTGCCGGAAGGCAGAGCAGGCTCGCGCGCCACTCTGCCGCATCCCAGTCCACACGGCGGAGCTCACGAGTCAGACCAGAGGTTGCCATCGTGAAGATACTAACGGTGGAATGCTTGCGCGTGATGAGAAGACCGCGAAGCGCAACGACGCTAGGGAGTACTTACCGTGACTTCTTCGAGCGCCAGAGTCAGAGTGGGCACGCTGGCGTCCAGGCGGATCGCCGAGCAATCCTTCACGATCCAGTCAGGTTTCGCTGCGACCAAATCTGAAATGGATGACGTCGTTGTGAACGCGATGACGCGCGCACCGGCATTCCTGCCGGAAGCGATGCCGGCAAGAGCGTCCTCTACGACGATGCAGCGTTCCGGCACAAAGCCCAGCCCTGCAGCCCCTTTCAGATATGGCTCGGCGTTGGGTTTGCCGTGAGTGATGTCGTCGGCGGTGATGACAACACTGGGCCGCGGCAGGCCTGCAGCGCGGATCCGCACCTCCGCCAGCGGGCGCGTGCAGGAGGTGACGATGGCCCATCGATCCTTCGGTAGCGCCGCTAGCAATTCCTTGACGCCAGGCAGCGGAACAATGCCATCAACGTCGGCGATCTCGGCTTGTTCGATGAGGCAATTCTCGGCCTCGTGGTCGATATCGGGCAGCAGATCGCGCAGGCTGGTGATGCTGGGGCGTCCATGTACATGCTGCAGGACTTCGTCAACGTTCAAACCCCGGTTGGCAGCCCAGCGCGACCATACTCGCTCCACCACCGGTATGGAGTTGATGAGCACACCATCCATGTCAAACAGCAGGGCCTCTGCGGAAACATTGGTCATGCACCTATGCTAGCTGACGGCAATACGAACCACGCCGCCTCTGCTACTTCGCAGGAAAGAGGAAGCGCAGAAACGGATCGACGCGTTTCGCCCATGCGTCCTCATTGTGACGGCCACCGGGCACGCGCAAATACTTCATCTCTGTCCCCTCGCGCCATCCCCGCCGCTCCAACAGGCGATGCAGTTCTTCGCATTTCTTGGTCATCGCCGGCCCCTCGGCAAGTCCAATGTCCAGCCAGATGCGTGGCCGCGGTTCCGGCCGCGTGCGACGGACGTACTGCAGCATCTCGCCACGTGCCCACCAGACCGAAGGCGACAGCACCGCCAGCCGTCCGAAGATATGCGGCCAGGTAAGTCCGAGATAGAGAGACACCAGACCGCCCAGCGACGAACCGCCGACTCCGGTGTGCTCAGGCCCGTCGAGCGTGCGATAGTTCTGGTCCACCCAGGGCTTCAGCTCCTCCACCAGCAGGCGGCCATAGAGATTTGCCTTCCCACCGCCCAGGTTGCGATCGCGCATGGGGGTGTACTCCTCCATGCGCTCGATCCCGGTGTTGTAAATACCCACAACGATGAGCGGCTCGATGACGCCATCGCCGATCAAACGGTCGCGGGTCGTCTGCACATCCCAGAAGCTTCCCTTGACGAAGCTCGTCGCGCCGTCAAAAAGGTTCTGTCCATCCTGGAGATAGAGAACGGGATAGCGTCGCTTGGACTGGAAATAATCCGGGGGCAGCGAGACGATGACATCCCGCCGCGCCGGAAGAAAGCTGGAGACGAACTGCCGGTGCAGCCGCAGCCGGTCATTGCCGCCGACCATAACCGGTTCAGCGAAGCTGATCGGCTCCAGCAACGCGGCGGTGCGGCCATCTATCAAGTCTGGAGCGGCGTTCCGGTTCAGTGTTTTCAAATCCAGTGGCTCAAGGGTAAGCTATCGCGACTCTGCTACAGTAGAGCGGATTTCCTGTGCATGCGACTGACCGGCTTCAGCAGCCGCGGTTTTTCCGTCAAGAAAAACCGCACTCACAGAATTCGAGGAGAACACGTGCAGGAAATCCGCTCTCGGTGCTCTGAAAGAGCGTACCAAGGTCAGCCGCGTGGAGCTAGTATCCCCTGGACGGCGCGAGCGTGGAGCGGGAGAACCATCGAGCAAGCATGAATCGCGAATATCACAAGTGGTATTCAGAGCGTCTGGGCCGGGACATGGAGCTGCTCGTCTTCGGCCATGCGGGCGTTCCAACGATCGTTTTTCCCAGCTCGCAGGCGCGCTTCTACGAATTTGAAGACCGCGGTATGGTCGGCTCCGTCGGCCACAAGATCGACAACGGAGAAATCCAGCTCTACTGCGTCGACTCGCTCGATTCCGAGAGCTGGTACAACCGCAACGTGCCGCCGCGCTGGCGCATCGCGCGGCAGATCCAGTATCAGGAATACATCCTTAATGAGGTCCTCTCGCTGGTCCGGCTGAAGAACCAGAGCCGGCACCTCATCAGCCTTGGCTGCAGCTTTGGCGGGTATCACGCGGTGAACATCGCGCTCCGTCACCCCGACGTCTTCACCGGCTTTCTTTCCATGTCCGGCGCATTCGATATCTCAAATTTTCTGCACGGCTACTACGATCAGGATGTGTATTTCAACCTGCCGCCGCACTACCTGGCCAACATGAGCGACCCCTGGTATCTGGACCGCTACCGGCAAAATACCTACGTGCTGGCCAGCGGCTGGGACGATCAGTGCCTCCCCCAGAACCAGCGTCTCTCCCATCTGCTGGGCAGCCGCGGCGTCCACCACCAGCTCGCCGTGTGGGACAGCTGGAACAGCCACGACTGGCCCACCTGGCAGCGCATGATGAATGTTTATCTTTGATGGCATGATCCTGGCAGACACTAGAAGCGAGCGACCAATCATGAGCCCGCGATACAAGGAGCAAAGATGAACCCGCGACGGAAGGAGCAATCGTGAAAAAGATCGGCGTGTTGTACGGCATGGAGAACACCTTCCCCGGAGCTCTGGTCGAGCGCATCAACGCAATGAAGCTTCCCGATATCACTGCCGAATCCGTCCAGATCGGCGGCGTGCGCGAGGCCGCCCCCAGCGGCTATGCAGTTATCGTCGACCGCATCTCGCACGACATTCCCTTCTATCGCGGCTTTTTGAAAAACGCGGCGCTCACCGGGACCATCGTTATCAACAACCCGTTCTGGTGGTCCGCGGATGACAAATTTTTTAACTACGCTCTGGCCCGCAAGCTTGGCGTCGCCGTGCCGCACACCGTCCTGCTGCCGCACAAGCAATATCCCACCGGCACCACGGATCGCTCGATGCGCAATCTCGAGTACCCGCTCGACTGGAAGGGCATCTTTGAGTACGTCGGCTTCCCTGCCTTCCTCAAGCCCTTCGACGGCGGCGGGTGGCGCGACGTCTATCACGTGCACAACTGGGAGCAGTTCTTTCAGGCCTACGATCAAACCGGCGATCTCTGCATGACCTTGCAGAGCGCGGTCAAATTCCAGGAATATTTCCGCTGCTACGTGATCAATCAGAAGAAGGTCCACATCATGCCGTACGATCCACGGCGTCCCTTCCACGAGCGGTACGTGAAAGATCCGCCAGCCTACGATCCCAAACTGCTCGCCCGCGTCGAGCGCGACGCGCTGACTCTGTGCCGCGCGCTCGGCTATGACCTGAACACGGTCGAGTTTGCAGTCGAGGACGGGGTGCCCTACGCCATTGACTTCATGAACCCGGCACCCGACGCCGACGTGCACTCGGTCGGCGAAGCAAATTTCCGCTGGATCGTGGATGCCGTAGCCGAGATGGCCGTCGAAAAGGCACATCAGCACGCCGGAACACCCGCTGGCGGATTTGTCTGGTCCTCGTTTCTCTCAGGCAAACCGGTCACGAAGCCTGCAGGAGCGGCTGCCGTGAAGAAATCCGCCGCAAAGAAGGCGCCGGCAAAGAAAGCTGTCGCAAAATCCACGAAATCCTCGGGGACCTCAGCCTAACGAACGCAACCTCTGGAGCCTCGCACCATGCGCCCATCGTTCACGCTCGGCATTGAAGAGGAGTACCAGACCGTTGATCCGGAAACGCGCGATCTGCGCTCGCACATAAAAACCGAGCTGCTGGCGATGGGCAAGCGCCGGCTCGAAGAGCGCGTCAAGGCAGAGATGCATCAGTCGGTGATCGAGGTGGGCACCCGGATTTGCCGCACCATCACCGAAGCACGCGACGATCTCTACGACCTGCGCCGGCAGATGATCCACATCACGCAGGAACACGGCCTGGTGCTGGTCGCCGGTGCAACGCATCCATTTGCCGATTGGCGCGCGCAGGACATCTATCCCGACGAGCGATACGAGCGTGTCGTCGAAGACCTGCAACAAGTCGCGCGAGCCAACCTGATCTTCGGCCTGCACGTGCACGTCGGCATTGAGGACAAGGAAGCGGCGATCCGCGTCATGAACTCGATGCGCTACTTCCTGCCGCACATCCTCGCGCTCTCCACCAACTCGCCCTTCTGGCGCGGCTACAACACCGGGCTGAAGAGCTACCGCGCGAAGGTCTTCGATAAGTTCCCGCGCACCAACATTCCAGACAGCTTCGGCAGTTGGGGCGAGTTCGAGCAGTTCTGCAACCTGCTGATCAAAACCAACTGCATGGATAACGCAAAGAAGATCTGGTGGGATATCCGGCCGCACCCTTTCTTCAACACCATCGAGGTACGCATCTGCGATATCCCCATGCGCGCCGAGGAAACGATCGCGATCGCCGCGCTCATACAGGCGACTGCCTGCAAGCTGTGGAAGCTGCACGCCAGCAACCAGGATTGGCGCCAGTACAGTCGCGCACTGCTGATGGAAAACAAGTGGCGCGCCGTTCGCTACGGTCTGGAGGGCAAGCTGATCGACTTCGGCAAGGAAACAGAGGTGGACGAGCGCGAGCTCATCCTCGAATACCTGGCCTTCGTCGACGACAGCGTCGATGAGTTAGGTTGCCGCGAGGCGGTGGCCTCCGTTCGCACGATTCTCGATACCGGCTCCGGCGCCCAGCGCCAGGTTCGCAAGTTCAAGGAGACCAATGGGGACCTCAACGCCGTCGTCGACTACATGGCAGAGGAGACGCGCGCGGGGCTGTTTTAGCGGTGGCTGACGCGATACACTGCACATTCCCCTCGATGACCATGACCATCACCCGCACCCAGCTTCTTGACGTTTCCTTTCCGTCCGATTTCACTCCAGGCGCGCGCAGCGCCGTCACCACCTGCCTACGCATCCAGCCTGCGGAGAAAGTGACCCTCATCACTGACCAGGCGACGATCCAGATCGCCGCCTCGATCGCGCGCGAACTCGAGACCGTTGGCTGCCCGTGGAACGGCTTCGTTCTCGAAGAACTGGCACCCCGGCCGCTCACCGGCATGCCTGCCGAGGTGCTCGCCGACATGGAGACCAGCCAGGTGTCCATCTTCGCCGTGCAGGTGCAGCAAAACGAGCTGCTCTCCCGCAGGCAGATGACCGACGTGGTGAACCGGCGGCGCATGCGCCACGCCCACATGGTCAACATCACGCCCCAGATCATGCTGGAAGGTATGCGTGCCGACTTTGCCGCAGTGGATCGCCTGAGCCAGCGCGTGCTCGATCGCGTCAACAAGGCTACCGCCGTGCGCGCCACCACTGCTGCAGGCACCGACATTCGCGCAGAGCTCAATCCCGGTTACAAATGGCTGAAGACCAGCGGCATCATCAGCCCGGATAAGTGGGGCAATCTGCCAGGCGGCGAGGTCTTTACCGCGCCCGGCGAAGTGAACGGCACATTCGTCGTGGACGGAGTTGTCGGTGACTATCTATGTCAGCGCTACGGCTCACTCTCAGCGACTCCGATGAGCATCACCATCGCCAAGAACCGCATCGTCGCCTGCACCTCCAGCAATCCCCAATTGCAGGAAGATTTCTGGGAGTACACGCATCGCGACGAAAACTCCGACCGCGTAGGCGAGTTCGCCATCGGCACAAACATCGGTGTCACACGCGTGATCGGCAACATTCTGCAGGATGAAAAGTTCCCCGGCATCCACATCGCCTTCGGCGACCCCTACGGCCAACACACCGGCGCCCAGTGGAGCTCGTCGACGCACATCGATGTCGTCGGTCTCAACTTCAACATCTGGCTCGAAAGTACCGCGGGCGACGAGCAGATCATGCGTGAGGGCCAGTTCCTGATCCACCCCTGAGCTGAGTAGCAATGAGGAGGCAGCGTGCTGCCAGAGCTGCGGCAGGCATTCAATCGTGACTACCGGCCCGAGCGCTACCAGGCCCTGCTCGATAGCTGCGCCCGCCAGGCACGTGCTCCGCTGGAATTTCGCATTTCGGAGACGCCCTGCTTCTTCCCGCACTCGCTGATGCAGAAGATCGCCGACACCGGCGCCGAGCTCACGCATCACCTTCTCGGCAATGCAGCCTTCCTCAAAGCATCTGAGGAAGCCGTTCCGGAGCGTTTCCGCGTCCCGCATTGCCCCGCACATCCACATTTCATGACCGCGGACTTCGGCCTGGTGCGCGAAAACGATGGCTCGCTCGCGCCACGCCTGGTGGAACTGCAGGCCTTCCCCTCTATCTTCGGCTTTCAAGCTGTGCTCTTCGACAGCTACGCGCGTGCGTTCAACTTGCCTGCCAATCTCGACCGCTTTCTCGGCGGCCACGACGACGCCCGCTATTGGGCGCTGTTGCGCCGCGTCATCGTCGACAATCACGCGCCGGAAAATGTGGTCCTGCTAGAAATCGAACCGGCATCACAGAAGACGCTCCCCGATTTCCACGTCCACGAGGATCGGCTCGGCATCCGTACGGTCGACATTGCAAAGGTTAAGCGCGAAGGCCGCCGCCTCTTCTATCGCAGACGGCGACCGCGATATCCCTATCGAGCGCATCTACAACCGCGCGATCGTCGACGAGCTCGAGCGAAAAGGCGTCAAGTTGCCTTTCGACTATCGCGACGATCTCGATGTCGAGTGGGCCGGCCATCCCAACTGGTATTTCCGCATCAGCAAGTTCGCCATTCCCTGGCTGCGTCATCCGGCAGTGCCGCCGGCCGTCTTTCTAGATGATTGGTACAACGGCAAAGGCCGCGAGCTGCTGCCCGAAGATCGCGAGCAGTGGGTCTTCAAACCGCTTTATTCATTCGCGGGTAAAGGTGTGCAGTTCGCGCCCACGGATGCCGAGCTTGCTTCCATACCTGAAAACGAGCGGCACAATTTTCTCTTGCAGCAACGGGTAAAATTCGAGCCGGTCATCGACACGCCGTACGGAATCACCCAGGCGGAGGTGCGCGTCATGTATGTCTGGCCCGACGGTGGAACGCTCGAGCCGGTCATCAGCCTCATCCGCATGGGCCGCGGCAAGATGATGGGTGTCGATCACAATCGGAATCAGGAGTGGGTTGGGGCCTCAGCCGGATTTTGCGTGAAGGAGATGTGAGCGCAATGCGCACCAATTCGAATCAGAAGCAACCGCTGCTCTTCTGTCTTTCCACCTACGTCAAGGGCCAGGCCTTCATGCGCGAATGTGCGCGCCTCGGCTGCCGCGTCGAACTTCTCACGCTCGACAAGCACCGCGATGCGGACTGGCCGCGCGACATCCTGAATGAGATCCACTTCATGCCGGAAGACATGAGCTCCGCCCAGATCGTCAATACTGTGATGTATCTTGCGCGCTCGCGGAAGATCGATCGCATCGTCGCGCTCGACGAATTCGATATGGAGATCGCAGGCACGCTGCGCGAGCACATGCGGCTGCCCGGCCTCGGTGAATCGGCGACGCGTTTCTTCCGCGACAAACTCTCCATGCGTGTCCGCGCGCGCGACGCTGGATTGCTCGTCCCGGATTTCATCGGCATCTTCCATCACAACGACCTGCACCACTGGATGCAGGAGGTCCCCGCGCCCTGGATGCTGAAGCCGCGCACCGATGCGTCCGCGATCGGCATTCGCAAGCTGCATAAAGCAGAAGAGCTCTGGCCGCTGCTCGACGGACTCGGCGATCGCCAGTCGCATCATCTGCTCGAGCGCTTCGTCCCCGGCGACATCTTCCACGCCGACGGAGTTGTCTGGAGCGGCCACACGCTTACCGCGCCTGTCCATCAATACGGCAAGCCGCCGTTTCAACTCATGCACCACGGCGGCGTCTTCACCACCCGCACCGTGGACCGCGCGTCTGTACCGGCAAAAGAAATTCCGCAGCTCCATGAAAAGCTGATGGCGGCGCTCGGCCTGGCGAATGGCGTCACTCACACGGAGTGGATCCGCTCCGCCGCGGATGGCCGCTTCTACTTCCTGGAAGCCGCTGCGCGGGTCGGCGGAGCCTTCATCGCCGATGTCATCGAGCAGGCATACGGCTTCAATCCGTGGGTAGAATGGGCCCGCATCGAGGTCGCTCTCGCCCACGGCAAACAATACACCCTGCCCAAGCTGGGCACCGACTACGCGGGCAGCGTGCTCTGCCTGGCGCGTGACGCAGTTCCCGTCACCGATCACTACGACGCGCCAGAGATCGTCCACCGCATGCAGAAGCGGCAACACGCCGGCCTCATCGTGCGCTCTCCTGATCCCGCGCGCGTCGAAGCCCTTACCGAGGAATACGCGCGCCGCTTTGCCGAGGACTTCCTCGCCATCGCGCCGGCACCCGCCAAGGCTACAGCGTGATCCTCCGGTATGGACGCGGTCCTGCTGGTGAGAGCACCGCGGATGCGCGGTCTCCAAGTTAAACTTCCGCCGGTTAAGCGCAAACAAAAAGAATTTTGTACCCGTACCGACTAGTTGGTAGTCTACTTCACATGCAAGGGGAAATGGCAGAACGCATTCTGAAGACAGCGCAAGCCCTCATGATTGAGAGAGGATACTCGGCCTTCAGCTACGCCGACATTTCGGAAGCGGTAGAGATCAAGAAACCGAGCATTCATCATCACTTCCCGACAAAGGCTGGACTGGCCGCAGCTGTTCTCAGGGCGCATCGCGAACGGCTGGTCGAAGGAACCGAACAACTCGACCAGCAGATCGAAAATCCCTGGAAACGCCTTCAGGCCTATGTCCAGTACTGGGAGGGGTGCATTCGAGAACAAACAATCCCATTCTGCGTTGCTGCGCTCATGGGAGCGGAGCTTCCATCATTGCCGGAGGAAGTGCAAGCCGAAGTGCGCCTGCATTTCAAGGCGCTGGGCGATTGGCTCGAACGAACCTTGAAAGCGGGCGTGAAGATGGGCGTGATCAAACTGCAACATTCAGCAGCAACGGAAGCTCAGACGTTGATGGCGGTCGTGCATGGGGCGATGCTCTCCGCGCGCGCCACTGGAAGTTCTGATGTCTTCAAAGTCGTTACCGGGGCGGCGCTCAAGCGTATCGCTGCAGCAAAACACTAATCCGTGGAGAGCCCGAATTGTGGCATCCATCTGTCCGATAAACCTACCAACTAGAAGATAGTGAGGCTTCATGCAAACCAACTCCTCTGAATCAGCCCGCTCCCTGCGGAACCTGTACTTCGTCAGAACGGTGTTCCAGTTGATCTGGGCTGTCGCTGTGCTCTCGACGGCACTTACGCAACCAGGCTTCGCGGCCATCTTGCTCATCCTGTACCCGCTGTGGGATGTCGCCTGCACTCTTTACGATCTCAGGACTTCAAGCCTCGCCGGGAACGCAAGGACTTCGCAGGTCATCAATGCACTTCTCGGCACTGCTACTGCTCTCGGCATCGCCTTGACGGTCTTTAGCAATCCGGCATACTCCATCGCAATTTTCGGTGCATGGGCACTCGCGGCCGGCCTGCTTCAGCTCGTCGCCGGGCTCATTCGCCGCAAGCAGCTCGGCGGACAATGGGCGATGATCCTGAGCGGCGCGCAATCGGCTGCAGCAGGCGTCGCATTTGTACTCGGCGGCCTTAGCGGAAAGTTCCACGCGAAGGACATGGCCGGATATGCCATCTTCGGCGCGGTCTACTTCCTCGTTGGCGGAATTCTGCTGGGTCGAAAGCTCACAACATACAAGGTGGGTACCGCAACCCGCGAGACTCACGTATCGTAAGGCTGTCCGCAAGATCGCACTTTTGCGGCGCCTTCACCTATGCCCTTGCCGTTCCGCGCCTCCATCCTCTGCATGCTGCTGGCAATAATTCCTGCCATTGCCCAGCAGCCCACAGCCGCTCCAGCGCAGCCAGACCTGGTGCCCGGCAACTTCGTCGACATCACCGCGAAGGCCGGAGTGCACTTCGAAGGCCGTGCATCGCATACGACAAAAAAGTACCTGCTGGAGACAATGGGCTCGGGCGTGGCGCTCTTCGATTACGACAACGATGGGCGCCTCGACATCTTCTTCGTGAACGGCGCCCCGCTCGCCGATCCAACGGCAAAAGGCACGATCCCGCAGAAGACCGGCCCTGAATACTGGAACCGCCTCTTCCACCAGAAGAAAGACGGCACCTTCGAGGACGTGACCGAGAAGGCTGGCCTCCAGGGCATCGGCTATGGAATGGGTGTCGCTGTCGGCGATTACGACAATGACGGCTATGAGGACCTCTACGTCACTGCCTACGGCGGCAACCGTCTTTACCACAACAACGGCAACGGCACCTTCACCGATGTCACGGAAAAATCCGGCACCGGGGGCAGCGGATGGTCAACCTCGGCCGCGTGGGTGGACCTGGACAACGATGGCCTGCTCGATCTGGTGGTGCTGCGCTACGTACAGTGGGACTTCGACGACATCTACTGTGGCGAGCACCAGGCGGGCCATCGCGCCTACTGCCATCCCGATGTCTTTCAGCCCATCAGCGCTCTGGTCTATCACAACGATGGCAAGGGACACTTCACGGAAGAGGCCGCCAAAACCGGGCTGAACAAACCGGGCAAAGGACTCGGCATAGCGCTTGCCGATTTTGATCGCGATGGAAAGACCGATATCGTCGTGGCCAACGACTCGATGCTCGAGTTCCTCTACCGCAACAAAGGCGACGGCACGTTCGAGGAAGAAGGACTGAACGCGGAGATCGCGGTTGATGGAGACGGCCGCACCTACGCCGGTATGGGCATCGATTTTCAGGACTACAACAACGACGGCCTGCCGGACCTGGTCATCACCGATCTGGCGAACCAGAAATATGCCCTCTACAAAAACAACGGCGATGGCAGCTTTACTTACGACAGCTACATGAGCGGCATCGGCGGCATGACATTGCTGCACTCCGGCTGGGGAATTCACTTTCTCGACTACGACAATGACGGCCTCAAGGATCTGCTCATCACCCAGGGCCACGATCTCGATACCATTCAGCTCAACTTCCCGCAGCTCCGTTACAAAGAGCCGATGCTGCTCGCGCGCAATACCGGCAAGCGCTTCGTGGATGTCTCTTCAAAATCAGGCGCAGTCTTTCAGCAGGCCTGGGTGGGCCGTGGCATGGCAGTGGGCGATCTGGACAACGACGGGCGCATCGACGCGGTTGTCACCACAAATGATGGGCCTGCCTACATCCTTCGCAATGAAACGGCGACCAGCAATCACTGGCTAACGCTCTCGCTGGTTGGTCATCGCAGCAATCGCGACGCAATCGGCGCAGAGGTCCACGTCACGACGAGTGCCGGCACCCAGATGGTCACCGTCTCGACGGCGGGCAGTTATCTATCTTCGAATGACAAGCGCGCGCACTTCGGCCTGGGGAAGGACGTGATCGCCGGCAAAGTCGAAATTCACTGGCCCAGCGGCGTCGTCCAGACACTCACGAACGTGAAAGGCGATCGCATCGTTCAGGTAGATGAGCCGTCTCAGCCCGCGGCCGCGCATAAATAGCGCAGCCATTCATGTGCACTAACCCGCGATCGCGTCCATGCCCAGCCAGAAGGTGGCGAACTGCTTCAGGTTCTTCTTGTAGGTGCGCGTCACGTTATACTCCTTGCCATTTTTCAAGCGCAGCAGATACTCGCCCGTCAGCAGCGGCTTCACCGCCTCCACCTGCGCCGCATTCACCAGCACCGAGCGATGGATGCGAACAAAACCATGGGGCGCCAGGCGATCGGCCAGCACGGAGATCTGCTCGCGCAGGAGATGAGAACCCGACTCCTGCCGTAGCAGAACATAGTTCCCTTCCGCCTCCGCCACCACGATTTCCGCGACGTCGATAAAAAGGATTCGCCCTTTCGACTTGATCGCGATCCTTGGAGTAGCTTTTGCAAGCGTCTGCAGGTGAGGCAGAATCTCGGTCAGTCTGCGCTCCCGGTCTTCCGCGGAGTGCCGCTTGGCATAGTCGATCGCGCGATGCACGCGCTCCGCTGAGAATGGCTTCAGGATGTAGTCCGTTGCATGCCGTTCAAATGCGGCTACGGCGTGCTCGTTGAATGCTGTGACAAAGATCACCGCCGGCATTCCATTGCCCTGGCTGCGCAGAGTATCCACCATCTGCATTCCGGACATCTCCGGCATCCGGATATCCACCAGCAGGATGTCATACGCGTGATCGCGCATGCGGCCGAGTGCCTCGATGGCATCCACCGCAACATCCACTACCTCAATGTCAGAACGTTCACCCAGCACGCGTGTTAGCGATTCGCGAGCCAGCGGTTCATCATCCACCACGAGAATACGCATGTGTCTATCCCCTCATTTCCGGTTCTAACTGGTGAACCGTTCTTGTCTTTCGCTCGGAATTTGTATTCGAAAAAATCGGCAAAACAAGCGTGGCCACGGCAATCTTGTCTTTTCGGTGAAACAGCAGGCGCGCATCCGTCCCATAAAGGAGAGAGAGCCGCGTCCGGATGTTCTGGTGGCCCACCCCCATCCCGTGTTGTATCTCGCCGTTCACGCTGTTCTTCACTTCGAGCTTCAGCGCCTCCTGGCTTTGTCTGGAGGTGATTTCGATCCAGCCCTGCCCGCGGCAGTTTGCCACCCCATGCTTCACACCGTTTTCAATCAGCAACTGAAACATGAACTGCGGTACCAGCAGATCGCGGGTCTCCGGCTGAATATCCCATCGCACAGACATCCGGCTGCCCAGCCGCATCCCCTCGATATCCAGATAGTCTTCGGCAAGATGAAGTTCATCGGAAAGCCGCACCAGGTCTGACCCATCCCGCTTTAACGTGCGCCGCAGCAGGCTGGAGAGCCGCAGAATCATCTGCTCCGCGCGGTCTGCGTCGCTATGCACCAGCGAAGAGATGCCGTTCAGCGTATTGAAAAGGAAGTGCGGCTGTATCTGCATTTGCAGCGTCTGCAGTTCGCTTTGCGCCAGCGCCTCCTTCAATCCAAGCTGCTCCAGCTCCTGCCGCTGCAGCCGCCGGAAATAGACAGCAGCATGCGCCGCGATGACCATCGCAAGATAGAACACCAACTCGTCGCCAAAGGTGGTGCTGGTAAGTCCGATCAACGCGGCAAAGCTGCGATGCCCCCACTGCTGTGTCTCGGGAAACCACGGGGGCAGCAGGCTCCAGCGAATCACGGCAAACAGCAGTACGAAAGGAATGAAGCCGGCCAAGTAATAAATCATCCGGCGCACCACACTGCCGGCACTGATGGGCGCTTTCGCCGCAATCCAGAAGATCGGGGGCGTCAACAGCGCGATGGTAAAGAAACGCACACCGCCAAGAACCAGGAGACTTCCCAGAGAAACTCTGAGGTGCTCTTCTTCAGAAATGCGATATTGCTGCCAGGCCATCAGAGCGGCCAGCGGCATCCAGAAGGCTATGGAGAGTCCATATCCAAACAACGCGCGTTGCCAGGTGGATGCGGTAACTTTCACGATCAGCATTGTATTCTGGCACAAAGATCTCGCGCTTTTTGGGACCAAACGACAGTGCCGTCCCGGAATAAACAAATTTCATCCCTGTATCTGGTTAACTGAGACCCAAGCGAACCAAATTGGACACATGCTGAAGTCCTTTGCCTCCTGCACTCGGAGTCGTGCGAATTATCGGTGAGTTTGGTCTGCTGTGTGTGGTTGGATTGCCCTTCGTCTAATCCCCGTTCGCCTAATGATCACCGAGTTCACTCATCTCGCCACACTGTGGGCTCCGTGTTGATCGAGCAGCATATGTCACCGTATCCGCTACGTTATATGCACACCCATCCGTAGTCCTTCGATTCAACGGATAGAGCTCCTGCCCGGAACAGCGGAGGACGCTTCGCAACGCCCATCCTTGGGTGCCGGTGTAAACTTGCAGTCAGCCTAGGGATGCAACCAGCGGTGATTCGGCGCTGCCTTCCGGGCAATAGGTCGTCATGATCATGCGAAAGTGGCGGAATTGGCAGACGCACTGGACTTAGGATCCAGCGGGGAAACCCGTGGGGGTTCAAGTCCCCCCTTTCGCACCACTCCGTTCCAGCATCTCTAGACTTGCCGAATTGGGCCTGTCCCTAAAACTGTGCCCACGCGCCAGGTTGTCCTCGCCAGAGTTGTCCCCATGTACCGGGCGATGAAGCCGCTCGCAACTCCGCCTGTCCAATCTGGAGAAGCCCCGTCCTATGCCTCCATTTGAGGGCATATACATACAATAATTTCGGACCAGTGCGCGTCACCGGGAGGTGAGCGCGCGCATTCAGGCGCGGACTACCACTGCACTCCAGGATAGAGGCTTGGCAGACGCGATGCCCGATACGTATTCGTACCCTGCACTTGCATGCTCCATACCGTCTGCGGAGTGCTCTGCTGCGTCACCTCATAAATCGCGGAGTTCGCTCCGAGCCCGCAAAGGGCGTAATGAACATCTCCGTTTGCCAACAAATCCGTGCTGCCGCCGAAAAAGCTGTACAGCGTGGGGGGAAGAATCTGGTGAAAGATCAGCGTCGCTGTCTTTGCAGATTCATCGATCTGGAAGACCGGGATAGTCGTGTAGAAGCAAGCCGGGGATCCCGGAGCGCCGCAGACCACACCGCCTGGGAGCTGCCGGTCATCCCCATTGTCCATCAGCCCCAGGGAGAGGACTCCAGCAGTTGCCGCACTGAAAAAAGTGGGATCATGCTGCGCATACGCCCAATCAGTCGGATCGTTGCCACCCTTCAGAGTCAGGTCGCCTCCCTCGCCCAATCGCCAGAGGATGCTGCCGTCCCCCGTTCCGTCCGCGTACTTCACCTTCACCACCCAGTTCTGGTGACGCATGGAGACAATCAGGTTTCCATCGTCTTTCGAGTAGAGGACCGCATTGGTGTGCGTCCAATCAGGGAACAGATAGGGGTGACGGTTGGGATCCAGGTGGTTGAACTCATTCCATGCCCACACGGGTTGCAGGTTCTCATCCAGATCGACGATAACGTCACCCAGTACCGTGCTCGCGGGCAGGTTTGTGAGGGCCGGTTGCGTCGTACCGCTCAGGTTCATCCGTGTGCTGGCAAGCACCAGCCAGTGACCGTTGGGCAGAGCATCGACATCGTGATGAAATACGTCAAGCTTCACGTTACATTCTGCACACGTGGCTGAAGCCAGGCGGTCGTTGAGGTCAGTTATCGAGATTTCGCGAACCGTGTCGCCGGCCAGGTTCACTTCGCGAATCTCATTGATCGCATTGGCTGAGAGAGCACCGGTTAGCAAGATGTTGTTAGAGGGTCCGATGGTCATCAGGAAATTCCCGTTAGGCAGAAATTTGACGCCGTCGATGAAGTTGAGCGCGGGATTGCCGGGGTTGCTATAGGTCCACAGCGGATTGCCGGACAAATCGGTGATGATGACACCACTCGGTTTGCCGGCCAGTGGATTCAGTAGTTCGACCCCGGGTTGCGGAGTCATACCGGCAGCGGTCACAGTCGTTGCATTCAGCGCCATGTTCGCTGGCACGGCGCCGGTCGTAAACGTGTGATCCGTGTCAGTGACAGTAATGCCATTCGCAAATGTGATGGCCGCCTGCATGTGATACGTCGTGCTTGCCCGCATACCGGCTACAAAAAGGCTGATCGGCCCACCTGCGGCGCCTGAGGCCTGGGTCCACGTATCCAGCCCATACTTGGTATCGGTGCCGAAGTTCACACTGGCGCTCCCGGGAAAGGGCAGCGTGAGAGTGTATAGGGCCACCTGGGGATTGTTTGTCGGCGTCACCTGGCCGACCGGAATGGCGTAGGAAGTCCCGGAGATCGCTACGATCTGTTGCGTGCCCGCCGCCACTCCTCCCATCCCGAGATTGAGCGTGGCCGTCTGCACACCGGGCATCGAAGCCGGCGTGTAGACCAAGACAACGTTGCAACTCGCGGCAGGTGCCAGCTGCTGACCGCAGCTGCTGGAGCTTGCCGCAGCCCCTGTCGCAAGCACGAAACTTGTATCACCACTCAGGCTCGGGCTCAAGGTAAGGGCTGTCGAACCGGTATTGGTCGAGCGTCACGGCAGTCTTCGAGAGAGCATTTCCTACAAGGTTGTCGCCGAAGTCGAAGGAGAGCGTGCTCAGAGACGCCGTCGCGATTGGCTGGGCAATGATCAGAGACGCTTTTGCGGACTGCTGGTCTTCTCCCGAAGATGCGCTGACCGGGAGGTCAACCTGGCTGGGTACCGAATCGGCTGCTGCAGAAAGAGTGATTTGTCCTATGCTGCCGACTGCTAGCGACAGGGTCGACGGCGTCGCTGTCACACCAGCAGGAAGCGATCCCAGTTTGACTGCCACACTTCCGCTGAAGTTGTTCACGGACGAGGTGCCGACGGTGAGGACCTGTGATGTGCCCCCTGCCGTCAGGGTCACAGTCGTGGGCATCACCTGCAATGCGAAGCTAGGAGAGTTCGCCGGTGTCATCGTGCTCGTGCCACCGCAACCAGCCAGCACGCTGAGGACCGCAAATGTACCTAAGCAGAGGGATAACTGTTTCATATGATCCGTTCGAGGGAAAGCGAGTCTAGCTGCAAAGCAATTTGTTTTCTGGCGCTGCTGTGCGCTGCACGATTTCTAGGACTGCTGTTACGTGTCTCAACCGCTGATCCCCGAACGGCGCCCACAACAAAACCAAATGTGACTAGATCGCGAAAGGCAGATCCGTGCGGGTGCCGTCAATCCATTTTGGGCATCCGGCATTACCTTAGGTTCAACTGGGTACCTGCGGGAATTGACCTTTCGTTGTAGTTATGAAAGCGCAAAGCGGCCACTGGCTTGAATGCCGCAGCCTTATGGGAGTCATGACTATGGATTTTGGGGAAGCTTGCGAGCTGTGGCGGGGAAGCGTCTTCGCCACCGGCTGGACTTACGTATCGATTACAGTTGCAGACTGAGCTTCGTCTTGCTCTCGTTCTTCTCTAACCTTTATATGGGCATCGACTGCGGAGATGCTTGCACTTGTCGACGGTTATGGCCTGAAGGTTCGGTTGAACCCCTCGTGAAAGCGCCATGGATATCACACCTCCGATTTGTTGATTACCCCTACGTCGTTCAATCAGGGCCTCTTGGCTTTACCGTGCTGGTCACCGCCACATACTCTGCCACGGATCCAAAACAAATGGCCGTCCCGAAGGACGGCCATTCTTAGACCTACGCTCTCTTCCTACCAGCGATAGAACACCGTCTTATGGAAGTAAGCCGTGATAGAACCACTTCCGCTGTGACCATCCATCTGGATGTTCATGAGCAAATCACCTCGTGCCCAACCCAGATTCTTTGCCGACCCGCCGCTGGCGCCAGAGAAGTTACTATGTTTGCCGTCGAATTCCACATACTCATGCGTTACATACCCGTTGCCATCGCGATGGAACCCGACCCGGATGTGGTGCCAGGTGTTCGCCGCCCAGGTCGTCGGATTGCAGGGAATGTTCGAGCTATGCCAGTGCGGGCCGCCGCTGATATAGGTCCATTCCCAGCTATGCGAGTACACGGAGCACTGGGTGCCATAGATCACGGTTGCGCCGTTCGACATCACCTGGTTCAGATCCAGCTCGAGATTCGCCATCTGATTCGGATCCCTGATAAAGACATAGGTGTCCATAACGAAGTGCGTGGCCGAACTGTCGTTGCCGAACGAGTTATGCCAGCGCTCGCCACCGTTGCCCGAGTAGGTCATGTAGAACTCACGCGCGTTCTCATAACTCGATACGCTCGCAGGGAAGGCCGTTGAGCCGCGCGAGCCTCCGGGCGTTCCTGCGTCGTGCTCATATGACCAGTTGCCGGAGGTGTCCAGATCAGCCGAGGCCCTGGCGTAGGACGGAATGCTGGCCGAAGGACTGCTGGGCGTCGGTGTGCCGCCTCCGGATGTGCCGCCGCCGGACGTGCCGCTGCTTCCGCCAACGTTGAACGTGGTATTCACCACGGGGCAAATTCCAGCGGTGGTCCACGCCTTGAAGTGAATCGTGTGCGTACCGTTGCCGATGGAGTAGTGCGTAACGTCGACGTCGTATGGCGTCACACCCATTGTCGTGCCGCCGCTGTCTACCGAAAATCCGAACGCGGTCGGCGCCAGGCCATTGCATCCCACGTTATGGGCCCGCACCCAAACGGGTGATGAGTTAGACGTGCCATTCAGTGGACTCGCGACGGTGATGTTCGCTGCGAACGCTGCCTGTGCCGTGACCACTCCGGAGAGCACTGCGAAAGTCGAAAGGATGAGATTGCGCCGCGTGGCCGGGCGAAAAGAACACTTCTGGGAAAGAAACATGAACTACTCCTACGGGGATATGGGTGTCACATTGCGTTTGCTTCGGTGTGGCAGCAATCGGCAGCAATGCTCCTTCGGCACACGTCGAGTGGGTGCACCGCAACTGTTGCCGGTGCGGCCGACGCGCGAGCGAGGAGGGTCTACGTACGGGTGTTACAGGTACGCAGCTTCACTCTTCTGTATGCCCGGTAACGTGACGTCTGGGGGCATCTCGTAGGTGATTTGGTAAATGAATAATACAGCCCTCGGTTCCGTCGGAAAGTCCCTATTTTGTGTTAGTTACGGAACGATTACCATGTAAATAATAGGCTGTAGGCGGCAACAAAAACGTAGCAACGTCGCACGTTCTTACGCGGCTGTGGAGTTAGATCGATAAGAAATAACACACAAGTGCTGAAGAGGTGACCCTTTTGGGGGATGCTTCAACGCAAAAAGCGGTAAATCTCATGTCAAGTAAATAAAGAGCGGCTTATTAAAAAAAAGTGTGGCCAGTGAAGGCCGCCGTTGACCCGCAATCACGCGGAGCCGATGCCCATCCCCTATACTGAAACGGATTCGGAGCGCATCTGAATCCAGATACGCGTCAGCGTTCTTCCCCAAATCTCCTGAATTCACTTGAAGGCACATCAAAAGAGCATAGGCATGGCAGACATTCACCAATCCAATAATCAGCCCCGGATCACCGTCAGCGAAGCCTCCGATTACCGCGAAGGTTACGCAAACAGCGTGCAGGTGCGCGCCAGCGTCTGGGATTTCTTCCTCTCCTTCGGCACTGCACACCAGGATTCGCCGGACCAGGTCACCATCCGGGGCTTTCAGGGCATTTACCTCAGCCCGCAGCAGGCCAAGGCCCTGTTCAACGTGCTCGGCCAGAACCTGGCACAGTATGAGCAGGCCTTCGGCAACATCTCGCTCGAGCCCGTCCCCACCCCTTCCACGCAGCGTCCGCTCAATTAAGCTCCGCGGAGGCGGCAATCTTCTCCTTCCTCCGATTTCCCGCGCGGCAGCAGCCCACTCAGCAATCAGACCAGCCCTTCCCTCTGTGGCTGGTCTTTCCGCTGATCTTCGTCGGCCTCTATCTCTCGCACTTCGCTCTGCTGCGGCTGCCCTACTACTGGGACGAGGCCGGCTACTACATTCCTGCGGCCTACGACCTCTTCCGCACTGGCGCGCTGATCCCCTTCAGCACGCTCTCGAACGCGCATCCACCGCTCCCCTCCCTCTATCTCGCGCTGTGGTGGAAACTCTCCGGCTTCACCCCGCTCACCACCCGGCTTGCTGAGCTGATCGTCGCTTCCACTGCCTTGTTGGCTGTCTATAAATTGGCCGTTCGTGTCACCGGCCAGATCTCGATTGCCGCGGCAACCACGCTGCTGACGGCGATCTATCCCGTCTGGTTCGCGCAGAGCACGCTTGCCCACGCGGACCTGTTCGCCGCCGCTCTCACGCTCTGGGGACTGGTCTTCTATCTGCCGGGCGGAAAGACTGCACGCATCTTCCCCGCCGCGCTCTGCTTCGCGCTCGCCGCCCTCTCAAAAGAAACCTCCATCTGCACGCCGCTGGCGCTTGCCGGATGCGAAGCATGGCGCACGTTCCGCAACAGTTCGAGCCAGGCTAGACCCAATCGCGGAGCGGCACTTCGCAACATCGCGTGGCTCCTCGCGTCGCTCCTGCCTCTCTGCGGCTGGTTCTACTATCACTGGCGCCGCACCGGCTACATCTTCGGCAATCCGGAATATCTCCGCTACAACGCGGGAGCCACGCTCACGCCGCTGCGCATCCTGCTCGCCCTTTTTCATCGCATCCTTCACCTCACCGCGCACATGAACCTCTTCGTGCCGGTACTGTGCGCCTGCGCTTCTCTCTTTCTGGTCGCCTCGCCCCCTACCGGACGGCAGCACACGCCCCCCATTGCCGCGCGATTTCGTCAGCCCGCTCGCCTGGGTCTTCACCGCGAACACGCTGCTCTTCTCGGTGCTTGGCGGTGCGCTGCTCACCCGCTATCTGCTGCCGCTCTATCCGCTGGTTCTGCTGGTGTGCGTCGCCGCATTTTGGCGGCGTGTTCCCGCCTGGTGGACAATGGTGGCGCTTGCCGCATTCGCGTTTTGCCTGGGAATCTTCATCAATCCCCCCTACCGCTTCGCGCCCGAGGACAACCTCAGCTACGCGGACTCCATCCGGCTGCAGCAGCAGGCCATCCACCAGGCCATCACGCGCTACCCGGAAGAAACCATCCTCACCGCATGGCCCATCGCCGACGACCTCACCAAGCCGGAGCTCGGCTACATGCGCCGGCCGGTCCCGGTGGAGACCATCGATAACTTCTCGCTGCCGCAGATCCAGCGCGCCGCCACCCTCCCCGGCTACAGCGTCGGCGTGGTCTTCTCCACCAAATACGACCCTCCGCATCTGCCCTTCAGCCTCGGCGCGCGCAACGAGCGGCTGGATCGCCGCTACTTCGACTTTCATCGCGATCTTCCACCGGAGGCCATCGCCAGCCTGCTCGGCGGCAAGGTGGTGTGGCATGCCGAGCACAACGGACAGTGGGCCGCCGTCCTCCACTTCGATCGCCCACAGGAAGCGCGCCTTCGGTAACTGATTCAGTTCCGAATAGGCGGCGATTCGACCCGCTTACTGAATATGTCTGCGAGGAAACCGGTAGTGGGCGGAAAACGTCAGTATTAACGGGAGGCCCGCATGCCTGGCTTTGTCTTTGCATTGCTTCTCGAACTCGCAACCCCTGGCAAGAGGTGGGCCGGTTATGCACGTGGAATCGTAATGAATCGATCCAACCCGCAGCGCACGGGTTTTCTCGCAAGCATGATAGTTCTCGGAACTTGCGGGGCATGCGGCCAAACCCCGCCTTTGCGAGATCTGTCCGTTGCGCAAAAGCCATTGGCGTCCCTGAGCGCCACCAATCCCGTCGTGCGGGACGGCCTCTTCAGCATCGACCTGGTTGTAGCGGACTCGGCAGGAAAACCGGTTTCGGACCTGACACCTTCGAATTTCACTCTTCTCGACAACGGCCGACCTGCAATCATTCGCACTTTCCACGGCTCTCGGGCGGCGATCGAACCAGAGCCCGAAGTGATCTTCGTCCTCGACACCATCAATCTCTCGCCCCAGCAGCTCACCCAAACCGAAAGCGCGATTGTTCATTTCCTGCGCGGCAATAACGGCCGCCTGGATTCCCCATGTTTCGTCTACCGGCTCACGCGCAGTGGGCTGTTCTCATCCTTGAGGCCTACGCGGGATGGAAATCTGCTAGCCAAAGAGGTAGAGAAACACAAGTCTCCGCGAATGATGTGGAGAATTGGCCGAAATGGTGAGCCCAATCCTTTTGAAGGATGGGGGAGCAGCGCTCGGCCCAACCCACTCTCACCGCACGCCCTGGGCTCGATTGCCATCGATCAGCGGGAGATCCGCGGGCGGAAAATCGTGGTATGGATCGGTCCGGGCTGGCCTGTGAAGGGCGGCGACATCGCTTTCGACGACGCAACGGAATTGTCAACACGGCTGCGCGAAGCGCGCATCACGCTGGACAACGTGAACGTGTGGCCGAATCCAGACCAGTCATTCAATTATCACGACTACCTCGAAGCGCCCCGGTCGCAAAAGGAGATGCAACCGGCCAAGATGGCACTGCAGGTGATCGCAACGCACACAGGAGGCCTGGTGCTGGATTCGTCGAGCGACCTGGATCGAGAGATCGAGCGCTGCGTGGAGGAGGTGCGGAGCTTCTACACGCTCACCTTCAATCCCCCGCACACCTACCGGATGGACGAATTCCACGACCTCCGTGTGCAGGTGGATCGTCCTGCCCTGACGATCCGCGCTCCCACGGGCTACTACAACGAGCCTGTGTATTTCGACAATCCCCGGCCTGGGATTGAAAAGGTCACCGTCGCGGAGCTTGAAGAACTGGTGCATTCGCAGACCGGCCTGCTGCAAAAGCTGGAGAATCTGGACCTCACCGAACGGCTAAGCGCACCCCGGCTCGATGCGCTGTTGAGCGTGCCCCACAGCGAACGGGAACGCCAGGCACTGACGGCGGATGCCGATCTATCGATCGCGCTCGCGCCCCCGGCCGACGAAATTGTGCATCGTCCGGCGCCTCCACTGGACGAGCAGCGCGCCATCTTGGAGCGCTCATTCGGCTATCTGCAAAACGCCATTCCCAAACTGCCCGACTTTTACGCCTTGAGAAACTCCATGCGCTTTGAGGAGCCCGCGGTACGCTACGACGAGATCTGGAAGATGCCGCACCAGGACCAGACTCTCCACTTTGCCACCGGGGAGCACGCGACAGTTCTCTATCGAAACGGGCACGAGGTGGTTGAGAAAAAGAAGAAACTTGGCAAACGCCGCGTCGTCGGGGTGCGAGCACGCGGTCTTGAAACATGGGGCACGTTCGGTCCCATTCTTGCCTACGTGCTGAGGGCCGCCGCTAGCAGTCCAAGCACCCTCATGTGGAAGCGCTGGGAGCGCGGCAAGTACGGAGATCTGGCGGTGTTCTCCTACAGAGCTGCCAGCACGAATAAGATGGTGCCCGAGATCACATATTGCTGCCTTCCCGAGGGTGACGGAACCACTCTCTACCGAAACAAGGCCGACACCTACGGCGAATTCGCGGTTAACCCGGAGACCGGGGCCATCATGCGGATCGTGATCAATGCAGATCTCAACGAAGAACGGGACCCTGACGTGCCGCTCGTCCGGTCGCAAGTCATGGTCGAATACGGCCCAGAGGAACTGGGCGGCAAGACCTATATCTGTCCGCAGCGGAGCGTGGAGATCTCCCGCGGCCGCTCTGAGCGCGAACTCTACGAGTGGGGCATGATCTTCATCCTCTACGGCTACTTCGAAACCATGATCAACGACGTGGACTTCGGCGGCTACCACAAATTCGGATCGGAAGCCCGCATTCTGCCTGGATTCCAAGACACTCAGTAGACAAAAACGCCCGCGCCCCACGAAAGCACATTTACTAATGCGCTTCATTGCAATGCCCCAACGATTGCGAAAGTCCGAAGTAAGCGCGCCCGCCATGTCGTTGACGTGTCTGCGGGTTCCGGATGGTCTGGGATTCGGAGCTAACCACCTCGCCGTTTGGAACGAAAAGCTCTGCGCACTCGCCAATCTGGCCGCCAGACACGCGGGAACTATAATCACTGCTGCGTGCGGCCACTTCATCCACTGCGCTCTTTGCTTTTCGCCTCGGTCGTTGCGCTGCTCTGCGCGCTGCCCGGCCACGCGGATAAAGCGAACACGCAAACCGCCGCTGAAACCGCGACCCTGCCCGCCAAGGTGCACCACCAGCTTCTTCTGGTGCTGCCCTTCGACAACCGCACCGGGCAGGCCAACCTGGACTGGATCGGCGAGGCCGTCTCGGAAATTGCCAACCAGCGGCTCGGCGCCTCCGGCTTTGACATCATCGGACGGGACGATCGTCAGTACGCGCTCGAGCATCTCGGGCTGCCACGGACTTTCGAGCCCTCACGCGCCACCGCCATCCGTCTCGCCCAGACGCTCGATGCCGACGACATCATCGTGGGCTTCTACACGCTCGAGAACAATAATCTGCACGTCTCCGCGCAGCTTCTCGATGTGAACGCGCTGCGGCTCAATCCGCCTCTCGTCCAGGACGGCCCTCTGGATCACATGCTCGATGTGCTGAATTCGCTTACCTGGCACCTCGTTCGCGCACTGGACCCAAAATTCCCCCTGCCCGAGAGCAGCTTTCAAGCCGCCAGCGCCAACCTGCGCCTGAACGGCTTTGAGAACTACGTTCGCGGCATCATCGAAGCCGAACCCGCGGAGCGCATCCGTCACCTGAAGATCGCTGTCGCAGAAAATCCCACCTACTCGCCCGCGTGGCTTGCGCTGGGCATGACCTACTTCTCCGAGCAGCAGTTCGATGCCTCCGCCGCAGCCCTCGGCCATATGCGCAAGAACGACCGCGCCGCATTGGAAGCAGAGTTCTATCGCGGCCTCGCCTTCTTCTACACCGGCCACTACGATCAGGCGGAAGAGGCCTTCGCCTTCGTGGCCGCGCAGCTTCCTCTACCCGAGGTCGTCAACGATCAGGGTGTCGCCGCATCGCGCCGCGGCCATGATGGCGGAGCGCTCTTCCAAGAAGCCGTCGGCGGCGATCCGCACGATCCCGACTACGATTTCAACCTCGCCATCGCACTGGCGCGGCGCGGCGATACGCGGAACGCTCTCGCCGCCACCGCGCAGGCGCTGAAACTGCGCCCGCAGGACTCCGAAGCCCTGGCTCTGCAAAATATGCTGCAGCAGCCGAACGCTCCGGCGGTCGTGCCTGCGAGCGTGCAGAGCGATACCGGGAACGGCAGCGCAGCGCAGGGCCGCCACAATCTGCCGCTCGAGCGCATCAAGCGCAGCTACAACGATGCCTCCTTTCGCCAGGCAGCCTCCGAGATGGAAGAGATGGAGGCGCAACACCTGGCTTCCCTGCCGCCCGAGCAGCAAGCCGCCACGCTCAGCAAAAACGGCAAGGCCTACCTGGGCCGCGGTCTGATGCTTGAAGCCGAGCGCGAATTCCAGCTGGCCCTCGCCGCCAATGGCAATGACGCTGAAGCACACGCTGGCCTGGCAGAAGTGCGGCGTCGCAGCGGCGATAACGCACAGGCCCGTGCTGAGGCGCAAGCATCGATCAAGCTGCGCCCCAACGCGGAAGCCTGGCTTACGCTTGCCCGGCTCGACCGCACAGAGCACCATCTCCCGGCAGCCCGCGAGGATGTCGATCACGCCCTGCAGGTTGAACCCAACAACTCCGACGCTCGCGGTCTCCAGCAGGCGCTCGCACCCGCAGCTACACCGGCGGCGCCGCCGCCGGCACAGCCATGAAGCCACTTCGCGCCACCGCTCACGCGTTCCTGCTGCTGCTGCTCCTGTTCTGTGGTATCGGCGCGTTCTGTGGCATTCGCGCGCAGGCCGCACAGCCCGTGGTGGTTCTCCTCCGCCTCGACGACACCATCCAGCCCATCAGCGAGGACTACTTCAATCGCGCGCTCGCCCATGCCGCCGACATCCACGCCGATGCCTTCCTGGTCGAGCTCAACACGCCCGGCGGCCTGCTCTCCACCCTGCGCTCCATGATGGGGCGCATCAGCGCGTCGCCGGTGCCGGTCATCGTCTACGTGGCGCCGCAGGGCGCACGTGCCGGCTCTGCCGGTTTCTTCCTGCTTGAGGCGGCAGACATCGCAGCCATGGCGCCCGGCACCAACGCCGGGGCCTCGCATCCCGTCGTCGAGGGCGCCAAGCTCGACGAGACCATGAAGCAGAAGCTCGAAAACGACACCGCGGCCCTGCTGCGCTCCTACACCGCGCAGCGCGGCCGCAATCCGCAGGCCGCCGAAGATGCCGTCCGCAACTCCAAGTCCTACACTGATCAGGAAGCAAAGCAGCTCGGCCTCATCGATCTGATCGCGCCGGATCGCGACACACTCCTGCGTGACATCGACGGCCGCACCATCACGCGCATGAACGGCGCAAAGACCGTGCTGCATACGAAGAACGCAAGGCTCGATACTGTCGAACCCACGCTGCGCGATCGCGTGCTCGACCGGCTGATGAATCCCGACCTCGCCGTCCTCATGCTGGTCATCGGCGGGCTGCTCATCTATCTGGAGTTCAACGCGCCCGGCACCATCGTCCCCGGCGCACTCGGCACTCTGCTGGTCCTGCTCTCCCTTTTCGCGCTCAATCTGCTGCCGGTCCACTACACCGCTGTCATGCTGCTGCTGGCCGCCGCAGTTCTTATGGTGCTGGAAGTGAAGTTCACCAGCCACGGCATCCTCGCGCTCGCCGGCATCGTCTGCCTCGTGCTTGGCATGCTCACGCTTGTGGCCGGCCCCGTACCGGAGATGCGCGTCCACGCCAGCACCGCCCTCGCCGCCGGCATCGCCTTCGGACTCATCACGGTCTTCCTCGTCCGCCTCGCCGTGCGCGCACGCCGCAACAAATCCATGGTGGGCATCGATGCCCTGCTCGGCCAGATCGCTGTCGTCACCAAGCCGCTGGAGCCACTAGGCCAGGTCATGGTGCATGGGGAGCTGTGGGAAGCACACTCCCCGACACCCGTTCCGCGCGACGCACGAGTCCGCGTCACCGCCGTCAACGGCCTCACGCTCACAGTAGAGCCGTTGCTGCCGCCTGCCTGACCCCCGACTTCATTCCAACATCTACCACCTCGTCATCCGAACCGAACGGCGCAGCCGCGCAGTGGAGGGATCTGCTGTTCCTCCCCGCACCAGTTGAGAATTGCTTTCCATCGTGCGGGAGAAACGGGCGATCACGGAAGCTCAATTACTTCCGCTATGCCGACTTACAGGGACTAATCTGGTTGCAATGGGAGATGCTGCTCACACTTCTGAGCCTGAGGAGCAGCTTACGGGCGGTAACACCGCCAAGTCGGTGGTTCGGCTCGGATCGACGGTACGCAAGCCTGCAACACCTTCCACTTCTTCCGTACACAGCTTCCTGAGGCACCTTCGCGGTGCAGGCTTTGAAGCAGCCCCAGAGGTCATCGGGCTGGATGAGCAAGGACGGCAGATTTTAGAATACGTGCCCGGCCCGCTGTGGCATAACAGCGGAACTCACAGTCAAACGGAGTTGCGTCGCGTCGGTGCCATCATTCGGGCCTTCCACCGAGCTGCTGTCTCATTTCAAATGCCGGAGGGAGCTCAGTGGAACACGCGCTACCAGCAAAATAAGCAGGACATCATCTGCCACAACGACCTGGCACCATGGAACTTGGTTTGTGGTCCTGATCGATGGATCTTCATCGACTGGGATGGTGCTGCGCCCGCTACTCGCCTTTGGGACCTCGCGTGGTCTTCGATAAGCTTCCCACCGTTCGAGCCAGGGTGCGACCTCAGGGCTTCCGCAGTAGCGATGCACGCCCTTTTGAACGGATACGGTCTTGACAAGGCCAGCTATGAAGAGCTCATCAGGCTTATGGTCACGAGAGCCCGAGCGGAGTACGGCCTCATTATTGAAGGTGCGGCAACAGGCCAGCAGCCTTGGGTAAGACTTCACGCCGAAGCGCACCACCAATATTGGGGGCCGGTGGCGGACTACATAGACCGGAACGCCTCAGCTCTGAAGTTGCTGCTGATCTCCTTGGACACTTGTAACCCGTAAGTCCTGATGAGCGCACCCGGTTACTCATTCTTCATCGCTTGGAGCACTTTGAAGAGATTGCCCCACGGATCGGCGAAGAAGGCGACGCGGAGACGGAGCGTTGGTACATCGTGGGGTTCGCTCACGATGTGTACGCCTCGACGTTGCAGTCCGGCGATGAACCTTCCCTGTTGAGTCGTGGTTCAAGCGGGCTTCAGCGTTCGCAGAAAGTTCAAGAGCTGTTCACTGACCTCGGCAGAGGCTTCGTGCTGGATCCAGATCAAAGACCAGCAGGAAAGAGGGAAAGACTAAGGATCTGAGCTACTCTGAAGCTAGTCACAGTCCAAGTTACATAAGATGGAGAACAAACGAGATCCCGCCGCGGTTTTCAACATTAGCCCCCACCGTGGCCCGAAGCGGTCCGCCTCGAAGTCACGTTAAGTGCGCAACCGAATGATCAGCCCCGCTGCTGCGCCGAGTTGGATCAGCTTGTTCGGTCGTTCACTCGTACCGTCTGGGTGGGTCGCTGCAAGGATCTCCCCGATCTCTGATGGAATCGTGATAGGAGCATCACCGAAATTTAGAATGATTCGCAGTTGCTCCGCGGATCCATGTCTCTCATACGTAAGAACATTGTTTGCTGCGGCGATGGAACGCAACTCACCTGTCACGAGTACCGGATGACTCTTCCGTAAAGCGATAAGGGTTCGATAGAGATGCAGAATAGATTCAGGATCCTGCTCAAGATTCCCAACGTTCCACGATGCATGATCCGGGCCTAACGGAAGCCAGGGCCGGCCGGTGGTAAACCCGGCAAGCGGCGAACTGTCCCATGGCATGGGCGTTCGTTCCGGGTCGCGTCCAGCTCCGATTCCCGGTTCATTCTTCTCGGCGGGATCCTGAACAAGCTCTGGCGGAATGGGAACATTCGTCATCCCGATCTCTTCACCGTAGTACACCGTGAGGGTCCCTGGAAGCGAGAGCAGCAGCATCGCCGCCAGTCTCGCGTGGTGCTCGCCAACGCGCGTAGCAATGCGAGGCTGATCGTGATTTCCAAGCACCCAGTTTGGCCACGCGCCAGCGGGGAGAGCGTTGTCATACTCGGAAATGGCCTGTGCCAGAGCCTCTGCGGTCCAGCTGGTTTGAAGCAGCTGAAAATTGAATGGCAACTGTGCGCCACTCAAATCGCTTCCGTAGTACGTCATCAATTTCGGTATGGGCAGATAGATTTCGCCGATCAGCACTCGATCTTTGTAATCGTCAACCACGGCCCGCATCTCCGAGACCACTTCGTGAACTTCCGGCCGATCAGAGTTGAAGATGGGCAAGAATCGGTGACTGGACGGTTGACCGGCACGGTAGGACGGATTCGGCGGATTGTCTCGAAACTGATCATCCTTGATCATCAGCCAAATCACATCCACGCGAAAACCGTCGACTCCGCGCTCAAGCCAGAATCGCATAGCGTCGAAAATCGCCGTGCGTACCAGAGGATTGCGCCAGTTCAGGTCCGGCTGCTGCTTCAGGAATGAGTGATAGTAATACTGACCGGAAACCTCGTCCCACTCCCAGCCAGATCCGCCAAAATTACTTTGCCAGTTATTTGGCTCGTCTCGCCACAGGTACCAATTGCGTTTCGGGTTTTCGCGCGAAGATCGGCTCTCCAGAAACCAGGGATGCTGGTCGGAAGTGTGGTTCGGCACCAGATCCAGGATGAGTTTCAGGCCTCTGCTGTGTATTTTTTGCAGCAGCTGATCAAAGTCTTGCATCGTGCCGAAGAGCGGATCGACCGCGCAATAATCAGCCACATCGTAGCCGAAGTCGGCCATCGGTGATGGATAGAAGGGCGTGATCCAGAGTGCGTCGACCCCGAGATTCACAAGATAATCGAGTCGTTGCTGAATGCCCTTCAGATCGCCGACGCCATCGCCATTGCTGTCCTGAAACGAGCGCGGATAAATCTCATATATGACTCCGTGTTGCCACCAGGCTGTCTCCTGCATCCCACCAATGCTCCCTCAAATCCAAACTCGAGATTGAAAGCCTGCTCCATGATCAATGATCTCTGGTACAAGAACGCGGTCATCTACTGTCTCTCTGTCGCCACCTATATGGATGCAAATGGCGACGGCATTGGCGACTTTGAGGGTCTGATGCGCCGTCTGGATTATCTCCAGGGCATGGGCGTCACAGCCATCTGGCTCATGCCCTTTCAGCCCTCTCCGTGTCGGGATGATGGATACGATATCGCGGATTATTACGGCGTCGATCCGCGATATGGCACATTAGGCGACTTCGTCGAATTCACGGAGGGCTGTAAACAGCGCGGGCTGCGAGTGCTCATCGATTTGGTCGTGAACCACACTTCCAATGAACATCCCTGGTTTCAGGACGCTCGCCGCGATCCTCAATCGAAATATCGTGAGTGGTACGTTTGGTCGAAGAAGAAGCCAAAAAATGCGGACTCGGGAGTCGTCTTCCCCGGAGTGCAGAAGTCCACCTGGGACTACGACCCTGTAGCGAAGGCCTACTACTTTCACCGCTTCTACGATTTTCAGCCCGATCTCAACACCTCCCATCCGGAGGTTCAGGCAGAAATTCTCAAGATCATGGGTTTCTGGCTGCAGCTCGGCGTCTCAGGCTTTCGCATGGATGCCGTTCCCTTTGTGATCGCGCAGAAAGGCGCAGGCATCCCCAAGCCGCAGGAGCAGTACGAGATGCTTCGAACATTCAGCCAGTTTCTCAGCTGGCGGGAAGGCGACGCAGTCATTCTCGGAGAAGCCAACGTCCTGCCCGGAACCGACATGGAATACTTCGGCGACTCAGGTGACAGGATGCAGATGATGTTCAACTTCGAGGTGAATCAACACCTGTTTCTCGCATTAGCCACCGGCGATTCAGGACCGCTTGCCAAGGCGATGAAAGCGACAAAGCGCAGGCCAGCCACGGCCCAGTGGGGACAGTTTCTCCGAAATCACGATGAACTCGATCTCGGGCGGCTTACGGAGAAACAGCGCCAGAGCGTCTTCGCGGCGTTCGGCCCGGATCCGGAAATGCAACTCTACAATCGCGGGATTCGGCGAAGACTCGCACCCATGCTGCAGGGCGACCGTCGACGGCTGGAACTTGCTTACAGTCTGATGATGACGCTGCCAGGCACGCCTGTCATTCGATATGGCGACGAGATCGGTATGGGAGACGACTTGAAACTCCCGGAGCGAAACTGCGCCCGAACTCCGATGCAATGGTCAACCGAGGCGAACGCCGGCTTCACCAAAAGTGACAAGCCCAGCGTGCCGGTGATAAGCGACGGTCCCTATGGATTTCCCCACACGAATGTCGCTGCGCAACGGCGCGACCCGAGTTCTCTTCTCAATTGGATGGAACGTATCATCCGCATGCGTAAGGAAATCCCTGAGATCGGCTGGGGCGATTTCTCGTTCATCTCAACGGGAACGCCGAATGTTCTCGCGATGCGATATGAATGGCGAAATAACTCCGTGCTGTGCGTCCACAACCTGAGTGCAGAACCGCGTGAGGTGCGACTCAAGTTAGCTGCTGGTGACGAAGCAGAGTGCGCGCTGGTGAATCTGTTGTCCGACGACCACAGCCATCCCGAAAAGGGCGGCATTCATCGTGTCTTGCTCGAGGCATATGGCTACCGCTGGTACCGGGTGTGTGGGCTGGACTATTTGTTGAAGCGCAGTGCAGTTTGATATTTGCCTCCAGCGCCTGGAGCAGATTGCGAGAGACATTCAGCGCTTTGCAAGGCTCGCCGGCGAGGCGTCTTCATCCGTCCTCGGAGATCGGCTTTTCGTCAGCAAAGCATCGGTTCACGTTTGAGGTATTCACCAGGGTTGGCCCCGACAACTCGCTTGAACGCTTTACTGAACGCAGCGTCGGACTCGTAACCGACCGACCGAGCGACGTCGATGAGCTTCTTGTCACGCTGTTCGAGTAACTGCATCGCCTTCTGCATCCGCCACTCGGTTACGTATTCCAGCGGTGTTTGTCCGAGCAGCTCTTTAAAACGCGCTGCGAATGCGGAGCGAGACATGCCCGCCGCTTCGGCCAGGGACTCGACCGTCCAGGGTGTATTCACTTTGTCGTGAATGGCTCCTAGGGCAGTGCCCATTTGAGGATCGAAAATCGCACGAAGCCATCCTTTGTTGCGTTCCGGTCCCGACGCGATATGCGCCCGGAGTACCTGGATAAATAGGACCTCGGCCAGCCGAGTCGCGACTACTTCCGATCCCGGCGTCTGTTCTGCCATTTCTGACACCAGCGCCTGCACTGTATTGTGAAGAGCAAGCGTGCGTGCCTGATCGGCCTTCATCAGAATGAAGCTCGGCAGTAACTGAGTAATCGACTTCAGGCTGGCGCGATCAAAACTCAGGGACCCACAGACAATGGTCGTCGGTGCGCCACTACCTCCACAATGAGCGACATTGCCGTTGGCTTTGGCCCCGATCTCGCGGAAACTCCACTTCGGACGTGTTCGCGGGCTGTCGCGCAAAACAATCGAAGTGCCGCGGGCCAGCAAAAAGCAATCACCACCGGTGAGGGGAATCGGCTCCGGAATCCCTTCCACACTCAGCCAGCAGTTGCCGCGCGAAAGCATGGCGAAGTGCGCCAAATCTGTTGGGGGAGTCATTTTGCCGGAAGGCGTGACTTTCTCTGCAGGCTGATTTTCCTGTTTCAAGCCCCACGGCGCCGTGGCTTCCAGCCTGTGCAGACCGAAAGCCGTCACATGCATCGTTCTGAAAATGTCGGTTATCGGGTCCAACTTAGCCCTCCATTTTTGGACGAATAGACAAAAGACTAGGACTCCTGGGCAGTTCTCGTCCACCGCCAAAGAATCTACTCCCTAGCGTTTGATGAATGCGCCTCATCGCAGGCGCAAATTTCGAAGGGAGTAATCATGGGAAAACTTGAGGGTAAAGTTGCAGTCGTCACGGGAGGATCGAGCGGCCTGGCGCTGGCGAGTGCGAAGCGGTTCGTGGAAGAAGGCGCTTACGTTTTTATCACTGGCAGGAGGCAGGAGCAGCTCGATCAGGCCGTCAAGCTGATTGGCCGGAACGTGACCGGCGTGCGCGGTGACGCGGCCAATCTCGACGACCTCGACCGTCTCTTCGATACGGTCAAGCGAGAAAAGGGCAAGATCGACGTCCTGTTCGCGAGCGCCGGCAAGGGCGAGGCCCTACCACTGGGCGAGATCACCGAGCAGCACTTCGATTCGGCCTTCGGCCTGAATACGCGCGGAACGCTGTTTACGGTTCAGAAGGCGTTGCCGCTGTTCAACGATGGTGGATCGATCATCATGACCGGATCAGTTGCTTCGGTGAAGGGTTTTCCTGGTTTCAGCGTGTATTCGGCGAGCAAGGCGACGTTGCTCTCATTCGCACGCGGGTGGCTCAACGAACTGAAGGGCAGGAATATCCGGGTGAACGTGCTGAGCCCGGGGCCGATCGCCACACCGATGCAGGAACAAGTTCTCACCAAAGAGGCGAAGGAGATGTTCGAGTCCCTGATCCCGCGGGGAAAGATGGGTCAGCCAGAGGAAATCGCGACGGCCGCGCTGTTTCTTGCTTCAGACGATTCGAGCTTCGTGAATGGGGTGGAGTTGTCCGTCGACGGAGGCTTGTCGGCCATCTGAAAACGCGTCGAAGAGCGTGGAACCCAGCACGCCGCGGTTCGGCCTGGAATCCTGCGGCAGGACAAGGGAGTAGAGACCGTTCGACTTCAGGGACGCGATCGTCCCTCCCTTGCTCTGGTCGCGGCTTTGTTTTGAACGCATGCGATGAGATCGGAACGATTCGACGTAACGGAAATGGAGATTTCGATGAGCACAAAAGAGAATGTCCAGATTGTGAAGGATGCATTTGCAGCAATGGGCCGCGGCGATAAGCAAGGCCTGCTGGCGTTGTCTGCCGAAGATATTGAGTGGATCATTCCGGGCGAGGACTGGCCGCTGGCCGGCACGCACCGCGGGTACGCGGGATTGAATAACTTACTTCAGAAGGCTAATGAAACGGTCGAAACTTCATACCCAGAGCCCCCCGAATTCGTAGCGCAGGGAGACCGGGTTCTGGTCCTCGGCGTCAGTACGGGGAGAGTCAAAGCCACGAACAAAACGTTCAAGGACTATTTTGTCTTCGCCATTACCGTTCAAAATGGCAAATTGACGAACATCCGGGAGTATATCGACACGCAAGCACTGGCGCGGGCCGCGAGTCCCGGCCCCTTACCCAACACCACACGAAACGATTCGTAAATCGCGAAATACGTGAACAGTGGCACCCCAATATCAAAACGGATCGGAGAAACACTATGAGCTATGCGATTGTAGGATTCGGCAAGATAGGCCAGGCCCTCGCCCGCGCCTTCGCCCGTAGAAACATGGAGGTGGCCATCGCGAGCCGCCGGACGCCGGAGGAGTTAGCGCCGCAGGCTCGAGCGATTGGAACCACCGTTGTCGCCAAGTCGCTGCGGGATGCACTCGAGGCAGACACAATCATCTTGGCGGTCCCGTTCGGGGAATATCGCGAGGTTGCGAAGGCCCTGCCGAGTTGGAAAAGCAAGACAGTCATCGACGCGATGAACGCGTTTGGAGTTCCACCTGAGGAGCTGGACGGTCTTCCGTCCTCCGCCTTCGTTGCGAAGTCGTTCCCCGGCGCCAAGCTCGTGAAAGGCTTCAATCACCTGGTCGCGGCCATCCTGGCTACCGACCCGATCGTCGAGGGTGGGCACCGGGTCGTCTTTCTGTCGAGTGATGACGAGGACGCCATCGCTCCCGTGGCGGATTTGGCCAAACAACTCGGGTTCGCACCCGTCAAGCTGGGAAGACTCAACGAGGGTGGCGCGTTGGTACAAGCACGCGGCCGCACCTGGGGCCAACTGATCTTCCAGGACCTATTCAAGAAGCAACAATGAGCGGCCAAGCCGGTTGGACACGCTCGCCAAAAGCCGGTAGCGCTCTAATACGGTCGTCGCTCTTTCAGGACCTGTGCCGTATCATCTCTTCTTCGTCAGGTGAGCGTCCACGAGAGAGCTTTGCCGAGGCCTCGGATCCAGGTGGTTCACGGAACGCTTCCACAACAATGCGCTCGTACCGCACTTCCAGCACCGTCAGGTATTCTGTCCCGCCCGGCGCTTGGAGAACTACGCTGTCGCCTGCTGCCGACTTCATCAACGCGCGCCCCAGAGGTGACACCCAACTGATGTGGTTGCGGTTGAGATCGACCTCGTCGGTGCCTACGATGCTCACCACTCGCTCCTCCCCCGCGGCATTGGCATAGCGCACGGTTGCCCCGAAGAATGCCCTTATCTTTGACTGCCCCGCTCTGGGAGCTTCCGGGTCCACCACCTCCGCGGCTTCGATTCGCTTCGCGAGAAAGCGAATCCGCCCATCGATCTGCCGCAGCCGCCGCTTGCCGTACTGATAGTCGGCATTTTCACTGCGATCGCCGTTGCCGGCAGCCCACGCCACCACCTCCGTCACGGCCGGGCGGTCCCTGGTAAGTAGAAACCGGTGCTCATCTTTGAGGCGCTCGAGCCCGCTCGGCGTTATGTAGTTCTTGCCTCCCGTCGCGGGCTCGTCCGGTTGTGGATTTCTCGTAAACCCTTTCCGCATCTCGCAGTCCTCCCAGCGCAAATCCGGTGGTGACCCCAATGAATGCGGATGAACGCCGATGGAAAACACTGTAAGTCAATCCACGTTCATGGGAGTTCATCTACGGCCCCAACTGATTTTTTCACGTCTTCCAGATCATGAGCGATCCTATCCATCATCTCGACAAGTGCCGGCTAAGGCATGCCAGAGGATCAGTACTGATAAGTCGGCTTCTCGCCAATGATCAGTTACTGACGAGAAGCGTGTTTCTCGTTACCTGTCATCGCGGACTGACCCACAGCACCATTGCTTTAGCTAGATAGGCGAAGCGCCGCGATGAGCGCCGCGAGGGCGGCTGGCTGATTTCGCCGACTGGGGTAGTAGAGGAAATATCCCGGAAAGGACGGACACCATTCTTTGAGCACCTGGATCAGTTCACCGCGCGCAAGGAGGGGTGCCAGAGTGCTTTCCATGCTGGTACCGATTCCCACGCCGTCGAGCACCGCCCGGATGACTAGATCAGGATCGTCAAAGGATGCGGGGCCATCAGGGCTGACCGTGAGCGCCTTGCGCCCCTTCTCAAACTCCCAGCGATAAAGACCATTGCTGAAGCGAAAGCCAATACATGAGTGGTTCTTGAGGTCCTGTGGCGTCCTGGGGATTGGGTTCGACTCGAAGTAAGCAGGCGATCCGACAACGGCAAGGCGCATCTGTCCGGTCACGGAAACGGCGATCATGTCTCTCTGGATGAACTCACCCAACTGCACGCCAGCGTCGTATCCGCCGGCGACGATATCGACAGGGTCATTGGAGGATGTGACTTCCAGGATGATCTCCGGATAGGCACGGGCGAAACTCGCCAGCCTGGGTAGAAGCACCATCTCGATCGCAGTTCGAGGAAGGATGAGCCGGATTCGGCCCGCCGGACGGTCCCTTCGCTGCATCGTTTCCGCTACGGCGGATGCGATGCGTTCTAGTGCCGGAGCAAGTTCCTTGAGGAGCGCTGCTCCAGCCGCTGTGGCTGAGACACTGCGCGTTGTTCGCGCAAGCAGTTGGACGCCCATTCGTTTCTCGAGGCTCCCGATGGAATGGCTGAGTGCCGACTGCGACAGGCCCAGTTTTGCGGCTGCTCGTGTAAAGCTTCTTTCCTCTGCGACAGCCGCGAATGCTGACAGCTCTGCAAGATCATTTCTAGCCATTCATGAATATTATTCATAACCGTTTACTCGCACAATCGATGCGGTGATTAATCCCGCACATCATACTTTGTGTAGCTGGCGAATGAACTCACAGATTTGAAGAGGAGATGGTCATGGAAATTTCATTTGAGAACAAGGTGGCACTCGTAACCGGAGCCGCTTCAGGGTTGGGACTCGCCACCGCTAAGGCGTTTGCAAAGTGCGGTGCGGCAGTCGTCCTTGCAGACTGGAACAAGGAGGAAGTTCAGGCAGCGGCGAAAGAACTTTCAAAGGATGGCTATAAAACTCTGGCGGTGCATTGCGACGTTTCGGATGACGTGCAGGTAGAAGCCATGGTGAAGAAGACTGTGGCCGAATTTGGGAGACTGGACGCGGCATACAACAATGCGGGCATTCAGAACGTGTTGGCAGAGACCGCTGATTCACCGCGCGACGACTACGACCGCGTGATGGGCGTGAACCTTCGCGGCGTCTGGAGCTGCATGAAGTTCGAGCTCCAGGTGATGCGCCAGCAAGGCAGCGGCGCGATCGTGAATTGCTCTTCTCTTGGCGGCCTCATCGGTGGAAACCAGCGCGGCACGTACCACGCGGCCAAGCACGGGGTGATTGGATTCACAAAGAGTGCGGCGCTTGAGTATGCGACGCGCGGCATTCGTGTGAACGATGTCTGCCCTGGGATGATTCAGACGCCAATGTCGGACAAGATGATCGCCGAAGGTCAGGGACCTGAACTCGACAAGATGCTGCAGACGTTTGTGCCTATGAAGCGGCTTGGACGTCCGGAGGAGATTGCCGATGCCGTTCTCTGGCTGTGCAGCGACATGGCGAGCTACGTTACGGGACAATCCATTTCCGTAGATGGTGGATACGTCATGCGGTAGTCGAGGGCGCTGGTGAAACGACGAACTTTCATCCGAGCGAGTACAGCCCTGCTTGCGATTTCATGCTGGGGAGAACTACGCGCCCCAGCAGAGGAGATATGTATGCCTGAGTCAAAGAAGCTGGCCGCAGCTGTGGGACCGCTTACGTATGACGATGTGCGCGCGGTCTCTCCTGCGCTGGAGCATTACACGAAAGCAACACTGCTCGACGGACTGTGGAAGCGCGCGGGGCTTTCGCCGCGGGATCGAAGCGTTGTCACCGTAGCAGCGCTCATCGCGCGCATCCAGTCGATGGAGTTCAAGTTTCACTTTGGGCTCGCGTTGGACAACGGCATTCAACCGGCGGAGTTATCTGAAATCATTACCCATCTCGCGTTCTACACAGGGTGGGGTAACGCAATGGCAACAATTGCTGTGGCCAAAGAAATCTTCCGCCAGCGGAGCATTGGTATTGATCAGCTGCCACCGGCGAAGGGCAAGCTGCTACCTCCCGATGAAGAGGTTGAGAAGCAGAGAGCAACCCAGGTCGCCGGCAACTTTGGCACAGTTTCGCCTGGTCTCGTACAGGCGACAACCGATGTGCTGTTTCGCGATCTTTGGCTTCGTCCTGCGCTCGCGCCTCGTGACCGGAGTCTTGTCACGGTGAGTGCGTTGATCGCAAATGGACAGACGGCGCAGATTCCGTTTCACCTCAATCGGGCGATGGACAATGGCCTCACCCAGGCGGAGGCTTCGGAGGTGCTGCATCACATCGCCTTCTATGCGGGTTGGCCTTGTGCGATGTCCGCGTTGCCGGTTGCAAAGGACGTTTTCGAGAAACGACAGAAAGCAGAGCCTAACGCCCCCAAGGCTAGCTCTCAACAAAATTCAAAGCATTTTGGAGACAACACAATGAAGATCACGCGCGCAGGCACCGTACCCTCCATGGTTGGTCCGAAGGAATGGTTCACCGGCAATGTTCGGGTGGATTCGCTATTCCCCGCGGACAGCGGACGGCACTCCAATGGCGGCGTCGTCACCTTTGAACCGGGCGCACGCACCCGCTGGCATACGCATCCGGCGGGTCAAACCATCTTGATCACGCAAGGGCTCGGCTGGGTGCAGAAGGATGGAGAGGCGATTCAGGAAGTGCGGCCTGGGGACGTCGTGTTCTTCGAGCCCGGCGAGAAACATTGGCACGGCGCCTCCTCTCAGGTCGGCATGACGCACATTGCGATCACCGAAACATTGGACGGAAAAGCAGTCGACTGGCTTGAGGCTGTTTCTGAGGAGCAATATGCGAAGTGACCTGAAAGAATCGGGTACAAAACAGCGAAAGGCCTGCAGTTCGCCGAAGTCGCCCACAGCTCTGAGCGTAAGCGACAACGGAGCGAACCCCGCAGCACGCGCCAAAGGCGCATCCGCCCGTGCGGCCAGCACCGCATGCGCCTTTGCGGCCAGCACCGCCGCCGCCCCGGACGGCGAGTCGCGGTACACTTCTTGCGCGAGGAAACGCCCCTGCCATGAGCATGTTCACCCTCATCATCGTTGTCATCATCGTCTTGTACGTTCTGAGTTCGATCAAGATTCTCCGCGAGTACGAGCGCGGCGTTGTCTTCCGCCTGGGCCGCGCATTGCCCACTCCAAAAGGTCCCGGCGTCATCCTCATCTTCCGCCCCTTCGACCAGATGGTGCGCGTCACCCTGCGGCAGGAGGTCCTCGAAGTTCCGCCGCAGGACATCATCACCCGCGACAACGTCACCCTTAAGGTGAACGCGGTCATCACCCTGCGCGTCGTCGATCCCTCCCGGGCTGTCATCGAAGTTTCGAACTACGTCTATCAGACCTCGCAGTTCGCCCAGACGACGCTGCGCTCTGTGCTCGGTGAGGTCGAGCTCGACCAATTGCTCAGCCATCGAGAATCGCTAAACGCGCGCATTCAGGAGATCCTCGACAAGCACACCGCCCCATGGGGTGTGAAGGTCACCAGCACCGAGGTCAAGCAGGTCGATCTGCCGGAATCCATGCTCCGCGCCATGGCCAAGCAGGCCGAAGCCGAACGCGAAAAGCGGTCCAAGATCATCAATGCCGAAGGCGAGTTCGCCGCCTCCCAGCGCCTGGTCGACGCCGCCGCCCTGCTCTCCACACAGCCCATCACCATGCAACTGCGGTATCTTCAGACCCTTACCGATATAGGTACGGAGAAGAACACGACCATCGTCTTTCCCCTACCCATTGAGCTCATCTCGTTGTTCAATAAAACGGTAGCGGGCGCTGTGACGGGGCCGGGCGTCAATCCCATACCCCCGCCACCAAAGCCTGACGAACACGCATGAGATCGCTTTTCGACGAAGACCCTCAGGAAGAACCCAAGTCGGATGCCGACCTGACTCTGGGCATCGGCTCGCTGCTCAGTATCTTCTTCGGAGTCGTGCTCATCTGCGGCATCTTCTTCGGCTTCGGCTACTCCATGGGCCGCCGCAACGCGCGGACCGCAGTTGCTCCCACCGCTAGCGTTCCACCGCAAACTCTCGCCAGCACTTCTCCGCTGCCAGAGAACGCGCTCAGCGGAGCACCCCTCAAGCCCGAACAGCCCGACTCGGCTTTGCCGCCAGATTCCACCGGTCTGGCTCCGGACGAAACTACGCCCACAGCCGCGGCAACTCCGCCCGCTGCCAAACACGCCGCGCCGGAATCCGCGAAGCCAGCCGCACCGTCGCACACGCAGTCCGCCGCTCAACCCGCCGCTCCACCCCCGGTTCAAGCCAAGACCGGGAGGATGGCCGTACCCGTGACATCCGATACCTCATTGAACGCAGTCCCGGTTACACATCACCCGCCGCAACCTGCCAAGCCTCATGCCGGCATCTCGGCGCCCCTAGCGCAGGCCCCGGGCGACGCTCCCATCCTCCCCGGCCATCCCATCATGGTGCAGATCGCCGCAGTCAGCAGGCAGGAAGATGCCGAAGTGCTCGCGGGGGCACTGCGTAAGCGGGGCTTCAATCCCACAGTCCAGCCCGGCAGCGGAGATAAATTCTTCCACGTCCAGGTGGGCCCTTTCACGGACAAGAACCAGGCCGAATCCATCAAGCAGCATCTGCTCGCCGATGGCTATAACGCCATCATGAAGTAGATGGCAACAAAGCGCTGTCATCCTGAACGTAACCGAAGGTGGAGTGAGGATCTGCTGTACCTATCGTTCGATATCGGCGCGAAGCGCCGCTCAACCAAAACTCACTCCGTTGAAAACGTAGCCGTTTCAGCCGGCGTCAATCCCGCCTCGATCGCGCTCCGCACCGCCTCCATCAACGCCTCTTTATCCGCGTAGTCAGCTGGATCGAGCGGAGCGTGAAATGTAACGGTAATCGTTCCGCTCTGCAGTTTCGTGCTTCCCTTCGGCAGCATCCGGGTCGCGCCGGCAATCGAAACCGGCACCACCGGAGCACCCGATTCCATCGCCAGAAAGAACGGCCCTTTCTTGAACGGCAGCAGCGCTCCATCCGGCGACCGCGTGCCTTCCGGAAACACCACCAGGCAGCTTCCCCGTTGCAGTTCACGCTGAGCCGCCGCGCTGACGGCCTTCGCCGCCTCCACGCTGCCATCGCGCGTCACCGGGATGAACCCCGCCAGCCGCATTGCATAACCCAGCACCGGGATACGCATCAGCGAAGCTTTCAGGTAGATCACCACCCGTCCGGGCAGCAACGGGATCAGCACCGGTGGATCCAGATTGGAAGAGTGGTTCGCCATCACAATGGACGCCCCACGCGGCAGGCGATCCAATCCGTGAACGACGACCCGAACGCCGCCGAATGGCAATCCCGCGCGGGTGATCCAGAATCCAACACGAACCAGCAGCCTGGTATCGCGGGTGATCAGGGTCCACGGAAAAGCAAACAGCGCCGCAGGCACCGCAAGCACGGTCCAGACCAGAATCATGATCAAGGCACGCATGGTACTCCGCAGTTCCAGAGCTAAGCCTGCGCCAGTGGCTGAGCCGTTTTCATGGCTGCCGAGACAGCGGGCTGAGCGGCCAGCCGCGCGGGCAGCTTCTCGTAGATGCCATCGAATCCGCCGTTGGAAAGGATCGCGACGACATCGCCCGGCTGAGCGGTTTCGGCAACATACGTGACAATCTCCTCCACGTTTGCTGCCAGCACCGCGTGATACCCCTCCTCCGCAAGCCCGTGAACTACCGCCTCCGGCTGCAGTCGCTCCGCCTCCGGAATGCTCTCCTGCTTGAAGACGGCAGCCAGCACAACTTCATCCGCCAGCGCCAGCGCTGCCACCAGTTCCCGTTCAAACACATTCCGCCGCAGCGTGTTCGACCGCGGCTCCAGCACTGCCCACAATCGCGACTGCGGATACGCAGCGCGCAGCGCGCGCAACGTCTCCCGAATTGCCGTCGGATGGTGCGCGAAGTCGTCAATCACGGTGACCCCGCGCACGACTGCACGCACCTCCAGGCGCCGCTTCACGCTCTTGAAGCTGGCGATCGCATCCACAATTGCGTCTGGATCAATGCCCTGCCCTGCTGCAAGCGCCGCGGCCGCGGTGGCATTCAGGGCGTTGTGCTCTCCCGCCATCGGCAGCACCAGCTCGAGCCACGGCCTGCCGCTGCGCCACAGCTGCCAATGCGTGCTGCCATCCCGATGCGTCAGGTCGCGTATCTGCCACTCCGAGCCATCCGCGAATCCATACCGCTCCACCTTGCAGAAAGCCCGTGCCGTGCACTCGCTCACATTCACGCTGCCATCGAAGGCCACCACCCGTCCGCGCCGCGGCACCAGGTTCACCAGCCGCTTGAACGCGATCTTGACCGCATCCAGATCGCGATAGATATCCGCATGATCGAACTCCACATGGCTCAAAATCACCGCATCCGGAAAGTAGTGCATGAACTTCGGGACCCTTGTCGAAAAACGCCGTGTCGTATTCATCGCCTTCCAGGATGAAGCTGGCACTCGGCGCAAGCTGAAAGCTCGTGCCAAAGTTCTCCGCCACGCCGCCGATCAGGAAAGATGGCCCGCGCTCGCCACGCCTCCGCGCAGCCGTCTCGTAGATCCACGCCAGCATGCTCGTCGTCGTCGTCTTGCCGTGCGTGCCCGCAACCACCAGCGATTCCCGCCCGGTCAGGAACTCCTCGTACACCGTCTGCGCCATCGATCGAAAGGGAATCCGCTGGTCCAGCACATACTCCAGCTCCACATTGCCTCGCGAGATCGCATTGCCGACAATCACCAGATCGGGCCGCGGCTCGAGGTTCTTCTCCGCATAGGGCTCCATCACCGGTATACCTAGCGTGTCCAGCAAGTCGGACATCGGCGGATACGCCGCCGCATCCGATCCCGTCACCGTATGCCCCTGCAATTGCAGCATCCCTGCCAGCGACGCCATCGCTGTCCCACAGATGCCGATCAGATGTATATGCTTCGCTTCGATCGTCATTGCTCCTCTTGACTAATTCGCGCCCGCGGCTCTATCCGCAGCTCCGTCGCCTCTGCACTCGCCACCAACTCCGCCCGCACTCCAAATGGCAAAGTAACATTGCTGCGCGACACATGTCCCGAACGAAGTCCGTAAGCAATCGGCCCGGAAAACCACTCCAGCACCGTGAGAACCACTCGCTCAAGAAGATCGGCCGGAGCACCGGGCGACGCACACTCGAGCATCTCGCCAAAGACGATGCCCGTGACGCCCTCGAACTTGCCCGCCATTTTCATGTGCCGCAGCATGCGATCGATCTGATATGGCTTCTCTCCCAGGTCTTCCAGGAACAGCAGCTTACCCTCAGTCTGCGCCGCGAACCGCGTGCCCAGCGACGCCGTCAATAGGCTCATGCACCCACCATAGAGCACACCACGCGCGTTTCCCGGCTGCAAGGCGCGCAATCCGGACTCGCTGCCCAGCCGGTAGGCCTCGCCGCCCAGCGCCGCCGCAAAACTCAATAGGTCCACGCCGTCCCCACGCGAGAAATCCGCTGCGACCATTGGCCCGTGCAGCACGGGCACACCCGCTCGATCCAGCATCCAGGTCGCAATCGCCGTGTGATCGCTGTAACCAATAAACGGCTTCGGGTTGCGGCGGAGCAACTCCAGATCGAGCCCCTCCAGCAGGTAATTGCTTCCGTATCCACCACGGATACATATCACTGCATCGATCTCGGGATCGGCAAAAGCCGCGTGCAGGTCCTGCAGGCGCTGCTCCGGAGTCGCCGCAAAGTACGGCCATGCCTGCGTCAGCGCATGCGGCATCAACGTGACCGTGTGGCCAAGAGCACGCAGCCGCTCCACGCCCCGCAGCACCTTCTCCGGATCGGCATTGCTCGCCGGCGCCACCACCGCGAGACGAATCGGTAGCCCTGTCACTGCGCTTCCCCAGCAATCCACCGCCCGCGCGCCAGCACTACCGCCGGACCGGTCAACTGCAGTTCCTCCGTCGGTCCGGACCATTCGACGAGCTGCTCTCCACCCGGCGCGCGAACGCGCAACCGCCGCGACACGCCTTCCAGAGCGATCATCATCGCAGCGCTCGCGCTCGTTCCCGTGCCGGACGACGATGTCGGCCCCACACCGCGCTCGTAAATGCGAATTTCGATCACGTCATCGGCCAATCGCCGCACAAACTCCACATTCGTCTGCGCAGGAAAATCCGCATGCGTGCAGATCGCCGCACCTATGTCCTGCCAGGCTTGGCCCGCAATCGCGAACTCTCTGTCCTCCACGAGTGCCACAAATTGCGGATTGCCGATGGCTACGACCGCCCCTTCAACTGTCAGACTTCCATTCAGCGAAACGGCTGCGCGCCGCACCTGCGGCACACCCATCCCGGTCGCGAACTGGAACTCCGTACCATTTACGCCTTCCAACCGGCAGATTCGCACCCCGGCGTCCGTCTGCAATCGAACTTCATCTCCGCCATGAAGACCAGCGCGGTAGGCCATCCATGCCGCCACGCATCGCGTGCCATTGCCCGAAAGCTCGGCCGCGGACCCATCCGCGTTATATAGATGGATGACGCCTTCTCGCTCACTGCTCAGATTCAGATATTCCACGCCATCCGCGCCAATGCCGGTCGTGCGCGCGCATAGCTCGCGCGAGAGCCCCTCAAGATCGCGGCCCTCCACCTGTCCGGCATCGACAATCAGGAAATCATTGCCGCACGCGTGCGCTTTGGTGAACTCGATCACTCTTCCTCCCACGTGCGGAAGGTCAGCACCCGCTCGATCCCAGAGCCCTTCATCAACAGCGCCTTCAATCGGTGATGTCCGCTCCGTGTGGCCATCACCGTGAAGGACAGCCGCGCGATGCCCGCAAAGTTATCGCGGTCCACAGGGTCAAGCCGGCGCCGTTCCGTATCCATCGCCTGCAGCACGGCGAGATTCATTGCTTCCGCATCCGGGCCGCGGACCTCGTAAATCCGGCTCTGCAGTTTCAGATTCGTGAAGGTCTCCAGTGCGCCGACCGCCTCCAGGGCAAGCAGGATCAGCAGCGTCGCAAACGCAGCGGGCAGATACAATCCGGCGCCGCAGGTCATCCCAACCGCGGCCACGGCGAACACTGTCGCCGCGCTGGTCAAGCCACTAATGCGGTTACGATTGTGCAGAATCAGCCCGGCGCCCAGAAATCCAACGCCCTGCACGATGTTTGACGCGATCTGGCCCTTGCTCGTGCTCAACTCGCCGGCAATCAGCGGCGACAGATACGTGAACAGCGCCGAAGCAAAGCAGATCAGCAGATTTGTTCGCACTCCGGAAGGCTTGTGGTGGTACTCACGATCCAGCCCGATGATTCCGCCCAGCGCGCACGCCAGCAGAAGCCGCATCGTCCCGGTGTCCGTCAGGCCCCACTGTTCCAGTCGGCTGAAACTCAGCGCGTGTTTCGCCTGCAAAAGGATCATCGTGGTCGCGTGCCTTCTCCATGGGCAGACGAGCGCGCCCCCCATCGCGTGATGCTACCACCCAGCGAAACCACTGCCACTAACACTCCTGGACCATCAGAGCTTTTCCGCCGAAGAGCCTGGGACCGGATTCTTTGTGGCATACACCCGAGCACACGGCTGCCCCGTCGAGCAGATAATCTGCAGCAGCGTTAAGCCCCGCGGGTGCACGGTAACCGCCTTCGCTACAGCATCACCGTCCAGCGCCACCACATAATCCGCCTTCGCTGACGGGTCTTTCAGTGCCGCATTCCACTCGTAGTAGTCGCCTTCATTGATGATGTCGCGCAGCGGGATCCCCGCCTGCTGCACAGCGCCGACGTGATCGGAGACGGACATCAGCAGCGTCTTGTCTGGCGGCAGTACCCGCAGCCAATTGGCCAAGGTCCGCTCAAAGGGGATGCGCGTACGTGCATTCACCACAGCTTCCTGAAAGACCAGTGGCCCGGCGCGCAGCAGCAGAATGCTGTTGGCCAGAATCAGCGCAGCAGCCACCGGCGTGATCCAGCGCTCCCATTCTTCTGGCGCGAAACGGGCTCGCGCGAAACTGGGCCGCCACGTCGCCAGTCCTTCCAGCGCCGCAGTCCCAAACAGCGCGAATGCCGGCAGCATCTCCATGCCATAGCGCGTGTTGTACCAGGAGTGCGGAAACCACACCGGAATAAAGAGAGGTACCGATCCATACGCGATGGAATACGTATAAAACGGCAGGGGCAGCCACAGCAGCGATGCCGCGGCCAACGCTGCATCCCGTCGACGCAGCCATAGGAATGCCGTGCCGGCAAGCGACAGGAAAAAGATCAGTTGCGTCGCGTACGGCACCACCGCGCCCAGTTCCGCTGCCTTCAGAAAGTACAGCGTCGCCACCACCGGCCGGTGATACTCCATATAGTGGCCCGCGCCGGTTGGCGAAGTCCGCGCTTCGATGGCTCGCGCGGAATACGGCCCTCGCAGAAAATCGAACGGATCGTGAAACTGCTTCGCGTTGTACGCGATCCATAGCAGAGGCGCCATCACCACCAGCACACTTGCGAGCAGCCAGATCCCGGTCAACCGCTCCCGCAGATTGCGCCGCTTCAGTACGATCCATGACGCAACACACCACGCAGCAGCCGCGTAAATCCATCCGTCATAGCGCGTGAAGACGGCACACACCAGTACCAGCGCCGCACCCAGCAACAGGCGCCCGAGCCCTTCTGCGCTTGCCTGCTTGCGAGCGCCGCGCCAGCAGTGCAACCAGCAGCGCCGCCCAGATCATCTCCGCCAGGAAGAGCGGCTCCGTCATTGCCGTCGTCGAAAAATAAAGCAGCCCCGGATTCAGCGCGAAGAACGCGACGGCCAGCCACGCGATCGAATGGCGGACAAAACAAAGCGCCAGCCGGTACAGCCCGACGCACGCCGCGACATAGCAGGCCATGGATGGGATCGCGGCTGGCACGCCACTCTGCCACCAGCTCATTTTTTGGACAAATGGAATCAGCAGCAGGTGCGGCAGGGGCAGCCACACCGAGCCAAGCTGGCGGAATCCCGGCGACCGCGCGCATCAAAAATCCGTCGCGCAATGTGCAGGTGCGCCACCGCATCGCCATACAGCAGCAGCAATTGATGCTGCGAGCAGAAGGCCAGCGCCGCCAGCGTGAGCACCGCGCTTAGCAGCGCGACCGTCACCGCATCGCGCGGCTCTCGGGGCGCCTTCGCCTCAGTCAAGGTGGCTGAGCGCGCGGAATTGCTGGAAGCGCGCATCGATCTCCTCACGAGTCAGGTTCTGCGTGCGTTCGACGCCAAACTTTTCTACCGCGAACGAGCCCATTACGCCGCCGTAGAACATCGCCTTGCGAAAGTTGGCCGGAGTCAGCTCGCCTTTTTGCGACGCCAGATAGCCAAAGAATCCGCCCGCAAACGAGTCACCCGCGCCCGTCGGATCGACCACGTCCGCCAGCGGCATGGCCGGCGCGCGAAACGGCGTCGCGTGCGTCTCCGGCTTTGCACCCGAAAACGAGCGCTCGCTGAAGAAGACCGTCGCGCCATATTCACCGTGCTTCACGATCAGCGTCTTCACACCCATCCCCAGGATCTTCTTCGCCGCACGCACCAGGTTGGCGTCGCCGGCCAGCATCTTGGCCTCGCCATCGTTGATCAGCAGCACGTCCAGATCCACCAGCACCTCGGCCAGCGCCGCGCCATGGTCCTTTGATCCAGTAGTTCATGGTGTCGCCGCACACCATCTTCACCTTCGGCATCTCGTGCCGTACGCGTGCCTGCAGCTTGGGATCGATATTGGCGAGAAACAGAAACTCCGAATCGCGATAGCTCGCCGGAATCTTCGGCGTGAATGTCTCGAAAACATTCAACTCCGTTGCCAGCGTGTCCGCCTCGTTCAGCGTGCGCGTGTAGGAGCCGGTCCAGTGAAAGCTCTTCCCCGCCACATGCTCGATGCCCGTGGTGTCCACACCGCGCTTCTTCAGCACATCCTCATTGGCGGCGGTGAAATCCTCGCCAACCACACCGATCACCCGCACCTGGGTAAAGTAGCTGGCGGCCAGCGCAAAATGCGTTGCCGCCCCTCCCAGCGCATGGTCCACCCGGCCGCTTGGAGTCTCAATACTGTCGAACGCAACGCTACCAACCACCACAATGGACATGCAGGCTTCTTTCTAAAACTTACGAGAGATATTTTCCGATGATCGGTTCCAGCTTCGCGCGTGTCGCGGCGGGAATCGCATCCCGGCTGGTGAGGATGGCATGCTGCACCGCGGTCGCACACGCGCATCTGCGCTCCGCTGGCACGGTACGCACCGCAGCGCGCAGCACCTTTGCCGCATTGGCTGCGTTCTGGTGCATCACCGCGACGATCTGGTCCACGGTCACGTCATCGTGACCCGCGCGCCAACAGTCATAATCGGTGACCATCGCCATCGTCGCGTAGCAGATCTCCGCCTCGCGCGCGAGCTTCGCCTCCTGCAGATTGGTCATGCCGATCACGTCAGCGCCCCAGCTGCGATACAGGTTCGACTCCGCACGTGTCGAAAACTGCGGCCCCTCCATGCACACATAAGTGCCGCCACGCTTGCCCACCACTTTTTCCGCGTCGCATGCATCGGCGATCGTCTTCGCGACCACGCCGCATACCGGATCCCCAAACGCAACATGCGCCACAATCCCATCGCCGAAGAACGTGCTCGTTCTTAAAAACGTGCGATCGATGAACTGGTCCGGCACCACAAAGTCCGTGGGCTTGTGTTCTTCCTTCAGCGACCCCACTGCCGAAACCGAGATAATGCGCCCGACGCCCAGCAGCTTCATCGCAAACAAATTCGCGCGGAAGTTGATTTCGCTCGGCAGCAGGCGATGGCCTCGTCCGTGCCGCGCCAGAAACGCGACACTGCGTCCCTCGAGCGTGCCCAGCACCAGTTTGTCCGATGGTTCGCCGAACGGCGTCTGGATGGCGATTTCCTGTGCATCCCCAAGGCCCGGCATGGAGTACAGTCCACTGCCGCCGATAATCCCGATCTCTGCCTGTTGCAAATCGTTCTCCGCGCCTGCTGCATTCCCACCGCAGCACACGCATGACAGTTAGGTTGGAAACGCCAGTATACCCGTCTCCGTAAGGTGTTTTTCTAACGACAATGACTCACGGCATCCATAAAGTCCTTGCTTAGATCGCCGACGCGAAAGCGTTGTCGAACAGAGCCATTTCCTCGGCTGTGGGTGCCTCGAAAACTTCGAACCATCGAACGATCGCGCTCCGCTCAATCGGCGGCTCTTCCCGCCCGCGCCGCTGAATTCGCTCAAAAACCGTTTCGGCAGGTGCAAAGAGGTAATGTAAATCGACGGATGCGCCCATATGACGAGCTTCTTCGCGCAGCTGATCCCGCTCGGCGCGGCCCCAGGTACCCCATTCAATGATGACGGTGAGCCCTGCTGCGAGCAGTTGCTTTCCGAGCTTCCATTGCAGAGCCTCGATCCTCCCGCGCATTTCCTCTTCATGCAGATTGACCGACAGCGCCTCCATCCAGTCATCCGCGGAAAGACGAATCGCGCCAAGCTCAAGTTCCAGCTGCTTTGCGTGCGTGGTCTTTCCTGTTCCCGGCAGCCCGCACACGAGAATCAGTTTCGGATGCGAAACGACTTTCGCCATAACTTGTAAGATCCATTCACCGTCTAGCGATGCAGCGCCGCCTGCACCATGCCATAGCGGCTCAGCAGGTGCGCCAGGCTCTCGCTCAGCTCCGGTGCAGCCTGCGGCATCGCGACGCGCGCCTGCTGCTCGCCGCTGTGATGCAGGGTCCCGATCATCGCCAGTTCCAGCTTGCGCGCCAGCGGCAGCGGAAAGCTCTCGCTGATGAATACGCCTCGGCCGACCGTCGCAATCAACACCGGCCCTTCTTCGGTTGTGAATACGCTCTCATCACCGCGGCCTTCGCTCTCATCCGTCGGCTGCATGTGCACGTCCGTGTACTTCCGTTTCAAGTTCTCCGCATAGATCGCCGAGAAGTTCGCCGCTGCCTCCTCGCTCTTCCACTGCGACAGGTAAAGCAGCGCCACCGATTTCGTCGAGTCCTTCTCTTCCGGCGTCTTCGCTGCGCGGCTCTGCGCAGCGTAATACATGCCGCCGTCCCACTGCGGAGTCAGGTCCGCCGCGCCGGCTTTGCCCGCAAACAGCTCCGTCAGAATCCGAACATCCAGCGCGCCCATCACACCGATGTCATACGGTGCGTAGTCCGCGTCAATCAGCGGATGGATATCCGGCATGGTCAGCAGCGTCGGATGCACCTGCCGTTCCCACGCCCGCGGATGCATGATCTCGTAGCTCGTCCCCGGTGGCCGGTCCAGTGCGCCGGCAAACGCCTCCTTCGGCCCCTGGTCCTTCAACACCACCTGCTCAAAGTTCAGCCCCTCGCGATAGGGAAACAGCAGCGACTCCTTCAGCAGCAGCGGGGCGCGCTTCAGTACTGGCGAATCACTGTCGTCGCCGCCGCCCAGGTCGTCCAGTTGCGCAGCAATGTCCGGCAGCTTCGCCAATGACTGCCCCTTCGGCGCCAGCCCCCAGTCCAGAAAGACCACCATCGCCTGCCCCTCGGCGACCGCTTCACGCGCCGTGTCCGCCTCGTCGGTGCGCAGATGGTCATTGTCCTCATTCACGTTCTTCGCAACGGATTCCTTGCTCTGATCGCTCCACTTCTCCAGGTCCACATGCTGGTCCTGCAGCGCGTGCGTCAGTTCATGCGCCAGCACCGGCTTCTGCTCATCCGGCGCAATCCAGTCCAGCATGTTCACTGTCTTGCTCTTGCTGTCGTAGTAGCCCGCAATCTGCTCCGTCAGCAGGCTCACGATGAACGGCCGCAGATGAAAGTCGCGGTCCAGCAGCCCAAACTTCTTCAGCACGATCTCGGAGCTCTCCAGCCGCTGCGCGTCCTTGTCATCCTTCATCTTGCTTAGGATGTAATGTTCTACCTCGCCGCGATTCGTCAGCCGCCGCTTCACCGGCTGCCGGATCGGCAGGTCGCTGTCCTTGCTGGCGAAGCCCAGGATTTCATCGACCGACGCAAACAGCTCCTTCGCCTGCCCCGGCGTGATCTTCTGATCCGGCTTCTGCAGTGCCGGCGGTTGCTGCAACTGCTGCTGTGGGCCTTGTGACGGAGGCGGAACACCCGTCGTTTGCGCCAGGAGGGGCAAACCAGCCAGCAGTCCTGCCGCCGCATAGATCGCTCGCTTTGCTCGAAAGCCCATCGCCTCACCGCCCCCGCACTGCCTGCTGGCCTGCTTCCAGAAGGCTATAATTTTCTCTGGGCTTTCGCTATGCAGGACACTTCCAGCACCGCCGCAGCTATTTCACCAGACGCAGCACCCGGTTCCCCGGTAAGCGCGCCCACGGCTTTGGCTCAGGCGCTGGGCGGCTCTTCCGCGCCTCTTGAGGAACTAGCCGGCGCCCTCAGCTTCCCCGTATTCAGCGATACCTCCCAGGAAATCGCCGCCCTGATCGAAGGCGCTGGAGTGTTCGATCTTGGCTACCGCGGGCAGATCGCGGTAGGCAGCGCGGACCGCCTCCGCTGGCTGAACGGCATGCTCACCAACAACATTCAGGGTTTGGCCGAGGGGGCCGGCAACTATAGCTTTGTGCTGAATGCACAAGGCCGTATCCAGGGCGACTGTGATGCCTTCCGCCTGCCTGACCATCTGCTGGTCATCACCGACCGCAGCCAGGCTCCCGCGCTCATGGCGCACTTCGACCGCTTCATCATCATGGACGACGTGTCTCTCGAGGACATTTCCTCCACCCGCACCGCGCTCGGCCTCGCCGGTCCCGTGGCCCCGCAACTGCTCGCCGCACTTGGCGTCCAGCTTCCAACCCCTGCATCAGACAGCCTCTGGTTCATGCAGACGCACATCTGCGGTGTGCCCGTCCAGCTCATCGGCGGGTACCCGACAGCGTCGGCCCGTTTCGAGCTCTGGTGCGCCAACGACAATGTCCGCATGCTGTGGGATGTTCTGCTCGCCGCCGGCGCTATTCCCTGCGGACTTCGCGCCTCCGAGGCCCTGCGCGTACTCGAAGGCACGCCGCGCTACGGAGTCGATCTCGCCGAGCGCGATCTCCCGCAGGAGACTAGCCAGACCCGTGCGCTGCATTTCTCCAAAGGCTGCTATCTCGGCCAGGAGATCGTGGAGCGCATTCGCTCCCGCGGCGCCGTGCATCGCCGGCTCGCGCAATTCACCCTCTCCGCCGAACCGGTGGGGTTGCCCGTCGAGCTCAGCGCTGCCGGCGCCACCGCTGGCCGCATCACCAGCACCGCCCTTTACAACGGCACGCGCTACGGCCTCAGCATCGTACGTAGCGAAATCGTGGAACGTCAGCCGTCTCTGGACTACACCGGCGGCACAGCAACGCTGCTCCCCTATACCCCGCTTGCGCGCATCGCGGCGCAACCCTCATAGGAAGGTTCATCATCATGTCCGACCAGTCCTCCGGATTCACTGTCACCGATCGCCGCAAGTTCACCCTGGAAGGTGATCTGCGCGAAGGCGAAGGCGCCTCTACGGCAGACGAAACGCCCGCTCCAGCCGCTGCAACTCAGCCACAGCCGGAAACCAACACAGAACCGAAGCTCGGCCCCAAGCTCGTCCAGAATGAGCCCCCAGTCGAAAAGGCAGTCGTCAACCGCGATCTCGAGCCGCTTCCGACCGAAGATGAGGCTCTCGACGACGAAGGCCCGCTACCCGAGCCCACCGCTGCCGAATCCGCGCAGCAGGATGCCGATTATCGCGCGTCTTCGAAGAAGCTCGACGACCTGATCTCCCAGGCCAATCCCGGCGCACGCGGTAGCGTTGGCGGCCGTGCCGCGGAGATGAATTTTGACAAGCTGGTGCAGTCGCTCTACATGACCGCCGCCCTGCAGATGGGCGCTGCCACCCAGCCAGGCGAGCAACCGCGCGTCGATATCCTTGGCGCGCGTCAGAGCATCGACATGCTGAGCGTGCTGGTCGAAAAGACCAAAGGCAATCTCACAGAAAAGGAACAGCGACTGTTGCAGAACGCGCTCTTCGAGCTGCGCATGATGTTCATGGAGATCACTAACGCCATCTCCACGAGCGCCCACAATCCAGCCGCCAAACCACCCATCAGGTAGGAGCGCTCGCCTGCCGCCTCGCCCCAACGCCAGCATCCTGTTTCTCGGCAGCGGCACATCCATGGGTGTGCCGACTCTGGGCTGCACCTGCCGCGTTTGCACCTCCAGCGATCCGCGCGACCAGCGTCTCCGCCCCTCCATCGCCATCGAATGGCAGGACACCGACGGCAACTCTGCGTCCCATCGCGTCCTCATCGACACCGGCCCGGATTTTCGCCAGCAGGCGCTGCGCTTCGGCATCCGGGATATCGACGCCGTCTTCTACACTCATGCCCACGCCGATCACATCCTCGGCCTCGATGATCTGCGCCCGCTGAGCTTTTCGCACCGCGAGCGGAAGATGCCGCTCTACGCCGACACAACCACCGCAGACGTGCTCGAGCGCGTCTTCTCCTACACTTTTTCGACCGAGGCCACCTATCCCACCCGCGCCCGCGTAGAGCTGCACCGGCTTGCTGGCCCGGCGAACGTAGCCGGCGTCACCTTCACTCCCGTCCCGCTGCTCCATGGACGCCTCCAGGTCACCGGCTATCGCTTCGGCAACGCCGCCTATCTCACCGACATGAACAGCATCCCGGAGTCGAGCCTGGCCCTCCTCGACGGCGTCCAGGTTGTCATTCTCGACGCCCTGCGCCCCCAGCCGCATCCCACTCATGCCAGCGTCGCCGATGCCATCGCCTGGGCAGAGAAGATTGGCGCACGCAGCTCCTGGTTCACCCACATGTCGCACGAAGTCATGCACGCCGAGATGGACCCGCAGTTGCCCTCATCCATCCGGTTGGCCTATGACGGACTGCGCATCCCGATCGAGCTATAACGCCCCATGCAGATCTTTCACGACCCCGCCCAGTTGCCCGCCGATTACAGCCGCACGGTCGCAAGCGTCGGCAACTATGACGGTGTCCATCTCGGCCATCGCTTCCTGCTGGCACGAGTCGTCGAAAGGGCGCGCACCCTCAACGCACGTTCCATAGCGGTCACCTTTGAGCCCCATCCCACGCATCTGCTGCGACCCGGCTCGGGCCCCCGCCTCATCACTCCCACGCTCGCCGAGCGCCTCGATCTGCTCGCCACCACCGGCATCGACGCTACCGTCGTGCTCCCTTTCACGACGGAATTCTCCCAGCAGACTGCCGAGACCTTCGCGCGCGCCATCCTTCTCGAGCGTCTGCGCGCCGTTGAGGTGCACGAAGGCGACAACTTCCGCTTCGGGTATCGGGCGCAGGCCGGCGTGGACGAGCTGAGTACGCTTGGCGATCAGCTGGGATTCGCGGTCCACGTCTACCGGCCACTCCAGGTGCGCGGCATGGATGTGTCCAGCAGCCGCATCCGCCAGCTCATCTCCGCCGGAGACGTGCGCCGTGCCCGCTGGCTGCTCGGCCGCGCATTCTCCATGATCAGCACGCCGGCACATGGACGGGGCATCGGCAGCCGCCTCACTGTGCCCACCATCAACCTCGCCGGATACGACGGGATCGTCCCCGCCAACGGCGTCTACGTCACCCGCATGCAGATCGCCGCCGGCATTCCAGATGGCGATACCCCAGATGGAGATAACCCGGACGAGGTCTGTTTCGACTCCGTCACCAATGTCGGCACCCGCCCCACGTTCGCTGAGGCCTCTTTCGCGATCGAAAGCCACCTCCTCGACTTCCGACCGGTTCCACTGGACGAGACCACGCCCCTCCGCCTCACCTTCCTTGCCCGTCTACGCGAGGAGCGGCAATGGCCCTCGCCCGAAGCCCTGCGCGCGCAGATCGGGCGCGACGTCCAGGCCGCGCGCCGCTATTTCCGCCGCCTGCCTCGAAGCTAATGGAGTGAGTCGTCGGTATTTCACCAGCTTTTTCGACACATGGGTGTAGCATTTCCGAGTCGTAACTCTTGGGGAGGAATTCATGAGCAAGTTCTTGAAGCACTTTCTGGCCCAGCTTTGTCTCGTCGCCACCGTCACCGGCGTCGCCTCAGCCGCCGACACCGATAAGAAACTCACCGATCGAATCGACGCTGCAACGGCTGTCGTGCGCGAACTGATGGCGACGCCCGACAAAGGCGTGCCGCTATGGGTCGCTGCCAAAGCCACCTGTGTTCTGGTCGTACCCGGTTACAAAAAGGGAGCCTTCATCGTCGGCGGCCAGTACGGTCAAGGCCTGGCCACCTGCCGCCATCACCATCGCTGGAGCGCACCTGTGTTCGTTCAGATCACTGGCGCTAGCTTCGGCTTCCAGGCCGGCGGACAATCGACCGACTTGGTTCTGGTTGGCACCAACCATAAGGCCATGGACGACATGCTGAAGGAGAAGGTCAAACTTGGCGGCGACATCGCAGCATCTGCGGGTCCGGTGGGCCGCAATGCTTCCGCTTCCATCTCCGCCTTGGCAAACGCCGAGTTCCTCACCTACTCACGCAGCAAAGGCCTCTTCGCCGGCCTCGATCTCACCGGTGATTACATCAACCAGAACAAGGACGATACCGCCGCCTACTACGGGAAGGACATCCACTACAGCGATATCCTCTCCGGGAGCGTTCCGGTTCCTGCCTCGTCGCGCCGCTTCATATCCGCAGTCTCCCAGCTCTTCCGCGAAGGTCGGGCCACCAAGTAATTCGCAACCTCGTCAGCGACAAAGGCCCGCTCCCAAAGATGCGGGCCTCGTTGTTTAGTGAAGACGTTTTCGTGAGGGCTGAGCACACATGCCTGCAGTAAATTTGAGGTGAGGTCTCCAGGACATTGAACGTCCTTCGGTCATCCCCGGGCTGCTGCCAGCGGAAACGGATATTAAGCCTAATTCTTTGGATCGCCGCTCCGCTCGTAGCAATTGGACAAACTGCGCGCTTTCACACTTCGCCAAGATCCATCACGCAAATCAGCAGTTCGGTGCCAGCTCCCGTTAACGGCGAGGCAAGCTGCCGCGTTCGTGAAGTGACAGGTCTTCCCGGAAGCCATGAATTCGCAAGCCATTTCATGGAAACCATGGCCAGTGATCCTGAAAATCCCACAGTGCTATGGGGTCTCACCGCGGACCTGAGCGACAGAATCCCTGCTCAGGATCAAGCTCTCTACATATCGAAATCAATCGATGTTGGAAGGTCCTGGACGCAAATCGCCCGAATCGATTCCAGATATTTCGACGCAGACATCGCCGAGGGCCTGCGGAACGGTCTGGCCGTATCCCCCGGCGGAACCGAATTTGTGATCACGACCCAGGAAGGAGCCTTTCAGATAATCCCTCGATCCGACATTTCTGCCCCTGTCGTGAAATCCATTCCGGGCCCGCGGATTCCTCATCCACGTCCGTTGCTGAGCATCCCGAAAAATGAGGGCGATCCGGTAAGAGCAGGTGTCGTCCTGATGACAGCGGATGGAAAACGTCTCATCGTCGGTTACGGATACTTCGACTTGAACCCTCAGCTCTTCACCTATCGCAAAGATGACCACGGCTCATGGATCGAAGATGGGGCACTCCGCAACCTTCCCACCGACCTGGATATCTTCTCCATGCAGTTTGATAACTCGAAGAAGCTGCATCCGGGCTCTCTCTATGTGGGGACCGGCGATCAGGTCTTTCGCCTGAATCTCCAAACCAGGAAATGGACTCAAGTTGCCGGAGTCGGTGCAGACTCGGCGATTCACGGAATGACGACAGTGGGAGGCCTGCACCTTGCCGCCTGCTGGGGAGTCTACGAACCTGTCAGCGCCGTTGCCGTGCAGCGGGTGACCCATGCAAGATTTCTCTTACATAGAGCGAAAGACGAAGTCGGCCCTAACATCCGCGCCTACGGCATCCAAGTGGATCCGGCTAGGCACAATCGGCAAGTTCTGACCGCGATCACGGGTGTATATGTAACCGAAGATAGTGGGCGAAGCTGGAAGAGGCTGAATGATTTGCCTGAAGCGGAATTCCATTCCGCCCACTTCAATCCCGATGGAAGCATCCTCGTCTCTGGATTTGCAGGAACATTCCTGGCCAATCCATTTTCCAATGCCTGCTCGCCCCATCTCAAAACTCGTGATGAGTAACTCCGTCGATCTAAGCCGGCGGTGTGGCTTCGCGGATGTCATAGGTCCAGATAGTCATCTCAAATAGTTAGTTTGGTGAACTAACTCTTGCAGACTGAAGATTCGGTGTATCTCCGCCCGGAAAGCGCTCGTCATCCTTCCCCATAACCGCGGCCTTCATAAAGTCCATCCAGATGGGCAACGCCGCACGCGCTCCCGTCTCCTTGTCGCCCAGCGACTGCCGCGTGTCATACCCCATCCAGACCCCGCAAGTCACCGATGGCGAAAAGCCCAGAAACCACGCGTCTGTAAAGTCGCTCGTCGTCCCCGTCTTCCCGCCCAGCGGATGATTGAGCGCCTTCGCCGCAGCCGCCGTACCGCTCGTCGTCACCTGCTCCAGCAGCATCATCATCGTGCGTGCCGTCTTGGCGCTGGTCGACTCATTTACCTCCGCCTGGTCCTCATACATCGGCATTCCGTCCGCGCTGGTCACGCGCCGTAGCAGATGCGGCGTCACGCGCACGCCGTCATTTGGAAAGCTGCTGTACGCGGCCACCTGCTGCGCCAGCGTCACCTCCACGGACCCCAGCGCCACCGGCAGGTATGGCGGAATATCGCGCGTGATGCCGAATCGATGCGCCACATCGATCACCTTACGCATCCCCACACGCTCCGCCAGACGAAGCGCCGGAACATTCCGCGATTCCGCAAAGGCCTTCTCCAGCGTGATGTTCCCCAAATAATTCGGCTCGTAGTCATGGGGCGTGTAAGGGCCGCCTGCCGTCTGGAAGGTCACCGGGGTATCGGCCAGGATCTCCTCGGGCGTCGCGCCATTCTCAATCGCCGCCGTGTAGACATATGGCTTGAACGAAGAGCCTGTCTGCCGCTCTGCCTGCGTTGCGCGGTTGAACTGCGACAGATTGAAGTCGCGTCCGCCCACCATCGCCAGAACATCGCCGGTGCCGTTGTCGACCGCCATCAGCGCCGATTGCGCGCCCGAGTCCTGCTCCAGCGTGCCCTCTAATACCGGATCGCGTGGTGAGCTGGTGATATGCACGTAGACAATGTCCCCCTGCTTGAATAACTTCGCCGGGTCTTTCTCGCCGGTCCAGGCCCAGTCCTCGGGCAGCAGGCCCAGCCGCGCATCGCCGATCTTCACCGTCACCCGGCCCTCGAGCACGCCTACCACCATTCCGTGGAAGTAAGCGCCCTGCTGAATCGGCAGACTCCAGTCCGGATGCCGGAAAGTCTCCAGCGACTCGCCCGCCGCCAGCACATTCAGCAGATGCCCCCGCCACCCATGCCGCCGCTCATACGCCGCGAGTCCATCCAGCACCGCGCGGTTGGCTGTCTGCTGCAACGGCATATCGAGGGTGGTGTAGACCTTCAGCCCTGCTTCGTGCACCGTCTCGGTGCCGAACTGCCGTTCCAGCTCGCGCCGCACTTCCTCCACAAACCACGGCGCCACGCTGTTCGGAGGGGGCGCCAGGTGCAGCCCGAGCGGCGCACCCTTCGCCTCGTTTGCCTGGGCTGCCGTGATCGCGCCGTCCTCCAGCATCGCGTTCAGCACCGTGTTTCGCCGCCGGAATGCCCGTTCCGGATTCAGGATCGGCGAATACGCTACCGGCCCCTTGGGCAATCCGGCCAGCAGCGCGGCCTCGGGAAGCGTCAGCTCGCGCGCCGGTTTGCTGAAGTAATAATTCGCACCTGCCTCGAAGCCATAGACCCCATGCCCCAGATAAATCTGATTGCCATAGAGCGTAAAGATCTGCTGCTTGGTGAAGGTGTGCTCGATCTGAATCGAAAGAAAGACCTCCTGCAGCTTGCGGCGAAAGGTGCGGTCCGGCGAGAGAAACAGATTGCGCGCAAGTTGCATGGTCAGCGTGGAGGCCCCTTGCGCTCGACCGTGTGAAGTCAGATCGTGATACGCCGCCCCCAGCACGCGAAACAGATTCACGCCCCAGTGGCTCTCAAAATTTTTGTCTTCGATCGAGATCACTGCCTGCCGCAGAATCGGCGGAAAATCGTCGTACTGCACCACGCTGCGCCGCTCCATGGCAAACGAGCCGAACAACGCTCCGTGCGCGTCATACAGCTCCGTCGTTGCGAGCGGCTTGTAGCGCTCCAGGTCCGCAATCTGCGGCAGGTCCACCGAGTAGACCAGCGTCAGCCCGGCAAGCGACCCCGCCGCAGCGGCCAGTATCACCAGCAGCAGCAGCGCCAGCTTACCCGCCACCTTGCGTCGGCCATGTGTGACAGTTCTGCGTCCGAGCGGCGGGCGAAATCCTTTGCCCGAACTCTCGCGGGATCCTATGGCTTTGGTGTCTTCAGTCAATTGCACGAATCAGCGCAGCGCTCGTGGCCGAGCATAGCACCTCGTGAGGTGCAGCCGCAGACCGCAAGGGATGCGATCAGTCCCTACGCAGCCTTCGCCTTCAGCACATCCAGCGCCTTATTCAGCTGGTCATCCGGCTGCGCCTTCTGCGTGTTCGGCGTTTGCGGAGCGGCCAGCTTCTTGGCGTTCGGCGCCGCAGGCTGTCCATCATCCTGGTCCTCGTTCGAGGCCACCACGACGTTCGGCTGCACTGCGTCGTCCTGGAACTTCTTCCCATCCGGCGCCGCATACTTCGCGACAGACAGGATCAACGCCGAGCCGTCCGGCAGCTCCATCGTCTTCTGCACCGAGCCCTCACCAAAGGTCCGGTCGCCCACCACGTCGCCGCGCTTGTTGTCCAGGATCGCCGCCGCCACCAGCTCGCCCGGCCCCGATGTGCCGTGGTTCACAAGCACCACCAGCGGAAGCGCCGTCAGAAACTTCGACTTCTCTGCCGTGAAGGTCTCACTCGGATACTTCTGCCCGCTCAATGTGGCGATCGTTCCGCTCTGCAGGAAGAAGTTCGCCAGCCGGATACCCTGCGTTTCATCGCCCACGGCAACATCGCGCAAATCCAGCAGTACCTTCTTGGTCTCTTTGTTGTCGCCCTTGCCCAGACCCTTCAGCTTGCTCTCAATCTCGTTCACGCGCTCCTTGGTCAGCGCATTCGGCTTGATGTACAGGATGCTGGCGTTGTCGTAGAGCTGATCGCTCAGCGCAGGCACTGGCACACTACTCCGCGTCATCGTGATCTTGTCCGGCTCCGGCTTGCGCGGCCGCACTACTGAGATGGTCACATTCGTTCCCGCCGGCCCCTCCAGCAGCAGCCGGATCATCGCCAGTGACAACTCCCGAGTCGACTGGTTGCCGATCGCCTCAATCAAGTCGCCATCCTGAATCTGTTCCTTGTCTGCGGGGCTCCCCGGCACGACAGAAACGATCGTGGCATAGCCATAGCGCTTCGAGACATTCAGGCCTACCTGCGCCGTGCCCTCGCTCAGGTGCTGTTTGTACAGCTTGTATTCGGCAGGCGTCAGATAGCTCGAATCGGAATCCAGGGACTCCAGCAGCCCATGCAGCGCGCCCACGGTCACGTTGTTCATATTGGGGTCCACAACGTAGTCGTTCTGAATCTTGTTCAGGACCTCGCTGTACACCTCCATCTCCTGATAAGCGCCGTCCTTCTGGTCAGCGCGCACACCCGAGCGCAGGCTGCCCCACACCGTAAGCAGGAGAAGAAGAATAGACACTCCGAAGATCGACCGCTGGAAAGACTTGGACATGGAACCGCCTTTGGACCGTTTCACAAACACTGTGGGTGCCGAACCAACACTTGATGCAGCTTTTCCGTCAGGAAAAGCTGCTCCTCGCGGACCCTTGGCCGGGACAGAGCATTTGTGAAACGGTCTTACCAAAATGATATCGCAGAGCCCCCAGCCGCCTCCCTACACGTTCCGTGCTATGCGGCCGGCCGGGAAAATTCCCTGATTTAGACGTCTCCCGCCCGCCAAACGTGACCGCAAGCCGAACCACACCGCCCCACCAGCCAAACCAGTTCTTCGCCTCCGGCTGCTGGAATCACTGCAACTTCGCGTACTCGGCTCTAGCTTGTCGCAGGACGGGGATGTCGGGGTCGGCGTCTTTCCAGAGGGTGAGGAAATCCTTGTAGGCGGCGAGGGCGCGAGTGCGGGCGAGGTCGGCATCTGCTCCTTGCGAGGTTCGCGCCTGCAAGGCATTGGCACGTGCCACGCCCAGATGCGCCAACGCTCCCGTCCAGCAGTTCCAAACGATGCCGCTGTGGTCGAGAATCTTCTGAAACTCGGCGGCGGCAGCACTGCCCTGTCCGGCTCCCAAGTAGGCCTCTCCGCGTACATACACCGGATATAGGCAGGAAGTGTTGATGAGGAACATAATCTGCCCCAACTCGATCGATGAAGCAGCTTGCAGAGCATTCAGGGCGAAAGTCGGATTCCTTCGGTCCAGTTCCAATTGCGCCTCAATCGCAGGCAGCCAAAGCGACTGCGTTTGCGTGTCCAGCGGGTAGCGTTTCTCTAAGTCTTCTGCCAGGGACTCGGCTCGCGCAGGGTCGCCCGCCATGGCAAACGCAAGCGCTGCTTCGGCCTCGGCTCCCTGACTGCCCGGAGCAAGCTTTAAAGCCGCCGCCGCTGACGCCCGGGCTTCCGCAGCGTTGCCGTAGGCGGCTTCGCGCAAAGCAGCGTTCTCCTGCCATATCGCCCCGCTTTCCTTATCGCCAACGCGTATGGCAGAGCCTACGGACTGCTTGGTCAGCTCCCGTGCTTTGTGTAGATGACCGGCGTAAGCCGCAGTGTCGGATGCGAGCGCGAGCCCAACGTTCTCATATTCGGGCTCGCTCCCAAACCACTGTTGCTGTTCGGCCATCGCCGTGGAGTCCGCCCCGAGAAAGGCAAGAGCGTAGAGAGCATTGTGGGCTACCTTGTCATCCGATTGCCGCGCCAGCGCCCCCTGGATGATCGGCCGCGCCTCGTCGAAGCGCTGCAAGGCAAGAACATAGTTGGCGAGATTCGAGTACGAAAATACATAACCCGGTGCGATGGCCAGCGATTGGCGAGTGATCGCCGCGGCTTTCTCATACTGCCCCTGTTGGGCGTACACCCCGCCCAAGGAATCGTACGGCGGTCCATCCCGCGGGTAGCTCTTAATGACCTCCTGAAACGTCTGGGCCGCTTTATCCAGTTCTCCGGTTACGTATGAATAGTAGATAGCGGTGATCGTCAGCTTTTCCCGTTCGCTGGCATGATCCCGCAATTGGAATGCTTTGGTAATGTACTCGGCGGCCCGCCCTCGCTCGCTTAGAGTCCATTTCGTGCCCACGGCCAGGTATCCCGTGGCGAAATTCGGATCAAGCTCGATTGCATGTTCATAGTGTCCAAGACTGTACGCCTTCAGAGCTTCGAGTGAAGGCGTGGTCGCCTCTTCGAGCGGAACATCAAACTTCTTTACCGTAGCCAGCGATTCGCCCAACTCAGTGCGGAGCTGGGATGCCGCGTTACCCAGTGCGTCCAGCACCTTCTCCTTCGACGACGCCGTCACCTGCTCCTCGGCCAGCGTGTCTCCGCTCTGGCAATTCACCGCCTTCAACTCCAGCACATATTCGCTGCCCAGGCTGGCAATCGACCCGGCAACGTAAGCCTTGCTGTCCGCACGCTGGCAAAGCTCGCGGGCTACCTCGGGCGTGAGTTTCGTGCTGGCCGGACGGGTCATCAGTTGCAAGGTCCTGGCAACTTCGCTGTCGGAAAGAACATTCAGGAAAGGCGATTGCCGCAGGGAGACGTGGAGCGCCGTCTTCAGCGTGTCGTCGAAGATTGCATCGCCCGTGCTGTTGCCAAAATCCGCGAGAACGATGGTGTCCTTCTCGGCCAGGCGGTGTGTAGTTTGGCGTGAGCGGTAGTAGAACGCTCCCGCAATTGTTACCGCGACGAGTACCACGGCGGGGACAAGAATTCTCCAGACTTTCCTGTACGCGAGAGGATGCTCTGCGATTTTCGCTGCGCTTGATGACGGGGAACGGGCAAGCGCAAGGGAGGCCGAGTAGCCCGATTCCGCGTCAGGAATCTCCAATCCGGCCTTGACCCGGAATCCGTCCTCAGCGAGTGCGGCGCCTGCATTGCCCTCTCCCATCGAAAGCGCCGCAGATGCTGGCCCCGAAGTCGGCGCCGGCGAGATCGGCCGCGCCTCCCGCACAACCACCGTCATCGGAGCGATAAAGCGATAGCCCCGCTTGGGAAGAGTCTCGATATAAAGCGGCATATCGGCGGAGTCGCCCAGCGCATCACGCAGCTTCATTACCGCCGTGTTCAGGCTGTGATCGAAGTCGACAAAGGTATCGGAAGGCCACAGCACGCAGCGCAATGATTCGCGGGTAACGATCTCGCCAGAATGCTCGAGAAGAAATACCAGGATGCGGAAGGATTGCTCGCGCATCTTGACCGGCTTGCCGCCGCGGCGCAACTCCTCGTCAGCCGCGTCCACTTCAAAGAGCCCGAAACGCCAAACACGCGTCGAATTCGCGGGCCTCTCCACAGACTCACTCCTCTTCGCTTGTCACGCCCAACACCTCTGCACTGACAACGATCCAATATGTCCTGAAGCATACCCCTAACTAACTCATTCCGGAATCAACAACTTCGCTGACGATACGCGTTTGCTCCCCGAATTACCTCCAGTGCATGGCGAGAACCGCGGCAGGGGCGCAGGTTACGGAGCATGACAGCGGGGCCGGGATTCCGGCGGCCGCCAATTCAAATAGGAGGATCCACATGACACGTCGCCCCGCAATCCTCAGCCATCTGCTTTTCAGCCTTCCTCTCGCCGCCGGTCTGCTCGCCTCGGCCATCCCCGCCTCCGCTCAGACCAGCCTCACAGTCGACATCCCCTTTGCCTTCTCCGCGAACAACCAGCAGCTGCCGGCAGGTTCCTACTGGATTCAACGGCAGTCGGAATATTTCTTGTCGATCCGCAACGTCAAGACCGCAAACACCGTAGTCGTGATGATCTATCCGGAAAAGGGAGGCGCTCTTGAGAGCCACAGCCGTCTCATCTTCGACCGAGTGGGAAACCACAGCTATCTGACTCAGGTCTGGACGCCTGATTCAAACAGGTATAGCAAGCTGACTGTGCGGCACCGGCACGACGAGGAGCTGCGCGCGCAGATCCATCCGGCGCCTTCAACCGTCGACGTCGCTACAAAATAGCCAAAGAGCGGCATAGCCCAACCGAGTGCCCCATCCTGCGCAACCCGTAGGGTGTGGCCTCGCTCGGGCCCACATCTCGCTTCTGCGAAGTGGAATCGAAGCGTATTACCTTCGGATTCGCACTCGGCAGAAACCTGCCGATTCACCCCATGCAACTCGCTACACTGGAAATAGAGAGTCAAAACTGGCCGGAAATCCGCGCACCCATCCTGAGCAAGACGAAGGCGCCAGAGACACAGATGCCCGCCGACGGCTCCCGTAACCCCTTTATTGAGCCGAATTTACCCGTAACCACTGTGAATCCAGAGATTTACGCACCGGGAGGCCTGTTTGCACTATAAACAGGGCTACTAACTGGCGTCCCTAACTCTTTATCCTGGACGACTTTACCTGTAAACCATGTGGAATGACGAATTTATCCCTCGGAAGACCGTCTAAACCCAAGCAACGAAATGACTTAGCCGAGGGCCTCCCGCACCGGGGGAGGGGGGTAGGGCAGCAAATCAGTTAACGAGCCGGCAGAAAGCGCGACTCGGGAAAGCTGGTGAGTCGTAGCCGCGCTGTGTCTGCCGCTTCGTACCACTCGGCAGCCGCGCGATGCAGCAGACCATATTCCGGAGGCGTCGGCGCGGCATGCATCCGCCACGCAATCGGAAAATGCGCAAAGATCAGGCTCGCCCGCGGCAGGTGGCTGTGTGAGCTGATCACCTCGGCCGAGTGCCAGCCATGCCCTTTCATGATCTGGACCGAGTAGTACGCATTCTGGATCGTGTCCTTAGCCTGGTTCTCCTTGAGGATCGCGGCCGCCGGAACGCCTTGCGACTCCGCCAGCTTCGCCATCACGTCCGCCTCGACATAGTGATTATGCGCAGCTCCGCCGGTCACGATGATCCGCGGCGCTACCCCGGCCCGGTACTCGCGCACGCCCTCCATCACCCGCTCCCGCATCTCCGGCCGCGGAGTGCCGTCCCGCTGCGCCGGATACCCCAGCACGATCAGCGTGTCGAAATGCGTTGCACTGGTATTTGAAAGAGGGAGGGTGCGGTCGAGGAAGAACACTGCGCCGACGTAGAGAAAAACGCAAACCAGTACTAGAAGGAAAACACGTCGTAGCCAGATCACCCTGCAATGCTCTCATCTCAACATCGTTGTTGCGAAGCGCTGCAATTTGCGCGACGCTTGGGCAGCCTAAAGGAGCGAGCAAAGCCTTGAGCACCGCAGCCGTTCGCTCTCAGCAGACAGCACAAAAGTATTCGGCGTTCTTCCTGGCCAGCTTTGGTCTCTTCGTCCTCGCCTCTATCCTTGCTGTCTGCGGAGTCGCATTCTCCATCGCCACCGGCACGGTACAGGATTGGATCAGCTATTGGGCCACCGGACAACGTCTCGCCCAGCACCTAGACCCCTATGACAGCGCAGCTATTGTTCAACTGGAACGCGCGCATGGACTCGATCCCAGGGTGCACGCGCTGATCGCGCGTAACCCGCCATCGGCTCTGTGGACGATGGCGCCTCTGGGCAGACTGAGCTTCTACACCGGCGGCCTTCTCTGGCGCCTTCTGCAGGCGCTGCTGCTGGGTATATGCGTGCACCTGCTGTGGGTGCAGTCCGGACGCACCCGGGGGCGGTGGCATCTGCTGGCATATCTCTTCATCGGGAGCATCGCTTGCGTCAGCTCCGGTCAGTCCACCATCTTCGCGCTGCTGGGCGCAGTTCTTTTTATGCCTCTCCATGAGCGGCGGCCATTCCTTGCCGGCGCCGCGCTATCGCTGTGCGCCTTCAAGCCGCACTTGTTTCTACCTTTCGCGGTCGTGCTGCTGCTCTGGATCGTGCAAAAACGCATGTACCGGTTGGTGCTCGGCCTCTGCACCGCCGTGGCAGGCCAGTTGCTGCTCGCCTGGTGGATGTATCCCCACGTATTTGCCAGCTACGCGCATGCCATGGTTTCCGATGGGATCGAAGACCAGTACATGCCGGCAATCGCCGTCGCACTCCGGTTCTGGATCGCCCGCCATGCGATGTGGCTGGGATTCCTGCCCGCAATACTCGGCTGCGCGTGGGCAACCTGGCATTTCGCGCGGAACCGGAAAGCATGGAACTGGTCTCAGGAACTACCGTTGCTTCTGTTCGTCTCGCTCCTCGCCGCTCCATACGCGTGGATTGTCGACAGCGTGCTCGCGGTTCCTGCGATCGTCTCAGTGGCGCCCCGCTGTTCAGAATCGTCGCGTGCAGCTCTGCTCCTACTCATGAGCGCAGCCATTCTCCAATACTGCTTGTCGGCAAATATGGACTCGCCAAAGCTGCTATGGCAGATCCCTGCGTTCTTCGCGTGGTACCTGTACGGGCGGACAACGACAAACCGACCGGCCAGCATGCGCGAAGTCGAGCCACTGACCTGCGGCGTCATTCCCTAAACCGGAAACGCACGCCCCGATGACCAGAGATTCGTAGGCATTCCGCCACCGTCAGTGCTACAAAATAGCTCGCCTCCCCGGAAATGTGAGTCTCTGATGCACATCCACTGCTCGGCCTGCGGCGCATCGCTTGCCCGGGGCTGGAAAGCTTGCCCGGCCTGCGCGCTGCCCCTGACTGCCATCGCCATGTCCACGCCGCCGCTGCGGAAGAAGTGCGTCTCGCTGCTGGCGATTCTGTTCGGCTGCTTCGCCATCCTCTGGATCGTGGCCTATGCCTCCGATCATGTGGCGGCAGCGCACCGCCCGCCCCCGGCCGTCCCCGCTTCCTTCAGCGTCGATCCTGGCCTCGAACAGCGCGTCGAGCAGAGCGCCTGGTTCTCCGCGACCCGGCTGCATCACTGGCGCGCCCAGATCGCGCAGAACCTGACGGAAGCGGAGCGGCGGCAAAGCGAGCCCGGCGCGCAGCAGGTCATCGCCGACGATCACGCCGCATTGCAGCGTATCGATGAGCGCCTGAAGGAGCTGCGCGCGCAGTGACCACCACCATTCCGGCGCAACCGGCCGCGCGCATTTCCCCGGCTAGGACGTGTTGGATCTCAACCTGAATCCGCCGTGCCTGCTGCCGCTCTTCCAGGCGCTCTCGCATCTGCCGCTCGCCCGATTCGCCCTGGTGTGGACCAGCGGCTCGCTCCTCATCCTCTTCTCCACTGTTGCGCTGCTGCTCTGGCATCCACCAACCAGATGCTCGGGATAGAGCGCTCCATGGCATAGTCTTTGGTGGGCGACGTATGCGATGCGACGAGCGTTTGAGCTACGGGCCACACCCGGCCAGCGGGCGAAAACCCTTCGGTCAGCGGCTTCCCAACCCCAGCGGCGGGGAACCACCGCAGCAGGAGCGCAACAAGTTGTCACGGAACAGGCACTGGTGGCGGTGGACAGAATCGAACTGTCGACCTACGGGTTATGAGTCCGTCGCTCTAACCATCTGAGCTACACCGCCTGAAGGAGGCCGGAAGACGCAGCAGAATGCCGCACAGGCCAGCCTCTATCTTATGGAACTTGCTGAATCTAAAGTGAGTCAATTGAACGTGGCACATCTCGATGCTCCACCCAAACAGAATCCAATCGCGGAGAAGCTGGAAGATATTTGTACAAGCATTCCTGCCCGGGAGACCCGCTATTTACATAGGGTTCGGGAGGACAGCTACCACTGGCACACTCGCGTCCACCCAAAGAGTGTCTAGATGAGGAGAAACGGGCTCGAGTGCATTCGGCCATTGACGGGTGACTGTAAAACACCCCCCGGGAGACAACCTCCCACTTTCAGCTTTACTTCGATCCTGTGCGAATCTGCATTTTCGATACCGATCTGCTGGTGCCATTCACGGAATCCCGGAACGTTTACTGAGGCCCGATAGCTACCAGGGTCCACGGAAAGCGCCGCACGACCATTTTCATCCGTTACTTGGTCACTTTGATCTGTTTCGCCTCATTGACAATCGTGACGGTCGCCGCGCGGGACGACCGCTCCAGACTCGTCGGTCACTGAAACGGTCAGGCCTGCCGTTCGTTTGACAACCGAAAGCGTAATCGCCGACGGATACTCGGCGGAGTGATGAATCTCCGTGTGCGCAATCTTGCCCACGGTCTCGTCGTAGTTGTTCCCGCCAGTATTCATGTTGCGGTCGAAGCGCGGGAAGTTGCTGCCCGACACCTCGATGCGGATGCGATGTCCCGGACCGAAATAGTTGCTCGTGTTCATCGGCCCCAGTTCCACCTTGTAGACTCTGCCCGGCTCCATCCACACCGGCTTGTGGTTGTAGCCATCCCGCCAGCGCAGCCGCTGGATGGTCTCGTCCAGGTTGTAGGCCGTGCCGTCCGGCTGCACATCGATCAGCTTCACCGTCACATCCGTATCCTTCACGTCGCTTGATACGTAAAGCGTCGTATCGATCGGCCCATCGACCTCGATCCCTTCCTTCAGCGGCTCGGAGGAATACACCAGAATGTCTGGTCGTTCCTCCATCTTGCGCTGATCCAGCGCGCCGCCGTTTCCCGGGATCGCATCGCCCGTGCAGCACACATTGCCGCCATAGGAAGGCACCGGATGCAACGGGTCATAGGTGAATTTGTCGGGGTGGTCAGCCTTGGCAAGCTCTGCGACTAGCGCGCCGTCGCCATGCAGCGTCGGCGCATTGCCCTCGCTCGCCAGGTAGAGCTTCACCGGCTTCGCGCCCTCTGGTGGCCACGTATCCGCGGTCTGCCACTTGTTCAACCCCATGGTGTAGTACTGCACCCGCGGGGTCTTCTTCAGGATGCCATTGTCTTCGCCCTTGAGAAAGTGGTCGAACCAGCCATAGGTCAGCGCATCGTAGTCTAGCCGTGCGTCGCCCATATCGCGCTCGCCGACCACCGTGTGCTCGGTCGCGCGCTTGTACTGGCAGTGCAGCGTTGGCGCAATGACGGCATACTGCTCGTTCGCCACTTCGCCCTTCGCGGTCGACCGCACGAAGTTGTATGCCGCCAGGTTCGGCCCGGTAGAGACGTCGTACCAGGTCATCAGCCACAGTCCCGGAATGTTGATCTTCTCCGAGTCATTCCACAGCCCGCCCTTCAGCCATGCCGGATCGTTCGGCGTCCGCTGGATCATCCGCCCACCGGTCGGCACCGGCATTGCATCGGCGTAGATGCCCTTCGGTCCGCCAACTGCTTTCAGGATGTCCTCTTCCGGCAGGTGCGCCAGTGCCTTCGCCCAGTCCACCGGCGGCATCTGTGGCGCTAGATCGAACATCTTCGACGCGTCTATCAATTGCTGCTGGGTGGCATCTTTAGGGAACATCGGCCGCACCTGGTTCTGCTCGCCATAGATCCACGCGGCGAAGAGCATCTGGAAGGCGCCGCCGCGGAACCAGTTGCCCTGCTCATACCACTTCCCCACCCGGCCCACGCCCGCGCCGAAACTCTCCGGAATAAACGCCGCCAGCGCTTTGTTGCCCCGGGCCGCCACTGCGAGTTGCCACTCAGCGGTGGACGAGCAACCGATCAGCCCCACTTTGCCGTTCGACCACGGCTGCGCGGACATCCAGTTCAACTCGTCGTCGGAGTCGGTCAGCGGCGCGCCGAGAATCTCGTAATTGCCTTCGGAGAAGAAGTGGCCGCGCTCGTTCATCTCGATGAGCACATAGCCGCGCTTCACCGCGTCGAGTTCGTTCGTCATATCCCGTGGCGCGCCCAGCCGCACGTCCCAGTAGTTGAAGTTGTAAGGAGTGCGGCTGAAGATGATCGGATACTTCTTCGATATGTCCTTCGGACGGTAAATGTCCGCTGCCATGCGCTTGCCATCTCGCATCTTCACCATCACCTTGCGATCAATAATGGCGACCGACTCGAGTTCCTGCTCAATCGCGGTGCGTTTCGCAATCAGCTTCTCGCGCTCGTCAGGCGTGAGATTCTGCGTGCGCTGCGCACGGCTTATGGTGGGAAGCAGACAGCAAGCGATAAAAAAGAGAGTGGTGGGCCGGCGGATCATCCGCATTAAAACGTGCTCCAAAAAACAGGTATGCCGATGAGCATAGCTCCTCGGTTGACGAAGCAGGCACTCCGGCCGTCCTGATGGCGCGCCAGTCCGGGTTCTCTACCGATTTTGCCGACATTTTTCCTGCCATGCCGCCCGCCTCCTCTGGTACCTTCTAGCCAATCGAGCGACCACGTCGTCTCCCGAAGGCGCCCCAGACTGCGCCATTTCAGGAGACTGTATGCTTTCGAATCGCCACCTGATGTGCTCGCCCGATCACTTCACCGTCGCCTATGTGATCAATCCTTGGATGGAAGGCAATGTCGACGACACGGTTTCGTGCGTTGCCATGCAGCAGTGGTCGGCGCTTCACGCGATCGTGAGCCAGTTCACACAGGTCGCCCTGTTGCCGCCAGTGCCGGGGCTTCCTGACCTCGTATTCACTGCGAATGCCGCCGTATTGCGAGGGCGCACGGCCATCCTCAGCAGTTTTCTCCATCCCGAGCGCCAGGCGGAGGAGCCACGCTTCCGCACATGGCTCGCGCAGGACGGATTCGAAGTGCACGACCTCCCGCGAACCATACCCTTTGAAGGCGCCGGCGATGCCCTTTTCGATCGCGCGCGCCCGCTGCTCTGGTTTGGCCACGGCGTACGCTCTCGGGCTGATGCTCGTCCTTATCTTGAGCGGTTGCTGGGTACGGCCGTGCAGCCGCTCGAGCTGGCACGTTCGCACTTCTACCACCTGGATACCTGTTTCTGCCCGCTCGAGGGCGGCTTCCTGCTCTACTATCCGGCTGCGTTCCGCGGCGATAGCCTCGAGGCCATCGAGTCGATCGTTCCGTCTGACCAGCGGCTCGCTGTCAGCCGGCAGGACGCTCTCGACTTCGCCTGCAATGCCATCAACGTCGGGCCGCACGTGATCCTGAACCGGGCCAGCGGCGAGTTGCAGAGCTGGCTGAGCGAACGCGGCTTCACCGTCCACCAGACGCCGACCACGGAGTTTCTGAAGGCCGGGGGATCGGCAAAGTGTCTCTCCCTTTCGCTGAATGAAAGTTAGGGCGACACTAGTGCTGCATGAGTGACAGCACACGACCCTTCACCCTCGCCGTCATCCCCGCCCGACTCGCCTCGACTCGACTGCCCCGCAAAGTACTGCGTGCGATCGCCGGTAAGCCCATGCTGCAATGGATCGTCGAGGCCGCAGTCGCGGCGCCGCGACTGGATCGTGTCGTGATCGCAACCGATTCCGACGAAGTGATGGCGCTGGCCGCTGACCGTGGCTGGGAGGCAGTACTGACCTCACCCGACCTGCAGAGCGGCTCGGACCGCGTGCACGCCGTTTCACAGCAGATCCCGTCCGAGATCGTCGTCAACATCCAGGGCGATGAACCGATGCTTCGTCCCGCCCACATCGACGCGCTGCTTGCACCTTTCGATCGCTCCGGGATTGACGCGCAGGTGACCACGCTCTGGACGCCGTGTACGCCAGAAGAGATCGCCGATCCCAATGCAGTGAAGGTCGTGCTCGCCGAAGATGGCCGCGCTCTTTACTTCTCGCGCTCGACCATTCCCTTCGACCGCGACCGCGCTGGCCGCATCGTCTACCGCAAGCACCTCGGCCTATACGCGTATCGTCGCCAGGCGCTCCAGCGCTTCGCCGCGCTGCCGCCGCACCCGCTCGAAATCGCCGAGCGCCTGGAACAACTTCGTCTGCTGGCGCACAACATTCCGATCTACGTCGAGCAGACCCCCCACACGACCATCGGCGTCGATACCGAGGCCGACCTGGAGCGTGTCGCTGCAATCCTCGCGACGCAATAAGGGGAATGCGACGACGCCCCATTGGACGATTCGCCGGGAAACCGTAGAGTACGGAAATGGCGATTCACAAAATCGAAGGTGTCACGCCCCAAGTCCTCGATAAGGGTCTCAGCGAGCTAAAGAGTTCCGGATTTAGCGTGGAAGGCAACCGGGTCGCCGGTATGGGCGTGGAAGCCACCTACGAGCTGAACGGCGATGTACTGACCGTCAACGTGGAAAAATCTCCCGCATACCTGGGTGGCATGGTAGAGGCGCAGCTGCGGTCATTCTTCCGCTAGACGCTATTGCCTCGGCTAGGCCTCGCGCAACCGGCCCTGTAAACTAGTGGGCATGAGCGCCACCGCCACCCTGACCAGCGCAATGCCCTCCAGCGCCAAGCCGTCCAGCGCCGCACCGAACTTGTCCAAGCGCATCGGCCGCATCGAAGTCTCTGCCACTATGGCCGTCACCGCCGCTGCCGCGAAGCTGCGCGCTGAGGGCGCGAAGCTCGTCGACTTCGGCGCAGGCGAACCGCACTTCGCCACACCCCGTCACATCAAGGACGCGGCCATCGCCGCCATTGAAGCGAACTTCTCGCGCTACACAGTCGTCTCTGGCATCGCTGAGGTGCGCAAAGCCATCGTGGAGCGCCACGCCACCGATTTCGGCTCCAGCTACACGCCGGAAGAAACGGTCTTCACCACCGGCGGGAAGCTCGCGCTGTTCAACGCCATCGAAGTGCTCATCGATCACGGCGATGAGGTCATCCTGCCGGTGCCCTACTGGGTTTCCTACAAGGACATCATCCAGTACGCTGGCGGCACGGTCGTCTATCTCCAGACTGCCGAGAGCGAAAACTTCCGCGTCACCGCCGAGGCGATCGAGCGCGCGATAACGCCGCGCACCAAGGCGATCATCCTCAATTCGCCGTCCAATCCGTCGGGCGCCGTCATCTCGCGCGCCGACCTTGAGCGCATCGTCCGGCTTGCGCACAGCCGCGGCATCTACCTGATGCTGGATGAGTGCTACGCGTATCTCGTCTTCAACGAAGCGCCGTTCTCCGGTGCATCGGTGACGGAGGCGAAGGAGCATATCATCGTGCTCGGCTCCCTCTCGAAAACCTATGCCATGACTGGCTGGCGCGCCGGATTCGCGCTCGGGCCTAAGCCAATCATCGCCGCGATGAGCAAGCTGCAATCGCAGTCCACCTCGTCCACCGCGGCGATGGTGCAGAAGGCGGCTATTGCCGCGCTCACCGGATCCCAGGAGTGCGTCTGCGAGATGCGCGCCGACTACATCCGGCTGCGCGACACCATCGTCGCCGGCCTGCGCACTATCCCCGGCATCACCTGCACCATGCCCGAGGGCGCCTTCTACGCCTATCCCAACGTTTCCGGACTCCTGAAGAAATCCGGTATCGCCACTCCAGCAGAGCTCACCACGCGTCTATTGCACGATGCTGGCGTTGTCGTCGTCCCAGGTGAGGCCTTCGGCACCCACGAACACATCCGCCTCTCCTACGCCGTTTCGCACAAGGATGTGGAGGAAGGGCTCTCGCGCCTGGGGGCATTCGTCGCGAAGCTTTAGTTTGTACCAAAACAAAAAGGCCAACGCGCTGAGCGTTGGCCTTTGTCGTTCTTCCAGTGCACTCAGATCCGTTGCCGGCCTTCCATCACGCCACGTGTCAGGAGGAAGGGCACAAAGGCGATCAGAACTCCGATCGCGAGCCAGCCCAGGTGCAGCCGCACCGCTGTCTGCGCCCACTCCGTTACTGCTCCCTGAGGAGCCACGGTCGCCGTCGCGAATGCGCGAGATGCGAGCTGCACCACGGCCATCGAGGCGAACGTCAGCAAGGTTGCAGAGACGGCCACCGCCAGCACCACCATGCAGATGCCGGGAACGGCGCGCCGCCAGGGAAATCGAATCGGGCCGAGCGCGGCCGTTGCAGCCGCCTCCTCGCGCACGCGCTCCATCACAGAGGCTACAAAGCCGGAGGACGGCTCAATGCTCTCCGCGTGAGCAGCGCGAGCGTGTGGCGGCCCAAAGCTGCGCGCCAGCATCCGGTCCAACTCGTCATCCTTCTGCATATCTGACATCACACCACTCCTTCCGGGGTCAGCGCCAGCAGTCGCGGCAATTTCGCGCGCAAGAGCTCTCGTCCGCGGTGCAGCCGGGCCTTCACCGTGCCCTCCGGCAGCCCCAGGCTCTGGGCAGCGGCAGGCACATCCATTTCGTGGAAGTAGAACAGCAGCATGGCCTCGCGATACTTCGGCGGAAGCGCCAGCACTGCCTTCCTCACCGTGAGGTCGCGATCCCGCAGCTCGTGCACCTCGGCCATCGAAACTGGGTCGGCCGGCTCAGGAGCTTCGTCCAGGGCTACCGTCCGCTGCGGAATGCGGCGAAGCTCGCTGCGATAGAGATTCGTGGCCAGCGCAAAGAGCCAGGTAGAAAACGCCGCATCGCCGCGAAAGCCTCCCAGACCGCGATAAGCGCGCAGAAAGGCCTCCTGCGCCATCTCCTCGGAGCGTCCTCGATCGCCGCAGAAGCGATACGCCAGGTTGATCAACGGCGTCTGCCATCGGCGCACGATCTCCGCAAAGGCCTCAACATCGCCAGCCTGCACCCGCGCCACATCGGCGCGATCCGCGGCTGCCTTGCTGAGCTCTGCGTCCATGAGAATGAGACCCTTCGAAACTGTACGACCAATCATCCCGGGCTGCGGTTGCATTTTCTTTTCCGCCGATTCCCGCGAAAAAACGCAACCGGCGCTAGAGTCCATTGGTCATACCGATTGCAAACAGTCACTGTCCAGTTAGGAGATCGTCATGGATTTCGCCAAGCCAGAAGTCATGATCTTTGTCTTTCTCGCCGTCGCGGCGATTGCGCTTTACTCGTATCTGTCCATCAACTCCTATGTCAATGGGCGACGCAAAGAGCGTGAGGCTTACTACAAGAACGAGACGGTCCGCCGTCTGACAGAGAGTGCCGGTGCCGGCGCCGACGCAGCGATCGCGCTGATGCGTGAAGAAGACCGTCTGCAGAGCCGCCGTCGCCTCGAAGGCACCAAGCTCGGCGGATTGATCACCTACCGCGGTGGGAATTGGACTCATGATTTTCCTGGGCATCGCCAATGACGATAACCACCTGATCGGCGTTGCGATCGGCGTTGTGCCGCTCATGGTCGGCCTCGCTCTGCTTATCTATGCCTACCGCCTCGCGCCCAGGCCGCAAGAATAGATGTGTCACGCAAACAGTAGTAGGCCCAACCGATGCAAAGAGCGCTGTCGTCCGTTACCATAAGCGGACGATGGCAATCGCCCCCGAGTTCCGTCCCATCATCCTGGCCGGAGGTAGCGGCACACGCTTCTGGCCACGCAGCCGCAAGGCCCGCGCCAAGCAGGTGCTCGCACTGGATGGCGAGCGCACAATGATCCAGCGCACGCTCGACCGGCTGCTTCCCCTAGCGCCCGCGCAGAGTGCTTGGGTCATCACCAACGATCTGCTTTCCTCCGCGATCTGCATTCAACTGGACGAGGTCCCGGCCGACCAGGTGCTGTGCGAGCCTGCGGCGCGCAATACGGCGCCCGCCGCCGGGCTGGCTGCATTCCTGCTTGAGAAGACATCGCCCGATGCGGTGCTCGGGATCTTTCCCGCGGACCACGTCATCGGGGATGAGCCCCAATTTCTGGCAACGCTCGGTCGCGGCATCGCGCTAGCCGCCGCAGGCGAAAACATCGTAGTGCTTGGTGTGCTGCCGACGCGCGCTGAAACTGGTTATGGATATATCGAAACCGGCGAGTCCGTAGAACCCGGCGTACAGCACGTGCGCCGCTTTACCGAAAAACCGAACCAGGAAAAGGCCGAAGAATTCGTAGCCGCTGGCAACTACTGCTGGAACAGCGGAATCTTTCTGTGGACCGCGCGCACTCTGGCCAACGCCATGCGCGAGCATCTGCCGGAGACGTCGCCATTGCTTGAAAAGATCGCCGCCGCGCACGGTACCCCTGAGTTTGCCGAGGTGTTTGCCGAACTCTACCCGAAGTGCGAAAACATCTCGGTTGATTACGCGGTACTTGAACCGCGTTCTGCGAAGGGCGAACATCGCTCCAAGCTCTTCTGCCTGCCCGCCAACTTCGGATGGAACGACCTCGGCTCCTGGGCAGCACTCTACGAGCACCAGCTCGCGCAGCAGCCCAATGCGCCGGCGGCCAACATCGTCGAGACCGCGGACGCTCTCACGATCGACGCACATGGCAATTACGTCTACAGTCCGGAAAAGTTCGTCGCGCTGGTCGGCGTCAAGGATATTGTCGTGGTCGATACCGGTGACGCTCTGCTCATTACGTCTCGCGCAGCCACTCGCAGGATGTCGGCAAGGTGGTGAAGCAGTTGGTAGCCCAGGGCAAGACGGAGCTCGTCTGAGCGTTTCCTAGCAGTCGCGTGATATCGTTCCTTTCGTAAAATCGATCGAAGCATGACAATCTCACCCATCAAGTTTGGTACGGACGGATGGCGCGGCGTCATTGCCGACGACTTTACCTTCGCCAATGTCCGCATCGCGGCCGCAGCTATCGCCAATTACGTTTTGGCTCACGAGGATGCCGGAAAAGGTATCTGCATTGGTTACGATACCCGCTTCGGATCTCCCACTTTTGCCCGTGCAGTCGCACAGGTAGTCGCTTCCTCCGGTATTCCGGTGCGTCTCGCTGCCGCGGTCACGCCGACGCCGGCGCTTTCCTACGCTGTTCGCCACTCGCAAGCGGCAGGCGGCATCATGATCACTTCCAGCCACAACCCCTACCAGTGGAACGGTGTGAAGTACAAGGCGGGCTACGGCGGCTCCGGGTCACCGTCGATCATGGCGAAGATTGAGAGCTATCTTGGCCAGCCGCTTCGCGAGGCAGCACGGTCCGCGACCATCATCGAGGAAGACTTCACCACTCCGTACGTCGCCGCCATTTCACGTTTCGCCGATCTCGATGCGATTGCCCACTCGGGGCAGCGCTTCGCCATCGATGCAATGTATGGAGCCGGTGCCGGAGTGCTGGCCAGCATCTTCCGTCCGCTTGGCATCGATTTCATCGAGATCCGCGCCAACCATGATCCACTGTTTCCCGGCATCAATCCGGAGCCAATCGAGCCGCACGTTCGCGCGCTGCAGGACACAGTTGTCGCCGAGAGGTGCCAGGCCGGACTCGTCACCGACGGCGACGCGGACCGGCTGGGAGCCGTCGACGAGCACGGCCGATTCGTCGATCCGCACAAGATCTTCTCCATCCTGCTGCGCTGGCTGCTCGAGCGCAAGGGCTGGAAAGGCGGCGTGACCCGCGCCTTCAACACCACCAAGATGCTCGACCGCATCGCTGCAAAGCACAATCAGCCGCTGTACGAGCACGGCATAGGATTCAAGTACGTCTGCGATCTCATGCTCGAACACGACATCCTAATCGGCGGCGAAGAGTCCGGCGGGATCGGCATCAAGCGCCATCTCCCGGAGCGGGACGGTCTGCTGAACTGCCTGCTGCTTGCAAACGTGATGGCGGACGAGAAGAGAACGCTCGGTCAACTCGTCGCAGACCTGCAGCAGGAGTTCGGGGAACACCACTACGGTCGCATCGACCTTCACATCCCCGACGAGATTAAAAATGCGGCGATTGCCCGCGCGCGAACAATCCAGCCCGGCGCGACCGATTTCGCAGGCATGCAGGTCCTTCGAGTGGAGACCCTGGACGGCATTAAATTCTTCCTCGACAACCCTGAGGCCCGGTCGAAGCCAAATGCGGCCGAGACCTGGCTGCTGCTGCGCGCCTCCGGCACCGAGCCGTTGATGCGCATCTACTCCGAATCAACATCGAAGGAATCGGTGGACAAGCTGCTCGAATCGGCTCGCGCATTTTCTCTGGCGTGCAAGTGATGCGCCTCACCCGCCAAGATTGAAGATGACGTTCACCGTTGTCTCTACTTCAACCGGTTCGCCGTTCAGCAGGTAAGGCCGATAGCGCCACGTCCGGACTGCCTCCTCTGCCGCAGCTGTTAGCATCGGCGATCCGCTTACGACATGCAGATTCTCAATCGTCCCGCTCCTGGAGATTGTGGCGCTCAGCACCACCGTGCCCTGCACACGCGCTTCACGGGCAATCGCTGGATATCGCGGCTCGACGCCGCTCACCTTATGGCCTTCCATCACTCCAGAGGAAATGACCGGTTTCCTCGCCCGCAACAACGCGCACCTGCTGTGGCGCGGCGGAGCCAATCGAGGCAGCGAGACCGGTCAAAGAACCACCAGTCTCTCTCGCAAGAGGAGCGAGACCCAGGTCAGTGGATGGCGGCTCAGCGTCGGCGGGTGGAATGTAATGAGGTATGCTCGTGGGCGCCGCGAAAGGATTCGCAAGCACCGCGGCGCGTGTGGCGACACTCACCACGCGGGCAATATGAGGTAGCGGCGGAGCAGGCGGCGCCGGAGCCGCCAGCAACATGCTGAGTGTCTGGCGCGGCAGAGATGCGGGATGAAGCAGAGGCAGCAACAGCAGCAGACATGCAATGCTGGCGTTGCAAACCGCCGCAATGCCGGAGGTCCAGCTGCGATAGGTCCTGATCTTCCCACCGGATTCCATCAACGCATCTTCGAACATGGCGCACCTCGCATCTGCGTACGTTGCATAACCATGCAGACACGCTTATAGACACGCGATGCGCTGCGCTTGTTCCCCTTATTTGGACAGCTCTGCCTCGATGCGCTGCGTCAGTTTCGGGTCCTCCGGCTCCACATCCGGCGCGAAGCGCGCTACCGGCGTACCAGAACGATCCACCAGAAACTTCTCAAAATTCCACAGCACCTCGGGCTCCGCGTTCGGCGTAACACCGAATTCGACCAGGTGCTGGCGCAAGTCGTTCGTGCTGGTCGTGGGTTTGGGTTGCGCCTTGATCAACGATGCGTAGAGCGGATGCTTCTGCGGTCCAACCACCGTGATCTTCTCGAAGATCGGAAACTTAACTCCGAAGTTAGTCGTGCAGAACTGCGCGATCTCCGCATTCGTGCCCGGCTCCTGTTCGGCGAAGTCATTGGCAGGAAAACCCAGCACGGAAAATCCGCGATTGCTGAACCTCGCCTGCAGTTTCTCCAGCCCTTCATACTGCGGTGTAAAGCCGCATTTCGACGCGACATTCACAATCAGCAGCACCTTGCCTTCATAGTCGGCCAGCGATGCAGCAGTGCCATCGATCCGCCGCAGGGGAACATTCTCCAGGGTTGCGCTCATTTCACTCTCCTTTCCCGCAGTATATGGACGCCGAGCGCTTTGCCGAAATGCAAGAGGCGCAGCCAAAGCCGCGCCTCTTCGCTTGCACTTAGGGTTCAGTTTTAATTCATGCCGCGGTCTTACTTCATGCCATTCAGGATAGATCCCACCAGGCCGCCTACCACTCCTGCCTCCGTCGTCTCCGCGCGCCGCTCCTGCGGCATGTACTCCTGCAGTTTGTGCGCCAGCTTCGCGATGGGGAGCGTCTGCAGCCACACGCGTCCGGGCCCGGTGAGCGCCGCAAGAAAAATACCGTCGCCGCCGAAAATCATATTGCGGATGCCCGGGATGCGCATGATTTGAAAATTCACACCCGCTTCAAACGCCCCAACATGTCCAGGATGTACGCGCAACAGTTCACCCGGCTGCAGGTCCTTCACGATCAGTTCGCCGGAAAGCTCCAGCCACGCCATTCCCGCTCCACTGAGCCGCTGCAGGAGGAATCCGTCGCCGCCGAAGATGCCTGCGCCCAGCGACTGCTGGAATCCGACGCCAAGCTGGATGCCCGCTGTCGCGCAAAGAAATCCATGCCGATGGATCAAGTACTCGCGGCCATTCGTAACATCAACTGGGACAATATGGCCCGGCACTTTGGTGGCAAACGCAATTTCACCCGGCGCTCCCACCGCGCGATACTCCGTCATAAAGAGCGTGCCGCCTCCGGCCACGCGCTTCAACGCTCCAAAGATCCCGCCTCCGCCACCCATCTGCGTATGAGTCATCATTTGGATCGACGCCGACATCCAGGAGAGTTCTCCCGCCTCGGAAATGATCGCGTCATTGTGGTCCAGCAAAAATTCCAATACCGGCATGGTGGTGCCTGTTATCCGGCTCTGCATACCTTCTTCCTCCCGGCGCGTCCGCCGCGCATTTCCGCCCGACGCCAGCATACACATACGCGGCAGCATCGCTCACAGTTCCGCAGCGGATTTATGCAATGAGCAACAGTTTCGCTGCATTGACAGGCGCCGAACGGCCGCACGGGAACGAGGACGGACCCGGTTTACGCCTCGGCGTTTCAGTTATATGTTGACAGCCAACAGGTAGACCGCGCTATATTCCTGTTGTAGGCCAACAGGAGCGCCAATGGGCGATAAGGCGGAAGTTCTTCAGGGCACGCTCGACACTCTGGTGCTGAAGACGCTCTCTTTGATGGGCCCGCTGCACGGCTATGGCCTCGCGCGACGCATCGAGCAGGTAAGCGGCAACACGCTCACCCTCAATCAGGGCACCATCTACCCTGCACTCCTGCGGCTGGAGCAACGCGGCTGGATCAGCTCCGATTGGGGTAAATCCGAAAACAACCGCCGCGCCCGCTTCTACTCCATTACCAGTCGCGGACGCCGGCAGCTCGTCCGCGCCACAGAAGGCTGGCAGCGCATGGCCGCCATCATGGATCGCTTCTTCGAACCGCAACCGTAATGCGCCATCAGGAGGCATGCCCTTGTCTCTCCGCATCCTTGTAACGCGACTCTTCGCTGGCGGCGGCGCCGTTCCGATTCCGATATCGACGAGGAGTTGTCTGCCCATCTCGAGATGGCGGCTGCCGAACTCCGCAACCAAGGTATGAGCGCGGATGTGGCAGAGCGGGAGGCGCGTCTGCGCTTCGGGGGCGTTACTCAACAGCGCGAAGCCTATCGCAAACAAGCGCGTCCGCCACTGGTCGACAGTATTGCCGCCGACCTCCGCTACGCCGCCCGTCAGCTTCGCCGCAATCCTGGCTTCGCGACTGTCGCCGTCCTAACGCTCGCCCTCGGCATCGGCGCCACGACCGCGATCTACAGTCTGGTGCAGGCGGTCTTGCTACGCTCACTGCCATATGGCCATGCGGATCAGTTGGTGTACCTTTACATGCCGAATGTGCATCTCGATGCGCCGCCTGAAGTCATGACTCCGAGCGATGCCGATTTCCTTGACATCCAGCGCATGAGCCACTCCTTCCGGTCGATGACGTCCTTCGGTCAGAAGATCTTTAATCTCTCCACATCCGACGCGGTAACTCGCGTCTCTGCCGCAACAGTCGACGCGCAGTTCTTCTCCACTTTCGAAGCCGCGCCCATCCTCGGACGCACCATCCTGCAGCAGGACAACATCCCCGGCCACGACCACGTCGCCATGATTAGCCAGAAGTTATGGCATTCGCTCTTTTCAGAGAGCGCAGATGTCCTCATGCGCTCGATCAGTCTCGATGGGAGCCCATACCGGATCATCGGCGTGATGTCGCGCGACTTTGAATATCCAACTTTCAGCGATCTGCCTTATGGCAACGCGAGCGTGCACAGCACTGAGATCTGGGTACCGCTGGCGCTCACTCCGCAGCAGGCAGCCGATCGCGAAAGCGCCAACTTGTATACGGTCGCGCGGCTAAATCCAGGCGTCACTATCGCCGGCGCCCAGGCAGAGATGAGCGCCATCGTGCAGCAACTCACTCCTCTGCACAAGTTTTACTCGAGTGGCTGGAGCGCCAAGATCGAGTCCCTGCCTGATACCACGATCGGCCCTGTTCGTCCTCTGCTTCTTTTGCTACTTGGTGCAGTCACGTGTGTTCTGCTCGTCGCCTGCGGCAACACCGCCAACCTGCTCCTCGCGCGTGCCGCCGCTCGTCGCCACGAATTCGGCGTTCGCGCCACACTTGGCGCTGCCCGCTTGCGCATCATCCGTCAGTTGCTCACAGAATCCCTGCTGCTCAGCGGGATCGGCGGCGTAAGCGGTATCGCGCTTGCCTGGCTGTTCCTCCGGTTTCTACTCAGACTCGATCCCGGAGACATCCCCCGCCTGCAACAAGCCACAATCGATCCCTGGGTGCTGCTATTTGCCCTCACTCTAGTGTGCATCACGTGCCTTCTCTTCGGTATGCTGCCGGCCCTCTCATCGTCGCGCGTCCATCTCACGGCAGCGCTTCAGTCGGGCGCATCGCGTGGTGTGGCCCTCGCGCGCAGCCGGGGACGCAGCCTACTCATCGTCGGAGAAGTCGCGCTGGTGCTTGTTCTGTTGGCCGGGGCAGGACTGCTCCTTCGGAGCTACAGCAAAGTCGCAAACGTAAGGCCCGGCTTCGCGTCCTCCACCATCACGTTCAACGTTGGTCTCGATGCCCGTTACAGCAAGCCGGAACAGCGCCGCGCCTACTTTCATCGCCTGCTGAATGCCATCACCGCTGTCCCCGGTGTCCAGGCCACGGGCGCCATCACTATCCTGCCCCTCAGCCACGCCGGCAGCATGACCTTCCTATGGGTCGACGGATATCTCCACAACGCTCCGAACAATCTCATCGAAGACGACGAACCTACACCCGACTACTTCACCGCTATGGGAATGCCGCTCCTGGCCGGCCGCTTCTTCACTCCGGCAGACCGCGACAACAGCCCGAAGGTCGTCATCGTGAACGCCAGCTTCGAAAAGCAATACTTCCCCGGACAAAGCGCGATCGGCCATCGCCTGCGCGCTGCCGATATCCAGAAAGGTCCGTGGGCTACCGTCGTCGGGGTCGTCGCCGATGTGCGCTCGCAAAGCTTGGAGCAAGCTCCCACGCCACAGATCTACTCGCCCTTCTGGCAGGACGACCATGGCAGCGCAAACATAGCGACTCGCGCGTCGCTTCCACCTGACGCGCTGATCGCCTCCATTCAACACGCAGCACGCTACGTTGATCCCACTGTTGCCATCGCAAATCTCCAGACCATGCAGCAAGCTGTCGCCGCCTCCACCGCCCGCCGGCGCTTCCAGACCACGCTGCTCAGCATCTTCGCTGGAGCCGCTCTTCTGCTTGCGCTGATTGGAATTTATGGCCTCCTCGCTTACTCCGTACGCCAGCGCGTTCCGGAGATTGGTGTTCGCATCGCGCTCGGCGCATCCCGCGCCCGCGTCGTTGCCATGGTCGTGCGTCAAGGACTGAGGCTGGTCGTCTCCGGTCTCATCATAGGGCTGGCTTCGGCACTGGCGTGTGTACACCTGCTCGCCGGCATGCTCTATGGCGTCCGCACATATGATCCTGTGACTTTTGTAGGTGCTCCAGTTCTCCTGGTACTCGCAGCTCTCGTGGCCTGCGGCGCTCCTGCCTGGCACGCTGCCCACATCGAGCCGAGCGAGGCGCTCCGGGCCGAATAAAAATTCCACCGCTTGCCAGAGCGCGCGCATGCCTCTATACCTGTGGGAGCGTTCCGAGCCACAGATTTGAGAGCACACTGATTCGGGGAACAGACTTGGATAAGAGAGAATTCCTGAAGGCCTCCGGCCTCGCACTTACCGGCACCATGCTCACACCCTTTGTCTCCGGCCAAACGACCGCTGCCGAAAGCGCAGAGCGGCCGGCCGGGACGCGCAAGAACTGGTCCGGCAACTACACTTACAGCACGGATCGGCTCGACACACCTGCAAGCGTCGAGGAAGTGCAAAGCATCGTGAAGCGCGCCCGAAAGCTGCGGGCGCTCGGCACGCGTCACTCCTTCAACGCCATCGCCGACAGCACATCGGAGCAGATATCGCTCCAGCACTTCGATCAGATGACGATCGATCCTGCCGCACGTACCGTCACCATCGGCGCGGGCGTCAGCTATGGCAAGCTCGCACCGTATATCGATAGCCACGGCTTCGCTCTGCACAACCTGGCATCTCTTCCACACATTTCCGCGGCTGGCGCCTGTGCGACGGCGACGCACGGTTCAGGAATCCACAACCAGAATCTCTCCTGCGCCTGCGCAGCGCTTGATCTTGTCACCGCCAATGGCGAGCGCCTCACTCTCTCACGGGCAAAAGATCCGGACCATTTCGCCGGCGCGATTGTCGCTCTCGGCGCGCTCGGCATCGTGACCAGCCTTACGCTGGATCTCGAACCCACTTATCAGGTGGAGCAGGTCGTCTACCAGGACCTGCCGTTCAGCGAGCTGGAGCACAATCTCGATGCCATCTTCGGCAGCGGCTACAGCGTCAGCCTCTTCACAGATTGGCAGAACCATCGCGCCACACAGGTCTGGATCAAGCGGCGCGTCGAGCCAGGAAAGCCCTATGCGTGGCCACAGGAGTTCTATAACGCGAAGCGCGCGACGGAGAAGCTACACCCGATCGCCGGCCATCCGGCCGAACCGTGTACTGAGCAGCTGGGCATTCCGGGACCCTGGTACGAGCGGCTGCCGCACTTCCGCATGAACTTCACTCCGAGCAGCGGCGCGGAGCTGCAAACCGAATACTTTGTGCCGCGCGAGCATGCTTACGAAGCGATCCGCGCGGTCGAGCAACTCCGCGACCACATCACGCCCCACCTATTCGTCACTGAATTGCGCACAATTGCGCCCGATTCGCTGTGGATGAGCATGGCCTACCAGCGCCCTTCGCTCGCCATCCACTTCACCTGGAAACCGGAATGGCCTGCGGTCAAGAAGATCCTGCCCATGATCGAAGCGAAGCTTGCTCCATTTGAGCCCCGGCCGCATTGGGCCAAGCTCTTTACGCTGCCGCCGGCGACGCTGCAGTCGCGCTACGCCCGACTTGATGATTTCAAACAGTTGCTCGGGGAGCACGATCCGGGAGGCAAGTTCCGCAATGCGTTCCTGGAATCCAACCTTTACAGCACGTAAGGAGAAGTCCCGACGGCGAATCTATTCCCGCCCGCGTTCCTTCATCTTCTCCAAGACCAGAGCAGGAACCAGCCCTTCGACGGATCCGCCCAGCCGGAAGACTTCCTTTACCAGCCGTGAGCTGACATAGGAGAACTTTTCCGCCGGCATCATGAAGACGGTTTCGAGATCAGGAGCCAGCCGCCGGTTCATCAGGGCCATCTGCAGCTCGTATTCGTAATCGCTAATGGCACGAATACCGCGCAGTACCGCCTGCGCCTGCTGCGACCGGACGAAGTCCACCAGCAGCCCATCGAAGCTTTCTACCGTGACATTCGGCATATGCTTGACAGCCGCCGTCAGCATGACGCATCGCTCCGGCACCGTGAACAGCGGGCTTTTCTGCGAATTTTCGAGCACAGCCACGACCAGGTGGTCGAAAATCTTCGCACCCCGCGCAATCAGGTCGAGATGACCATTCGTCATCGGATCGAAGGTCCCGGGATAGATGGCTTTGACTGTGTTCATAACAGACGTTCCGTTCGCGAGTGTAAGCGGGCTACCCGCCGCGCGTCCACCTCATTGGCAAGCGCGTTCACGAATTTCCGGGTGACGGTGATATCCATGGTACGCGGCGCGGAGCAGCGATCTACCATGATCAGGACGATGCGTTCATACGGCTCTTCCATTCAGCGCCTGGCGCTTGGGCTTGCAGTGATCGCGACATTTCTTCCTGGCTGCATTCTCGCCGCTCCCGTCAGCAGCTACAAGGTAGTTGCGGAATTTCCGCATTCGACCGACAGCTATACCGAGGGCTTCTTCTATCGCGATGGTCTTTTCTATGAGGGAACAGGATTGAAAGGCCATTCCGCAGTCTTCGCCATCGAACCGGAAACGGGGAAAGTCGTCCAGCAGCGGGGGCTGCCCGAACAGTATTTCGGTGAAGGAATCGTCGACTGGGGACCGAACATTTACGAATGGACGTGGCAGTCGCACATCTGCTTCGTCTACGACCGGTTCTCTCTTCGCCCGGTCGGTCAGTTCACGTATTCCGGCGAAGGTTGGGGTATGACGCACACAGCACGAGAGATCGTCACCAGTGACGGCACCGCAACGCTGCGCTTCCGCGACCCTAAAACCTTCCAGGAGACGCGCCGGATCGTCGTGAAGGATGGAAAAGACATCATCGACCAGCTCAACGAGCTTGAATATGTCAAAGGTGAGATTTACGCGAACATCTGGCACGCGGATCGCATCGCCCGTATCTCCCCAAGAGATGGGCACGTCATCGGCTGGATCGACCTCAGCGGTCTCATGCCGGCGAGCCGAAGAGTCAACGGCGAGTCCGTGCTCAACGGCATCGCCTACGACGCGCACCACGATCGGCTCTTCGTGACGGGCAAGCAGTGGCCGACTGTTTTTGAGATAAAGATCGTCAGCCGGCCATTATCCGGGTCGTCATTCCGACGCTCGCGCTAAGACATCAAAGCCAAGAAAAGACGGCCGCAGTGGGCCGTCTTTTCCGCTCCAGATTGACGATCGACCGAGCTACTGTGGCCGACGCGTTGCCGGCGCCCGTACTGCGGCCTCGGCTGCCACGGGTCCATTCACCGGCACGGGGGGAATCTCAGCTTCCTTCACGCCGCTGATCCCCAGCTTTTGGCGCAACTGTTGATGAATGCGATCAAAGGTGTCGCGGTTGTCCTTGAGATACTGCCGCACATTCTCGCGACCCTGGCCGATGCGCTCGCCGGAGTAGCTGAACCATGCGCCGGACTTCTCGACGACATTGTTGGCCACTGCCAGATCCAGCACATCGCCTTCGCGTGAGATGCCCTCGCCGTACAGAATGTCGAACTCGGCATCGCGGAAGGGCGCAGCCACCTTGTTCTTCACGATCTTCACCTTGGTGCGCGAGCCAACCACCATATCGCCATCCTTCACCGCAGCGATGCGGCGGATATCGATGCGGACCGAAGAATAAAACTTCAGCGCGCGTCCACCCGTTGTGGTCTCAGGATTTCCGAACATCACGCCGATCTTCTCGCGGATCTGATTGATAAAGATTAGGCAGGTACGCGATTTCGAGACAGTGCCGGTCAGCTTGCGCAGCGCCTGCGACATCAGGCGCGCCTGCAGACCCATATGCGAGTCGCCCATCTCACCGTCGAGCTCAGCCTTGGGGACCAGCGCAGCCACTGAGTCCACGACCAGCACGTCAATCGCACCGGAGCGAACCAGCGCCTCGGTAATTTCCAGTGCCTGTTCACCGTAGTCCGGCTGCGACACCAGCAGGTTGTCTACATCCACGCCCAGCTTCTTGGCATAGCCCGGATCCAGCGCGTGTTCGGCATCCACGAAGGCCGCCATACCGCCCAGCTTCTGCGCCTCGGCGATGATCTGGAGCGTGATGGTGGTCTTGCCCGAAGATTCCGGCCCAAATATCTCGATCACACGCCCGCGAGGCACGCCGCCTACGCCCAGTGCCGCGTCAAAGGAAATCGAGCCCGTGCTGATGGTGGAGATCGGCACAATCGCCTCTTTACTGCCGAGGCGCATGATCGAGCCCTTGCCAAACTGCTTCTCTATCTGCGAAAGCGCCAGTTCTACGGCGCGTGAACGATCGTCTGCCATGCCCGAAACTCTCCATCCCGCCGGTCATCTCCCGGCTCGTCTATCTTATTGATTTACCAGCTATTCCCGAGTCTAACAGGTGAATAGAAGGCGAAACAAGCACCGAATAGTCGTAGCCCAAATCGGGCATGCATCAAGAACCTAAATCCTTACGGAAATAGACCACCCGCTCCGTCTCTGCAAAGCCAAGCCCACGATGCATGGCATGGCTGGCGTCGTTATCGAGCAAGGCATCCGATGCCAGCTCACTGCATCCCCTCTGCCGCGCCCAGGCCTCCACCGCACTGACGAGCGCATGCGCAACTCCCTGCCGTCGCACCCGCGGTTCCACATAAATCCCCTCCAGAAACACCACGGGAGATGTCGCGCAACCATTCACGTAATCCCGCCGGAGACTTGCCTCAGCAAAACCCGCCGCGCTGTCTTCCGGGTTCATGGCAATCCTCACGAAGAACCTGGAATCATCCGCCAGCATCGCCTGGGTCTCGCTCAGATTCTCCTCCTCCACCATCTCGGGCCACAGCGCCTGCCGCATCTCGCGCCAAGCCCGGAGGGTCAACTCCGTGGGCGCCTCAATCCTGAAGCTGCCGCTCATCGCTTCAACAAATCCACCGGCTCGCGCACATCCGTCACGCGCATGTATCGCGCCAGCGTCGGATGCTGCCGCTCCACTGCCTGGTACATCTCCCATGCCACGCGACGGTAGGAGAAATGACCCTGCGGCGCGGAACGCAGCTCGCTGATGTAGAGCGCTTCGGCAAAGTCCATCTGGAAGAGCGACCGGCAGCGTGTGCCCAGCGGCAACAGGTAGCGGGCAGTCGCGGGCGCCTCCGACGCGTCGCTCGCCGCGACGATGGCGAAGGCCTCGTGCGCCGCCGCAGTTGCTGCCTCGTATGTGTCGGTCAGCCCGGCCTCCGCCAGACCCTCCGGCACATCGAAGCCGTGTGCCGCTGTAAAGCTCTGGAGCGTCTGCAGACAGCGCCGGTGACGGTGCATATCGCGAAAGCCGCCGATGTCCATCAGAATGTCGAAGCGCAGCGGCGGCCCGGCCGCGAATCCGCGCAGCAGGTCATCATGCCTGCCACGATGCCGCACACCCAGATCGATAAGCTCGGTCCGTTTCGCTTCGGGCAGCGCCGCCACGCGGTCGCGGACCTGCCGGAAAGAATAGTGGCACGCGCTATAGAGCAGCGTCGCCGCAATCTCCACTTCGAGCGACGACTCACGCTCCACCAGATCGACCAACGGAACAGAATCGACGGCCGCATCACCCATCAACTCATGTGCGGCCTGCTCCAGCTCTCGTCGAGTCTCCTGCTGGTAGGGATTCGCCGCAGCATACTTCACCAGCGTCGGCGCCACCTTCACCTCGCGCTCCACCAGCGCAGCGGCTTGATTTGCCAGATCCGGATCGGTCACCCGTATCTTCGCCACCAGCTCACTCAGCTCGCGCCCGTGCACATTCCACGCCGGGCCCGTACCGGCGGCGCGCAGCCGCTCCCCCAACTCGCGCACTTCGGCATGATCGTCGCTCAGCAGGCGGCTCACCTGCATCTCCAGCGTGCGCGCATTCACGATCTGGCCCAGAGATGTGTTGGTCGCCAGCGGCAGCAGATAACGCGCCACATCAAAGGCCCGCGCGCGCAGCGTTCGCTCGAAGGTCTCGGGCTTCATCTCTGCCGGGCGCTCGGTCTTCGCCATCAGCGAGGCAAGCACGCCCTCGCTCACCGTGTGGTAATCGGCAAAGAGACGTTCGATCGTCGCCTCATACGTCGCCCGTGCGGCTTCAGCTTTGCCGAACTCCGGCAGGTACCAGCCACTCTTGCGGAAGTTCTGGTAGCGCGTGGAGCGTTCCTGCCCATCCCAGCGCTGCTCATCCACCAGCACGATCGCGGCCAGCAGGCTGAGCCGTTCGATCGCAAACGCCACGTGCGCCAGATCGGCAATCGACCGGTGGCCGTACTGGAAGTAGAAGGTATTGAGGAACTGCTCGGCGCGCTGGCTCGAGATCTCGCGCAGCGATTCCTTCATCGACAGCGAAGACCGCGAGTACTTCGCCATCGCATAGGCCAGCACTTCGGGATCGGCGCCGTGCACCGCGTAGACATCGGTCTGGTTGCGCGGCCGTTCGCCGTCACCATGCGTCGCAGTGGGAGGAAGGGGAGCCACTTCGGTCTGGGCCATCTTGCCACCAGCATACGGCTTGTCGCGCGCCCCCACACCCTGTGAGAAACACGTCCCATTCCCCTGGTCCGCGGACCCGGCAGGCTCTACCCTGATAGCCATGAACGCCCGCCCCGCCGCCGGAGACGCCGCCCCCTACTACTTCACCTACATCGACAAAGTGGAAGGCAACGACTGCCTCGCCAGCATGACCGCGCAATTCGATCAGGCTCTGATCTTTTTCGCAGGCATCTCCGAAGAGAAATCCCTCCACCGCTACGCACCGGACAAGTGGAGCATCCGCCAGGTGCTCAGCCACCTGAACGATACCGAGCGCGTCTTCGTCATGCGCGCCCTCTGGTTCGCCCGCGGCTTCGAAACGCCGTTGCCCAGCTTCGATCAGAACATCGGTGTCGCCGGCGCTGAGCCCGACCGCCTGCCCTGGGCCACCCATGTCGAGGAGTTCCGACACATCCGCCAGGCCAGCATCGATTTCTTCCGCAACCTGCAGCCGGAGGCATGGTCCCGACGTGGAATCGCCAGCGGGTACCCCTTTACCGTGCGGTCACTCGGCTTCATGGTTCCCGGACACGTCACGCATCATATGGCGATTTTGCAGGATCGCTACCTTTAAGCGTCGCCGAGGTCACGCTCCCGTCAATTGCACCCACACCCGCGCTTCGCTACTCTGGACCCGGATCGTCGCCGACCGGATATGCCACCCCGGCGCGTCCGAATTCGGTGCGGAGCGGTTCTAGTGCAGGACATCCTCAAGATTACCGGGCACCGGCCTACACCATTGCCAAAGCGCCACTGGGCCGTCACCCAGCGCTGGAATGACTTGCTCTTCGCCCACTGGCCTGTTCCCGCAGCCTCTGTCGCGCCTCTGCTCCCCGCTGGGCTGGTTCCGGATACCTTCGATGGCTCAGCCTGGATTGGCGTGGTGCCCTTCTGGATGGACCGCATCCGTTTCCGATCCATTCCCAGAGTGCCCGGTGCCCACACCTTCCCCGAGCTCAACTTGCGTACATACGTCCGTGAGGAGCACACCAATCTCTCTGGCGTTTATTTCTTCTCGCTCGACGCCCCTAACCCTATCGCCGTCTCAGTGGCCCGCGCCTTCTTTCGCCTTCCTTACTTACTGGTCGCGCATGTCCATCCGTCCGCAGCAGGATGGCCGCTTTCTCTATCGCAGCGACCGCCATCTCACGCGCCAGCCGGTGCGCTTCCGCGCTAACTATCGCGGGCTCGGGCCCACGCACCGCCTCGCCCAGAGCGCTCCCGGCACCATCGAGTACTTCCTTACCGAGCGCTACCGCCTGTACACCGCGGATCGTCGCGGCCGTCTGTTCCAGGGCGAAATCCACCACATGCCCTGGCCGCTCGAAGCCGCCGAAGCCGAGTTCCCGCTCAACGAGCTGCCCGCCGCCCACGGCATCACGCTTCCCGACACCCAGCCGATCCTCTTTTACGCGCGCGAGCTGGTCGTCTATATCTGGTCGATCGAGTTGGCCAAAGGCCTCAAGTCCGCACTGGGTGCAAGGCGCGCCGTTCCGGCTGCTGAACCGCTGTAAGCGCACCTAATTTTTGACAAGCCGGCATCCGATTACCAATCTGAGTAGCACCAGCCCGTATATATTTCTGGAAACTACGGAGCTGCTCCTGAAATGTACATGCAGGGAAAACTAGCCCAGGCGCTTCTGGGTACCGCCTTCATTCTTTCTGCCAATGTCGCTTGCGCACAGGATCAAAACCTGTTGCCCAAATACGGATCTTTGCCGAAATCAGAGTCATTGAAGGCCGCAGACGCAACATTCATCGCAGCTATCGATCAGGAGTACCACGGTGACCGCGATAAGGCCTCGAACGACGCGGCTGCACGCGGTTGGCAATATATGGGGCGAGAGCGGATTTGCAGTCGCATATGCCTCGGCCACAGAATTAGCGCGACGGCAACGGAGCCCGCGTAAGGGCGGACCGCCAAATCGCTCCATGGCCGGGTGCCTCTTAGTTTGTATGTTCGGCAAGGCTAGCTTTTTTGCCGAAATAGGTGACGAGATAGAACGATGCCCCGAGCGATATGACATCCTTATAAAGAAATAGGCCAAGAAAACTCATGTATCTCATGCCGTGAACGGCAACAAGCGATCCCGGAGTAGTGATAACCATGGTGCTGGTTATAAAGAACATGAGTGTAGTGATCATTCCGCCTACGATGCCGGCTTTGGGCTTCACATAGCCTGCGATGATCAATATCGCGGCAGTCCATTCAGTGAGCCCGATGATATCGGAGCCTATGTAGGGGCCTAATAATTTAAAGTGCCACGAGATCAGTGGGCTATTCGAGACTAAAGGAATGATGCCTTCAGCCCCGGGAGCGGTCATTTTGTAAGACCCAGCCCACAGCAGCATGACAATCATACCGATGCTGAGGACCAGGAACGGGATATTCCGATCACTGATCCATGCCGCCAATCTGGTTAGATTCATAACCAATTCTCCTCTGGAGATAGACATCACATGTCAGTGTCTGGGTACAAACAAAAATACTCCACTCGGCGCCCGGTCTCGGTGCACCCCGTTCACGCAGACTCGCCGATTCACCCCCCTCTCAGCGATACTTCTCCCCATGACCGAACGCACGACCGACCTCGCTGAAAAAATCGCACTTGTCACCGGAGCATCGCAGGGTATCGGACGCGCCTGCGCCCTCACTCTCGCCGCCCAGGGTGCCACCATCGCGCTGGCCGCGCGCAATGAAGAGAAGCTGCGCGCGGTCGCCGAAGAGATTGCTGCCGCCGGCGGCCATGCTGAAGTCTTCGTCCTCGACATCAGCAACGAAGCATCCATCAAGGACACGGCGAAGGCCGTGATCGCGAAGCTCGGCCGCATCGACATTCTGGTCAACAACGCCGGCATCACGCGCGACATGCTGCTCCTGCGCATGAAGCGTGCTGACTGGGACGATGTGCTCGCGACCAATCTCACCGGCACCTTCCTGCTGACGCAGGCCGTGCTCAGCTCCATGATGAAATCGCGCTGGGGACGCATCATCAGCATCTCGAGCGTGGTGGGTCAGACCGGGCAGGCCGGCCAGGCCAATTACGCCGCGTCCAAAGCCGGGCTCATTGGCTTCACCAAGTCTCTCGCCCGCGAGATGGCCTCCCGCAACGTCACTGCAAACGTAGTCGCACCCGGCATGATCGAAACCGCTATGACCGCGGTGCTCGATGAGAAGCAGAAGGCCGCGATGATGCAGTTCATCCCGCTCGGCCGCGTAGGCACCGATCAGGACATAGCAAACGCGGTCGCTTTCCTCGCCTCGGACAAGGCCAGCTACATTACCGGCCACACCCTGGACGTGAATGGTGGCATGCACATGGCCTAACTGTCCCTGGCGGGACCGCTAGGCAAACACTGCTGCCATGATGCAGATGACCAGCAGCAGCGCCGCTGTGATTCGCTTCGCGGCCATTGCTCTGTCCTGCATCGCTTCCCCGTTCATCGCGCACTTCCACCTGCAAGATGCAGCGAAGCAGTAGCGGCCAAAGGCGGAAAGCGGCGCTGCACCGTATCGAGCGCGGCCATGTCTTTTCGTAGATAGGGCTGTGTTGGACCGAGGATGTTCCCTGCCTGTGGCACAAGCAGCCCCTCCGCAACGGCAGTTGCGATATACGGCCGCGCGAAGGCGGATACCGCATCGGCATCTGGAATGTCCGCGAGCACGTCCGATGTCTGCTCAGGCGAGAGCACGCTGATCCGATCTTGCGAGCTCAGAATGCTGACCAGCACGACGGCTGCCTGCGCGCGCGTCACGGATGCTGTCGGAGAGAAGCTGGCGTTCAGTGCACATTCCGGACAGAGTAGTTGCCGATGCAGAAAAGGGTAGATGGCCTGCGCGCTGGCGTAGTACGTATCGCCGGGACGTACATCATCGAACACGACCAGGTCTGCTGGTTGCGGTAGAGCAAACTTGTCTCGCAGATCGGTCGCAAACTCGGCAAGCGTCACCGCACCTGCAGCATCATTCACAGTGCTGGTGCTCACCTGAGTCGCGCCATCAGAGGTTGGGTACAGCACCATCTGTGCGCGATCCACAAGCGCTATGGTGCCGGCAATGGCGAGACAGGTCAGAAAGACGAGAAAGATGGTCGCGAGCGATTTCATACGAATTCCCCGGCCGAATCGCCCATTGCGAATGACGCAGCAACGCAGCCTCATCGAAACGCTGTTCAGATTCAGCGCTCAACCTGGGATAGTGGCAGGGAATACGAAACCGTTACAGAAGAATCGCCAGCGACGAATGATTGCCGCCGATCGGATGCGATTACGCTGCAGGCGCGCCTTTCACCCTGGCCGGCATGTGCTGCATCGCTCTCCGTTTTCCGTGCGCGGCCAGTTGCTTCAGCAGTTCTGCATTCAACTCCGCTCCAATAATGAAAAGCAGCGAGATCACATAGAACCACAACATCAGGATGATCACTGCGCCCAGCGATCCATACGTCTTGTTGTAGTTGGAGAGGTGGGTGAAGTAGTAGCCAAGCCCGGCGGAGCTCAGGAAAATCCCACTCACTGCCACCAGCGCGCCCGGTAGTGTGTCCATGAAGTGCTGCTTCAGATTCGGCGCCAGGTAGTACTGAATCTCCACTGCCGCCACGAAGATGACGAATATGGTGACCAGGCGCAACGGTTGCCATATGTCACCAAACGCATGCGGCACAGGAAAGAGCTCGGTTAACAGATGCCCAAAGTGAGGTCCGGCGATGATCAGCAGCAGCCCAATGAGGCACAGGCCCCCGGTGGTAAGCGTCAACAGGAGTGCCTGAAGTCGATCTCGCCACCAGCTCCTCGTCTTCTCCACGTCATAGGCTACGTTCAGCGCTTCGATCGACGCCGCGAATCCTCCGGAAGCGGTCCACAGATAACTCAACAGGCCGAACGAGAGCAGGCCGCCACGACGCGGAACAAGCAGGCCAGCCAGGATGTGCTGCACCATCTGCATTGCGGCCGGAGGCACCACCACGGCGAGCAGGTCCAGCAACTGATCGAACAATCTGGGAATCGGCAGATAGCCCAGCATCGCGGAGAGAAAGATGAGCAGCGGCACCAGGGCAAGCAGAAAGTAATAAGACATCGCCGCTGCCATCGTGAACGCACGGGTGCGAAAGAGCTCCTCGTACACAATGCCGGAGAGCTCTTTTGTCCTCTTCCACCAGAGGCCGATCGGCACCCGTTTTAGCAGCCCGCCCCGCATGACTATCCTCGATTGCGATGATGCGAACTTGGTTCAAGATGGCCGCGACCTGACCCACAATGATGGCTTCGACGAAATGTTCCAGCAGTAAGCTTCCCGCAAGGCTCGACCGCTCAGCCAGTCTAAGGCAGCGATCTTCTACAGACCACGGCAATTGCTCACGGCTCCGGCACTTGCTCCCGATCCCGCACTTGCTCGTCACTCCCCGCACTTGCTCGTCACTCATAGACGCGCCATACTCCTCGGTTACGGTTTTCTGGATTGTCTTGTCTCTCTTTCGAGGAAAAAGCCATGCACGCACCCGCTGTTCGCTTCCATGCACTTCTACTGACCCTGGCAGCCGTCTTCCTGCTTCCCGCTGCCCGCGCTGCTGATCCAACCAAGCCGGTCGACGTCTCCTACCCCAGCGGGCCGGAGACCGTGCACGCGGTGCTCTACACTCCTGCCGGCGACGGCACTGCCAAGCATCCGGCCATCATCGTGATCCATGAATGGTGGGGCCTCAACGACTGGGTGAAGGAACAGGCTGCCGACTTCGCCGCCCATGGCTACGTCGCGCTTGCCGTCGACCTCTATCGCGGCCAGGTAGCCACTGACCCCGACACCGCCCATCAGATCAGCCGGGGCGTTCCCCAGGATCGCGCGATTCGCGATCTGAAGGCAGCCGAGGACTACCTGAGTTCGCGGAAGGACGTCGACCGGACCCGCATCGGCGCTATCGGCTGGTGCATGGGTGGTGGCTATTCCCTCGCCTTCGCGGTCGCCGATCCGCATCTGAAGGCCGTGGTGGCCAACTATGGGCCGCCGCCTACCGATCCCGCATCGCTGGCACAAATCCACGCCGCCATCCTCGGCAACTATGGAGGTCTGGATAAGGGAATTCCGCCCGCCACTGTGGAGAGCTTTGCCGCCGATCTGAAGAAGCTTGGCAAGTCGGTGGATGTAAAAATTTACCCTGACGCAGGCCACGCCTTTGAGAACCCCAACAACAAAACCGGCTACCGCGCCGAAGACACGGCGGACGCGAAATCCCGCTATCTCCATTTCTTCGCCCGTGAGCTGGGCGGAAAGCCGTAAGCAATCCGTAAGACCCGGTAACCTTTGTGACACGTTTATGGAAGGGCACCTTCCTCATAAGTTGCAGCTCCGAATAATTCCTGGTTCGCGCCGCAAATTATTCTTGCTCTTGACCTTGTGCACATGTTAACTATGCAGCCAATAAAACTAGAACAAGCCCCTCGCCAATGCAGTTCCCGGGCCAGGCGTGGGCCTTTGAAAGCCAGGCGCGCATGAAAATTGGAACGACGATCCGGGGCTACCGGCTGCAGAAGGGTTTGTCGCAAGGCGATATCGAAAAACGCACCGGTCTGCTGCGGTGTTATCTCTCCCGTGTAGAAAATGGGCATACGGTTCCATCACTCGACACGCTTGCAAAAATTGCGCAGGCGCTCGATCTGCCGCTGGCGCAATTCTTTGCAGAGGATTCGCTGGGCCGGGAGATGAACACGCAAAAGCTGACGGACGAGGAGCTTCGGTTCCTGACGCAGATCCGGCGCTACTCCTCCAACCTGAACGACAGTGACCGCAAGCTGCTGCTCGCAATGGTAAAGAAGTTCGCCGCAACTGCTGTCCGCTAGGGACAGGTCACAGGCGTAGAAAATCGGGATCGGGTAAGGTTCGGTATGACTTCGGGCGAAGTCACGAACCGGGTCGCCTGGTCCCTGCTCATCTCAGCCGCGCCACAGGTTGGCGACAAAGTGCGCCCCCAGCAGCACCAGCAGCAGTACGCTGCCAAATGCCAGCCACTGTCGGCGAATCCATAGCTGCCGGTCCGATCCCAGCTTGGGCACCAGCAAAATCCCCAGCAGTATCCCCGATAGAAAGCCGCCCAGGTGCGCCATGTTGTCGATGCGTATCGGGGAGTTGAACGCGTCCGCGCCAAAGCCGATGACAAAGTTCAGCACGGCGAAATAGATCACGCTGCGCCGCAGGCGCGCCACCTCGGTGCGATCCACCGGCAGCAACTTCGAGCCCAGCAGGGGGATCAGCACACCAGCCAAGCCGAAGACTGCCCCCGATGCGCCCACGCTGATCACGCCATAGTCGAGAACGTGGCCTCCGCTGACGGCGCCCGGGTGCAGCGCTACGCTGAGCAGGTTGCCCACCACGCCGGTCAGAAGATATGCCGCTACAACACCGAAGGCACCCATCAGCGGCTCGCCCAATAGCCCCAGGTTGTAAAGGCACCACATGTTTGTGGCGATATGGATGATGCCGGAGTGGACGAAGGTCGACGTCACCAGGCGCCACCACTGGTGATCGGCCAACACGAACAGGCCGACATTCGCTCCCCAGTGGACGAGCTGATCGCCCGTAGGCGCGGTCGGCGAGACGCCACGCAGCACCATCAGCAGATAAACGGCAACATTGATGCCGGTCAGGACGTAGGTGGCCGGGGCGAGTTGCCAGCCCGAACGGCGCCGTCGCGGTGGCGGAGCCACCGGCTGCTCGTCGTAGGCAGGCCCGTACCGTTGCCGATTGCCGTACGTGGTTTCTCCCGGAACAGTGCCCGGCGGCAGGATCTCCGGCTCGCCCTGCGGGCCGTTCCTCACGGGAGTCTGCCATTGACGCTGGTCCATTTCTGAAAGCTATCACGCATGCACTGCGGGTGAATGCCTCGGGCCGCCGCTTCGTGAAACACTAGACTTTCGAAGTCATCCCCGAAGTCATCCCAAGGAGAGATCACGACCGTGCAAGCCCAGCAGGACGCAAAAGCGCAGCCGGATACCAAAGCTCACGAGAACAAAGTTCCGGAGAAGCAGGAGCTCAAGCCCATCCGGCGCGCGCTGCTCAGCGTCACCGACAAGGCGGGCCTGGTCGACTTCGCCCGCGCCCTCGAAAGCCATGGCGTGGAGCTCGTCTCTACCGGCGGAACTGCACGCGCGCTGCGCGATGCCGGGCTGCGCGTGCAGGACATCTCCGAGCTCACCGGCTTTCCCGAAATGCTCGATGGCCGCGTCAAGACGCTGCACCCGAAGGTGCACGGCGGCATCCTGCACATCCGCGACAACCCCGCTCACCAGGCCGCAGTGGCCGAGCACGACATTCTGCCCATCGACATGGTGGTGGTGAACCTCTACGCCTTCGAGAAGACCGCCTCCAAGCCGGGCGTCGCCTTCCACGAGATCATCGAGAACATCGACATCGGCGGCCCCTCCATGGTGCGTTCGGCCGCGAAGAACTTCGAGGATGTCGCCATCGTGACCGCAGCCTCGGACTACCCCGCGCTGACGCAGGAATTGACCGCCAACAACGGATCGCTCAGCCGCGACACACGCTGGCGTCTTGCGCGCCAGGCCTTCGCGCTCACTGCGGCCTATGACAGCGCCATCGCCTCCACGCTTGCTACGTTAGCCGCGCCAAAGGACGACAAGGCTCCCTTTCCTGATCCGTTACGCATCAGCTATCCACTAGTGTCGCCGCTGCGGTATGGCGAGAATCCTCATCAGGCCGCCGCACTCTACTCCGACGGAAGCAGCACCGGCGTCGCTGGCGCTGAGCAGCTTCAGGGCAAGGAGCTGAGCTACAACAACCTCGTCGACCTGGACGCCTGCTGGGACCTGGCGCAGGAGTTCACCGAACCCGCGGTTGCCATCATCAAGCACACCAATCCGTGCGGCGCTGCCACAGCGTCCACCATCCTCGAGGCCTATACCAAGGCGCTCTCTACCGATCCGGTATCTGCCTTCGGCGGAGTCATTGGCGTGAACCGCGAAATCGACGAGGCTGCCGCGGAGGAGATTGCGAAGCTCTTCGTTGAGGCGATCGCCGCTCCAAGCTTCAGCGCCGGCGCGCTTGCCCGCTTTGGTGCGAAGAAGAACCTGCGCCTGGTGGTAGTCAAGTCCGCGGCACGTGCACGCGTCATGAAGCAGGTCTCCGGCGGCATGCTGCTGCAGGACGCCGACACCGGCTCGGTCACGCCCAGCGAGCTGCGCACCGTTACCCGGCGCGCCCCCACCCCCGACGAGCTCACCAATCTGCTCTTTGCATGGAAGGTCGCCAAGCACGTGAAGTCCAATGCCATCGTCTACGCGCGCGGGGGGCAGACCATCGGGGTTGGCGCGGGACAGATGAGCCGTGTAGACGCCGCCCGATTCGGCGCTATGAAGGCCATCCTGCCGCTGGCCGGCACGGTGGCGGCTTCCGATGCCTTCTTCCCCTTCCCGGATGGCCTGGAGACCATTGCAGGCGCCGGAGCGACCGCCGTGATCCAGCCAGGGGGCTCAGTGCGAGACGACGCCGTCGTCGAAGCTGCCGACCGGCTGGGGATCGCCATGGTCTTCACCGGCATGAGGCATTTCCGCCACTGAGGCCTCAGCTCCTAGCTTCTAGTGGTAAGCCGTACGTTCCGGGACCAACAACTTTCCAGCTTGGGAGCTGGAGGCTAGAAGCTGCTTCTTGCGTTACTTCCGCCTGCTATTGGTACGGAATTCACGATTCTGCCCCTTCCATTGCGCATCCCTGCTGGGGGTACAATCGTCTATCAGACGAAGGAGAGATCCGGCGAGCGTGCGTCCCGTCTCGGGATTCCCGGCATCCGGTAGCCCACCCCGCATGAATCGCAGTCACCGCATGACTTCCCCCTTCTCCACGGCCGCTCCTCGTCCGCTCTCGTTACTGGTGCTCGCGACGTTGCTTCTGGCTGCGCCCGCTGCGTTTGCAGACAACAAGCCGGCGAAGCCCGCTCAGCAGCAGACAGCCGCCACAGTCCCGGCGCAGGAAACGACACGCGGCGCTGCCTACTACCATCTCGCGCTGGCCCATACCTATGAAGACATGGCGGCGAATACCGGTCGCCAGGACTACGCCACCCGTGCCGTCGAAGAGTACAAGCTGGCTTTGAATGCCGACCCGACGTCCGCATTTCTGAACAACGGACTCGCCGAGCTTTACTTCCGCACCGGCCGTGTGCGTGACGCGATCCTCACCGCACAGGACACCATCAAGCGCGAACCAAAAAATATCGCTGCGCATAAGCTGTTCGGCCGCGTCTACCTGCACTCGCTGGGCGATATGCAAAACGGCGCTTCGCAGGAGGTGCTCGATCTCGCCATCAAGGAGTACAAGCAAATCAGCGCGCTCGACCCCACCGACATCGAGAGTCACCTCGTGCTCGGGCAGCTCTACACCGTCAACCACGACTCGCAACTGGCGCAGCAGGAGTTTGAAGCAGCGCGGAAGATTGATCCCAACTCCGAAGACGTGGCACTGAACCTCGCTCGGCTCTACGGCGAAAGCGGCGACCTCAAGCGCGCCATTGCGACCCTCGAAGCTGTGCCGGAAGATGACCGCACCGCAAAGCTCGCCTTCGCGCTGGGCGCCGGTTACGACCAGATCAAGGACACCAAAGACGCGGTGACCGCCTATCAGCAGGCCGTCGACCTCGATCCGGATAACCTGGATGCCAAGCGCGCGCTCGCTCAGGCTCTGCTGAATAACAATCAGCTTCAGGACGCGGAGCACGCCTACCAGGAGATTGCCTCCGCCGATCCGCAGGATGCGCAGGCGCTGGTACGCATCGCCGAAAGCCAGCGGCGCGAGGGTCATTACGAGCAGGCGCTGACCACGCTAAAAAAAGCGCAGGCGCTTTCGACCGATTCTGACGAGATCCTCTTCAACGAATCGCTAACCTACGATGCGCTGGGCCGCTATGCCGAATCCACCCAGTTGCTCAACGGCCTGGTGACGCGTTCGGCCAAGCCGGACAACCACTACAACGACGGCGAGAAGAGCAATCGTTCGATTTTCCTCGACCGGCTCGCCAACGTTGAAAAGGAACAGAACCACACCGAAGCCGCCGTAAATGCGTACAAACTGATGGTCGCGCTGGGCGGTGAAAATGCAGAGCGCGGCTATCAGGGCGAAGTGGATGCCTACCGCGACGCAAAGGAATACGAGAAGGCGACCCAGGTTGCGCGCGACGCCGCAAAGGCCCTGCCGCACAACAAATCGGTGCAGTTGATGCTGGCTGGCCAGCTCGCCGATACCGGCCATGCCGAAGAGGGACTAGCGCTTGCCAACTCGCAGCTCAAGCACAATGACGAGGATCGCGATGTGTATCTGGCGCTGGCACAGATCGATACCCGGCTGCGCAACTGGAAACAAGCCAGCGAGGACATCGACAAGGCCGCGGCGCTGCCGACGCACGGTGACGACGACTCGCGCTGGATCCTGTTCCTTCGCGGAGCGCTCGAGGAGCGGCAGAAGCACTACGACGCAGCGGAGGAGCAGTTCCGCAAGATTCTCGCGCTCGATCCCAACAACAGCATGACGCTGAACTACCTGGGCTACATGCTTGCCGATCGTGGCGTAAAGCTCGACGACGCGCTTGCCATGCTGCAAAAGGCGGTCCAGCTCGATCCGCAAAACTACGCCTATCTTGATTCTCTGGGCTGGGCCTACTTCAAGCTCGGTCAGTACCCGATGGCCGAAGAGAACTTGCGCAAGGCCAGCGAGCGTGTCTCGACGGACCCGACCGTTCACGATCACCTGGGCGAGCTTTACGAGAAGACCGGCCGCCTGCGCCTGGCGGTCGCGCAGTGGGACCAGTCACTGGCGCAGTATGCGCGCACGGTGCCCGCCGATGTTGATGAGACGGACGTGAGCAAAGTCCAGAAGAAGCTGGAAAGCGCCAAGGTAAAGCTGGCTCGCGAGTCCGCACCGAACGCCGACGGCAAGCGCTGATTTTGCTGCTGGCTTGCATGTGAACCAGCCACCCACGACACCCCGCATCGATCCTCTGCCGCCTGCATGCGCAGTCAGCAGCGACCCCGGCGAGCCGCTTACCGCACGCCAGTACAGCGAGCCCGCGCACGCCTACCGCTCGCCATTCCAGCGCGATCGCGCCCGCATCATTCACGCGCGGGCGTTTCGCCGCCTCGCCGGCAAGACACAGGTCTTCACCCACGGCTACTCGGACCACTACCGGAGCCGTCTCACCCACACTATTGAAGTCACGCAGCTTGCGCGCACCATTGCTGCCGCGCTCGGGCTCAACGGCGACCTCACCGAATCGCTCGCGCTGGTGCACGACATCGGCCATCCGCCGTTCGGCCACGCGGGCGAGCGCGCACTCGATGAGGCGATGCGCGCACATGGTTTGCGCTTCGACCACAACCTGCACGCGCTCCGCATCGTCACTGTTTTCGAGCAGCGCTATGCTGCTTTCCCCGGCCTCAATCTCACCCTCGGCGTCCGAGAGGGCATCATCAAGCACTCGCGCGACTACGATCCCGCGGAACACCCGGAGCTCGCCGAGTATTTCCTTGATCAGCAGCCGCCGCTTGAAGCGCAACTGATTGATCTCGCCGATGAGATCGCCTACCTTACTGCTGACTTCGATGATGGCTTCTCTTCCGGCATCCTCGACCTTGCGCACGTGCGTGCCAACGTCGCGCTCTTTGAGCGCTACTACGCGCCTATGGCCGCGCAGTATCCGGCAGCTACGCCGGAACGCCTGATTGATGAGTCGTTGAAGCGCATGCTCAATGCCTTCACCGGCGACTTGATCACCCGGACCAGCGAGGCAGTTGCTGAAGCGGGCATCGCAAGCCTGGCGCAAGTGCGAGGCGCAGGACGGCGTCTGGTGGCTCTCTCATCCGAAATGGAGAAGTTGCGGCGCGAAGCGAAGCGATACCTCGGCACGCATCTTTACGAGAGCGACGCCGTGCGGCCGGACCATCAGCGCGCCCGCGAGATCATTCAATCGCTCTACGAATGCCTGGTGCGCGATCCAGCGCTGCTGCCTGGCAGCTGTGCCTCCGCGCTTTCGGCAGAAGGCGCACCGCGTACTGTTGCCGATTACATTGCGGGGATGACGGATCCGTTTCTGCTGGCGCAGTATGAAAAATTGCGCGCACTTTGCGATCTGTGATCGCGACTACCTGGATCGCGTCTAATCAGATCGCGTCTACTTGTGGCGAGCCGCCTCGATCGATTGCCTGAGGCCCTCTTCGAGCGGTGTTGTCTTCACATTGCCGAGCCGCGCGCGCAATGCGCCGTCATCCATGATGAATGGATCGGTGAGCAGGTAGTTCATCTCCACCAGCTCGCGCATCACGGGCTGAAAAAGGCCGATGACACGCAGCATCCCCAATCCCACCGCGCGTGTTTTTATGGGTTTGCCGACGAGCTGGCTAACCATCGCGACAATCTCCTGCATGCTCGCGGTGCCCTCGCCAGCCAAGTGCCACCATCGGCCATGCGCGTCGCGATGCTGCAGCAGATCGAGCACCACCGGCCCTACGTCCGGCACGTACACGAACTGATGCGGCCGATCGATCGGCGCGATCAGGTTTGCCGTGCCGCCGTTCGCAGCCGCGTCGAAAACGCCGTCGAGAAAGCTGTTCTTCAGCCGCGGCCCATAAAAATCCGGCAGCCGTAGCACGATGCCGCGGATCTTTCCCGCCGCATCGGCCTCAAGCAATACATCCTCCTGCTGCTTGCGCATCTTGCCTTTGAAGGTATGTGGCTCGCGCGGGTGATCCTCACGCGCAGGCGTTTGCTTCGGCCGTCCATACGGATACACCGTGCCCACCAGCAGCATCTGGCCCACGCCCTCTGCGATGGCCGCGTCGAGCGTCTGCCGCATCACCACCGGATGCAACTCGAAATGGTTATAGGGCACGCCCACCAGGTAGACAGCCGCGTCCACACCCCGCAGTGCAGCCCTTGCCGAGGAGGCGTCATCAGGATTCCACACCACAATCTCAGCCAGTGGATCGGATCCAAATGCGCGATCGAGCGACGCGCGATCACGGCCGACGACACGATAACTCTCGTTGCGTTTTCGCAGCTCCGCGGCGATGCTCTTGCCCACCGCGCCGGTCGCACCCAGAAGCGCCAGTTTCATGGTTATTGCACCTGCCCCTGCGGCCGCAGGCGACGCATCTCCAGTGCGCAGGCAACCGCGTTGATCGCCGACAACTTCAGATTGTCCGCTGCCGCCCACAACCAGAAACGATTCATGGCGGTTGTCTCGTCTTCCGCGGCGCGCACTCGAACAAGCACCTGCTCCTGACCCGCGGCGGCAAGGTTCGAGGGCACATCCTCGTCGCTGTCAGCAATTTCGATATGCTCGTTCGCCGCAAGCAGTTGGCGCAACTGCTCAGCCGTCATCGCCCGTTCCAGGTCGAGCCCAATGGAGATAGTGTGTCCATGGAAAACGGGAACATGCACGAGCTGAATGGCGGCTGTCGGCAGCTTGCCCGCCGCTAGCAGCGCATAGTGACGGCGCACTCGCGCCTCCGTCGCCTGCAGATCGATCTTTCCCTCCGAACCAGCCGCAGGCGTCGCGTTGAAGGCAATCTGCGTGTCGTAAAGAGCCTTCGGCAGGTTCTGAAAAGAGAGCAGGCTCACCGTCTGCTGATGCAGCTCATCCATCGCGCCGCGCCCGTATTCGGAGGCAGGTTCAAGCACCGTTGCAAACGCTGCGCGTACCGCCGACCCCAGCCGTATCTGGCCAAGCAGCACTGCCAATACCAGGGCAGCGGGATGCGCTGGTACGGCAACCGGTGTCTGCAGGTTAAGCGCGTCTACCGAATGCTGTACCCACGGGGCCAACACCACCGCATGCTTTTCCACGTCGAGCGCACCCGACATATCGATGATCGCGGAACCTGCCTGCGCTGCCGTCTCCCAGTGTTTCAATGTCAGCTCGGCACTTCCGCTGAAGAAAGTGAAATCGCTATGGGCAAAGGACGAAGACGTGATCTGCTGGATGAACGTAACCTCATCCCCGACCGACTCCAGTTGCCCAATCGCCTCCTGGTCGTCCATCAGGACAAACTCCGCCGCAGCAAAGGGCGACTCGCCAAGAGCTTCGTTCAGTTCCTTGCCGCGTAAGGACGCGGCTCCGACGATCGCAATGCGGTAGTTCGCTGGCATGGTGTAAAGCATTTCCCTGGTGTTTATCGTAACGGAGATTCCGCTGCAGTGGACTTTCGTTGGCCTCGCCATTCTTCGTGGGAAATGCTTCAGCGGCTATGCTCTTCCGGCGCGTGAATGGTGATGTTCTCCAGCGGCGCCATATCGAGCATGCGGCTTTTGCGCCGTCGTTGTGCGGAGTAAGCTGCGCGCGCGACGAGGCCGGAAAACATATATGCGAAACAGCAAAGAAAGAGCAGCACCTCCGAAAAGGCGACCACCGCATAGATCACGACCCCAAGCAGCACCATCAACTGGAAGGGGTGGCGGCCGGACAGATTGATCTCTTTGCCGCTCCAGAAGCGCCATGTGCTCACCATGAGAAAGCCCGCAAGTCCGACCACAAAGATCCACAGCGCGCCGAGCCACCAGTACGGCACCGGGGTGCCGTTGACGAGGTGCACCACAGACGCGAGCACACCCGCCGCCGCGGGAATTGGCATGCCGACGAAATATTTGCGGTCCGGGCGGCCGGGATTTTTAGGCTGCGGATCGTGGCTGATGTTGAAGCGCGCCAGCCGGCTGGCTCCGCACAGCAGAAACAGGAAGCAGATGAACGCTCCCAGTTCCACCAGCTTGTGCCGAAGCCCAAGATCCATCGTCAGCGGCAATGTGCGAAAGCCCCAGGTGTAGGCGAGGATGCTTGGGGCAACACCAAACGTGATGACGTCGGCCAGCGAATCCAGCTCCTTGCCAAAATCGCTGGCCGTATTGGTCATGCGGGCGATGCGCCCGTCGAGCGCGTCAAACGGAATCGCGAACAGGATGGCGAGCGCCGCATAGTCGAAGTGCCGCGGCTCAAGCCGCGACCCCTGCAGGCTCTGCGTGATGGCGTAGTACCCGGCGGCGATATTGCCCGCCGTAAACAGCGAAGGCAACACGAACATACCGCGTCGCCTTGGCCGTTTACGCTCAATCACCGGCGCGTCTCCATCACTTCCTTCAGGAGCATCGGTTCATAGGACGGAACCTCAACATCCGCCAGGATGCTCTCTCCGCCCTTCACACGCTGGCCGCGTTCCACACGGATGTGCGCGTCCCCGGGCAGCACCAGGTCGCAACGCGAGCCAAATTTGATCAGGCCCACGCGTTCGCCGCGCAGCAGCGTGTCGCCCTCTTTCGGCAGAAACACGATGCGGCGCGCCAGCAGACCGGCAATCAGCTTGAACGTGATCAGGCAGCCCTCGCCCTCCATCGTCACCACGCTCTGCTCATTGCGCTCGGCGGATGCCGGATCCATCGCGTTCAGATATTCGCCCTTCTTGTACTGGACGCGGCGAACGATTCCAGCGATCGGAGAGCGGTTCACATGCACGTCGAAGACGTTGAGGAAGATACTGAGCCGAATCCTGTCTCCATCCGTTGTGTGGATAGGTGCGACTTCGGTGATCTTGCCGTCCGCCGGTGAGACGACCAGGCCCGGACCGGCAGGAATCTTCCGTTCGGGATCGCGGAAGAACCACAGAAAGAACGCCGCGAGCAAGACAGGTATGGCAACCAGCAGCCAGCTGGCAAACCAGTCAGCGGTAAAAAAACGCACTACGGCCGCGACAATCAGCAGACTGATCGCGTACCAATATCCATCACGAACCATGCGGCTCCTTCAGGCGACATTATACGGGCGCGGAGACGGGTACATAGCTGATTCGACAGCGCATCAGCACCGCATCCTCTGTGGGATCAGCGTAGTATCCGGGCCGCCGTCCAGCGACAGCAAAGCCGCACTGCTCGTAAAGCCGCAACGCGCCTGCATTTGACTCACGCACTTCCAGCCATATCTCTTCCGCTCCGAGATCACTTGCCCAGGCGAGTACGGCGTGGACAAGCGTCCGGCCGATCCCCCGGCGCCGGGCTTGCGGAGCAACCAGCACGAACTCGAGCTCACATTCCGCCGGCGTCTCCGGAATGCACAGAACCGTTGCCACGGCAAAGCCGGTCCGGACGGCCTCGTCCTCCTCAGCTACCCATGCCTGCCGGCGCTTTCCGCGAAATCTTTCTAGATCGGGCGCGGGGCCGCCCGCGAGCCCTGCAAGATCCACGTCGCTCCACAGCGGCGCCCCGCGTGCCTCACGCATCCACGCCCGAATGACCGGCAGGTCGGCTTCTGTCAGTGATCGAATCTGGGTTCGGATGCTCATCACCGCGCCGGCGCGGACGCGGGCCGCGCGAAAAGCTCAGCGTCAGAGCGGCGAAGGTAATTCGCGTCCAGTGTTGCCAGATCGTCTGTCTCGCCGGAGCGCAAACGTCCCAGCGCAGCCCGCGCAGCGGCACACGCATCGAGCGGGCCGGCCAGCGCAGGCCGCCACGCCGCCAACCGTTCCGCCAGAGTCCCCTCGGCCACAATCAATGGACTCCCGGCTTCCGCTGCAGATGCAATCTCCTCGTACGACACTAGCCACTCGTGCCACGCCCGGAGTGCATAGAACTCATTGCGTCCCGCGTCGAGCAGCGCGAGGGAATTCTGCTGCACATTGCCGAGGCTCGCGAGCACGGCGAGACGCGAGATGGAAACGATCGGCACGCCGGTTGCATGCGCCAATCCCTTTGCCGTGCTCAGCCCGACACGGATGCCGGTGAAGCTCCCCGGACCATTCACCACCAGGATGGAACGCAGAGCACGCAGGTCCAGCGCGGATTCGCGCAGCATTCGATCAATGGCAGGCATCAACTGCGCAGCGGCTGCTCGGCCACCCAGCTCAGTCTGGCTGATACATGTAACAGTAGTCGCGTCATTATCAAGATCGACCAACGCAACGGTTCCCGACTGCCCGCAGGTATCGATCGACAAAACAGGATGCTGCAACATCACGCCGGGTCCTGGCAGATTTCGAGCAGCACACCGCCGGCGCTCTTCGGGTGCACGAAAAAGTAGAGGTGACCGCCCGCACCGGTCTGCACGGCAGGCGAGACGATGCTGACCCCGCGGCTCTGCAACTCCACCCACGCTGCCTGAATGTCATCGACGTGCAACGCAACGTGATGCAGCCCCGCGCCTCGTTTGCTCAGGAAGCGGCCAACAACAGTCTCGGGACCGAGCGGCTCCAGCAACTCCACGCGGCTCTCGCCCAGCGGGATCATCGCCGTCCGCACGCCTTCGTGTTCCACGGTCTCTTCGTGGGTGACGCGCAGACCCAACGCCTCATAGAACCCGCGCGCGGCGGCGATGCTCTCAACCGCGATGCCGAGATGATCGATGCGCGCGCCATTCGGAGATGCTTCGATCGCCTTGTTCATGCGCGCTTGTCTCCCGTGCGGCTGTCTCCCGCGCGCCTCTCTCCCAGCACGGCCTTGACCATCTCTGCCGCTGTCGCGAAAGGATCCTCCTGCCGCGCGGCAATGCGATGCGCATGTTCTGCAAGCTCACGCGGTTCGAGGCCATGCGCATGCAGATCGCGCATGAATGCAGCACGAACCATCTCGATCAGCCGCTCGCGCCATTGCTGCTCACGACGCTCGCGCAGATGATCGTCGCGCGAGAGCCATGCGGTAAAGTTGCTGATCGCGCTGACAAGCCCTTCCGTTCCCTGTCCGGTAGATGCGACAGTACGCACCACTGGAGCCACCCAACTGCCATGCGACGTGGCAAAGGACTGCATCGCCTTCAACTCCTTCTCCACACGATCGGCGCCTTCGCGATCGCACTTGTTCACTACGAAGATGTCCGCGATCTCCAGAATTCCGGCCTTGATGCTCTGCACATCGTCGCCCATGCCGGGCACCAGGACGACCACCGTGATATCCGCCAGCCGCACGATGTCGATCTCATCCTGGCCCACGCCAACCGTTTCGATCAGGATGCGGTCGCGGCCGCTGGCTTCCATCAGCAATGCGGCATCAGCCGCAGCCCGTGCCAGTCCGCCCATGGCACCCCGCGTTGCCATGCTGCGTGTGTAGACTCCGGCATCTGCGTGATGCCGCTCCATGCGGATGCGATCGCCCAGAATTGCGCCGCCGCTGAATGGACTCGTGGGATCGACCGCAAGGATGCCCACCGTATGCTGCTGGTCACGGAACGCGCGCGCAAGCTGATCGACCAGCGTGCTCTTGCCCGCGCCTGGCGATCCCGTGATGCCGATGCGCAGCGCATTCCCTGTATGCGGGAAACACGCGGAGAGCAGCGCCTGCGCCGCGGGAGAGTCGTTCTCCACCAGCGAAATTGCACGTGCCAGCGCGCGCAGGTCGCCGGCGCGTAGTCGCTCTGCCAAGTTGGCATGAGCGGCAGTCCCGGTCTGTAGCGTGGTGTGCAAGGTGCGAGTGTAGCAGCCAATGCGACTGCGGTTCAGGGGCGCTTCAGCAGCTCGCGCGCGATCACCATGCGCTGGATCTCGCTGGTGCCTTCGCCGATCGTGCAGAGCTTGACGTCGCGATAAAACTTCTCCACCGGATAATCTTTGATGAAGCCATAGCCGCCATGGAGCTGCACCGCCTCGTCGCAGATGCGCACGGCAGCCTCGCTGGCGAAGAGCTTCGCCATGGCGGACTCGCTGGTGGTGGTCTGTCCGCTGTCTTTGATGGCGGCTGCCCGCAGCGTCAGTAGCCGTGCGGCCTCAAGCTGCGTGGCCATGTCGGCCAGCTTCCATTGAATCCCCTGGAACTCCGCGATGGCCTTGCCGAATTGCCTGCGCTGCTTTACGTACTTGCGCGCTGCATCGTAGGCACCGCGAGCAATGCCGAGTGAGAGCGCTGCGATCGAGATGCGGCCGCCGTCGAGGATGCGCAGTGAATCGACAAACCCCTCGCCCTCTTTCCCCAGCAGGTTCTCCGCCGGAATCTCGCAGTCCTCGAAGATCAGCTCGGAGGTATCGCTGGCGCGCAGTCCCAACTTGTTTTCCTTTTTCCCGGGACGGAAACCGCGCGTGCCCTTCTCCACGATGAACGCCGACAGTCCGTGCGTACCCTGCGTCTTGTCCGTCACGGCGATCACCACCACGACATCCGCATGACCACCATTGGTGATGAATGTCTTGGTGCCGTTCAGCACCCAGCCGTTTCCTTTGCGGACGGCCGTGGTACGCGCGCCCGCCGCATCGGACCCAGAGCCGGGCTCGGTCAATCCCCATGCCGCCAGCCACTCCCCCGTAGCCAGTTTCGGAATGTAGCGCCGGTGCTGCTCGTCATTCCCCGCCAGGTAGATGTGGTTCAGACCCAGCGAGTTATGCGCGGCCATGATGATGCCGATCGAGCCATCGACGGCAGAGATCTCCTCAATCGCCGTCATGTAATCGACATAGCCCAGCTCCGCGCCACCCAGCTCGGCGGGCATAAGCATGCCCAGCAGCCCCATGTGACCAAGCTGCTTGACGACAGCCGAGGGAAACTCGCTCGCCTCGTCCCACTCCATCACGTGCGGTGCGATCTCTTTCGCGGCAAACGCGCGTATTTCGCGGCGCAGTTGCTCCTGCTCCTCGGTCAGGCGAAAGGAGTGGCTGGCTGCGTTGGGGAGGGTGGCTGCGCTCATCGATAGGTCTCCGGGAAAACCTATGATGCTACCATGCCGCACATCGGCGGGTCGCTCATTCTCTTCGGCCGAACCCTTCAACTCTCTCCGATTGCCGATTACGTCAGGCAATGGTAGCGTGATCTCGCCAATGCCTGCCTCCAGTGAACGGTGCGGCGCGGTCTAACGCGACTGCGTTCCCCCGGCTGCTCACACTCCACAGGAGAACGCCCATGAAAACGCCAATGGGACGTGCACTGTCAGCGGAACAGACCATCGAGACACCGCGCCTCCTGCTCATCAGCGTGACCGAGGCTATGCTGCGCGCTGACCAGAAAAAAGAAGGTCTGGAGGAGCTTCTCGGAGCGATCATCCCGAGCACCTGGCCGCCGCAGTACTGGGATGACCGGGCTATCAACTATTTGTATGAGCGTATTCGCCGGAACCCGCACTATCGCGGATGGTGTCGGTATGTCGTACTGAAGCAGCCTGAGGCTGCGCTGCCGCTGCTGATTGGGGGCTGCGGCTGCACCGAGCCGCCGGAAACGCTGGAGGAAGTAGAGATCGGCTACTCGGTCCTGAAAGAGTTTCGCCGCCAGGGATATGTGACCGAAGCGATCAACGCTCTCGTTCCCTGGATCTTCACTTACAGCCCGGTGCACTCCGTGTGCGCGCAGACCTATCCGCACCTGGCCTCGTCGATCGGCGTGCTGCACAAGTGCGGATTCGTCCTCGACGGAACAGGCAAGGATCCGGGGACCGTGCTCTTCCGGCAAAAACGCCCTGAAGAAGCGTCCGAAGAATAGAAACGCGCTTCACTCCAGCGTGAAATCCGCAAAGACGAAGTCGCCGTGCGGCTCCACCGCTCCAGGCACAAGCCCGATCGGCGTCGCAAACATCGGGCCGGCATAAGCACAGGTGTGGAACTCGCCGTTCTCGGCACACGGATCCGTTCCAGGCGGCAGTTCCGCTAGCAAGGAGGCATCCAGCTCACGGCCTGCAAATGCGGCCGGCACTTTGCGTGGATCGACACACGTGAGGCGCGCGCGTAGGCCACCATCTAACATCTCGCGCACCAACGCATGCGTATCGCGACCCCACAGCGGGAACACAGGGGAAATTCCGGTGCCCGCCAATCGCTCCTCGCGGTAGCGCCGCACATCCTCCAGGTAGAGATCACCGAACGCCATCGCCTCGACACCGTCCGCCACGGCGGCGGAGCAGGCATCGCGCATCACTGCTTCATACTGCTGGTTCGAGCAGGGCCATGGCAGCGGCAGCTCGATCAATGGCAGCCCTGCCGCGGCGGCCTGGGCACGCAGCACAGAGGCTCGCGTGCCGTGCATGGCCACGCGGTCATACGCGCTGTTCACGGTAGTCAACAGCCCGACAACCTCGTGCACGCCCTGCTGCCGCAGCGTGTGCAGCGTCCATGCACTGTCCTTGCCGCTGCTCCAAGAAAGTAAAGTCCGGGAAAGCCGTGTGCGGATTCCCATGGATGTCTTAAGCCAGCGCCTGCTCGAGGTCGGCGATCAAATCATCGACATCCTCGATGCCGACCGAGATGCGCACCATGCCGTCCGTCAATCCGATTTTGCGACGGCCCTCTTCGCCCAGCGCAGCGTGGGTCATCGTCGCCGGATGCGAGATCAAAGTCTCCACCCCACCCAGGCTTTCGCCCAGAGTGCACACGCGCACGCGCTTCAGCACGTCGTTCGCACGCGCGAGCGAACCGGTCTCAAAAGTGATCAGCGCACCGAAGCCGGACATCTGGCGCTTCGCCAATTCGTGCTGCGGATGCGTTGGCAGGCCGGGATAGAAGACCTTCTCCACACGCGGATGCTGCGCCAGCCATGCAGCAATCTGCCGGCCGCTCGCATCGTGCTGGCGCATGCGCACCGCCAGCGTCTTCACGCCGCGCAGGATCAGGTACGACTCAAACGGCGACAGAATGCCCCCCGTGCACTTCTGGATGAACGCAAAGCGTTCCGCATGATCCGGCCGCGTCGCCACCAGCACGCCGCCCAATCCATCCGAGTGGCCGTTCAAAAATTTAGTTGTGGAGTGCATCACCAGGTCCGCGCCCAGCTCGATCGGCCGTTGAAAATACGGCGACATGAACGTGTTGTCGACGCACAGATCCACCGGCTCGCCCACGCGCTTCGCCTGCTCGCGGCAGACGGCGCTCACTGCACGGATGTCGGTCAGCTGCATCAGCGGGTTGGTCGGCGTCTCGATATGCACCAGGCGCGTCCGCGGTGTCAATGCGCGGCGCACATTCTCCGGATCGCTGGTATCGACATATGCGAACTCGATGCCATAGTGCGCAACGATCTGATTGAACAGCCGCGGCGTGCCGCCATAGACATTCGATCCGCAGATGACGTGGTCGCCGGTCTTCAGCATCGCGACCAGCGCCGAGATAGCCGCCATGCCGCTGGCGAAGACATGCGCAGAACTGCCGCCCTCCAGCGCCGCTAGATTCTGCTCGAGCGCCGTGCGCGTCGGATTCGAGACGCGCGAGTATTCGTAACCTTTATTCTTACCAATCTCCTGCTGCGCATATGTGGAGGTAAGAAAAATCGGCACATTCACGGCGCCTGTAATGGCCTCCGGCTCCTGGCCGGCGTGGATGGCGCGCGTGGCAAAGCCATGCTGCGGATTGCTCAATGGAATCTCCAATTTGGAATGACCCACTAGTGTCCGTGAAAACAGCAGCGATATTCAAGCCGCTGTATTTCCGGGATTCTCTCTGCGCCAGTGTCGCTCCATCATAGTGACCACAAAAAATTCATCCGTCCGTGGTACCCTCGCTTCGCGTCCGAAGCTGCGTTGTCACGCCCGGAACAATTTGAAACTCTGATTGCCTTTGCCTGATTGCCCGTGCAATTGACATCTTCGTTTCTCGCGCTGTGAACCATCACGTTTGTTGCATCTGTGGTTCTCCGTGTCTGGTTCGCTCCGCTTCAGCGTCCTCGGTTGGGCCTTCAGTGCCTTCCCGTCCCCGTCGTCTTTTTTCTTGACCCAGGAGCCGGTAAATGTCCGCATTCTTCCCCCCTCTCCGTGGGCCCGCCGTATGGGCCGTCGCCTGTCTTTCCCTCTTCGCCAATCAAGCTTTTGCTGCTCCAACTTCCGTCGACTTCGGCCCGGTCCCGGTCGGCCAAACAAGTGCCGCCCAGACAGTCACTGTCAACTTCTCGCAGTCCGGCCAGATCAAGGCCGTCAAGGCAGTCCTCAACGGTTCTACAGGGTTGGACTTCAAGCAGACAGGTGGCACTTGCCAGGTCGGAACGACCTACCAGGCCGGTCAGTCATGCACCGTTCAGGCGACCTTTACGCCTCTGGCGCCGGGTGTCCGCAACGGAGCTATCGTCATCCAGAATCCTGCCTATGCGCTCATCGCCACCGCCTACCTCACTGGCATCGGGCAAGGTCCGCTCGCCACCTTCCCGGGCGGTACGCCGGTCCTCGCTGGCTACGTCGGCAACAACAGTAGCGCTAACTGGACGATCGATGGCGCGGGGAATATCTACTACCTGGTCTTCCCAGGGGGCGCCGCCGCGCCTCAAACCACCATTCACAAGTTGACCCCAAGCGGAGGCTCTACGTTCGCTTGGTTGCCCGTTCAGTACAACTATGCCCAATTGGGACGATTGATGGCGCGGGAAACCTGTTCCTGACCTACTTGAACCAGCTCATCAAGGCCGGTCCCTCCGGCGTCGTGAGCCTGCTCGCAACCATCCAGCCCGAACATAACATTCTATGGAGTCGCCGCGCTTGGAAACGGGAATCTGGAGGTGGGCGGAAGTCCGAAAACAGCTAATTCTTCAGTTGCGGCGTATTACATCGTGCAACCGAATGGGACCTGGAGCGTGCAGGGAACAATTACTGATCCAGCTGACCCAAATTCACTATTCATCTCCGATCTAGCGGTCGGACCCGCGGGAGAGAGCTATTTCGGGACAACTCATAGTGTGTTCAACTCCTCCTCCGGCAGAATCTGCCAGGTTCCCAACCAGGACGGGATGGCCGTGGACGCCAGCGGAACGCTGCTGACCGGAACTCCGTACAGTCCTAGCCGTTACCCTAATCCGACACCCACGAACTGCGCCGCAACAGTGCCGGTTCTCGACCAGTTGCCGTTCGCCAGACCCACTCGTCGACGCGCATGGGGACATCTACGTCGATTCCATCACGACCGCAACCCAAACGGTCTACAAGTACCCCCGTACGCAGATTCACGGCGTCGCCTTTGCCTCCGCAGGCACGGCGACCAGCTACGGGAGCATGGCCATCACCAATAGCGGCAATATGCCGCTGAACCTCTCAATGTTGCAGCCCACACTGAGCGGCCCGTCGCCACAGAGCTTCAACATCGAAGGAACCAGTTGCGGGCAGTCTCTGGCACCCGCGGCCACCTGCACCATCTCGCTCTCCTACACACCCGCCGGAACGTATTCAACCCTCCCGGCAAGCGCTTCGCTTACCCTGGGCCTTTCGGACAACAGACAGTAGTGCCGCTGCATTGGCTTCCCTAACCAGTAGTTCTCCAGAAGACAGAAAACGACGGCCGCTGCATCGGATCGCAGCGGCCGTCGTTTTTGTGAAATGCCGAACTACCTGCCGCCCTCGAAGATGTTTTTTGAGAGATAGCGCTCAGCCGAATCGGGAATGATGGTGGCAACGCGCTTGCCGGGGCCGAGTTTGCGCGCCACTTCGAGCGATGCGTGCACCACCGCGCCGGCGCTCGAGCCACCGAGCAGCCCCTCTTCCGCCGCCAGACGTCTCACCATCGCGAAGGCATCATCGTCGGTGACCATGATGACGTCGTCGGCCAGCTCCGGATGAAAGGTCTTCGGAATGAAGTGGACCCCGATGCCCTCCACGCGATGCGGCCCTGGAGCTCCGCCCTGCAGAATCGAGCCTTCGGTCTCGACGGCGATCGCAACCAGCCGCGGATTGCGCTTCTTCAGCCCGCGCGCTACGCCGGAGAAGGTGCCACCGGTGCCAACGCCCGCCACCAGCGCATCCACGCGGCCCTCCATCTGCTCCCAAATTTCGGCGGCTGTGGTCGCTTCATGAAAATCCGGGTTCGCCTGATTTTCAAACTGAAATGCGCCCCAGGAGCCCGGCGTTTGGGCAAGCGCCGCCTTCGCTTCCGCGATCGCGCCCTGCATGCCATCCTTCTCCGGCGTGCGAATGACCTTCGCGCCGAATCCGCGCATCAGGATGCACTTCTCCTCGGCAAAGCCTTCGGGCACAAACAACGTGACCTTGTAGCCGCGGTTCACACCGATCAGCGCCAGGCCGACGCCGGTATTACCCGCCGTCGCTTCAAAGATCTGCGCTCCCGGCACGAGCAGGCCCTCCTGCTCTGCGCGCAGGATCATACCCAGCGCAGCACGGTCCTTGACGCTGCCGCCGGGATTGAGAAACTCGAGCTTGGCAAAGACCTCCGCCATCGCCGGGCTGCAAAGCCGGGTAAGCCGGAGCATCGGCGTCTGGCCGACCAGGTCGGTAATGTCGTCGGCAACGCGCAGTGCGCCGCGAAAGGTGAGAGTGGAGGCTTCAGTGCGCATAAAAGAACCGACTAGTGTAGCAGTGCGAGACGTTTGCCCTCCGAGATGACCGAACGCGCTGCGGACGCATACTCTGCTTGTATGTTCGATTTTGCGCGGCGGCGTGCTTCTGTATCCGTGGCGTTCGCTCTAATTTTTCTCATTCCAGCTCCGACGCGCGCACAAACCGCCGCCGCCCAGCTCGCTTGGCATTACCGCGTACAACGGCGCCGTGCCATTCCGGCTGGAAAACGGTCTGCTCTATCTCGCCGGCAGCTTCGGTAATTCTCCGCAGCTCTCCTTCGTCGTGGATACAGGAGCCACCGCCGCCAGCCTTGATCCGGATGTGGCGCACGCGGCCGGCTACACCGCCGGAACCAGCACGCAATTTGTCGTTGCAAGGCGCACCTTCCCGCAGCAGAGTTTTTCGCTCGCTTCCACGGCGTACATCACTGGCCTGAGCGGCCATCCCACCGCCGGCGTGGTGGGTCAGCCGCAGCTTCTTCGCTATTCGCTCGCTGTCGATTTCGACCGCAAGCAGGCCGCCCTGCTTAGCCCGGAGATCTGTCCCTCGTCAGCTGCTCGCCTGCCTCTCTTCAACGCGGCCGGCCTGCCCTTCGTGGAGGGCAGCATTTCGCTGGCCGGCGGCGGCGCTGCGACAGGCCTCTTCCTGGTGGATACCGGCCAGCCCGGGCCCGGCATCGTGCTTGCAGCCGCATTTTTCGCCGCTCATCCGGGATTGGCAACCGGCCCGAAGCTCGAGCGACCAGCAACCAAGAACACCGCGGCTATGACCCTTGTCCGTCTCCAGGACCTGCGCCTCGGCCCGCTCACATTGCACGCGCCCATCGCGGAAGTTGAATCCGCGGGCCCGGGCGCGAGCAATCCACGCCTCGCAGGCGTGCTTGGACTTGAGGCTCTGAGCCGCTTCAACTTCGTCCTGAACCAGCGCTACGCGTCTCTCTATATCGAACCGAACCAGCGCACACATGCGCCGTTCGAGTCAGACATGAGCGGCCTTGTGCTAACGGCCACCGCAGATCACAGACTCGCCGTCGCGGCGGTCATGCCTGGTTCGCCGGCGTCGGATGCCGGTGTTCAGGCGGGCGACCTTCTCATTCGCATGGAAGACAAATCACTGGTCGCAGCAAATCTGGGCAGCGTCACAGCCGCTCTGCGCAGTGCGCCAGGCGATCTTGTGCATCTTGAAGTGGAGCGCAACGGCAAGCCGGAGCGACTCACGTTGCGGCTGAAGCGCATGCTCTGACGTTCACTGCTTCTTGGTGGTAATGGCCGATTGCGAATGCGGGAAGTATCCGGGCCGCGTCCGCACCGTCATCTTGTTGTAGCCCTTTGCCTTGGCATCCACGTGCACCACGCGATAGCCACCCAGGCTGGCGGGCTTGCTGGAGTGATAGCCGATCGTGTACTGATTCCGGATATCGCGCGCCACCTCTGCCGCGATCTCATCCACCTGCCCCAGGTTCTTGGGGAAGAAGGCTAGGCCGCCGGTCTCATCGGACAGCAGTTGCAGAGCGCGCTTGGCGCGATGCGACTCCCGTCCACCCCCTCCGGAATCGTCAAACAGCAGACCAATGGAGTAGACCACCGGCCCTTGCAGGTCCTGAATACGCCGCACCGTCTCTTCCAGATTCGTGCCGGAGGCGTTGTCCTCTCCATCCGTGATGATCAGCAGAACCTCCTTCGCCCGCTTCGCATTTTTGGACATGTAGTCGGCCGACGCGATCACCGCGTCATACAGCGCGGTACCGCCTTTGGAGTCGATGTGGGAAAGTCCGTCGCGCAGTTTATTGATGTCGCTCGTGAAGTCCTGATCGATGTATGCCTCGTCGGCAAAATTCACGACGAAGGTTTCGTCTTGCGGATTCGAAGCGCGCACCATGTCCAGCGCGGCCTCGTTCACCGCCTGCCGCTTGGTACGCATGGATCCGGAATTGTCGATCAGCAGGCCGATGGAGACGGGAATGTCCTGCTCCTGGAGCGAAGTGATGGTCTGCGGTTTGCCGTCTTCGAAAACGTGAAAGTCGTCCTGCTTCAGCCCGTTCACTAAGTGTCCGTGATCGTCAATGACAGTGGCACTCAAGACGACCTCATCAACATCCCGGACCAGCGTGTAGCCGCCGTTCTTTCCCTTGGCAACCTGGCCCGGCTGGCCGGCAGGAGGCGCTGCCGAGCCGCTAGTAGGAGCACCGCTGGGGCCTGGCGAGGGGACGGGATCGCGATCCACGTTGAGTGGCGGCTGCTGCTCAGCAGGCAGCGGCGCGGGCGCCTGCTGTGCCAGCATCGCACCACCAGAGACCAGAAAAAAAAAGAGCGTGAGCGTACTTCGCAAATAAGGCCTATTGCGAGGGTGCATAGTATCCGCTTCGGGCATGTACTGTAAGCGGCGGCAGCCCGGGGGGTGGCACCAGCTTTACCTTCACTTTACGCCATTTGCCATCGCGCTTCGCCTCGGAAGGCTTGTAGCCCAGCACGTACTGGTTGCGCAGCTCGGCGCTGATCTTGGTCGCAATGTCAGTCATATCCGAGATATCGTCCACGCGGAAGAGCTGCCCGCCAGTCTCTTCGCTCAGGTCGTGCAGCAGCAGGGGACCATTCCGCTCCTCGGTTGTAGCCGCATACGCATCGAAGATGCCTATGGAGAACAACTCCGTATCCGACTCGCGCACCAGGTTGCGCACCTCGTTCTCCGTATAGCGGCTGCGATTGTCGCCGCCGTCTGAGACGATCAGAATCGCCTTGCGGTCGTAGCGCGCCTGCTTCATCTTGTTCACGCCATAGTAGATGGCATCAAGCAAGGCGGTCCGGTGCCCCGCTCGAACGGTCTGCAATCGCGCTTCGATATCGTCGATCGATGAGGTGAAGTCCTCAATCAGCTCTGGGCGGTCATTGAACCCGATGATGAAAAACTCATCCTGCGGATTGGAGGTGCGAAGAAATTCGATGATCGATTCGCGCGCGCGCACCACCTTGTTGGTCATGCTCCCGCTCAGATCCATGATGATGCCGATAGAGACCGGCGCATCCTCGGCGGAGAAGCTTTTGATCTGCTGCTGCGAGTTGTTCTCGTAGAGATAGAACTCGTTTTTCTCAAGCCCGGTCACCAGGCGGTTCAAAGGATCGGTTACCGTCAGCGGAATGAGCACCAGATTCACATCGACGCGGATACGTTCTCCGTTCCGCGGATGCAATAACGCGGATTTGCCCTCAAGCGGAGGCGGGCCCGTCGGCGGCGCGGGCTTGGGTGGCGGCGGCGTGACGTGAATTGTATTGAGAGGATCGTCCTGCGCCTGCAAAGGGTGAATCAGCGCCGGGCAGACCAACGCCACCAGCACGAGCAGCATGCGGAAATCTCGGCTATGACGAACAAGCCGCGACAGGAACCAGCCTTTAGACGTGGACACCATGCGGCAATTCCCCAACTGAGCGCCATGCTACACGATAGGCCCCGGCATAGCCCAAGCAGAATTTTTTAGCGCCCGATTGTCTCGCGAATGTCACGCCAGAGAACGCGAATTCGGGAATCTGCATGCCACCGCAAGTCCTTCTGTCTTCTGCTGTGTAGCATGATGCGTAGCTCACAAGTGCGTACCTCATACCGGCCGGCCCCATGCGCTCTAGTACAATCGCAAAAACTGATGGCACGCATCTATCCCTTCCGCGCCACGCGCTACAATCCAACCGCCGTTCGCATCGAAGACGTGGTCACCCAGCCTTACGACAAGATCACGCCTGCAATGCAGCAGGTCTATTACGGACGAAGTCCTTACAACCTGGTCCGCATTATTCTGGGCCTGCCTGAGTTGTTTGATGATCCCGGCGTGAGCGACGTGTACACACGCGCCGCAAATGACTTTCACGAATGGCGCAGCAAAGGCGTTCTGCAGACCGATAACGACCCGTCGATCTTCGCTTACTCGCAGCGCTTCCAGGTTCCCGGACAGCCGGGCGAGATACGCGAACGACGCGGATTTATCGCGCTCGGCGGATTGGAGGACTACGCCTCTAAAGTGGTGTTTCGTCACGAGCAGACGTTATCCAAGCCCAAGAGCGACCGCCTGAACCTGCTGAAGGCGACCCGAGCCCACTTCGGCCAGATTTTCATGCTGTACTCCGACCCGGCGCAGAGCATCGAGAAGATTCTCTTCCAGAACTTCCAGTCGCAGTTCGAGGTCACCGATGACTACGGCGTGCTGCATCGCGTCTCCCGCGTCACCGACCCGCATTCGCTTCGCCTGGTCATCGGCTCGATGAGCGACAAAAAGTTGATCATTGCCGATGGCCATCATCGCTACGAAACCGCGCTGAACTACGGCAAGGAGCACGCACCCGCCCACGTGCACCACACCCGCGAGCGCGACCTGGCGTCGACCCTGCCGCACCCGCCCTTTCCCGAAGCCGCGGTGATGATGACCTTCGTCAACATGGACAGCGACGGGTTGCTCATCCTGCCCACCCATCGCGTCGTCTTCGATCTCGAAGGGTTTCGACCGGAGGCCTTCATCGAGCGAGCAGCGCCATTTTTCGAGATAGAAAAATTGAGTACAACAGACGCCGGCCAGCTCACCGCAACGCTTGCAGAAGCGGGCAGGGACGGCACGGCGTTCGTCGCTGCTCTGACCAGCGGCGCCTTTCTGCTGAAGGCCCGGGCGGAAGCAGTAGACCGGGCGCTGGCTCATCTGCCTGAACGACAGCGGCAGCTTGACGTCGCGCAGCTCCATGGATTGGTGCTGGAGCAGTTGCTGGGCCTCTCCGAAGAATCCATCCGGGAGCAGCGTAATCTTCGTTATCTGCGCGATGCCGGGGAAGCCGTGGAACAGGTGACCAAAGGCAATGCACAGGCAGCGTTCCTGATGAACCCTGCCACCCTGCAGGAGCTGCGTGAGATCGCATTCAACGGCGAGGTGATGCCGCAGAAGTCCACCGACTTCTATCCCAAGCTCTTGAGCGGCCTCGCCATCTATGCGCTGGACTGACCCATGCTCGCGGGTGAGTCTTCGATTCGCCCGCTGCCTTTCGCTCGTCGTCTGCGCGCTCGTCGCAACTTTATCCGCCTTCCCTTCCCCGCAGCAGCAGCCGGCGCCACAGCAGCCTGCGTTTCCGCCGCGCTCCACTGCAACGGTGCAGCCGCAATTCCTCGTCGTGCTCGACGCAGCACACGGCGGTGCGGATACGGGCGCACACCTTGCCGCGCATCTCGACGAGAAGGACCTCGTGCTGGCCCTCTCGATCCGTCTGCGCTCCATGCTCTCCGCGCGCGGCGTACCCGTCATCACCACCCGCGAGAGCGATACAACACTGCCGCCGGCGAAACGCGCTGCGTTGGCGAATGCACAGAAGCCCGCCGCATGCCTCATCCTGCACGCCTCGGACAGCGGTAGCGGCATCCATCTCTTCACATCATCTCTGCCGCCCGGTCAGCCCACCACGTTTCTTCCCTGGGACCAGGCACAAGCCGCCTACCTGCAGAAGAGCCTGCGTTGGGCGGCGGAAATCAACAGCGCCATGACGCACGCCGGCGTACCGGTGACGCTTGGCCGCACTGCCATGCAGCCGCTCGACAACATGACCTGCCCGGCCGCCGCGGTCGAGATTGCTCCACTGACAAAGGACGGCTCGATCACCGCGGCGCTCACTGATCCTGACTATCAATCCCGCATCCTGGCAGGACTGGCCGCCGCGATCGAAAGTTGGCGCCGCGACTGGAACACGCAGCCATGATTCCCCGCTATCAACGCGCGCTGCTGTGGGTTTTGCTGCTGGTCTCGGCCGTGATGGCCATTTTCCTCATCCGAATGCGCGAGCGCGCCGCGGACAAGCTGCAGGCCGACGCAAGTGCCGCATCGCCGCTGACTCCGCCTAGCGCCATGCCCACCAGCGACGTCATCCTGATGCTCGCCAACGACACCGACGGATCGCTGGTGAACACGGATCGGCGCATCGCGCTTCCCACCGAGCCGCACGCGCGCGCGCGCTATCTTCTCAACCAGCTTCTCGCCGAGTATGCAAAGCCCGGCTCCGCTCACCCCATCGCGGTGAATGCCGGAGTGGATGACGTCTTCCTCATGCCGCTGCCGGCCGGCACCACCGGCGGTACGCTGGCCGTGGTGAATCTGAGCAGCGGTCTGCTGCAGGCCCACCCGTCGGGGATTGAAACCGAGACAATGACCCTGCTCTCGCTCATCGGCACGCTGCATGCGAACATCCCCGAGATATCGCAGGTGCGCTTCCTGGTGGATGGCGCGCCGCGCGATACCCTTGCCGGCCACGCCGACCTGACCCGCACCTATCTCGCTTCGAGCGCTGCTCCACCGCCGCCTGTGGAGGCGAAATGAACCAGCGGGCCCCCATGATCGGGGTGTTCGATTCCGGCGTGGGCGGTCTCACCGTGCTCAGCGCTCTTCTCGCGCAAGCCTCGGCCGCGGACTACATCTACCTTGGAGACACCGCCCGCCTTCCCTATGGCTCCAAATCCCGGGCCACCGTGGCGCGCTACGCCGTTTCGAGCGCGCACTTTCTCGTCGAGCAGGGCGCCGAGGCCTTGGTGATCGCTTGCAATACCGCCAGCGCGCTGGCGCTCGACGCGCTCCGTGCCGCAGTTGAGGTCCCGGTCATCGGCGTGATCGAAACCGGCGCCACCGCTGCTCTCCAAAGCTCCCAAACCAAGGACGTGATGGTGATTGCAACCGCCGCCACGGTCGAGAGCCGTGCCTACTTGGCTGGCTGTCGCGAGCGCGGTCTGCGCGCCATCGAGAAGGCGTGTCCCCTACTCGTGCCGCTGGTAGAAGAAGGCTGGATCGATCACCCGGTCACGCGTGAGGTCACCGCCATTTATCTCGACGACCTGCTATCGCACGCCGCCGCAGAAGGCATGACGGCAGACACGCTGGTGCTCGGGTGCACACACTATCCGCTGCTGCGCGGTGTAATTGAAGAAACGTTGCGCGAGCACGACAGCGGCCGGGCCGTTCGGGTCATCGATTCCGCTCACGTCACCGCAGAACAAGTAGCTGCCCGGCTGGGCCTCGAATCATCCGCGCACCGAGAGCCGCAGGTTCGCTTCTATGCAACGGACTCCGTCGCGAAGTTCCGCTCGCTCGGCACCCGCTTCCTGGGCCGCCCGATCGAGGCCGTCGAGCTCATCGATCTCGGCGGATGACGGCATCTGCCGCCGCTCTCCTTCTGGACTCATGTCGTCTTCAGCAAGTAGCTGATAATCTTGCTCTTTGCGCGGACATCAGCATTGGTGCCGGCAATCACGGGAAGGAACGTACCGCATGATCGATTTGAAAGGCCGCACAGCCATTGTCTTCGGCGTCGCCAACAAACGCAGTATCGCGTGGGGCATCGCCCAGAAGCTGAACGAGGCTGGCGCACGGTTGCTGATCACCTACCAGAACGAGCGCCTGAAGCTGGAAGCCGAGGACATGATCGCCGAGTTGGCCGGCGCCGAGGCCTACCAGTGCGATGTCTCGAATGACGCTGAAATCGACCAGCTCTTCGCGACGTTGAAGGAAAAGCACGGCAAGCTCGACATCCTGGTCCACTCCATCGGCTTCGCTCCCGCCGATGCGCTCAAGAATGATTTCGTCCAGACCTCGCGGGAGGACTTCCGCATCGCTCATGACATCAGCGTCTATTCGCTGATCGCGCTCAGCCGCGCCGCAGCGCCGTTGATGACCCAAGGCGGGAGCATCCTGACCCTCACCTACTATGGAGCAGAAAAAGTAGTTCCCAATTACAACGTGATGGGGGTGGCGAAGGCCGCGCTGGAGGCGACGGTGCGCTATCTCGCGGCCGACCTGGGGCGGAAGAACATCCGCGTCAATGCTATCTCTGCCGGGCCTATCAAGACGCTGGCGGCGCGCGCCATTGGCGGCCTCGGCCTGATGCTGAAGTCGCATGAAGAGCGCTCGCCGCTGGGCCGCAATGTCCAGCAGTCAGAGGTCGGTTCGACCGCGCTCTTCCTCGTATCCGACCTGGCCAGCGGCATCACCGGCGAAATTACCTACGTCGACTGCGGCTACAACATCATGGGGTTTTAAAACAAAAGCAGGGTTACGGTGGGTGCCCCACGGTCCGCGATGCAGGCTTTTTCTTAATAAAAAGCCTGACGAGATTCGCGCTCCAGCTTACGTCTGCCCTCCTTTTGTTTGAGCGCCGGCAACCACGGGCGACGGTTTCATGTTGAGCGTAATCCGCCGCCCATCCGCGTCGAGCGATTTCATCACGATCTCACCCTGGCTGCGCTTCACCACGCTGGGAAACTTTTCGCCCCACTCCACCAGCACGATGCTGTCGTTCGTCAGCAGATCGTCCATGCCCAGCGTCTCCAGCTGGCGCTCGCTCTCGAGACGATAGAGATCCAGGTGGTAGAGCCGCACCGGTACGCGCTTGCCCTCGCTCTCCCGAGTGCCTTCGTATTCATGCACCAGCGTGAAGGTGGGACTCGTCACCTCGTCTGCATCCGCTGCGTCGAGCGCTTCGGCGATTCCCTTCACCAGCGTAGTTTTTCCCGCGCCCAGGTCTCCGCGCAGGATCAGGAACTTCGGCGGAATGAGAAGCGCCGCCAACTTCCGTCCGACTTCGATCGTCTCCGCGCTGCTGTGAGTGACAAACTCGGTCGGCGCTGTGGTCATCGGGTGCCCTCATGGTCGTACGACTTCAGCATACCGGGCAGACCCTGCAGCCAGGTAATTCCGTCGCGCTGCGTGGCCCGGAAACGAAAGGCTTGGTCCAGATACGTGCACACCTCGGTTGCCAGCAACGTGTGCTCATCACGATGGACGACAGCGAAATCTGCTGCGAGACCATGCAAATAGATCGCCGCCTCGACCGCCTCAGCGACATTTGCCTCAGCCGTATTCCCTTTGTACTGCGCGAGCATCGCCGCAACAATTCCGGTCAGGATATCGCCGCTGCCCCCCTTGGCCAGGCCCGGATTGCCAGTCGTATTCACCGCAATGCGCCCATCCGGATGCGCGATCAGCGTCCTCCACCCCTTGAGCACCAATGTGACGTGATGTTCTGTGGCGTAAGCGCGCGCGATGCCCTCACGGTCGGCTTCGACTTCGGCGATGGATTTGCCGACCAGCCGCGCCATCTCGCCAGGGTGGGGTGTCAGCACGATGGTCCGGCCATGGCCGTCGAGCGCGTACTTGTGCTGCGCGATGGCGTTCAGGCAATCGGCATCGAGCACCATCGGGATCGGCTTCTCCTGCGCGCCGCATAGCTCGATAAGCCGCAACGCAAACTGCTGCGCCTCCGGCTCCTGCCCCAGCCCCGGCCCAATGGCGATGACAGTTCTCTTTTCCAGCAGCGCCCGGCCGGCATCGCCCTCCAGGTTGCGCAGCGCGATGCTGCCCTTCGCCGTCTCGGCCAGCGGCTCTGTCATGAGCTCCGGCGCAATGGCCGCCACCGTATTCAGGATCGATTCCGGAACGCCTGCCGTCACCAGGCCCGCGCCCGCCCGAAGCGCCGCATAGCTGGCCATTGCGGCGGCGCCGGCGCGTCCGCGTGCCCCCGTGATGATGCCCACATGACCGAACTTGCCTTTGTTGCTGTCAGGGGGGCGTGGCGCCTCGGCCACGCGCTTGGCGCTGCCCGCCCAATGCAGTCCCGTATCCGACCGGACAGCCGCATCTGGCGATCCGATCGGTGCGACCACAACCGGGCCGCGCGTGAGAAACCCAAAAATTTGCGCCAGCTTGGGCGCGGTAAACGTCACCACCGCGTTCGAGCGATAGGCGCCCTGCTGCTGCATCGCCCGGCTGTCGGCGTCCCAGCCGGAAGGCAGGTCCACACTGACAACCGGCGTCTCACCATGGGCGGACAGCCGCTCGCCCAGAGCTACAGCCACTCCACGGATGGGGGGTCGGAAGCCGGTGCCCAGCACTGCGTCCAGAAACAGGTCTGCGCCATCCAGCAATTGCGTAATGGCGGGCGCGGCCAAAGCGGCTTCATCGGCAGCTTCCACCGGCACCAGCTCCGCGGCGCTCAGCCGTTCAAAGGCGATCCGCGCATCTCCCTTGAGCTCCGCGGCATGCCCCAACAGCAGCACGCCGACATCGCAGCCGGCCTCCGCCAGAATTCGCGCAGCTACGAATCCGTCACCGCCGTTGTTGCCTTTTCCGCAGAGCGCAATAATGCGCATGCCCCCACGCTCGGCTTCCGGCAGCTCCTGCAGCACGAAGCGCGCCACAGCTGCGCCGGCATTCTCCATGAGCGACATGGAGGCTATGCCGTATTCCGCCGTTGTGGCCGCGTCGGCCGCACGCATCTCTGCCGCAGTCAGGATCTTCATGCTGGTGTGGGATGCAGCTTCATGTTGCAAATGATAACGGCCTCCACATGGGAGGCCGTTGTGTGCGATTCATTTCCTGAAAGCTGAATCCTGGGGTGCTACTGAATTGCCCCACTCGCTGTAGAGGGCTGTCCCATCGCACCGGCCGCAGGAGCTTCGGAAGGGTTCTTCTCGGCAAAGTAGCTGCGGTCCCACAGATTGCGATAGAAAATGCCGGTCAGCTCCGCAGCCTTGGGGCCGAAGGTCGGCCGGCCGCCTTCGAGGAAGAAGACGGTCACGATGCGGCCGTAGTTCGTGTCCGCATAGGAGGTAAACCAGCCGAAGCGCGTTCCATTGTCCGAGCAGGTGCCGGTCTTGCCCAGCACGGGAAGCTCGTTGAAATTGGCGCGCAGCGAGCGTGCCGTGCCATAGGACACTGCACCGCCCATGCCGCTGGCCACGTCTGGAATGAATGGCTTGATGTTCAGTTCGCGCTTCACACGCGGTGTGAAGTTGACTGCCTCTGCCGCCGTAGTGGGATGCTGCAGGTAATACAGCGTGCCGCCATTCGCGATCGCAGCAGTCAGCGCGCCCAATTGCAGCGGGGTCATCGAGATGCTCTGACCGAAGGAGCACATGCGGCCTACGCCGCCCAGCTTCTCCGGCAATTCCTGGTTGGGATACACGCCCAACTGCTCGCCAGGGATGTTCCAGCCGGCCAGTTCGCCCAGGCCAAACCGATTAGCGTAGTGTCGGACGCGCTCGAAGCCCAGGCGGCGACCGATGGTCTCAAAGTAAAGATTGTTCGAGTGGGCCAGCGCCTCGGTCATGCTCATGGACCAGCCACCCAGATTTACCGGCGTGTCCTTGGTGACGATTCCCTCTTCTAATGCCGCGAGCGCCACTGAGACCTTGATGGTCGAGCAGGGCTCTGCACCGCTCGAAAGCGCCAGCTTCTGGTTCACCATCGCAAGGATGCGGCCAGTGCTTGGGTCTATGGCGACTGCCGTTCCGTTCATGTTGCCCAGCGCGGCAATCGCTGCTGCCCGGACCACCGGATCTTCACCCGCGGTGATGTCGCCCGCCGTGATGTCGGACTCAGCAAAGGAGTCGCCGGTGAAATGCTCGTAATAGCGATGGCGGACAGCCACGCGATGCATCTTTCCATCGCGGCCGCGCACCAGCCGCGTCGCCGCAGCATGCACTGTCTTATGGGTCGAACGGATCCGAGCCGTCCTCCGGTGGTGGACGGTGGTGGCCGTGGCATGGGCGGGCGCAACAGCGCCGGCAAGCCCGACAGCCACTCCGACAGTGAGAAAAAATGTAGTGATCCGACCCATTGAGAGAAGCCCCTGCTGGATTCAACCCGGATGAGTATCCAGTGTAGCGGGGATACGACAGACCGGCAGATTCGCCGCAACTGCAATCCCCGTCTCTGGAATCTAGCTTACCCGTCCCGCCGGTTGAGCGTTCTACACATTACAACTCCGGTACTTACCTCGGTACTAGTACCGGAAGGAGGAAGGTACCCTAAGCTTTAGTGGGATGCCTCAGTGTATCAAAGCGGATTCCCGGAACCCGCTGGAGAACCAGGCGGTGCGATTCATCTGGATGAAAAACCGCACCGCATCTGCCTAATTCGCTGCTCTGTGACCTAGCGTCCGCCCTTGCGCATGAACGCAGGCACATCCAGCTCTTCCAGTTCCGATTCTTCCGCACGCCGCCGCTCCCGGGCTCGTTTGTCATCTGCAGTGAGCGTTTCCAGGAATCCTCCAATGGCCGAATCCTCGGGTGTGGAGGCCGCTTCCTTGCGCTCCTTCACCGCCGGAGCATGCGGCGCGATAGGTTCGAAATTAGGCGACTCCGCACCGGCAAAAGATTGCCCGCTGAATCCGGATGCGTAGGTCGCTGCTCCCACTCCTGCTCCAACCGGCTCAGGGACGGGCACCCGTGTGGCTTCCGCGGCAACCTCGCTGGCAAAACGCGGCGTTGCGGGACGAACGTCCAGGTTCAGGAAGGCTGGAGCTTCCGGCTTAAGCGACCGCGTATCACGTGACGATTCTTCGCGGCTGGGAAGGTCCTGCCGGAAGCCGGTCGCGATCACCGTGATCTTCACCTCGTCCCCCATGCTCTCGTCGAGCACCGCGCCGAAGATGATGTTCGCCTCCTCATGCGCGGCGTTCTGGATCAGGGTGGAAGCCTCGTTCACCTCGCTCAGCTTCAGATTGCTGGAGCCCGAGATGTTGATCAGGATGCCCTTCGCGCCGTCGATCGCGCCGGCTTCAAGCAACGGCGAAGCCATGGCCGCCTGCGCCGCTTCCACGGCGCGGTTTGCCCCGGAGCGCATCGCCGTGCCCATGACGGCATAACCCATGCCGTGCATGGTCGTTTTCACGTCGGCAAAGTCGCGGTTGATGATGCCCGGGATGGTGATGATGTCCGAAATGCCCTGCACACCCTGGCGCAGCACATCGTCTGCTACGCGGAAACTCTCGAAGAAGCCCGCGTCCTTCGCGACCACCAGCAGCTTCTCGTTGGGGATCACGATCATGGTGTCGACCGCCTCCAGCAGCTCCTGCATGCCGCGCTCGGCCTGCTGCATGCGCCGCTTGCCTTCAAAGCCGAAGGGACGCGTCACAACCGCTACCGTCAGGGCACCCATCTCGCTGGCCAATGAGGCAATGACCGGAGCCGCGCCGGTACCGGTGCCGCCGCCAAGACCGGTGGTGACGAAGACCATGTCCGCGCCTTCGAGAGCCTCGATAATTTTCTCGGAATCTTCAAGCGCAGCACGCCGTCCCACGTCCGGGTTCGCGCCCGCACCGAGACCGCTGGTCAGCTTGACGCCAAGCTGCAGCTTCACCGGCGCCTGCGAAAGCTGCAACGCCTGCACATCCGTATTCGCGGCGATGAACTCGACGCCTTCCAGTTTGGCCGCAATCATGCGATTCACCGCGTTGCCGCCTCCGCCACCCACGCCGATCACCTTGATCTTTGCGCCGCGCGGCACCTCGTCGTTGTACTGAATGCGGATCTCCTCTGGATCATTCATCGGCTCACTGCTCCCATCTCGCTGCTGTATTCCGTGCTATTACTGCTTTTATTCCTGTTTCCTCGGCTTTTCTAGTGCTTTTTCTCCACAGGGCAAAACAGGGAGGAGGGAAACAGGGAATAGGGAGTTTTTGCGGTTCGCGGTTCATGCCTCGCATCCCGCGTTCTTCTGCTCCCTATTCCCTTCTCCCTATTTCCCTATCTCTACAAACTTCCGGCAAAAATCGCCCGCAGCTTCGCGCGCAAACTGTGGTCTTCCGCCGCCTTCAGCACACGCGTCCGATGCGTATACAGCAGCATGCCGATGGCGGTTGCGTACTCTGGCTGTATCAGTTCTTCCGGCATGCGGGAGAGTGCCGCCGGATAGCCCAGCCGGGCCGGTACATGGAGCAGGCTCTCCGCTGAATCGAGCAGGCCAGCCAGCCGCGCGCCGCCGCCGGTCAAAATGCAGCCCGCGCCCAGCGCCTCCAGCACGCCGCCCGAACGTAAGTTATCGCGCAGCATGTGGAAGAGCTCACGCGCGCGCGGTTCAAGAATCTCCGCGATCTGCCGCTGCGGAATCGTGCGCGGACCGTGTCCCGGCGTGCCGCTGATCTCTACCTCGGCGGAGGAAGAAATCGCCGTGACGACGCAGTTGCCGTAGTGCTGCTTGAGAAACTCCGCCTCTTCCACGCAAACATGCAGGCCGACAGCAATGTCATTGGTGAAGTGATCGCCGCCGATCGGGACGACGGCAGTGTGTGCGACCGCACCCTCGAAAAAGACGACGACTTCCGACGACCCCGCGCCGATATCGATCAGGCAGACACCCAGCTCACGCTCATCCGCAGAGACAATCGCCTCCGCCGCGGCCACGCCTTCAAAAACAGTGTCCGTCACTTCAAGACCGGCCTTATTCGCGCAGGTGACGAGACTCTGCGCAGCGCTGGCAGAGCAGGTGGCGAGGTGCAGGTTCACCTCCAGCCGATTGCCGATCATGCCAACGGGATCGTGAATGCCTGGTTGCTCGTCCAAAATGAACTGCTGCGGCAGCAGATGAATGAGCTCACGCTCCGCAGGCAGCGAGACGGCACGCGCGCGATCGACAGCGGCCCGCACATCCTCGCGCGTGATCTCCCGCATGCGTGTTCCCAGACTAATGCCGCCGCGACTGTTGACGCCGCGCACATGCGGCCCACCTATCCCAACAACGCAATGCGCCAGGATGGCATTCGCGCTCTGCTCTGCCATATCCGCAGCCTGGATGATGGAACGCGCCGCCGGAGCGAGTTCTGCGACCAGCCCCTTGCGCATGCCCTTGGCTGCCGTCGAACCGTGTCCGCGATGCCGCAGTGCGCCATCGACCACCTCGGCCACCACCACGCGCACCCGCGAGCTGCCCACATCGAGCACCGTAATTAAGCCGTCATTGCGTTCCGGTGCGTTCATCCGTTTGTGTCCCGGTGGGCGGCCACGGGTTTGTGAGCCGGCTTTCTGGTTGCATTGGAAGTCTTCTTCACAACCCGGGTCGCAGCCGGTTTGTCCCGATGAGGCATCGCTCTTTGGATGGAGGCATGGTTGTGTGTGGCTGGTTTGGCTCCAGGCCTTTTCGCAACCGCCGCCGTTGCCTGTGCCGAATTGGGATTCGCCGCGGGCGCATCATCCAACCCCGACTTTGCCATCTCCAGCACCGTCTGCCGCTGGTAGCGCAGGTCCACTCCGGCCAGATGCGGATACTGCTGCCGCCACCCAGGCAGCTTCTCTTCCAGCCGTTGCCATCGTGCGGCGAAGTCATCGCTGCCAAAGTGCACCAGCAAATCCGACCCGGCTGAGGGCAAGAGCACCCGCACGTCCTCTGGATCGGAGAGATCGACCTCGCTCAATTGCGAGGATGCCGCGCCGCCGGTAGAGTTCAGCGCATTCATGAAATCGGCATAGAGCCGCATGCGCGATGCGCGATCTTCCGCGCTCTGCTGGGGCAGGATGCCGGTGACTACAGGAAAGGAGTATCGCTTGGCTGCCATCATCGCCGGTGGCATGTCCAGCAGAACACCTTGCTTGTCCACCAATCCAATCTGATTTCCGGCACGCACAAAGGCAACCGGCACGCGCTCGACGACCGCGACGCGAAGCTGGTTGGGCAACAGACGCATGACCGTTGCGTGCTCCACCCAGGGAAGCTGTTCCAGCTCGGCGCGGCGCAAAGCCAGCGGCACGTGGAAGATGTTGCGGCCAATATCGCCGCCAAAGACGGAGAGCAGCTCCGGCCGGGTCACCTGGCTATTCCCCAGCACCTGGATAGAGGAGGCGGTGTCGATGCGGAAGCGCGCGTCCGTCATGAAGAAGCTGTGCACCGCGACACAGATCGCGATCACCAGCGCAACAATCCCGATTGCTCCGCCGAGGACCAGGATGCGGCCGAGCCGTCCGCGCGGCATGGGGCCACGCTTGACGGGGACGCGCCGACGCGTCCGCAGGACGGGCAGCTCATCGTCCTCGTCGTCGCCGAGAGGGCGCACCGAGCCCGTCTCCTGAAAGGGGGAGGGAGGTCGCGGCCGGCTGACCGCGTGCGGACGGAAGACATCATCGAAGCCTTCCGCATCCGCCAGAGTCGCTGCCGCGCGGCTGAATTGTTGTTCTACTTTCGCCACGCCCGAGCCAGGTCGTGAGAATCGCCTTGGGCCACTATACCCTGCAGTATCCCAAAGCGCCCTGTGCATAGTGCAGCCGAAATCGAGCGAGGTACCCGTAGAGCAACGGTAACCGTGGTGAGCTCACAGGCCAAGCAGATGCACGCCTTCAGCCGCGGCAGCTTTTCTCAATTCGCGATCCAATGTAGCCAGTGGAATATGGCGCCGCTTCGCCAGTTCGAGATAAGCCGCGTCGTAGACGGTCAACTTATGAAGAATGGCGACGCGAAGCGTGGACGTCCAGGCCTGTCGATCCGTTTCTGCATCGATAGCGATCGGTAGTTCGTCAAGATCCCCGAGCGTTGCCTTACGAAAAGCAGCATCTTGTCTGCCCCGCCGCATATTCAGTTCCAGCGCATTGGCAATCTCAAGCCGCCACAGCGAAGGCACCCACGCTCCGATCTCCGCCACCTGCTCGAAAACTTTCCGAATCTCCGGGGTAGTTTCCTCCACATATGCCCAAGCGAGCGTGATCGAAGCATCGAGGACAAGGCTCACGGGCGCCCGGTGTCACGAAGCACCTTCAACTCCTCCCAGTCAAATCCCCCGCCGCCTTTCGCCCGGTCGCGAATACGTTGCAAAGCGGCTTTAGCCGCCGCCACATCCCGTTTCCCGGTCTCAGGCACGAGACGCGCAACGGGACGACCATGCCGCGTGATGACGATCTCTTCGCCGTTCTCTACCCGGTCCAGCAGGGAGCCCAAGGTGTTCTTCGCCTGAAACGCACCAACCTCGATCATATAAGCTAGTATATACCAGCTTAAGCTAGCTTAAACCCAGCAAGGCAGGCGATGGAGAGGACGAGGGCATGCGCATCACGGTGACGCTTGACGACGAATTACTCCATAGCGCGAAAGAGCTGACCGGGATTGAACAGCATTCTCTGCTGGTCCAGCAGAGCTTGCTGGCATTGATCGAGAAATCGAGCGCCCGGAAACTCGCGCAGCTTGGCGGTTCGGAAGACGCTCTCCGGCCTATTCCGCGCCGGCGCCTTTGACGACAAGGCGGCCCGTCCCTAACGTTTCCAGCACCTGCGGGCCAAGTTGCGAGACGCTGCCCGCACCGAGGGTCATAATCAGGTCGCCATCCTGGGCGCGGCGGGTTACGGCATCGACAGCGGTAGCGGCATCTCCGGCGTAGCGAACCCGCGGGCGGTGAATCTTCATCGTCAGCGCCTCAGCATCGACACCGGGGATCGGCTCCTCGCTGGCTGCGTAGATGTCCAGCATCTCTACAGAGTCCGCGTCATCGAAGGCGCCGGCGAACTCCTCCATCAGGTCTCTTGTGCGGGTGTAGCGGTGCGGCTGGAAGATGACATGGATGTGCTTGTAGCCGCAATCCCGCGCTGCGGCGAGCGTGGCGCGAATCTCGGTCGGGTGATGGCCGTAGTCGTCAACAACGGTCACGCCACGCGCCATTCCTTTCAACTGAAAGCGCCGGTCCACCCCGCGAAATTCTGCCAGCGCGGTCGCGATCGCCGCCGGCGCAATTTCGAGCTGTGTTCCGATCGCAACTGCCGCAGTTGCATTCAGCACGTTGTGCCGTCCGGGCACATGAAGCGCAAAGGCGCCCAACACATGTCCCGCAGCCACGACTTCAAAACGCGAACGTGCGCCCTCGCCAGTAGGCAGCAGGCGGCAGACAAAATCCGCACCCGCAGTAAACCCGTAGGTATACACGCGGCGGCGCACACGCGGGAGCACGGCCGCGAGCAGCGGATCGTCGATGCATCCCGTGACCGCACCATAGAACGGCACACGATCCATGAAGGAGACAAACGCCTCCTCGACATCGGCCATGTCGCGGTAGCAGTCCATGTGCTCGCGATCCAGGTTGGTGACCACGCCGAGAATCGGCGAGAGCTTCAGGAACGAGCGATCGCTCTCATCCGCCTCCGCTACAAGGTATTGGGACTTACCCAGCCGGGCGTTCGAGCCCATCGCGTCGATGCGGCCGCCGACCACAATTGTGGGATCCAGGCCGCCGCCCGCCAGCACCGCTGCAATCATCGAAGTAGTCGTGGTCTTGCCATGCATTCCCGCGACCGCGATGCCGTACTTCAGCCGCATCAGCTCGGCCAGCATTTCGGCGCGCTGGATCACCGGTACCTTGCTGCGGCGCGCCTCCACGACCTCCGGGTTGGCCTCATTGACGGCAGAACTGACCACCACCACCGCTGCACCCACCACATTCGCTGCCGCGTGGCCCTCGAAGACTGTCGCCCCCAACCCGGCCAGCCGCTCGGTGACAGGTGACCGCTTCAGATCGGAGCCGGAGACTGGATAGCAGAGATTCAGCAGAATTTCGGCTATGCCGCTCATGCCGATACCGCCAATCCCAATGAAATGAACGCGCTGCGCCTTGGCAAACATAAAGAGCTAAGGGCTACTCTAGCAGCCGGCGCATTTACGCAACTTTTATACGCCAGCTGGGTCATATTGGTTGGGTGAAGCAGCACTAACCGCAGCTCACCACGCACCGCGACGGCTACTCAGGTTAGCAGCTAGACGGGAGCCGAATGGGGGAAGCGATATGAGAAGGTTTTTCGGATGGGTACTCGCGTTAGGCTTGCTGGCCGCGCCATTGGCGCTGACGCAGCGCGCGCAGGCGCAAGATGATCAGGGCTATGGCTACGACGATGGCGGATATGCCGATCAGGGATATGCTCCTGCGTATGCGTACGGTCCGGCTCCGGTTTGCCCCTACGGATACTACAGCTACTACCCGTATTCCTGCGCTCCTTATGGCTTCTACGGTCCTAGCTGGTTTATCGGTGGTCTCTTCATCGGAGCAGGCCCGTGGTATGGCGGATATTGGGGTCACGGATACTGGGGACGTGGCGGGTACTGGCACAGCGGCTATTACGGACGCGGCTGGGGTCATGGTTATGGATACGGTCACGGGTATGGCCACGGCTACGGCTATGGACGCGGCGGCGTAGGCTATCGCGGTGGCGCCGTCGGGCATCCCTATAACGGTTTCCGCGGTGGCAATACTGGTTTCCGTGGTAACAGCGGCTTCCACGGCGGTACGCCGGGTGGCGGCTTTCACGGTACTCCTGGTGGTGGCTTCCATGGCGGTACTCCCGGCGGCGGCTTCCACGGCGGTACTCCTGGCGGCGGCTTCCATGGCGGCGGTGGCATGAGCGGCTTCCACGGCGGCGGTGGTGGTGGGTTCCACGGTGGTGGCGGCGGCCACGGCGGCGGCGGACACCGCTAAATCAGCCGAGCACTTGAATAAGGCCGGTAGCTACTGCTGCCGGCCTTTCGCTTTTCAGCGGCGTTTCTCAGCCAGGCGAACCGCCATCGCCGCGATTCTCTGCAGTGCATCCGGGTGCGCCAGCGTCTTGGCTCGCGACCCCATCTCATGCAGCCGTGCGGGATCGCTCAGCAGGCTGGTCAACTCCGTCGTAAGCCGCTCGTCGGTAAGCTCAGACTCGGGCAGCAGCACCGCGGCGCCGGCCTCGGCAAAGATCAGCGCATTCTTGTGCTGATGGTCGTCGGCGGCGAACGGAAACGGCACCAGCAAGGACGGCTTCCCTGCCGCGGCCAGCTCTGCGACCGAGCTGCCACTGCGGCACAGGATCAGGTCGGCATCAGCAAAACGCGTGGGCATGTCATCCAGAAATGGCCGGACCTCCCAGCGTGACGGATCGGCGCCGCTGGCTGCGTACGCCGCCTGTGTGGCCTCCGCGTGTTTCGCGCCGGCCTGGTGCAGAATCGTCAGCCGCGGCAGCTTCTCGAGCAGCGGCGCAACCACCCGAGGCATCGCCTGATTCAGCGCGCGCGCGCCCAGGCTCCCACCGAAGATCAGCAGGTGCTGTGAACCATCGTTGACGCGCTCCGGCAGCGAGAAGAAGGCTTCGCGAACGGGAACGCCCGTCACTTCGGCATTGCGGAAAAAGTGCCGTGTCTGCTCAAAGTTCACCGCAGCCGCATCCACATGCTTGCCAATCAAGCGATTCGCGAGTCCGGGCGCCGCATTCGGCTCGTAGGCCATCATCGGGACGCGCAGCAGAAAAGCAGCCAGCATCGCGGGGCCGGAGGCATATCCGCCCACGCCAATCACAACGTGCGGGCGAAATTCACGCAGCAGCGCGATGCAGCGCAGGACGCCGCGTGGAAGATCAAAGGCGGTCCGCGCCCGCGTCGCCAGGCTGACGTTCTTCAGTTGACCGGCTTGCACCAGTTCCAGCTTGAATCCGGCTTCGGGCACCAGCTTGGTTTCGAGACCGCGGGCGGTGCCCACCATCCGCACCTCGGCCCCGTGCTGGTCGCGCAAGGCACGCGCAATAGCGAGCGCAGGAATAACATGGCCACCCGTACCGCCGCCGCCGATCATGACGCGCAGGCTTTCCGACAAGCTAGTCAATCTCGCGCGAAAGATTCAGCAGCACACCGACGCTGGCCAGCGTAAAGAAGAGCGACGTGCCGCCATAGGAGATGAAAGGCAGCGTGATGCCTTTTGTCGGCACCAGCGCCAGCACCACGCTTACGTTGAAGAATGCCTGGATGAGAATCGTCGCCGTGATGCCGAAGGCGAGAAAGCGGGCGAATGGGTCCTTCGAAAGGCTCGCCGTCCGCAGCCCGCGATAGCCCAGCGTGACAAAGAGCGCGATGATGACCACGGCGCCCAGCAATCCAAGCTCCTCCGCGATATTCGCGAAGATGAAGTCGGTGTGCGGCTCAGGCAGATAGAAAAGCTTCTGCCGGCCCTCCATATATCCAAGTCCGCGCAGGCCGCCCGTGCCCACAGCGATCAGCGACTGAATGGTGTGAAAGCCCGAACCCTGCGGGTCCTTCCAGGGATTCAGGAAGGCCAGAATGCGCGCGCGGCGCCAGGGCACGCGGAAGAGCATCCAATAGAGCACCGGTGCGGCGGCAACCGCGCCATAAGCGAAGTATTTCTTCTCCATCCCGGCGAGGTAGAGCATCATCGCCGTCACCGTTGCGCAGACCAGCGCAGTACCGAGATCCGGTTCTTTGAGGATCAGTCCAATGAAAAGCAGACTCGGCAGCGCGGCCGGCAGCAAGGTGTTGCGCCAGTCCTCAATCTGCTGCATGCGGTCCTGCAGAAACCACGCCAAAAAGAGCACGAGCGCTGGCTTCGCAATCTCGGAAGGCTGGAAGGAGAAGATGCCGAAGCGAATCCAGCGGTGCGTCGCATGCGAATCGCGCATGAGAAAGGCGCCCAGCAGACACAGCACGGTCACTGCAACCGTGGGAAAGACGACGTTTGGCTTGTTATAGCGGCGATAGTCGATGTGCATCAGCACAACCATGCCGATCAGCCCGAAGATTGCCCAGGCTGCCTGGCGCTCCACAAAGTAGTATGAGGAGCCGAAGCGCTCCTTCGCCATCACCGCGGAAGAACTGAAAACCATGGCGAGGCCGAAGAGCACCAGCAGCAGGGTGACGCAGAACATCCATTTATCGACGCCGACCCGCTTCGCCATCTACTTCCCTTCCGCTTCCTTTCGTGCCGTCACCAGCTGTTTGAAAACGCGGCCGCGCTGCTCATAATTTTCGAACTGGTCGAAGCTGGAGCAGGCCGGGGCCAGCAAAACGACGTCACCCGCCTCTGCAGCATCATGCGCCTTCGCCAAGGCGGTGGGAAGTGTCTCGGCATGGACCACGTCGACCGCGCCCGCGATGTGCGCCTCGATTTTTTCCGCTGCGGCGCCGATGGTGTAGACGCGCTTTACACGCTCGTGCAGCAACGGACGCAACGTGGTGTAGTCGGATTTCTTATCTTTGCCGCCGAGGATCAAATGAATCCGGCCGGGAAAGGACTCGATCGCCTTCATGGTGGAGTCGACGTTGGTGGCCTTGGAGTCGTTGTAATAATCCACACCGCGCACCGTTGCGACGAACTCCAGCCGGTGCTCCACTGCGCGGAAGCTGCGTATTGCATCGGCGATGGTCTCTGCATTCACCCCCGCCAGCCGCGCCGCGCACACAGCAGCCAGCACATTCTCCACGTTATGCGCACCCTTGAGCGGAATCGCTTCGACGGGCAGCACCGGCTCCAGCGAGGAGCTTTCCGAGCTGCGAAAGACGACGATGCCTTGGTGCACGCACGCACCCTGGCGCACCAGCTTGCTCCGGCTGAACCAGAACACCTGCGAAGCGGCGCGGCTGGCGGCCTGCTGGACGCGCGCATCATCGCCATTCAGGACGAGATAGTCCTCCGCGGTCTGGCGCGCAAACATCCGCTCCTTGGCGGCAGCATAGTTTTCGATATTGCCATGCCGATCGAGATGGTCCGGCGTCAGGTTCAGTAGCACCGCGATCTTCGGATGGAAAGTGTCTACCGTTTCCAGCTGGAAGCTGGACAGTTCAAGCACGCTCCACGCGCCCGGCTGGTTCTCCGGCAGGTCCACCAGGTCGATCGCCGGCAATCCGATATTGCCGCCGACCATGGTCGTGAGCCCGCCGGCTTTCAGGATCTCGCCTGCCAAAGCAGTGGTGGTGGTCTTGCCATTTGATCCGGTGATGGAGAGAATCTCCGTTTTCAGAAAGCGGGCCGCCAACTCTACTTCGCCAATGATCGGGATGTGGAAGGTCCGCGCTTCTTCCATCTCCGGCGTGTTCGGCGCGACGCCCGGGCTAAGCACGATCAGGTCCTGGCGGCGGAAGGTGGCATGTCCATGGCCGCCCGCTTCGACGTTGACACCGGCATCGAGCAGCGCCGGGATGTGCTTCGCCAATGCCTCTGCGCTGCGCAGGTCCGAAACCGTGACCTGTGCCCCGCGCCGCCGGAGGAAGAGTGCCGCCGCAAACCCAGACACTCCCAACCCGACGACCAGAACCTTCCTGCCTTTGAGCTCCACGAAAGAGAGCTTAACGGAAATCGCCTCGGCTCTGCCGCCGCGTTTTCCAGAGATTCATTCACTTCCGAATCGCAGGATGCAGAAGACACTCACCAGGATGAGCGCCATGCCGCCCAACATGGAGCGCGTGATGGGCTCGCCGAGGATCCATGCACCGAGTGCGACGGCTACCAATGGATTCACGAAAGCGTGGCTGGCCACCTTGCCTGCGGAGACCTGACTCAGCAGCCAGACGAAGCATGTGAAGGCCAGTAGAGAGCCGATGAAAATCAGGTAAACGAGCGCCATGGCTGGCCGCCAGCCAATGTGCGGCACGTGACGCAGCTCTCCGCTGATCGCAGCAGCAAGCAGCAGGAGCCCTCCGCCAAGCATCATCTCTGCGCCAGCAGCGACGGCGCGCGAGGAGGGCAGCGGAATCGAGCGCGAGAGCACCATTCCCAGGGACCACGCAACGCAGCCACCGACCAGCACTAGCGATGGCAGCAACGGCTGACCGCCCTTTACCTGACCGGACACCAGCACCGCCACTCCGCAGAAGCCAAGCGCGATGGTCAGAAAGCGCGGACCAGCGAAATGCCCGCTGCCGGAAGACCAGCATCTCCAGCAAACCTGTAATCAGCGGAATGGTGCCGGCGATCATCGCAGCAGTGCCGGATGAGACGTATCGCTCGCCCCAGAAGTAGGCGCTGTAATCGAAAAAGATCACCAGCGTGCCCAGCAGCGCGAGGCTGCGCCATTCGCGCCGCGTGGGCGCCGGCGCGCCGCGCAGCCGCACAAAGCCATAGAGCAAGATGCCGGCAGTCAGGAAGCGTATCGCCGCTGCCAGAAACGGCGGCACGACGCCTACCGCGACGCGGATAGCAAGAAACGTGGCGCCCCATGCCAGATAAATGACGGCAAAGGCCAACGCTGTCCGCATTCGGCTGCTGGTCCGGCTTGTCTCGGTTTCACTAACCGCTAATGAGGCCATAAGTAGTTATACCTCTCTATCGACATAAGATGGCATAACCACTAAAATAGCTTCGAGAGGTTAGGAAGTTTCTTCTGTGAAAAAAGCGCCGTTCAAGCTGAATGCGGAGCATGTTGCGCTGGATTTTGTGAACACACTGGATGACCGCTTTAAGCCCGCGGGTCCGAGCGAGCTGCTGCCCAGCTATGCGGAGCTGCTTCGATTCTGCCGCCAGGCGGGCATTCTGACGCATGCTGAAGCGGCGCGGTTGACCACGCTTCCCGAGCCCTCACAGGAGAAGAGCCTGCACTCCGCAATCGAGCTACGCGAGTTGCTTGCGCGCGTCTTCTACCGTTGGGCGGAAGGGGCGCCGCCGGCGGCGGACGATCGGATTGAGCTACAAGGCTGGGCGGCAGCCTGTGCGCGGCATCGCGAATTGCGATGGACAGACGGGCATCTCGTATGGGCGTGGAAGACGCTCGCGGGCAATGGTGATTTCCCTGCACTGCTGCTGGCACAGCATGCGCTGGACCTGCTCCTCGCGAAAGATCCGCCGCGTCTGCATACCTGCGCATCCGATACCTGCCGCTGGCTCTTCCTCGATACCAGCAAGAATCACACGCGACGCTGGTGCGATATGAAGATCTGCGGCAATCGCGCGAAGGCTCGCCGCTACAACGCCACGCACCCGAACTGACAAACCCGAACCGGCGAGATCGCAAAAAAAAAACGGGCGCTGAGAGTCCTGGTTTGGCCTCTCAGCGCACCGAGTACGGTTGGTTGGTTGTTAGTTGATCGTCAGACTCACTACGACTGAGTGCGTCAGCGATCCCGAGGTCGCGTTAATCGTGACCTGCGAGACGAGTGGAGTTGGAGTCATCGTGGTAGTTCCTGGCGCAGTGGTTTTCATGCCGCCGCAGCCGGCCATTCCGCCGATCGTCAGCACGGACAGAACGAGCAACAGGAGCGCACCCCTCACTTTGGTCAACCGCTTACGGAAGCCGAACAGGCCCAGCAAACCCAATGGCAGCATCCCGGCAAGAATCACTCCACGTGTCCCAAGCGAAGCGGAGTCCCGAGATGCAGAGTAAGGATTCGCCGGAGTTGGTGTCGCCGTAGCGATGGCCACGGTCACACTCGTCGCTGTGGCGCCCGAAAGCGTAACGCTAGCTGGGTTGAAGCTGCAGCTTGCCCCAGTCGGAAGCCCGGCGCAGGAAAGAGCCACGGCGCCATTGAAGCCGTTCGTGCCGGTGAGGCTCACCGCCACGCTCGCTGTTTGGCCGCCATTGACGCTCACGTTTGTCGTCGGCGCAGTAATCGCGAAATCACCGGTGCCAGTTGGCGCCCCGGGTGTGATCGCACCAAACAAGCCACCCTTCTCTCCGTTGATGCCGGCAGCGAAGTACAGCGTGTTTGGATCCCCCGCATTCGCCGGAGTGCTGCCCGTTGTGGTACCGGCGCCGAAGACAATCTCCCACAGCCCCGGATTCGCAATGGGAGCGTTCGTCGTATCTGTGACCTGACCCTTCAATGCGAAGCTCACAGGATCATAGGCATTGATGACGCCATCGCCGAAGTTGCCGACGAGCAGGTCGCCGCCGAGTGTGCCGAAGCCCGCGGGCGCAAGTGCCATTCCCCAGGGCGCATTCAGATTCCCGCCAACAATGGCCTCCACCAGCAGATTGCCGTTCAGATCAAATTGATCGACCAGTCCGAGGCCGGCGCCGACGTTCTCAAGACCCTGGGCGTTTGCCTGCGCGTACGTCACATAGACGTTGTTGCCGATGGTGTGGATTCCGAACGGCGCGTATCCCGCTGGAAGATTTGGATCACTGAAACTGCCCGCCAGCTTTGCGGATTTGAATGTGCTGTCGAAGACATCGACCGTTCCTCCGGCAAAGTTCGCCGCAAGCAGGAAGGTACCGGTGTTGTTTTTCACCACAGCGATATCGGTATAAGCCGTTTTCGACGCGGAGTTGTTGACCACCGTGACAGGTTGTGCGGTGCTCTGGTTCCAGGCGACAATGCTGCCGTCCAGGGTACCGAAGAGGAACTGCGCCGATCCGCTGCCGGGAATAGCGAAGACGGTACTATCCGCATTGAAGACTGTTCCCGTCGGACCGGCCGTCTCGGTTGGGATGGCAGGTGGAATCGTTACCGAAAACTGCTTGTTTCCGCTTGCGTCGTCCACCAGCGAGAATCCCGTCCCTGCGGTATCGATCCAGAAAGCCGGACCAATGGAAACTCCCCACGGATTGATGAGCGTGGGATCAGTCTTTTGTGCGGGCACCGAGCCATCCGACACGATGTTGGTTTGCGCATAAGAGCCTGACTGGGCGAGTGTGCCGGCGGGCAGCAGCAAAGCGGCACATGTGGCGACCAGGGAAGCAGCAATGAACGTGCTCTGCTGCCGGATAGGCCGTAGCCTGGCGATGGCTCTCCGTAGATTGAACATAGTACTGAACTCCAGGACCTCCGTCTGAATTGGGGGTGGCGTGCAAACTCCCCCGACCGGTGGTCTGAAATGGAGCCTAGAGATTCAGGACATCGCGCTTGTCATGCGCTTGTTAGCTGTTTGTCATACTCTTCCCGCGCATAGACGGCCACTTCGTCGCGACACGCAGAGAGCGCGGAGCCTAACCCCGGTATAGAGGTGATCGCGCAACACTGCCGACTACAGGCATTGCGACGTTGCATTTGCGCCTAGCGCAGTTTGAGCGTCGTCAGGGCGAAGAGCGCGAAGATCAGCGCACCTATCCAGAAGCGGACGATCACCTTGGACTCAGACCAACCCTTCAGTTCAAAGTGATGGTGCAGCGGAGCCATCTTGAAGATGCGTTTTTTACGCAGCTTGTAACTGCCCACCTGCAGAATGACCGAGACTGCCTCCAGGACGAAGATGCCACCGATGAACGGCAGCAGCAGCTCCTGCTTGATGACGACGGCAACGGTGCCGATCGCTCCACCCAGGGCGAGCGAGCCGACGTCGCCCATAAAAACCTCTGCTGGGTGCGCGTTGTACCAGAGAAAGCCGATGCTGGCGCCCACCAGGGATCCGCAAAATACCGTCAGCTCACCGGCCAGCGGCATGCGCGGCAGTTCCAGATACTCGGCGAAGACAACGTGGCCGCTGACGTAAGTGAGCACCGTAAGCGCGCCCGCGGCGATGATGGTGCAGCCGATGGCAAGGCCATCCAGGCCGTCGGTCAGATTTACGGCATTGCTGGACCCGACAATGACCAGCACGGTGAACAGGACAAATGGCAGGAAGCTGAGGTAGTAGAGATGCGGAACGTGCTGTAGCGACGTGATCACCAGGTCTGGACGAAAGCGCTTAAGAAACGGCACGACCAGACGCGTTGAGTAGTTGCCCTGAGTTTCCAGATAGACGAGCGCCGCGCCGATGCACGCGCTTACCGTGATCTGCAGACCCAGCTTCGCGCGACCGGTGAGTCCGAGATTCCGCTTGTGCGCGACCTTGATGTAGTCATCCATGAAGCCAATGGCTGCGTAGGCGAGCATGGAGAGCGTCACCATCCAGATCAGCGGATCGGAGAGATCGGCCCAAAGCAGCGTCGGCAGCAGGACGGAGATCGCAATCAGCACGCCGCCCATGGTCGGAGTGCCAGCCTTCTTCTGGTGGGCCTGCGGACCCTCCTCACGGATGTACTGCCCGATCTGAAATTCGCGCAGCTTCTGGATGACATACGGACCCACGACGAGCCCGATGAGCAGCGCCGTGAGCGTAGCGAAAGCAGTGCGAAAAGTGAGATAGCGGAAGATCCGGAATGGCCGGAAGTACGGGAAGAGCTTCTGATAAAGCAGCCAGTAGAGCAAACATCCTCCGCATCGGCGCCGGCCAGACAAGATGCGGTGGGCGGCGTGGAATGCGCCTAGTGTACCGTCCGGACGCCATGCGCACGGTTAGCTGCAGTGGTTCAGCCGGCGGTCAGGCTTGCGAGCGCCTGCTCCAGCCGCACGCCGCGGGAGGCTTTCAACAGCACTGCATCCCCGGTCTTCAGGTGCTCCTTCAACCATTCTCCCGCCGCCTGCGGCGTCTCGACGAAGATCGCACGTGTCTTGCCGCTCGCCGCGTTTTTGGCGCCGGCGACAATCTCCTGCGCCAGCCCGCGCACGCCGATCACCTGGTCAATGCCTTCCGCGGCGGCGGCCTCACCGCACTCGCGATGCAGTTGGGCGGCACGCGGCCCGAGTTCGAGCATCTCGCCCGCCACCAGGATGCGCCGCTTGGCCGGAACTGCCGCCAATGTCAGGATCATGGACTGGAGCGCCTCCGGATTGGAGTTGTAGCAATCATTGATGATGGTCGCGCCACGCCACTCGATCAGCTCGCCCCGTTTGTCCTCGGGCTTGAGCGAGGCGATGGCCTCGACGCAGCGCGCCAGCGGAATTCCTGCTTGCAAGCCGACCGCGATCGCGGCCAGCGCGTTTGAAACATTGTGGCGGCCCAGCAGCGCCAACTGAACCGATGCAGATCCGTCGTCGGCCGTGGCGACGCGGAACCTCGATCCGGCCGGCCCCAGCTCCTCGATCTCTTCCGCCCGGATATCTGCAACTGCGGCGGCGACGGATTTCGTCGCATAGTAGACGGCCCGGCCCGGGAAGTCTCGACCGAACTGCGAAACGTAAGCATCATCCGCGTTCAGAAACGCGACGGCACGTTCCCGTGCCTGCGGCGATAGTCCCGCGACCAGCTCGTACTTTGCGCGAGCCACTCCCGCAATGCCGTCGGAAAATCCCTCTGCGTGCGCGTTGCCAACATTGGTGACGACACCCCAGTCGGGCGCGGCGATCTGGCACAGCGCTGCAATTTCGCCGGCGGCCGACATCCCCATCTCCACCACGGCAACTTCGTCTTCCGGCGCGAGTTTCAAAAGCTGCAGCGGCAGGCCAAAGTGGTTGTTCAGGTTGCCCTTCGACTTGAGCACGCGAAACTGTGTTGCCAGCACGGTGGCAATCGCTTCCTTGGTGGTCGTCTTCCCCGCTGAGCCGGTCACCGCCACAACGCGCTTGCCCCAGTGGCGGCGCACCGCAGCGGCCAGCGTCTGCAGGGCCACAAGGGGCTCCTCCACTAGAAGCAATGGGTGCGCATGCGCCTCGGGCAGCAGATCGCGCGCCTTCGCCGATGTCACTACCGCCGCACATGCGCCCTTGTTCAACGCGTCGGCAACAAAATCATGTGCATCGAAGCGTTCACCGCGAATTGCGAAGAAGAGATCGCCAGCCGCGAGGGTACGCGTGTCGATGGAATAGCCGGTGGCGTGAACGCCACCGTGGGAATATCCGGTAGCTTCGCCTGCAGGGGCGCTATGCGGGATCGCGAGTTGCGCGCTGGTCCACTCCGCGATCTGCTCCAGCGACAGTTTCATGCCTTTCCTTTCAGCCAGGCGAGCGCCTCGCGCGCCACTGCAACATCGTCGAACGGCAGTACCAACTTGCCAATCGTCTGCGTCTTCTCGTGGCCTTTGCCTGCAATCACGACAATGTCGCCGGCCCGCGCCTTGGTCATAACCAGAGCGATTGCCTTCGCACGATCCGGCTCAACTTCAATTGTTGCCGCAAAACCGTCCGTGCCCGGAAGTATCTCATCGATGATCGCGCGCGGCTCTTCGGAACGCGGATTGTCCGAGGTGATGATGACGATCTCGCTCGCCTCCGCCGCGGCGCGACCCATGCGCGGCCGCTTGGTGCGATCGCGATCGCCCCCGCAGCCAAAGACGGTGAGGACGCGGCCTCGCTGATTGGAGACCAGATCGCGCGCCAACGCCAGCACGTTGCGCAGAGCATCGTCGGTATGCGCATAGTCCACCACTACGGTGAACGGCTGCCCAGCATCCACTGCCTCGAAGCGGCCGGGCACTGCGTGCAGCTTCGGCGCAGCCTCGGCAATCTGCGCAAGCGAAAGACCCCGCGCCATCGCCGCCGCACCTGCCGCCAGCAGATTCAGCACATTCACGCGTCCGGTCAGCGCAACTTCGATGGGCGCTTCGCCCTGCGGAGAGACCAACGTAAAGCGCATCCCATTCGGCCGCATGACGATGTCACGCGCATGAAAATCTCCACGCGCAGCACCGTAGCTCCAGATATCCGAGCCGGCCTTCTGCGCCGTATCAATAAGAGCCGCCTGCGTGTCATCCTCGGCATTCAATACAGCCACGCGCGGCGCAGCGCCTTGCGAGCCGTCGAAGAGCTTCCGCTTGGCCGCGAAGTACGCCTCCATCGTGCCGTGATAATCCAGATGGTCCTGCGTCAGATTGGTGAAGATTGCGACATCGTATGGCACACCCCAGACGCGTCCCTGGTCGAGCGCGTGCGACGACACCTCCATCACGCCTTCCGTGACACCGCGTGCGAGACCTTCGGCCAGCAGCGCCAGCAAGTCGCGCGATTCAGGCGTGGTATGCGGCGCGGAGCGTACCTCGCCGGCAATGCGGTACTCGATCGTGCCGACGAGCGCCGTCGACCGCCCGGCGGCTCGAAGCAATTGCTCCAGCAGATAAGCTGTCGTGGTCTTGCCGTTGGTGCCGGTCACACCGCTGAGGCGAATCTTCTGCTCGGGATGCCCAAAGACATTGGCGGCAACGGTCGCAAGCGCACGCCGCCCATGCGGAACTTCCGCAACTGCGACCTCGAGCGGTCCGTTGGCTGTAGCGTCGTAAGCGGCGGCGGAATCGGTTACAACAGCGACTGCGCCACGCGCGACAGCCTGTTCGATGTAGCGATTGCCATCCGTCGTCTCTCCCCGCATCGCGACGAAGAGCGAACCCGGCTCGACGCAGCGGGAGTCATACTCCACGCCGGTGACGGCGACATCGTCGCCCATGCGGCGCAGCACTTCAACACTGCGCAACGCTTCACTGAATGTCACTGGGACCGGCATCGTGGTGGAATCTTATCGTGCGAACCGCGTCTCTACGCTAACGCGCAAACCGCACCTTTGCATTAACGCGCAAACCGAACAACAATCTGCGTGCCCATCGGCACCAGCGTGCCTGCGCCAGGAGCCTGATCCCGCGCCAGCCCATTGCCCAGCACTTGCACCCCGAGCCCTGCCGTTCCAGCGCGTTCCACCACCTGGCGCACCGATGCGCCTGCAAAGGACGGCACCGACACGCGATTCTTCGTGTCCGTTACCAACGTGCCGCTTTCCGGTCGTGCGACGGGCAAAGTCTCGTCGCTATCGGCAGGAGCTGAGGCAGGCTGCGGCGGCGCTAGGTCGTGCAGTCCGGCGGTATCGCTGCTACCGGCGATCTGGGTAGGGGTGGGGGTCGGGGCCGGCGCGGCCGCAACCGTTGCCGTGGTCGAGACGCCGTGCGACTCGCCATCGGAGGAGACTGCGGCCGTTTGCTGCGTGTCAGCCGAGCGCAACGGATCGTCGGCGGGAAGATTGTTCACCTCGGCAAAGAGCGCCTGCAGATCGCCGGTATCTTGTGGCTGGTCATCCTCGGCAACGTCCTGCGGCGGAGTCGCCGGCTGCGCGTGCATCGGCTCATCGTGCGGCACACCCAGGTATTCCAACACCTCTTGCGCAACTTCCTTGAACACCGGCGCCGAAACAAACGCCCCGTGATAATTGCCCACCGTTGACGAATCGATGATGACCGCAATACTGATCGCCGGATTGTTTACCGGCGCAAAGCCTACGAAGGAGGCGATGTGCTTGGTGTGCGAGTAGGTGTGCGTCAGGACGTCGATCTTCTGCGCTGTACCGGTCTTCCCTGCGGCAGAGTAGCCATCCAGCGCCGCATTGCGACCGCTGCCCTCCAGCACGACGCTCTCCATCATCTTGCGCATCTTCGCCGAGGTCAGTGGCGAGATCACGCGATGCGCGCCGCTGGGCAACGGATCGGGCAGCTCCTGCTCCGGATGAAACGCCATCGGCTTCAGTTGCTCGCCCGGCTTCAGTTGCTTTGAGGTGTCGAGAAGGATAGTCGGCGGCAGATACGTTCCGCCGTTGCCGATGGTAGAGACCATGCTGACAAGCTGAAGCGGCGTCACGCCGACCTCTTGTCCTATAGCCAGCGAGCCGATGCTGGTGGCGCCCCAGCGCTTGGTGGGACGAAGCAGCCCGCGCGTCTCGCTGGGCAATTGGATACCGGTGCGTGAGCCAAAGCCAAACGCGTGGATATAGGAGTAGAAGCGCTCCGGCCCGAGCTTCAGCGCCATCTTCACCGCGGCCACGTCGCTGGAAACTGCGAGCGCGCGTTGTACCGTCACCACGCCCAGGCCGCGATCCGATGCATCGTCATGGATGGTCCGGCCAAAGAGCGTGATCTGTCCTCCCTGGCAATCGACCATGTCTGTCGGTTGGACGCCGGCCCCATCGAGCGCCGCCGAATAGGTCACCAGCTTGAAGGTCGATCCTGGCTCGTAGATATCGCTCACCGCATGATTGCGCAAGAGGCTGGTCGACGCGTGCCGGAAATCGTTGGGGTTATAAGTGGGCCGCATGGCCAGGGCAAGGATCTGTCCGGTATGCGTGTCCTGGATGACGATCGTCCCGTTGAGGGGCTTCACTCTCTGCATCGCGTGATCCAGCGCGCGCTCCGCCATGAACTGGATGTTCTCGTCGATCGAGAGCATCAGGTTGTCGCCCGGCTCGGGCTCGCGCGCCTCGCTGCCCAGCACATGGTGCTTGGCATCCACCGCAGTCAGCATGTGGCCGGGCGTGCCGTGCAGATCGTGATCGAAGCGCCGCTCCAGGCCGCCTAATCCATCATCATCCGTGCCGACGTAGCCAAGCACCTGCGCAGCCAGCGCCTCGTTCGGATAGAAGCGCTTGAATTCTTTCTGAAAGTAAATGCCTTTCAGGTTGAGTGCCTTTACCCGCGCAACCGTGGCCGGATCGAGCTTGCGCGCGATCCAGGCGAAGCTCCGCGAGGCATGAAGACGCGCGTCGATCTGGTGTGCGGTGGTGAAGCCATCGGTCGGATCGGCGTGAACGACGCGGGCCAGTGCTGCCGCAGTGCCATCCTTGTCCTGAATCTCGGTAGGCACACCGTAGACCGAGTCCACCAGCACGGTCATCGCCAGCTCGTGCAGGTTGCGGTCATACAGGACGCCGCGGCGCGGCGCCACCTGAAAGGTGCGCTGCTGCTGGCGCGCCGCCAGGTCCACGTATTCGCTATACGTAACTACCTGGAGCCATACCAGCCGCCCAAGAATCACCACGGCCCAGCCGGCAAAGATCAGCGCGACAAAGAAAAAGCGCAGCCGTCGCGGTGCCGCAACGACTGCGCGCGTGTTCTGCTGGCCGGGAACGAATGAGAAGCCCTTCAAGTGGAACTGGCTCTCCTGGCCAGGCTTGTAACAATTACGGTTGCATGCGGACCTGCGCCATCACCGGCGCACCCGGCCCCAGATCCATATCCAATCCGCTCTCCGGACGAACTACCTGACCGGGATGCGGCGCATCCATGCCCAGCCGGCGTGCCTCGCGATCCAGCCGGTTCAGGTCGCAAAGCTGAGCTTCATTCAGACCAAGCTGGCGATTCTGCTCCTGGAGCTGCAGCAGCTGCTGCTTCTCCGATTCGACGCGATAGCCAATCTCAATCGAAGAGAGGTGCTGCCAGCCATAGAGCATCACCATCGCAAATAGCATGGTCATCGCGATCGCGAAGCGGCGCATCTCCTTCACGCGCACCGGATCGGCAGCTTTCACCAGCCGGGTGTTGTCCAGATGCTTCGCGAAGAAGACTTCCGGGGTGGGACCGCGCCGCGCGCGCCGCTGTGCCTGCAACAGCGACTGATTGCGCTCGGCGATCTCGGCTACATTGCTCGCCCCGCTCCGCCCTCCGCGGGAGCCGTCAAACCATGTCTGCGCTGCCATCGCCTGTGTCGCCATAGTGGTCCTTCCATCTGCTGCGTACAGCGTTGGCATGCACCAATAGTAGTGCATGCTGGGGGAATCAAACTAGTACACTCTGTGGAACCAGGGTAGTTACTGCCTTCCTTGATTCCACCCGTTCAACCTCGTCTTTGCGCCCTCCTCGCAACCCGGTCGGGGTTGGTGATTCAGGAGAGATTCTTACTGCAGTGCCGCCTTACTTTCGCCATTTGCTGCGGCGGGACGACCCTGGCCCGATCTCTATAACTCACTGATACTGCTCATCTGCCGGCGTCTATGACTGCCCGCCGGTGAACTCCGCTGCCCGCAGCTTCGCGCTTCGCGACCGCGGATTGCGATCCGTCTCCTCCTCATCGGCGGTGATGGGCTTGCGGGAATCAAGGTGGTACATACCTACCCTGACTCCCTCGCGCATGGCGTCCTTCACCAGCCGATCCTCGAGCGAGTGGAAGCTGATCACCACCAGGCGTCCTCCGGGCTTCAACAACCCCGGCGCGGCCTCGAGTAGCGCCCTCAATTCTCCCAGCTCATCATTCACACGAATTCGGATCGCTTGAAAGGTCTTGGTCGCCGGATGCAATCGCTCCTGTTTCATCGCCGGGGCGGCAGCCGATACGATCCGGGCAAGTTGCCCCGTTGTCGTAATCGGCCGCGCCCTGACAATGGCTCTGGCGATTCTCCGCGACCTCCTTTCCTCTCCGAATTCGTAAATCAGGTCGGCAAGTTCCTTTTCTCCGGCCTGATTTACCACTTGTTCGGCGGTGATCCCCCGGCGCGTGTCCTGCCGCATATCCAAGGGGCCGTCCGCCTGAAAACTGAATCCTCTGTGCGCCTCATTGAGCTGCAGTGAGCTCACGCCAACATCGGCCAGCAGACCATCCAGACTTGCCGGTTCGATCAGCGCTTTCGCCATCGAGAAGGGCTCGTTGTGCAGCATCACTTCCGGCATCGCATCGCCCAACTCTTCGCGAAGCGCATCCAGCCGCCGTGTCGCTATTTCGATCGCCTCGGGATCACGGTCGAAGCCGATAAGCCGGCCGCTCCCGCCGAGCCTTCGCGCAATCTCCAGCGAATGCCCTGCCATCCCTAGCGTCGCGTCTGCGTATGTACCGCCCGCGCGCACATTTAAGGTACGGATCGCTTGTTGTAAAAGAACCGGCACATGTCGGAGTACATCCCTGGGTTCATCCGTCATGTGCACCCCCTTGGGGGTCAAAACACCTCAAACCCTTTGCTACAGCCCCAGCGCTGCCAGCGCTGCCTCGTCTTCCGCGGTCATCGGCTCGGCATCGAGCTTGGCGCGGAACTGGTCGTGGTTCGCCACTTCCAGATAGTTCAACTTGCCGAAAACAACGACATCGCCCACCGTCTTTGCCGATTCGCGCAGGACCTGGGGAATCAAAACGCGTCCCTGCGCATCCATCTCGGCAACCTGGCCGTAGTAGCTTGTCCGATCCAGCCACTTCTTCTTTGCCGGCACAGTGGGCATTGCCAACACTTTCTCTTCGATCTTTTGCCACTCCGGCATCGGCCAAACCTGGGCCCGATCGCCGTCAATGCTGGTGATGAAGAACTGCGAACCGTAGCGTTCATCCACTTCCCGCTTGAAGTCCGCAGGGATCTTCAGCCGTCCTTTTTCGTCCACGCGGGTTGGGTGATTGCCACGAAACATTGGTCCAGACCCGCCTCAGAGGTGCTACGCTGCATGCATTGAAGTGATTTAGAGAGAGATTCACTACTTTTGACCACTCTTGACCACTTCCATCCACATCCTAGCCCAGCTTTCCTGCCCGTCAAATGGGAAAAGCGAAAAGCCATTTGGGCAACCCTATCGAATAGGCGAAACCACAAGATGATGTAGCACTTGGCTTTCTGGCGTCTACGGACGGTGTTTAGTTCCTGGGTTCCTGGCTGCTGGAGCCCCTTGTCAGATCAGAAAATTCGCGATATACGCTTTTTCTTCGCCATTACGACGGTTATGAAAATGACCTGACCGGGGGATTCCCTGTTGAAAACTAGCACCGCCCTGAGGAAAAGTTTCTCGATATCGCTAAGCAATTTAGATCAGTGGGCGCGACGGTGCGCACGCAAGCGCAGTTGCTGCACCCAAACCAGATAAAGCAGCACCAGCACATTGAGCAGCGTGATGCCCACCTTCACCCAGGTGAAGTGCCGTGCGATCTCGAAGATCTCCCAGGGCAGGAACGATGCAGTGAGGCCGATGGTGAGCCACTCCGCCCAGGTCTTCTCCATCGCGAGCCCGATGCCTTCCACAAAATCGAGACCGGCCTTGAGGAAGATGCCGGCGCTGATGAGCCGCATCTTGTGCGGCGTCAAAAGCTGAACTTTGTCGAGGAGAATGTTGACGAAGTGACTCTCCGGGTCCAGGCGAAGCGCCATAGCGGCGCGCAGCAACATATCTCCAATGTCGCGGTGCAGCAGACGGACCACACCCAATCCCAGGAAAACGAAGAGCAAGCCCTCGAGAATCTTGAATGCGCCGATGACGATCAGCCAGCGATCGTGGCGATGCCGGGTTCGCCCTTTCCCATTCGGGCGATGCTGCATCTCTGACCTCTGCGTCTCTTGTTTCGCCATTCGCTCTTATGTATTAGACCATCAGCCGCGCGGGCGGTCCTGCTTCAGGGTCGACCGCGCGCTCATTCCCCACCGAAAGACACTGCGCGACCAGCCGCATGGTATGAGAAACGCATCCGGCCGGTGAGCGGTTCCGCCGCCGCCACCAGGACCCAGGCCGCGGCTTGCGCAGCGCAGTGAGCCCGCGTCTACACTTTCCGTATGCCCAGCGCTCCTACGATCGCCGGCCGGGGAGCGACGCCCGAACAGCGAAGGCAGCGGCTCTCGTTCACGACCGACCAGTGGGTTCCCTTTCCGGTCGATCGCGTGTTTGCATTCTTTGCCGATCCGCTGAATCTGCCGCGGCTGATGCCGGCCTGGCAGGATGCCCGCGTCGACAGCCTGGAATTGCAAACACCGGGTCGCGGATCGAGCTCCCACGCGGCGGGACGCGGCTCGCGCATCCTCTTGAGCTTCCGCCCGGTACCGCTTTCGCCGCTACGGCTGCGCTGGCTCGCTCTCATCGACGATTACCTGGTGGACCATCACTTCTGCGATTTGCAGGTCACCGGACCATTCGGCTACTGGCGGCACTGCCATCTGCTCGGCGCAGAGATGCACGGCGATGTGAACGGCACGCGCGTCACCGATGTAGTGGACTACGCATGGCCGGGAGGCCCGCTCAGCTCTGCCTTGGATATGCTCGGAGGCCGGCTGCAGATCAGTGGGCTCTTCCATCATCGCCAGCGCAAGCTCCTGCGGCTCCTGCGCAAAGAGGCTGCGATTCCCTTCTGAAATAACCCGCTTCCTGCCCGCGTGACCGGATGCTATGCTCCGCCTACTGCCCCAGACAGCTCTCCTCCACGGCTCAACCCCTGGACCAGTACCGTCACCAGGATCGAGATCGCTCGTCCCTAGAAGAGGTGTGCTTGGCGATTCTTCAGCCCACAATCGTTCCCATACAGGACGAGGAGGGCGTTGGCCGCTCCGCGTTGCGAAAGGCCAGCCTGCGGCTGCTGCCCTTGATCGCAATCGGTTATGGCATCGCCTACATGGATCGCGTCAATATCAGCTTTGCCGCACTGCAGATGAATCGTGACCTGCACTTCAGCGCATCCACATACGGCCTCGGCGCGGGACTCTTCTTTCTGAGCTACGCCGCTTGCGAGGTTCCCTCAAACCTGCTGCTGGTGCGCTTCGGCGCGCGCCGCTGGCTCGCCCGCATCATGTTCACCTGGGGTCTGCTGTCGATTGGCATGCTTTTCGTAAAGACGCCGCACCAGTTCTATGCAATGCGGTTTCTGCTCGGCGTCGCGGAGGCCGGCTTCTTCCCCGGCATCATCTACTATCTGTCACGCTGGTTTCCTCTGGCGCAGCGCTCCCGCGCGGTAAGCCGCTTCTATATCTCCCTGCCGCTCAGTTCTGCGGTGATGGGTACGCTGGCGGGGGCACTCCTGGGTTTGGGCGGCCGAGGCAGTCTTGCGGGATGGCAGTGGCTGTTCCTGCTAGAGGGCCTGCCTGCGGTCGTGCTTAGCATTCTGTTTCTTCTATGCCTGCCGGATGGGCCGGAGAAGGCTCCGTGGCTGGAGAACGACGAGCGCGACTGGCTCCGAAGGGCCATCGCCAAAGACGACGCGGACGCCGGCGCCGTACATAGCGGCAGCGAGGTCGCCCATGCGCTTCGCCATGTTCGCGTGTGGATGTTGGGACTCTTTCTGCTCTGCATCTACATTGGAAACTACGGTTACATTTTCAGTGCGCCAGCCATGATTCAGAGAGTGACTGGCTTTAGCGCAACCGAGGTTGGCCTTACAGTTGCGGTGTTGGGAGTGCTGGGCGCAGTCGCGATGTTGCTGAACAGCGCACACTCGGACCGCACGAGCGAGCGCTATCTGCATCTCGCCCTTCCCTGCGCCCTCCTCGCTGCAGGCTTTGCCGCAGCAGGTTTGTCCGGTAGGGCAGCCATCGTGCTTCCCGCATTCGCCTGCGTCATGATCGGCATATCTGCGATTGCCGCCCCGGTGTGGAGCATACCCACGCAGTTTCTCTGTGGCAGATCGGCAGCGGCCGGCATCGCTGCCATCAACATGATCGCCATCCTCGGTGGCTTCATTGGACCGTATTGGATGGGGCTGGCCGCCGACCTTACCGGCGACTACCAGCGCGGACTGCTGACGCTTGCCGTGCCGTCGCTGATAGCGATGCTCATCATGTTCGGCATCCGTCGCGATGCGTTACGCCGGAAATCTGCCACCGCACACCCTTGAATGCGCAGATCAGACAACCTTGCCCCGAAAAAGAAAGATGAGCTCGATCACCAGGATGATGACCACCGCCGATTCCAGCAGAAACGCACGGCTCTGATTGAATTGGTCGACCATGAAGCGATACAGGTCGCCTGCGGTGTCCAGCTTCTGCCGGACGAGATTCTTGTAGTCCGGAACCCCAACCTTGGTGGCCGCGAGCCGGTAGAGTCGCGCAGCGAACATATCGCTCAGGAACTTGATTGCATTGTCCGCATGTTCAGTGAGTTCCATCACCTCGAGCAGCACACTATAAAGCGCATTGGCAGAACTTGCCATGCGCCACCGCCGCAACATACCGGTGCCCTGTTCAAGCGACGTGTAGACGCTCTCCAACTCGCGCGTCAGCAATTCGTCGTAATGGCGGAACTCGAGCAACTGCGAGTTGGCATACTCCAGCAGCTGGATCGCCATCTCTGCACCGGCCGCCGTGTCATAGAGAAAGGCTGCGTTCCATCCAATGACCGCCAGGTCATTGGGATAGAAAGAAATGCGCGACTGCAGCACCTCGTTTGACTCGCTGTCCGCAAGCCGCGTGCGTTCGCCACGAACGATCTGCGCCACCAGCGGACCATGCCGCTCCAGCAACTCAGTGGCGGTAGGCAGCTCGGCAATCTCGCGCACGTGGAAGACGAAATAATCCTCGCTCAGCCACTCTTTGTAGGGCTTCACCAGAACCGGCGCAGCGCGTTCCAGCCGCTGTTTCACGATGCGTGCTGCATGCGCGGAGAAATCGACGTCCCAGACCCAGCGGCTGGCCAAACGGACCAGCGTCTCCCAATCACCGGTGAAAGGAAGCTGAAAGACAACGCTGAGCACGCCGTAGTCGTAATACTTAATCTCTCCATGCAGGCGCTCGCCACTCTCCAGCACCAGCGGGTCGATCGGCTCCACGACCGGCGGACGTTCATAGCGGATGTAGCCCGGCGCGGGATGCTTCATGCTCGGCTGGGAGATGGTGCGCGCCCCCGAGAGCGCCCCGACGATCTCGCTCAGACGCGCCAGCTTGATCTCTTCGCACACATCGAACTGAATCAGGACGAAGACCGTTCCGGTCAGCGCCGCAGTCGACTGCGGCGCACCATCACGCTCCGGATGCTCCGAAGCTGCGGCCGTCGTTGTTGGCGGAAGATCCGGCATGCAAGCTCATCCTGGCGCTAGCTGGTTTTGGCTGAACAGATCAGCCCGCAACCAGACGGCGCCGTGGCATGGTTTTGAGCAGCGGTTCCAGTTTTTCGAGCGCCGCCTCCACGCTGATGCCGTGCTTGGCGCGCAGCGCCTCAACCTTGCCATGTTCGATGAAACGGTCCGGCCAGCCGATGCGCACCACGGGAACTTGTAAGCCCATCTCGCTCAGCGCCTCGAGCACGGCGGAACCGAAGCCGCCCATCAGCACATGGTCCTCAAAGGTGACGAAAGCCCGCACCTTGCGCGCATAACGTGCGAGCATCTCGCGATCGAGCGGCTTAACAAACCGTGGATTGATGACCGCGGCCGAGCGCCCGTCGGCTTCGAGCGCGTCCGCGAGCTCGCTTGCCATGGGCAGCAGTGCGCCCAAGCCGAGAACAGCAATCTCGCCGCCGTCGCGGATGACCTCGGCCTTGCCGATGGGCAGCGCAACCGGCTTCGGCTTCACCGTAACGCCGGGTCCGGTGCCGCGCGGATAGCGAATGGCGCTCGGCCCATTGTGCTCAAGCGCGGTCTGCATCATGTCGGCCAGCTCGTCCTCATCCTTCGGCACCATGTGGATGATGTTGGGAAGGCCACGCAGATAGCTGATGTCGAAGAGTCCATGGTGCGTCGCGCCATCATCGCCGGACAGGCCGCCGCGATCCATGCAGAAGATGACCGGCAGGTTCTGCAGGCAGACGTCGTGCACGATGGGATCGAAGGCGCGCTGCAGGAAGGTCGAGTAGATGGCGCAGAATGGCCGGTAGCCCTTTGTCGCCATGCCAGCAGCAAAGATAACGGCGTGCTCTTCGGCGATGCCAACATCGAAATAGCGCGTCGGGTGGTGCGGCCGGTACAGATCAAGCGCGGTGCCGTTGGGCATCGCAGCCGTGATCGCAACCACCTTTTCATTGTCATTCGCGAGCGTCACCAGCGTCTCGGCGAAGACCTCCGAATAGGTGCGCTGGCCAACGGGCTTGGTGTCGCCTGTCTTCGGATCGTACGGGCCGAGTCCATGGAACTTCTTCACTTTCTCGAGCGCCGGCTGGAAGCCGCGGCCCTTCTGCGTCAGGATGTGCAGCAGCACCGGCATTTCCTGCCGCTTGAGGAACTTGAATGTGCCGATGAGCAGTTCGATGTTGTGCCCATCGAGCGGACCGTAATAGTTCAGTCCGAACTCTTCGAACAGCATGGAGGGCCACAGCAGGCCCTTCGCCGCCTCTTCCGCTTTGCGTACAACTTTCGTCGCAGTTTTTCCGCCGAAGCGTTCGATCAGGCGGCCGGCGCGCGCGTGCAGGTGGTTGTAGTGCTCGTTCGTCACCACCTTGTGAAGGTAGTTGGCAATAGCGCCGACATTACGGTCGATAGACCACTCGTTATCGTTGAGCACCACGATCAGGCGCTTCGTCTGTTGACCGATGTTGTTCAGCGCCTCAAACGAGATGCCGTTGGTGAAGGCGGCATCGCCCGCGACCGCGACGATGTTCTCGCGTGTGCCTGCCAGATCGCGCGCAACCGCCATGCCCAGCGCGGCGGAGAGCGCCGTGCCGGCGTGGCCGGCCCCGTAGGCGTCGTGCTCGGATTCGGTGCGCAGCATGAACCCGTTCAGGCCGCCGGGCTGCCGGATGGTATGGAAGCGCTCAGCGCGGCCGGTCAGCAGCTTGTGCACGTACGTCTGGTGGCTTACGTCGAACAAAAACTTGTCGATCGGCGTGTCGAACACGTAATGCATCGCCAGGGTCAGCTCGACGACACCCAGGTTCGGCCCGAGGTGGCCGCCGGTTTTGGACAGGCTGCTGATCAGCAGCTCTCGGATCTCCTGCGCGAGCTCGGTGAGCTCCGCGACCGACATGCGCTTGATGTCAGCAGGAGACTGGATACAACGGAGATGTTCGCTCATCGATGTTCGCTCGTGGGGAACCACGTATTGGACGCCGCTCGGAAGAAAACGACCCGCCACACTGCGCAGACCGGCGCGTCAGCACTCACTCAAGTATATCAATCGGCGGGGAATGGCCGGCGATTGCCCCGCAATTGACTGACCGGCCGGGCCAGCGTCTCGATTGTCAGCGTTTCGGCTCCAGACGAGCAAGATCCGTCGGAGGCCGCATCATAAGCCGCAAGGGCAGCAGTTTGGGAGCGCTCGAAGATTCCACGAAATCCACCGGCCCTCGTTCGCTAGGATGGGCCAACCCCCCTGGGCAGATCCCCCCTCATCATCGGGCTGGAGTGGCGTCGCTTTGTTCCCGAAAGCGCGTCTAAGGAACCAGTGCGGGACCAGTGTGGGAAACGGTGTCGGGCTCGTTGTGCGAATACGTTCTACGCAGTCCACCCTACCCGAAAGGAGAATCACGCAAGTAACGCATTTTGGCCGCTTTGCCGCCGGTCTGCACCAATTGTGGCAGTGGCTCACACCCAGCGCTTTGAAACAATGCTCGCAGGCGATTCTTCCTCCTCATCCATGCAGATTGCCAGTCCTACCATGATGCAAAGAGATGAAGCCGAGAGGCTCAAATCTCTCGCGCAGTACGAAGTACTCGACACATTGCCGGACCCGGCACTGGATGAGATCACTCGCCTTGCAGCAAGCTTCTGTCGCGCACCCTACGCCTTCATCTCCTTCATCGATGCCAGCCGTGTCTGGTTCAAGTCGCGCATCGGCTTTCTGAGTCGCCAACAGCCGCGCGCCACTTCCGCCTGCCAGTACACCATCCTCGAGCCCAACGCGATGGTCATCGACGACGCAGCGCAGGATTATCGCTTTGCGCCATCGGGCGTGCCGCTCGCGGCCACTACCTATTGCCGCTCGTATGCCGCAGCGCCGATCTTCGCGCCGAATGGCGCAGTGCTGGGCACGCTCGCTGTGTGCTCGCCTGAGCCAAACATGTTCACGCGCGAGCATGGCCGCACGCTGGAAGTGCTGGCGCGCCAGATCATCACGCGCCTCGAGCTCTACGTCAAAACCAACCAGCAGGACCGCGTGGTGCGCTCACGCCAGCGCATCGAGCGGGCACTCACGGTCGAACGCAACTTCGTCACCTCGGTGCTCGATTCGATCCACGCACTCGTGCTGGTGCTCGACACTGCGGGCCGCATCGTGCGCTTCAACCGCGCTTGCGAGACAGTCAGCGGATTCAGCTTCGCCGAGCTGGTCGGCCGCTCTTTTCCGGAAGAGCTCTTTCCTGCCGAGGAACGCGATCACGCAATGCGCATGTTTGAGCAGGCGCGCGCCGGTAAGCTCGACGGCAGCTACGAGATGCACTGGCGCACCCGCGACGGCGGCATGCGCCGCATCGCCTGGACCGCGAGTTCGCTCAACGATCCGCAGGGCGACATCAACTTCGTTATCACCACCGGCATCGACGTCACCGAGCAGCGCCAGGAGCTTGATCGCCTGCGCACCAGCGAAGCACGCTATCGTCAACTGGTCGAAGGCTCGCTCGGCATCATCTGCACCCACGATCTCGACGGGAACATCCAATCGATCAACTCGCATGCCGCAGCCATCCTTGGCCACACCCCTGAAGAGATCGTCGGGACGCCGCTGTTCGACTACATCGCGGACGATCACAAGCGCGATTACGAGCAGTACGTCAGCGCGCTGAACGAGCAGCACGAGCACCAGGGGCTCTTCTATTTCAAGCGGCCGAATGGGCAGTCGGCGGTCGTCGCCTATCGCAACAAGCTGCTGCAGCTCCCCGGCACGGAGCCGATCGTACTGAGCCACGGCATCGACATCACCGAGCAGACAGACGCCGAAGAGAAGCTGCACACGCTCATGCGGCAGCGTGAATCGATTCTCGCGTCAGTGGGCGATGGCATCTGGGGACTTGATACCCGCGGCAATCTCACCTTCTGCAACGATGCCGGCGCCAGCATGTTTGGCTACACGGTGGAGGAGATCCTCGGCAAGAACACGCATGACCTGGTGCACCATTCGAAAGCCGATGGCACCCCCTATCGGTACGAGGATTGCCCCATCCAGGCAGCGCTGCACTCGGAAGAGCCGGTGCGCGTGGACAATGAAGTCTTCTGGCGCAAGGACGGATCATCGTTCCCCGTTGAATACGTCGCGCGGCAGCTTGTTCACGATGGCATCGTCACCGGCACCGTGGTCGCGTTCGCGGATGTCTCCGAGCGCCGGCGCCTCGACCGCATGAAGGACGAGTTCATCTCTACGGTGAGCCATGAGCTGCGCACGCCGCTGACATCGCTGCGCGCGGCGCTCGGCCTGATCGCGGGCGGAGTGCTGGAGAAGCGGCCGGAGAAGCTGGCCCAGATGCTCGATGTCGCCATCGGCAACTGCGACCGCCTGGTCCGCCTGGTGAACGACATCCTCGACTTCGAGCGCATCGGTTCCGGCCGTCTGCCGCTGCATCGCGAGAAGGCGAATGCCGTAGACCTGCTGCGCCGCGCCGCAGACCTGCAGCACACCGCTGCCGCACACAACAACATCAGCTTTCGTATCGACGCCCAGCCGGTGGACGTGATGGTCGATGTCGACCGCACATTGCAAACGCTGACGAACCTGATCAGCAACGCGGTGAAGTTCTCAAATCCGGGCGGCGAGGTCCGCATGACCGCAACCGCGACCGGCGACAACGAAGTCACCTTCGAAGTAGAGGATCACGGACGCGGTATCCCGCCGGAAAAGCTCGAAATCATCTTCGAGCGCTTCCAGCAGGTGGACGCGTCGGACTCGCGCGCGATGGGTGGCACGGGCCTGGGGCTCGCCATCTGCCGCGCCATCGTGGAGCAGCACGGCGGCCGTATCAGCGTGCACTCAACGCCAGGCCAGGGCAGCGTCTTCACCTTTACTATGCCGCGCTCAATGAATTAAGTTCCCGCTCTGCGGCGCGCGGCTAACACTGGTTCAACTTCTTAATCGCGACTCCTAATGTTATTGACGGCACCTGACTCTCCATGCAACTGTAGAGCGTCAATCTGAGACATCCCTAGCGTTGAGACATCCCTAGTGCGGATCGCTGACCTCATCCTACCTGTGTTTGCAGTGATCCTAAGTGGCTGGATCGTCGGCTATACCGGCTATCTGTCGCGGTCGTTGTCTGACGCACTGATTCACTTCGCCTACAACATCGCCATGCCGGCGTTGCTGATCGTCACCATTGCACAGGAACCAAGTCGCTCGCTGATCCGTTGGCGCTTTCTTGTTGCCTTTGGTGGTGGCTCCCTCCTCTGCTTCATCCTCGTGTTCGGCATCATGAGCCTTCGTACTTCCGGAAGTCTCGCCAGCCGAACGATGCATGGCATGGCAGCATCGATGACCAACACCGGCTTCGTCGCCTTACCCGTCCTCGAGGCGATCTATGGTCCGCGCGCCGTGTTGCCGGCCGCGATCGCGACGGTATTCGTAGCCGTTGTGATGTTTCCAATCGCCGTGATCCTGCTCGAACTTGGTCAGCGGGATGCGCATGGCGCACGCACGCCTCCAATGGTCACACTCAGGCATGTCGTGCTGAACCCGCTTGTCATATCAACCCTGATCGGCATGCTTCTCTCGGTCCTCGGTCTCCGCATGCCCGGGCCGGTCACTGCTTATCTTGGCATCATGGCGGATGCGCTCACGCCTTGTGCTCTGTTCGCCATCGGACTGGGGCTGTCGATCGGTGGATTGCGCGCCAATATTGGGCGAGCTTCGCTGCTCGCCGCCGTCAAGCTCGTCATCATGCCTCTGGTCGTGTACGGATTGAGCCTCCTATTGGGGCTCGACCCGCTATACACCATTGCGGCCGTCATCTGCGCCGCTGTGCCCACGGCTAAAACAGCCTACATTCTTGCGGGAGAGTATCGCTGCGAGGAAATGATGGTAGCGTCCACTGTCTCGCTGACAACTCTGGCTTCCATCATCTCGCTCGTGATCTGGCTTTATGAGCTATCCGGGCTATCAGCACGCATCGCTGCCGGATAATTTATGCATCTCTTCACTTCGCTTGAAAAATGAGTTGACCAGGAGCTCGCCAGCACTGGCGGAACTCCTGGCAGGCAACCATCGCACCGTTACTGCGGAGAGCACGCATGGAACCGGTTCGAGTATTCCAACTGTAGCTGGTACTTACGCCCATTGAGGAGCAGGATGGGATCATCGAAGAACGGTTTATTTGGGATACCCCTCTCGCAAAGATCTCCTATCTCCGCCCCGGAGGCTATGAGCGAGTTGTTAGCGATCCATGCGTTGCCATCGGGATCGGTGATGGTTTCGATCAGCTCGTGCGAAAGTACCGAGTTGGTAGAGTCAACAAGAATTGAGTGCGGATTCGGCGGACCCGCCTGACATCCCCTCACGTTCTGGTACGGCTCGATGCTGAAGAGCACATGCCCGATATCGCTGAAGGTGACACTGCCGTGGTATGCACAGAAGACGAACGAGGCCGGATTATCTGGCGAATAACAAATGGAGGTCTGGTCAAAGCAGGTATCCACACCCTTCGGCAGGAATACATGGAATTCATTGCCATAACCACCCGGCGTTCCCAATGCCGCCGCGGCGTCATGCACCGCGCCCAGCAACTCGCTTTGCCCCACCGTATTCGTGAACATCATCATGCTAGCGAAGACATGCTGGCCGAGCCGATAGCGACCTGAAGTCTTCGTGTACTGGTCGGTCACATGAATGAACGTGCTCATTCCAAGATCGTTCAGGAATTGTTCGGGATTGCCCCAACAATTCGCGACACCACCACAGCTGCTCGCATTTATGTAGATAGGATGCGAGAGCAGGTTCGTAACGACGGGTCCACCGAAGTAATCTAGGTCACTTGGATAGAAGCCCGGAGAAGGTACTTTGGCAATCGCAGCTTGTGCCTCAACGTTCGGAACAGCCGTTCCAAGACGGCCTGCCGACAGAGCTGTTGTTCCAGCGGCCGTGTTCGCTGGAAGGATGTGGTACCGGAAATTCGAAAAGCTATATCCCGCCCTGGCTGCAGATGACACATTGATTGCAGTATCTTCGCTGTCTTGCGCCAAGGCGAAAGGCACGGCGATGCACAACAGGACGAGTAGCGCTGCAACATTTAGCCGCCGCGCAGGGAATTGCCTGTGACTGATCATGGACGACCTCCTTGAGTGGTCGAGGTTGGATTACCCCTGGTAGGAAAATGAAAAAGGAAAGGCGGTGTTATCAGGTAAAGACCCTTAGTGCCGCCGGCCACTCTAGGCTGAGGGATCGAAGAAAGTTGTCACACCATTGTCATACGATTGTCATCAATTGAAATGACTTTGATATGAGCGAAAACCCTGATGTCGCAATCAATAGAGCTGTACAACATATTGCCTGCCGCTCTCTTAGTTCACTTCACTGACTCGGTCGTGGTTTGGCTTTATGAGCTATCCGGGTTATCAGCACGCGTCGCTGCCGGATAAGGACAGGAATCGGTCAGACGTTCCTGCGTGTTTAAACCTTGCGATTCTCCGCCGTCTCCAGCCGAGTATCCGCCGCTGAGAGGCTACCGAAGCTACGGAAGTTCTTCACAGCGCGCAGATCGAATGCGGTAGAACCGCTCGGCACGCGCACGCGGAAGAAGTCCGCATTCTCGACATCCTGCAGGCAGAACGCGGCGCGTGCGTCTGCCGCTTCGGTTGCGACCTCGACGTTGCTCACTTCCAGGTTGCGCACATGGCGCAGATAAAAGCCGGTCGCGGGCAGATCGCCGTAAATCCCCGGATCGGGATAGGCGTTTTCTTTGACAGGTGGCTGGATGGCAGCCATGGCCGCGCCCGCGCCACCCTGCTGATGCAGGTACACGTCGCTGATCTTCACGTCTTCAATCGGATGACCAACGATGCCGATCATCAGGCTGGGCAACTGGCCTGCATATGAGCTCACAATGTTCGAGAGCAGCACACGCCGCAGCGTGCCAATGGCGGCATCCTTCGGCCCCCGCATACGCGAGCCCAGGAAAAGAAACATCGGCGCCTGTGTGATGTTGCGCATCGCGATGTTGCTGAAGACGATGTCTTCCACGATTGCGCCATCCGCTGTCTCAAGTGCGAAGCCGCGGCAGCTATCGAAGACGCAGTTCGAGATGGTGATGTTGCGGAAGCCGCCATTCGACTCGGTGCCGCACTTGATGCGCCCCGTAGCGCGACCGGTGAAGGCCGCCGGCATCGGCTTCCACGTGCCGTCCAGCACAGAACCGATCTCGTAATTGCCCGTGACAAAGCAATTGCTGATAGTGACGTTCTCGGTCGAGCGCGCGTAGCCCAGCGCAAAAGAACTCTTCGGGCAGATCCCGTCGTCGTAGGGCGAGTTCACCGTGCAGTTCGAAACCCGCACGTTGCGGCAGCAGTCGATGTCCATGCCATCGCGATTGGTATCGATGCGCAGATTGTCGATGGTCAGGTTGTCGACGCCGGTGGCAAGAATGCCGAACCAGCCGCCCTCGAGAATCTGGAAGTCCCGCAGCGTCACATTGCGGCAGAGCTTGAGCGCGATCGATTTGTTGCCGACTCCCGGCCTACTGGAGTCAGGCGGCCGGTCGGTATCATGCTGGTGGCCCCGGCTCAGTCCTTTGCCCCAGATGCGGCCCGGGCCCAGGATCGATACATCGTGGAGGTTCTCACCCCACAGCAGGCTATTGTGCCAGTGATTGTGACCATAATCCTGGTACGGCTCCCACGCACCCTGCGGCTCCGCTGCGTCGTAGCCGCCGCTGGTCGTCCCTTCCAATGGAACCGATGCGGCCAGCAGGGTCGCGCCCTGGTCGAGATAGAGCGCGACATTGCTCTTCAGGTGGATCGAATAGCTTGCGTAGGTGCCCGCGGGAAACAGCACCGTCCCGCCACCCACTCGGTCCGCCGCATCGATCGCGCTCTGGATGGCTTTCGTGTCGAGCGTCTTCCCATCGCCTGTTGCGCCATAGCGGCGGATATCGAAAAACGCTTGAGATCCAGCGGAGGGATGAGTTGCCCCGGCAGCCGCAAGGACAGGCGCGCCGGCAAGCGCCACACCACTACCCGCCCATTTCAATATCTCTCTACGATCCATGGTTGTGTGGCCCGCTAATCAGGCTTCTCGTCCTCTCTCAGCCGGGCGATGACCTGCAGGTCTTCGAGCGTCGTCGTGTCGCCTTTGATCTCCCCAGTACCCGCGGCGAGTTCGCGCAGCAGACGGCGCATGATCTTGCCGCTGCGCGTCTTGGGCAAAGCGTCCGTGAAGCGAATATCGTCGGGCCGCGCCAGCGCGCCAATCTCTTTTGCAACCCACGCGCGCAGCTCGTCCTTCAATTCTTTCGATGGCTTGTGGCCGCCCTCGAGCGTGACAAAGGCGGAGATCGCCTGTCCCTTCAGGTCATGCGGGCGGCCAACCACAGCAGCCTCAGCGACCTTCGGATGCGCTACCAGCGCGCTCTCCACTTCCATGGTGCCCAGGCGATGCCCGCTTACGTTGATCACGTCGTCCACGCGGCCCAGCAGCCAGTAGTAGCCGTCCTCGTCCTGCCGCGCGCCGTCACCGGTGAGATACGTGCCGGGAAACTCCGACCAGTACGTTTTTTCAAACCGTTCGGGATCACCGTAGATGGTGCGAGCCATCGACGGCCACGGACGGCGGATCACCAGCAGACCGCCTTGTCCCTTGGGCACCGGCTTTCCATCTTTCGTCACAATCTCAGGCACGATTCCCGGCATCGGCAGCGTCGCCGAGCCAGGCTTGGTCGGCACAGCCCCGGGCAGCGGCGCAATCATGATGCCGCCCGTCTCCGTCTGCCACCACGTGTCGACAATGGGGCAGCGCCCGCGCCCAATTTTCTCGTGGTACCACATCCATGCTTCTGGATTGATCGGCTCGCCCACCGAACCCAGCAGGCGCAGCGATGCGAGCGAGTGCTTCTCCACATGTTCGGCGCCAAGCCCGATAAACGCACGGATTGCGGTCGGCGCAGTGTAGAAGACAGTGACCTTATGATCGTCGATGATCTTCCAGAAACGATCGGGCGCAGGGCAGGTGGGCGCGCCTTCATACATCAGGGTCGTGACGCCGTTCTGCAGGATGCCGTAAACCACATAGGAATGCCCCGTCACCCAACCAATATCCGCCGAGCACCAGTACACATCGTCTTCCTTGAGATCAAAGACCAGCTTGCTGGTGTAATACGTGCCTACGCTGTAACCGCCGGTCGTGTGCACCAAACCTTTGGGCTTTCCGGTGGTCCCGGAGGTATAGAGGATGTAGAGCGGGTGCTCCGCGTCGAGCGGCTCGGCCGGACATTCCGGCGCGGCCTTCTCCATCAGTTCATGCCACCAGAAATCCCGCCCCGCCTTCATCTCCACTTCGCTGCCGGTCCGGCGGTAGACGACAACCTTCTTCACGCTGGGACATTGCGCGAGCGCCTCGTCGACCACCTTCTTCAGCTTGACCTCAGCGCCACGCCGCCACGACCCGTCCTGCGTAATCACCGCGACACACTCCGCGTCGTTGATGCGATCCACCAGCGCGTGCGCCGCAAAGCCACCGAAGATCACGGAGTGCACCGCACCGATGCGCGCACATGCCAGCAGCGCGATGGCAAGTTCCGGCGTCATGCCCATGTAAATCGCGACGCGATCGCCCTTCTTCACGCCAAGGTCTTTCAGCACATTCGCAAACCGCTGCACTTCGCCGTGCAATTCGCGGAAGCTGAGCTTGCGCACCTCACCCGGCTCGCCCTCCCACAGGATCGCGGTCTTCTCCGCGCGTGTACCCAGCGCATGCCGGTCTACGCAGTTGTGGCAGAGGTTCAGCTTGCCCCCAACGAACCATTGCGCCCGTGGCGGCTGCCAGTCCAGCACCTTGGTCCACGGCGTAAACCAGTCCAACTCCCCGGCAACCTCAGCCCAGAATGCCTCCGGCTCCTCGATCGAGCGGCGATAAAGCTTCTGATACGCATCCATCCCGCTCACGTGCGCCTTCGCCGCGAACTCCGGGGGCGGCGGAAAGACACGCGTCTCATGCAGGATGGAGCTGAAGTGCTGGTTCTCTGCCGTTTCGGCCATACGTCCGGATATCCTCCGCGCGGCAAATCTCAAAACCGCGCATACGCGCTCCACACTAAAGGGAAGCGGCAATCGAGGGCAAGCTGAGGGCGTTTTGCGGCAGTGATCAGTCCACGACCGCTAGCATTCGAAACTGACCAGCTGGAGCTGGCGTCGGCGCTGGCGGCGGATTAGGATTGGATGCCGGGCGTGCGCGAAGACAAGGAAGCAGGCAGGAATGGAGACGCACCGGTGGGAATGCAGTTGCGGGGAGAGCGGATGGTTCAGCCCTAAGAGGCACTCACAGAAGGCACTGAACCGCGCAGTGCGTGAGACACATCGGTGTCCGGATCCGCATATTGCTGTGGAGGCGCGGGAGGAATACGAGCGCAAACAGCTGGCGGATCGGCTCGCAAGCATCATCGAAGGACCGCGCAAGGCGTCTTAAACTGGCTCACTACCGCGCGTTGCCGCTATGTGTGCGTGTTGCCGCCGCGTGAATGTCTTTCGGTTCCAGCACCGGACGTGGCCATCCATTGCGCGCGACAGCAAGCATCGCCCGGCCAATCTCTCGCGTTGTCAGGACGGAGTTCGGGAACGCGCGCCGCAGCAGAGGCATGACAGGCGCCATCAGCACATAGCCGAGGCGATAGGCGCGCGTCTTTGAGCGGATGCCGTCCAGCGGCTGGATGACGCCGGGCCGGAACATGAAAGCGCTGCGGAAGGGCATGCGCAGCAGTGCATTCTCTGTCGCACCCTTGACTCGCGCCCACATCGTGCGGCCACGCTCTGTGCTGTCCGTGCCCGCACCGGAGACGTAGACGAAACACAATGCCGAATTACGCGCTGCAAGCTCCTGCGCGACAGCCACGGTCAGATCGTAAGTCAGATGCCGATATGCCGCTTCGCTCATTCCGGCGGACGACACGCCGAGGCAGAAGAAGCACGCATCCAGGTCAGTCAGCTCGCTGGCGTAGGAGGCCGCATCGAAGAGGTCTGCCACGAGCACCTCACGCAGCTTGGCGTGCTGCCGCCCAGCGCTCGAGCGGCCGACCACCAGCACTCGCTCCACGCCGGTGTCGCGCAGGCATTCCAGCAGTACGCCCTGCCCCACCATCCCGCTCGCGCCAAAGATGACAACGTTCATCGTTCTTCAATCTTACGTAGAAGAGCCCGCCTCCGGTTTCCGAAGGCGAGCTCCAGGTATGTGCGGCTGCTTATGTGCGGCTGACAGCCTAGTGGCAGCTCACGTCGTCAACTGCCGTCAGCTTGTTCGAAGCCGACTCCAGCTTCCGTCCATAGCAATGGCCCAGCGTGTCGCTGGCCTTGTATGTCTGGGTGCTGGACGCATTGCTTGGCCCGAGGAAGCTGCCGGTTGCGCTAAACAGATCGGTATCCGTCGACGAGACCACGTTCGACACCGAGCTGTGGAAGAGCCGGAAAGGACCAAGCCACGTGTCGCTAGTCACGTCGTAGCCCTGGTTAGAGGTGTTCAGCTCGCTCGCGGATCCGTCGGATGCGAACTCCTCGTCGATCAGGAAAGTAAATGGATACGAGTAGTGCTTCCTTTCCACCGTCGAGAAAGGTCCCTCACTGCTCGTCGTGGAGACATCCATTGTGGTTCCCTGCGTGATGTCCTGGATGTATTGCGTGGAGTTGATGGTGAACTTCTGATTGTTACTGAAGCCCACGGTTCCGGCGACCGTGGTGGTCACGCGCCCGTGCGACGTGGTGGTCCACCCGCTGATGCGGTAGTTACGGGATGAGCTCACTCCAACTGTCCCGGTGATGTTACCGCTCGTGTCGACGGCCAGGTTCTCGCTGACCACCGGAGTGGGTGCCGCTGTCAGCGTGTCGCTCAGCAGGCCACCATTCGTGCGCTGCGCGTGCGGGTCCGTGTAGACCAGCAGATTCGCGGTCGCCAGGAAATAGCTGTTCGCGTTGTAGACGCTGACGCCGACCGTATGAGCATTGCCGTCGGAAAGAACGCCTGCAAATGGAGTCAGGTTGACGCGGAAGGGCTTGAAGTTGAGTGTCTGCACGCCGGGTATCGGCTCCCACAGATACGGATCGACGCCGCCGGTATAGATCCACGGATAGACCGGCGCGACGCCGGCTGGCTTGCCGTCAATCGTAATCTCCGTCTCACGGAATGCAGTGTTGCTGCAGCTCTGCAGCTCCTTGCTCACGTCAGTCGGCACGCAGGTCCACCAGAACTCATCGCCGGACTGGCTCTGCGCGAAGACATCCAGATAAGCCTCTTCCGTGTTGCGCGGCAGCGTCACGCTCTGGCTCAACTGGTCGGCGGTCGTGTTCAGGGTGAACGCGCCTATACTCGCCGTCGGCAGCGGCACTACGACATTCGCGACTCTCGGAGCGCGATCGCGGAAATCTGCCGGATAGAAATCAAGCTGCGCGTTGGCGTAGATGATGCCGGTGTAATCGACGCCACCCGATTCGCCGACGAAGTTGCCGAGTATGGCGTGACCGGTTTGCGGAGCCGTCAAGCCGGCGCTCAGGTCCGTAACGTCGCTCTCCACATGCCACGATGGACTTAAGGTGGCACGCGGCTCAGCCGTGGTGCCGTAGAAGATGTTCATGTTGCCAATCAGAAACTGTGCCGTGCGATCAAACTGGCGTCCTGCCGTAACCGTGAAGTCGGCAGAAAAGACGACCTTCGCCCATGGGCCGCGGCAACCGCTGGGCGGCGCGTAGTTAAAGTCCTTGATATTGAAGTCGGCGAATTGTTCGTTGGTGAAGAGCTGCACGCTGCATGGCGTGGTATGCGGCCGCTCCACCGGTGGATCGGCTGTGATGGGATTGGACGAGCCGATCTGCGGCCCATGCGTGACGACCACCTGCGCCGGAACTGCAGTTGCTATAGCAAAAAGTCCTGCCGAAAGCAGGACTGGGGGAAGGATGTGTTTCTTAGCCGTGAACATATGTGAGCGCTCCCAGAAATGGAATCGCCACCAGGATGCGGCGGCGAAACGGCTGCAAGCATAGCACGCCTCAGATGGCCATTATCCGAACCGCTCTTTACCCACCTCGCAACCAAGCCGCCGGCTCGGGTGAAGACACCGTAAGGCGGCTAGACGACCGCTCTTGACAGATGCGATTGGCGGGTTCACTCTGGCATAGACAGTCTACGTAGACAGTCTATGCCAGAGACGGAGCACGCCCCCACATGGCTCAAGATCGTGACGATATCCCACCGGGAACGCTGTATCTCCTCATCCTGAAGACGCTCGCGCGCTATGGCGAACTGCACGGCTTTGAGATCGCCAACTCCATCCAGCAGACGACCGAAGACGTACTGCAGGTCGAGGAAGGTTCGCTCTATCCGGCGCTGCAGCGCATGCTCATCAAGGGCTGGGTGACCGCAAAATGGGGCACCACGGCCGGCAATCGCCGCGCGCGCTATTACCAGCTCACCGCAGCGGGCCGCAAACAGCTCAGCGTGGAGATCTCGCAATTCGAACGCGTGATGGGCGCGATTGCGCGCGTCGTTCAAGCCACTTAGCAAATCACGCAGGAGGCGTTCCTTGAGGAACAAACCCAGATGAACTTACTCAGCGAATTAGCCAGGCGCATCGGCATGCTGCTTCACCGTGAACAGGTTGCGAAAGAGCTGCAAGACGAGATGCAGCTTCATCTGGAGCTGCGACGCCAGCAGCAGCTTGAGGCAGGCGTCGCAGCGAAAGATGCTCGCGCCGCCGCATATCGTCGTTTCGGAAACCCCACACTGATTCGTGAGCGTAGCTACACGGCCTGGGGCTGGAGCTGGCTCGAAGGCTTGTTGCAGGACATGCTCTACGGAATGCGCGCCATGCTGCGCTCGCCCGGTATCACCATCGTCGCGCTCTTGTCGCTCGCGCTCGGCATCGGCGCCAACACCGCCATCTTCAGCCTGATGGACGCGGTGATGCTGCGCTCGCTGCCGGTGAAGAACCCGCAGCAGCTTCTTCTGCTGGGTGACGCTCACTCAAGCGGTATCACCAATGACCTTGGCCGCACCGATCTCTATTCCTATCCCTTCTATCGCCAGTTGCAGAAGCAGAACCGTGTCTTCTCCGAGACGGCTGCCATCCTCAGCATGCGCAGCGATGTACATGGCTTTGTCTCCGGGCGCACCACTGCCGAACCGATGCACGTGCGGCTTGCTTCCGGCACCTACTTCCGCACTCTGGGTGTCGACGCCCTCATCGGTCGCGTCCTGAGCGACGAAGACGACCGCGTCGAAGGTGGGAGCCCGGTCGCCGTCGTTAGCTATTCATGGTGGCGAAAGGCACTCGGAGCCGATCCCCATGTGCTGAACAGAACGCTGAAAATCGCCGAGACGACCTACAACATCGTCGGGGTCGCTCCCCCGGAGTTCTTCGGCACAACAGTCGGTGAGTCACCGGACATCTGGATTCCGCTCTCCATGATTAAGCAGGTGCCTCCCTACTTCAACGCGTATTCCGACAACTTTGCCGAAGCTCTCTACATCATTGGGCGCCTCAAGCCAGGTGTCAGCCTCGCTCAGGCCACCACCAATGTGAACCTGCTTTACCGGCAGATCCTCCGCAGCTTCCGTGGAGGTGGGCTCACACAGGAAGAACTGGGCGCATTAAAGGAGGCCCATGTTCCTCTCACGTCGATCTCTACCGGCCTCGCTGGTGCGCCCCGCCGTTTCTCCGATCTGCTGGCGATCCTCATGGGCATCGTCGGCCTGGTCCTGCTCATCGCCTGCGCGAATATCGCCAACCTGCTCCTGGCGCGCTCCACGGTCCGAGCGCGCGAGTTCGCCGTGCGCCAGGCCCTCGGCGCTCAGCGGTCTCGATTGATTCGCCAGTTGCTGACGGAAAGCCTCATGCTCGCGGTGGCTGGTGGCGCGCTGGGTGTGGCTTTCGCGGCGGGCGCCAGCCGGCTGCTGCTGCGCATGATCTCCTCCGGCCCGGAAGTGATACCTCTCAATGTCGCAATCAACACGCCCGTATTGCTCTTTACGCTCACCATCACAGTGGTCACTGCATTGCTCTTTGGTATCATCCCCGCTCTTCGTGCTACCAAGCTGGAGTTGACTCAATCGCTCAAGGACGGGCGAGGCGCAGCAAATGTGCACAGCAGGAGTCCTCTCGCCAAAGCACTGGTCATCTCTCAGGTTGCTTTTTCGCTCCTGCTCGTCATGGCTGCCGGCCTCTTCCTTCGTAGCCTGGTCAACCTCACCCGCGTGGACACAGGCTTTCTTAGGGGAGGCGTACTTCGCGTAGCTATCGATCCCACAGCCACAGGCTTCAAAAAAGACGACCCGCGCCTGCAAGAGCGCTACCGCCAGATCGAAGAGCGCGTCAGCGCATTGCCCGGCGTTCGCGCAGCCAGCTTTGCGTCCTTTGTCTTCCACGAGGGCTGCTGGAGTAGCAACATCACACTGCCTGGCGCGGATAGGCCTCCCGACGTGATTGTCATCCATAACGTCATCGGCAATGGCTACTTCGAGGCCTTGCAGATTCCTCTGCTCGCAGGACGCACGTTCAATTCGCACGACACTGCCACTTCACAGAAGGTTGCAGTCATCAGCGAGCACACCGCGCGCGCTCTCTTCCCCAAAGGCTCACCCGTGGGCCGCCATTATTTCTTCGGAAGTCCTTCAGACAAGGACGAGCGCGAAGTCATCGGCGTCGTCGGCGATGTGAAGTTCGGCAGCCTCGAAGAAAAACCAGTGGACATGGATTATGTTCCCGGTATGCAGGAGCCGATGTATCTCGGCGACCTTCTCGTACGCTATACAGGCGACTCCGCCCTGATCTCTACTGCTGTCCAACACGCGATCCACGATGTCGATAACAAGATCCCTGTCACCGATGTCGCTACGCTCGACGAGTGGGTCTCCCGTTCGGTCACAAATCAGAGACTCATCGCGCAGCTCTCCACCTTTTTCGGCTTGCTCGCCGTCTTCCTCTCCGCGATCGGCATCTACGGCCTGATGTCCTACGTCGTCAGCCGGCGCACCAATGAGATCGGCATCCGCATGGCTCTCGGCGCGGAGCGCATGCATGTGCGCTGGCTGGTCATGCGGGAAGTGCTGGTGCTCGTAGCAATTGGTATCGCCATCGGCGCGCCCGCGGCACTGCTCTCCAGCAAATTAGTGGCGAGCATGCTCTTCGGTCTCGGAACCAGCGATCCGGCCAGCCTTCTGATCGCGATCACTGTGATGCTGCTGATCGCGGCCCTCGCCGGCTACCTGCCGGCCCGCCGTGCCTCGGGCATCGACCCGATGGTTGCCCTGAGATACGAGTAACCCGTCTACTAACCAATATCTAACGCCCAAATCGTGCCCAAACTGTACCCAGATGCGCATTGGAAGGCCCTTTTCGCTACCCAATTCAACCCCCAAATTGCACCCAGAAAGCCGCAGGTGCCGGGCAGAACATACCATCGGCAACCCCTGTCTGCATGCGGCACTCGTACTAAATAGGTGATTTCAGGGGAGGTGATTTGCCATGGCAATCGTCATTCTCATATTCCTGGGGATCGGTCTCCTCCTCGGCGCTTCATTCTGGTTCTGGAACGCCTGGAGCAGCCGGGCTGAGGATCGAAGAGAAACCGCGAAACTGCGAAGCGGCCGCCAACAAAGTGAACCAAACACAATGAAGCGAGGCATCGGCATCAATTAAATCGGTGTGTAGGCGTTCGCGCCATAACGCTGCTGATGCCAGATCCACGCGGAGCGCACGATATCGTCTAACGCGCCGTACCGCGGCTGCCAGCCGAGTTCATCCATGATGCGCTTAGAGCTGGCGACCAGCACGGCGGGATCACCGGGACGCCGCGGCTCATCGACGACGGGAATGGGATGCCCGGTGACCCGCCGCGCGGATTCGACCACCTCTCGCACGCTGAATCCCTGACCGTTGCCAATGTTGTAGATCAGCCGGGGACGCCTGTCGAGCGCCGCCAAGGCGAGCAGGTGCGCATCGGCGAGATCGCCAACATGGACGTAGTCACGGATGCAAGTACCGTCCGGTGTTGGATAGTCTTTGCCGAAGATCTTGATGCTCTGCCGGCGGCCCAAAGCAACGTCCAGGATGAGAGGGATCAGGTGCGACTCCGGCTCATGCGCCTCGCCCCGCCCTTCGATGGCCCCCGCGACATTGAAATAGCGCAGGCTGGCATAGCGCAGACCATGGATGCGATTCATCCAGGTCAGCATGTGTTCCACCAACAGCTTGCTTTCGCCGTATGGATTCGTGGGCGCCAAAGCAGCATCCTCTTCGATGGGTGTGCTCTTCGGCTCACCATAAACCGCAGCCGTGGAGGAGAAGACCAGCTTCCCGACGCCTGCCGCCAGCATCGCCTCCAGCAGGGTCAGGGTGGATGCGGTGTTGTTGCGGAAATAGAGCTCCGGATGCTTCATGCTTTCGCCGGCCTCAATCAGGGCCGCGAAGTGCATGACGCCATCGACCTTCTCATCGCGAAAAGTCCGCTCCAGCCGCTCCCGATCCGCCAGATCGCCTTCGATGAGACGGGCGCCGGCCGGGACCAGATCCCGGTGACCATGGCAGAAGTTGTCATAAATCAACGCGTTGTGACCGGCCGAGAGGAGCCGCAGCGCGACTGTTCCACCGATATATCCCGCACCACCAGTAACCAGGACGTTCAAGAAGTTCTCCCATTTTGGACCAAATCGGCCGGTTTCACGTCATTACCAACGAGCCATGAATGTTGATGCTTTGTAAAAGAGCAACCAGAGGTACTTCCCGGCCCGTCTCACCCCGGTATTATGGAGCAAACGCGTGTGTCAGTCGCGTGCTGGCGTCGGCGTCCGACGAGCCGGCGAGGGCCCTCAAAGGAAAAGAATACCCAGACGACGAGAGGGAGATTGCGATACACCTACGTCTCGCTTGGGCACCACTTTCGGGGTACTGCAATACCTTGGGAATCCAAGGTATCTTTCAAGCACTCGGAGGTACTTTCGTACCAGAGTGAGAAACAATTCCTTGCCGATTTCTGAGCTGTGAGACGAGAGCGGGCCACCCGATCAACGGTGGCAGACAGTATCCGAAATTGCAATGGAGCGCTGGGAAACCAGCACGAAGAGTTTTCACGATCGTTAGCCGAGTAGGGATCATATGCCGACCGAACGCATTTCAGTAAATTCGAATTTTGGCCTGTTGGACGATGGGAAGGGCCGCTGGGGATCCCTGGCGACCAGCATGGTCACAAACGTGACCATACTGATCCTGCTGCTGATCATCGGCGCCATTCACCACCAGGTGGTGGTGAAGAAGATGCAGGCAGATGCCCTGCTCTTCCCGGTCGAACCGCCAAAGCCGCCCAAGGTTGTCGTGCCGAAGGTGAAGGTTGTCGCGCCGCCACAGCCACCCAAGCTCGAAGTCGCAAAGATTGAGCCGCCCAAGATTCAGCCACCGAAGCCGGAGATCGAGCCGCCCAAGCCGGTGAAGCTGGATATTCCGAAGCCGGTTCCGAACATTCCGCTCGCACCGCCCAAGGCTGTTGCTCCGCCGCCGGCGCCCAAGGTCGGCATGTTCGCCAGCAATAAACCGACACCGGTCGCGAACAATCAGACCAAACCGCAGGCGACCACGGGTGGCTTTGGCGATCCGCATGGTGTCGCCCCGAACCCGAATGCGAATCGCGCGGCAAATATCGCCGCCGTCGGATCCTTCAGTGCAGCGCCCGGTGCGAACAGCGGCGCTGGCGCGGCACGCAAAGGCACGGTGCAAGGTGTTGACTTTGGTGCGGGCGTCAAGAACGGTGTTCCGGGCGGTACCAGTCATGGCACCGTTGCTTCTGCCGGCTTCCAGAACGGCATTGTGGGCGGAACCGGAAAGCCGGGGGGCCACGGTCAGGTAGGTAGTGCCAATTTCGGCGCCGCGGTTGGCGGTCCGGGCCATGTGCAACTGGCACAGAACAATGCTGAGCCGGCATTCACACCGCCGGTGGTGATCTCCGAACCGAAGGCGCGCTATACGCCTGAGGCACAGGAGGCACGGGTCCAGGGTGAGGTCACTCTCAAGGTGCGTTTCCTCGCGAGCGGCCAGGTTGAGGTGATTGGCGTCGTAAACGGACTCGGACATGGGCTTGATGAAGAAGCACGGCACGTTGCCGAAAGCATTCGTTTCAAACCGGCGCTCCGCAACGGGCAGCCGGTAGACCACACGACACTCATTCACGTGACATTCCAGTTGGCATGATGGAATGTCCCACAGCACGACCAGTCTTTAAGAAGTTCGATCTAGGAGCCGGGAAATGAACCTGCGGAATTTTTGGATGACAACTCTGCTCTTGACGCTTGGCGTCACGAGTGCTCAGGCAAAGAAGGAAAAGTACCCTGCAGCTGCCGCCCTGACTCCAGAGCAGAACGCGTTGATCAAGAAAGCCATTGCTGCCGAGAAGTTGACCATTAAGGGCATTCAGCAGAAATCGCCTCTTGTTCAAACCTACATACAGAACATGAAGGGCGACACCAAGCTCTACGCCGTGCCGGTCTCTGACCAGTACATGCTGCAGCGCGTGGATTTCGGCAAGACCTTCTACGGCAAGTCGTATTCGACCGGTGAGGCCAGCGAAGCCAGCCATGGCATGTTCAAGGGTTCGCTCGCGGCGATGGGACTGCTCTCCAAGAGTCTTCTGCCAGGCAACGTTCGCTATATGCCGGACGGCTTCCTGGAGATGATGTTCATCGACCCCAGCGGCTTCGATCAGCAGCACTATGACTTCATCTTCGTTCGCAAGGCCTTCCTCGGCACGGTTCGCTGCGATGTATTCGACGTGCATCCCAAGGCGGGTCTCGGCAACGGCCGCTTCACCGGCCGCGTCTGGGTGGACGACGACTCCGGCAACGTAGTGCGCTTCAACGGCACCTACACCGGCGGCGAAATGGCCGACAAGGCCGACGACAACGACTACTTTCACTTCGACAGCTGGCGGCAGAACCTGCAGCCCGGCGTCTGGCTTCCGGTAGGCGTTTACGTCGAGGAGACTTCCAGAAAAGACAAGGAACATCCTGTCTCCTTCAAGGCGCACACCTCCATCTGGGGCTATTCGCTCAAGGTGCCGACCCATCAATCCGACAACGAGTCGGTGAAGATCGACGACGTAACCGATCAGAGCCAGAACTCAGAGGACGTGAGCCCGCTCCAGGCACAGCGTGAGTGGATCTCGCAGGCCGAAGAGAACGTTCTTGATCGTTTGACGCAGGCCGGTCTGCTCGCAGCTCCCAGCGACTTCGATAAGGTTCTCGAGCAGGTTACGAATAACATCATCATCGGCAACAACATCGAGCTCGCGTCTCCGGTGCACTGCCGCGTGATGCTGACCACGCCGCTAGAATCGATTGCGGTGGGCAACACCATCATCCTCAGCAAGGGCCTGGTGGACACGCTGCCGACAGAAGAAGCGCTGGCGTCTGTGCTCTCCTTCCAGCTTGCGCACATCGTCCTGGGACACCACATCGATACCAAATACGCGTTCAACGACCGGCTGCTCTTCCCCGACGAGTCGACCTTCGAGCGCATCCAGATGCACCACACAGATGCGGATGACATCGAGGCCGCGAAGAAGGCGGTGGTTCTCATCGACAAGTCCATCTACAAGGACAAGATGGGCAATGCCGGCCTGTACTTCGCGCAGCTGCAGCAGCGGGAGAAGGAGCTAAGCGCTCTGAACACACCGCGGCTCGGCGATTCCATGCTCGACTCAACCGGCCAGCCGTGGATGATCGCGATCCAGAAGCGCGCTCCGAAGCTGGACCAGGACAAGTTGGATCAGATCGCAGCCCTTCCATTGGGCAGCCGTCTGCGCACCGACGCCTGGGATGACAAGGTATATACCTTGAAAACAACGGCGCCAGTACTGCTGAACGCCCGCGATAAAATGCCATTCGAAGTGACACCGGTGTATTACAAGCTCGTTCGCTACGACCAGGCACAGAGCGCTGCCGGCGCCGAGGCATCCACGCAGCAGCAGCCCGCTCAGCCCGATCAGGCAAGCGCGCAGCCAGCCGCACAACCGCAGCAGTAGGTTGATGAAGAACCCCAACGCGGCGGCGGCGCAACGAACTTCGCCCTCGCGCACCAGTTACCCAAGCTGTGGCAGGCGGGTCACCAGACCCGCCTTGTTGTACATCTGGAATCTGGCTGTTTCGAGAGATAATTTGTGACGAAAAAATTTCTTTTATTCGCCGCTCTCCTGCTTCTCCCGACGATAAGTCGCGCCCAGGTCGTAGCAGCCGGTAGGGGCGGCAATCAACAGTTGTACGTGGGTGGCACCTTCTCGGATTTCGATCCCGACTATGGCTGGAAACGGCTGTATGGGATTGGTGCGTATGCCGATTACAATCTCACCCCCCGCCTCGGAGCAGAGGCAGAGGTACGCTTCCACCGCTTTAACCAGCTGTCCAACATTCACGAGGACAACTACCTGGTAGGACCGAGGTACAGCTATCACCACAAGCGCTATACCGTTTATGGCAAAGGGCTGTTCGGGGTAGGTTATTTCAATTTCCCAGGCAATGCGGCGCATGGCACTTACTTCGATATAGCCCTTGGCGGAGGTCTCGACTACCGCCTGACGCGACGGATTTACCTTCGCGCCGAGTACGAATATCAAATCTGGCCGGGATTTGTCGGACCGCCCGATCCTACGCCGGTCCCCCCGGCGAATCGTCCGAATGGACTCACCCCCAACGGGTTTGCTATCGGAGCCTCTTACCGGATTTTCTAAGCGCTCGAACTCTTCCACAAGAATGCCCCAGTCACCTGGGGCATTCTTATTTCTGGGCTACTCTCCTTGCGGCCCTTCGCTCAACGTGCGAAAGTAGCGCCCACATAACATGTGGGAAGATGCAGCCAGCACGTTGTAGGTTCTGGGTGTGCATGAGAAAAGCCCGGCATGGTTTGCCGGGCCTTTACTCCTCGATTGTTTTCGGATCAGAAGTGGTACGCGATCCCGATCGCCGGAGCGTTAATGTTGTAGTAGCGCTTGGTGTCGAACTGGGCGAAGCCGAAGTCCGGCGCCTTCATGATGATCCCGCGATACTCGGCGCGGATATCGAAGCTCGGGCTCAGCTCATAAGCGATGCCGCCGCCATAGAGTGCCCCGATGTTCGTGGTCCGCTTGGGATTGAACTGCTGGGTTCCACGATCATCCAACGCGGAGAAGATAAATCCGCCCGGACCCGCTTCGAGGAAAGGATTCCAGTTGCGAAAGGTGAAGTTGAACACGTAGGCGGCCGAGATCTCCTGCATCCGCGTATGGATGTTCACGTTATTCACGTTGGCGATGTAGTTGGTGTAGAACTGCGACCACTGATAGTTCACTTCAAGCGCGCTGCGTGGCGTCACCATGTAGCGATAACTGGCGAGGACCCCGGGGCCATAGCAGGTGCCTCCGCCTGATGACGTGGAATTGACCGCGCTGGTAGCAATACTGGGCGCCAGACATCCGGATTGATACACGCCCTGCCCGGTTACATACGGTGGGAATACGACGGTGCCGCTCACACTAGCGTCCTGGCGGCTTTCCTGCGCAAAACTTGCTGTTGCCATCATCGGCAACAACAGAAACAGCAACGAAATCTTCTTCATTCGGTCCTGAACCTCAAGCGTGGAGCGCAGCACACATTTGCACCGGCCCCCCGGACGGGCGGAAGTCACTACAGGATGATCCTGGCGTTCTGCCCAATTGTACCTGCCACTCGCCTGCCCTGGCGTGCCGGGGCGAGCTTTCCTTAATCTCAATCGGTCGAATCGGCCTCGACTGAATACAGATAAGGCTTGCCGCGGTCGACCGAAAACGCGCGCACCGCCTGCAAAAATGCCACCGCAGAGTGTGAGAGCGTTCCAGCGCGACGGTGTACCAGGCGAAGCTGGCGATCGAGTTTGACCTCGGCGATAGGAACCTTCACCAGCTCGCCCAATTCAATTTCACGCGCGGCGGCAAGCTCCGGCAGGAATGCAACGCCATTGCCCATGGCCACGAAGCGCTTCACTGCTTCCAGACTGGGCAACTCCACGCCGATGTTGAGCGGCGTCTTGTGCTGCGCAAAGGTCGCGATGATCTGCCGGCGAAGCGGCGAGGCAACGTTGTGCGCCACGAAATGTTGTGCACCCAACTCGCGCAGATGCACACGACGGCGTCCAGCCAACGGGTGATTGGCATGAACCAGGAATGCAACCGCATCCGAATAAACCAGGATGGAGCGGAACTGATCTGGCTCGGGCCGGAAGGAGAGCACCCCAAGCTCGGCCCGGCGGGCGAGCAGGTCATCGGGAATGCGGCTGGCGAGAGAACGCTGCACCGCGAGCGAAATGTGCGGCGAAATGTGCCGGAACCGGTCTAACAATGGCAACAGATATAAGGTCGTGTATTCGTTGGCCGCCACATTCAGGTGGCCGCGCTCGAGCGTCTTCAACTCGCGCACCGCGCTTGCCGCCTCTGCCCGCAATCCCACCAGTCGCTCGGCATAGGTGCGCAGCACCTCGCCCGCCGCGGTGAGTGAACCGTCACGAAGCGCCCGCTCAAAAAGCGGCTCGCCCAGCTCTTCCTCCAGCTTGCGGATCACCTGGCTAACTGCGGGCTGCGTACGCAACAGACGCTGCGCGGCACGCGAGAAACTGCGCTCCTCCACCACTGCCAGAAACGTCTCCAGTTGTTGTAGGTCCATAAGCGTATACGATCCGACACAGTCAAATGAGCGTTACTATAACTGAAACTAATGATAATTCCAAGAACAATAAATTTGCTTTATGGACACACTTCCCGCATGATGCAGTTGAGGAGCGCACATGACGCATAGTGAGACAGCGGGAAAGCCGCAGGATCGTATCGTCTTCTTCGACACCACGCTGCGTGACGGCGAACAGTCCCCGGGCTGCAGCATGAGCACCCCGGAGAAGATCGAGATGGCCCATGCGCTTGATGATTTAGGCGTGGACATTCTCGAGGCCGGCTTCGCGATCTCCTCCGAGGGCGACTTCCAGGCGATCCGCGCCATCAGCCAGGCGGTCCGCCGTCCGGTCATTGCGTCCCTGGCTCGCGCACGCACGCTCGATGTCGAACGCGCCGCGCACTCGCTCGATCTCGCGGAGCGTCCCCGGATTCACACATTCCTCGCCAGCTCGGACCTGCACCTCGAAGTCAAGCTGAAGATGTCCCGCCAGCAAGCGATCGATCACGCGACCGCCGCCGTGCTCCAGGCGCGCACCTATGTGGATGACGTAGAGTTCTCCGCCGAGGATGCCACCCGCAGCGATATCGATTTCCTTGCGCAAATGGTAGCCGCCACCATCGAGGCCGGCGCAACCACGATCAACCTGCCCGATACCGTTGGCTACTCCACGCCCAATGACTACGCGCAGTTATTTCGCGATATCCGCCACCGGGTTCCAGCGGTCGCCAACATCACGCTCTCCGCACATTGCCATGACGATCTCGGCATGGCGGTCGCCAACAGCCTGGCCGCGATCGAAGGCGGCGTGCGCCAGCTCGAATGCACCATCAACGGAATCGGCGAGCGCGCCGGCAACGCCGCGCTGGAAGAGATTGCGGCAGTGCTGATGGTACGGCGCGACAAGTATCCCCATCCGAATTCACTCAAGAACGATCGTCTCTATCAGACCAGCCAGATGCTGGGCGAGCGCATCAGCTTCCGTCCGGCACCCAATAAAGCAGTCGTGGGCGCGAATGCCTTTGCACATGAGGCGGGCATTCATCAGCACGGCATGCTGGCCAATCCGTTGACGTACGAGATCATGACGCCCGCTTCGGTGGGGGTGCCCTCCAACAGCATGGTGCTGGGCAAGCACTCCGGCCGCCACGCCTTGGCTCACCGCTTGAAGGAGCTTGGCCACACGCTGGACGCGGCAGCGCTCGACCAGTTCTATCACCGCTTCGTCGAACTCGCCGATCGCAAGAAGGCCATCTACGACCAGGACCTGGTCGCACTTGCAACGCAGGCGAGCACGACGGCCAGCGCCATGGCCGAGGCTTAGGAGAGCCCGCATGAAATTGAAGATTTTAGTTGTCGCTGGTGATGGCATCGGCCCCGAAGTGACGCGTGAGGCCGTAAAGGTGCTGCGCAGCGTTGCAGAAGTCGGCGGTCACGACTTCCACTTCGCCGAAGCGCCAATCGGCGGCGCGGCGATTCGCGCTGAGGGCAGCCCCCTGCCGCAGAAGACGCTGGACGCGGCGCTGGCGAGTGATGCTGTGTTGCTGGGCGCCGTTGGGGGAAACGAATTCAACGCGCTGCCCCCCGATCGCCGGCCAGAGGCCGGGCTGCTGCAGTTGCGCCAGGCGTTGGGTGGTTTCGCCAATCTACGCCCTGCCTTTGCCTACCCTGCTCTCGCCGCCAACTCGCCCCTGCGGCCAGAAGTGATCGAAGGAGCCGACATTCTGTTTGTGCGCGAGCTGCTTGGCGGCCTCTATTTCGGACAGCCGCGTGCCTGGCAGCGCGAATCGAACTCTGCGTGGAACACGATGCGCTACACCCGCGATGAGATTGTGCGCGTATCGCGGGTGGCATTCCAGCTCGCATCCAACCGGCGCAAGAAGGTCACCTCTGTCGATAAGGCGAACGTGCTCGAGGTCTCGCAGCTCTGGCGCGCGACGGTCACAGAAATTGCCGCGCAGTATCCCGATATCACGCTCGAACATCAATACGTCGATGCGTGCGCAATGCACCTGATGAATACCCCGCGCAACTTCGACGTGGTGCTTACGGAGAATCTCTTCGGTGACATTCTCTCGGATGAGTCCGGAGTGATCACCGGCTCTCTCGGCATGCTGCCTTCTGCGACGGTGGGCGGGGCTATCAATCTATATGAACCGGTGCACGGCTCTGCGCCGGACATTGCCGGCAAAGGCATCGCCAATCCACTCGGCGCGATCCTGACCGCGGCCATGCTGCTGCGTCATACGGCACACCTGGAGGCAGAAGCACAGGCCATAGAGTCCGCCGTGCGCACGGTGCTTGAGCGTGGGTATCGCAGTGCCGATCTTTTGCGTGCCGCGGATGTCCGGCATGCCGCTACCTCCACGGAAGAGATGGGGGCGCTCGTCAATGCGATTCTGAACGATACGCTTGACCGTCATCAGTCTCTGCACGCCGTATAAGCAACTGCACTCGTTGCAAAAAAGGAACCGAACCGATGTCCCAGCCGCAAACACTGTTCGAGAAGGTCTGGCAGCAGCATGTCGTTGCCGAGCCGGCAGGCGAGCCGACAATTATTTACGTTGACCTTCATCTCGTCCACGAAGTGACGTCGCCGCAGGCCTTCGATGGTCTACGGCTGGCTGGCCGCAACCTGCGCCGTCCGGACCGGCACATTGCCACCGTCGATCACAACGTCCCCACCACCAGCGCGCAGGACCGGCTGGTGATTGCCGATCAGATCTCCGCGCGACAGGTGAACGCGCTGCGCAGCAATTGCGCGGAGTTCGGCATCGAATTCTTCGATGTGCAGGACGCCAGCCAGGGCATCGTGCACATGATCGGCCCCGAGTTGGGCGCCACCAAACCTGGCATGACCATCGTCTGCGGCGACTCGCATACATCGACGCACGGCGCCTTCGGCGCACTGGCTTTCGGCATCGGCACCTCTGAAGTCGAACACGTGATGGCAACCCAGACCCTGCCGCAATCGAAGCCGAAGACCTTCCGCATCAACATCGAAGGCAAGCTGCCCCATGGCGTCACCGCGAAAGACATCATCCTCGACATCATCGGCCGCATCGGCACGGACGGTGCTACGGGCTATGTCGTCGAATACGCAGGTTCCACCATCCGCGAGCTCTCTATGGAAGAGCGGATGACCATCTGCAATATGAGCATCGAAGCAGGAGCGCGCGCCGGCATGATCGCCGCGGATGAGACGACCTTCGCCTATCTGAAAGGCCGCCGGTTTGCCCCACAGGGCGCAGCATGGGATGAGGCCGTTGCCCACTGGCGCACACTGCGTACCGATGACGGCGCCCTCTTCGATCGCGAGATGACGATCGATGCTACAGCGCTTGCACCCAGCGTGACCTGGGGAACATCGCCCGGTATGGTGACACGCGTGGACGCCACGGTTCCCTCCGTGGACGACGCGCGCAGCGAAGCCGATCGCAAGAGCTACGCCCGCGCCCTCGAATATATGGATCTGACGCCGGGCATCCGCATCGAGGACATCGCCGTCGATCGCGTCTTCATTGGCTCATGCACCAACGCGCGCATCAGCGATTTGCGCGCTGCGGCGGCTGTTGTACAAGGTCACCATGTCGCGGCAACCGTAAGAGCGATGGTCGTTCCCGGATCGCAGCTGGTGAAGAAGCAGGCGGAGGCAGAGGGGCTCGATCAAGTCTTTCGTGCTGCCGGTTTCGAGTGGCGCGAGCCGGGATGTTCGATGTGTCTCGGCATGAACCCGGATATCCTGCAACCCGGCGAACGCTGCGCCTCCACCAGCAACCGCAACTTCGAAGGACGCCAGGGGCGCGGGGGGCGCACGCATCTGCTCTCGCCCGCCATGGCCGCGGCCGCGGCTGTTACCGGCCACCTCACCGACATCCGCAACTGGCCACCGACGGGAAAGCCTGCCCCTGAAGAGCCGGCACTCGCGCAGGGAGGTGTGCGCTAATGGAAGCTATCCGCATACTCACGAGCACCGCCGCACCGCTGCCGCTGCCCAACATCGATACCGACCAGATCATCCCCAAGCAATTTCTGAAACGGATCGAGCGCACCGGCTACGAAGATTTTCTTTTCTATGACTGGCGCCGCATTCAGAGCGGGCCAAATGCCGGCCAGCCGAATCCCGAATTCGTGCTGAACAAGCCTGAGCATCAAGGCGCAAAGATCCTGATCGCGGAGAAGAACTTCGGCTGCGGCTCCTCGCGCGAGCATGCAGCGTGGGCCATCCAGCAGTTCGGCTTTCGCGCCGTCATCGCGCCGTCGTTTGCGGATATCTTCTTCTCGAACGCCGGCAAGAATGGCCTCATCCTGGCGCGTCTCACGGACGAGGAGGTCCAGATGCTGCTTGCTCGCTCCACTGCGAACCCGAAGCACACCATCACCATCGATCTCGAGCAGCAGACGGTGAAAGACGATCAGGGATTCAACGCACACTTCGACATTGATCCCTTCCGCAAGTACTGCCTGTTGAATGGCCTCGACGATATCGGGCTCACGCTGCGATATGCCGCAGCACTCGACACCTACGAACAAAAACATGACGCCGCTTTCTGGCTTGCAGCCAAGCCGGACGCGCCTGCAACAGCGACATCGGAGAACCGCTAGCACATGGCTCAGGAAGCAACCAAAAACGGCGCAGCCGCCGGCAAGAAAAATTCCATCGCCCTCACCGAAGGCCCGTCGCGCGCCGCGGCGCGCTCTTACCTTCGCGCCGTCGGATTCAGCAAGGAAGATCTTCACAAGCCGATCATTGGCATCGCCAATACATGGACGGAGATCGGCACCTGCAACTTCCATCTGCGCGACATCGCCGCCGCGGTGAAGCAGGGCGTGCGCGAAGCGGGTGGCACGCCGATGGAATTCAACACCATCACCATTCACGATGGCATCACTATGGGCACGCAGGGTATGAAGGCTTCGCTGATCTCGCGCGAGGTCATTGCCGACTCAGTGGAGCTGGTGGCCCGCGGCAATCTCTTTGACGGGATCATTTGTATCGCCGGCTGTGACAAAAATATGCCGGCCACCATCATGGCGATGTGCCGGCTGGACATTCCCGGCCTCATGCTTTACGGCGGTTCCATTGCGCCAGGCAAGCTGAAGCAGCCTGACGGTTCGATGGTCGATATCACCATCCAGAACGTCTTCGAGGCCATCGGCTCGCATGCCGCGGGGAAGATCAACGACGCCCAACTCGAAGCGGTCGAAGCTGCGGCCTGCCCCGGACCCGGTGCCTGCGGCGGCCAGTTCACCGCAAACACTATGGCGATGGCCGGCGAGTTTCTCGGCATCTCTCCCATACAAATCAGCGGCGTTCCGGCAATGGCTCCAGACAAGGCGGAGGCCAGCCGCCAGGCCGGCCGCCTGGTTATGGATCTGGTGCGCAATGATCTGCGGCCTTCGAAGATCATCACGCAAGAGGCGCTGGAAAATGCGATCAGTGCCGTGTGCGCATCCGGTGGTTCGACCAACGCTGTCCTGCACCTGATCGCCATCGCGAGCGAGATGGGGCTGAAGCTCAATATGGATGACTTCGACCGCATCAGCGAGAAGACCCCGCTGATCTGCGATCTCACGCCGGGCGGCAAGTACGTTGCAAAGGACTACCAGGATGCCGGCGGCTCGCGTGTGCTGGCGAAGCGGTTGCTCGATCGCGGCCAACTGCACGACACCATGACTGTCACGGGCAAGTCGTTGCACGAAGAGGCTGCTGCAGCGGTGGAAACGCCGAAGCAACCAGTGATTCGCGCGTGGGATCAGGCGCTGAAGCCCACCGGCGGTCTGGTGATTCTCAGAGGCAATCTCGCGCCCGAGGGGTGCGTAGTCAAGGTCGCGGGTCATGAGCGCATCTTTCATCGCGGTACCGCGCGCGTCTTTGACAGTGAGGACGATTGCTTCGCCGCGGTCGAGTCCGGCAAGATCAACCCGAACGATGTGCTGGTGATCCGCTATGAGGGCCCGCGCGGCGGCCCCGGGATGCGCGAGATGCTCGCCGTGACCGCGGCCATCAAGGGCATTCCCGAGCTTTCCGAAACCGTCGCGCTGCTCACAGACGGCCGCTTCTCCGGCGCCACGCGCGGCCTGATGGCCGGGCATGTCGCGCCCGAGGCGCAGCTTGCCGGCCCGATCGCTGCGGTGCGGGAAGGCGACTCCATTGTGTTTGACATTCCGAATCGCAAACTCACTCTCGAAGTTCCCGAGGCAGAGATTGCGAACCGGCTCAAGTCGTGGAAAGCGCCGGAACCACGCTTCAAAGCAGGCGTCTTCCGCAAATATGCCGACAGTGTCAGCTCGGCATCGCTCGGTGCGGTCACAAGCTAGGCCCGAACAGAAATCCGCGAAGCGAACGCAAAGAAAGGACTACCGATGAGCAGGCAACGACACGATTCCGGCGCAGACAAGACAGCCCTGAGCGGGGTTGCCAATACAGCCTTGAGCGGTGCTGCCAATACAGCCCAGAGCGGTGTCGGCAATACCGTCCTTAGCGGCGCGGAGATCGTCTGGGCGACGCTCGAAGGCGAAGGCGTGCGCGAGGTCTTTGGTTATCCCGGCGGCGCCATTCTGCCCATCTATGACGCGCTGCGCAAATTCCCCATCCGCCACATTCTTGTGCGGCATGAACAGGGCGCTGCCCACATGGCGGACGGCTACGCGCGTGCCTCCGGCCGCGTGGGCGTCTGCATGGCGACCAGCGGTCCAGGCGCAACCAATCTCGTCACCGGCATCGCGACTGCGATGCTCGATTCGGTTCCCATCGTCGCGATTACCGGCCAGGTTTCGTCGAAGGTGTTGGGCTCGGACGCTTTCCAGGAAGTCGATATCACCGGCATCACGCTGCCGATCACGAAGCACAATTTTCTCGTCACGCGCGCGGAGGATATCGCGCGCACCATTCGGCTTGCTTTCCAAATCGCCACATCCGGTCGTCCCGGTCCGGTGCTCATCGACATCACGAAGGACGCACAACAGGCGACCGCATCGTTCGAGTTTGCATCGGCTGCTCCTGCGGCAGCGCGGCCTCATCCCATGCTTCGCGCCGAATCGAGCGCGATTCGCGAAGCCATCGCGCTGATCCAATCCGCAAAACGGCCCGTCATACTCGCGGGACACGGCATCACGCAATCCGGCGCGGAGCAGCAGGTGCTCGCCTTCGCCGAATCGCAGCAGATTCCTGTCGCCTCCACGCTGCTCGGGCTCGGCAGCTTCCCTGCCGCGCACCCGCTGCATCTCGGCATGATGGGCATGCATGGCGAGTCCTGGGTGAACCATGCAATCCAGGAGGCAGACCTGCTGCTCGCGTTCGGCATGCGCTTCGACGACCGGGTCACGGGGAATCTGACTCACTACGCGCAGAACGCGAAGAAGATCCACATCGAGATCGATCCCTCGGAGATCAACAAGAACGTCCGCGTCGACGTGGCGCTCATCGGGGATCTGCGCGGCGTGTTGGAAACGCTGCTTCCGCTGCTGCCCAAACGCACCGACAGCGGCTGGCTGCGGCAGATCAACGCATCGAAAGGCACGGCGGCGGTGCGCGACATCATCAACCTGCCGGATAACGGCCACCTCTACGCCGCGCATGTCATCCACGATATCTGGCGCGAGGCGCAGGCTGCCGAACGCGAACAGGACACCATCATCGTTACAGACGTTGGCCAGCACCAGATGTGGGAAGCGCAGTATTTCAAGCATGAGGCGCCACGCACACTTGTCACGTCGGGTGGTCTCGGCACCATGGGATTCGCGCTGCCCGCGGCAATTGGCGCGAAAACGGCGTGCCCGCAGAAAGATGTCTGGGTGATCGCCGGCGATGGTGGTTTCCAAATGACCGCGGCCGAGCTCTCCACCATCGTGCAGGAGAAGCTCGCCATCAATATCGCTGTCATCAACAACGGTTTTCTCGGCATGGTGCGCCAGTGGCAGGAGGCGTTCTATGAGAAGAACTACTCTGCCTCGCCGATCCTTTCGCCGGATTTCGTGAAGCTCGCCGAAGCCCACGGCATCGAGGGAGCACACATCTCCCGGCGCAAAGACGTGACACCGATCGTCACCAAAGCGCGGACCTCCGGCCGGCCGTACCTGATCAACTTCCAGGTGGAGAAGGAAGATGGCGTTTACCCGATGATCGCGCCCGGCGCCGCATTGCACGAGATGGTCCACCGTCCTGAGCGCGATCCGCTGCTTGAAACTGCGGAGGATGAGTGATGCTGCACACATTCGTAGCGCTCGTCGAAGACAAGCCCGGCGTCCTCACTCGCGTCGCATCGCTCTTTCGCCGGCTCAACATCAATATCGTCTCACTCACCGTCGGCGAATCGGAGCGGCCGGACACCTCGCGCATGACCATCGTCTGCGATGCGCACGAACATGCCGCCGACCGCATTCGCGCGTCGCTCTATAAACTTGAAACCACGGTCCATGTCGATGAAGTCGACCGCTCCGCCGCTGTCGTCCGCGAGCTCTGTCTGATGAAAATCGCCGTGGGTCCCGACACGCCCAATGGGCCACATTCGCGCTCGCAGATTTTCGAATTGGCCAATGTCTTTCGTGCCCGCGTTGTCGATCTTGCGCCGGAGTCCATCATGCTGGAGATGACCGGGAGCTCCAGCAAAATTGAAGGGTTGGTGCAGGTCATCACAGAGTCGGGCTACACCATCCTGGAGGTCTCACGCACCGGTCGGATGGCCATGCGACGCGGGCACCACACCAGCCGCGTTCTCTCCGCGCTTGGAAGCAAATCCAACCCCAATAGCAATGGAGCCGGCCGCAGCAGTAAGCTGAACTTCAACGACCATCTCGGGGACGAGATCCTTCCTAATGAGTTTGAAAACGTGCACGAGGAAGAGACGTAATTCTGTCGCTCGCCTCTCCACTCAACGCAACATCGAACCGCAGCGATCCATTCTCGACCGGCACGACCTCTTGCTGACTCGCTGACTTGCTGACTCGCTTCCAAGGAGCAATCATGCCCAAGGTTTTTCACGATCAGGACGCCGACCTTTCCCTCATCCAGGCTAAAAAAGTCGCGGTGATCGGCTATGGCTCACAGGGCCACGCCCATTCGCTCAACCTGAAGGACTCTGGCGTGGATGTGCGCGTTGGTCTTGCTCCCACAAGCCGCTCGCGCGCGAAGGCGGAGAAGGCCGGCCTCACCGTGCTCAGCGTCGCCGACGCCGCAGCGTGGGCCGACGTCATCATGATCCTGGTTCCCGACCAGACCCAGGCCGCGGTTTACACCGAGCACATCGCGCAGCACCTGACCAAAGGCAAACTCCTCCTCTTCGCTCACGGCTTCAACATCCATTTCGGTTTCATCAAACCGCCAGCCGATATCGACGTCGCGCTGGTCGCACCCAAAGCCCCGGGCCATCGCGTGCGCGAGATCTTCACCGAAGGAGGCGGCGTCCCCGGCCTAATCGCCGTGCAGCAGGACGCCACCGGAAACGCGCAGAAGCTGGCACTCTCCTATGCGCGTGGCATCGGCTGCACGCGTGCCGGCGTGTATCAGACGTCGTTCAAGGAAGAGACAGAAACCGATCTCTTCGGCGAGCAGGCGGTGCTCTGCGGTGGCACATCTGCGCTGGTCAAGGCCGGCTTCGACACGCTGGTCGAGGCAGGCTACGCGCCAGAGATGGCCTACTTCGAGTGCCTGCACGAGCTAAAGCTGATCGTCGATCTGATGTATCGCGGCGGCCTCAGCTATATGCGCTATTCGATCTCCGACACGGCTGAATACGGCGACTACACCGCTGGTCCGCGCATTGTCACCGACCAAACCCGCGCAGAAATGAAGAAGCTCCTCGCGGAAATCCAGGACGGTTCCTTCGCCAAAAAATTTATGGAAGAGAACCGCACCGGACGCCATCAATTTGAGAAATACAGGACGGCAGAACGTGCTCACCCGATCGAGAAGGTAGGGACGCAGTTGCGCGCCGCAATGCCGTTCCTCGACCCAGTCACGGCCCCTTCACAGTCTCCGGAGACGCAGGAAGCCGCCACGACTGCGTAATGGGCCCGTTCGGCACTTAATTCGAGCCTCCCGGCACCGGGAACAGGGCACTCGGCCCTGCGGCCACGACCGCAGGGCTGCCGGTCGGCTACCATGAAGCCCAAGGAGTTCCTCGTGAGCGAGAGCCTGATCGACCAACCGGTTGCCACCTCGACTGACCGCATCGCTGCGCTCGCTGAAGCTCTGCGAAAGGTTGTGCCGCTGCATGGCCTGACCGACGAAGAATATCTGTGGCTCGCCAGCAACGGCACCGAGCGCTTTGCCGAGGCCAACACCACCCTCTTTCAGGAGGGCGAGCCGGCTGACCACATGATGATTCTGCTGAAGGGCGAAGTCCAGGTGCAGCGGGATCGCTCCGGTGCATCGCCTGCCATGTTCATTGGCCGAGCGGGCCAGATGACTGGGCTTCTTCCCTTCTCCCGCATGCAGACTTGGGGCGGCCGCGGCATCACCAACGCGCCGAGCTGGGCGGTGGTATACCACCGCTCCATCTTCCCGAGCATGCTCGCTGCCATTCCGTCCATGACGCAGCGCGTTGTCAGCATTCTGCTCGATCGTTCGCGCGAGGTTACGCGCATGGAGCAGCAATCGGAAAAGCTCACGGCGCTCGGCAAGCTCGCCGGCAATCTCGCTCATGAGCTGAACAACCCAGCCTCTGCTGCACAGCGCGCCGCATCCGGCATGCTGCAGGAGCTGGAGATCTTCGGCCGCGAACGCTTCCGTCTGGGAAGTCTTTGTTTTCAGCCGGAGCACGTTCAAGCGTTGCGTGAGTGGGACGAGCATATGCGCCGCAGCATCGATGGCAAGCCCATGCTGACGCCCGCGCAGGTTGCCATCCGCGAGGAGGCGCTGGTGGGCTGGCTTCAGCAGCGGCAGATCGGCAACAGCGGGCAGATAGCGCCGGAGTTCGCAGAGGCTGGTATCACTCCGGAACATCTCGCCGCATTACCGGATTTTCTGACTCCGGAAAGCACAGCGCTCCTGTTGTCACAGCACGCCTCGACACTGCGCGCGGAGCGCATGGCCGAAGCCATGCTCGATTCGACGGCGCGTATTTTCGATCTAATCCGCGCCATCAAGGACTACTCCTACATGGACCAGGCGCCAATTCAGGACATCGATGTGCCGCAGAGCCTGGAAAACACGCTGGCCATGTTGCAGTCGCGGCTACAGCACGTGGTCGTGGAGCGTAGTTACGAGGCAAACCTGCCTACCATTGCTGCCTACGGCAGCGAACTGAACCAGGTGTGGACCAATTTGCTGGAAAATGCACTCGACGCAATCAAGAATCGCGGACGCATCGCACTCCGGGTTCGGCGCGCCTCCGACCTGATCCTCGTCGAAGTGGAAGACGACGGCCCCGGCATTCCCAAGGAGCACCAGGGACGCATCTTTGAGCCCTTCTTCACAACCAAGGCTCCGGGGCATGGCCTCGGGCTCGGACTCGATGCAGCGCAGCGCATCGTCCGCATGCACCGCGGCTTCCTCACCGTCGAAAGCGCGCCCGGCAAGACTTGCTTCCAGGTGGCCCTGCCGATGCAGCAGACCGGCGCCTACTAGGCTTGCGGAATAAAACGCTGAACGAGGCAGCCGTCCTGCTAGGTCACGATGGGACGCTCACGCCGGAGTGACGCATCCGGGAGATATCGCCGCCATTGCTCGCTCTCGGCAATTTCCTTCAGGAGTGCGAATCGTGTCCGCATCAATTTGCGGATATGCGGCACCAACATCCAGCGTCCGAGGATGTCTCCCGCCCGACCCCATCGCATGGTGAAGCGCAGCACATCCCGCAGCAGCACGCTTCCATCGCCGCGATCGGTGAAGTTGTGGTCGTGTTCGAAGCTGGCAAACCGCCCTGCAGTCATGCGGTCCCGGAAGAATGTCAGCGGCCGGAACTCCTCGATGCGGCTCTCGTGAAATTGCGGCAGACCCAATTGCCATCCCTCCCATCGGATCACATCTCCCCCCACCACCAGCCCGGAAGTACGCCCCGCCACCGGCCGCATCCCAAGCTCCCGCTCAACGATTTCCACACTCGTAGAGAGCAGGAAGCAGCGCTCCAATGGAGCACGCACCACGACCTCGTCCCGTAAGGTGAATGCGCGCGCCATGCGTGATCCATAGGAGTGCAGATTTGTCATTTGGGATTGTTTGCCCAAGCGGCTGAATCGTAGGTTCGAATAGCTATCCCTTCCGCCGAGGATGCAGCACGACCGGCGGTGCTTTGCTTGACGCAGCCGCGGCATTCCCTTAGCCTCAAATGCTATGAGCTTCCTCTCCGGCGGACGAATGCCTATGGCCATGCGCACCCTAGCCGGTGTGCAGTTTGCGCCTGGATTCTGAATCGCCCGCTCCAGACGTGAACTTACCGGCTAGGGACATATCACTGCCCCTTCTATCTTGACCAAGCCCTGACTCGCGTACTGGAGATTGCCTTGCAACCCCCTATCGATTCCGTCGCCTCACTGGAGGTGACTCGTGAAATTTGAAACGCTGCTGCTGAACTTCGATCCCGCACCCGGCGACCGCTACCGCCCTGCCAACACGCCCATCTATCAGACGGCGACCTTCCGCCAGGACTCCGCAACGTCCTTCGGAGACTTTGATTACACGCGCAGCGGGAATCCCACGCGTGCCGTGCTTGAAACACAGTTGGCACTGCTCGAATCCGGAACACGGGCATTCTGTTTTTCCACCGGACTCGCGGCAATCACTGCGGTCACCCGCCTGCTGAAGCCGGGCGAGCAGATTCTGGCCTGCGACGATCTCTATGGCGGCACCTATCGCCTGTTTTCACGCATTCTTGCGAACCGCGGCATCACGGTCCAGTACGTCGATTTCGCTGACGACGGCGCGCTGCAGGCTGCCTTCACTCCCGCGGTGAAACTGGTCTATCTCGAATCGCCTACCAACCCGCTGCTCCAGATTCTCGATCTGGAGCGGGTCGCCGCGTTGGCCCACCAGCATGGCGCGCGCGTCTGTGTGGATAACAGCACCATGTCACCGTATTTGCAGCGGCCGCTCGAGCTGGGCTGCGATATCGTGATCCACTCGGCAACGAAATTTCTGTGCGGCCACAGTGATGTGATGGCAGGCGCCGTCATCGTGAAGGATTCGGCGCTTGCCGATGATCTGTATCTCGTCCAGAACGGCGAGGGCGGCGGTCTCGCGCCCTTTGATAGCTTTCTGGTGTTGCGCGGTTTGAAGACGCTGGCCCTCCGGCAAAATCAGCAGCAGGCGAATGCAACAGCGGTTGCCCACTACCTTCAGCAGCACCCGAAGGTCACGGAAGTCTACTTCCCTGCTCTTGCGCCGCCGGAGGCCGCGGCGATTCACAAGAAGCAGGCCAGCGGTCCGGGTTCCGTGCTCAGCTTTCGCACGGGCGATCCCGAGCTCTCGCGCCGCGCAGTCGAGGCATGCAAGCTACACACGATTACCGTGAGCTTCGGCGGCGTGAACTCCACCATCAGCTTGCCCAATTACATGTCGCACGCCAGCATCCCGGAGCATCTCCGCTCGCAAAAGCAGATTCCGCGCGATCTGGTGCGGATTTCCGTAGGCATCGAGGCGATCGACGACCTCACCGCGGATCTGGACCAGGCCTTCACTGCGGCGCGCATTTAGAGCTGCATTTATTTCTGAAAAATCCAGCCGCCCTGTCGTTTTCGCGCCCTCTCACTCGACTACTCATTAGAACGCCAGTCCGGTTCCGCCGGAGGCGCCGCGAGAGAGAGAATGATGAGCAATCGGCCGGCAAATGGACGCTTATCGGATGGAGACGGGGCCGTTGGTCTCGCGAAGCTGGCGAAAGGCGCGCTTTATTTGGGTGGGCAGGTCCGAGTTGCCCTCTCGGTACCAGCGAAGGTGGGCCTGGTCGAAGGCTGTGCAGTAGAGCGCTGCCACCAGGTCACAGCGGGCTGCATCGCCGCGATAGGCCTTTCGCTTTGCCAGTTCTTTGCCCAGGGCAGGCACCCAGCGGCTGAGAGCACACAAAAAGCGCCCGCGGAGGTTAGGTTCCTCGAACATCAGACCCAGCATCTCCTTCGGCTGACGCGAGTCGTGCATCTCCTCCTGCATCACGGAGAGGATCGCATCTTCAAGAGCCGCCAGCGGCTTGCGATTCTTGGGCGCTTCAGCAAATCGCTGCGCCACCCGCTGGCCAAAGTGCTCCACGCTGAAGGAGAGCAGCTCCTCCTTGGTGCGGAAATAACGGAAAAACGTACGCCGCGAAACCCCCGCATTGCGGCTGATTTCTTCCACGGTCGTCCGGTCGAAACCAACCGCCGCAAACAGGTCCCATGCGGCCCGTTCAATCTCTCGAAGGACGAACTCATGTTTCCGTTCGCGGAGCGACCCGGAATCTTGAGATTTCGTCCCTTGTTCGCCGTCGGTTGTGCGAAGCGTTTTTTGCACTGCATGCAGATTATGGCACAGAGTGTCATTTTATGAAAAAATGTGTTTCCGATGAGTCCGTGCCCCTGGCGGCCTCATCTACTGCCCTAGCACTCTCCACCTGCCCAGTGTCCATGTGCACTCCGGGCGTCACGAATCGACTGCGCGTCTGAAGACGCTTTTTCTGGGAAGGCACCATGATTCCTCCAGCACAAACCTCGCCCCGGACCACTCTTTGCCGGCACGACGATAACGATCGCACCCTCAATGTCAGCCACGCCGGCTGCGCCTCTGCGACGCTCCTGCTCCTGCTCGCGGGGCTTGCGCTGGTTGCGGGCTGCAGCAGCCCCGCCAAAGGGGGAGGCCCGCCCCAGTATCCGCCTCCGGATGTGACCACGACCACCGTGGAACAGAAGGATGTGCCGGTCTTCGGCGAATGGGTCGCGAACCTCGATGGGTATACCAACGCGCAGATCCAGCCCCAGGTCACTGGCTATCTGATCCGTCAGAACTATAAAGAGGGCTCGCAGGTGCGCAAGGGAGAGGTCTTGTATGAGATCGATCCCCGGCCCTTCCAGGCGGCGCTCGATCAGGCCAAGGGTCAATTAGCGCAGGCGAAGGCCCAGTTGCAGCTGGCCCAGATCAACACCAAGCGCGATACCCCGCTCGCCGAGGCGCGCGCCATTGCGCGTTCGCAGCTCGACAATGATCTGCAGACACAGGCGGCCGATGAGGCCAGCGTGACGGCGCAGGAGGCCGCGGTCGAAACCGCGCAGCTCAACCTCGGGTTCACCCAGGTCCGCTCGCTGCTGGACGGGATCGCCGGCATTGCGACCACACAGGTTGGCAGCCTGGTCACGCAGTCCACTGTGCTCACGACCGTGTCGCAGGTGCAGCCCATCAAGGTCTATTTCGCGATCAGCGAGCAGGAGTATCTCGCGCTATCGAACAAGGTACGCTCCGCAGGCGGCTCGGATCTGCTGCACAGCGCTGACCGCGTACCGATTCAATTGACCCTCTCGAACGGGACCGTCTACCCCGCTAAAGGCCGCATCATCTTTGTCGATCGTGGAGTCAACTCAAATACCGGCACCATCCGGGTAGCGGCTGCGTTCGCCAATCCGCAAAGCCTGCTGCGTCCGGGCCAGTACGGCAGGGTGCGCGCACAGACGGAACTGCAGCGCGGAGCGCTTCTGGTGCCCCAGCGGGCAGTCACCCAGTTGCAGGGCTCCTATCAGGTAGCCGTCGTCAACCCCGACAACAAGGTACATATCCAGCCAGTAGAGATCGGACCGCAGATCGGCACTGATTGGGTCATCGCCAGTGGCCTCAAACCCGGAGAGCAGGTGGTCATCGAAGGGAACGGCAAGCTTGCGGACGGCATGCCTGTTCATCCTCATGCCGCGGCTCCCGAGCAGGCCAGTGCAGAACAAACCAGTGCTGACCAGTCGAATGCCGACCAGGCCAGCCAGGGCAAGACCGCGAAACCGAGCGCCAGCAGCGAGGGCAAATAAACCATGTCCAAGTTCTTTATCAACCGGCCCATCGTGGCCATGGTGATATCGATCATCATGGTCATCGTCGGCGTGGTGGCGATGCTCAGCCTGCCGACCTCGCAATTCCCCAACATCGTTCCGCCCGAGGTCCTGGTGCAGGCCACCTATCCCGGCGCCGATGCCAAGACGCTCGAACAATCCGTAGCAACGCCTATCGAACAGCAAGTGACCGGCGTGGACCACATGAACTACATGTATTCCACGAATGCGAACAACGGTGCCATGTCGCTTACCGTCGATTTTGATATCGCGACGAATCCGGACATCGACCAGGTCCTTACGCAGCTTCGCGTCAATCAGGCGACACCGCAACTTCCCGCACAGGTGAACACCGCCGGCGTCACCGTGATCAAGTCGCTGGCCTCGCCGCTGATGTTCGTCATGCTCTACTCGCCCAAGGGCACTCACGACTTCAACTTTCTCACCAACTACGCCTACATCAATATGGCCGACGAGTTGACGCGCGTCCCCGGTGTTGCGCGCGTGCAGGTGTTTGGCGGGCAGTACGCCATGCGTGTCTGGGTCGATCCTAATCAGTTGGCCAAGCTTGGCGTTACCGTGCCGCAGATCGTCAGCGCCATGCAGGTGCAGAACAATGTGAACCCCGCCGGACAGATTGGAGGCGAACCGGTTCCAGGTGGCCAAGAGTTCACCTATACAGTGCGCTCGCAGGGACGCCTCGTCACCCCAGAGGAGTTCGGCCAGATCGTTATCCGCGCCAACCCGGACGGCTCTGTGCTGCGCCTGAAGGACGTCGCGCGTATCGAGCTGGGAGCGCAGACTTACAATCTCGCTACACGCTACGGCGTCCCAGGCCGCAACGATCAGGTCTCAGCGGGCATGGCGATCTACCAGCTGCCGGGATCAAACGCAGTCGCTGCAGCCGACGCCGTTTACAAGAAACTGGCCGAGTTACAACGACGCTATCCGACAGATATGGAATCGGCTGTCCCTCTGGACACCACGAAGGCCGTCACCCAGGGACTGCATGAGATCGTCATTACGCTGGGCATCGCTCTCGGGCTGGTCATCCTGGTCGTCTATATCTTTCTGCAGGGCTGGCGCGCCACTCTCATCCCGCTGCTTGCCGTGCCTGTCTCACTCATCGGCACGTTCGTCGTCTTCCCGGCGCTCGGGTTCTCCATCAATACCCTCTCTCTGCTCGGGCTGGTGCTGGCCATCGGCCTCGTCGTCGACGATGCGATCGTCGTGGTCGAGGCGGTCGAGCACCACATCGAAGAGGGCATGTCCCCCAAGGAAGCGTCGATCGCCGCGATGGAGCAGGTCTCCAGCCCGGTGGTCGCCATCGCGCTGATCCTGGCAGCGGTCTTCATCCCCACTGCGGCGGTCCCCGGTATCACCGGCCGGCTTTATCAGCAGTTCGCCATCACCATCGCCATTTCGGTGCTCTTCTCCGCCTTCAACGCGCTGACGCTCAGCCCTGCGCTGTGCGCTCTGCTGCTCAAACCAAAGAAGCCCAGCCGTGGCCCCCTGGGCGCCTTCTTCAGGTGGTTCAATCGCTCATTTGGTCACACGAGAGATACTTATGTCCGCACGTCCGGCTTCCTGATTCGCAAGTCCGGATTTGCACTTGTCTTCCTGGTGCTCGTCTCCGTGGCAGCCGTCTGGATCGCTCGCGGCATTCCCAACTCCTTCCTGCCGGATGAGGATCAGGGATATCTCTATATCGGCATGGTCTTGCCGAACGCGGCCTCGCTGCAGCGCACCATTGAAGCTTCCAAGAGTGTCGAGGATGTCATTCTGAAGACGCCTGGCGTCCAGAGCATTGTCAGCGTCAACGGCTTCAGCCTGCTCAGCTTTACCCAGAGCACTTATAACGCCTTCTACTTCGTCACCCTAAAGCCCTGGGATCAACGTAAGAGCAAGGACCAGCAGTACAAGGCCATCCAGCAGCACATTGCCCAGGGACTTGGCGGCATTAAGCAAGGCATTGCGTTCTCCTTCCCACCTCCAGCTATCCCCGGTGTGGGCACCTCCGGCGGTGTCTCCGCGGTGCTCGAAGACCGCTCTGGCGGCGACCTGCAGAACCTTACCGACAACGTCAATAAATTCATGGCCGCGCTGCGCAAGCGTCCGGAGATCGCCGGCGTCATCACGACCTACCTGCCCACCGTTCCCCAGATTTACGTCGATGTCGATCGCGCGAAGGCGGTCCAGGAAGGTGTAAACCTCGCCGATGTTTACGAGACCCTGCAAACCTTCATGGGCGGCAATCTGGTGAACTACTTCAACCGCTTCGGACGCCAGTGGCAGACGTATGTCGAAGCGGAGGGTTCGTCACGCACGAATATCGATAACATCGGCCGGTTCTACGTGCAGAATTCCGCTGGCAACTCCATACCGCTCTCTGCTCTCACCACCGTCAAGCGCATTACCGGGCCCGAATTCACCATGCGCTACAACGAATATGAGGCGGCGCAGCTGATTGCGAATGCCGCGCCCGGATACAGCTCGGGTCAGGCGACCCAGGCCTTCGAAGAGGTGTTCCGCGACACCATGCCCAGTGAGATGGCGCTCGACTACCAGGGCATGTCCTTCCAGGAGCAGAAGGCCGCGCAGGGCGTGTCATCCACCACCATCTTTGGCGTCTCCCTGCTCTTCGTCTTCCTTATCCTGGCCGCACAGTATGAGAGCTGGTCGCTGCCTTTCAGTGTCCTGCTCAGCACACCGATCGCTGTCTTCGGCGGCTTCCTCGCACTATCCATGCGCAGCCTGGAGAACAACGTCTACGCGCAGATCGGGCTGGTCATGCTCATTGGTCTGGCCGCGAAGAACGCCATCCTGATCGTCGAATTTGCGCGCAGCGAATACCAGAGCGGCAAGACCATCTACGATGCCGCGCTTGCCGGAGCTCAACTCCGTCTGCGTCCCATCTTGATGACCGCCTTCGCTTTCATCCTTGGTTGCATCCCGCTGTGGACGGCGAGTGGCGCTGGCGGCATCTCCCGCCAGGTGCTGGGAACTGTCGTGATCGGCGGCATGCTGGCTTCAACCCTCATTGCGATCTTCATCGTTCCCGTCACGTTCGCTGTAGTCGAGCGTCTGACGCACCGCGTCAGTACTCGCGGCCTGCGCAAGGAGACGCGGGAGACGGTAATTTCGGGAGACAGTTTATGACAAAGCAGAGCATCGCCGCTGCGCTCGGCGTGACAGCCGTCCTGCTGACGGGCTGCACCGTCGGGCCAAAATACAAGCGGCCTACCATCGACACGCCCGCCGTCTACCGTGGCGCGGAGGCAAATGGCAACACCCAGACCAGCGAGACACCGCACGACCTGAACGGCACGGCGCTCCCTGGCCAGGCGAACAGCCCCACTTCCGCCGCGCTCTCCCTCGGCGATGAGAAGTGGTGGGAGGTCTTTGGCGACCCCCAACTCCAAGACCTGATCCGCACAGCGCTCAAACAGAACTACGATGTCCGCATTGCCGCGGAGCGCGTCCTGGAGTCGCAGGCACAGCTCGGCGTCACCCGCTCGCAGCAATTCCCCCAGCTCAACGGCACCGGCGGATACACTGCTCAGCGTTATCCATCCGCGCAGTTCGGTGGGCTGGGCTCGTTCGTCAGCCATCTTGGCCAGCTCGGTTTGTCGTCTTCATGGGACATCGACTTCTGGGGCCAGTATCGCAACGCCACCAAGGCTGCGCGCGCGCAATTGCTGGCCAGTCAGTGGTCGCAGCGCGAAGTGATGGATACCCTCATCCTCAACGTCGCTACCGGCTACTTTCAGTTGCGCACGCTGGACCTGGAGCTGGAAATCTCAAAGCGCACCCTCGCCTCTCGTCAGGAGTCGCTGAAGCTGACCCAGACGCTTGAGTCCGGCGGCAGCACCAGCATGCTCGACGTGCGGCAGGCAGAGGAGCTGGTGAGCACCGCTGCCGCGCAAATCCCGGACCTGGAGCGGCAGATTGAGCAGGAGGAGAATGCGTTGCAGACGCTGCTGGGCCAGAATCCCGGTTCCATCGCTCGCGGGCTGCCTATCGACCAGCAGCCGCGCATGCCTGTGGTTCCGGCAGGGCTGCCCTCGTCACTGATCGAACGCCGCCCCGACATCCGCCAGGCTGAGGAGCAGCTCATCGCCGCCAATGCACAGGTCGGTGTGGCGCGGGCCCAGTATTTCCCCGCCATCTCACTTACCGGCCAGGTGGGTACCACCAGCAACGCACTCAACACACTCTTCCACGACTCCAGCTTTGCCTATTCGTACGGCACATCGGCGACCCAGCCCATCTTTAATGCCGGCCGTATTCGTAACAATGTCCGTCTCACCGAGGCACAGAAGCGGGAAGCGGTCCTCACCTATCAGAAGACCATTGCGCAGTCCTTCCAGGATGTCTCAAACGCGCTGGTTGGCTATCAGAAGTATCGTGAGTTCCGGGAACAACAGGAGCGTCTGGTCACTGCGTCGCGCGATGCGGTAAATCTCTCCAACATGCGTTACAAGGGTGGCTACTCCAGCTACCTTGATGTGCTGACGAATCAGACGACGCTCTTCTCCGGTGAGCTCACACTCGCTTCGGCACGCGAGGAGGAGATGCTCTCGCTCGTGCAGCTCTACAACGCCCTCGGCGGTGGCTGGCAGCAGTAGCAACTTCCAAACTACTTCGGGTTACCTAATGAAGAGGCCGCTTTTGGGCGGCCTTTTTCTTTTCTGTTCCATTTCGGAAAACCACCAGCCGATCCCCAAACTTTCGTCACGGGTTTTGCCTCATGCTCCCTCTTTCTGTGTCGACCCTTGCACTTTCGTGGCACATGAACCTCTCGCTCGGCACGCCATAATGTCCCCACTGCGAGCTGCACTCTTACGGTCCCTTTGACTCGCAACCGGGCTCACACACAGCCAAGAATGCTGGCGTGCGTGCCTCAACTCTCTCTCTCCGACCACCAGCAGCGCTCAAAAGGCATGCGGTGGAGATGGATGGCAGGATGGCTATGTCTCAGAAATCTTCTTTCTTTGCCCAGGTGCTTGCCGCGCTACCCACGATTGGCGCAGCACTTCTCGGTCTAGGCAGCACAGCTATCGCGCACGCACAGGCGACTCCACGCATCACCGGTGAGGTAGATAGCTCGGCGCTCGTTTCGCTGCCCGGCGCCGTGCACCCGTGGGCGCGGCCGGAGTTCGATCGCGGCGTCGCGCCGGAGAACCTGAGCGGCCGCATGCTGCTCGTCCTGAAGCGCTCGCCGGAGCAGGAATCCGCTCTCCAGGCGCTGATCGCTTCGCAGCAGGACCCGAAATCTCCGAACTATCACAAGTGGCTCACACCGGAAGATTTCGGCAAGCGCTTCGGCGTTGCCGATTCCGACGTGCAGACCGTGACCGGCTATCTGTCCTCGCAAGGGATGAGCGTTGGCCACATCTATGGCGGCCACATGGCCATTGAAGTGGGCGCAACCGCCGGGCAGATCCACTCCAGTTTCCAGACAGAGATTCACGCCTACTCTGTCGCGGGCAAGACCTTCTACGCGAACAACTCCGCTCCAAAGATTCCTTCCGCGCTGCGCAGTGTTGTCTCCGGCTTCTCCGCGCTGAACAACTTCCGCGTGGAAGGCGGCTCGGGAACGGGGACGCAAGCCACATTTGACCCGGCAACTCACACTCTCAAGCCGCTCTACACCGTTACGAGTGGCGGCAACAGCGTGTATGGCGTCTCGCCGGCTGACCTCGCGTTGATCTACGGAATCCCCGCTCCGACGGCTCAAGGCCTCGGCGGCACGAACGTCAATGTCGGCATCGTCGGCGATTCGGACATCAACGTTAACTACGTCATGAACTACCGCAACACCTTTGGCCTCGGCACCACGAAGACTCCCGTCGTGGTTGTGGATGGCAACGACCCCGGAGTCAATAGCGATGCATACATCGCCTACAAGCAGATCGAATTGGTGAGTGCGGTCGCCCCAAACGCGAACATTTATTACTACACTTCAGCCACAACAGACTACGGCTCCGGTATCTATTTCGCTCTTCTGCGCGCGGTTGAAGACAACCAGGTGCAAGTGCTGCTGAATGGTTTCCAGGAATGTGAACACGCCATCGGTATTGACGCGATGCAGCTGATTAACGCCGTTGCCGAGGAGGCCGCTGCGCAAGGCATCACCTTCGTCGCCGCAGCCGGCAACTCCGGCGCTGCGGGATGCGCCGTACCGGGTACATCGGGAGCGGCCGCGAGCGCCGCCTATGCCGTGAACGGGTTCGCGACTTCGCCCTATCTCACTGCGGTCGGCGGCACTGACTTCTATTACCCCCTCGGCTCCATTGGCAACTACTGGAATACCACCAATAACACGTCGTATCAGTCGGTGAACCCGCGTGGCCCTTTCTCGAACTACAGCTACACGGAGCAGGTGTGGAACGATAGCTATTCAGGCAATGGAAATTCCAATGCTGTAACCAGCCCGTCGGTTCAGTTGGCCGGGGGCGGCGGTGTCAGCACCGAGGGCACCATTGTCGTACAGACGGATGGCTCCACGAAAACCATCCCCCAGCCGATGCCTTCCTATCAGCTGAGCAACGCAAACGCTAAAGCCATTGGCGGTAGCGCGGCGCGCGTCATACCTGACGTCTCATTCTTCGCCGGCAGCGGCGCCTACAACACCGAAGGCTACAACAATACCGCCTACATATTCTGCATGGAGGCTTCGGATTGTCTATCCACCGGGACCGTACTGTTCACCTACTCCGGCGGAACTGAGGCGTCGAGCGCAGTCTTTGCCGGGGCAGTTGCGCTGGCGGTGGAGCAATATAATGCGGGCTCCCGCTTCGGACTCGGCAACGTCAATCCCACTTTGTATTCGCAACTGGCCACGGCTCCGACAATCACCAGGCATGACGTCGTGCAGGGCACCAATGAACTGGCATGCAGCAGCGGGACCAACTGCACCGGCGGCCACATGACCGGATATGCCGCTGGCGCCGGCTACGATGCAGCTACCGGCCTTGGCAGCTTCAACATCACGAGCTTCGTCACTAACTACAAGCCCTCCAGTACCACGCCGAGCACAGTCACTCTCGCCGTGACGGATTCGCTCGGCACCGCCCTTCCCTCATGCGTCGTTAACGGAGTCTCTTCACACTGCGCCAGCCACAGCGAATGGCTCAAGCTTGTGGTCAATGCATCCGGCAGCGGTGGCACACCTAGCGGTGATGTCGCCATCTTCACCTCCAGTCCGCTGCAGTCTGAATCGGCCGTAGAAACCCTGACGCTCAGCAGCGGTACGGCCAGCGACACCTGGAACCTGCTGCCTGGCGGCACTTACAACATCTACGCCCGCTACGCAGGAGACACGACGTTCAAGCCCAGCCTCACCGCTGCCCCCTACAACATCACCGTGTCGCCGGAAAACTGCCAGATGGTGGTCTACGGGCACAACATCAACGTCGGCAGCACCTCCAATATCCCGTACGGAACTCCCGTCACCATCACGGTTGAGCCATACTCAGCCACCACCACGAACAACGTTGCTATCCCGTCCGGATCCATCAATGTCAGCGATAACGGTCTCAACAATGTCATCACCGCACTGCCGGTCAATTCCGAAGGTGCAGCAACCTTCACCTCTAATCTGCTGGCAACCGGTTCACATTCCATCGTTCTCACCTATCCCGGAAATGCCAGCTTTAATAGCTGCTCTACGGGTGCGTTCCTGGCCACCATCGTAAAGTCAGGCACGACGACTGTTCTGAATCCCCAGAATCCGAACCTGAACTCGGGCAGCATCACGATGACAGCTGAGGTCCAGGCCAACCCCGTCACCATCAATGGCACACTCTACCGGACGAACGGTACGCCACCAAGCGGCACTGTCACGTTCACGAACGGGTCAACCGTTCTCGGGTCGTCACCCCTTACCGCCGGTTTTGATGCCAGTGGCAATTCCATAAGCGCTGCCAGCATCTCCGTCAGCAGCGTTGGAAGTGGCACTATCACTGCCACTTACAACGGCGACACACGTTACACCAGTTCAGGGGCAAGCACGACGCTGACTTCGTCTTCCTCAAGTATTGACATCAACGTTCCAACACCACCAGCTTCACCATCACAGACACAGATAATTCTGCAAACAACATCTATCCCGCACAGGACTCGCTTACGTTGCATATCAGCGTGCCCTACGGGACCACTTACGTTTGGCTGATATTTCTTCCCGATAACCATACCCACAAATCAGGGCGGGGGCCACTGTTTCTGTGCTTGCAAACGGCATCACCATCGCCAGCGGCATCACACTCGACGGAAATGGCAACGCGACCTTCACGCTGCCGCGGCAGAATGGCTACCTCACGCTGCCCACGGGGCAGGTGCAACTGAGCGTCGTCTATAGCGGCTACACGGATAACGGAAGCTTTTTCGGAATACCAGTGACCTGGGTTGCGGTGGGAGCATCCAGTGCAACCAAAAACATCACCATCAGTGATGATCGCACCAACGGCGACTTCTCGCTGCAGTCCGACACCACAGTCAACCAGGGCAGTCCGCTGTTGGTTCCCCTCACTGCAACGACAGCCTCCTACAATCTGCGTCTCACCTCGCTCTACAACATACAGAACATCAGTCCAACACCATCCATCCAGCTGACCTGCGCGGTCGTCGGCTACAGCGTTGCTGGCGTCCGGGCTGCTGTTCCTGCCGGGCTGACCTGCACCTTCGCATCGTCGTCCACCAGCACCACAAGTACAACTCTCGGCGGCTCAGGCTTCGCCAGCCAGACGCTCGTCGTGGCAGTGCCGAACGGTTCTACCCTCGCCAGCAATAGCGTGCCGGTGCAGCCCGCGGCGCGTTGGTGGGTGGCAGGTGGCGGCGCCACCCTGGCCTGCATCTTCCTGATCGGACTTCCCGCACGCCGCCGTAAGTGGCAGACGCTGCTTGGAGTCTGCGTGATGGTCATCGCCACCTTCGGGATGAGCGGCTGCGGAGTAAACCTGGGATCCGGCTCGAACGCGCAGGACTACAAGGGTCTCACAGGCGGCTCGGCAGGAACTCCGTTGGGCACCGGTATTGCGATTTCCCACGGCACCTATACCGTGCTGGTTACCGCAACCACGACTGTTGCCAATAGCACTCTCACCCACACCCTGCCGGTCCAGGTATTGGTAGGCCCAAACAACTAACCCAACTCTCCACAACAAAGGCCACACTCACCCGAGTGTGGCCTTTCCCTTTCCGCATTTTCTATTGCGCCCGCCGCAGCGTGACGAACGAGCGCCCTTCATAGAAGCGATAAATTCCCGCGGCCGGCGTATCGAGCACCTGCAGCGGCATCGGGCGGTGCAGCTCAGCGTCATGGTGGCTGCCCACATTCAACAGCTCATGCGCGCCGAGGTCCATAACGACAAAGCGATCGTTCTGAATAAAGCCAACACCGTACGCTCCTGGCGCAAGCGTATGCGCGTCAGCGCCATCGCCCAGTTGCAGCGGCACTTCGCTGATCAGGTAGGCCTGATAACGTTGCTGGATCCCACTGGAATAGCCTGAGGTGTCTACTAGCGCCATCAGGGTGAACATGCCACCCGCATAGCGGATGCCGCCGCTGTTGCGCATTTGAACCGTCGCACTCTGTCCGCGAAAGAATACCTGCGCCGGCATCAGATCGCTCATCTGTTGCGCCTTCAGAACGCCGGGCGCCTGTGCTGCCGCTGTTGCGGTTCCCTGCTGCGCCCCGAGCAAGGGCGCCGAAAGGCACGCACTCATTCCCAGTATGCCCGCAAGCGTGATGCGCCGCGTGGCTGCCAAGTTCGTCATGGCGCTAGCTTAATCCACTTGTCTACTTGTTCACAGCGGCAGCAGCTGTTTCATCGGCGGAATGCAAATGCCAGGGCACGCTCTCGCCGGAAAGCTCCGGATGGCTGCGCAGGAAGCCGAGCGTCGCAGTGCTGGCCATTGGGTCATCCTTTTCGTCTGCGAACAGCGCTGCCTGGGCCGCTGCTTTCTGCTTGTCACCTTCGCGGCGATAGATGATCGCGAGATTGTAGTGCGCAGAAAGATCGTCCGGCTCAATGGCCTGCACGGTCTCATATTCAGTCCGCGCCAGATCGTATTTGTGCTGCTGGTAATAGCTGAAGCCGAGCTCGCGATGCGCATCGATGGAGCGTGGGAACAATGCGATCACCTTCTGAAGGTGGACGACCGCCGAGTCCAGGTCGCCCTGATTGCGTTCCACCAGCGCCTGATAGTAGAGCGTGCGCGCATCTCCCGGCAGCATCGTGAGCGCCTGCTTCAGACTGGTCGCGGCATCGGCATACCGCTCCCACTGCAGGTAAACGATGCCCAGATTCGTGTAGGCATCGGCATAATCCGGCCGCAGCTTCAGCACTTCGCTGAACGCATCCTTCGCCTGCGCGTACTGCGCCTGATCCAGCAACGCGATGCCGAAGTTGTTCCACCGCATCCAGTCAGGATTGTCTTTGGGGTCAGCCGCAACCGGAGGATTGTCTCCGATCTTCAACACACGAGAGCGCACAGACATTTGCGCGACCGGAAAAGGCGGATGCTTGTCGCCCAATGCAAAATTCGTGAACGGCTCATCGAAGTGCCGGTAATTCACCTTGGCCGTGATCGTATACGGTCCGGTGCCATCTTTCGGGATACGGAATCCATACCGCACCAGTGTTGACCGGCCCGGTTGAATCGTCGCATCCGTCGCCGTCGTGTGACGGTCCCATATCTCATGCTTCACGAGCAGATTCCCTTTTGCGTCCAGCAGGCGCGTTACAAAGCTGTGCGCGTCCGGATCGAGATAGCCTTCCGGATTCAACCTGCCGCTGGCGTGCAGCACCTTGCCCGTAGCATCCGTGAGCTCAAATTCCGCCCACGCCTGATACATATCCCGCTGCTCGGGGATCAACGTGTGACCAACGCCCTTGTTCTGAATCACCACCATCGCCTGCAATTCGTCGCCGGGTTTGATCTCGAATCCACTCGTGCCCAGCGGCGCAACCAGCCCGGAGCCGTCCGGGCGGGCTAGCGCGAACAGATCAACGTTCAGCTTGTCCGTCTTCAAATATTCCAGCGTCTTCTTCAACTGCTCATCGTAGCCATACAGAAATGGCACGGCGGTATTGCCGCCGATCCAGCGATGCGAGACGATCGTGCCATTCTTCGCCGCGACATCCGCCTGCAGTGCCGCCTCGCGCGGCATATGGCAGCTCTGGCAGGTCTGGTAGTCCTTTTTGTAGAACGGCAGGGGCGATTGTTTGGAATAGGAGGACCGTTGCCACTCGTCGTAAAGGCCGATCGCGCGCAGCCACTTGTAATCGTTCAGCTGCTCCGGAATGTTTGCCTTGTGGCACGCAGCGCAGTATTCCGGCGTGCGATAGAAATCCTTCATCACTGCGGCTTTGTGCCGATCCACGTGCGCGTTGATCTCGGCAAAACTCACTTCGCCCGGAATCGGCTTGCCTTGTTCATCCACCATCACGGCCGGCACACCCATCACGTAGGAGCCGAGCCCGTAGGTTGGCTGCAGCTTCTGGATGGAGTGACATACGGAGCAGGTAACGCCATCCTGATCGAACTCCCGGTCCGTCGAAGCCGGACGCGGCGTCACCGCTCCGGAGAACAGCTCGATGGGATTGTGGCAGCCTTCGCAGTGTCGCGCGAGCTCAATTCCTTTTGTGTTCTGCAGCAGCGCCACGTTTTTTGTATAAAACGGTGTCCTGAAGGAGTTCGCATGCACGGACTGCCGCCACTGGTGATACGTCGCCTCATGGCAATGCTGGCAGTACTGCGCCGTGGGAAATGCGCCTGCCTCGATGAATGTGTCGCCTTCGATTTTGGCGTTGCTGGGCAGGAATGGTTCCCCTTTGCCGAATCGATAGCTGTATGTCTGGGCTACTTTGTCGGCGTACTTCTGCCGGTCCGCGTCAACGCGCTCCCCAGCGTGCAATGACTTCAAGCCGCCGACGCACAACGCAGCAAGTCCGGCGCCGCAAAGCAGCCAACGCGAGATTTTGATCAGGGAATCGCGACTCTTCAGGGTCTTCATGAACACATCACCGGGCCGGTACTGCGAGAGGTACCGCCTCGAACTATAGCGGCCGCGGGTATCGCCGGACAAGGGATAAATGTTGCTGGAACCCCTATAAACATTGGTGATTCGCTGCATTGCTCGCTTCTCCATCTTTAGGTGGAGCGCCCGCTCGAACTTGAGGTTGGCGTACGACGAAGAAGACGCATCCTAAGAATCGGTCAGGAGCATGTGCCGCATCTCTCAGCGAGAGCCTCTCATCTGACTCGATCCAAATAAGGAGCATCATGCCGATCCGCCTCACTGGAAAAAATCTTTCCCGCCAAGAGGACGCGAACGCGACCCAGGTACAACAGGATCTGGAGCGTCCCACCGCAATCCAGATCTTCGCTCAAGTTGCGAAAAACGCCCGGCAGGAACTGCAACGGCCGGCGCGCAGTCTCGCGATCTCCGGCTTCACTGGTGGCATCACCATGGGACTCACCGGCCTCGCCACAGCAATCGCCCGCGCCGAGCTCGGCACCAGCGGATTCGCCCACTTCATCACCACGCTGCTTTACCCCATCGGTTTTATCGCTGTCATTCTCGGCCGCGCACAGCTCTTTACAGAAAACACCCTCTATCCAGTAGCGCTGGTGCTGAGCGAGCGCCGCCACTATTGGGCGACTCTGCGCCTCTGGGTCATCGTGCTCGTCTGCAACTGCCTGGGCACGCTCGCCTTTGCCGCGCTCGCCGTTCGCACCGATGCGCTACAGCCAAGGTACGTGGACAGCCTTTCTACTCTCGGATTTGAGATCGCCAATCATTCGCTCTCTACCGTCTTCTGGAGCGCCATCATCGGCGGTTGGATCATCGCGCTCGTCGCATGGCTGGTCAGCGGCAGTCACTCGATCAGCGGATCCATGCTGCTTATCTGGCTTCTCGCCTTTGTTGTGGGACTCGGCCATTTCGCTCACTGCATCGCCAGCAGTGGTGAGGTGCTCTCCGCCGTGCTGCACCATCAGCTACCCGCCAGCAGCTATTTCCGCTGGTTGTGGCCTGCCGTGCTGGGCAACATCGTGGGTGGTGTCGGCCTGGTCACGCTGCTCGAATACGGGCAAACTGTCGAAGAGTGATTCCGGCGGTTGATTCAAAAACGCGGTCTAGCGTTGTGAAACTTGTTTCCGCAGCGTATTCTCGCGCACGACTCGAAATCGCGCCGGCGGCTCGGGCATCAGCGAATGCTCCACCGCGCGCTTATAGCCGCCGGTCCAGATGGTGTACATCACGGCCAGCGCACAGCCCACGCCGAAGACGAAGCCTAAGAACATGCCGATCAGGATGCTCCAAAGCTCATTCATCGTGGGCGTACCGCTCCTGTCGGCTGCTACAGCAAACGATACATCACCAGAGCATCCACATAGCCGTGCACGGGGTGCAGAAACGCGGACGGCAGCCGCCCAACCGTCGCAAAGCCGAGCGCCGTCCACAGCCGCACTGCGCGCTCATTCGTGCTCACAACAAAGTTGAACTGCATGGCGCGAAAGCCGCGCTCGCGTGCCACATCCAGCGAGTGCAGACACATCGCGCGAGCTATCCCGCGTCCCATCGCTTGCTGCGCGGTGATGTAGCCGCAGTTGGCCACGTGTGCTCCGCCGCCACGCTGATTTGTCCGGAGGAAGTAGGTGCCCAGAATTGATCCGCTCTCCTCGGCCACGAATGTCTCGTGTCCCGGCGAGAACCAGTAGGCCAGCGCATCCTCGCGGCTCATCTCCCGCGGCAAGGTATACGTCTCTCCTGCGCGCAGCGCCGGCTCCAGAATCTGCCAGATCGCCTCATCGTCGCGCCGCGTTGCATTGCGGATCACGATGCCACTATCCATGCGCTCTCGCAGACGACGATGCCCCGTCCATATGCGGACGAGGCATCGATCTCTTCATCATGCTTACAGTTGATTCATCTTCTGCAGGAACTCTGCATTGTTCCGCGTCTTGAACTGGCGGTCCACCAGCAGTTCCATTGCCTCTACCGGCGATAGCGGATTGAGCACTTTGCGCAAAATCCAGATGCGCTGCAAATCTTCTTTAGCAATGAGCAGCTCTTCCTTGCGCGTGCCGGAGCGCTGGATGTCGATCGCCGGGAAGACACGCTTGTCCACCAGCTTGCGATCCAGAATCACTTCCATGTTGCCCGTGCCCTTGAACTCTTCGAAGATAACTTCATCCATGCGCGAGCCGGTATCGACCAGCGCCGTTGCGATGATAGTCAGGGAGCCACCTTCTTCAATGTTGCGAGCCGCGCCAAAGAAGCGCTTCGGCCGCTGCAGCGCATTCGAGTCCACGCCGCCTGACAGCACCTTTCCCGAGGGCGGCACGATCGTGTTGTATGCACGCGCCAGACGCGTGATCGAATCGAGCAGGATGACCACATCACGCTTGTGCTCGACCAAACGCTTCGCCTTTTCGATCACCATCTCCGCCACCTGCACGTGGCGCGCAGCCGGCTCATCAAAGGTGGAGCTGATGACCTCGCCCTTGACCGAGCGCTGCATGTCCGTAACTTCTTCCGGACGTTCGTCGATCAGCAGCACGATCAGTGCGACCTCGGGATGATTGGTCGTGACCGAATTCGCAATCGATTGCAGCAGCATGGTCTTGCCGGTGCGTGGCGGAGCGACGATGAGTCCACGCTGCCCTTTTCCTATCGGAGTCAGCAGATCCATCACACGGCCGCTGGTGTTCTCGTGCACGGTCTCCATGCGGATGCGCTCTTCCGGATAAAGAGGCGTCAAATTATCAAACAGGATTTTGTTGCGGGTCTCTTCCGGCGACTCGAAGTTGATGGCTTCGATCTTCACCAGCGCGAAATACTTTTCCCCTTCGTGCGGAGGCCGCACGTTGCCGCTGATCGTGTCGCCCGTCTTCAGATCGAACTTGCGGATCTGGGAGGGTGAGACATAAATGTCGTCGGGGCCCGGCAGATAGTTGTAGTCGGGAGAGCGGAGGAAGCCATAGCCGTCGGGCAGAATTTCAAGCACTCCCTCAGCAAAGATGTGGCCTTCTTTTTCGCTCTGCGCCTGGAGGATCTTGAAGATCAGGTCCTGTTTACGAAGCCCGCTGGCTCCGGGAATTTCGAGGCTGCGCGCAATGCGGCTCAGCTCAGTAATATTTTTTTCTTTCAGTTCTGCGATAGTCACAATTCACCTACGGTAGGAGGTTGGGAGGGAGATCGATGATGGAAGGGAAGGGTGTAGTTCAGGAAGGATTATGCGGTTAGGGTGAAACGACTCGCCGCAGCGAGCGGCCGCGCTTAAGCTGCGCGGCGCTGCTGCGAAACCTGCTCAGAAGCCACTTTTACTTCGCCATTCATACCCATGGGGCTGGCCTGATGAAACCGGACAAGTACTTCATTCGTGGTGTCCTGCAGGCGGGTGTTCGGCTTGTGGAGCTTCCGTGTGGCCTTAGAGGCCAACTGACAGAGCTGGTAGCGATTCGAAATGTGGGTGAGTGCCCCATAGATCAGATCGGAACGCATGAAGATTTTCCTCTCATTCCTCGACAGTCTTGGCACGGTCCCCCTTGGGCAATTTCCCATTGGACGCCGATGCCTCAGTCTTTAGTTGTTTCTCTTAACTACTTATGACGCACAACCTTCCAAAAAGATGCAGAAGTGCGCCACACATGACTACCTTTGCTTTCCTTTGATTTGCCACGTCGGAATTGGAAACTCGACGTCCGGAGCCGCACACCTGAACGAACCGGAAATACGAACTTTGGGCTACCGAAACGCCCTCGTTCACCGGTTCAGGGACGCGAGAAACCTTTGTCTTGGGGGCAACAGAAGAGCCGTATCACCCCTGGCAGGTTCGACATTATCGTTAACTCCCGCAGAGGTCAACACTTTTTTCATAGGCGGTCAAAAGAAGTATCCATATATCCGTAAAGAACCCGTAAACATATGATCACATTCGGCTTGGGGCCCGAGTCGAGATGGGACTCGTCAGGCCGCATCTGGGACAAATGCCCGGAAAACAGTGCTAAATTCTCCTGAAAACCATAGCCTTTTCGACGATCCACAGGCGCTCAGTTCCAGTAATTCCGGTCCAGCGTCCGATACTGGATTGCCTCGGCCAGGTGCTGCACGGTGAGCGCCGGGACACCTTCCAGGTCAGCAATCGTCCGCGCGACCTTTAATATGCGATCGTGCGCTCGCGCGCTCAGCCCCTGTTGCTGCATCGCGCGTTCGAGCAGGCGGTCGGCTTCTGGTGGCAGCTCGCACCATTGGCGAATCTGTCTGGTCGTCATCTGCGCATTGGAATAAATGGACTCGCCCGGGAAGCGCTCATGTTGCCTGACTCGCGCGGCCAGTACTCGCGCGCGAATCTCCGCCGATCCCTCGTTCGCCTGCCCGGCGCGCAACTCCCGATACTGCACCGCCGGCACCTCAATATGAATATCGATACGGTCGAGCAGCGGACCGGACACTCGCGACACATATCGTTGCATCATCGGGGGCGTGCACTGGCACTCCCGGCTCTTGTCATTGAAGTAGCCACACGGACACGGATTCATCGCCGCTGCCAGCATGAAGCGCGCCGGAAAATTCAGCGACATCGAAGCGCGCGCAATCGTGACCGTCCCATCCTCAAGCGGCTGCCGCATCACTTCCAGCACATTGCGCGGAAATTCCGGGAGCTCATCCAGAAACAACACACCGTTGTGCGCCAGCGAGACTTCGCCCGGCCGCGGTATCGCGCCGCCGCCGATTAGTCCGGCATCGGAGATGGTGTGGTGCGGCGAGCGGAACGGCCGTTGCGTCACCAGCCCGGAACTCGAGTCGAGAACACCGGCCACCGAGTGGATCTTCGTCGTCTCCAGCGCTTCGGCAAACGTGAGCGGCGCCAATATGGAGGGCAGCCGCTTCGCAAGCATGGTCTTTCCTGAACCGGGCGGCCCGATCATCAGAATGTTGTGGCCGCCCGCTGCAGAAATCTCCAGGGCGCGTTTCGCTACCGTTTGCCCGCGAACATCCTTGAAATCGAAAGGATAATGCTGCTGCGCGTCCAGCATCGCGCTCGAGTTCACGCGATACGGTTGCACCTGTATGCCCCCGTTTACCGCCGCATTCAACAGCTCGCGCGCCTGCGGCAGCGACTCTACCGGGTACACATTCAGCCCTTCGACCACCGCCGCTTCCGGCGCATTTGCCGCTGGGACAATTAAGTTGGCAATGCCGCGCTGCTTCGCAGCCACTGCAATCGGCAACATGCCCGGCACTCCGCGCACGCTGCCATCCAGCCCCAGCTCGCCTACGGTCAGGAACTGGCTCAGATCGCGGTTCTCCAGCGCGCCATAGGCACCAAGGATGCCTAACGCAATTGGCAGATCGTAGCCGGAGCCTTCCTTCTTCAGATCGGCCGGCGCCAGATTGATGGTGATGTGTGTGGCCGGCAATGAGAAGCCGGAGTTGCGGATCGCAGCACGGACGCGATCGCGGCTCTCGCGCACCGCAGCATCGGGCAGCCCGACGGTGGAGAAGCGCTCCTGCGTCTCCTGAATGCCGGAAAAATCCACCTCAACATCGATGATGTGCGCGTCGATGCCATACACCGCAGCACTCAGCGCCTTGAAATGCATCCTGGGCCCGCCCGTGATTCCCGCGTGTGATTCCCGGAAAAGTCGAGTATAGCCAGCAGCTTGCGCGCAAAGGCAGGCCACAAAGGTTGCAGAAGCAGACGAGGGCAGACGAAGCCAGATCACACCAGACAACCCAGATGGATCTTCGGCCTTGCTGCTTGATTGCCTTCTTCTGCAGTTGCCTGTGTTTGTCTGTAGTCATCCACCGCTGTCTGCGGCTGTCTCGCCGCTGCTACTATAACCAGTCGTGAAAACCTCCCTGTTCGATCTCTACAAGATCGGTATCGGACCTTCCAGCTCGCATACCATGGGCCCCATGCGCGCCGCGCGCACCTTCCTCCTGGCGCTCGACGCGCGCAATCTCCTCAACCCCACCGTCGAAGTCCTCACCGATCTCTATGGCTCGCTCGCCCTCACCGGCGCAGGTCACGGCACAGATCGCGCGGTCATCCTCGGCCTGCTCGGTGAAGAGGCCAGCACACTCGATCCCGAAACCATCGACAGCAAACTCGAAGCGATCCGCCTCTCCTCAACACTCTCGCTTCTCGGCCGCCACACCATTCCGTTCCGCGAGGAAAAAGACATCCTCTTCCATCGCGACCAGATGACGCCGCCCGGCGCAAAGACCCAGCACCCCAATGGAATCCGGTTCACTGCCTTCGATGTCACCGGCACACCGCTCTTCACCGCGACTTACTTCTCCATTGGCGGCGGATTCATCATCGAAGACGGTGCCGATGTGAACGCAGCGCCGGTGACTACGAGTTCTCTGCCCTATCCGTTTCGCAGCGCCGCAGAGCTGCTTGAGATGGCGAAGCGAGATGACCTGCGTATCGACGAAGTGATGATGCGCAACGAGTGTGCGCGGCGCGGCGATGCACCTGACGCGGCCGAAAGCGTACGCCGCGACATCCTGCACATCTGGGATGTCATGCAGAGTTGCGTCGCGCGCGGTCTCGCAACAGACGGCATTCTGCCCGGCGGACTGCGCGTGCGCCGCCGCGCCAAGCGTCTCGCCGCGCGGCTGCAACAGCAGGACGCCGCAGGCAAAGGCACCGGCGATCCGCTCGCGCCGCTCGATTGGGTCACTATCTACGCCATGGCCGTAAATGAAGAGAACGCGGCAGGCAGCCGCGTTGTCACTGCACCCACGAACGGCGCAGCCGGAGTCATTCCCGCCGTCGCCCACTACTACCAGAACTACATCGCCGGCGCGGACGAGGCCGGCATCCTGCGCTACTTCCTCACCTCAGCGGCGATCGGCATTCTCTACAAGGAGAACGCGTCGATCTCCGGCGCAGAGGTCGGCTGCCAGGGCGAGGTCGGCGTTGCCTGCTCCATGGCCGCAGGCGGTCTCGCCGCAGCGATGGGCGGCACCAACGCACAGGTCGAGCACGCCGCGGAGATCGGCATGGAGCACAACCTCGGCATGACATGCGATCCCATCGGCGGCCTGGTCCAGATCCCCTGCATCGAGCGCAACGCCATGGGCGCAGTCAAAGCCGTGCACGCCTGCCGCATGGCATTAGCGGAAGAAGACGAGCACAAGGTCTCGCTCGATCAGGTCATCCGCACTATGTACGAGACTGGGCTGGATATGCAGTCGCGCTACAAGGAGACCTCGCTAGCCGGGCTTGCGTTGAATGTCATCGAGTGCTGAGGCGACCTCACCCACTAAAGCAAAGCTATTCATGAGCTGACTTCTTCGTACCTTCAGGCCTCCATCTAGCCAGCACGATGGGTTGATAAAAGCCGCTCGCGGCTGGCATTAGCCAGCGCACCTCTTCAAATCCCGCAGACTCCAATACGGCTGTGAGCTCGCTGCGCAGCAAAGTGCGATATTCAGAAACGAAATGAAGCGTGTCCCATTCACCACCCGCCAGCTTGGTGATATAGAGATGTACGACATACTTCGTGCTTTCAATCCAGTCCCACACTTGGTGGACAATGCGCCGTTCGTTCCCACTGCCATAAAACGAAGGCTCTTGTATCGTCGGCCTTTGAAGAACGAGCTTGTCGTAATCGCGAATGCTGCCCACGAACAGCCCGTTTGATTTGAGTTTCGAGCCCATCGCCTGGACAGCCTTCCCAAGTTGCTCGACGGTGAGATGCGGAAGAGCGTTGTCGAGCGCCGCCACAACGTCCAAGTCGCTATCTGCGATCTCTACCAGTGACGTCATGTCCGAAATATGAAACGAAATCTTCAAAGAGCGGAGATCACCCTCGCGCTTGGCCCGCCTCACTGCTGCTTGGCTCAAGTCCGAGCCGACAACCTGATGACCGAAAATAGCAAATCCTATCGCCTGAGTTCCTATCCCGCAGGCGCAATCCAGTATTTTTAAGCGACGGCCAGGAATCTCTGAGACAAGAAGCGGGTTGAGAATCCCAGCCTGACGCTCAATGGCTTTGTTCCAGTCCTCGAAGATCAGGTGGTAATGCTCCGCGAGCGACTCGTAAAAGCGTACGACTTGCTCTCCCATTGAACGAACCTATCTCGTTCCCGCGTTATTTGACAGCGCTACAAAGTCCGCCCGCAGACGCCCAAGATGCAGATCACTGCTCAACGGAGTCACCAACACCCCATCCTGCTGATACTCCTCAAACACTTCCCGCAACTCCGCCATCATCCCGTCATAACCACGCTCACCCGGCCGAGGAATCGCCGAAAGCGACTCCGCGTAGCCGAGCAGCGTCGCAAAATCCACTGTCATGGAATGATGCAGCGTCGTCCGATGCCAGCTCGACGAATCCAGAAACGCCTCCAGGCGCTGGTTGAAGTCACGAGTCGTATTTGCCGCATGGGAATCCATACGCCATTTGCCAAGAATCTCCGAGAGCCGGGTCGACACCGGCGCGCCGCTGTCGCGATGCCCGCTCGTCGCCACCAGCACCCACCCGCCCGGACGCAGAATGCGGGCGAACTCCTGATGCGCACGCGGCCAGTCGAACCAGTGCATTGCGCGTCCCACGGCAATCAAATCAACCGACGCATCCGGCAGCGTGGTCGCCTCTGCGCTTCCTTCGACAACCTCAAGCGCGGGTTGCTCCGCGGCCAATTCACGGCACGCTTCCAGCATCTCGGCATTCGGCTCGACTGCAATCACGCGATGCCCGGCTTCGAGAAAGATCTCCGCCAGCATCCCCGTGCCCGCGCCAATGTCAGCCACCACCGCATCCGCAGAGAGAGCACCATGCTCACGCAGAAACGGTAGGATGCCGCGCGGAAATCGCGGGCGATAGGCCAAATACGCCTGCACCCGTCCTGAGAATCGCTCTGTGTGTGAATGATCTCGGGCCAAACGTATCCTCAGGCCGCGGAGTGCTTCGCCTGCGCGTCCGCCACGGTATCGCCCATTTCGTGGCCATCCTGAATCTTCAGCAGCTTCAGAATGGGCGAAGTCAGCATCGTGGTCACCAGCGCCATCACCACCAGCATGGTGAAGAGTGTCGGCGAAAAGACTCCCACGTTGTAAGCGATATTCAGCACGATCAGCTCCACCAGGCCGCGCGTGTTCAACAGCGCGCCCAGCGCCCCCGCGTCGCGCCACGAATGGCCGTTCCATCGCGCCGCCAGGATCGCGCCGCCCATCTTACCCGCCACCGCGGCTATCAGCACAATCCCTGCCCACAGCCACATCTTCGTATCGTTCAGCAGGTCCAGCCGCGTGCGCATGCCGGTCAATGCGAAGAACAATGGGAGCAGCAGCACGGCGATCAGCATGTCCAGCCGCTCGCGAATCTCCTCCTGCCAGCGAGGAATGCGCGGGAAGCACACTCCCGCAAGGAAGGCGCCGAAGAGCGGGTGAATTCCAAGCGCATCCGTAGCCGCCGCAGAGAGCAGCACGCTCGCCACGACGCAGCCCAGCAGCTCCAGCGACAGCTTGGTGGACTTGTGACGCTTCACTGCCAAGTTCGCCAGCGGGCGAACGACTCCGAGCATCAGCAGCAGGTACACCACCAGCCCTGCCATGCGCACACCCAGGCTGCCGGAGCCGCCATCCTTGCCCAGCAGCGCCAGCGCAAACGCCAGCAGCAACCATGCCACCACATCATCCACTGCTGCGCACAGGATGGCCGTCGTGCCCAGCGAAGTGGACTGCAGCCGCCGCTCCTCAAGGATGCGCGCCAGCACTGGAAACGCGGTGATGCTCATCGCGATGCCCAGGAAGAGCACGAAGGGCATGCTGCCAATACCGTGTGGCGCAAATCGGATGCGCAACGAGTGCGCCAGCAGCGCAGCCATCGCAAATGGAAACAGGATGCTCATCCCGCTGGCCACCACTGCAGTGCTGCGCTGCTTGTAAAGCTGCGCGTAGTCCAGCTCCATCCCGATCAGGAACAGATAGAGAATCAACCCCACCGTGCTGAGGTTTTCGAAGGCGGCAAAGGAATGTGGTGTAAAGCTGTGCGCGACGCTCGGGAAGAATCGCCCGAGCACCGATGGCCCGATCAGGATGCCGCCAATAATCTCACCGATGACCCGCGTCTGCCCCAGCTTGCGGGCAATCCACCCGCAGGTCAGCGTGACCAGCAACACAATCGACATCTGCAGGAGCAGGAGCGTCATGCGATGCGCTGTCCCTTTCGTTTCCGGCGGTTTCCAGAGGCAGTGTTGAGGTGCATGTCAGGCGCAGCGTGGATTCAGGTGCCCACATCTGCACGGCTTCAAACATGGTGCGCATCACGCCGGAGCAGCGGCCCCGCTGGTCCGTTGGACGACGGCAAGGCCAGGTCCCCGGGATTTTTCTATTGTAGCTTCGAGACCCGTACATACGCGCCGGGATGCCCCGTCTCTGTGCAAACGACAAGCGCAAACCATGGGGCGCGGACGCTTATCAGCGCTCGACCGCCATGGCCACAGAGTTCCCGCCGCCCAGGCACAGCGCCGCAACGCCGCGATGCAGATTGCGATGCTGGAGCGCATAGATCAGTGTGGTCAGCACGCGTGCTCCGCTCGCGCCGATCGGATGTCCCATCGCTACTGCGCCGCCATTCACGTTCACGCGTGCGGCAATCTCCGGCGCATCCAACCCCACTTCCTTCATCACGCCCAGCGCCTGCACTGCGAACGCCTCGTTCAACTCGTAGAGATCGACCTGCTCCTTTGTCCATCCAGCCTTTTGGAGCACGCGCTGAATGCCGATCACCGGCGCCAGCATCACCCACTTGGGATCGACACCGCTCGTCGCCTGCGCCCGGATGCGCACCATCGGCTCCAGCTTCAGCTCCGCCGCCTTGCGCGCCGATGTCACCACCACGGCGGCCGCGCCGTCGTTTACTCCAGGAGCATTGCCCGCCGTTACCGTGCCATCTTTCTTGAATGCCGGCTTCAACGCGCGCAGCGCCTCCAGCGATGCATCCTCGCGCACACTCTCATCGCGATCCAGCACGCCGGCGGTCTCACCCTTCTTCTTTCCTGGAATCTCTACGGGCAGCATCTCGTCTTTGAATGCGCCCGCCTTCTGCGCAGCCGCCGCCTTCTGGTGCGAGGCAAGTGCAAACGCATCCTGCTGCTCGCGCGTGATGGAGTGCTTCTCCGCCACGTTCTCGCCCGTCACTCCCATGTGGTAGTCGTTATAGATCTCCCACAGGCCATCGCGGATCATAGAGTCCACCACCTTCGCGTCGCCCATGCGAAACCCGTTACGCCCCTGCGGCAGCAGGTACGGCGCGTTGGTCATCGACTCCATGCCGCCCGCAACCACGATCTCCGCATTTCCTGTCTGAATAGCCTGCGCGGCCAGCGCCACCGCCTTCAGCCCCGAGCCGCAAACTTTATTGATGGTCATTGCGCTGACGCTTGGCGGCAGGCCGCCACCAAGCGCCGCCTGCCGGCCAGGATTCTGCCCGAGTCCCGCCGACACGACGTTCCCCATGATGCATTCGTCGATCTGCTCCGGAGCAACAGCCGCCCGACGCACCGCTTCCCGCACCGCCAGTGCGCCTAACTGCACTGCGCTATAACCCGACAACGATCCCTGGAACTTTCCCGTAGGCGTCCGCACAGCGGATACGATCACAATCTCTTCCATCTTGGAACCTCAACTTCCCGCGGCCGCGCTGCTCGCATGGCCAACGTGTGAAGATAGCAGGGACGCAAATCCAGCGGCAATCCAGCTACCGTGAGCACACTCCACAGCGACGCACAAACCGAAGCTTCCCAGCCGACGCAACTGCTCGCACCCCTCTGGCACACCGGTGTGATCGTCCTTCTGCTGCTCGGCATATCCGTTGTGAATGCGCTCACGCATCACCTGGCGTCGCACTCTCGGTCACATCTCACGATGTATGCCGTCACCCTGGTTTGGGAATGGATATTGCTCGCGCTGGTGCACTGGGGTCTGTTGATGCGCGGCACACCGCTGCGTCAATTGCTCGGTCTGCGGCGTCGGGGCGTTGCGGAGCTCTGGACGGATATTGCGATCGCCCTCGGCTTCTGGTTCGCCTCCCTGATCATCCTTGGCGCCGTCGGTCTTCTGCTGCGATTGGCCCACCTTCATCCGGAAGACATCCGCGGCGTGGTCTCGCAGATGGCGCCCGCATCCGCCGGCGAGCTGGCATTCTGGATCGCGCTCAGCATCTCCGCCGGCATCTGCGAAGAGCTGATTTTTCGCGGCTATTTGCAGCAGCAGTTCACCGCACTCACTCGACACGTATGGCTCGGCATCGCGATTTCAGCGGTGTTTTTCGGCCTCGCGCACGGCTATGAAGGGAAGAGTGGCATGCTGCTCATCATGCTGTACGGCGCATTCTTCGGCATCCTCGCGCATCTCCGCCGCAGTCTGCGCGCGGGCATCTTCGCGCATGCGTGGCACGATTCTGTGAGCGGCATCGTGCTCTACTTCGCGAGTCATTTGCTCCACCGCATCCCACAGTAGTTGCAGACTCGGCCTCGAAGACGAAGTTGCTCGCAAAAAGAAGAGAGCATTCCCGCCATTTTTTTCTTGACACTCCATTACCACCACTCTATACATTCCGTAACTGCAACATCTGCGTTGCAGCACAAGGGAGAATAGAAACCATGGCAACAAAGAAGGCAGCCAAGAAGCCGGCCAAGAAGGCGGCAAAGAAGGCAGCGAAGAAGAAGTAAGTAAGTCAACCTAACAGGCAACAGACTCGGGGGACGCAGGCAAGCGTCCCCCGAGGTGTTTCTACGGCCAATTTTTCGCAGCGGCCAGACAAGATAAAGTTTGTGCATGACGCGCCGCCGCTGGATCGCCGACACCTGGGACGAAGCTACCGCAACACTCCACGGCGATCAGGCCCAGCATCTCAGCCGCGTGCTTCGCGCCCAGCCAGGCATGGAGTTTGACGTTGTCGCCGGCGGCCGCGCATGGCTCGCCCGCATCGCCTCCATCGATCGCGACAGCGTCCATTTCACGCTTCTCCAGGAACTCGAGACCGCAGCCGGCCTTCCCGTCACGCTGCTTCTGAGCATCTTCAAATTCGACCGCATGGAGTGGGCCATCGAGAAAGCGGTGGAGCTCGGCTCGAGCCGCATCGTGCCCGTGCTTGCCGATCGCACAGAAAAACATCTTGCCCAGGCAGCCGCCAAACGTGTCGAGCGCTGGCGTCGCCTCGCGCTCGAAGCCGCCAAGCAGTCCCGTCGCAGCGATCTGCCGGAGATCGCCGAACCTACTCGGTTATCGGCAATCCTTGGGGCCGAGGCCGGCGCTGCCGACCGCCCGCTCTGCATTTTGCTTTCTGAGACGGAAGAAGATCAGCCACTGTTACGCGTTCTTCAGGAAAACGCAGCCCCTGCGGCGGCGAGCGGAATCATGCTGGCCATCGGCCCGGAGGGTGGATGGACTCCCTCGGAAATCGCGCTCTTCACAAGCACCGGTTGGCACAGCGCCACTCTCGGGCCGCGCATACTCCGGGTGGAAACCGCAGTCATCGCCGCTCTGGCAATCGTTAACGCCGCGACTGTCTAACGAAGCTGCCCAGGAATATCCAGGGGCTGTCATTCTGTTCGTCAGCGAGGTCGAAGGGGAGAACCCGAAGTCGCAGGTACAAACCACTCCGTCAGCCGCGAGCGACCAAAGGGAGCGAGTCACACAGCACGCGCCGCAGGCGCCTTTGCCCGGACGGCAAGTCCTAGTTGAAGAGGTCTTTCATTTTGTCCATCAAACCGCGCGAGGCCACGCGGTTCTCCACTCCGAGCGTCGTGCCCAGCTGCTGGATCGCATCCCGCTGTGCCTTGGTCAGCTTCTTCGGCGTCTCCACCACCACCTGCACAATCAGGTCGCCGCGGCCACGCTCATTCAGGTACGGCACGCCCTTGCCGCGCAGCCGGAACTCCTTGCCGCTCTGCGTGCCCTCAGGAATCTTCAGCGTCGTCTCACCTTCCAGCGTCTGAATGGAAATTTCCGCGCCTAGCGCCGCCTGCGGAAACGACACGATCACCGCAAAATGCAGATCGTATCCATCGCGCTCGAAGTATGCGTGTGGCTTCGCCGCGAGGACGACGTAGAGATCGCCCGCATTCCCTCCGTAACGGCCCGCATCGCCTTCGCCCTGGTAGCGGATGCGCGTGCCGTCCTCGACACCCGCCGGGATCTTCACCTGGATGCTGTGCTCCTTCTCGACCCGTCCCTCACCATGGCAGGTGTGGCATGGCTCCGTGACCACCTGACCGGTTCCGCTGCAGATCGGGCAGGTACGCGCGATCGAGAAGAAGCCCTGCTGGAAGCGCACTTGCCCGCGCCCGCCACACTGCTGGCAGGTGCTCGCCGACTTGCCGTGTGCTGCGCCGGAGCCGCGGCATTCGCCGCACACGTCCATGCGCTTGATGGTGACGTTCGTCTCTTTCCCGAAGACCGCTTCCTCGAACTCGATCGTCAGGTCATAGCGGATATCGCGGCCGCGCTGCGCACGCGATGCGCGCCCGCTGCGTCCACCCGCTACATTGAACATCTCTCCGAAGAAGTCGCCGAAGATATCACCCAGATCGACGCCTCCGGGGAATCCGCCCCCGGCGCCTGCCGCGCCCACTCCGGCGACACCGTAGCGGTCATACGCCGCGCGCTTCTCCGGATCGCTCAGCACCTGGTAGGCTTCGCTCGCCTGCTTAAAGCGTTCTTCCGCCTCCGGATTTTCTGGATTACGGTCCGGGTGATAGCGCATCGCCAGCTTGCGGTATGCGGTCTTCAACTCTTGCTCGCCGCAGTCTTTTGTAACGCTCAGAACTTCGTAGTAATCGACGTGTGCCACGTTTGCCATTTTTCCTGTACTCGTTCTTCTGTCCAGCTCTCCGGGAGTCCATCATCCGGGCTATGTATAGAGTTCTCGCTCCGTGCACCGGACTCGCCGGCGCTCCGCCTACGCTTCCGATAAGTTCGGGTTTACGGAGATACGCACCAGCGCCGGCCGCAGTAGCCGATCCTTAATGCGATAGCCGCGCCGGATCTCATCAATTACCTGATGATCGGGCAGGTCCGTACGCTCCACACTTTCCAGAGCCTCATGCACCCGCGGATCGAAGGGCTGGCCCACCGTCTCCACCGGCACCACGTTCAACGCGCGCAGCACATCGTCCATCTGCTTCGCGATCAGCTCTACACCCGTACGCAACTGCTCCGCTGTCCCATTCGAGTTCAGCGCCAGCCGGAAGTTGTCCAGCACCGGCAGGAATTGCTCCACCGCGTCCGCCACGGCAAAGGCCCGGTAGTCGGTACGCTCACGCTGTTCGCGTTTCCTCGCATTGTCGAACTCCGCCTGCAATCGCGCGAGCCGGTCAACCAGGCCGTCGCGCTCCGCCCGCAACCGCTCATACTCCTCATGCAGGCCCGTCATGGTCTCAACCACGGCGGTAGGATTGGCCGCTGCAGCGGCATTCCCAGCCTTGGACGGCTCGGCCTTGTCGGTTGTTTTCACCTCGGGCTTCGCCGCGGGTTGCGGTCCGGACTGTGATCCGGGCGGCGGTTCGGGAAGGACGTCGTTGAACTTCTGCTGCGTTCCCGCGTTCTGGTCATCCTTCTTCTGCTCTTCCGTCTTCACTTCATTCGTTGTGTCTGTCGCGTTTTCAGTCATAGCCATACGTCTCTCTCAGGTTCTGGTCCTTTTTCGCGGTCATAGCTGCTCCGCTCGATTGCTTGTCTTCGATCGCGTGCCCCGCGCACGCTAACTTCGCGGCGTCTGCAGAATGCGCTCCGAGAGCTGCGCGATGTACGAGACCGCCTGGATCGTCTCGTTGTAGCGGATGCGCGTCGGCGCCAGCACTGCCACCGTCCCCACGCTCTCTGCACCCAGCTTCGCACCAGTGCCGATCAGCACCATATTCTCCATATCGGGGATAGCGTCTTCCAATCCCACTACCACGCGTACCGCTTGCTGCCGGGCATCCACGTACGCACTCAGCAGATCGATCAGCCGCTGCTTGGCCTCAAGCGCGCCCAGCAGAGCTCGCAGGCGCTCCTGGTCTACATCCCGCTGCACCAGGTTCGCCGCGCCTTCGATGAAGATCACCTGCGACGGCTGCACACCCGCAAGCGCTCCCTTGCGGAAGAGCTCGTTCACCGATTGCATCATGCGGTCGTACTCGCTGCGCTCCTGCGCCATGCGGCTTTCGATCTCCGTCCGGATGCGCTCGATCGACCAGCCGCGAAAATTGCCGTTCACAAAGTTCGCTGCGACTTCCAGGTCCCCCTGCTCCAGGTCATGGTCCAGTTGCAGCACGCGGTCCAGCACCGTTCCGCCGCGCGTCACCACCACTGCCAGCACGCGCTGCGCCGTAAGGCGCGAAAAGTGGATGTGCTCCAGCCACTCCGTCTCACCGGCGGCCTCGGTCGCCACGCCCACGCCGCTCGAAATCATTGCCAGCACATGCGAGGTGCGCTCCAGGAAATGCTGCCTGCTGGTCACTCCGGCGAAGCAGTCATCGATCTGCTGGCGCTTCTCCGCCGAAAGCTGTGGCGCATTCGTCCCGGTCGCTGCACGCGCCGCTCCTGCCAGGTGCTCCACGTAAAAGCGAAACGCCTTCGCCGTCGGGATCCGGCCGGCCGAGGTATGTGGCTGTTCCAGCAGACCCGCGTCGCTCAAAGACGCCATCACATTCCGGATCGTCGCTGAGCTCATCCCTTCCTTATCGGCATAAATCCGGGCGACCGCCTGCGACGCCACCGGCTCGCCCGTGGCGATATACATCTCCAGGATAGCCGTCAATATCAGTCGCTCCCGCGGACTGATTCGGAGCTCTGCTGCCATGGCCGTGTCACCTGCGCGCTCAGCTGCCCTACCTGCTTTCAGGTAGATGCCGCCTCATTTATCGTAGCAGGTTGCAGCCATTCATCCGGTGGCCCGCGGTTGTAAGGTTTGGCACGATGATGACCAACAGACGTACCATCAACATGTTCCTGAATTGGGCTCCTCACCGACTCGTTCGGTCTTGAACCCCACCAGCTCTTTGTTCAGCAGAAAGTGGTCGCCAGAAAGAGGATTCCCATGATGGCCAGGCGTCGTTTGTGGATCACTATTGCGGCAGTACTGGGCGGCATCATCCTGATCCTGCTCATTGCCATTCCCTTCCTCCTGAACGCGGATAACTACCGCCCTCGCATTCAAACCATGCTCTCCGATGCCACGGGACGGCAGGTCACGCTCGGCCATCTCAGCTTCTCGCTCTTTACCGGGTCTCTCATCGCGGATCAGCTCAGCATCGCCGACGATCCAGCCTTCAGCCAGCAGCCCTTCGTCCAGGCCAAACAGGTCCACATCGGCATCGAGGTTGGCCCGCTTATCTTCCATAAGCAGGTTTTGATCCGCAGCATCGTCATCGACACCCCGAAGATCAATCTGATCCAGAACCAGGCCAACGTCTGGAACTACGCAAGCCTGGGCAACTCCAGCAAACGCGCCAATAAGCCCGAGACGCAGAGCTCCATGCCCAATCTCTCCATCGGCGTGCTCCAGGTCAAAGATGGCCAGGTCACCATCGCCGATCTCGGCGCACCCACACCGCCGCGCACGATCCAGAATGTGCAGGCCCAGATCAATGACTTCTCGCTCACCACGCCTTTCACCTACTCGCTCTCCGCATCCTTCCCCGGCAACGGCACTGTCTCGGTCAGCGGCAAGGGTGGTCCCTTCAACCAGGCCGACGCCTCAAAGACTCCTTTCACCGCCAAGCTTGAGGTCAAACACGCCGATCTCGTCGCCGGAGGCTTCGTTCCGCCTTCTGCCGGAGTCGCCGGCATCGCCGACCTCAATGCCGATATCACCTCAAACGGCCAGAGCGCGCATGTGCAGGGCACGATCGATGCAACGCAGCTCAAGCTGGCTGCCAATGGGTCTCCTGCGCCGCGTCCCGTGCACGTCAACTTCACCGCCGACCAGGATCTCGCCTCCCTCTCTGGTCAGTTGCAGAACACCAACCTTGCCTTTGGAAAGGCGCTCTTCAATATCGCCGGAACCTACAAGACACAGGGCGCGAAGACTAACCTGAACGTCACTGCCGCCACGCAGGGCGCTCCTATCAATGACCTCGAAGCTTTTCTACCCTCGCTCGGCATCCAGATGCCCTCCGGTTCAAAGCTGCAGGGCGGAACCCTGACCACCAATCTCGCCGTCACCGGCACCTCGGACGCGCCGATCATCAGCGGGCCGGTGCGCATTGACAACACCCAGCTCGCCGGCTTCGATCTTGCTTCGAAGATGGGTCCTGCCGCTGCGCTGGTCGGCGCCAAGCCCGGCAACGGCACAACCATCCAGCTCCTCAGCCTCAATCTGCGTGAGGCCGGCGGCGCACTGCAGGCACAGAACATCGTCCTGACGGTCGCCGGTCTGGGCACCGCCACCGGCAACGGTACTGTGAGCGCCGCCAAGGCCCTCAACTTCCACGTGGTTGCGAAGCTTGCTCAGACCGGCGCAACCGGCATGGCGACCACTGCGATTTCCATGCTCGGCGGAGGCGTGGGTGGCGCGGCTGCAGGCGCGTTGAGGAACGGGATTCCAGTCACCATTACGGGCACCGCGTCGAGCCCCATCATCACGCCCGACATGAAAGGACTGACCGCCGGATCAGCGAATCCTGCCAGCCTGCTCGGAAAGAATGGCGCGCAGATTCCCAATAGCAAGAATCTGGGCAAAGCCCTGGGTGGTCTGCTGGGAAGGCACTAACGGCAGCGAGCGCATTGCGGTGGAGGCGCTCTAACGCCGCCTCCACCGGCTTCTCGCGTTAGGTGATCTCAAACACATTCTGCTCGTGGGCGCGTTGCTCCTCGGCGCGCTCCATCAGCTTGCGCGCAATTCCATAGAAGCTCGCCGTTCCGACCGACGATGCCTCTGGCGCCAGTGCCACCGGGAGCCCCCGATCGCCGCCTTGCCGGATATTCGGGTCCAGCTCCACGGAACCGAGGAACGGCAGCTTGAACTGTTGCGCCGTCCGTTCCACGCCGCCTTTGGAAAAGATGTCGATCACCTCATGGCAGTGCGGGCAGGTGAACTGGCTCATGTTTTCGACGATGCCCAGCACCTCCACGTTCACCTGGTGAAACATCTCCAGAGCCTTGCGCGCATCCTGCAGCGACACATCCGACGGTGTCGAGATCACCACCGCGCCGGTCAGCGGCACCGTCTGCACCAGTGAGATCACCACGTCGCCTGTTCCCGGTGGCAGATCGACGATCAAATAATCCAGCTCACCCCATGACACCTGCTGCAGAAACTGCCGGATGATCTGGTGCAGCATCGGTCCGCGCATCACCAGCGGCTTGTCCCCCGGCGTCAGAGAGCCCACCGAGATCATCTTCACTCCATGCGCCGTCAGCGGCTCAATGCGGTTGCCCTCGATCACCCGCGGCTGCGCCGTCGCCCCCATCATCAGCGGCACATTCGGCCCGTAGATGTCCGCGTCGACCAGCCCCACCTTCTGACCCAGCTTGGCCATCGCGATTGCCAGGTTCACTGCAAGCGTGGTTTTCCCCACACCGCCTTTGCCCGATCCAATCGCGATGATCGCCTTCACTCCCGGCAGCGACTGCGGCTGCGGCATCTGCTGTCCATGTGCTCCCATCTCGAATCACTCCCCTGGCCGTCTGCGCGATTCACTGCTCGTGAAATCCTGCACTCAGCCCATCTCATTAAGCTTAGCGTGTCTCACCGGACGATGCCCATGCCAGCATGGATCGCATGGACGCCATCAAGGCTGCACACACCGACGCCGCACATCTTTTCGAAGTCCCTGCCGGCATCACTTACCTAAACTGCGCCAACCTGTCTCCGCAGTTGAAGTCCGTCAGCGCCGCCGGGCTGGATGCCGTGCGCATCAAAGCCACACCCTGGACCATCACCGGCGCAAACTGGTTCTCCTCGGCCGAGGAGCTCCGCGCAGTTGCGGGCAAGCTCCTCGGGACCGGCGCTGACTCGGTAGCCCTCGTCCCGGCCGTCAGCTACGGCATGGCGATCGCCGCCGCAAACGTCGAGATCCACCCCGGCGACTCCATTGTCCTGCTCGCGCAGGACTTCCCCTCAAACGTCTACACCTGGCGCGAAGCCGCAGGACGCCGCTCTGCCCGCATCGTCACCGTCCAGCGCGATCCGGAGACGGGCTGGACGGAATCCCTCCTCCGCGCCATCGACGAAAAGACCGCCGTCGTCTGTGTTCCGCGCTGTCACTGGATGGATGGCACTCTGGTGGATCTCGTTCGCGTGAGCGAGCGCGCTCGTCAGGTCGGCGCCGCGCTCATCGTCGACGTCAGCCAGTCCCTCGGCGCTGCGCCGCTCGATATCGCTTGCATCCAGCCCGACTTTCTCGTCTCGGTGGGCTACAAGTGGCAACTCGGACCCTATGGTCTTGGTTATCTCTACGCATCGCCCAAATGGCAGCAACAAGGCGTGCCCATCGAGCAGTCATGGATGACGCGTCGCGGGAGCGCCGACTTCACCCGTCTCACCGATTACGACGAAGACTTCCAAGTCGGCGCGCGGCGCTTTGACGTGGGCGAGTTCACCCAGTTCATCCTTGCGCCCATGTGCGCAGCCGGCTTGCGGCAACTCCTCGACTGGGGCGTAGCCAACATCGAGCAGTCCATCTCTCTACTCACAGATGAAATCGCGGCCCGCGCACTCGCCGCCGGATACGAGGTCGCGCCGGCAGAACAGCGTGCAAAGCACATGATCGGCATCCGCTTCCGCGGCGGTCTGCCAACCAGGCTGCCCGCAGCTCTCTCTGCAGCGAAGGTCTACGTCAGCATCCGCGGCGACTCGGTCCGTGTTTCGCCACACCTCTACAACACCGCGGCGGATATCGATCGCCTGTTCGCAGCCATCGCGTCAAGCGTCTGAGATGAGAAGTGAAGGTAGCAGCGCGATCGTGATCAAGCGTATCTCCGCAAGCGGCACCATCGCGCTGCGCGACATCGTGCTGCGCCGCGGCCTGCCGCCCGGCGGAAGTCACTACCCCGGCGACGACGTATCCGACACGCTGCACCTAGGCGCCTATGCATCACGCGACAACACGTTGGTCGCAGTAGCCACACTCTGCCGTGAACCGATGCCAGGACAAGACAGCGCCACCTCCTGGCGTCTCCGCGGCATGGCCATAATCGCTGATTACCGCGGCCAGGGCCTCGGTAAGGAATTGGCGCGCCGCTGCATTACCTACGCTGCGGAGCAAGGTGGCACGTCCGTCTGGTGCACCTCACGCATCGTCACCGTGCCGTTCTACCGCGCACTGGGCTTCACTGAATCTGGCGACACCTTCTCGCTGCCGCAATACAGCGACGCGCTCTACATTCGCATGCAGCGATTGTTGCCCTAGTTCGCAACCTACTTCGTCGAGTTTCCGTCAAGTGGCAGCGCCCCGGCCATCACATCCTGCCGCGGCTTCGCCTGCCGCTTGCGCTCCCGTTCCTTCTCGCGCAGTTCGCGGCGCCGGCCAGCATCTTCATAGTGCCGCTTCTCTTCTTCCGTCTCCGGTTCAAGCCGCGGCACCGGAACGCGGCGCCCTTGGCTGTCCACTGCAACAAACGTCAGATAGGCCGAGGCCACATGCCGGTAGACACCCGCGATCGTGTTCTCCACCCACACCTTCACGCCCACTTCCATCGAAGTATTGAAGGCGCGGTTCAAGGAGGATTTCAAAATCAACAGATCGCCCACGTGCACCGGAGCGATGAAGTCGATGTGGTCCATCGATGCCGTGACCACATGCGTGCGGGCATGCCGGTATGCCGCCATCGCAGCTACCAGGTCGATGAAGTGCATCAGCCGGCCACCCAGCAGATTGCCCAGGGTGTTCGTATCGTTCGGCAGAATCAGCTCCGTCATCTCGCTGCGCGATTCGGCAACGGAACGGGTAGGCAATTGCGCGGCAAAGTCCATGTTCGATCTCTCTTCGTCTTCGAAGCTACATTCCAGTGTCGGGCATCGCACAGAAAGTCGCAATCCAGCCACGGTAGTACGTCTCTCCTTACGCCATGCTAGGTTGAATCCCGTGCTAGGTTGAATTCATGGACAAGATCGCCATGCTGAAGGAAATCCTCGCGCAGAATCCCAATGACGTCTTCGCGCGCTACGGTCTCGCGATGGAGCACGCAAGCCAGGGTGACGCCGCCACTGCCCTCGCTGAATTCCAACAGCTCACCACCGCGCATCCCGACTACACCGCCGGCTATCAGATGGCGGCGCAACTACTCATCAAGGCGGGGCGTAACGGCGAGGCGCGGCAGCAACTCGAGGCCGGCGTTGCGGCCGCGCGCCGCACCGGCAACTCGCTCGCACTGAACGAGATGAGCGCGATGCTCGACGAACTCTCTGCCTGAATCGGCTTCCGATTTTTCAATCCCATGAAATCCGCCGCGTCCTGCTTCGAGTTGCGCCGCACACTTTTGCGGCATTCACTTTTGCGTAACGTGCAATGCAAATTGCGTGACGTCCATCGCGCAGCCGCAGGTCCCATCCTCGCGGAGCATAATGGGCAGCAGCAGCGTCCGGCAGCAGAACCGAGCACGCAAAACGTTGAAATCCGCATCCGCCGGAGGGCCCTCCGTATGCACAAACGCCTCGCGCTGATCCCGCCAACCCCCAGATCACCGCACATGTGCTTCGGCCATCACCAGCAGGAAAGCCGCTTGGACGCATGAAAATTCCCATCTTCCCGCTTGAGCTCGTGCTCTTTCCAGGAATGCCGCTGCCGCTGCATATTTTCGAGCCGCGCTATCGCGAGATGATCGCCGAGTGCACGGCTGACAGAGCGCCCTTCGGCATCGTCCGTGCCCAGCGCGAGGGCCTTGGCATCGTCGGCTGCACGGCGCGGGTGCTGCGCGTGCTGCACAGCTATCCTGATGGCCGCAGCGACATTCTCACTCAGGGCGTCGATCGTTTTGAAATCGAACAACTGGATAACAGCCGCAGCTTCCTGCAGGCGCAAGTGGATCTGCTGCCGGACATCGGGCCGAAAGCCGAGCGCTCCGATCGCGAACAATGCGTGGCGCTGCACTTCGAGGCACAGCACCTGCTGGGAGCCGGTGAAGGCAACCTGCAGCTCAACCTGGATGCGCCGGTCGCGTACCTGCTCGCCGGCGCCATGCCCGCGGACCTGAACTTCCAGCAGGCGCTTCTTGCACTGCGTTCGGACGCAGAGCGCACCCAGAGTTTGCTCGCCTACTACCGCATGATCCTGCCCAAGCTGCGCAGCGGCGCCAAGGCCAGCCGCGGCTCCACCAATGGGCATGTCATGTAGGCTACCGCCGCATCGTTGTGCCGCGCCCCACATCCAAAGCTGAAACACGTACAGTAAAGAGAGCAGAACCCGGTGCGACAGGAGGTCCTCCCCGCATGCCCCAACCCGCCACCTCATCCAGGACGGCCAGCGCAGAGCCGGCGACTCTCCCCGCTACTCTCCCCACGACACTGAAAGAACTGCGCGCCAGCAAAGAGTTCACCGAGGCGTATGTAAGCCGTAGCGTCAAGGACGAGCTGCGCGCCAATCTCATCCGCCGTCTGCAGGACCAGGCATCCGGAAAAAATGGAGAAGCGATCTTTCCCGGCATCATCGGATTCGACGATACAGTCGTGCCACAGATCATCAACGCTATCCTGTCGCGCCAGAACTTCATCCTGCTGGGCTTGCGCGGCCAGGCCAAGAGCCGCATCCTGCGCGCGCTCACCGCGCTGCTTGATCCGTTGCTGCCCTACGTCGCCGGCTCGGAGATTCGCGATAATCCCTATCGCCCTATTTCGAAGTACGCACGTGACCTGATTGCCGAACGCGGCGAGGCCACTCCCATCGCGTGGATGTCCCGCGACGAGCGCTACGTCGAGAAGCTCGCGACGCCGGATGTCACGGTCGCCGATCTCATCGGCGATCTCGATCCCATCAAGGCCGCGCGCTCCGGCTCCGATCTCTCGAACGAACTCACCATGCACTATGGCCTGTTGCCGCGCGCCAACCGCGGCATCTTCGCTGTAAATGAGCTGCCGGACCTCGCTGGCAAAATTCAGGTCGCGCTTTTCAACATCATGCAGGAAGGCGATGTGCAGATTAAAGGCTATCCCGTGCGCCTCGCGCTCGATGTCGCCCTCGTCTTCAGTGCCAACCCGGAGGACTACACCGCGCGCGGCAAGATCGTCACGCCGCTGAAGGACCGCATGGGCTCGGAGATCCGTACCCACTATCCTCAGTCCGTCCCGGAAGGAATCGCCATTACGCGCCAGGAGTGCTGGAGTGATCGCGGCTGCCTCACTACAGAAGTCGCCGATTACATCTACGAAATCGTCGAGCAGATCGCCTTCGTCGCTCGCGAGGACAAGAAAGTCGACAAGCGCTCCGGCGTCTCGCAGCGCCTGCCTATCGCCACTATGGAGCTCGCCGTATCGAACGCGGAGCGCCGCGCTCTGCTGCATGGAGAATCGCTCGCCTTCCCCCGCGTTGGCGACATCTACACCGCGCTGCCCGGCATCACCGGAAAAATCGAACTCGAATACGAAGGTGAGATGAAGGGCGCCGACGTCGTCGTCCGCGAAATTATTCGCACTGCCATTCTGCGCGTCTACGATCGCTATTTCACCGACGTCAATACGCAGCAGATCGAGCAGTGGTTCAACCTTGGCGGCTCCGTCAAAATCGAAGACAGCCAGTCCGCCAAGGCCACCCTGGCCGAACTCGAACAGATCCAGGGCCTCTTCGAAAAGCTCTCACCTCTGGGCATCAGTGAGAAAGATGCGCCTGAGAAGATCGTCGCCGCAGCCGAGTTCCTGCTCGAAGGTCTCTATGCGCATAAGAAGCTCAGCCGCAGCGAAGAGCGCGGCTTCTCGGCTCAGGATCGCGCACGCGCCACTGCCGAACGCAGCCAGGAACGCCGCGACGAATCGCGCGAGTACGAGCAATGGCAGCAGCGCCGCTCCAACAAACAGCGCAGCGGCTTGAATTAGGACGGATCGTTCATCACTTGGATGGGTCAGCCCCGGCCTGAGCCTTGGCGCTCCGGCCACACCCGTGTAGTGCAACGATCCGCTGTTTACGCGGATCCAAGATGAATCTGAGGTGGAGTGGAAGCGACGAATCTATCGCTTCCTCTAGCCGTTCTCTTCCTCTTCGAATGCGGGCCAGTCGCTATAACCCTTCTCATCTCCGCCGTAGTAACTTTCCTTCGGCGCATCCACCAGCGGCGATCCATCCCGCAGCCGCTGCACCAGATCTGGATTGGCAATAAACGGCCGGCCAAAACTCACCAGGTCCGCACGCCCGGAGTTCAACGCCTCCTCCGCCAGTTCCTTGTCATAGCGATTGTTCGCCAGGTAGCTGCCATGGAAGCGGCGACGCAGCGCAAGAAAATCCACGCCACCGGGAGCCTCGCGCGTTTCCCGTGTGACGCCTTCAATCACGTGGATGTACGCGACCCCTAGCGCATTCAGTCCGTCGATGTACTGGCCATATGTCCCCATCACGTCACTGTCCAGCGGCGTCTCGCCTGGGCTGGTCGTTGTGGGAGAGATGCGCACGCCCACCTGTCCGCCGCCATCCCACGCATCCACGGCCGCTTTCACCGCCGCCAGGGGAAAGCGCAGCCGGTTCTCGACCGATCCGCCGTACTCATCGCTCCGCCGATTCGTGCTGTCGCGGATGAACTGCTCCAGCAGGTAGTTGTTCGCTGAATGCACCTCCACACCATCGAAGCCCGCAAGGCGCGCATTCTCCGCCGCGTGCCGATAGTCTTCGATGATGCCAGGTATCTCTCGCGTCTCCAGCGCGCGCGGTGTCGGCAGCCGCTTCGGCCCCTCGTAGGTGAACGCATCTCCTCCCGGCTGAATCGCGGACGCCGATACCGGCATCGCCCCGCTATGCAGGTCGGGGTGCGAGATGCGGCCCGTGTGCCACAACTGCATCACGATCAGCCCGCCGCCGTCATGCACCGCACGCGTCACGTGCTTCCAGCTCTCCACCTGCGGCTTGCTCCAGATGCCCGGCGTGAACGCGTAGCCGATCGCCTGCGGTGAGATGTTCGTCGCTTCCGAGATGATCAGCCCCGCGCCGGTGCGCTGCCGATAGTAGTCCACTGCAAACTCCGGCGGCACGGCTGCGCGGCTGGACCGGGCGCGTGTCAGCGGCGCCATCACAATCCTGTTCTTCAGGTGCAGCGGTCCCATCTGGTACTCGCTGAACAGCGGCGAGATCTCTATGCTCATCGCGTGACTCTCCCTCAATTTGCTCTCCCCTAATTTGCTGTCCGAATATGCTGTCCGAATTGCTGTATAGAGAGATGCACGCACGCGGCCAATGAATTCTCAGGAAAATTCGCCTTCAGGCCACCCATAGTCTTTAGGGCACAAAGATAGGTAAATCTTGCATCATGGCCGCGAAACTCTCGACATCCAGCGACTGCGCCCCGTCTGAAAGCGCCCGCTCCGGATGTGGATGCACCTCGACTATCAGCCCATCCGCCCCCGCAGCCAGCGCGGCGCGCGACACGGCCGGCACCAGCTCGCGCCGTCCTGTCGCATGCGAAGGATCGGCAATCACCGGCAGGTGCGTCATCGTCTTTGCCAGCACCATCCCGCCGATATCGAAGGTATTGCGCAGCTCCGGGTCGTAGGAACGGATGCCGCGCTCGCACAGCACCACCTGGTCGTTGCCGCCGGCCAGGATGTACTCCGCCGCGAGCAGCCACTCCTTCACCGTGGCGGCCGGATTGCGCTTCAGCAGCACCGGTCGTCGCACCTTGCCTAGCCGTCGCAGCAGCGCGAAGTTCTGCATATTGCGCGCGCCCACCTGCAGCATCTCTACGTGATCGCTCACTACATCCACATCCTCGGTGCTCATCACCTCGCTTACCACGGGCAGCCCGGTGCGCGCCGATACCTCGCGCAAAATCAGCAGCGCCTCCAGGCCAAGCCCCTGGAAGTCATAAGGCGAGGTCCGCGGCTTGTACGCACCACCCCGCAACAGCCTCGCGCCGGCGGCCTTCACGCCCTCTGCTGCAGCCAGTAACTGCTGGCGCGACTCCACCGAGCACGGCCCCGCGATGATCACCGGCGCCCCGCCGCCAATCGCCACATCTCCTACCCGCACCACCGTCGTGTGAGCCGCATCGCGCTTCGCCGTCAGCCGCTTCGGCTCGCCCTTCTTCTCTGGACCAACCTCAGCCGCCTCCAAAACCGCTGCTGCCTCGCTCATAGCTTCTCTCCGGGGTTATGTTGTTTTGCGGAAAAAACAAAAAGGCCGCGATGGGAATCGCGGCCTTCGGGACTTTTGCGCTTTGCTCTAGCTAATCTGGATCTGGATGCGCGCACGCCGCCGAGGCCGCTATCGGAAACCAATAACGGTAAGCAAAGCTAAATCGGCTGGTGGCACAAAACATCATCGCTACCAAGGTGCCATTCCGCCGCCGCATTGTCAACCAGCGCACCTACTTCCCTGCCCGCAATTTCCAAAGCAGCTTCCGCATCATCCCCATCAGCAGATGCGTATCCGGATCGGTGACGTTTAGCCTCCGCAGCAGCCGGCGTACCTCCGCTTCCGTACTTGGCATCGTCTTCGGATCGGCATAACCGGCCGCCTCCAGCAGCTCCATCACCAGGCCGCCCAACCGCTCTAATTCAGCGGAAGCCGCCCGCGCCTCACCGCCGTCAACTGGCGGAGCCGCTTCGCGCGCAAGCTCCCACAAACACACCGCTGCCGCCTGCCCCAGGTTCATCGAAGGCTGAGCATCCGCTGTCGCGATCCGAATCAGCCAATGGCAGTGCTCCATATCCTCACGCCTCAGCCCGTGCTTCTCTGACCCAAACAGCAGTGCCACTCGCCCCTGCGCGAGCCCCGCACGTGATTGCGGTCCTGCCTGCTCCAACCCAACCAGCGGCTGCTCGAGTTCCCGCCGACGAGCAGCCGTCGTACCAATCACCAGCCGGCAGTCCGCCACCGCCTCAGCAACGCTCGCAAACTCCCGCGCCTCCCGGAGCACCGGGTCGGCGCCCACCGCGGACCGCGCCTCACGAAACGATGCCTCATACGGCGCCACCAGCCGCAGATCTCCCGCGCCAAAGTTCTGCATCGCCCGCGCCACCGCGCCAATATTCAGCGGATTGCGCGTCCGCACCAGGACAATCGCCAACTGCCGCAAGTCATTCGCCAAAACAGTCGTCTCTGAATGGGTAATGTTGCATTCTCGTATCCAGCTCCGTTCCGTACTTTCGCTCTACAATCATCCCTTCACCCTATGACTTCCCCATCCTCAGCCAGCGGAACCGCGGATACCGAAGCTTCGCAACCAAGCAGCTCCCGCAACATGATCCTTATGGGTGTTCTGCTGATCTCGGCCCTCTACTTCGCCGACACGCTGCTGCGCGCATCGCTCAAGACGTTCTGGTACGACGAGCTCGTCACCGTATATCTCTGCAAATTACCGACCTTCGGGGCAACCTGGGCAGCAGTGTTGCACGGCGGCGCCGATCTGAATCCGCCGCTCTTGTATCTGCTCACGCGATGGAGCCAGTACCTTTTCGGCGAAGGCCTCATCTCGACCCGGCTTCCGGAAATCCTCGGCTTCTGGCTTTTCACGCTCTGCCTTTATAGTTTCGCGAGCCGACGGCTGGGCCAGTTGCGCGGAGCTATCGCTGCGCTCTTTCCGGTTTTCACACTCGCACACTACTACGCCTATGAGGCCCGGCCCCACGGAATACTTCTCGGCTCCTTTGGACTCATGATGCTCTGCTGGCAGCGGGCGCGCGAGGGCAGGAAGGTCTTGCTGTGGGCTTTCTTGCTCTGGCTCAGCTATCTTTCCGGCCTGCTGGTCCACATCTACGCCGTCTATCTGCTCATACCCTTTCTTTTCGCGGAAGCCGCCACGCTGCTGCGAGGCTCGCGTCCGCACCTGGGTATTGTCGCGGCGCTGGTGCTAGCCCCACCCTGCGTCGTGCCTCTGTACTACCGGCTCTATGCCAACTTCCGCTCCGGCGGCTATTCCGGGATGCACATCCACCTGTACGAGCTGATTCAGCATTTTTTCGTCTTTGTGCTGGGCCCTGCTCTGGCCGTGCTCCTGTTCCTGATCCTGTTGCTCGCATGGAGACAGCGCGAGAGCACCCCCGCTTCCGATCCACCAGACTTTCGATCGCTCTCACCTGACGAGCTTAATCTCGCTCTTGGCCTCATCCTGCTGCCCATCATCGGAGTCATTGGGATCAAGGTCAGCCACGCCTATTATTTCGATCGCTATTTTTTGGCAGCGACGGCGGGATACGCTCTGCTGTTAGCGCAGGCAACGCTGGTGCGTGGCGGACGCCCCTCGGTCGCTCGCGGCCTCTTCGTTTTTATGATTGCCCTGCTGTCCGCCGATACTCTGGTCGCCGCTTACTGCCGCTGGCACCACGCTGACATCGATCAGGTCGAGCCCAGCAGCCATATTATTTTTGAGCCCAGCCCGGCGGCTCCCTTATTGCGCAATCCTGCATTATTGGCCGATACGACGAATCTCGACATCCTGGTCGTGGACGAGCCCGGCTTTCTCTACTTCTACTACTACGCGCCGGCACAGCTTCGGAAGCGACTGGTCTTTGCTGCACCGCGGAATGACGCATTCGAGATGCGATCCCTGGACGGATACCAACGTCTCGCCCAATGGGGGCATGTGGATCTCCGGCTAGCGACTTACGACGAATTCTTTGCTACGCATAGTGATTTTCTCGTCTACAGCACCAACAACGTCGGCTTTCGTACCGGCTGTAGCAATTGCACGCAGAACTTTCTGAAAGCGGGCTACACATTGCGGTCCGTCCAAGAAGATCCCTACAACCTGCTAGAGCATTTCAGCAAATGAGCGGCAGCCATTGCGCGCTCTGGCGTTGCTGCATTCATTAGGACTACGCTAGAAGCATGAAGCGCGTCCGCTACACCAAATACATCGGTGATCTCGCCTCCGAGATCGAGATGGACGACCTGCTCAAGGCCCTGTCCGACTACCTTCTCGACTCTGGCTTTCAGGACCCCTACTCGCGCTTCTCCGAGCTCAATGGCGACCACACGCTCGAGAACCTTCGCGAAGCCATCCGCCAGGCGCTCGAGTCCGGCGAGCTGCTCGACGAAGATGGGCAGCAGCGTCTGGAGCAGATGTCCGCGGAGCAGGTCGAAGAGCTTATCGATCGCATGATCGAGCGCATGCAACAAGAGGAGTACGTTTCCATTGATGCGCCGCACGATCCCTCCCAGGCGGCAAAGCGCCCCGGCAACACTGGCCGTGCCGAAACCGAAGCCCGCTTCGAAGTCACCGACAAGAGTCTGGACTTCCTTGGATTCAAGACGCTCCGCGACCTGCTCGGCTCACTCGGCAAATCCAGCTATGGCCGTCACGATACGCGCCACTGGGCCACTGGCATCGAGGCCTCCGGCGCATCCAAACAATATGAGTTCGGCGATGTGCTCAATCTCGACGTCAACACTACGCTGAACTCCGCGCTCTCCCGCGAAGGCCTCAGCCTGCCGCTCAACATCGAGTACCGCGACCTGCACGTCCATCAATCCGAGTATCAGAGCTCCTGCGCCACCGTCGTCATGCTCGATTGCTCGCACTCCATGATCCTCTACGGAGAAGACCGCTTCACACCTGCGAAGCGCGTCGCCATGGCGCTCTCACACCTCATCCGCACGCAGTATCCCGGCGACTCGCTATCCCTCGTCCTCTTCCACGACTCCGCCGAAGAGATGCCCGTCTCACAGATAGCCCGAGTCAAGGTGGGACCGTACTACACCAACACCCGCGAAGGACTGCGCGTCGCACAGCGCATCCTTGATCGCCAGCGCAAGGACATGAAGCAGATCGTCATGATCACCGACGGCAAGCCCTCAGCCCTCACCCTGCCCGACGGCCGCATTTATAAAAATGCTTTTGGACTGGATCCGCTGGTGATCGCCGAAACCCTGGAAGAAGTCAGCCGCTGCAAGCGCAAGAACATCATGGTCAATACCTTCATGCTCGCGCAGGACTTCGGCCTGGTGCAGTTCGTGCAAAAGGTCACATCCATGTGCCGCGGCAAAGCCTACTTCACCACGCCCGACCGGTTAGGCGAGTACGTGATGATGGACTACATGCAGCGGAAGATGAAGACCATCCACTAATCCCCCGATTAATGTGCCTCATCGCATGAGAACTGAAAACGCACGAGTTATTCGTATTGCGTGCCTACTGCGTCCACTGTATAGTTAGGGCCACTTTCGGCGGCTATATCTCTCCATGAACAAGCTATCCAAATACCGCCTGCTCTTCTTAGGTATTCTTTCGCCTTTGGCGGCGCTCTTCCTGTACGCGCTGGTTTATTCGATGCTCACGCGCTCTAGTGCCGACCCGGAAAAGGATTGGCTCTTTCGCCTGACATTATCGACTCTTGCAATGGCCGTGCCGTTCTTGGTCATCCTCGCTCTCGCCATCAAAGACCGACGCCGCCGTCCGCTTTCTCTACCCGGAAAGATAGGGCTCACACTCGCGATTCTTTCACTGGGTCTGGCCTGGAAGCCCGTAACCGATGGACAGACTCGCTGGAAGCAATCCCGCAACCAGGCGATGCGGAATGTCGGCGCGCCGCTTTTCGAGACGGTTGACGTCGACGGGAAGACACAGCGCCTCGCAGATCAGAAGGGCAAGGTCGTCCTCGTCAATATCTGGGCAACGTGGTGCGGTCCGTGTAAGGCAGAGATGCCCAAACTTGACCGCCTATATCAGCAGCGAAAAGATCAGGGCTTCATTGCTTTCGGATTGTCGGACGAAGACGTCGATCAGCAAAAGCAGTTTCTTCGACAGGTACCGGTGACCTATCCTCTCCTTACGCAAAGCGGACAGGTGCCGGCGCTTTATCGAGATATCGCTCGTTATCCGGCGATATTTCTGATCGACCGGCAGGGGCAGTTACAACCTGCGCCCGGTCCGGAGCGGCCTTTTGAGGAGCTTGAGGGAGCCATCGATGCGCTGCTCAAAAGACCCTGATCAAGGCTTAGATCGCCTATCCGGTAAGAGCAGTTCACATCAGATCTGCGAAGCGGCCAGCGGGCTCAAGATTAAGTTGGAAATATTGCTGACAATCGCCTCATAGCTATATCGCGGCGAACTCTGCAGCTTCTTCCAGTCCGGATCGGCGCTAAATGCCGCCCACCCCTTCTCCAATTCCTGCATATTGTCGAAGCTCAGCATGTAGGTCAGATTCGGCAGTCGCGAGCCAATCAGTGTGTCGCCGAAGAAAACCGGATGGCAACCAGCCTTCTGAAAAATCTCAAACTCGCCTTTATGGAACATCTCCACCTTACGCACATGATCCTGGTAGCTCGGGCTCTCGTAAGTGCGAAGCTGAAAGACGCGTTTGCTTTTCGCCATCGAGGAAGCAGAGGCTGCTGCCGGAGGAGTCAGTCGCGGCCATCCCTCAAACGCCGCCAGCAGCGAGCTCTCCACGCGCAGAAACGCGGGCGCTGCAGCAGGCGCATTCCAGAACGGCTCCGCTGCTTTCAGAAAATTCGCATCCTGCGCAAGCCGTAAATCGATGGTAGCCAGCCCCTCGACCGATCGCCCCGGAATCAACACGTAGAACACCGGCGTCTCCGAACCATACTCCAGTTTGAATGCGCCGACCGGCCCCATCCCCATACGCGTCAGCGCGGGAATCAGCGCATCGCCCAAGTAGCTTTCTGCAAGCTTGGTCTGTGGTCCCGCCTGCAACTGATAGCGAAGAATCTGGTAGTACTCGCGTGCGCTGGATGCTCCTGGCGGCTGTGCTGCACTCTCGCCCGCTGCCGCCAGCGCTGCTGTCGCCACCCCACTTGCAAGAAATGTCCTGCGTGTCACAAGACTTCCCATTGATGCCGAATCTAACTTTGTGCGTATCAAGCGCCTTCCTCCGTTCTCGCCGTTCGTAACGTTTCGAAAAATCGAATCACCGCCTCCAGATCGCGTTCGGGCAGAGTAGCCAGCGCCTGGCGCGTCTCCCTCTCCACATCCGTATAAATTGCGGCCGCCTTACGCATCCGCACCGGTGCAAGGGTCACAATCAGGCTGCGCCGGTCAGCGGGGTTCGGCTCGCGGCGGATATAGCCCGCCTTCTGCAGCCGGTCCAGCGCGACCGTTACGCCGCCGCTGCTCAATCCTGTCCACGTTGCCAGCCGGCCGGGTGTGGCCGGACCGTAAAGCTGCAGCACATGGATCATCTGCATATCCGTCAGGCTCAACCCGATCTTCTCCGCCGCATTCGTGTTGAAAAAAATCGCTGATGCGATGAACTTACGGATTTCGAGCAGGATCTTGTCGGCCGCAGTGACGGGCGCCGGGACCGTGGTCAGAACATCGCTCAGACCCGCCGGTCCACGCCGTGATTTTGCTTTCACCGCCATAGACATCGCAATCCTTTTGTCTTATTCTCAATGTATCTTAGTTTAAAAGATATATGGAGGACAAGCGATATGACTGCAGCAGTAAAAGCATACAAGGGAATGGGGATGGAAGGCGGCATCGCGCGCTGGTACGACCGCACCACGCGCAAAGACATGCCCGAATTCCGCCAGCTCGCGGCCCGCGTCGCGGCGCTCGTACCCGCGGGCGGCTCGGTGCTGGAAGTCGCGCCGGGGCCGGGTTTCCTCTCGATCGAGCTCGCGAAGCGCGGCCTCGAAGTGCGCGCCGTTGATATCAGCAAGACCTTCGTCGAGATCGCCCGACGCAATGCCGCGGCGGAAGGCGTGAAGGTCCGCTTTCAACTGGGCAATGCCGCAGCCCTGCCCATTGAGGACACCAGTGTTGACTTCGTCGTTTGCCGCGCGGCCTTCAAAAACTTCTCCGAGCCGGTGAAGGCCATGGCGGAGATGCGCCGTGTCCTGCGTCCCGGTGGCACCGCACTGCTCGGGGACATGCGCCGCGACGTCTCCGTCGCAGAGATCCGGCGCTTCGTCGATGGGCTGGGCGTCAGCCGCCCCAACCGCTGGTTTATGATGCTCATCTTCCGGGGCATGCTGATCAAGCGCGCTTACCGCATCGAAGAAATTCGCCGCATGGCCATCGCAGCCGGCTGGACCGATCCTCGCATCGAGGTCACTCCATTGGGCTTCGAAGCGTCGACAACAAAGTAGTGGCCGCCATAATAAGCAAGCAGTGAAGCTCGCCGAAGCATCCATTGCACCTTCGGCGAGCCACTGTTGATTCCTTTGCGCAATCGAGCAGCTCGGATGGTCCAACCCAACGCTGTTTCCCTCAAATAACTCTCGAACTCAGGCAAGTAGTTCAGAACTTCGTTCAGCGCTTCGTCATCCGCAAGCTTTCCCAGCTTCCATCCACCGTCCATCCACCATCCACCGGAAGTGCCTGCCCATTGATAAATCCGCTCTTCTCTGGATCAGCCAAAAACGCGATGGCGCGCGCAACATCATCGGGAGACGCAAACCGCCCCATGGGATTCCGCCCTGTGATGTCCGCATCGGAGTAGGTTCCGCGCGCCTGGTCCGCCGCATCCATCTCCGTCTTCACCCAGCCCGGACACACCGCGTTCGACCGCACGCCGCGTCCGCCCCACTCCGCCGCAAGCGTGCGCGTTAGCCCGATCAGCCCATGCTTCGACGCGTTGTACGCCGAGCGGTCGCTCACTCCCATCAGCCCGGCAATCGACGCCACATTCACAATGCTTCCGGAACGCTGCTTCAGCATCATGGCGCCAAAGTGCTTCGCCAGCAGAAAGGGCGCCACAAGGTTCACTTCCAACACGCGCCGGAACTCCTCCACTTCAACTGCTTCTGCCGGCTTGATGAAGCTGATCCCGGCGTTGTTCACCAGCACATCCACACGTCCCCAGCGCCTCGTCACCGCCGCAACCGTGCGGATCACCACGCCCTCGTCCGCGATATCTCCGCGAAACTCCTTCGCATCCCCATCGCGCGCAAGCACCGCCGCCACGGTCGCCTCGCACGTCCGCACATCCATAAGGGCCAGCGCATATCCCGCCTCGGCAAGCACCTCCGCTGTACGCTGCCCAATCCCCTGCGCCGCCCCGGTAATCACCGCAACCTTCATCGCTTCATCCTCGTGAGGCGATTCTATTTGGAGAGACCCACAATCTGCCGCACGTGTGCCGGCCCTTCGGCTTCCTTCACCATAAAGTCGGCCACACATGCACGCGAGATGGTCATCCCTTTCGGCAGATGCCCATCGGCCACGCTGTAGCTCTTCGTCAACGGCCCATTCGTCAGCCGCGGAGGACGCACGATGGTCCACTCCAGCCCGTCGCTCTCGATCGCGGCTTCCATGCCCGTCATATCCGGAATGAGGTTGCGAAAAAGGGTTCCCCGCAGCACCTTGCCGATGGCGTTCTGTTCCGCAAACAACAATGCAGACGACACCACCAGCACCCGCCGCACCCCGCTGCGCTGCATCGCCGCCGCAAGCGCGTTGCCGAACTCGCGCCGTGTCGTATCCTTGCGCAATGTCGTGGGACCGAACGCCGACAGCACAGCATCGTGCCCCGGTAGGACGTGTGTCAGTTGATCCGCGTTCAGCGGATCGCCTGGAATCGCCCGCAGCTTCTCACTCTTCAGCACAATCTTTTGCGGCGAGCGCGCGAATGCCGTCACCTCATGTCCGCGCGCCGTTGCATATTCCAGCAGATACTTTCCGATCCCGCCCGTAGCTCCCAGCACAAGCAGTCGCATAATTTCTCCTCATTCGGTGTTTGCGTTTTTACTTCGCGACCGCGGCGCTGGCCGCCGCCAACGGATCGAATCCAAGCTGGCGCAGCATTCCAGCCTGATCTACCAACGCCCAGCCCTCGGCAATCTTCCCGTCGGCCAGGCGATAGATCACGTTCGCCCGCTGCTGCACGCGTTTGCCTGTTGCCGGAATTCCCACCAGCGGGCCGGCATGCGTCCCGTCCATCGTCCATCGCACCACCACGCGGTCCTCGCTCGCGATCACATCCTGCAGCGTGAACTGCATATCCGGGAACGCAACACGCAAGCGGTCGGTCAGCGTTGCATACGCGGCAATCCCCCGCTCCTCCGTCACCGAATGCAACACCACGTCCTCGCTCACCAACGACGTCAGAAGCTCCGGACGGTTCTGATTCAGATACTCCTCATAGAGCCGGCGAACCGTCTCCAGGTTTGCGCGTTCTGTCGTAGTCATCTTGATTCGCTCCATGTTGCGATATTGGATAGATGTTTCAATATCGAATATGGATTCGTGATGTCAAATAAGAAAATAGGAAGAGATGAAGAAGCGCTCCTATCAATCTCCGATCCGGCAACGGCAGGCGGATGAGACCCGCACCCGCATCGCAACCGCTGCCCGCAAACTGCTCGAAGAGCACGGCTACGCCGGTATGACCATGGAAGCGGTCGCGCAGAAGGCGGGCGTCGCCGTGGCTACCGTTTATTCCGTCTTCGGTTCGAAGACCGGCATTCTTTCGGAAATACTCGATGCCGCCCGCTTCGACGACAGCTATCAAAATCTGGTGCGCGAGGCCATGCACACCACCGATCCGCGCGAGCGCATCCGCTTCCCTGCGCGGATCGCCCGTCGTATCTACGAGTCGGAGCACTCGGTTCTCGACCTGCTGCGCGGCGCCGGTGCGGTCGCTCCTGCGCTCGCGCGATCGGAATCGGAGCGCGAGTGCACCCGCTACGATGCGCAGGCCGGCATGATCCAGTACCTCGTGCGTTCACGCAGTCTGCGGCGCGGCCTCGATCCGCAACACGCGCGCGACATTCTCTGGTCCCTCACCAGCCGCGATCTCTATCGCATGCTCGTCCGCGATCGTGGATGGACCGCGCAGCAATATGAAGACTGGCTCGCCAATACCCTCGTCGAAACACTGGTTCGCAAGGACGCCCCTCACAGTGGATGAAAAATGATGGGTGAAGACAATCGAACCGCAACCAAGTTAGGCTATCCTTCCGCTTTATCTCAACTGCAATCGCCACACCAGGAGCCCGCATGTACGACTTGAAGAATCTCGCGAAACTGAAAACACTCGACGCAAATGCTCCCGAGGGCATGAAAGCCTTCTGGGCCTTTGACAAAGCAGCTATGGCCGCCGGAGCCATCCCGGTCAAATACAAGGAACTGATGGCGCTGGCCGTCGCGCTCACCACGCAGTGCCCCTACTGCATCGATATCCACGCCAAAAAGGCGCGCGCCGCCGAAGCCACAGAGCAGGAGATCGCCGAAGTGGTGCTCGTCGCCGCGGCCCTCCGCGCCGGAGCAGCCGTCACCCACGGCACGCACGCCGTCCTATAGTCCTCCGGAGATTCCGTGGTGCGTCCGCTATCTCGCGGTCAGAGAGCGAGCACGCCATCGCAACACGCAGTTTCATGAATGTGATTGCCAGGCCGCGCCTTGGATCAGCCAACCGTCTTTGCGACTCCTCCATCCCAGCACAAAAAGCCGCGGTTTCCTGCGGCAATCCAGAGGAGAATCCATGAGCTTGCGTGACGTACTCGTTGACGAGTTGAGAGATCTGTACAGCGCCGAGAACCAGCTGGTGAAGGCCCTGCCGAAAATGGCCAAGGGCTCGGAACATCCAGAGGTGAAAAACCTCATTACCGAACACCTCGAGCAGACCAAGGGCCAGGTAGACCGCCTCAAGCAGGTATTTGAGCAGCTTGAAGAGAAGCCGACAGGAGAGTTCTGCAAGGGCATGGAAGGTCTTGTCGCCGAAGGCAACGAACAGCTGCAGAGCGAAGAAGAGGGCGCCGCAAAGGATCTCTGTATTGCCGGCGCCGCCTTGCGCATCGAGCATTACGAGATCGCCGGCTACACTGCGGCAATCGCCATTGCGAAGACACTCGGAGAGCGAGAGATCGTCAGCCTGCTCACCGAAACGCTCAACGAGGAGTCCGAGGCCAGCAAGAAGATCCTCAACATCTCCAAACCGCTCCTGAAAGAAGCGAGCGCTGAAGCCGAAGAGGGCGATGCCGAGGAGGAAGACGAAGAATAGAGAGCCTCAGAACCCTTCCGGCTTTCTAGAATGCGTGCGCCGTGCCCCATGTGCCGGAACGGTAGCATTCTCGCCTTCGCTGAGTGCGATGACGAGAATGTGCTACCGTTCCCGGCATGGCACGCGCATCCCTATTTCTGTTTTCGCTTCTCTTCCTCGCCCCTGTCGCCCTGACGCTGCAGGCTGGCGCGCGGACCGCAGCCCCCGCTATCCGGCCCGGATCCATTGCCGCCCACCCCGACTGGCCCAAAGCCAATCCCGCGGATGTGCAGTCAGTCGATTCCATCCTCGCCGCCCTCTACGACGTAATCTCCGGCCCCGCCGGTCAAGCGCGCGACTGGAACCGTTTCAAATCTCTCTTCATTCCCGACGCGCGCCTCATCCCGGTTCGCCATAGCAAGACCGGCACTGGTGCCGATGTTCTGCCGCTCAGCGTGGAACAATATCAGGAGCGCGCCACACCCCTTCTCGCCGCTGGCTTTTTCGAGCGCGGCATACACAACACCAACGAAAGCTTTGGTGATGTTGTGCATGTCTTCTCCACCTACGAATCGCGCAAAACGAAAGACGCTCAGCCGTTTCAGCGCGGCATCAATTCGATCCAGCTGCTCAAAGACGGCAATCGCTATTGGGTGGTCAACATCTACTGGGACGCGGAGACCCCCGCAAATCCCATCCCGGCGAAGTATCTCCCCTGAGCCTCGCTCGGCAGATGACCATGGTAAAACGACCATAGTCAGGAGCAATTCCAATGCGCACCATTGCCGCGGGAAAATTCAAAGCCAATTGCCTGGCCATCATGGATGAGGTGCAAAAAAAGCGCGAGACCGTCCTCATCACCAAGCGTGGCAAACCCGTCGCGAAACTCGTTCCGGCAAAGGGCAATGCCAAAGACGACTTTTTCGATTCGATGAAGGGAAAGGCCAAAATCGTCGGCGATATCATCAGCCCGGCGTTCGACCTGGATGAGTGGGAGATGGAGCGTTGATCCTGCTGGACACGCACATCGCCCTTTGGCTCACTTTGGAATCGCGACAGCTTACGCGAAAACCTACGGTCCTTCTCGCAGAAGCTTGACAGCGCACGGAAACAATCGCGATCGCCAGCATCACGTTGATTGAGACCGCCAGACTCATTGCTCACCAAAAGATCACCGTACAGGTAAGCCTCGACGCCTACATGACGGAACTGGAAGCCCGCTTCACGGTCCTGCCCATCACCGCCGCCGTAGCAGCAGCCACCACTCGCCTGCCCGCCAGCTACCCACGTGATGCCGCCGACCGCATCATTGGCGCGACCGCCCTGGTTCACGGCGCCACGCTGATCACCGCAGACGAGCGCATCCGCAAGGCCAAAGCGGTTCGCACTCTTTGGTAGCGGGGTAGCCTAACGCGGCTCCCATAATTCCACGCGATTTCCTTCGCCATCCTTGATCCACCCAAACCGGCCGTGCGCCTCATCCAGCCGCTTCGGATCGACCCACACGCCCTTCGTCGCCAGCTCCGTCAGCAGCGCATCCAGATCATCCACGCGGAAGTTCAACATCGCTGCCTGCTGGCCTTCGCCGAAATAATCTGTGTCTGATGGAAAGAGCGACCACACAGTAGATCCGTCCCCTTCCGGTGCCGCGCACTCCTTCCACTCAAACACCGCGCCGCCCCACTCGGTCACCGGCAATCCCAAATGCTCCGCATACCACGCGGTCAGTGTCTTCGGATCCCGCGCCCTCAGAAAGACTCCGCCCAGTCCCGTCACTTTCGCCATCACGTTCTCCTTGCCAGCATTATCCACGCCATGCACACGCCAGTCGTCCCATTCCGCCGCGCACCGTCAGCCCATCCTTGCGCCCTGCAAAGTATCGCGCGGCGATCGCCTCACTATCCAGGTCCTCCACGCTGCTAAAGCCGCGCTCCAGCAGGAGCTCGCGCAGTTCCGCGGGATCAAGCCCCAGCCGGAATGGCTCGCCCACTCGCGCCACGCGCTCCGCCAGCCAGTCGAACGCGGCCTGTTGTTGCGGCGAAAGCGACTCCCGCTTCACCGCATAATCGAAGGCCACGCCACTGCCAGCCGGAAGCCCGCCCAACGCGCCGAGCGTTCCTCACCGCAGCCTCCCGCGTCAAATACGGCACCACGCCCAGCCACGAGCAGAACGCCGGCGCATTTGCATCGAACCCGGACGCAACCAGCTTCGTCATCAGCTCTTCCCGTTCAAAGTCCACCGGAACGAATGTCACCGTTGCAGGCACATGAATTCCGCCCTGTTCCAGACGATGCTGCTTCCATGCCTGAGTCGCCGGATGGTCCACCTCGAAAACACGTACATCGCCATGTGGGGAACGCATCGCATACGTATCGAGACCCGCACCCAGCAGCACGTACTGCCGAACGCCTTGATCCACTGCCCGCGCCAGCGCATCCTCTGCAAAGCGGCTCCGGGCACACAGGAAAGCCCGCATCCCCCGGGCAAACGGGTGCGTGCGTTCCATCTCTTCGCGCTCGCGCAACTCCACGCGCGATTCTTCCGCCAAGATTCGCAGCGCCATCGGATCGGCGAACACCAGCGGGGGATCGTCATAAAGCTGGTGCGCGGCGCGCCGCATCGCCACCCGCTCTGCGGTTCGACTGGGCCTTGCTTGGTCCATGACGGCATTCCACCCGAGCGACCACGCGGCGTCAAATGTAAGCCTCCTCGATCCCCCTCTGAGATCATCGTGTCATGACGACGCCGCTGCGCATCCTCGCCATCGCTGGCAGCCTCCGCGCCCGCTCCACCAACCTGCTCCTGCTCGAGACCGCCGTCCTCCTCGCACCTGCAGATATACGCATCGAGATCTTCCCGGAGCTCGGCAATATTCCGCCTTTCAATCCGGATCGAACCGACATCCCTAACGCCGTCGCTTCATTGCGCGCCTCCATCCAGAATGCGGACGCAGTCATCTTCTCCACGCCCGAGTACGCCCACGGCCTTCCCGGCGTGCTAAAAAACGCTCTCGACTGGTTGGTCAGCGGTATCGAGTTCACAGACAAGCCCGCCGTTCTGTTCAACGCATCCGCGCGCTCCGTCTATGCGCAGGCCGCTCTGCGCGAGGTCCTCGTCACCCTCGGCGCACGCATTCTCGAGAATGCATGCGTCACTGTCCCGCTGACTCCCGACTCGCGAGCGCCGCACGAGCTCGCTGCCGATCCCGCCCTCGCTGCACCGATCACCGCCGCGCTTCAGCGCCTCGCCGCCACCATGAGGTCTCGCCCAGCGAACGCTGCGACGGCATCGCAGCCGACAGGCCGCGCATTGCCGCACTGGCAGCCGCGCCCGTTTCCCGAGCGCCGCAGCTTCCACGGCCGCTACTCCCAGATCGAGCCGCTCGATCCCAGCCGCCACGCCGAGCCGCTCTACACCGCGCTCTGCAACCCTTCCAACGCAGCCGCCTGGACCTATCTTTCCGCCAACCCGGCCGCCGGCATGGACGAGTGGCGCAGCCGGCTCGAGAAGTACGCCGCCAGTCCCGCACCTCTTTATCCCGACCCGCTCTTTTTCACGCTCTTCGACGAGAGCGGCCATCCAGCCGGTATCTGCGCCTACCTGCGCATCACGCCGGAGCATGGCTCCATCGAGATCGGCCATATTCATCTGTCACCGCAGCTGCAACAAACTCGCGCTGCCACGGAGGTCCAGTACCTGCTGATGCGCTACGCCTTTGACGATCTCGGCTATCGCCGCTACGAGTGGAAGTGCGATGCACTCAACGCGCCCTCGCGTCGCGCCGCGCTCCGCCTCGGCTTCCGCTTCGAAGGCATTTTCCTCAATGCCATCGTCTACAAACAGCGCAGCCGCGACACGGCATGGTTCTCCATCACAGACGATGAATGGCCGCAGGTGCGCCGTGGTTTCGATCTCTGGCTCGCGCCCAAAAACTTCGACGCAGAAGGACGCCAGCTCCAATCTCTCGCAAGCCTCCGGGCACAGGAATAATCGTCACAGCGAAAGCGACAATAGATAGTCGTCGCACCACATATTGCCGACGAGAAACTTCCTCTCGCCGATCCGCATAAATCCCACGCGGTCATAGAAGGCCAGCGCCGCCGTATTATCGGCTTTCACGCCGAGCAGCAGCCGCTTCTTCCCCATGGAGCGGGCCTGCGCAACCGACCACTCCAGCAGTGCGCGGCCCAGCCCGCCGCCCTGGAAGCGATGCAGCAGGTAAATTCGCTTCAATTCGATGTCATCTTCAGTCAGCGCTACGGGCAGGTCCGGCGGCGACAGCACCACGAATCCCACCGGCGCGGATTTCAGCTCGGCCAGGCATAGCCGATACCGTGCATCCGCCAGCCACGCCGCATACTGGCTCGCCGCATGCTGCACCCGGCAATGTGCCACGATGTCGGGCCCGGTCAGCAGCCCTGCGAATGTCTCCAGAAATGTAGCGGCGCCCACCAATGCGAGCGCCTCGTCGTCCCCGGCCCCGCACAAGCGCAGCACAATCTCTTTGCTGAGAGACATACGCCGATCTTAGCAACCGGCGCACTCGTCTGGAGTTATGGAAGTTACGCCTGCGGCACATCCAATCGCTGCTTCAGGTTTCCCGCCAGCTCCGCCATCAGGCGCAGCCGCTGCTCCAGTTGCGGAGACGGCGTACTCTCCCGCAGCGCAAGTTGCGTATGCAGCAACAGCCCGGAAACCGTGTTGCGCAGCTCACTCTCTACCGCGCGCAACGCCGCACGCTGCGCTGCGCCCTGCTCCTGTTCGCGCCGCGCCAGCGCCGCACGAAGATCGCGTATCAACCGCGCGCTCCCGGTCAGCGCAAAATTCACCTGCATAGGAATAGCGAGCCCGGCCATCTTCCACAACACTTCGGCGCCCCGCGGATCGCCTTCGGCAAGGGAGTCCTCCACGATCAGCGCGTCATAGCTCCCTGTGCGCAATGCATCCAGGGCTTCGCGCCGCCCCGGCACAATCTCTACATCCAGTCCCATCTGCTGCATGATCGCCGCGGCGCAATTCTGTGCTCCGCTCAGCGCTGAAACCAGCAGCACCCGCTGTACGACACTTACTTTTTCCTTCATAGCCCGGTCCCCACTTCCTTGAAGCCCTCATTGTCCAAAGCTCTGTTGCCAAATTCAGTTTCTGTATCCGGTTGTGCCGTTCATCGGTTCCAGCGTCTCCAGTGAGACGTTTTCCGACAGGCCATACTCCTTGAGCTTTCTGTAAAGCGTCGTCTTGCCGATCCCCAGCAGCCGCGCTGCCATCAGCTTGTCGCCTTTCAGTTGCCGGATCGTGCTTAGGATGGCCTGCTTCTCCAGCTCCGCGAGCGGCGTCACCCGCGGCGTCGCGCCCGGCTGGGCTATCGCTGCCTGCGTCTTCTGCATCTGCGAGGATGCCTCCCGCCGCAGCCCCAGTTCATGGTTCTGCAACTGCGTCGGCAGATCGCCCATGTGAATCACCGGCCCGGACGCCATGGTGCACGCGCGCTCAATCGCAGCCTCCAACTCGCGCACATTCTGCGGCCAGTCATAATCCATCATGCTGCGCAGCGCATCGTCGCTCAGCGCATAGTTCTCTCCGCTTTCGCGCGACATGCGGTCCAGGAAGTGCATCGCCAGCAGCGGAATATCGCTGCGCCGTTCGCGCAGCGCCGGAATCCGCAACGTCACCACATTCAGCCGGTAGTACAGGTCTTTGCGAAACGTCCCCTTCGTCACCGCCGCTGCCAGATCCACGCTGCTCGCCGCCAGGATGCGCGCATGCAACGGAATGCGGTGCGTCGCCCCCGCCGGACGGATCTCCTTCTCCTGCAGCACCCGCAGCAGCTTGCCCTGCAGATCCGGCGTCAACTGGCCTATTTCGTCCAGAAACACCGTGCCGCGCTCCGCGGAAGCCAGCACGCCCGGCGCATTGCGCAGCGCGCCCGGGAAGGCGCCCTTCACATACCCGAACAGCTCATGTTCGATCAGCTCCGGTGCGAATGCTCCGCAGTCCACGGTAAGGAACGGCTGCGATGCGTTCTCGCTCTGCGCGTGGATGGTGCGCGCCACCATCTCCTTGCCGGTGCCGGGCTCGCCCGCGATCAGCGCCGGGTGATGGCTCTGCGCCACCTTCGCCAGAATGCGGTAGAGCTTGTCCATCTCCGGACTGCGCCCCACCAGGTTCCCCGCACCACCCGAGCTGCGCAGCCGCTCCCGCAGCGTCCGGCTCGCGCCGCCCACCTGCCGTTGCTGCGCCGCGCGTTCCAGAACTGAACCCAGTTCCTCCATCAGGAATGGCTTGGTCAGATAATCGGTCGCTCCGCCACGCATCGCCTCCACCGCCGAACCGATCGTCGAAGATGAGGTCATCACGATGATCGCCGTATCCGGCTTCAGCGCCTTCACCTCTTCCAGGAGCTGCAGACCTTCGCGCCGGCTTGCCTTCAGCTCCATCAGCAGCAGGTCCACCGTGTGGCTGCCCAGCAGTTCCTGAGCATCGGCCGCGTCGGCCATGCCTTCGGCTGAGAAGCCTTTTTGTGTCGCAATCTCCATGCAGGCCGATCGGGTGGCATCATCTTCTTCCAGGACGAGAACGTGAAGTCTGTTCTCGCTATGTTCCATTCCAGTGATTTCGTCCAAGGCAGCACCTCAAAAAGTGGAAAATTGCCGATCCGGAACCAACATCGTGAATTTATTACATGCCAACCGTGCAATCTCTACAGGGAGCATCTAACCAGATTTCATTCCGGGAATGGTGCTGAAAATGGCCCTTAACCTGACTTCGGTAATGGTCAGCGGCGGTGACTCCCCTCCACGAAAGGAGCAGCCCCCATGTATTATGTGCGGGTTACAGCTCCCCTCCGCGACCTTCCTCGCCGGCTGCGATACCATCAGCCCAGAGCGGATTCCCTGCCACACCTGCTGGGGAACCGAAGCAGACGCGGTTTTCCTCAGAAAATCCGCACTTCGCCCTCTGCTCGCCGCCGCTCACAGGACATTCTTCTCTATGGCACCCGTTTCCCAGCCGCACGCCTCACAGCTCCCGCCCAAAGCACCCGGCATCCGCTCCGGCCGCGCCGCCAACCAGCTCCGGACCGTCTCGCTCACGCCCGACTACGTCGCCACTGCCGAGGGCTCCGTCCTTATCTCTATCGGCCACACCCGCGTTCTCTGCAACGCCACGGTCGAGCAGGGCGTTCCCGCCTGGCTGCGCAACAGCGGCCGCGGCTGGGTCACCGCCGAATACGGCATGCTGCCCCGCGCCACGCTCACCCGCACCGCGCGCGAGTCGGAGCGCGGAAAGATCTCCGGCCGCACTCACGAAATACAGCGCCTCATCGGCCGCTCACTGCGCGCCGTCGTGGACATGCAGGCGCTCGGCGAACGAACAGTGATCCTCGACTGTGACGTATTGCAGGCCGACGGTGGGACCCGCACCGCGGCTATCACTGGCGCGTGCGCCGCGCTCGCTCTGGCCGTCAATCGTCTCGTCAAAGCGGGCGCGCTCAAGCAGTCGCCGCTGCGCCAGCTCGTCGCCGCCACCAGCGTCGGCATCGTCGATGACGAAGTCCTGCTCGATCTCGCCTACGAAGAAGACTCCCAGGCCGAAGTCGACATGAACATCGTCATGACCGAAGATGGCGGGCTCGTTGAGGTCCAGGCCACGGCGGAGCGTCAGGCCTTTCCCCGCACAAAGATGTTGGAAATGATGGACTACGCTGAAGGCGGCATCCGCGAGTTATTTGCGGCCCAGCGCACGCTGCTTTCCAGCTAGTCTGGACTGCCTTCTGGGGCGCGTTTTGGTTGCGAAAGAGGGGGTTAGATAAATGGAGCGTCCGGCTATACCGGACCCTTCTCTATCTCTTTTCTGACGAAGATCAGAGTGCGGCGATGCCGTTGAATCCGACCGATTTGGGGAGGTCTCCAGCCTGGCCGAGGTCAGTCAGAGATCCATCCTGGTTGCCGCGACCGTCGGTATCGTAGTTCCTGGGCTCGCCAAGGGAACCATCGACAGCACAGTGGTAGGCGATGACCTGGTTCTTGGCGGCGTCGTTGGTCATTACGAAGACGGCTCCGCCGCCCTTCGGGTGAAAAACACGCGACTCGGCGACCGCCTGCAGAAGGCCGGCGGGATCATCCTTCGACAGTTATCGAATCGCCACCATAGGAGTTGCATGGCCGGCGAAGGTTACGCGGCAATTGTCACTGGAAGGTTAAAGATTGAATGCATCTCCGCGGGTGAGGCGCCGGGCGGCTTCCCGCACAGAAGAGGCTCTCCGCGCGCAATAGCATTCTGCTGGTCACAAAGCACAAACACGCGTATACCGAAGCAACACAACACGAAAGCAACACAACTTCGGAGCAAACCATGCGTCTCAAACATCACCTCGCGTTCGCGCTGTTCCTTGCAAGCCTTACCGCAACCTTGACCCCAGCCATCGCGCACGCCGCCACGCAGGATGAAGCCGCCATCCGCGCCGTGCTCAACACGCAGGTCGAAGCCTGGAACCGCGGCGATGTGGTCGCCTTTATGCAGGGCTACAACAATTCGCCTGACACCACCTTCGTCGGCAAAACTATCCAGCACGGCTTCGCCAACATCCTCGCCCGCTATCAAACAACTTTCGCCGGCAAAGAAAAGATGGGCCAGCTCGCCTTCGACAATCTCGAAGTCCATCCGCTCGATGCCCATGTCGCCCTGGTCACCGGCCGCTACCATCTGACGCGCAGCGCAAACGGAGGCGGCGACGCGCAGGGCATCTTCTCTCTCGTCTTCGAAAAAACACCCGCCGGCTGGAAGATCGTCCTCGACCACACCAGCTGATCGAAGCTATGCTTTCCCACGGGCAATTAAACGATTAAAAATCGTGAGAGAATGGCTCCGCAAAACGAAAGACGTTCATGCGCAGAAGCCAGATCTCCCGCCCTCTCCTCACGCTTGCACTTTTTCTTTCTCTTGTCGCCGCCATCCTTTTCAGGCCATCGGCAGCCAGCGGGCAAGGCGCCCTGCCTACGCCGCCGCAGAACGCCACCTCCTCTCAGTCAATTCAAGCCTCGGCATGGATTCAACCGACAGCCCCTGGTGATCCGCTCATCTGGGGCCGCAAAGACGGCATCGTCTTCGGCCTCCCCGCTCCCGGAGGCCTGCGCGGGCCGCGCGGCCTGATCCGTGTCGGCATCCTCTCGTCCGCCACCGGCAAGCCGGAGCTGCTCAACTTCATCGCGGTCGAGCCTGTCATCCTCGGGCCCGGCAGCCGCTCCAGTCGCATGGCCTTCAGCGAGCTCGAGCCCAGCCGCCTCGATCCCGGCCAACGCGGCAAGCGCCTCTGGGTCGATCTCACCTCCTACGACAAGGCCGGCATCCCCGTCGGCACCATGCAGCAATTCCCTGGCAAGATGCCCATCGAACGCCTCAGTGTTCAGATCGACGTAGAGCGCTTCTCCGCCAATGGCGCGCACGTCCACCTCATCGCCTCCATCGACAGCGATCATCCCGATGAATTGAAGTTATCCGTCTACCAGGACAGCGACAGCCCCGCCATCGAAGAGCTCGCGCTCACCGCCACCATGGGCAACTTCGAGCGCCTGCGCCGCCTCTGGCTGCATCGTTGCGTCGTCGATAGCCGGGAGCTCATGGGCGCTTACACCGGTGACGCCTTCGACGACCCGCCCGACTATCCACTCAACGACATGCTGCGCACCGGCGATGGCGACGCGATCGTCTTCGCCACCAACAATGAGGAGAATCCCTCAGCCACTCCGGCGCCCGGTCATTGGCAATACTCGCTGCCGAAGCTCACGCAGTACTGGCGCGTCGCTGCGCACGACATCCAGCCCGACTTGCGCGTGCGCGTCAACGGCCGCCGCATCTACTGGGCCTCGCATGATCTTGTCCCCGGCGGCATTGCCTATGAAAACTTCGACGTCCGCCAGCGCTACATCACCGGCGAGACCTTCATCTTCGGCATCACGCCGAAGAGTCCATGGCAATTCGAGCCGGCCGTCCGCGGCATCGAAGCGCCCGCACCCACGGTCGGAGAAGGCATCCAGACAGCGAAGGGTTGCTCCCTCTAACAAGCTCGCCTGATCTGCACAGCAGCATCGCGGGACGGCAGCGACCATCGGAAGCGCCCGCACAGAACGCGCCGCAGGCGCCGCCGCCCCAGACGGCAAGTCTGTAGAATTGGTGGCGAGTTCTTTCCCGCTCAAGACATCTGCTCTACATACCTGGTTAGGAGAAGCATCATGATCAAGCTCACACCCGGCAAGCTGGCCGGTCTCAAGGCTGTCTCGGATCACCGCGGCGTCATCGCTGCCGCCGCCATGGATCAACGCGGATCCCTTCAGAAGTCGCTCGCCAAGGAAGCCGGCACCGGCACCGTCCCACCCACTGCGCTCGAAGAGTTCAAGACCCTCGTCACCTCCGTGCTAACCAAGCACGCCTCCGCTATCCTGCTCGATCCCGAGTTCGGCCTGCCCGCCTCCAAGCATCGCAACGGCAAGGGCCTGCTGCTCGCCTATGAGAAGACCGGCTACGACGCCACCACTGCTGGCCGCCTGCCTGACCTGCTCGACCACTGGTCCGTCCGCCGCCTCAAGGAAGCCGGCGCCGACTGTATCAAGGTCCTGCTCTACTACACCCCGATGGAGACCTCCGAGATCAACGACCGCAAGCACGCCTTCATCGAGCGCATCGGTGACGAGTGCCGCGCGCACGATATCCCCTTCTTCCTCGAGTTCGTCGGCTACGACCACAAGGGAGGCGACGAGAAGTCCATCGCCTACGCCAAGGCCAAGCCCGACATCGTCTCCGGCTCCATGGCCGAGTTCGGCAAAGAGAAGTACGGCGTCGATGTGCTCAAGGTGGAAGTCCCTGTGCAGATGGAGTTCGTCGCCGGCACCAAGGCCTTCAAAGGCGAGCAGGCCTACACCCGCGCCGAAGCCCTGCAGCACTTCCGTGACGCCGCTGGCGCAACGCACAGGCCATTCATCTATCTCTCGGCCGGTGTCTCGAACGCCGTCTTCATCGAGACCCTCGAGTTAGCCGTTGAATCCGGCACCAATTTCAACGGAGTCCTCTGCGGCCGCGCCACCTGGAAGGACGGCATCAAGGTCTACGCCACCCAGGGAGCCAAAGCATTCGAGCAGTGGCTCAACACCCAAGGCGTCGAGAACATCAACAACGTGAACAAGGCTCTGGAGAAAGCGCATAGCTGGCACCAGAAGGTAGACCAGCACGCCACCCTGCACGAGCCCGTCCACGCATAGCGATTTGCCATCGAGGCAGACGCCCTTCGGGCATTACAAAAAGAGCGCCGCGTTAGCGGCGCTCTCTCTTGTGTTGAAATGTCGTGACGGGCCGTGCTTTCCGAGTCGTTTGCTAATCAGACCATGAAGCCGTCTGCCTATTAAGGTAAAAGAGATGGCCCGCACTTGTCGTTCGATTGGCCGCCTTTGCGTGCGCACGGCGCTTCGGCAATGCACGAAGTTGGCATCCAGGCTTGCTGGCACCTATGGCCTTGCGCGACGAACTGTAGAAACGGTGTCTCCGCTACCAGGTGTGCTAACTTCTTCGCGAATCCGCACTGTTTGGCAATCTTCTCCAACGGCCCCGCGAAGAGCTGGTTGAACTCAAGACAGGGCGCCTGGGGCGCGCAGTCGCTTCGCACGTCTCCATTCGAAGTCTGATACAGTCCCCAGCTCGAAAGCGGAATGTCCGTATTTCCCTTCGAATTGGTGAGGTCGAGGGAGCAGGAGTAGATGATTTCCTGGTTCTCATTTCTGGGAGGTGCCCCGATCAGACATTGATACTCTTCATTGGTCAGGATCACGTCCGGCGTCATGCCTAAGAGCTGCGCGAGCTGGTCCGCCCTCTTCCTTCCCAGTGGCTCGTTTATCTGCTCAGCTCGGCGGTTTTCCGTGGGAGCCAGGTCTTCCAATCTTGGGCTCGTCCGGCAAGACTCCGGCCAGAAAGTCTTCTGGTTTGGACCCTTTCCAGTGTCGGCGGCCTGCTCTGCAAAAAACCGCTCCATCTCCGCGTAAGGGCAGCCATCGGGATTCTCAACAAGGCACTTATAGACCTCTTGAGGAAGCGCCACCCTGTACGCGGGCATGTAGGCCGCAGTCTCGGGATTCGAAAAGTAAAGGAGCAGGAAATTTATCAGGTAGATCGGAGGCGCCAGGGGAACTCCAAACGGAGCTACATAGTCTTTTGAAAGTTTGGAAGTCGTCTCCGGCGCCATGTCACGGTCGGTTTCGCGCGCCTGAGCCTGGAGACTCCGCGCCCCTGCAACCACCAGAAAAAACAGCGTTACGCTGAGAAAGCTTTTGGTCCGCATCTGCATGATCCTCATCGAAGAGTGAAATCAAGGGGATGGGCCCATCAGCCACTGCGACGCTATCTCACGGCGGAGCGGTCGTCAATGCATTCCTGACAGCGTGCCAATTCGGCACTAGTCTTACCGGAGTCCTCTACGGCCGCCACCGAGAAACAACCGTTGTGTCATCAGCGACCCGCCGTGGGGTGTCCATTGGAAGGTATCCCGGTCACGTTGACGCAGCCTCTAGGTGCCCTCCCGGCGTGCGGGTAGATTAATGCCAAAGGTCCATTTCCACACATCGCCGTGCTTGACGTAGACCGACGTGCCCCTGACAGGTCCCACCTCCTGGCCGTAGCAGGTGCCGTCCGCAGTCGCCTTGAATGTCAGGATGCTGACTGTCGGCGAGACCATCGTACCCGCGGCGTCGGTGATGCTGATGCTCTTGACATCGCAATAAGCCCCCGACCAGTCCTTCAACGCATCAGCCTTGGTTGCGAAGTAAGTGCCAAAAATATTGATGAATGAAATATCTCTGGCTGTCAGTTCGCCAATTTTCTTGGCGTCGTGTCTTCTCCATGCTTCCCACACGTTCTTTTCGATCGCGAGCAGGGCGTCGGTGCCGGCATCTCGGCCGGTCGGTTGAGCCTCGTCCTCTTGGCGCGTCTCCTTTACGTCAACCGGGTTAGCGGGGGCCGCTTTTGGATCGACGACCGGAGCTTCGGCGTGGAAGACTGCTTTCCATTTACCGTCGTCGCGAAGGTATACGCTCGCCACCCAGCTATTGGCCGGAACTTTTTGTCCGTTGCATGTGCCGTCAACGGTTGTCTTGTGCGTGATCAGCACCGCATCATTACTGAGCGGGTTCATCTGCTCCTCGGACAGAGTGTAGCTTTTGATCTCGCAATCAGCGCCGGTGTATTGCTTTGTCGCTGATGCCTTATCGAGCCTGCCAGACGAACCCCAGCCGACAAACTTGTCCGAAAGAAATGTGTCCCAGAACGTCGCGTCCTTAGACGCCCAAGCTTCGTATGCACTTTTTTCGAGCGTCACGAGTGCATCCTTTGTAGGTGCTGCCGGAGCGACCTTTTCAGCCGTGTCAGCGGCGGCATTCGCATTGTTCGCCAGTACGCTTCCGGCGCAGGTTGTGAAAACGAGAGCGGCTGCGAGGTAATTGATCTTGGCCATAAATTGTCGCCTCAGAAAATGAAACGTAAAGTGAATTCAATTGGCCCTCGAGTCGCCCACACCCAGCGCTCAACGAAACACATGAAAATGGAACAGCAGCCAGATCACGAGCGCGACGACAATCCCGATTGTCCACTTGTGTCGCCGCATGAACTTGACGAACTGTTCCCACGCCGTCTCGTGGTGATACTCATGCACCGCGCGGATTGCCGCCACCTGCAGCACCATCGGCACCGTCACCCGGCGCGCCGGCGCAGCCAGCGCATTGCCGCCCAGCAATGCGGCAAACACCAACCCCACTGGCCCAGCGAACACCGCAATCCCCTTAGTCAACGCGGCATTCGTCGCCAGGCTTAGCCCGTGGCCAAGCAACTGCTGTGCCGCCGCGTTGGCCACGATCACACTGCCTTTGAACACCGCGAACCCGGAGTGCTGTATCGCAAGCCGCGCCGCCTCCACGCCGCCCGGCGCCAGCAGCAGCTTGTGGTCCCGAATCTTCAGGGACAGCAGCAGCTCCCGCCTCTGCTCCGGAGACATGGTCTCGTACGCCTCCATCAGCAGCTTCGTAACAATCTCGCGCTCGATCTCGCGCGTGCTCTTCTCCCCGCTCTTCACGCCCACGCGCCCGGCCACGTCTCGCACAATCTGGTCATAGGGCACGCCCTTGCCGCTGCGCAGCAGCAGCGTCTTCAGCGTGTTGGCGCCGAACTTCTGGATCTCCGCCGCAATGTCCCGAACATAGGCCTGGTGATTTGGGTTGTTGTTCCGGTAGGACGCGGTGCGGGTAAGCTGACACATCACGCCGCCCTTGGTGCAGAGAATCTCGACCAGGGGCGCCAGTTCCTCGTTTGTCGCCTTGCCCAGTAGTTCCACCAGCGGATCGTCTTCGACCAGCGGCAGCGGTCCAGTTCCCTTCAGCACCAGCCTGTCTGCAAGCTCGCTCGCAAGCCTGGCCGTCAACCGGCCATTAGCCGGTAGGTACGCGTCCAGCGCGGTCTCGCCGGCCTTCTCGATCTCCGGCGGCCTTCCCTTCGGAACCAGCTTAGAGTCGTCCATCTCTCTCTGACGGCAGAATACGCCGGCTGCCTCTTCCTCGCGCAGCAAGGTTGGGATCGCTTTCATTCCGCACTCAACGGCAAGCGCATTCCATCCGTACATGAGAATCACCACCCACCCGCCCGTGCTTAAGCGTGAATAAAATTTGACACCGCCATGAACAAGCTGCGACCACGCCGGCTAGCCATCCATCCAACAAGAACAAAACATGGCCAACGAACAAGTCCTCGTCACCGGCGGCTCTGGCTTTATCGGCGCGCACTGCATTCTGCAGCTTCTCAACTCGGGCTATCGCGTGCGCACCACCATTCGCTCTCCGAAGCGTGAAGCCGACGTGCGCGCCATGCTGCAGCAGGGCGGGCTCGCGCAAACCGATGGCCGACTCACCTTCGCTATCGCCGATCTTGAAAAGGACGCTGGCTGGCCGGAGGCTGTCGACCGCTGCGATTACGTTCTCCACGTCGCATCGCCGCTCCCTCCCAGCGTTCCGAAACACGAAGATGAGCTGATCATCCCGGCTCGCGAAGGTGCGCTGCGTGTGCTCCGCGCCTCCCGGGACGCCGGCGTCAGGCGCGTCGTGCTCACCTCCTCCTTCGCTGCCATCGGCTATGGCCATCCGCCGCAGTCGGCGCCATTCACGGAGAAGGATTGGAGCAACCTCAACAGCGACGTGGCCGCCTACCCGAAATCGAAGACCCTGGCCGAACGTGCTGCCTGGGATTTCATCGCCCGCGAAGGCGGCCCACTCGAGCTCTCCGTCGTCAACCCGGTGGCCGTGCTCGGCCCACTCCTCGGGCCCGACTATTCAGCTTCCATCCTTCTCGTCCAACGACTGATGGACGGTGCCATGCCCGGTTCCCCACGTCTGAATTTCGGAGTCGTCGACGTGCGCGACGTCGCGAGCCTGCATCTCAGCGCCATGACGCATCCGGCGGCGAAAGGCGAACGCTTCCTAGCCGTGGCTGGAGACTTCCTCTGGATGCGCGATATCGCCATCGTTCTCAAAAAACGCATGGGCACTGCGGCAAAGCGCGTTCCTACTCGAGAACTACCCAACTGGATCGTGCGCCTCGCCGCGCTGCGCGATCCTGCAGTCAAGCTGATCCTGCCCGAACTCGGCAAACGGAAAAATGCCACCAACGAGAAGGCAAAGCGCATGCTCGGCTGGACGCCGCGCTCTAACGAGGAGTCCGTTATCGCCACCGCCGAAAGCCTGGTGCAGCTTGGGCTGCTCAAAGACACTGCAAAAACCGCCTGAAGAAAACAGTACCGCCCGAAATGCCGGCGGCCGCTCATGGCACAGCTACGGTGAGGTAGTTAGACGCCTTAAAAACACCAACACCGCCAGCCCGCCCAGCCACGCACTCACCGCACACCAAACCATCACATCCCGATACCCCGCGAAGAAAGCACGATCCAGCATCTTCGCCGCTTCCGCATGCTGTTGTTCGCTCAGTCCTGAAGGAATCGGCGTGTCGCGCAGCCGCGCCTGCTGCGCCGTCATCTGCTGTCGCGCCGCCGCCGGCAGACTCGACTTGCTTAATTCATTCGCAAGGTGGCTGCTGAATCCGTGCGCCAGCACGAACACCAGCACCGACACTGCGACCAGTCCCGCCAAGCGCGATAACGCATTGTTGACTGCCGACGCGACGCCTGTCTTGCGCTGATCGACCGACGACATCACCGCATTCGTCAGCGGCGCCACTGCCAGCGTCATCCCCAGGCCCAGCAGCAGCACGCCGGGCAGCAGACTGCGCCAGTAGCTTCCCGCCCCGGACAACGCCGCAAGCAGCAAGAACCCTACCCCGGCACACACCGCCCCGCTCGCCATCAGCCGGCGCTCGCCTATCCTCGCCGCGGCTGCACCCACCCGCGCGGAGAAAAAGAACATCATCGCAATCATGGGCAGAAAGACCGCGCCCGCCTCCACCGGCGGATAGTGACGCACCTGGATGACATAAAACGGAATCACGAACAGGCCGCCATACAACGCGCCGTACAGCAGAAAGGTGAGCAGGTTCGCCGCGAGAAAGCGGGGTATACGAAACAGTGACAGTGGCATCATGGCATTCGCACGTTCCGCCTGCGACCACAGAAACGCCACCAGCAGCACTCCTCCGCATACCAGCGGCACGATCACGCGCAGATTGCGCCAGCCCGCCTCGGGCGCAAATGCGAGCGCGTAGATGATCGCAGCAAAGCTGGTCGTCGCCAGCATCGCGCCCAACCAGTCCAGCGGCTGCGCTTTGCCGTCTCCTCCGCCACGGCTCTCCGGAATCCGCGGCGCCAGCGCAAGCACCAGCAGCGCGAGCGGAAGGTTCAGCACAAAGATCAACCGCCAGGACCAGACCTGCAGCAGCCATCCGCCGGCCACCGGACCCACCGCGGCAAACACGCTCGTCCACGCCGACCAGGTACCGATCGCGCGCCCGCGCTCTTCACCCGAGAACGATGCCGACAGAATCGAGAGACCCTGCGGGATCAGCAGGGCTGCGCCAATGCCCTGCACGGCGCGCGCCGCCACCAGTTGTCCCAGTGAAAGCGACGCCGCGCAACCCGCCGAAGCCAGCGCGAACAGCGTGACGCCCCACACATAGGTGCGCCGCCGGCCATAGTGATCGCCAATCGCACCGCCCAGCAGCAGCAGCGCCGCGCCAAACAGCGCGTAGGCCTGCACCACCCACTGGATGCCGCCCGAGGTCGCATGAAATGCAGACTGCAGCGCCGGCAGCGCTACGTTCACCACCGAGCCATCCATGAATGCCAGCGCCGAACCAAGAATGGTCGCTACCAGCACCCACTTGCCGTTCGCCGGCGCGCACGGTTCGGCGCCGCCGCCTACTCCAATGTGCGCACACGGCGGCGCGCTCGGTGATCTGGTTGTGGCCGCAGCACTCACAAACCGGTGGGATGCCTCTCAGTCATGCAGTGCCTGGCTCACCAGCAGGGATCTTTAGCTGGCTGCCGCGGAACCGGCCATCTTGTTCTTGATAATGCCAACAATCGCAGTGACGACAGCGCCACCAACACCGCCGCCGATCAGGTCACCCGCGATGCCGCCTGCGCCGCCCATGCCACCGCCCGCATGAGCGGCTGCCATGCTGCCGAGCGCCGGCAGCAGCATCCCCAGAAGTTGACCGGCACCGGCACCGCCCAGCAAACCGGCGATGGTATTGCCCACGCCGCCCAGGTTTGTGTCCTTGGAAGCTGCACCCGCTGCATTGCCGCCAATGGCCCCGGCAACCAGCTGAAGAATCAATGGGAGGAAATTCATTCGTCTCTCCGATACGCATGATGTGGGGATATGGCCCGAAGTGCACCCCACTATAAGCCCGAATCGGGACACATTGTATAAATTCGATACGAAGCTCGTTACATAATTTCTTGCCAAACGCCGCCTCGCCAAAATGTAGCAAGCTACTGCGACGTTTCTCAGACCGAGGAATGGTCCTCCGAAGCGCGAGCTGCAGCCTTTGCCTCCGCTTCCTCAAGAAATCGTAACCGCGCCTCAATCGCCTCTTCCCCAACCACATGCGCATCCGTCCACTTTGTCTCCCACACCTGCTCGTCTGTGCGCGCGGAGCTGTTGTATCGCCGTCCATACCGGTGGCGCAGCATCTCCATCGCGTGGTCCGCCGTGTCCCGCGCCGGCTCGGTCATCAGCAAATGAAAGCGATCCGGCAGCACCGCCACCCCGCGCACCTCGAAGCCGAACTTCGCCGCGATCTGCTCCAGCAACTGCAGAAAGACCGCGCGATGCTTCTCCTCTCCAAGCTTTGGCTGCCGCCGATAACATACCGAGGTGATGAAGTGCAGCTCACCCTTTCCATACTCGCGTCGTTGTCCCTTGGGCATAGCAAGGATCAGATCACAATCCGGCATCGCCGGTATTCAATCCCGGCCAATCGCTCTCTGGGAGCCGGGCGTGACCAGGCCCTCTAAAGCAGCACCACGCTTAAGTGCTTTGTTTCAACGGGATTGTGCGCAATTGCGAGTTAGCTCTGCCTCCGCGGTGGCCGGGACTTCGGCCCGGATGCCAGGCATCTGGTACCGAATTGAAGTAGATCTGCCTAAAAACTGTTGTATCTCGGTCACATTTCTCCTGACAGTGGTGGACGCTCCGGCGTATCCTGCAGTCGTCCGCGGAAGCTAGATCGTTTTCACAAAAGGTATAGCCGCCGAGACGAAAATTGACGCAGCTTTTCCGTTAGAAGAGCTGCTCGTCGCGGCTGCTAGCCGGACATAGGTGTTTTGAAAACGCGGTAGCAACGGATGGGGAGGCGACCATGGCGTCGATTCCGTCCACAGTCACAGCTTGCCTGGCATTTTTGGTTGCCAGCGCGCCCTTGGCAGCTGCGCCGCAGCCCGCCGCGTTTACGCCCATAGCTATCCAGGCACAGGAAAGCGCACGCGTGCAGCCCGTCAGCGTGCCCAACTCGCCTGCCGCCCCCCGCGTCTCCTATATGTATGAGCTATCGCCGGAGATGCAGGGCGATCTCTACATGGCGCGACGCCAATACGTCGCAGCCATCGGCGCGTATCAACACGCCGAGCTGCGCAAGTCGCTCACCTGGACAAAAATCGGAGTCGCCTACCATCATCTTTTTGCGATGGATGAGGCGATGAAGGCCTACCAGATGGCCTTGCGCCTCGACTCGCACAACGCCGATGCGCTGAACAACATGGGCGCTGTGTATCACGCGAAGCGCGATTACTCCAAGGCCGTTAAATACTACAAGAAGGCGCTGAAGTATAACTCGCGTTCGGCCGCCATCTACTGCAATCTCGGCACTACCTACTTCGCCGATAAGAAATACAAAGACGCGGAAAAAGCGTACGGCCACGCCTTCGCCATTGATCCCGCCGCCTTCAACCACAACACCAATGCCTCCATCGATGAAGGCAGCACGAAGGAAGAGCGCATCGCGCAGAACTACTATCTTGCCCGCACCTTCGCTCGCGCCGGGCAGCGCGACCAGGCCCTCTACTATCTCCGGAAGGCGTTCGATGAAGGCTTCCACGATCGTCGAAAGCTGAAGGATGAGCAGGATTTCGCAATGCTGCGGACCACGCTTGAGTTCAAGCAGCTCATGGCCGAGCAGAAGCTGAACTAACCTCGCAAAACGGCTGCGCCTGCGTGATAAGCTTTGCTGGATTTTCAGCTGTCTTGTTACGCCGGATCGTCCATCAACAGCCAAGGCCAGACCGCCGAGATTGACCACCGCAAGAAGCCCTCTCTCTTCTGGCCAGCGCGTATCCTTGGCCCACGTCCCGGCCTCAAGGAAATCCACGTGGTCTGCTGGGCCATGTTCGTGGGGTTTCTGCTGGTTCCTTTAGGCGTCGTCCATTGGGTTCAGGCGAGCCGTGGAACGGGCTCTATCCGTCAGCTCAACTCCGACTTCGTCTACGTATATGGCGTCGGCCAGATCGCCCGCCACTACTCCTTCACCAGGATCTACGACGTGAGCCTCCAGCAACAGGTCTTTCTGTCGATTCAGCCTCCGCGCGATGGCACCATCTATGGTCCCAGCCCATACCCTCCATTTGTCGCGATGTTCTTTGCACCATTCACATACCTCTCCTTCGAAGCGGCGTATCTCCTGTGGCTGGGAATCTCGTTAATCCTTTATCTCGTCGGAGTGGGAGCGGCTTCCATGGCGATTTTTCCCGGCGAGCCGCTGAAAGCATCTTTGATCCTGTGTTTCGCCCTGGCCTTTTATCCATTCATCTTCGGCACGTTGCTGAACGGCCAGCTTTCCACGATCGCCATCTGCGCCGTCGGTTTGGCTATCTATCAGGAACGACTTGGAAACCTGTTTCGCAGCGGGCTCGCACTGGCGCTGCTGTGCTATAAGCCGACGCTCTTGCTGCTTCTCATTCCCATGCTGTTGCTAACGCGTAGATTCAAAGCTCTGCTCGGATTTGCAACCGGCTCGGCAGCTCTCATCCTGACGGCCACTGCGTTCGCAGGAGCACAGATTTGGCCTGCATATGTGCACATGCTGCGGCGCTTTGGACACCTCACCGGCCTCGGCGGCGCTTCGCGTCTGCAACTCTGGAAATATCTGGACCTCAGCTCATTTTTTTCCGCTCTTTCTGGCGGCAGGTCGGGTGTTGGAACGGCGCTCCTGATTTGCGTCAGCGTCAGCGCAAGCGTTCTCGCGACCCTGTTGTGGAAGTCCGCGAGTGGCGGCAGGGCAGCGCAATGGCTCGCGTGGGCGGCAACCCTGACGTGGACGCTTCTGTTGAACGTGTATGTCCCTATCTACGATTCGGTGCTGGTGGTTATTGCCATTGCCCTGACACTCGGCGCGCTACGGGACTTGGGACAAAGCATCGCAGCGGAATGGACCACCTTTCTGGCGGTTATCCTCTTCGCTGTCTCATGGAAGACGGAGTCGTTCGCCAAGCTTCATGGAGTGCAACCCCTCACCCTGATACTGGCGACGCTCGGATCGCTGCAGCTTCTGTTTCTGTACTGGGCGCTTCGTCGTAGAACTTCTGAGATCGACACATCGACCATCCCGGAGTTAGGGCCGGCCTGTATTCAACCACAATGAGCGGATGAAATGGCCGCTGCCGCGCGTCGGCTCGCTCTCTATAATCAAACAACCGTGCCCCTCTTCCGCCGCAAGCCAAAGCTCAAGCAGGAACACAAGGTCATGCAGCAGGCCGAGCAAGCTGCCGGCGCTCTGCTGCCCGAATACCATCGCGCCACCCCGGAGTGCCCCCACCCCGAGCGCTGGAGCATGTACGACTCCATGACCGCCGAGTACGAGGTGCTCGAATTCCTGCGCACGCTCGTGACCACACTCAAACCGGACCTCGTCGTCGAGACCGGCTCCTTTCTCGGCGTCAGCACGCTATGGATCGCCGAAGGCCTGGAGCGCAATGGCTTCGGCCGCGTCGTGAGTTGCGAATACGATTCTGTGGTTTTCGCGAAGGCGCAGGAGAAGATCGCCACGTCGCCATTGCGCGGCCGCATCGAGCTGCGCAATGAATCGTCGCTGGAGATGGATGTGCATGGCACCATCGATCTTCTCTTCTCCGACAGCGATATGCCGGTCCGCGAGCAGGAAGTGATGCGCTTTCTGCCGCAGATGAACCCTCACGGACTCATCCTGATGCACGATGCCAGCTCTCATTTGAAAGTCGTGCGCGAAGCGGCCCTCAGCCTGGAAAGTAAAGGCCTGCTCTCCATTCTGCTGCTGCCCACGCCGCGCGGCCTGGTCGTCGCGCAGCCAAAGAAACGCTAGCGCTACAGCCAGCGCGACTTGCGCATCATCAGCAGCATCACTGCGGTCCAGAACACGATCGCGCCAATGACGTAATACGCGCCATATTGCGCATCGATGAACGGCAAACCCTTTACATTCATGCCATAGAAGCTGGTGATCACCAGTCCCGGCAGCGCAATCGTGCTCAGCACCGTCAGCACCTTCATCACCTGGTTGGTGCGGTTCGCTACCGATGAAAGATACACGTCAAGCGTGTTGTTCAGCAGATCGCGCAACGTCTCGACAGAATCCAGCAGGCGCAGTACGTGATCGTAGACATCGCGAAAGAATGGGTAGAGATCGTCCGGAATCAGATCCGTCGGATCGCGCAGCATGGAGTTGCAGGCCTCCCGCGTGTTCACCAGCACGCGCCGCAACTCGATCAGCTTCCGCTTCTGATCGAAGATATCCTCCACCGTCTCTGGCGATGGCTCGTCCAGCACCCGGTCTTCCAGCGTATCGATCAGGTCGTCGCTCTTATCGATCGATGGAAAAAACGAGTCCACGATCGTGTCCAGCACCAGGTAGAGCAGCTTGCCTGGCGGCGGCTCGCCGGACGCATGCTGCGCGCGATCCAGCACGCAATCGTTGGAGTGGCGCGCATCACGCACGCTGATGAAATAGTCGCGTCCCACAAACAGGCTGATCGTACCCAGCGTCAGCTCGCCATGATCGACCGAGAGAATGTACTTCAGGATGTAAAAGAGATACGCGTCCGTCTCTTCGCTCTTCACGCGCTCGTTATGGCTGCGGCAGTCCTCAATGTGCAGAGGATGCAATTGATACTGCTTCGCCAATTCATCCAGCTTCGGATCGTTCGGGTCGTCGAGCGCGTACCAGGCCAATGCATTCCCTCTGTATATCTGTGCGGCTATCTTCGCAGATGCCGCAGCGCCATGCGCGCCGCGTTGTAGCCGCACATGCCATGCACGCCGCCCCCTGGCGGAGTGGAGGCCGAGCAGAGGTAGAGTGTGGGATCGCTGGTGGCATAAAAACGCCAGCCCGGGCGCAGGAACATCTGCAATCCATCGACTGCTCCGCCGGAGATGTCCCCCCCTTCCAGATTTCTATCCATGTATTGAAGGTCCGCGGGCGGAAAGACCCGCCGCGCCAGCACGCACTCGCGAAAGCCTGGCGCGAAGCGCTCCATCTGCGCTTCGAGGCGCGGCAGCATATCTTCCGTCGATCCATTCGGCACATGGCAATACGCCCACGCGGTGTGCCTGCCCAGCGGCGCGCGGCTGCGATCGAACAAGGAAGGCTGCACCACGATGAGAAAAGGCTGCCTCGCGGTCTTGCCATCCGCAACAGCAGACTCCGCGACTGCAATCTCCGCATCATCGCCGCCGACGTGCACCGTCGCCGCTCGCGCACAATCCTTCGCCTGCCAGGGAATCGGTTCGCTCAGCGCATAGTCCACCTTAAAGATGCCCGGCCCCGGACGGAAGCTTGCGAGGCGGTGCCGATCCACGGAGTGCAGACGATCCCCCGCCAGCTTCAGCAGTTGTCGCGGCGTGGTATCAAATAATGTAACCGCGGCTGCGCCTATATCCTCCATCCTTTCCACCGGCGTTGCGGTCTGCACTACACCACCAATCGATTGCAGATACGCAATTAGGGCATCGGTGATGGCCTGCGACCCACCCCGCGGAATGGGCCAGCCTACCGCATGCGCGGTTGCCGCCATCACCAGGCCGAAGGATGCACTGAAGGGATGAGAGGGGCGAAGGAACGAGTGCGCCGCCAGTCCCGCCATCAGCGAGCGCGCCCGCACACCCCGGAACGCCAGCCGGCCCAGCGCCGCCGCCGGCAACGCACCGAGCGCGCCCATCCTCGCCAGCAGCAGCGGATGCCGTGGCAGCGGCGAAAGCGGCTCCAGGATGTCTTCGGCCAGCGCCCACCAGTTGCGTGACAGCGGCCCGAGGATGTACCGCCATGCGGGACCATCCTCGCCCAGCAAACGGCATTGCTCGTCCAGGTCGCGCACCAGCAGCACAGCGGTTCCGTCGTCCAACGGATGCGCCATCGCAACCGGCGAATGAATCCACTCCAGTCCATGAGCGGCAAGCGGCAGTGTGCGAAAGAACGGCGACCCCGCCGCCATGGGGTGCACCGACGATCCAAAGTCATGCCGGAAGCCGGGCAAGGTGAGTTCGAGCGTCCGCGCACCTCCGCCCGCGACTGCCTCGGCTTCGTATACCGTCACCGGCATGCCGGCTTGCGCCAGCGTGATAGCCCCAGCCAGCCCATTCGGCCCCGCGCCCACGACGGCGGCATTCCTGGCACTCTTCTGCACGGCAAACCTCGCTCGCGGCAAGTCTAGAGCAGACTGACGGCAGATGTATCCCGCGGGACTCGATTCGCCACGTTGCCATGAAAAAGCTGTTCGGCGCGATCAGATCCGGGTGCATCCCCCGGCACGCCCGCGCGTCTATAGTTGTGGGACGATAAAAGAAAGCGTGCCCATCAAGAAAGCGCGTGTAGACAGAGGTGCTGTGTGGGCCATAACTACCAAAACGCGAGATGGATTCGGCCACGCATCGTTGCCGCCGCGGTCGGGCTGGCGATCTTTGCTGCACCAGTCTTTGCCCAGCAGGGCGCGGGACATGCCTCAGGCGGGCAGATGAGCGCCGCGCGCTCCATGGGTTCTGGTCGCGCTGTTGCGCCCGCTCGGGCTGTGGGCCCCGGCCGCATGATGGGCAACCCAATCGGTAACGGTCCACGAACGGGCGCGATTCGCGCGAATTCCTTTGGAGCCAGGTCCGCCCCGCTGCCCACGCACCGGGAGATCGGTCCCAACCTTCACAGACACGCAAATCCTGTCCAGGGCAATCGGAACCGCCACCACCACCGTAGAGGTGGATTCGGCGTCGGTGGCGTCGGTTATGTGGGACTTCCTTACTATGCGAACTCGCTGGCCTTCGTCGACGCGGACGACATTGGGGACGATGATACGGACCAGCAGCCTCAGCAGAATGCGCCAGCTCGGCAGGACTATGCGGAGCAAGCGCCGCCACCCTATACCGAGGGTCCGCCGGAGGATGGATTCACGGCGCCACGCGCTCCTTACGCACCCCAGGGCTATCCACCCGTGCCTCCGAATGGTGGCCAGAGCAACGCTCAAAGTGCCGCAGCCCAAAGTGCCGCAGCCCAGAGTGATGGCCTCGATCATCCCGCCGTGACCCTGGTCTTCAACGACGGCCGGCAGCCCATGACGGTACACAGTTATGTACTCACCGGCTCATCCGTTTTTGTCGCGGAAAATGGCCATCAGCGGGTCATCCCCGTGGCCGATCTGGACCTACCGGCGACCATCGCGCAGAACCGCGAAGCTGGCGTGGATTTTGAGCTGCCCGGCGGCAGCCGCTAAGCTGCCGGAGCAAGCCGTCAGGTTCGATAGACTTCCAGCCGTACTGTCGGGAATTCAACAGCCGCGCCTGTCTCCGCACGATAGCGATCCAGCTTTTGCCGCAGGCGCGAAAGAGTCTCGCCTTCGGTCAGTCCCTCGCACAGAAAGCCGTTTATTTCCGGCACACGGGCTTCATACCCGTGATCAAGTCTTTCCAATTCAACGCGATACACCGTCATTGTGTGCTTTTTCCTCGTCCCGCCAATCGGCGGCAAACCCACTCAGCATGCCTGCCGGTCAAGCAGTCTGGGAATAACACCCTTGAGTCAGCGCCCGACCAGATGGTGACCAGTCCCGAACCTTCGTTTCTAGTTTTCGATTGACAGAACGATGCAGCCGAGCGCGGGGCCGTGTTCGCCAGCGGCGATCAAGCCATCATCGCCTCGGAAGCGGTCCTCCATTGAGGGAGGAAATCGACCCGTTAACAGCGATCCGGCGCACTTCGCGCACTGATCTTTGCCGTGTCTTCGCGGGGTCTGCTACGGTACAAGAGCAGCCCTAGACGCTTCTTGTTGGGGCTGCCTGCCCGCTGCAGTTCGACCCCGAATGAAATTCCAATAGCGTTCCGGTTCCGCTGGCAGAGAAGGTATAGGAGGAAGCTCGTTTGTCACAACCACGCGATAAGTTTCTGTTTACTTCGGAGTCGGTGACGGAAGGTCATCCCGACAAGATTGCCGATCAGATCTCCGATGCGATTCTCGATGCCTGCCTGGAGCAGGACCCCTTCAGCCGCGTTGCCTGCGAGACGCTGACCTGCACCGGCCTGGTGGTAATTGCCGGTGAGATCACAACCCAGGCCTACGTCGATTTTCAATCGCTGGTGCGCGGCACGGTGGCCGCCATCGGTTATGACAATGCACTCTACGGCTTCGATTCGAATACCTGCTCGGTGATCTCGACCATCAATAAGCAGTCCGGCGATATCGCGATGGGCGTGGACACCGGTGGCGCCGGCGACCAGGGCATGATGTTCGGCTACGCAACCAACGAGACGGAAGAGCTGATGCCGACGCCGATCTCGTTGGCGCACAAGCTGACGTATCGGCTGACCGAAGTCCGCAAGAATGGCTTGATGTCCTATCTGCGGCCGGATGGCAAGAGCCAGGTCACGGTGGAGTACGACGCAAACGGCAAGCCGGTACGCGTGGATGCAGTCGTGATCTCGACGCAGCACGCAGAGACCGTCGGCAATGATGAGCTGCGGCGCGACATCCTGAAGAACGTGATCCAGTTCGTGATCCCGGCGAAGCTGCTCGATCAGGACACCAAATACCACATCAATCCGACCGGACGATTCGTCATCGGCGGACCCATGGGGGATACCGGACTGACCGGACGCAAGATCATCGTGGACACCTACGGCGGCATGGGCCGGCACGGCGGCGGCGCCTTCAGCGGCAAGGACCCGACAAAGGTAGACCGCTCGGCCGCGTACATGGCGCGCTACATCGCGAAGAACATCGTGGCCGCCGGCCTGGCAGACCGCTGCGAAGTGCAGCTCGCGTACGCCATCGGCGTGCCGGAGCCAGTCAGCGTGCTGGTGGATACCTTCGGTACGGGCAAGGTCAGCGAAGTCGAGCTGCAGAAGCTGATTCGCGAGAACTTCTCGCTGACGCCGAAGGGCATCATCGAATCGCTGGATCTGCGGCGCCCCATCTACAAGAAGACCGCTGCTTACGGCCACTTCGGCCGCAAGGAGAAGGACTTCCGCTGGGAAGCGACCGACAAGGCCGACACCCTGCGCGCCGCGGCCAAGACCGCAGTTACGGCGAATGCCTGATCGCAATGAAGCTCTGAAAGGCCCGCTGCGGCGGGCCTTTTGGTTTGCAGGCAGCGGCCCATCAGTGGCCGCGCATCACAGGCCACAGATACCATCGGCATGCTGCCCCGAGCGGCCGCATGGAGGTTTTGTCATGCGCAGTCGCTGGCTGCTTCTCGTCTCCTCACTTGTCATCTTTTTTGTAACCATGCCAGTGGCAATCACCGGCTGCGGCGGCAGCAGTAGCACGCCATCGAGCTCGTCCGATTTTTCCCTCAGCGTTTCCCCGACGACGGCTTCATTGATCGGTGGATCGGCGGGGCAACCTGTCACTGTGACGGCGAGCGCAATGAATGGATTCTCAGCACCCATAGCCGTTGCGCTGAGTGGCCTGCCTGCGGGAGTTACGGCGAACCCTGCCACGCTCACGTTGACCCCAGGTACAGCGCAGAAGATCACTTTCACCGCTGGCAGCGCAGCCGCCGGGTCTGCAACCGTGACCTTGACCGGCACCTCCGGCAAACTGAGCCACACCGCGACCATTGCCCTGACCACGACAGCCGCCGCCCCCGACTTTTCTCTCACCGTGACACCCGCCTCGCAAACGCTGGTCTCGGGCACATCGGGCACTGCACTCTCGGTGCAGGCCGCCGCCATCGGCGGCTTCTCCTCGCCCGTCGCGGTTGACATCACTGGATTGCCTGCGGGCGTGACTGCAAATCCGGCATCGCTGACATTGACTCCGGGCGCCGCGCAGAATGTGACGCTCTCCGCTGCCGCCGGCACGGTGCCGGGCGCCGCTACGGTGACCTTTACCGGAACAGCGGCCGCTCTGTCACACACTGCGACCTTGGCGCTCACGGTACAAGCCTCTCCGATTCCGGATGTGACGACATATCACTTCGACAACTCACGCGACGGACTGAATGCGCAGGAGACGGTGCTGACGCCTGCGAACGTGACCAGCGCGACCTTCGGCAAGGTCGGGTTTTTTCAGGGCGATGGAAAAGTGGACGCCCAGCCGCTGTATCTGGCTGGCCTGAACGTAGGCGGCACTGCGACAAATGTGCTCTACATGGCCACTGAGCATGGCAGCCTGTACGCCTTCAACGCGGACACAGGCGCGCAATTGTGGAAGACATCGCTGCTTGGCGCCGGTGAAGCCCCGAGCGACGATCATGGGTGCAACCAGATCTCGCCGGAGATCGGCATCACATCAACCCCGGTGATTGACCGTGCGAAGGGTGTCATTTATGCAGTCGCCATGAGCGAGTTCAAGGATCCAAGCGGGAAAGCCACCTATCACCAGCGGCTGCACGCGCTGAACCTGACGACGGGAGCTGAGATCGCGGGGAGCCCGACGGAGATCACCGGGAGCTATCCGGGAACCGGGGTGAGTTCAGTGAATGGCACTGTTCCCTTCCTGCCGGGGCAGTATGCGGAGCGCGCAGGCTTATTGCTGCAGAATGGCACGATCTACCTTTCATGGACCTCACATTGTGACGGTGGGGCTTACACGGGATGGGTGATGGCCTATAGCGAAAGCACGCTGCAGCAAACGGCGATTCTGAACCTGACGCCGAACGGCAACGACGGCGCGATCTGGATGTCGGGCAATGGGCCGGCTGCGGATGGGGGCGGAAATATTTATTTCCTCGATGCCAACGGCACACTTGATCCTGGTTTTGACGCCAATGGCTTCCCTTCCATGCAGGATTACGGCAACGCGATTGTGAAGCTGAGCACAGCAGGCGGCAAACTCGCGGTCGCGGATTACTTCGAGCCCTTTGATACGGGCTACGACTCGACTCACGATGTCGACCTGGGCTCCGGCGGCGCCATGCTGCTGCCCGATATGACCGATGCTTCTGGCACCGTGCGGCACCTGCTGGTGGGTGCGGGCAAAGACAAGAACATCTATGTGGCGGATCGCGACAACCTGGGCAAGTTCAACCCGGCCAGCAATAGCAATCTCTATCAGGAGCTACCGAACGCACTGGCGAAAGGCGCGTGGTCATCTCCCGCATACTTCAACAACACGGTGTACTACGGCGGTCAGGGTGACACGCTGAAGGCGTTTCCCATCACCCAGGCAAAGCTGGCAGCCACGCCGTCGAGCCAATCGGCGGCGGTCTTTCCTTATCCCGGAAGTACGCCAAGCGTTTCGGCGAATGGGACGCAGAATGCAATCGTGTGGGCACTGGAGAGTCCTTCCGGCGGCCCGGGTGTGTTGCACGCCTACGAGGCGACAAGCCTAAGCAACGAACTCTATAACAGCAATCAGGCGGCGAACGGACGCGATGGATTCACCGGGAACAAGTTCATCACACCCGTGATTGTGAACGGGAAGGTGTTTGTCGGCACCCCGACGGGGGTGGCGGAATTTGGATTGTTGCCCTGAGCGAAGGGCCTTGACTGGCCAGTTATGCTGACTTGAAGCTGCCATCTTCGCGGTTGCCGGGAGACACCTGTGCCTCAACGTTCCTCGCTTCGACTCTCATCGCGTTCTGGACTTCGCGCGATTCTGTTCGCCGTTGTCGCGCTGTTGTGCGTCTTTCCAGCTCTGCTGGCGCAGACTGCGAGCGCGCCGCGTGTCATCGGGTTCATGACCGACTTCGATGTGAAGGATGATGCGGTCGGCATCTGCAAGGCGGTGATGTTCAGCATCGCGCCACAGGCGAAAGTCATCGACATCACGCACCAGGTCACCCCGTTCGACATCGCCGAGGCGGGGCGTTTTCTGGCTGGTTCGGCGCCCTATTTCCCGCATGATGCGGTGTTCGTCGCAGTGATCGATCCAACTGTCGGGAGCACACGCAAAGCCATCATCGTGAAATCCAAGCTAGGTCAGTATTTTGTGCTGCCGGATAACGGCATGATCACGCAGCTTGCCGATCGCGATGGGCTCGCGGGTGCGCGCGAGATCACGAATCCGGCATGGATGATCGGGGCGAAGCTGTCGTCTACTTTTCATGGCCGCGATATCTTTTCGCCGGCAGGCGCTCACCTGGCGCGGGGCGATGACTGGACTGAGGCTGGACCGGCGCTCGATCTGGCGAAGCTGGTGCGATTGCAGAACACGACAGCGACGACCGATGCGAGCGGGCTGCATGGGCAGGTGATCGGGACCGATGGGCCGTTCGGCAATCTGGTGACGAATGTGCCGGCGGCGACGTTTGCGAAGCTCGGCTACGCGCTGGGCGACCGCGTACCGGTGACGATTGCCGGAATCTCTTATGCGCTGCCCTTTGTGAAAACATTCAGCGACGTGCCGGTGGGCGAGGGTCTGCTGTATATCGATTCGCGCGGGCGGCTGAGCGTTGGGATCGACCAGGGCAACTTTGCGGCAATGCGTCATGTTGCACCGCCGGTCTCGATTGAGATACCCGCGAAACGCTGAAGCAATATTTCGCAACTTCCACAGCAAGAACCGGAGCGCGCCGCCACGCCTGCAAGCGCAGTATGCTGACATGGCAACGATACAGGTGGTTCCGACGACAGTGAAAGTAGTGGAGATGAAGGCCGCATTCGATGCCGCAGAGGCGTGGCGGCAGGTGCAGACGCGGGATGCGTCGGCGGATGGTCAGTTCGTGTACGCGGTGGAGACGACGGGAATTTTTTGCCGTCCCAGCTGCGTGAGCCGGCGCCCGGCGCGGCAGAATGTGCGTTTCTTTGCGAACGCAGATGCAGCGATGGCGGCGGGATATCGCGCGTGCCGGCGGTGTCATCCGGCGGGCGAACATGCCGAAGCGGAGACAGTGCGGCGGTTGTGCGACTATCTCGACCGGCATGTCGATCGCGTCGTCACTCTCCAGGAGCTTGGCCGGCTGACGGCGATGAGTCCGTTCACCGTGCAACGCATGTTCGAGCGGGTGCTGGGCGTGAGCCCTCGGCATTACCAGATTGACCGGCGCTCTGCATTGCTGCGCGACAGACTGGCGAGCGGCAGCAGCGTGACCGATGCGATCTACGAAGCAGGGTTCAGTTCATCGAGCCGCATGTATGAGGGCGCGGATGCGCGGCTGGGCATGCGACCGGAGCGTTTCCGGAAGGGCGGTCTGGGCGAGACAATCAGCTTCGTGGTTGCCGATTGCCCTCTCGGAAAGGTACTGGTGGCAGCGACCGCGCGTGGTCTATGCGCAGTGACGTTGGGCGATGACGCTGCCGCAATGGAGCGCGAGTTGCGCGACCGCTTCCCTGCTGCGGAGATTCAGATGGCAACGCCGGAAGACGAGCGGCTCGGGGCGACGGCGCGCGCGGTGATCTCGCGCATGACAGAGCATCCGGTAGCGCTGGATCTGCCGCTCGATCTGCGGGCGACGGCGTTTGAGCAGCGCGTGTGGCGCCTGCTGCAATCGATTCCGCGCGGCGAAACGCGCAGCTACTCCGCTGTTGCGGCGGAACTGGGCCAGCCGCGCGCCGTACGGGCGGTGGCTCGGGCATGTGCGCGGAATCCGCTCGCGCTGGTGGTGCCTTGCCATCGCGTGGTAGGCAAAAACGGACAGCTCACCGGCTATCGCTGGGGTAAGGACCGCAAGGAGAAGCTGCTCGCGATCGAGCAGGAGAACTGAAGCTGCGACGGCAAGGCGCTTGAGAAGTTTAAGCGAATAAATGACTCGAAGTCGCTGATCAGAAATGACAAAAAGGGCAGGCCCGGTCAGGACCTGCCTTGGGTGGAAGTGCTGCTTCCAAACTTAATGGATGGCGACGCGGCTGTGGTCCATCGACGGTGTCAACGCCACCAGGGTGTCTCCGCGATGCGTCTTCCCGAACGAACTGGCCGCATACACCACCGTGCCCGCCGGTCCCTTCACCGTCAGAAGCTCATGCGGCTGCAGCGTATAGGTGTGACCCTCAATCTTCACATCGCGAAACACCACACTCGTGTTCACCAGCGTCACAAAAACCCGAGCGTCCTTGGTATGCGTAGGATGAATGTCAATATTCGTCCCTGATGCAGATGCAGATGCGACGGAGCAAACAGACAATGCCAGAAGAGTAAAAGAGCGAAGCATTAGGTCCCTCTCTTTGCCTGTGCGGCAGAAGTGAAATTTTGTTGTCGAGCACTCTGTGTTGGCGCAACCGGTGCCGAGGCCACTCTGCACCTGCGATCGGATCATTCCGCCAACGAGGGAAACAGTAGTCGCTCTTATGGGCCAATGGAGCCTCGAAGCTGCGACCGGCACTGCTCATGCGGCCAGCCGTGCATTCCGCCCGGCAGAACGGTGCCCGGCGGCCGGCAATGTGCTCGCGCATCGGAATGCGCACATGCCAATCGTGCCCAATCCCAGAGCCCAGACCCGGAGGCCGGACCCGACTGTGCAACAATGTGGCCAAGATTTGAGCGGCGACTTCCGACCAGGAGCCTGAGCATGTTTCGAACGTTCGTTATGGCAGCAGCTATCGCAAGTGTTTCCGTTCTGTCACCCGGCGCGCTCCTCGGCCAGGAAGCCGCAGCGGCGCAAGGGCCGCCCTCCGCGGGCGCTCACAAGCCGATGACGCTGCCCAAGCCCGTCAACCTCAAGGTGCTGCCCCCGAACACGACGCCCGACGACCTGATGAAGATCATGCGCGGCTTCTCCGAGCAGCTCGGCGTGCACTGCACCTTCTGTCACGCGGAAGACGCCGCCACCAAGCATCCCAACTTCGCCTCCGACCTCAAGCCGGAGAAGAACACCGCCCGCACCATGATGTTGATGACTCAGGAGATCAACGCCAAGTACATGTCGCAGATTCACGACCCCGATGCGGCGCCGGATCAGAAGACGGTGGCGTGCGGCACCTGCCATCGCGGACACAGCATGCCCGTGACCTTCAAACCCACAGAGCACGCTGGCCCAGGGAAGGGAAACATGGACCACCCCGCCGCGTCACCGAAGCCCTAGGACGAAGCCGGCCGCATTGCATATCGCTCGGCCCGCAAGATCACGCGGGTCGCACAAATTCCGTGTGATACTTCGCGGCTAGCGCCGCAGCCTTCGCTCGGAACGCCGCCTCCTCCGCTTCATCCAGCGGTGGCGGAGGCGTCGTTCTCGTCGCCACCGGAATCCCGACCTCTTTGAAGAAGTTTTCCTGACCCGCCGGTGCGCATGTGCACAGCGCCCGCGCCGGCGCCTCGGAGCCGTTGCGGAACTGATGCGGCGCATTCGCCGGAATATGAATCGTCTCTCCGGCGCGAACCACCTGCTTCACTCCACGGAACGTGGCCTCCAGCTCACCCACCAGCACCACGAACGTCTCTTCGAAGTCATGCCGATGCGGAGGCGGGCCGCCGCCCGGCGGAATATGCATATCGATCAAACAGTAGCGGCCGGCCGTATCCTCGCCCGTCAGCAGAATCGTGTACGTATCCCCCACCACGCCCAAATGGAGTAGCGTTTCGTCCGTCTCCGGCCGCGCAATCACCAGTTTGCGTTGCGGATTGTCAGCGGGGATTGGCGAACTCTTGGAAGCGGACACAACGGCTGGATCGGGCATGATGGAACTCCTCGCTCGGTTGGATGCGACCACAACATAATGTTAGCTGCTCCTGTCAGATGCAAACCGGGTGCCCAAACCCCCATTGAGGAACGGGCGGATGCTGCCTACAAACGAACGGCATCACACATGGCATGAGGTCTCGAAAGCATGCACAGACCCGTCCTTCGCCGGTCCCCATTGCCCTGCTGCTGATTGATGTGCTCACCACGTTTCACTTTCCGGATGGCGACGCGATTCTGCAAGGTGCGCTTGGAATGCGGGATGCCTTGGTGAAGCTGAAGGCGCGTGCGCGCGCTTTACGCATTCCTGTTTTGTATGTGAACGATAATTTCGGCGACTGGCGCAGCGAAAAAGAAGTGCTGATGGGCAGGTGCCTGGAGGCCAAGGGAGCGGAGTTTGTCCGCCCTCTGCTACCGGACAGCGAAGATTACTTCGTACTGAAGCCGCTGCACTCCGCCTTCTACATGACACCCCTTGAGGTGCTCCTGCGGCATCTGCAACTGGAGACGCTGATTCTCACCGGACTGACGTCCAACAGCTGCATCACAGTGACGGCGCATGACGCCAACATGCGCGGCTTCGACATTTACATTCCGCCGGACTGCTCGTGTGCGCGCAATGCTGAAGAACACACCCAGTCGCTGGCCCAGCTGGAAGCGATGGCTGGAGCGAACCTCAGGCGTTCGACTTCGCTGAAGCTGGCAAATCTCATTGGCGCAGCGAAGACCCCGCACCGGAAGGCGCATTAGTGCCGGGGCCCATCCCGGCAGCGCCAGGTGGGTTGTTCACGCTGTTCACGGGCAGTTTCAACGACAGCTCTCACAGATCCGCAGCAACGCAGCGATCCTTGGATCGATGCGCCTATAATCCCTCCGCCCGAGGAGGGCACATACGATGCGCATGCTAATGAAAGTCTCTTTCCCCGTCGAAGCCGGCAATGCCGCCGCTCGAAACGGCACCTTAGGAACCAAAGTGAAGGCCATTCTCGATGAGCTCAAGCCCGAAGCAGCCTACTTCGTCGCCAATGAGCGGGGCGAACGCTGCGGCTACATCGTCTTCGACATGAAGGAAAGCTCGCAGATCCCCTCCATCGCCGAGCCTTGGTTCCTCGCCTTCAACGCGTCGATTACCATGACCCCCACGATGAATCCGCAGGACCTCGCAACCGCAGGTCCCAGCATCAAGCGAGCCGTCGAGACCCACGGATAGACAGCAACCAGATTGGTCCCTCTATTCGGATTGGCGAGTGCCCCATCCTGAGCGCAGCGAAGGGTGGGGTTAGGTCGAACAGGCGCTAACTCGGACGAGTTTCAGACAGGAGTTGGCCTTGTCTGCAAATCCTCAGACGGATTTTCTCGACAATAAAACGAAACTCCGCGTGGGATCAGCCGATGTTCATAGGCCTGGCGTTCCAGATCGTCGCGGAAGTCGGGATGCGCGAGTGAGATGATGGCCTTCGCCCGCTCCGCCACGCATTTTCCTTTTAAATTGACCATGCCGAACTCGGTCACCACATACATCACGTCCGAGCGCGGCGTTGTCACGATGTTGCCGGGCGTCAGGGTAAACACGATACGGCTGCGGCGCTCACCGCGCTTTTCGTACGTTGACGAAAGGCACATGAACGACTTGCCTCCTTTGGACGCATACGCGCCGCGCACGAATTGCAGCTGCCCGCCTGTGCCGCTGATATGTCGATACCCGTCGGATTCCGAAGCCGCCTGGCCCTGCAAATCGATCTGCGTGGTGTTATTGATGGAGACGACCTTATCGTTTTGCATGATGATGTGCGGCGAATTCGTGTAGTCCACCTGGTGGCAGTACAAGTGCGGGTTGCGGTTGGCCGTCGCGTAAAGCGCGAGCGAGCCCAGCGCAAATGTATAAACCACCTTGCCTGGATCCAGCGTCTTTCGCGATCCCGTCACCCGGCCTGAACGGTAAAGCAATCCCAGACCATCGGTCAGCATCTCTGTATGGATTCCCAGGTCTTTCACTCCGCTGTCCATCAACAACGCACACACCGCGTTAGGCATAGCGCCGATGCCGATCTGCAGGCAGGCACCGTCTTCAACTTCAGCCGCAATCCGCTCTGCAACGGTGCGATCGGTCTGGCTCGGCTGCTGATCGGGGAGTTCCGCGCACGGCTGGTGATCGCCCTCAATGATGAAATCGACCTCGCTGATGTGCACACCGTTGTCTTTACCGAACACGTATGGCAGCTCACGGTTGATCTCGACGATGACCAGGCGCGCACGTTCAATGATGGCCCGCTGCCACATATTCGTTGGGCCAAAGTTGAAGTACCCGCCGTCGTCCATGGGACAAGTCTTCAGGATGACGATATCGACGGGATCGAGAAAGCGCCGGTAGTAATCCGGCACTTCGCCCAGATTAAGAGGCGTGTAGTTACAACGTCCGGCATCGTGCTTTCTACGTTCGTAGCCCGAGAAATGCCAACTGAACAGGTGGAAATGCTTGCCTTCCGGATCTTCTTCGATCACCGCGCGTGGACGAGTCGACAGGCAGGTGCGAATCTTGACGTTCTCCAACTCGTCTTTTCGCCGAGCCAACGCCTTATCGAAAACATCGGGCTCGCAAAGCGTCGCGCCATAGTCCAGCCACATGCCAGATCGAACAAAGCTGGCAGCCCGATCTGCGGAGATCGTTTCAGCGGGCATGGGCGACCTTTATAGCGGTATGGCGGTCCCGGGAGAGTCTATAACCTAGTCCCGCGAGCGCTGGAGGGGCAATGCTTTTCGAGAAACGCCCGTATCGTCATGATTCCGGGATGTCGGCAACTCGGAAGTTGCCTAAGCACAAGTACGTTTTTCGCGACCTACAGCTCCACACGATGCAGATCAAGCAAGTATCTGAAAGTAGAAAGTCGAGGCGGATCCGACCATCTTCCAAGCCTCCTGCAGACCGGCATCTATGGTCTCGATCCTGTTGTTCTCTCCATCCAGGACATGAAGGCGAAAGTGAATTGGCACGACGCCATTGGGCCGCAGATTCCAGATTTTTACTAGTTCCGCGTGTGGCAGTTTGATACTGAGTTGCTGCCCCTCAACTTTAAGCTTCTCAGTTGAGATCCGGATGTTCTGATAATCAAGATAGTCGATTTGAGTGACTGTTATCGGCCTGTTCGCCTGAACCTGTAGGATCGACCCCGTTTCGGAGCCATCGGTGATCTCCACATCCAACTTCAAAGGGACAGACGGCGCCATGGAATGAGGTGTTGAAGCGACGTTCGTCCACATGCCGATCTGAAGAGCGGCACCAACTCTAGCAATGATCTTTGAGAGGTCTTGCTGAGCCTTCCCCTTCAGTTCGTGGGCAGAGTGAAACACCCCGTATAGGGTATCTTTCTGTCGTTCGCGCCTGTAATTTTCCACAGCATCTAGCTGAGCGCGATCAGCATTCCGTGGAACGTCCGCCTCTGAAAAGTACAAGGCAACATACTTTCCCGCTCTGCGGAATTGTTCAATTTCTTCGATTGTGCCTGATTCGGCGATTCCCGTGGGCGATCCAAGGCGATTGCCGAAAATGCCGATGAGGAAGTCTCCCGTTTCGACGATCTGCCGGTTCAGCAACCCCTGTGGACGGTCACCCGATTCTGGATACGAATGCGTTTCCCAGCGAATTGGGTTTAGAAGAACTTGGGTGCTTTCGCTATGGCTCGCGTTCCAAACATAAATAGCAGCGGTGACAGCCTCTCTCTCCTCGGCGACGTCGCTCGGTGAGGCGATCAGTACGTTTACCACATCAGGTCGATTTCCCTTCCGCTGTCGTTTCGCACTGTTCACCACTTGCGAGTTAACCGCCGTAGACGCCATTCTCTGAGCCATTACCTTTTCACTTTCCACACGCGCCTTCTCCAAATCAATCAGGATTTCGTTGTAGCGAGGGAGAGGGCGGGAATGAAGTTCTTGCGCGGAACTGGCCAGAGGAATCGGCGGAGCGCCGGGGACACTCTTCGCAGCATTCGTCAGGGCATTTTTCTGTTGAACGATAAGAAAGTCTTTAACGGCCACCTCGATGCATTGGCAAAGAGGTTGTGTTAACGGAATTTCGTAGAGGGTACAGGCTTCTATTCCAGCTTGGAAGTACCCCACTGCGCGGTCGCCGATGTGCTCGATCGCGAGATCCCATTCAGCTTTTCTCTGGAAACCTGAATGAATTACACCTCGGGCGGCACCATTTCGCCGAGATGTGGATAGCTGTTCTTGATAAGACTGACGGGACTCCTCCCATTTCGAATTCCGCAGGCGAATGAAAAAAAGGCGCGCACGTTCAGGCAGGCAGTTCTGGAGTTCGGTCATCGTGGAAATTTTTCTACAAAGGCAATTATCTCTCCTTTCGTCCAGTGTCGCCGGGACACTCACTTGTTGACTCCAAGTCCCGAGACGTATTACGGGCAAGCCGGAAACCGAGAAGTTCAACAATTGAGAACAGGCCAATGCAACTCATCAAGGAGCCATTGGTTCATGTTTCGGGTGGTCCGTCGGCACCTCGGAAGTTGAGTCAGTGGGACGGTCACTTGTCTCCTGCCCCTCAACCAAAAACCACCGCTCATGAGCCCGCCGTAAAACCCCGGGCATAATAGGAATCCCCGACGCCGACCCCACCACCGCATCCACGCCGCAGTGCGGGCATGCCGCTGATCTTTTCTCCTGGATCACGCCCGCTTACGAACCTGCTTGGCCGCGGCAGCCCTCCTCGCAGGCGCAGCCGTACTCCGTTTTCCGCCCCGCGAAGCGGACACCATCTGAGCCTTCGCCGGCGCGCCGATGAGCAGATCGGCAGAAATGCCAAGCCCGAACTTCACGCGTCGCACCATCTCCAGGGTCAGGCCCCGCTTGCGGGTTAGAATCTCCGACACCCTCGCGCGTGTGCCGATCATCGGTTCAAGATCCCGTCTTGCCAATCCCTGCTGCTCCATCCGGAACTGAATCGCGGTAATCGGATCCGGCGCATCGATCGCATGATGTCTCGCCTCATATGCGTCGACCAGAGTGGCCAGCACATCCAGCTCATCTCCCTCCGGAGTACCGGGTCGCGCGCTCATCAACTCGCCGATGCGCGCAACCGCCCACTCGTGGTCACGCTCAGTCCGAATTGGGCGAATCTGCATACCTGCTCTTGTCATATCGCACCTTCTTTACATCGATCTTGTCGTACTCCTTGTGCGTGCCCAGCCACAGGATCAGCAGCACCTGATGCGGATAGTTGATCGCCACCACCAGCCGATACTCGTTGCCCTTGATATTGAAAACGACGCGCTCCGCCGAAACAATGCTGGCCGACCTGTACTGCTGCCTCAGTTCTGCTGAACTCTTCCAGGTAGCTCTCGCCGCTTCCGCATACCACGCGTCCAGGTGACCCTTCACCATCTTTTGCAGCCTGCCCTCCACCCTGCTCCGCACAAACTGATTCAGGGTGCCCCGGGCAATCACTCTCACAGAGCGTATTTTAGTCTGCTCCCATCATGGGAGCAAGAGTATTTTTTGTCACATCACCCGACCAAAAACCACCGCTCATGAGCCCTTCTGAGCACCCCGGGCATAATCGGAATCCCCGACGCCGACCCCACCACCGCATCCACCCCGCAGTGCGGACACATCGCCGTCCCTCCTCCACCCAGCGCACAATCTCACTCGGAAAATAGATTCGCTCGCACGCGATGCACCCGCACACCTCGCTCGCTTCGAGCTCCATCCGGTTCGCTCGTGTGTGCCGGTGCAGCCGGCTTGCCTCGCGCTCTCGGTCGATCCGCGTCCGGATCACGGCAAATAGCATCGCCGCTGCGACAAATAAGGGCCAGGTCAGCGCTAGATCCAGAGAGCACCGCGCCCCACCCGCCGCCCACCCAGATCAATCCGGCCAGCGCGGCGAAGGCGCCCGCCGTGACTCCGACCGCCGCCGCGCGCGTCTCCCGAAACGCTGCCGCCGAAGGCAGCACGCACAGCAGCGGCAGCAGCGTTACCCACGCATGCCCATTCGCGCGTGCATCCAGCGAAACCAGCCCCTGCGCGATCGACACCGCGTCGCCGAGCACAAGAATCAACTGCGCCCACAGCAGCACAATTTCGACGCGGCTCCGAATCGGCGGCAAGGGATGCAGCTATTGAACCTCTACCTTGCTGATATTGAGCGTGCCTCCACGATTGTCCACGTGGACCATGGTCCCTTCGGCCACCTGAATCTTTTCGGCAAGCCAGAAAGGAATCGGAACGACAAGATCGTCCCCGTCTATCTCCGAGATCTGCTCGCAGACCAGATGCAAATCGCCGCCGCCTTCGTCCAGCGGGATGCGGAGGACTAAGCGTGAGCCCTCGCGCTCGATCGGTCCTCGGAGAGAAATAATGTCGTCACTCATTGGCTGCTCTCCGGCTACTGTATCGGAAACGCTGAGTCCGCTGGAGGTAGCACGGATTCCCGGCGTCGATTGTCCGTATCGGGAACGCGGGGCGCCTGCAATGCAGAAACCTGCCGGTTTACCCCACCCGTTTCGTTAGACTTGAAAGTAGGGCGATTTGTGCGCGCCACGCGCACCTGCCAAAGACCCGGCTGTAAGTTCTTTGGCTGGACGAATTTAGCGATAAGTCTTTTAGCAGGACGAATTTAGCTCTCGGGAGCCCACCTATCCCGATGCAGCGAAAAGACTTACACGCCCAACCTCCCGGCACCGGAGGGGGAGGGGTAAGGGGGTACCGTTACCCTCTCCAAAACAATCCCCTGCGCCCCTCGCTGTAAACTCCCACGCCACGGGTTCGTCTATGAGTCTGCATGGAACAAGTGATCGCGAATGCCATGGCCGCCACTGATCTCCCAGCCCCCGTCGTGACCGACACCGGCGGCGTCGAGGAGTGGATGCGGCTCTACCGGGGCCGGGTCTTCCGCTACATCCTCTTCGCCACCCGCGACGAAGATGTAGCTGAATCGCTGACTCAGGATTGTTTTTTGCGCGCCCACGCAGCGCGCACCAGCTTCCGTGGCGACTGCGCCATGAGCACCTGGCTGATGCGCATCGCCGTCAACCTGGTGCGCGACCACCAGCGCAGCATGAAGCTGCGCTTCTGGAAGCGCGCCGCGATGCTCGACGCGTCGGAGATGAGCGACCGGCTGCCGGATAACAGGAGCTCGACCGAGCATCGGCTGATCGCGCAGGAGCGGGTCGCGGCAGTATGGCGTGCGGTAGAGACGCTGAGTGAACGCCAGCGCAGCATCTTCCTGCTGCGCTTCGTAGAAGAGCTGGAGCTGCCGGAGATCGCAGACGCCATGCGGATGAACGTGAACACGGTGAAGTCACACCTGTACCGCGCCCTGAGCGTCGTGAAGCAGCAGGTGGGGGAGGAACGATGAGGACGAGCGGACATTTGAACCAAGAAGCACTGCTGCGGTTGCAGATGGGCGATGCGAATGAAGCAGACCGGGCGCACGTTGCGATGTGCAAGGAATGCCAGGCCCAGGCGAAGCCGCTCGAGGACGCGCTGAGCTGGTTCGGCGCTGCGGCGCGGCAGTGGGGCGAGGAGAAGGCGGCCGTGGCCGAGGAGTGGAGAGAGGCCAAAGCCGCGGCGGTGCTGGAGTGGCAGGAGTCGAAGAACGCGGCGGCACGAAACTGGCGCAGCATGATCGGCGTCTGGGCAACGGTCAGCGTGGCTTTGTTGCTCATCTTTGGGATCGGCTTGGGCATCGGACTGCCGCGATGGAACGCGCATCGCGCAGCCATCGCAGCTCAGCTACGCCAGCAACAACAGCTGCAGCGGGAGAAGCAGGATAAGCAGGAGCTGGCGCGCGACAATGCACTGCTCGACCAGGTCGATCAGGATGTGTCGCAGGAAGTGCCTGAGGCAATGCAGCCGCTGTCGTGGAGTCCAGCAAGTAGCGGGACTGCGAGCCCATCCGGCCGCTCGGCCTCCCGTCAATAGGGTTCATAGGGCGACAGATTGTTCGAGGAAGTTCCAGGGAGATGACGATGAAACAACTTATGAAGACACGCGCCATACATTGGACTGCCACCGCAGCGCTGCTGCTGAGTGGACTGCCGCTGATGGCGCAGCAACAGGCGGTGAACGGGCCGCCGCCGCTTCCACCGCTTCCACCGCTGCAAGGCCCGGATATGGGCGGCGGCATGGGACCTGACGGTGTAGATCGAGGTCCGATGGCAGCCCATCGTCCGCCGATGGAACACGCCTTCCGCATGGGCCCGCACGGCCGATGGTGGGACAACACGGATATCGCGCAAAAGCTGGGCTTGAGTGCGGATCAGCAAAAGAAGATGGACGATATCTTTCTGCAGAGCCGTCTTAAGCTGATCGACGAGCATGCCTCGGTGGAGAAGGAAGAGGCCATCCTGGAGCCGCTGTTGGCAGCGGAACAGCCGGACGAGTCGCGCATCCTGGCGCAGATCGACAAAGTCGCGCAATCGCGCGCTGAGCTGGAGAAGGCAAACGCGCGCATGCTGCTGGGGCTGCGCGGTGTCTTGACCACAGCACAATGGAAGACCCTGCAGACTCTGGGACAGGAACGGCGCGATCGCTTCGAGCGGCGTGGCCCTGACGGCCCCGGTGGAGCGCGAGGGCGGCGCGCGCCGGATGGTCCGGATAGAAACGGGCCGCCTCCTGCAACGCCTTCCGCTGGTGCGCCCGCGCCGGGCATGGGCGATTCACAGTAGCAACACAAGTGAGCACTCCGCGCGGAGACTGCACGATTGCGGTCTCCGCGTTGCTTTTGCTATCAGCAGAAACGGCGAGCAGGTAGGATAGGAAGTCTTCTATCTTCCTTGCGAGTTCGACATGCGCCTCCGCTTGTGTGCCGCGCTGCTGCTTCCGGCCCTTATCCCATGCGTCCTCTATGCGCAGGCACCTCCGCCACGCCGTCCCATGACCTTCGAGGACATGCAGCACATGCGGCGGCTGGATGATCTGTCGCTTTCGCCGGATGGACATTGGGTGCTCTTCGCGGTTACAGATGTCGACCTCGAGCAAAATCGCAAGACCTCTCACCTGTGGGTGGTGCCAACCGGCGTCGGCTCCAAGCCAACGGAAGAAAAACCGGTGACCGCATCGCTGCCCGGCGAAGGACATGGGCGCTTTTCGCCGGACGGCACCGAGATTCTCTTTCAGAGCTCGCGCGATGGCGAACAGCAGGTCTACGTCGCCAGTTTCGACCCGCGCAGCGGCACCGTAGCCGATGCACGACAGGCGACGCACGCAGCCATGGGCGCCGATGGTGCGATGTGGTCGCCGGATGGAAAGTACATCCTGTACGTTTCGTCCGTATATCCGGAATGCGCTGCCGGCCCGCAAGAAGAGAGTTGCAATGCTGAGCGCGCGAAGTCGAAGAGTGAGAGCAAGGTCAAGGCGCAGATCTTCACCCACCTTCTCTATCGGCGCTGGAACGTCTTCACCGGTGAAAGGCGGTCGCACCTGTTTCTACAGCCGGTAAGCGGCGGCCCTGCGCGCGACCTGAATCCGGGCGATCAACATGAGGTGCCCCCGTTCTCGCTGGGCGGCCCCGCTGCATACGCCTTTTCACCGGACAGCAAAGAGCTGATCTTCGAAGAAAACACGGATCCAATGCCGGCCATATCCACACATGTGGACCTGTGGACGCTGGATCTTACCGACGCGGCCGCGAAGCCAGTGCGAATTTCCACCAGCGCGGGCGGCAACTTCAGTCCGGTGTATTCGCCGGATGGCAAGTACATCGCATGGCGGTCACAAGCGCGCGCCGGGTACGAGAGCGACCGCTTTCGGCTCGCTTTGTATGATCGTGCGACGAAGAAGATTACGCTGCCGACGGAAAATTTCGATCGCTGGGTGGACGAGCTCGTCTGGGCGCCGGATTCGCAGAGCATCTACTTTACGGCAGGGGATGAAGGCGAGGAGCCGATCTTCCAACTCGATCTCGCGTCCGGCCAGCGCAGCTACATTGCGCGGCGGGGAGAATACGGCGATCTGCATGTGACGCCGGATAACACCCACATGGTGGCCAGCCGCAACACGGTAAAGCGTCCCGCCGAGATCACGCTGCTCAACCTGACCGAGGAATCGGTGCCGCGCAATCCGCACGTAGCGATGCAACCTGCACTGCATTTGCGAACCACCCGGGCTCGGCGTGCCGCACCTGTGGCTGAACCCTCCGAAGTTACGGAGCAACCATTGACTCGCCTGAACCGTACACTGCTGGCGCAGTTGGACATTCCCGACATGGAGCATTACTGGTTTCATGGCTCCGGTGGCGTGCGGGTGGAAGGCTTCCTGATTCGCCCACCCGGCTTCGACCCGGAGAAAAAGTATCCGATAAAGTTTCTTATGCATGGCGGCCCGCAGGGCGCTTGGGGCGACGGTTGGAGCTATCGCTGGAATGCGGAGTTGTTTGCCGCGAGCGGCTATGCCGTTGTGATGGTGAATCCACGCGGCTCCACTGGATACGGGCAGGCCTTCGTCGATGGCGTGAATGGCGACTGGGGCGGACGTCCCTACATCGACCTCATGCGTGGGCTGGATGCTGCCGAAACGCAGTTCCCGTTCCTTGACAAGACGCGCGAGTGCGCGCTGGGCGCGAGTTACGGCGGCTACATGGCGGACTGGATCCTGGGGCACACGGACCGCTTCCGCTGCATCGTCTCGCACGATGGAATGTTCAACCCAGAGTCGGCGTATGGCACCACCGATGAACTTTGGTTCAACGAATGGGAGTTTCGCGGGACACCATGGAGCAACCGGCTGATGTATCGGCGGTGGTCGCCGATGCTGTTCGCAGCGCGCTTCAAGACGCCCACGCTGGTGGTGCATAGCCAACTCGATTACCGGCTGGATGTGAGCGAGGGCATGCAGCTCTTTACCACGCTGCAACGGCTGGGCGTTCCATCGGAGATGCTCTACTTCCCGGACGAAGGCCATTTCGTGCTGAAGCCGCAGAACTCGCAGCTTTGGTACAAGACGGTGAACGCGTGGTGCGATCGGTGGACGCAAACGGCTGCCGCGAACGCAAAGTGAAGGGACGCCATGGGCCTCAGCAATCGACCGAAGAAGCCGCGCGAGCCACTGACTGAAGCTGCTCTGTTCGATTACGCGACCGCATCGCTCGGTCGGCGCGCGCAGACAGTTGCAGAACTGAAGCGCAAGCTGCGAACCCGCGTGGAGGGTGATGAAATTGGTGAGAAGAAAATTGCCGCAGTCGTCGCCCGGCTAAAGGAATACAAGTTTCTGAACGATGCGAGCTTCGCCGCGGACTATACCAGGCTGCGTCAGGAAAATGACAAGTTCGGCCGGCGACGGGTGCAGCAGGGTCTGATGCAGAAGGGCGTGCATCCGGAACTGGCGGCCTCGACCCTGGAAACTGCCTACGAAAATGTGAATGAAGAGCAGTTGGCGCGCGCCTACATCGAGCGCAAGCGCATGGCGCAGCCGAAGGACAAGAAGGAAGCAGCGCGCACCATGCGGCGGCTGATTGCTGCCGGCTTCACGCCGCCAACTGTCTTCAAGGTGCTGCGCAAGTGGGTGCCGGACGAGGAAGCATTAGAGGGATTGGATGAAGCGGACCACTAACCCTTCATCGTCAGCTATCGATCGCGAACATCCAGCTCTGCTGGAAAGCCTCTCCTAGAGCAACAGCGCTGCAGCCAAAGGCGCTGCGGCCTCGCGAATTGTAGACTTGAGCATATGCAAGTCCGTTCCGGAAATCAGATTCGTGAGCTGTTCCTGAAGTTCTTCGAGGAGAAGGGGCACCGCCGCGTGCATTCCTCCTCGCTTGTGCCTGCCAACGACCCGACGCTGCTCTTCACCAATGCGGGCATGAACCAGTTCAAGGATGTCTTTCTCGGGCTGGAGCATCGCGACTACAACCGGGCGACGACGTCACAGAAATGCGTTCGCGCCGGCGGCAAGCACAACGATCTGGAGAATGTCGGCTTCACCCGGCGGCACCACACGTTCTTCGAGATGCTGGGCAACTTCAGCTTTGGCGACTACTTCAAGCGTGATGCCATCGCGTATGCGTGGGAGCTGGTCACATCGGAGAAGTGGTTCGGCCTTCCGAAGGATCGTTTGTACGTCACCATCTTCAAAGGTGAGAACGGCGTGCCGCGTGATGAGGAGGCGCACGGGTTCTGGCTGGAGCACGTGCCGGCGGAGCGCATCTTCGAGATGGGAATGAAAGACAACTTCTGGCAGATGGGCGACACCGGCCCCTGCGGCCCCTGCTCGGAAATTTTCTACGACATGGGTATCGATGCTTCCGAGACGCCCGGAAAAGACCTGCCCTTTGGCGAGGACGAAGCGCGCTACGTGGAGATATGGAATCTGGTCTTCATGCAATTCGATCGCAGCGCGCAGGGAGAGCTGGCATTGCTGCCGAAGCCCTCGATCGATACGGGCGCTGGCCTGGAGCGTATGGCGGCCGTCATGCAGGGCAAGCTCTCCAATTTCGAGACGGACTTATTCGTTCCGCTGATCGAAAAGGCGGCCGAGCTTACGCACGCAAGAGGCGACCTGATCGGCAATCCATCGCTGCGCATCATTGCGGACCATGCACGCGCCGCGACATTCCTGATCGGCGATGGCGTGCTGCCGGCGAATGAAGGCCGCGGTTACGTGCTGCGCAAGATTCTGCGCCGCGGTATCCGGCACGGCCGTCTAGTGGGACAGAACGAACCATTCATGCATCAGATGGTTTTCGCAGTGCGGGATGAAATGGCCGGAGCATATCCGGAGCTGAACGAGAGCGCGGATCGCGTGAGCAAAGTTGTGCTTGCAGAAGAGCGGCAATTCGCACGCGTGATGGAGGCCGGACTCGCTCGACTGGAACAGGATTTTGCTCCACTGCTGGCGAGCAAAAAGGACACCGCTACGGTGACATATCCCGGAGCGAAAGCGTTTCACCTTTACGAGACCTTCGGCCTGCCGCTCGACTTCATGGTGGATGCAGCACGCGACCAGGGACTGGAGTTCGATCTAACCGGCTTCGAAGCAGCGCGCGCAGAGGAACAGGCGCGGGCACGCGCTTCGTGGAAGGGTGGCGCGAAGGCCACGGCAAGCCCGGCCTATCGCGAGCTGCCGAAAACAATCTTTGAAGGCTACACCCAGTTCGTGTCTACCGACTGCGAGGTGCTGGCCATCGTGCGCGACGGCGTTGGCGTGCCCGCCGCGGCGGCAGGCGAAGAGGTTGAGATCGTTCTCGATCACACATCCTTCTATGCCGACTCCGGCGGACAGGTGGGCGATCACGGCTGGTTGCGCTCGGACGACCACAATAGCGTGATTGCAGAGGTGCTGGGCTGCACGCAGCCGGTGCAGGGGGTGCGCGCGCACCACGTGCGCCTGAAGCAGCCAATCACGCTTGGCATGCGAGTGGATACGGTGGTAGACGCGGAGTTCCGCAATGCGACGCGGCGCAATCATACCGGCACACACCTGCTGCACGCTGCGCTGCGCGAGGTGCTGGGCACCCATGTGAAGCAGGCGGGCTCGCTGGTAGCGCCGTCGCGGCTGCGCTTTGACTTCTCGCATTTCTCCGCTGTCGCCGATGAGGAGTTGCAGGACATCGAGGACATCGTGAACCGCGAGGTGCTCGGAAACACAAAGGTGGAGACGCTGGTCGATGTGCCCATCGATGTTGCCGTGAACGAGTACAAAGCGATGGCTCTCTTCGGCGAGAAGTATGGTGAGCGCGTGCGCGTGGTGAAGATCGGCGACTTCTCGACCGAGCTTTGCGGCGGAACGCACACCGGCGCAACGGGTGAGATCGGACTGCTGAAGCTGACGGGCGAGTCGAGCGTGTCGTCTGGCGTGCGGCGCGTGGAGGCGATCAGCGGCATGGGCGCGCTGAATGAGTTCCGGCGCGGGTATGAAGCTGCGCAGTTCGCGACGCATGTGGCGGGCGCAAGCGAGACAGCGCCTGCAGAGGCGCTGCGCCAGCGCTTCACCGCACAAGAAGATGAGATCAAGCGGCTGCGGCGCGAACTGGACCAGGCGCGGATGAAGTCCGCTGCATCGTCAGTCGCATCAGCAGCGGACCAGGCGATCGAGATCAAGGGCGTGAAGGTATTATCCCAGCGCGTGGCTGCGCTCGATCGCGGACAGATGCGCACGCTGGTCGACAATCTTCGCAACAAGCTCGGCTCCGGCGTGGTCGTGCTCGGTTCGGCGGCAGAGGACGGCAAGGTCGCGCTGATCGTCGGTGTGACCAAGGACCTCACCGGTCGCGTGCAGGCGGGAAAGATTGTCGGCCTTATTGCGCAACGCGTCGGCGGTTCAGGCGGCGGACGGCCGGATCTCGCGGAAGCGGGCGGTAAGGATGCAACACAGCTGGATGCCGCACTCGCCGGTGCGCCGAAGGTGGTTGGCGATTTGTTGGGCTAAGTGCGTGAGGATTCGCGCATTGTGCGCAATTTCCATTCTGAAATGGACAGGTTGTCCAAGTAGGTATCCAGCGAGTTTCTTCACATCTTCGCCCGGTGCTGCCCACCTATAATGAGCATGTTCTGGTTGCGAACGCATGGCTCCGAAAGATGTGTCCCGTCGAATGGAACGACGTTTCTGGATGAAAAATCGCATCCAAACATCGTTCTTCGGGTTCACATCAATCTGGAGACATGCGCAGCATGTCCAACCCTATGCCGGCACGGCTCCTCTCCTCGTCTGCATGCCGCCGCGGCGTGATCTCTGCCGTCGTTGCGGCGGCGCTCGCGCTGCTATGCGTGCCTGCCACGGCTACGCTTCGGCATAGCGCGCATGCCAGGCGCACGACTCGCACTTCGCTGACGCCGTTTGCCCGTGCGGAGCAATTGCGCGACGAAATGGAGTCGCGGCCGGAATCCTCCCGCACGTTGAATGAATACGGTCGCGTGCTCGATGCCTATCGCAGTGTGTATCACGTCAATCCTGCGGATCCGAAGGCCCCCGAATCGGTGAATATGGTGGCCGGTCTCCTCGCCGAACAGGGGCGCGTCTTCCACCAGGACAAAACATCGCTGAGCGCGGTGGGACAATTTGAGTTTCTACGCGCGCAATATCCGGCCAGCCCGTATCGAGCCCCGGCCCTCCTGGCCGAAGCTACGATTTATCTCCACGATCTGCATGATCCGGCCGCGGCGACAACCGCGTACCTGAAATTTCTGAGTAGCTACCCGCGCCATCCACTCGCAGCGCAGGCGCGCGCCGGACTGAAAGAAATCGATCATCAGAAGCGGCGAAAGCGCGCAGAAGAAGCGGCACAGGATGATGTTGCAGAGACCAGTTCGGATGAGCCACCGCCGCCCGTTCGAGTGCTCGGGCCGCAGCCATCCAGGCCACAGTCGACCGCGATCATGCCGACGCAGATCCCGCCATCGCGCAGCACAGCTGCCCCGACCGGCATCGCAACTACTCCGCGCGGCAACGAACTAACTCATCTCCAGCCTGCGCCGTCAGCGACGCCGAACTCGAGAACGATTCCGACTTCGACCACCACGCAGACATCCACGGTCAGGCCTACGACGGATTCGGCCGAGGGCCAGCCTGTGCTCACGGGTGCTGTACGCGTCGCTGCCCAGGAGCACCACGGCCAACTGCCGCTGGTCACGAATGTGCGTCACTGGTCCACGCCGGTGTATACGCGGGTTGCGATCGACCTCCAGGACCAGGTGCAGTACGAGGCCGCGCGCGTACCCAACCCGGATCGCATCTACTTCGACCTGCATGGAGCCCGCGTTGCGCCGGAGCTGCTTGGCCGGACAGTGAATGTCACCGACGATGGATTTCTGCAGCGGATTCGGGTCGCGCAGTTCTCGAATGACGTGACGCGCATCGTGCTCGACGTGAATCAGGTGAGCGAATATTCGGCATTCTTTCTGCCCAATCCGTGGCGGCTGATCATCGATATTCACGGCGGGGATGTTCACGGCGGGCGGCAGCCCGGCAGCGAACCGCCACAGCAGGTAGCCTCCCTCGCGTCGCCGCCAGCGCGTGCACCGCAAGCGAACGTCCATGCGGCAGAACCGGTGGCCGCCGGTAGTCAGAACAGCCGGCAGGCGACGCGTGCGCTGCGCGACATTGCGGCTGTAAGCACGCGGCCCGATCAAGTGAAGGCGACAAACCGGCCGACCACGCAGCCGATTGCGGCAAATGTTCCATCAGTCACGATCGATGATGGGCCGGCAGATAGTACGAGCACACTCACCGCTCCGCGCTCTTCTTCCACGCGCAATTCCGCGAAGAACAATGCGAATCATCGCGCTGCGACCAACGACGAATCGGCCGACGATGACGATGAAGACGCGGTTCCCAGAAGCGCCTCGCACGAGGCTGCTTCGACAGTTGGCGGACAGCGCTCGCTGACCCGTGCGCTGGGGCTAAAGATTGGCCGCATCGTGGTGGACGCAGGCCACGGCGGGCACGACTCCGGCACCCTCGGGCCCGGCGGCATTCAGGAGAAAGATGTGGTGCTCGATGTCGCGCTGCGCCTGGGCAAACTGCTACGCCAGCGGATGGGCGCGGACGTGATCTATACCCGCGATGACGATACCTTTGTCCCGCTCGAGCAGCGCACGGCTATTGCAAACAAGGCGCAGGCCGACCTCTTCATCAGCGTGCATGCCAACTCCAGCTCCGACCCAACGGCGCGTGGCGTGGAAACCTACTATCTGAACTTCACTACGTCCCCTGATGCTCTGGAGGTCGCGGCAAGAGAGAACGCCGTCTCCGATGAGTCGATCCACGAGCTCTCCGGACTGGTCAAAAAGATCACACTCAAGGACAAGATCGACGAGTCGCGCGAGTTTGCTGCGGACGTGGACACTTCGCTCTACGCCGGACTCGAGCGCGGAAATCCCGGGTTGCGCGATCGCGGAGTGAAGAAGGCTCCGTTCGTGGTGCTGATCGGCGCGAACATGCCTTCTATCCTGGCGGAGATCTCGTTTCTCACCAATTCCGACGATGCAACACAGCTTGGTGATCCGCAGTATCGTGAGCGCATCGCCGAATCGCTCTACCGTGGCGTGGCAAAGTATGTGAATGGCTTAAGCGGACTGCGGATTGCGCAGAACAGCAGTCATGCTTCCAGTACCGAGTGATCCTCGCCGGAAAAATCGAGTCAACGCCCGCATCAGAAGAGTAAACTTATAGGTGATGTCGCTGCGTTCCCTTCGTCTCTCGATAGTTGCCACGGCTTTGCTGGCGTCGTGCTTTCTCGCACCGGCGCTTGGGGCTCAACAGCTCTCCACTCAATCGCTGTCGAAAAAAGTGATCGCCACGGCCGCGCCCGCTCCGCTGCTGCCGGAGAGTTTTGCCGGATTCGAGCTTCAGGGTCAATTGCAAAAGACCGCTGCGCCGGGTACCGCAGACCCCGCGAATTCGCAGGTGCTGGTGGAGGATGGTTTCCGCGATTTCGCCTCCGGCACGTACAAGAACAACATCAATACGGTGACCATCCGGGCGATGCGTTTCGGGGATGCTTCCGGCGCTTACTCTGCGTATACCTTCTACCGCATCCCGGGAATGGCTCCGGAGGATATCGGCAAGGGCGGCGCGGCCAACGGCGACCGCGTGCTCTTCTGGAATGGCGCGACGCTGGTAGATGCCAAGTTTGACCACCTGACTGCAATGTCTGCCGCGGCACTCCGCGAGCTCGCGGGAAAGGTGCCGATGATTGGTGGAGCAGCCGGTGTGGCGCCGTCACTTCCCGGCTTCCTGCCGCGCACTGATCTCGAGCCGACGCACACGCGCTACTCGCTGGGGCCGGAGTCCTACACGCGCAGCGGTGGGGTGCTGCCTGCGTCGCTCGTCGATTTCAGCAAGAGTCCCGAGATCCTGAGCGGCGGCTTCAACCTGCGCAGCGGCGAAGGCACTCTCACCATCATCGAATACCCCACGCCACAGATTGCCGCGGAACGCGAGCGGGCAATCGCTGCTTACCTGAAAGCGGGCAATCAGCCGCAGCAGCCATTCACCGAGGCGTTGGAGAAGAGCAACACGCAGGCTCTCGCAACCCGGCGAAGTGGTCTGCTGGTCGCAATCACCAGCGGAGGTTTCGATGCCGCTGACGCACACAAGCTCCTGGACAAGGTCAACTACGAAGCGTCTGTGACTTGGAATAATCCGGCAGGGTACGTCTCTGAGCCGACCAAGGCTGCGCGCCTGCTGGTAAGCGTCGTCACGTTTTGCCTCATCACCTGCGGCGCGACATTTCTGCTGGGCATCTTTCTAGGCGGCGGGCGGGCGCTCTATCGCGTTGCCCGGGGCAAGCCGGCCTCCTCGGTAGAGGACATGGAGTTCATCAAGCTCAATTTGCGGTGATCAGGATGAAAGTGTGGCAGGCGCGCGACTGTTTGTCGTCCAGACGCCACGGTCTTGTGTGTCCCAAATTGAACCAACTCTGGTGCAGAGTTTCGATTAAGGCCAAGAAACAGCAAGAGTTACCCGGAACACAAATTTGCTCAGAGCGAATAAAAGGCGAATATTTGCCTTAGTAACGCCCGCCGGTGAGGTTCGAGCAAACACTGTAAAATCTGCCATTTACAGCGAAAATGATTTGGCCTTGACACCCCAATAGGCCACCCATACTATGACGCCAAGAAAGTTCTGATGGCCTTGCCTCCGTTGGAACTATTCTCCCTAAAGAAAAAGCCACCCTGTTGCCGGGTGGCTTTTTCGTGTCTGCCTCTCCGACAAACAGGGTTGTTTCCCGTCAGTTTCTCAGGCCTTCGACACAATCCTTCATCCGCCTCCACGGTCCTTCTGCGCTCTCCGCACGAACAACCTGTCCTCGCGGGGTTCATGCAAGGATCCCTGAGGGCTGAGGGGGCAAAGAATGCGTCCTTGTACGTTTCTGTGCTCTTCTGTGGGCTCTCATGGCATCATCGGCGCGAGAGAGGATTTCCGTTAACCGAGGCCAACGCGCGATCGGCCTTCGCGGCGTGCCTCAGCTTTACCGCTCAGGCCGGCCGACGCTACAATCCAATCAGCAGATTTCCTGCAGTATCCGTCGAGCAGTAGAGGTGAATGCCGCTTTTCGTCAGACCCGGGCCGCCGGCGACAGGTCTTCGTCGGCGGGGTGGAACGCAAGCCAGTTCTGCGCAGAACTCAGGCAAGGCGTGACAATGGGAAGTCTGTTCCAGGAGTGCCGACGTAGCTCAGTTGGTAGAGCAGCCGATTCGTAATCGGCAGGTCACCGGTTCAAGTCCGGTCGTCGGCTCCAGATAAGGTAGAACCAACTTCGGTTCCTTTCGGGTTTCGTACCTATTTTTCCTCGCTTATTTACCGTTTCCAGCTTGCACCGCTCCGCATCACTCCGCATAATCGCGCTAAAGCATTTTCCCAAAAGCGGAGATGCTAAGCAGTTGTTGTCGATCGATGAGAGCATTTCGCTGTAGATGGTTGGGGCACCGCAATAGCAAGATGCGTTAGCAGACGGGGCTTCGTCCCCTCGACGAGCGTGGCGCTGTGAGCAGATATAGCCGTCAGGACGTTCTTCGCATTCTGCGCCTTCGTGCCAAGCAGGTTATGGCATGGGAGCGTGCGGGCCTGATCGAGACGGGCGAGTCGTATGGCTTTCAGGATCTCGTCAAACTCCGAAAGCTGCGCGACCTCCGCGCGAACCGCGTCTCCGTGGCCAACATTCGAGCTTCCGTCGATGCCATGCAGGCTGTCTCCGGCATGAGCAATCCCCTGCTGGAAGCGACCGCATCGCGTCGCGGCTCCCGTGTGCTGTTCCGGCACTCTGGCGCAGTCATGGAGCCAATTGCGCGGCAGTTCGTCTTCGACTTCGAAGCCCCCGCACCCGGCACGCTGAGCGTGGTTCCGAACACCAGCGCCAATACGGTTGCGCTGGAGTCCCGCGTCTCCGCGCTGTTCCTGCAGGCGGTGCAACTGGAAGAAAGCGGGCGGCTGGAAGAAGCGGCGGAAGGCTATGAACAGGTGCTGCATCTGGATCCCCATCACGCGCCGTCCGCGATCAATCTGGGAACGATCTGCTACAACCGGCGCTCCTTCCGCCGCGCGGAAGAGCTCTACCGCCGCGCCACCGTCTCCGATCCGGGATATGCGTTGGCCTTCTTTGACCTTGGCAACGTGCTCGACGAGCTGGAACGGCTGCCCGACGCCATCGAGGCATACCGGAACGCGATCCGGCTGGTGCCGAAGTATGCCGACGCTCACTACAACCTGGCGCTGGCCTACGAGCGCACCGGTGAGCGCCGCCGTGCCCTACGCCATTGGATGATCTATCTCAAGCTTGACCCGGTAGGGCCGTGGGCGAACCACGCGCGCACGCAGTCGCGGAAGATTCTCTCGCGGGAAAAACTGGCCATCGTGCATCGCTCACCCTGGGCGTCACGCCGACGATCCGAATCCCACAGCACGCAATCCGCAGCAGAGCGCGGTCCCGGCCTGCCTGCCTGAGCACCAGCTCTACAGCCCGGAACTGAAGCAGACGTAACTATTCGTAGTGGAGCGTTCTCGCCACATCCAGGCGCAGAGCGCGTCGCACCGGCGTGACTGCGGCCACCCCGATGAGGGCGATCAACACGACAATCGCCGCGGCATAACTCAGCGGATCAAGATTGCCGATGCCGAAGAGAAACTTGCGCAGGAATTTGGACGTTCCCGCCGCTGTTCCTACACCGGCAATGGTGCCCAGCGCGATCGGCCAGCAGAATTGCTTCAGGACTGCGGCGATCACCTGAAGGCGCTTCGCTCCCAATGCAAGCCGGATGGCGATTTCCTTTGTCCGCTGCAGAACGGAGTAAGCGACTAGCCCAATGATGCCGAGGGCCGCCATTGCAATAGCGACCAGACCGAGCAGGCTGACCACCATCGCAACCTTCTCAAGTCCCTCTGCATTTTTGCGAAAGCCCGACTTGAGAAGCCAGATATATGGAAACAGCTTCGGATTCAGCCCCTCGACAATTGCCCTTGCCTGAGCGAGCTGATTGCCAGGGTCCCCAGCCGTCTTCACCACCAGGGTCATCGCGGGCATGTTCGCCAACTGCACCGGCCAGTAGGCCTCCACGGCATCGCCGTCGCTCATGGACTTGATTCTGGCGTTTCCCGCAATACCTACGATGATGTCCTTGTTATTTCCGTCCCGCCAGAGTCGCCTGCCCAAAGCATCCACGCCCGGCCATTGTTTCCGCGCGAGCGACTCGCTCACGATCACGGCGTTCGGCTCATTCGGCAACAGGTTGCGTCCACGAAGCAGCGGAATGCCCATGGTCTTGAAAAATTCAGGATCAACCCAGTTCGGGTAGATATTGACCGGATGGCCGCCGATGTCGACGGTCATGTATGAGGTGGCGCCATTGCCCAGCATTGGCATTTGGGAGAGCGCCACCGACTCGGTTCCGGGGAGACCTCGCAGACGGCTCTTGAGGTCGTCCAGGTAGATACGTGCCGCCGACGGCGTGTAGCCGTGGCTCTCCAGCCCCGGAGCGATACCAAAAACCTGCTCGTAGCCGAAGCCAGGATCGGTGTAGAGCACATGATGCGCAGCACGGACCAGCAGTGCTGCCACGATCAGCAACACTGAACTCGCCGCGAGTTGCGCTGCAATCAGGATCTGCCGCGCTAATGTTCTGCGCTGGCGCTGGCGCGCAACCTGCCACGCCGGAACGAGCCCAAAGAGCACAGCGACGAGCACAGACATGCCCGCTGTGAACAGCAGCACACGCCAGTCGGGAATCGCGCTCATCCAGCCCGGAGCATCCGTGGCCACCAGCGTCACGCGCATCACGACACAGCTCAGCGCAAGTCCGGCAATCGAACCTAGGAATGCCAGGAGCAGGCTTTCCGTGAAAAGCTGGCGGAAGATACGCTTGCGGTTTGCGCCGATTGCCACGCGGATGTTGATTTCGTGTTCTCGCGAGATGCCTCGCGCCGTCATCAGTCCGCCCAGATTGGCGCAGGCCACCACAAGGATGAGCAACACCAGAGCACCCACCATCGCAGCGACCTGGTACATCTCCGGCCGCATGATCTTTCCGTGACCGCCGGGCTCGCTCAAAATGTATTCGTGATCCCAGATCAGCTTGGGAAACTGTTTGCGCAATTGGTTTGTCAATGCCAGTAGTTCCTGCTCGGCAGCTTTGGGCGTGGCGCCGGGCGCGAGCCGCGCCCACATGCGCGCCTCACCACCGGAGTTTGTATCGGTCAGCGCTTTACTGCCTTCGACAAAGTAGGGCTGCTGCAGCAGTGAGAGCCACAAGTCAGACTCCTGCCCATCGAGCGCTGCGAAAGCATCCGGCGTGACTCCGAGGATGGTTGCAGGCTTTTTGTTGATCTGAACAATGCGGCCAACGACGGATCTGTCCCCGCCGAAGCGTCGCTGCCAGAAGCCATAGCTCAGCACCACCGCGGGAGGCCCATTTTGCTGGGCGGGAAGTTGAAGACTCCCCAAGGCTGCCTGCGTTCCGAGCTCAGAGAAATAGTTGGCGGTCACGAAGTTTGCGGTGACCGGCTGCATGTCCCGCTCAAACTCCATCGGTGGAACGCCCATGGTCGCCATAACAGCCGACAGTGTCCTGGCGTGCTCGCGGTAAAAGACGATCGAGGCATACGGCATTTCGGATGTAATGTTCTCCGGCGATCGCCGCTCCAGCCGCACAATCGATTCCGGATCCCGAATGGGCAGAGGCTTCAACGTGATCAGATTGAACAGGCTGAAGGCCGTTACATTCACTCCGATCCCGATGGCCAGGACGAGCACAGCGGTCACCGTGAACCCGGGCGACCGTCGCAGAATGCGTGCCGCATAGCGCAGGTCCTGCGTCAGCCTGTCGATCCACATCCAGCCCCACGCCTCGCGTGCCTGCTCCTGCAAACGCAGCATATTCCCGAAATTACCGTTTCCGGAGCGCGCCGCCATTTCACGATGAAACTCCATGTCGTCCGCAAGCTCGCGATGGAGACGACGCTGCTGCAGCAGATAACGAAGACGGCGCAACAGTTCGGCCATAGTGCCCTTCCCTTAAGCGGTGTTCAGGATGCTGCGGATTGCACCCGAGACACGATCGTAGTCTGAGAGCTCCGCTTTGAACTGCTTGCGGCCTTCCGGCGTCAGTTTGTAAAACCGGACTTTCCGATTCGTCTCCGAGATGCCCCACTCCGCCGTGACCCATCCCTTCAACAACATCTTCTGCAACGTGGGATACAGCAGACCCTCTTCGACGCCAAGCACCTCGCTCGACAGGACATGGATGCGCTGTGCAATTGCATATCCGTGAAGCGACCCGGAGTGAAGCACGCGCAGGATCAACATGGGGAGCGCTCCGGAAGGAGTCACAGGTTTAGGCGTATTAGTCATAGGCATAAAATATTTATGCCTATGGAATTTGTCAACCAGTTTAAGACAGGCGCCCATCGGGCTGCAAAATGACGCGATGACACCAAGATGCGTGCGTTCAACTCATCCTGCTACACTTTCCCGTTTGGACTGAGACCGCATTGGCCTCTGCCGACGTCAATCTGTAGAAGTGAGGTGTTCCATATGTCCGCTGTCGCTGCCCTCGAGTCCCCGCACGCTGCACCGCTGAGCCGGCTTTCGGAAGACGAGCAGATGTTCCGCGATACCGTTCGCCAGTTTGCCGGCGAGATCATCGGCCCGCTGGTGCGCAAGATGGATGAGGAGCAGCACTTTCACCCTTCACTTCTTCCTCAACTCTTCAATCTCGGTTTGATGGGAATTGAAATTCCGGTGGAGTACGGCGGCGCCGGCGGTACGTTCTTCGAGGCCATTCTTGCGGTGGAAGAGATCTCCGCGGTCGATCCCTCAGTCGGCGTGATGGTGGATGTGCAGAATACCCTCTCCATCAACGCGCTGTTGCGCTGGGGAAACGAAGCCCAGAAGAAGCATTATCTGCCGAAGCTCGCAACCGAGATGGTCGGCGCCTACGCGCTGAGCGAGGCTGGCTCGGGCAGTGATGCCTTTGCACTGGAGACACGGGCCGAGCGCAAGGGCGACCACTATGTGCTGAACGGGCAGAAGCTGTGGATCACCAATGCGAAGGAGGCCGGCCTGTTCATCGTCTTTGCCAGCGTGGATCGCGAGGCAGGCTATAAAGGCATCACCGCGTTTCTGGTGGAGAAGCACTTCCCTGGATTCTCCGTGGGCAAGAAAGAAGACAAGCTCGGCATCCGCGCCTCTTCCACCTGCGAACTCATCTTCGACGACTGCAAGGTTCCCGCGGCGAACGTCCTCGGCGAATTGGGCAAAGGCTACAAGATTGCGATCGAGACCCTGAACGAGGGCCGCATCGGCATTGGCGCGCAGATGCTCGGCCTGGCGCAGGGTGCCTGGAATCACGCCGCGCGGTATGCAAAGGAGCGCAAGCAGTTCGGTAAGCCCATCGCGGAGTTCCAGGGCGTGCTCTTCCAGCTCGCCGAGATGGCGGTCGAGATCGAGGCAACGCGGCTGATGGTCTACAACGCCGCTCGGCTGAAGGACGCTGGCCTTGACTTCGTAAAAGAGGCGGCAATGGCCAAATACTTCGCCTCGCAGGTAGCGGAGCGCGCAGCAAGCAAAGCTGTCGAGATCTTCGGTGGTTACGGTTTCGTGAAGGACTATCCCGTTGAGAAGCTCTACCGCGATGCGAAGATCGGCAAAATTTACGAGGGCACCTCAAACATGCAGCTGCAAACCATCGGCAAGCTGCTGCTGAGCCAGATCAAATAATCTGTTGCGGGTCAGCCGCCATGAATCGCACGCTCGATCTGCTTTGCATGATGCCGCGCATGCACGCGATGAAAACGCCGCCACTGCCGCACATTCATCGGCCCCAGTAAAAAGTGCGTCAGCACGGGCGCGCCCTTGGCTTGCGGCTCAATGCGATTCAGCGTCCGGTCCAGGGCGGCAAGCGTCGCACTGAAGCGGGCAATCAGTTCATCGCCACTCAGTGGGTCAGCGTGCTCACTGGGCAGCACCGCCGGTGGCGCTTTGCGGCGCCTCGGCAAGAAGCCGCATTTGCAAACAGCTAGCTGCTTGCATCGCTGCGCCAGCGTCGGGCGGGTCCGCAGCGCCCTGTTCTTTTGCAGACGATCCTCAATCCCGTTGGCAGTGGAGCGCCAGGTGGCGGAGAGGTGCTCGATCACCTGCTGCGCGCTCCACCGCTCCGGATCGCCGCCCGGATGACGGCCAACCTGCTCGGCGGAGCAGCCGGCCAACGGCGCAGCCAGCAACTCCCGGGTCTGGTCCAGCAGCGGATGCACGGGTGCCATTGTGTGGGTCGCGATACGTGACGGTCAAGCAATCGGCTGTGCCGCTCTGCCACTCTTCGCGTATGCTGGCGTTTGTTTTGCGGAGGGTACGGCATGCGGAGATTGTGGACCTTGCTCTGTCTGATGATGTTGGCGTGCGCCACTACGGCCGTAGCGCAAACCCGGGCGGAACCTCTCAAGACGAATGGCGATGTGTGGTGGAAGCATGCGGTGATTTATGAGCTTTATCCACGTAGCTTTCAGGATACGAACGGCGACGGTCTGGGAGACATCAAGGGCATTACGCAGCGGCTGAGCTATCTAAAATCGCTGGGCATCGATGCCATCTGGATCACACCCATGTATCCCTCCCCGCAGGTCGACTTCGGCTACGACATCGCCGACTACGAGGCGATCGATCCGCAATACGGCTCCATGGGCGACTTCGACAACCTGATGAAGGCGGCGAAGCAGCAGGGCATCCGCGTCATCATGGATATGGTGATGAACCACACCTCGGACCAGAACCCGTGGTTCCTGGAGTCGCGCTCATCGCGCACCAACCCCAAGCGCGACTGGTATATCTGGCGCGATGGCAAGGACGGCGGCCCGCCGAACAATTGGCAGTCATGGTTTGGGCACTCCGCGTGGACCTTCGATCCGAAAACAAAACAGTACTACTATCACTATTTCTATGTGCAGCAGCCGGACCTGAACTGGCGCAATCCCGAGGTGCGCAAGGCGATGTACGACGTGTTGCGCTTCTGGCTCGACAAAGGGGTCGCTGGTTTTCGCATTGATGCCATCTCGCGCCTCTTCGAAGACCCCAACCTGCACGACGATCCGATTTTGCCGGGTAAGAACGCCTTTGGCGATCCGAACATCGAGCACAAATACACCGACAATTTGCCCGAGGTGCATGATGTGCTCAAGGAGATGCGGAAGCTCGTGGATAGCTATCCGGGTAATCCGGTGCTGATCTCGGAAGCGGACGAGCCTAACATTATTGAGCTATCAAAGATGTATGGCACGCACAATGACGAAGTGCAGTTGCCGATGGATTTTCAGATCGCGGATGCGAATGAGCTTTCGGCGACCAAGTTTCGCAAGCTCTTCGATGACGTAGAGAACAATCCTGCGCATGGCTGGCCGGAGTACTTCTTCAGCAATCACGACCAGGCGCGGCAGTGGGACCGCTACGGAGACGGCAAGCACAACGACGAGATCGCAAAGCTGATGGCTGCGCTGGAACTGCTGCCGCGTGCCACACCGCAGATGTACTACGGTGAGGAGATTGGCATGCGCACGACGGTGCCGACACGTGTGGAAGATGTGCGCGACCCTGTCGGCGTGACCGGCTGGCCGAAAGACAAGGGCCGCGACGGCGAGCGCACGCCGATGCAATGGACGCCGCAGCGGCCGAACGCCGGCTTCACCACCCCGACAGCCAAGCCGTGGCTGCCGATACCGCCGAGCTCGGTCACCTACAACGTCGAGGTTGAATCCAAGCAACCGGACTCGATCCTGAACTTCTACAAGCAACTACTGGTGCTGCGCCGCACCGAGCCGGCACTGGTGAGCGGCGGATACGTCAGCATCAATCCGGATGACCCGAATGTCTTCACCTTCCTGCGCCACTATCTCGGGAACGGACGCTCCGTCCTGGTGGCCCTGAACATGAGCGATAAGCCCCAGATTGTGACATACGATCTGACGGCGCAAGGGGTCCAGGGCGGCGTCGGGCTGATGCTGTTGAACAGTTACGGTTACGAAAACAAGACGATTCGGATGGACCACATGACGATTCCAGCGTTCGGAACTGCGGTCATCGGGGTCCGCTGAGCGCGTTCGTCGGCATTGGGAATAAGACTGTCTAAATAAGCGCCGCGCACTCGAACGCAAGCTGCGCCGCCTCAGCCGCCGGCAGCGTCCACACGGCCAGCCCAGCATTGGGTGTGCTCAGTCGTCCAGGCTGGAAGATGCTGCGCTTGTTCACCTCTTCGTCCAGCTCCGCGCCCGCCCAGCGCAGCGTGCGGCATACGCGCGCCCGCACCATGGGCTCATCCTCGCCAATGCCGCCGCCAAACACAATCGCTTCTGCACCCCCAAGCGCTGCGAGATATGCGCCCACCTGTTTTGCGACCCTGTAGCAGAACATCTCCATCGCCAGCGCAGCCCGTGGCTCCTCAAGCTGTTTCATCAGCACGCGCGTATCGAGCGAGATGCCCGAAACGCCCAATAGTCCGGACTTCTTGTTCAGCACCTCGAGCGCGCCGTCGACATTCAGCTCCGCTTGCTCCATCAGGACCTGCACAATCGCCGGATCCACGCTGCCGCTGCGCGTCCCCATCATGAGCCCTTCGAGCGGCGTCAGCCCCATGGAGTTATCGACGGCCACGCCATCGCGAATCGCCGTTGCCGAGCAACCGCTCTCGAGGTGCAGGGAAACCAGCCGTATCTCTTCGACCGGCCTCTTCGTTTCCAGCGCGTAGCGCTCCAGCAGAGAGCGATGCGAGAAGCCGTGAAATCCATACCGGCGAATGCCATGCTTGTCCGCCAACTCTTGCGGCAGCGGATAACGCCACGCCACCTCCGGCATCTTTCGATAGAACGATGTATCGAAGCCCGCGGCAATCTTCATCTCTGGCGCATGCTTGCGCAGCGCACGAATCACCTCCAGCGAGCGCGCGTTGTGCAGTGGAGCAAATCGCTGCAGTGCTTCAATCTCTCTTTCGACCGACGCGTCTACGACCACCGGCTTATCGAAGCGCGTACCCCCATGCACCACCCGCACGGCGGCGAGCTCGACATCTTCATAGCTGGCGCCGTGCTCACCGGCCTGCTGGCGCAGCCAATCCAGCAACGCACCCGCGGCATCCGTGAAGCTCTTCGCCTCCACCTGATGCGATTCAGCCGTTTCGCGCCCCTGCATGCGCGAGAAGCTTGCCGGCTCCTGCTTGCCGATGTTCTCTACCATGGCGCTAGTACGCGTCGCGCTCTCGCATCCAAAGCGCTGCTCCGCCCGCACCTCCACCACATCTGCCTTCAGCGAATTGCTGCCCGGATTGAGAGTCAGAACGAGCGCCACGCCAGACCTCTATCGGTGGGATGATCACACAATGGCGACGGCGGCCTCGCAAGGCCGCCATACGGTCTCCACTGGTTGCTGGAATGCGCTACTGCTTCGCCGCAGGTGTCGCGCTGGTGTCCGCTGCGGCTGATTTGCCGACCATCCGCACCGCCTTGTCCACGATTGGGTAGAGCAGTTGTTGATGATCCAGACGTGCCTGCTGCTTGATGTACTGCCCCATGCGCCGTCCCGCCTCCTGTGAATCCGGGAGTGTGACATCGCGCTTTTGTGCGGCGAACTGCGCCATCGTCTTCACAATCGCAAAGAAGCCCGCCTCGGTCTCCCCGCCCTGATGCCATGCATCGGAAACCGTGTCGGTTACTACTTGATCGATGGTCCAGTTTTGGGTGCCTGTGGTGTCTGCCGGCGCGCTCTGCGCCTGAGGTGCAGCCAGCAGAGACACCGGGCACGCGAGCGCGATAGTGAAAACCAGAATTCTCGAAACGCCTCTCATGCAATCAGCCTTTCTTGGTCGCGGCATATCTAGCGCCGGTATCTGTTGTCGCGTTTGCTGTTTTGATTCGCCTGCCCCAGCACGGCTCCGATTCCCGCGCCGGCCGCACCACCGATAATCGTGCTCTTCAGGCCGCCGCCAAGGACTGCGCCCAGCACAGCACCGCCGGCGCCCCCAATCGCCGCACCCGTCCCAGGACCAATGCCGCCTTGATCGCGGTGGTGCCGCCGGTCCCAATCACGATCTCTCTGGTTGTAGTAATTACCACCGTGGCCGCCGTCGCGCACTCCGTTATAGAACTGATCGCGCCGTTGTTGCCCGAGGGCCGGCAGCGTAGCCAGCACAAGAAACAGCAGGCTAAGGAACACGCTCGTAGTTCGTCTCACGAAGTCTCCTCTTCTCGATTTGCAAGGTTACACCTATTCCGTTGAGATCTGATGGCTGTGCACTGGTATTCTGATGCTGTTTGCTGGCAGGTGCGGCCGGTCGCGCTCGCCGTCTTTTTCGCCTCTGGAACGTCTTATCTGTTTGGGAGCTTTTCTCCCCCGAATCAAGAGGTACTCGCTGTCATGTCCCGTCTGCTCACGCTCAGCCTGCTCGGTCTGCTGCTTCTCCCTTTGCCGCGCCTGCACGCCCAGGCCAGCTACACGCAATTGCAGCCCACTGACTCCGGCTATGGCCCGCTCGACAAATCCACTCCCTCCATTCCGCCAGACCAGATCATCCAGAAGTTCGCAGCGAAAGAGTCCGAGTTCCGCCAGGCGATGGACCAGTACACCTACACCCGCAGCGTAAAGATCGAAACCATCAACGATGACGGCCATCCGGATGGCGGCTATCAGCAGGTCACCGACATCTCCTACGACGGCAAAGGCGCCAAGCTCGAACACGTCACCTTTGCGCCCGCCAGTTCTCTGGAGCGCATCATGATGACGCCGGCCGACATGTCAGACATCGAGCACCGTCTGCCCTTCGTGCTCACCACCGAAGATTTGCCGCTCTACAACATCACCTACGTCGGCCGCCAGAAGGTCGATGACCTCGATACCTATGTCTTCGATGTCGCTCCCAAGAAGATTGAGAAGGGCCAGCGCTACATTCTGGGCCGCATCTGGGTCGACCAGCACGATCTGCAGATCGTCGTGGTGAGCGCGAAGAATGTTCCAGACGATCTACGGCCCGGGCATGAGGATCTCTCATTGCCATTCACCACGTATCGCGAGCAGGTCGACGGGCAATTCTGGTTCCCTGTCTACAGCAAGGCGGATGGCGTCCTGCATTTCGGTGGGGGCAAAGGCTACCTCTCGGAAGATGTGCATGTGCGCTCCATCGTGAAGTACAGCAATTACAAGCGCTTCGGATCTTCCATCAAGATCACCTTCCAAGGACAGGACATCACGACCAACAACCAGCAGCCTGCGCAGGGAAAAACTCCTGCCGGCCAGCCGCAGAGTGCGCCGCCTGCACCGCATCCGTAGACTTCGCTGGAGTGTTCGGCCGGTTGCGTGATATCACGGATGGGCATGAGTCCCAACACATCGCAGGATCCCGCAGAGGCAGCAAAGCGCCGCGCCGCGCAATGGGCGGCAGCCCAGGTGGAAGAGGGCATGGCCGTCGGCCTCGGCTCCGGCTCGACATCAGCACTGGTCATCGACGAGATTGGACGCCGCGTGCGCGATGGCCTTCACATTGTCGGCATCGCCACTTCCATCCAGTCCCATCGTCAGGCAGAATCGCTCGGCATCCCGCTCACCGACTTCGCCCGCCAGCCGCAGCTTGACCTCACGATCGACGGCGCCGACGAGGTGCAGCGCGGCACGCTCGCGCTCATCAAGGGTCATGGCGGCGCGCTACTGCGCGAGAAGATTGTGGCCATGGCCAGCCGCCGCATGCTGGTCGCGGTCGATCCACGCAAGATCGTCGACAAGCTCGGTTCCGTCTTCAGCGTACCGGTGGAGATTGTCCCCTTCGGATGGGAGACCACCCAGCGCCGCCTGCGCGATCAGGGCTTCGCATCCGAGCTCCGCAGAAACGATGACGGCGAGCCTTACATCACCGATGGCCAGCACTACATCCTGCACTGCAATCTGATCGAATCCGGCCTGAGTCCGGAGCAAGCCGCCGAAGCTTTCAAGGGCACCACTGGCGTCGTCGAGCACGGACTCTTCCTCGGCATCGCCACCAAAGTCGTGATCGGCAGCCAGGACAAAGTCGAGTTCCTCGAACCTACCGGGAGATGAACCTTACGGCTGGCCCGGCGCCAGATCGCTCTCGCGCAGCCAGCCGCGCACCGCCCGTTGCGCGTTCAGGTCCTCACCTTCGAGCCACGGACCAATCCGCCGGTAGACAACCACAACATCGCCCTTGCTCAGCCGCGCCTTCGCGGAGCTGCCATTCACCGGAGCCTGCCGCGCCTCCGCCGTGGTCGCGCTCACCAGGCGCACAGACGTCCACTTGCCATCCTTGACCGAGGGTTCTTCATACGCCTGTGACGCGAAGGTGTCTCCCGTCGCCACGCAACCGGCCGGATCGCCCGCAAGACGCAGTTTCACCGCGTCCTTCTCGAAGGTCAGTGTGCCGCTGGTGGTGGCAGTATCCGGCGGCGACCATACCGTCACCTTCGTCGCACCATCCGCTCCACTCCCGAGTTCCCCGCGCAATACAAAAAGGCAGCTGAACTGCGGTGCATCCTCTGTGCCATTGCCCGGCCGCGCATCTGAGAACGCGCCGGTTACAGCCGTGCCATCCACCCCCAGCGTCAGGTTGCCGTATAGTCCGGACTTCGCCTGCCCGCAAGCGGCGCTCAAGCCCGCCACGGTTGCGATTGCGAAAACAATAACTGCTCGCGCCTGACTCCTGCTGTTCCCTTTCGTGTTCGCCTTGGTCTTCGCTTGGGGCTTCGCCTTGTTGTTCGCTTGGCTGTTCGCGTTCATGATCGACAGCCTACCCGATTGCGGCCTCGCCGCCGGATACAATCAAGAGAACGTTCACTATGCCCAGCCCTGTCATCCCCATGCAACACGCAATTGACGATCTCCGCATACGGTCCGCCAATGTCGTGGACCCGCCGCTTACCCTCGAAGCCGAGCGCCCCATCACCGACGCCGCTGCCGATCTCGTCTACCAGACGCGCCAGCAGATCCTCAAAATCCTCGGTCTCGCGGATCGCCGGCTGCTGGTTGTCGTTGGCCCCTGCTCCATTCACGACACCGACGCTGCGCTCGAGTACGCGCGCCTCCTCAAGCCGTTGGCCGCCGAACTCGCGCAGGATCTACTCATCGTCATGCGCGTCTACTTCGAAAAACCGCGCACTACCGTCGGCTGGAAAGGCCTGATCAACGATCCGCATCTCGACGAGTCCCATCGCATCAACGACGGCCTGCGCATGGCACGCAATCTTCTGCTCGACCTTGCCGAAATGGGCGTTCCGGCCGGGAGCGAGTTCCTCGACCTGATCACGCCGCAATATCTCGCCGCACTCGTCAGTTGGGGCGCCATCGGCGCGCGCACTACGGAAAGCCAGCTCCACCGCCAGCTGGTCAGCGGTCTTTCCTGCCCGGTCGGCTTCAAGAACGGGACCTCCGGCGATGCCGGCATCGCCATCGAGGCCATTCTCTCTGCGCGCCAGCCACACACGTTCCTGGGTCATACGAAGGACGGCCAGACCGCCATCTTCGCCACCGACGGCAACCCCGACTGCCACCTCATCCTGCGTGGCGGCCGTGGCGTCACCAACTACGACGCCGCCAACGTGGAGCGCATCGCAGGCCTCGAGACCAAGGCCGGTCTCCAGCCTGCCATGATGATCGACTGCAGCCACGCCAACAGCCGCAAGGACCATACCCGTCAGCCCCTCGTCTGCCGCGATGTCGCCGCACAGATCGCCTCGGGCGATCGCCGCATCTTTGGAGTGATGCTCGAAAGCAATCTAGTCGCAGGCGCGCAAAAGCACGTGCCCGGCCAGTCGCTGGTGCGCGGTCAAAGCATGACAGACGCCTGCATCGGTTGGGACGAGACTGTGCCCCTGCTACGCGAGCTCGCTACCGCAGCACGTACTCGCGGCTGATGCGCCGTCCGGCTTCTAACGGCAGCCGGCCAGATAGAATCATGGGATGACGCAGTTGCCCAAGGTCGATGTGGTGGGCGTGGGGTTGAACGCCACCGATACTATCCTCCAGTTATCGGAATTTCCGGAGTGCGGCTCAAAGGTTGAGTATGAGACCGAGCACGTCATGCCTGGAGGGCAGGTTGCAACCACGGTGGTGGCTTGTCAGACCTGGGGACTAAGCACCCGCTATGTAGGCAAACTGGGCGACGACGATGCAGCGCGGCTGCATGCACGCGAGTTCAACCGTATGGGCGTCGAGGGGCAGCTGATTCATGTGCCGGGAGCGCCGAGCGCCCGATCGCTGATCCTGGTAGACCGCCGCGGCGAACGCACCGTCTTGTGCCGGCGGGATGAACGTGTGACTTTGCGGCCGGAAGAGTTACAGCGCGAGTGGATTGTGAACGCGCGGGCACTCCATGTGGATGGCCATGACACAGCCGCGGCGACAGTGGCCGCAGGCTGGGCGCGCGCTGCGAAAATCCCTGTAGTAGCCGACCTGGATGAGATTTATCCCGGCGTCGATGCGCTGATTGAAAAGATCGACTATCTGATCGTGAGCCGGGATTTTCCTGGAAGACTTACGGGAGAGCGCAACCTGAGAACTGCGTTGCGCGAGATACAGCTGCGCTACGGATGCCGGCTGACCGCGGCGACGTTGGGGCCCGATGGCGTGTTGGCATGGGATGGCGAGCGATTCCACTATGCACCGGCGTACCGGGTGCCGGTGATGGACACGACGGGCGCGGGAGATATCTTCCATGCCGGATTTATTTATGCGTTGTCACAGAAATGGTCGCTCGAACGGCAGCTTGATTTCTCCTGTGGCGCGGCGGCGATGAATTGCATGGCGGAGGGCGCGCGGGGCGGCATCCGATCTGTCGAAGCGATTGAAAAGCTGATGACGACGACTCCGCGCTATGAGGGCATCGAGGAGCTGTCCTTATCGGAAGCGGTCTCGGCTGAAGGTTCGGTTTGAGCGGATACAATCGCAATCCCAAACCAGCCAGTCATGCTTATTCCGCCGGGAAGTAAGTTCGTCATACTTCAAACTATTTTGAGGACCTATGGCTGCATTGATGGATGCAATTGATGTGAAGCGGAAGATGACTTTCGAGTACGAGAACGTGCCCTATTACTGCATGGACGCCGAGATTTCCACGCCCACAGCCCGTGGCGGCCAGACGCTGGTGCGGTTGCGGATGCGCAATATGTTGACCCGCGCGGTCTTCGATAAGACCTTCAAGGCGGGAGACAAGTTCAAGGAGCCAGACTTGGAGACGGTGGATGCCTCCTATCTCTATAGCGATGGTGATGGCTCGTACTTCCTGAACCAGGAGAGCTTTGAGACGCTGGCGCTCACCGGGGAGATGATGAAGGATGCGCTGGATCTGCTGGTGGAAGGGACCATCGTAAAGATTGATATGTACAACGGTAACCCGATCGGGATCGAGTTACCGGCGCAGGTGGAGCTGGTAGTGAGTTATACCGAGCCGGGCGTGCGCGGAGATACGGCGAGCGGCAGCGTGACCAAGCCGGCGAAGCTCGAAACTGGCGCAGAGGTGCGGGTCCCCTTCTATATCAAGGAAGGCGAGAAGATTAAGTTGTCGACGGAGACTCGGGAATTCGCCGGACGAGCTTGAGTAGTCCCGCCTGAGTACAACTGCTGGATGCTGGACAGCTTCTCAGTGGATACGCGGCTGACCTTCCCCCTGATACACGGCCGCAAGTAGCTTGTCCATCTAAGGACGTCCTGGGAATTCCGGATGACGCATCCCATCCGTTTTTTCGCTTGCGCGGCGCTGTTGGCAGCATTGTTGATTGCATTGGGGCCGCCAGTGCAGGCGCAGACAGCAGCTGACGCTTTACCGGATGCGCCCCAGCCGGTGGTCGCAAATCTGGAGACAAGCTCATCCGGAGTGTCTGCGTTTGTGCCGGCTAGCACTGCAAAGCAAGCGTCCACTTCTGAAGTTACGCTGCGCGACTGCCCCTATGACCGCACCCATGCGCGCATCTGCCGTGTCCATGTGGGCCAGCTTGTTATCTCGTCAGCGGTCTTCAACGCCTTTCAGAATGCGGGCAATCTCTACACCGGTTATTGGTACCGCTACGAGACGACGCATGGGAAGTGGTGGGACCGCTATGTCGCTTCCGTCCAGGGCTGGCGATGGGATGTGTGGTCCGATAACAACCCATTTCTGGACGACTATGTAGGGCACCCGATCATGGGCTCGATCACTAATTATCTTTGGATACAAAATGACCCCAAATCGATGACGCTGGAGCAGTCGAATACATGGCCGTACTGGCGGCGGATGCTGCGTGCGCTGGCCTTCTCGACCGCTTACAGCTTCGAATGGAAGCTCGGGCCATTCGGCGAGGCGGCAATTGGCCACAATGGCGATCACTATTTCTCAGACGAGAAAGGCAGAGTTACCACGAACGAGACGGGATGGGTGGAGTTGGTGACCACGCCTGCCGGTGGCTTTGGGTGGACTCTAGCGGAAGATGCACTGGATAAGCATCTGGTGCCACGGCTGGAGGAGAATAGCAGGAATCCAATCGCGCTCACTGTCTATCAGTTCCTCACGCCATCGCGCGGCACGGCGAATATCCTCCGCTTCCGTCCGCCATGGTATCGGGACTCCCGCAGGGTCAAGGCGAAGACGTTCTTCAGTGAGCCTCCGAGCCGGAAGGATGAGGAACTATGGTCCGAAACGGCGACGACTGCGAGAGCGGAGCGCGACGCTACCGGCTCGGGAACGAATGAATACATGGCGCGAGCCGCAGTGTCGCGGCCAATGCAATATCTGCCGGTATTTCCGCGGCCGGGTGGCGTTCATGAGTTCGGCGCATGGTGGGGGCTTTCGCTGATGAGCGGTCATGTATGGGGGTATGCGAAAGACGTCAAGTACATGCCCATTGACGTGCGCTACTCCTACGAACTCGAACATTGGGACCACTGGACGATGCGCTACTCACCCGAGTTGACCGCGCTCGCGATGATCGATGAGCCGGTGCCAGGAGCGCCAGATGCTTACACCATGCGCAAGCGCACATATGGAAGCGGCTTGAGTCCGGTGGGATTCCAGTCCGACTTCTTTCCCTCCAAGCGTGTGCAGCCGTTCCTGAGCGGAGATGGAGGATTTATCTACTTCATGGATCGCGTGCTGTCGCCGCAGGGCTCCCAGTTCATGTACACGGTCGATTTTGGAACGGGCGTTAACATCTTCCGTAAGGCACGCCAGGCGGTGAGCATCGGGTACAGATATCAGCATCTATCGAATGCAAACATCAGCCTGCACAATCCCGGGATGGACGCGAATACTTTCTATGTTTCGGTGTCGCGCTTCCGAACCAAGGGATACCGCTGAAATAACCAGCTCTCGCCTGGGCGCTGCTGTATGATGAGTCGCCAGTCCCCCGGCATTCGTAAATTTAAGGTTTCTGTTGTTACAGGAGATCTGCGCGCCGAGCGACTGCGGCCTTCGGCCGCGAAGTTCGCAACGGCACCACTGGAGCATGCAATGAAAAAGAAGGCAGCAGCGGTTCTGGCGATTGGGATGTGCGCGTTTTTTATGGCGCACGCGGACACAATAATATTGGGCAACGGCACCAGCTACACCGGACAATACGCCGGTGCGGCGATCCAGTTCACCGACCAGCAAGGGATCAAGTACACCTTTCCCCGTGCTGATGTGCAGACCATGGTGTTCAACAGTTCTGTGGACACGGTGAGCTTACGTAATGGAAAAAGTTATGTAGGGCATTTTTCGGTTTCCGATCCGATCGACTTTACCGGCGCGGAGGGGATTCAGTATCAATTTCCGGTTCGCGACGTTGAATCGCTGGTCTTAAACGATGCCGGCCGCATCGCGCCGACCCCGGAGCATGCGAAGGTACTTCCCTTCGGGACCAACCTGGTGGTGCGAACCGACGAGACGATTGACTCCACGAATACGACGACCGGCCAGTTGTATCGCGGCATGATCACAGAGCGTGTGCTCGATGCTGCAGGCGGCGAGGCCATTCCGGCGGGATCGCCGGCGCAACTTCTCATTCGGCAGGTGACGACCGGCGGTCCCGCCGGCAGTCCTGAACTGGTTCTCGACCTCTACTCCGTCACAGTTGGCGGGAAGCAATATCGGGTGGTCACGTCAAATGTGGACGAGAGCAGCCGCCGAGGTGTGGGCAAAAACGGGCGGACGGCGGAATTCCTGGGCGGCGGCGCAGCCATTGGGGCCCTCATGGGCGGCATCTTCGGCGGCGGCAGAGGCGCGGGAATCGGCGCGCTCTCCGGTGTTGGAGGCGGTATGTTGACCCAGGTCTTTACTCGCGGCAAAGAGGTGAAGGTTCCCGCCGAGAGCGTGCTGCGTTTCCGCCTGGAGAGGCGACTAGTGCTGCAGTCGGAGTAGTGCTCGGATAGAAGTGTGGCGATCTATTCGACACGCAACGCACGCATGGGATCGAGCCTGGAGGCACGCGCGGCGGGCAGCCACACCGCGAGCAATGCGACTGCCATCAGAAGAACCGGAATAGTGATGAACGCGAGCGGGTCCCACGATTTGACCCCGAACAGAAAACTGGAGATGAGGCGCGTGAGGCCAAAGGACGCAGCAATGCCGACGAGCACGCCGATCAGTGCCAATTGCATACCTTGCAGGACCACCAGATTGCGAATTCTGGCGCGGTCCGCTCCCAACGCCATCCGGATGCCTATCTCCTGGGTGCGCTGCTGCACGGAGTAGGCCATCAGGCCGTAGATGCCGATGGACGCAAGGATGAGGGCGGCTGCGCCGAATATCGTGAGAAGCAGCATGTTGAAGCTTTCGCGTGCGGTGGAGCGAATGACAACTTCGTCCATGACTCGCACGTGCGCGACAGGAAAACCGCCACTGGCCTGGCGCAACTGTTCGGTCACCGATGAGATGAACTGATGAGGATCGGTGCGAGTGCGCGCGAGCCAGACCACCGGACCGATACGCGCCATGAGCGCGTTCATTCCGTCCTGAACCTGCGCCTGCGGGACGATCATCAGCGGTCGCGGATCGCGGTTCAACCCGCCATCGTGGATGTCGCCAACAATACCGATGATCTGCCGGGCGGGCTCCACAAACTGTGGACCTGTTTCTTTCCCGATGACGATCTGCTGGCCGAGCGGATCTTCCTTCGGCCAGTACTGCTTCGCCATTGCCTGGTTGATGAGAACCACACCGGGCGCGCCGGTGCTGTCCTGCTCTCGAAAGTCGCGGCCGCGCAGAATGGGGATCTTGAAGACCTGAAAGTACCCGGGGGAGGCGCTCATCCAACCGGCGCCCTCCTGCTGCCCTTTCTGCACTGGCCGTCCGACGATATCGAAGGGCAGACCATAGCCGCCCTCAAGAGGCAGGCAGCAGGTGGACGCAGCCACCTCCACACCGGGGATGGCGTTCAGGCGCTCGCGGGCATTGCGCGAAAGCTGCGCGACGCCGAGTGACTTCTGGTAGCGGTCGCCAGTGAGTGACATCTGCAGAGTGAGGACGTGGTCGGAGCGAAAGCCGGGATTCACGTTTCGTATAGCGAGGAAAGTGCGGATCAAGAGCGTAGCGCCGATCATCAACACCAGAGCCAGGGAGACCTCGCTGATGACGAGTAGGGAGCGCGCTTTGCTTTGACGAAATCCGGTGCCGGAGCGATTGCTGCTCTCCTTGAGCGTGGAGTTGAGGTCGGGACGCGAGGCCGCTATGGCGGGAAAGAGACCGAAAACGATCCCGGTGAGCAGCGAGACGCCGAGGGTGAATGCAAGCACCCGCCAGTCGATGCCGACGGCGGCGCCATGTTCGCCGATGCGTGGAATGTCCCCCGGGCTCAAAGCCAGCAGGGCACGCACGCCGAAATAGCCAAGCAGCAATCCCAGAACGCCGCCGGTCACTGCGAGCAACACGCTTTCCATGAGTAATTGCAGGATGATGCGCGTTCGACCGGCCCCGAGCGCGGCGCGGATAGCGAACTCACGCTTGCGGCCGGTGGCGTGGATCAGCAACAGGTTGGCAACGTTCGCGCAGGCAATCAGCAGCACCAAACTGACGGCGCCGAGCATGACGAGCAAGGAAGAGCGCACATCGCTGACGATGCTGTCGCGAAGCGGCTGCACTGCGAACCCTTCCTTCGGTCCGAGCGCTACTGGGTACTGGCGGCGGAACTGGTCCGCCGCCACCTTCAACATGGCATTTGCCTGCGCGAGGGTGACGCCCGGTTTGAGGCGTCCGGCAGCAAGAAAGTAGTGGCCCTGGTTCGCGCTGTTGGGATCAAACTGGAAAGGGAGCAGGACGTCCGCCTCGGGATCGGAGACGAAGGATTTTCCGAGAACGCCGACAACCGTGTAGCCCTCGTTACCGAGAGAAATCGTGGTGCCGACAATGTTTGGATTGCTGCCAAACCTGCGCTTCCACAGCCCATAACTGAGAACGACGACCTTGCCACCGTTGGGAGAATCTTCCGGCGGGGTGAAGGTGCGGCCCAGCATAACCGGCGCTCCGAAGAGGCGGAAGTAGGCCTCCGATACGTGGAGGCCCTGCACCTGCTCCGGTTGCCCCTCAGTGAGATTGAAGCCGGGACCTCCTTCGTCATAGGCGGCGACGTCCTGAAAGACATTCGTCTGCGCCTTCCATTTGAAAAACGTCGGAATGGATGCGCTGGGATAGCTGCCATCGGGCGAGGTGAGCTGGAACTGCACAATGCGATCCGAATCGGGATAGGTGAGCGGCTTGAGCAGGACTGCGTTCACAACCGTGAAGATTGCAGTGTTGGTCCCGATGCCCAGCGCCAGAGCGGCGATGGCGGCGAGCGTGAAGCCGGGATTCTTGGAGAACATGCGTAGCGAATGCTTGAAGTAGTCCCAGAAATTGCTCACGGTATGCTCTCGCCCCTTTGCTGACTTAGTCCTCGGTGACTTAGAGCTCGGATTTTAACGGAGCCGCGGGCAACCCGGCTTTTATAGGTACAAGAAAGTAAGAAATTCGCCCAGCCCAAGATCGCGGGCAAGCGGCATCTCAGTACGAGAAAGGAGGGATACGCCATGAGCACCAAGGACGACCAGAACAAGAAGAAAACCGTGACGACTCCTGCGGAGACACGGCGCCAGGAAGAGACGGGTCGCGAGGATCCGACGGACCCAGACGAGGTGGGCGGCGCGAAGGAGACAACGACGGTCCGCGGGAAGAACGAGCCGCAGAACGTGCGGCGCTCCGCCTAGAATGCACCGCGTATGATGCCTGCATGAGCACCAGCCGCACAGTCCATTCCAAGCAGAAGTCTGCGCCTTCCTCTTCAAAGGCACAGACCGGCCCGCGCGTCCGGGTGCAGCCTGCGGTGGAGGTGCAGATCAGGAATACGAACGACGGCTTCAGCCGCTTCGCTGCGTCGGCGTCAAGCTGGCTTGGTTCGAAGTGGGCGTTCTCCGGGGCGGTCCTGGTGATTGTGATCTGGGCCGCTTCTGGGTTCGCCTTCCACTATTCCGATACCTGGCAACTGGTGATCAATACTGGCACCACCATTGTGACGTTTCTGATGGTCTTCCTCATTCAGAACACGCAGAATCGGGACGCACGGGCGATCAACTTGAAGCTCAACGAGCTGATTCATGCGGTGGACACGGCTCGCGATCAGATGATCGATATTGAGAACCTGAGCGATCTGGAACTCGATCAGTTGCAGGCGCGGTACGAGGCGATCCGGAAGGAATGCATGGCTCGGGAAGCACGCCAGAAGGCGAACAAAGTTACCTAACGCCTACCTTGTCAAAACTCGGCTTCACCATTGCACGCGAACGCCGAAAAGGGTGATGAGCAGCGAGGCCTGATCTGGGCTGATGAGGAGGCCCGCTGCATTGCCCGGCATGCCGCGCATGCCATCAATACGGCAATCACGGATGTCTGCGTCAGCGAGATTGGCATGAGAGATGTCCGCGCGGCTCAAGTCAGATTTGCGGAAGATGGCGCCTGCAAGGTCGGCTTCGTAAAAGTCTGCGTCGGCGAGATTGCAGTTTTCGAAGATGCAATGCTGTAGCTTCGCCATTCGAAACATCGCAAGGTCGAGTTTGCACTCCTGAAACAACACGCTCCTGAATTGTGCCTCGTTGCATTTCGCGCCGGTCAGTCGGGTGGAGATAATCTCTACGCGTTCCAGCAGGCCGCCGGTCAGGTCGATGTTGGCCAGATCAGAGTTCTCGATACGCACGTCGCGCATGCGCACGCGCTGCGCGTTCGGATCGGCGAGCGTGACGGAACGCAAGGCGCAGCCATCGATGGTAACCGGCTGTCCGCGCGGGCTCACCAGCGGCGGCAGGATTGTATCTGTCGCAGTTGCATCCGTAGCCGCGCCGGCTGCCAGTTGCTCCGCGAAATTCTCGCTCAGGACTGACTCATCGATACGGGGCGCGATCCGGCCCTTGGGCTTCGCGGGCATGTTTCGAAGTATAAGTCGCTAGGAAGGGTGCCAGGTCATCTCAACACGGACCGGGATTTCGTTTTTGATGGGCACGGTCAGGAAGGTGGGCGGCTGGATTTTGAAATCGGTGAGCGTGGAGGGGATAGTCCCGGTGATGTGGTGGCTTGTGCCGTTAATGGCCTGCTGAAAAACAACATGCGCGTAGTGAGCCGTGTTGCCGGCGAACTGGACTTCCAGATCGCAATCCAGCGTGGGCTGGCTGAGCGATGCCTGCGGCAAACGGAAGCGCACAGTGACAACAGGAAACTCCGCGCCGCGCGTGGTCTGGAGCATGTGCAGGTCACGGTTACTATCTCCGGAGTCGAAGGATTTCACCGGCGCGGCCACCAGGAAGGCACATTGCCCGGCATGGCAGACGCCTTTGCCGCGCGCGGCGTGACTGACGCCATCGACCTCATGAATGGGATGAGACATGTGATACGAGAGGGTCGACTGATCCAGCATCCACTGCTGATCAGCCTGACCGGCGGCTGTTGTCTGCGCCGTCATTGGACCGGCAACCATGACTGGAGCGGCAACAAGGAGAGCGAGAAGCAGTGTCCTGCACATGGGCGATCCTAGAGGTTCCAATGCTAGAGCTTCCAACCCTATAGCTTCAACGACCCGAAATGAATGGGCCAGGAGACAGCCACAATCGCTGCACCATAGGCGGCCACGGTCGTCCACGCCACAGCGGCATGTGCCGAGGCGATTCCATGAACCTTTTCGCCGTTGTTGGCCTGGTCGTAAGCCATGGCGCCGAGGATAGGTGTGAGAATCATGCCGGGCGCGTGGACGTAGATGAGATATTTATGCAGCTTGATACCGCCGCGGGCCGGCGCGTCGGAGACTCTCGGCGCGCGAATAGCATAGGAGGCTGTGAAGCCATACATAACGACAGAGGCCGCGCCCAGACCGACGTGGATGTCGCGGCCGGTCTCGTTATTCTTGCCTTTGCGCAGATCGGGCGGAGCGAGGGCGGAAGTGATGCAGGCTCCGGCGAGCGGCGCCAGCGTGATGATGCCGAGACGCTGGTGAATGCGCAGCATGCGCGTGTGGCGATCGAGCCGCGCCTGCAGATCGGGATCAGGTTTCGTCTGGCTGGGCGAAAGCCCGAGATCACTTAGAGATGGTGGCGCGGGAGCCTGCGGATTCTGGCCGGCAGGCTTGGGCAGCGTCTGTCTGGATGACGATTCCTGTTGCGATTCGACGGCTTGCGGTGTACCGGAATCGGACCAGTCAATCGAGCCCTGATCAGGATCGCTCGAGGGTGCCGGCAGCGTGGGCGCGGGTGCATCGGGCAAGGACACGAGATCCGCTTTGGTTGCGGCGGTCTGACAGAAAATTGGCGCGCCGCCTAGAAGAGCAAACAGGCATGCCGCAGGAAACGCTGTGCTTATGCGGGAAATTCGCGTCCACCGCAGCTTCGGCATGCATCCTTCTTGGCCCTCGACTGAGGAACGTCACGATCGCGAGGCCCGTTTTACTGATATCCGGTTCCAGCTTAAGCCTGGATGAAGATCGTAGCGGCACGACCGCGATTCCGCGAGCCGCCTCGTCACGCCTGCAAAGGCGAGCACACGGGCCGCCTGCGAGAACGCGACGTGCCCGCCCGCATTCAGCCTCTGGCGTGCTCCCCTATAATCGAAGCAGGACAACTACCGTAGTTTGATCGAGGAGCGTGCATGCCGATCCAGACCACAGCCAACATCTGGCACAACGGAAAACTCATTCCCTGGGAAAAGGCACAGGTGCACGTAATGAGCCACGTGCTGCACTACGGCTCATCGGTTTTTGAAGGCCTGCGCTGCTATAAGCAGCCGGGCGGCGCCGGAATCTTCCGTCTGCCGGAACACATGCAGCGCATGCTGGACTCGGCGCGCATCTACCGCATGGATATCCCCTACACGCTGGAGCAGTTGAACGCCGCCGTCGTCGAACTGGTGGAAGCCAACGGCATCGCGCCCTGCTACGTGCGGCCCATCTCCTTCCGCGGCTACGGCGAGATCGGCGTGAACCCCAAGGGCTGTCCGGTCGAGACCTACATCGCGAATTTCCCGTGGGGCAAGTACGTCCCCGGCGATGCCGGCGCGGATGTGTGTATCGCCTCCTGGAATCGCCTCGCGCCCAACACCATGCCTTCAATGGCCAAGGCCGGTGGCAATTACCTGAACTCGCAGCTCATCCGCATGGAAGCCGACCTCAACGGCTACAACGAGGGCATCGCGCTCGATACCAATGGCTATCTCTCCGAAGGTTCGGGCGAGAACCTCTTCGTCGTGCGCGGTTCGACCATCTACACCACGCCGCTCGCAAATTCGGTGCTCAGCGGCATCACGCGCGATTCTGTCCTGACCCTGGCGCGTCATCTCGGCATTCCGGTTGTCGAGCAGCCGCTCCCGCGCGAAATCCTCTACATCGCGGACGAGGTCTTCTTCACCGGCACCGCGGCCGAGGTCACGCCCATCCGCTCCGTCGACCGCATCCTGGTAAAGGACGGCAAAACGGGGCCGATCACGCATCAGCTTGCGGAAGAGTTCTTCGGCATCGTCAACGGCACGCGCCCGGACCGCTACAACTGGCTGACGCCGGTCAACGTGCGGGCAGCGGAGCCAGTCGGCGCATAGCCAGCATGGATCGCAAGCAGTGATGATGGCAGCCGTAGGCTGCCATCATCTGTTTGCGGCTGGAAACCATGCGCTCACGTGCCGTGGAACGCTAATTAGGCAGCCGCTTGTGTCATTCGAGTGTGGTCCAATGGCCGTGTTTCTTTTTTGGCCACCATTTGCCAAAGGAGCACACCATGCTGGCCGGCCGATCCGCACGCCCCGCTTCCCGCTTCCTTACTTTGCTTTCTATCCTTCTTGCGATTGCTTTCGGCGCGTCACCCATAGTCGCAGAACAGTCGCCATCCGTTGCGGGCGACTACAGCGGCTCACTCGGCCCGCTGCAGCTTCGGCTGCACCTCAAGACAGCAGCCGATGGCTCGCTGAGTTGTACGCTCGATAGCCCCAACCAAGGCGCGAATGGACTGGCCTGTGCAGACGTCCATCGCGACGGAGCGTCGCTGCGCTTCACCGTGCCGGTTGTTCACGGCTCGTGGAAAGGCACCGTGGATGCAGATGGCCGCGCCCTTGCCGGCACTTGGAACCAGGGCAGACCCATGCCGCTCACTTTCGCGCGCGACACCTTTGTGGCTGCAACCAAACCTTCCGCTGTGGATGGTTTCTGGCTCGGCACGCTGCACGCTGGCTCCGAATCCCTGCGCATCCAGATCACGGTACGCAGCGATGCGTCGGGCGACGAAGATTGCAGCCTCGACAGTCTGGATCAGCACGCCTCCGGTCTACCCTGCGCGAATGTCACGTTTGCCGCACCGCGCTTCAGCTTTGATGTCCCGGTGGTGAAGGGCCATTGGAGCGGCGATCTCGCTGCCGGTGGAAACAAGCTGACGGGAACCTGGTCTCAAGGCTCTGCACTTCCGCTGGAGTTCGATCGCGAGCAATCGTCACAGACCGCGCCGGCCATCCGGTACGATTCCGCGCTGCTGCCGGTGACCGTCTCCAACCTTGAGAATGTGCTGCGCCAGGACTTCGAACGTGCGCATGCTTTTGAGAGCGGCGTTCTCGCGCCGTCCACCGGCATTGGCGTCTCGGTCGGAGTCATGGACCACGACGCGCGGAGCGTCTTCGCCTTCGGCGCAGCGAAACCCGATTCGCTCTTCGAGATCGGCTCCATCACCAAGACGTTCACCGGCCTCATCCTGGCCCAGATGGTGCAGCAGGGCAATGTGAAGCTCGATGAGCCGGTGCGCGAGCTGCTGCCCGCGGGCACGGTGAAGAAGCCGAGCGGCCGGGAGATCACGCTGCTCGATCTCGCGACGCAGCACTCCGGCTTGCCCCGCATGCCGGATAACTTCCATCCCGCCGATCCGCAAAACCCTTATGCCGACTATCGCGCCGCGGATCTTTATGCCTTCCTTGCGAAACACGGCGTGGAGCGGGCGGCCCATACTGATTTTCTCTATAGCAATCTTGGTTTCGGCCTGTTGGGCCAGGCGCTCGCGGACCGGGCAGCCATGCCCTATCCCGAACTGCTACGTAAGGAAGTCACCGGGCCGCTCGGCATGCATGACACCACTGTCGCTCTCTCCGCTGCGCAGCAGTCGCGCTTTCTGACTGCGCACGGCAGCGACCGCAAGCCGGCACACGCCTGGGATCTGGACGCCATGGCCGGTGCTGGCGCCATCCGCTCCACTGCCGGTGACATGCTCACTTATCTCACCGCGCAACTGCATCCTGGATCGAATGCGCGATCAACCGCACCACCGGAAGCGAAGACATTGTCCGCTGCGATTTCTGCCTCGCACGAACTTCACGAGGATGGACCGCCGGGCACTCGCATCGCCCTCGCCTGGATGTACATCCCTGAGCTCGACCAGTACTGGCATAATGGCGCAACTGGCGGCTACAACGCCATCGCGCTCTTCAACCCAAAGGCAGATCGCGCCATCGTGGTTCTCGTGAACATGGAGAACGGCGCACCTGAAGGCTCTGCGGAGCAGATCGCTCAGCACATCGTCCAGCGGCTCGAGGGCAAACCGGCCATCTCGCTTGCACCATAGCCGCCGACTTTCGCTCGGCTACTTCACCAGATCGCCGGATGCATCGCGAATCTCGATCGGTCCCCAGTTCAGATCCTTCAAGCCCGGTTCGATCTTCGCGCGGTCCCCCACGGCAACTACGATCATCTGCCCGGGATGAATGTGCTCAACCGCTGCCTGCTTCACCTGCTCCGGCGTCACGGCCGCAAACTGTCCGGGCAGGCTCGCGTAGTAGTTGTCCGGCAGCTTGAAGACGAAGAGCTGGCCGATGCGCGCCGATGTCCCCTTGGCCGTCTCGAACTGCCCCGGCACGGAGCGTATCTGCGAGTCCTGTGCCAGCTTCAACTCTGCCGGCGTCGGAGGATCCGTGGTGATGCGATCAAGCTCGGCAAACAGCTCCTTTGCCGCCGGAGCGGTCACGTCTGTGCGCACCTGCGCCCCGGCAAACATCGGTCCGCCAAAGCGATTGAAGTTGAAGCGCGAAAGTGCGCCGTAGGTATACCCGTGCTGCTCGCGCAGGTTCATGTTGAGGCGCGAGGAGAACAGGCCACCGAGCACATCGTTCATGATCTGAATGCTCGGGTAGTCCGGTGAGGAGCGCGGCACGCCCAAACCGAAAGCGAGCAACACGGTCTGTGGAGAGCCGGGCTTGTCCACAATGATCAGCTTGCGCTCCGGTGTTGCGGGCGTGGGAACTGCGGCCGCCGGAGCGGCGCCTGAGCTCTTCCATACGCCGAAGTATTTGTCTGCCTGGGCGCGCGCCTCCTGTTCCGTGATGTCACCGGTCAGCACCAGCGCCGAGGTCTGTGGGCCATAGCGCGCATTCCAGAAGCCCGAAAGATCGTCACGGGTGATGGACTTGACGGACGCGGTCGTACCTACCGCTGGATAGCCGTACGGAGAGTCTCCGTAAAGCGCCTTCGCGGCCACGCGCAACGTTGCCGCAATCGGTTCATCAGACTCCTGCAGGATCGCGGTTAGCTGCTGCTTGCGTATCCGATCCACTTCCTGTTCCGCGAATGCTGGATGCTCAGTTATGTCGGAGAGCAATTCGAAGGTCGCATCCGTCGTATTGCTCAAGGCATCGATCGAGGTGTCCGCATTGTCGATTACCGCCTGCGATTTGAGCTGCGCGCCAAGCTGGTCTGCACCATCCGCAATTTCTGTAGCGGAGCGGTCGCGTGTTCCCTCCGTCAGCATGCGCGAGGTAAAGCCGGCCAGGCCCGGCTTGTTCGCGGGATTGGCATCACCACCGGCCAGCGTGATCACGCTCGCATTGAGCACCGGCAACGAATGGTCTTCGACCAGGTAAACATGCAATCCGTTGTCTAGCGTGAAGACCTTTGGCACCGGCAGGTGGACCTGCGGCAGCGGCCCGGGCGATGGCGCATTCTTGCGCCAGTCCTGCGCGGTCTCAAACGAAACCGGGTAGGGATTCTCCACTTTGACAGTAGCATCGGTATCCGCCGGACTGCGCGGCACGTCGTGCGTCACCTTCTCGCCCTGCACCGTGGTCACGACAACGCTCTTTGCATCCACCAGGTCTGCCTGCGCCAGCTTGTGCACCGAAGCAACCGAGACATGCTGGAAACGCGCGACATCCTTTGAGAGGTAACCCGGATCGCCGGTGTAGTAGTTGTAGTAGTCCATGCGATCGGCCACACCGCCGAAGCCACCCAGGCGCTGTAATCCGCTGATCAGGCCGGTCAGGTGCGTGTTCCGCGCTCCGTCCAGCTCCGTCTGCGTGGGACCCTGCTCACGGATAGCGCGCAGCTCCACCTCGATCTCTCTTTGCAGCTCCTCTGGCTTGATTCCGGGGCGTGCGATCACATCGCACTGCGCCACTGAGCCTAGCCGCAAGGAGTTCAGCGTGCACTCGGCGCTCTGCGCGATTTGCTTTTCGTACACCAGCTTGCGATAGAGCCGGCTCGCCTTGCCGCCCCCGAGGATATTCATCAGCATCTCGGCATCGGCGTCGCCCGGTTGAAAGGCCGGCGGCATCAGCCACGCATAGCTCACTCGCGGCAACTGCACTGTATCTGTCACGGTGGCAGTCTTCTGAGTGGTGATCGGCGCAGTCGTTACGGTCACGGGTGGCGGCTCCGGACCTTTCGGTATCGGACCGAAATAGCGCTCCACCAACTGCTTCAGCTTCGTCTTGTCGAAGTCGCCGGCGATCGCGATATTTGCATTGTTCGGCGTGTAGTAGTTGCGAAAGAAGTTGCGCACGTCCATCAACCGCGCCGCCTCAATGTCGGCGTGCGAGCCGATGACGGAGCCGTAATACGGATGATCGGGCGCGAAGAGCTCGTGATAGACCTGCTCATCGCTCAGTTCGTAAGGCTGGTTTTCACCCTGGCGACGCTCATTGCGCACCACGTCGCGCTGGTTGGTCAGCTTCTCTCGATCCAGCTTTTCCAGCAGAAAGCCCATTCGGTCGCTCTCGAGCCACAGGGCGAGTTCCAATTCGTTACTCGGCACAGTCTCGAAATAATTGGTGCGGTCGAAGTCTGTGGTGCCGTTGATGTCGGTTGCGCCCACGCCTTCGAGATAGCGGAAGTGCGCCTTTTCACCCACGTGCTCGGAGCCTTCGAACATCATGTGTTCGAAAAGATGCGCGAATCCGGTGCGGCCCTTCGCCTCGTTCACCGGCCCGACGTGGTACCACAGGTCCACCGCGACCAGCGGCAGGCGATGGTCTTCGTGCAGCAGTACGGTCAATCCATTGGGCAATGTGTAGCGCTCATACGTAAGCGCGGGAACCTTTAAAGGCTTGGTAGGAGCAAGCTTCGGCGCGGGTTGGGCCAGTGCAGTCGTGGCGAGTACGAGAGCGGCAGCGGCAAGGCAAGGGCGTGCACCGCGCAAAAGAGCAGAGAGCATGAATGGTGCCTCCGGATGACGTGTCGGTCAGAACACAGGTTTGCCGCACGATCATATCCGGAATTCGCACAGAACGACGGCCAGATACTGCGCGTTCGTCACTTGCCAAACGCGCTGCCCTCCAGCTACGGGGCTAAGCCGTCGCCTTCTGCGATGCAGCAGAAGTCTGCTCTGCGTTGTGCGGCGCGCTGGATGGCTCCGCCGGTGGATCGAAGTTCGCAGGAGAGGCAAGATCAAGCGGCCCCACCTGAACCGGCGTTCGTCCCGGCACTGCCTGCTTCCATCCCGGCAGCTTCTGATTGCCGGTGATCAGCCGTGCTCCGTGGCCGAGCGTCAGATAGGTCCACGCCCACTGGAAGATCACCGCGACACGATTGCGAAAACCAATGAGGAAGTAGATGTGGACCAGGCCCCAGGTAAGCCATGCTGGCCATCCGCCCAGGTGCGCCTTGAACGGCCACTTCACGTCGGCGATGGCGCGATTGCGACCGATCGTAGCCATGTCGCCTTTATCGAAATAGTGGAAGGGCTTGCGCGCCTTGCCCTCCATGTCGGCTTCAATCATGTGCGCGGCCTGAGTGCCCATCTGCATCGCCGGTTGCGCTACGCCGGGGACAGGCTTGCCGTTTTCCGTCACGTCCGCCAGATCACCGCAGATGAAGATGTTCCTGTGCCCGGGAGGATTGAGATACTCATCCACCGTCACCGAGCCCCTTCGGTTCACCGGCACGCCCAGCATTTTGCCGAGCGGCGACGCCTGAACGCCCGCGGCCCACAATGTCACCAGGGTTTCGATACGCTCCGTGTCCGGAGGCTTGCCCAGAACGACGTAGCCGGGCTCAACGTCGGTGACCGTTTTGCCGGTGATGATCTCCACACCGAGGGCACGCAATTGCTCGGCGGCCTTCTGCTGCAAGTCCGGTGGGTAGGATGGCACGATGTGCGGACCACCTTCGATCAGCAGCACATGCGTCTTGGCGGGGTCGATGTGGCGGTAGTCCTCGCGCAGATAAAGGCTCGCGATATCGCGAATCGCGCCGGCCAGCTCCACTCCGGTGGGTCCCCCGCCGACTACAACAAATTTGAGCGGCGGATGCTTGCCCGTCTCCACTGCTTCGCGCTCCGCCAGCTCATACGTCAGCATGATGCGGCGACGGATCTCCGTTGCGTCCTCGACCGTCTTCAGCCCAGGCGCGAGCTTGGACCAGTCATCGTGCCCGAAATAGGAGTGGGTGGAACCCGTTGCGATAATCAGGTAGTCGTACGCGACCTCGGTGCCGCTGCGCAATTGCACCATCTGCTTGGCGAGATCGAAACGCACGGCCTCGTCCATCACGACTTCCACGTTGTTCTTGTGCCGGAGAATCGTGCGGATGGGTTCAGCGATATCTGCGGGCGACAGCACACCCGAAGCCACCTGGTACAGCAGAGGCTGAAAGGTGTGGTGATTGCGGCGATCGATCACCATCACATCGACCGCCATGCCCCCCAGGGCCAGCGCCGCGTTCAATCCCGCAAAGCCCGCGCCCAGCACAACAACGCGCGGCCGGGTGCCCGCTTTCACTGCGTTCTGTCCATTCATCGTCACTCCTGCGCTCACAGCCTATACCTGAGAGATGCGCCAGGAGCGCTCTGCGCTTCGCGCGCTATTGTTTCGCACACCACTTACTGCGTTGTGGCATTTGTTGCGGGAGCGCTCCCCTGCTGACCTTCCGCCGCGCTGAGCACCGACACATCCCGCAGCAGCGCCAGGAAGGGGACGGTATTGTTGCGCAGCTCCGGCATTCGTCCCTCGCTCGATCCGGAGATCAGCGTGTCCTTCCCTGCCTCTGTGGATACATCGGTCACGGATGGCGCCTGCGCGGGATCAGGCGCAGGGAGCATCGCCGCTGTTGTGATCGTCTTTTTGGTCACCAGGCGTTGCAGCCGGCTCAGGTCCACCTGATTGGAACTATCCACCGGCATCACGCCGAGATCCATCCCCGGCAGGTCCGATTCGCCTTCTACCGGTCCGGAAAGTCCAGAAGAGTCCGGCGCCTTGAGGAACGTCACCGAATGCTGATGCAAGGTGAAAGGAGGCCCCTGCTGCCATGCAGGCAGCCCCATGCGTAGTACATAGTTGCTGCCGATGGATGCGCCGCGAATCCCCATGTCGACCCGGAACTCCACCTCCACCGCGTCCGGACGGGAGCTGGGAATTCCGCCGCTGACGCCGCCCGGCGTGCCCTGCGGCATGCGGATGGCATACACTTCGCCTGCAAAGATCACGGCAGAATGGTGTACCAACGAAGCCAAGACATCTTCTGCGGTAGGCTGCTGCTGCACTCTATCGTTCGCTTGAACGCTCGGGTTTTGAATATTCAACGCTCGAGCATTGAGAAGAAGAACTCCCGCCAACACGGCCATCGTCGTGCATCGCTTCCACATCCAGAAGACCTTCATCGACGCTCCATACGTGCATCCTCCGCCGTGATTGCGGCGTTCAAATCTCGGGATAGAAGTCGAAGAAGGCATCGATGCTTTGCTTCAACTGATTCTCAATCTGCTCTCGTGAGCCCTCCAGCACATGCATGGTCACCTGCGCTTCATTGCCGTTGTGCAGTGTCACGGGAGCCGCGCCGACCTGCTTTACCTCGTCTGCCGGCAGCAGGCGCATTCCATAGACCAGGACAAGATCCGCCATCCCTCACCTCTTCTCTTCCGCGAAGAGCCCCGCGGAGTCGTTTTTACGTGGTTAGAATCAAAGATCACAGATAAAGATCATGACAGACATTGTTCGTGACACAGTCATTCTGGGTTCCGGCTGCGCCGGGCTCACGGCCGCTATCTACACCGCCCGCGCCAATTTGAAGCCGCTGGTCCTTGAGGGACACGAGCCGGGCGGCCAGCTCTCCATCACTACCCTGGTGGAGAACTTTCCCGGCTGGCCGGAGGGCATTCAGGGCCCTGAACTCATTGAGAATATGAAAAAACAGGCCGCGCGCTTCGGCGCGGAGTTCCGCATGGCCCACCTGGTCTCCGCCGACCTGTCGCAAAGGCCGTTCGTCCTGAACCTGGGCTCGGAGACCATCCGTACCCGCACGCTGATCATCGCGAGCGGCGCCTCGGCGCGCTGGCTGGGACTGCCCTCTGAGCAAGCCCTGATCGGCCATGGCGTCTCCTCTTGCGCCACCTGCGACGGCTTCTTCTTTTCCGGCAAGGAGATCGCCGTGATCGGCGGCGGGGACTCGGCTATGGAGGAGGCTCTGTTTCTTACCCGCTTTGCCGCCAAGGTTTTCGTGCTGCACCGGTCGGACAACTATCGTGCATCGCACATCATGCTGGAGCGGGCCCGCGCTCACGACAAGATCGAATTCGTTTCGAATGTGATGGTTGACGAGGTTTTGGGGGTCGAGGAGAAAGAGGTTGCCGGGCTGCGCCTGAGGCATGTGAAGACCGGAGCGCTCTCCACCCTGCCGGTTACCGGCATGTTCCTCGGCATCGGCCACGAGCCGAATACGAAGCCATTTGTCGGCCAAATTGAGCTGGACAGCGACGGCTATGTGGTTACTCACGACGATGTGCACACCAGGGTAGAGGGGGTCTTCGCCTGTGGGGACGTGCAGGACCGCCGCTACCGCCAGGCGATCACCGCGGCTGGGTCAGGGTGCGCCGCGGCCTTGGAGGCAGAGAAGTATCTCGAAGAGCAGGGTCGATGACGGGGAGGCCTGGAAATCCACAGGTTGTTGGTTAGGGCACATTTTTGTTGTTTGGGCACCTGCACTCTGGTAATTCCACTATCCCGTTTTGTCGCACTTTCGTTACCCTGCTTTGGAGCGCATCTGCGCCGGGAGCCTTAACCATGTCACGCACTTTCCGTAATCTCGCACTTTCCGCAGCCCTTCTTGCCGCCCTCACAGGTACAGCCTTCGCAGAGGCGCCGGGTGGGACGAATCCGCCACCAAAGGGGTTGATCGTCACCACAATCGCGGCCCTTGGATCGTTTTTGTCGTTCCTCGGTCTGTGAGCTAGTAGATACTGACCAGGATTGGAGTTGAGCAGTGAAGCTCCCCTTCCTGGATACCGTGCTCTGGGCGGCGGGACCTATCTTGAACGCCGCCCTGATAGTAGTGCTTTGCCTGAGGCGGCGCCTGCACAAATTTCCGGTGCTCGCCTCGTGGTGCATCTTCACGATTATCAGCGCGGTTACGCACTTCATCGTCTATCGTGTCGCCTCTGACCGCGTTTACGCCCTGGTTTACTGGGTTGCGGAAGGAATCGATGCCCTGCTTCAGATCGGCGTCGTGGTCGAAGTCGCTCGCACGGTTTTTCAGCCGCTGAACTCGCCTCTTCGCAGGAGCCGCCTTTGGCTCGGATTGGCATTCGGTTGTAGTGTTCTGGTTTCGTTCGCAATCGTTTTGTGGATTCATCCAGCCGCGCAGACGCGAGCCGGCGTATGGGAGATACGCGGGGACATCTTTACCAGTCTGGTCATCAGCGGAATGTTCAGCCTGGTCCTTGTCGGGTCACAGCGTCTCGGTCTTCACTGGCGCTCCCACGTCATGTCGATCGGCTACGGGTTGATGGTCTGGGCCGTCACGACCATCGTCATTGGCCTGTTACATGGATATTGGGGTACCTATGCCCACTACCTGGCGGTAGAGCACGTCCGGATGATCGTCTACCTGTCCATCCTGTGCTACTGGATTGGGGCACTATGGCGGAACGAGCCCGAAAAGGGAGTACCTACCTCAGAAATGCGCAACGCGGTCTTGCAAGTGACCGACAGAGTAAGTTACGATCTCGCGAAGGTTTTGGGTACCCCGGAGAAGGAGTCTCATTAAAGTGGTCGGCCTAGTTATTGTCGGACTCCTCCTGCTGGGAATCATCGGGATCCAGTTACGGTTCTTTCTGCGCCGCCGGGCGCAACAAAGAACAACCTGGAACATGCTGGTTGCCCGTCTGGAGCCTCTCAACTTCTCCGACCTCGAAAAAATTGCGAAGGCTTACCTGGAGCCGCGCGGCAATCAGCTCGAGCTGCAGCCACAGGCAATGTGGCGGCTGCTAGGTGGCACCGACGGCCTACCCAGGCTGCGCCGCAATGCCCAAGTCATGCTCGATCTCGCGGTCTTTGTGCAGCGCTGGAACTTCGAAGACGCCACCGTTGTCGCCGAGATCATGCGCCGCGACGCAGCGCGCCTGCAGAAGGCGATTACGCAGATCGAGATGGCCATGCTGCTGCGCCGCCAGAGCCTGCGCATCCCGTTCTATATCCACGAAGCCTCCGCGGCTTACTACCTGATGCGCCAGCGCCTCCTCGCCCTCTATGAGACCAGTCACGCCGGGCTGCTGCCCCGCCTCACCCAGGCTCTCTAAGGCAGTCGCCTCTCTCTTTTCAACGGCTTCTCAGCGCATCCGTGCCGAAACTGGCAGAATTGTCTCAGGAGCATTTTTCCCTGCATGACGGTTTCTCCCCCGGTACCCGCCACAACAGTGGTTGTGGATGACACGCCCGCCCACCAGGCGCCCAGCATTCCTCGCGCGGGAAAGCGGCACCTCCCTGCCCTCGATGGAGTGCGCGGGCTCGCGGCGATTGCAGTCTTCTTCTTCCACTACGGCGATCTGGGCAATTCCAGCTCGCACGTCCTCCGTTTCATCAACGAGGTCAAGCTGCGGGGCGCCTACGGCGTCGACATCTTCTTCGCGCTCTCCGGCTTTCTCATCACCGGCATTCTCTGGGATATGCGGGACGCCAACCATCATTGGCTGAACTTCTATCGCAACCGCGCCCTTCGGCTCTTTCCGCTCTACTACGCGCTTTGGGCCTTCCTCGCTTTTTACTGCATTGCCTTTCATCACCCGTGGTACCGCTCGAACTTTGCCTATCTCTTTTACGCCGGCAACTTTGTCTTCCCCTTCAGGTCGCTGAATCAGATTGGCCCCTTCAACATCAGCCATCTCTGGTCGCTGGCGGTGGAAGAGCAGTTCTACATGATCTGGCCGGTGCTGGTCTGGCGCATTCGCAAAATCGAGACATTGAAACGCATCGCCCTGATCGCATTTTTCGCGAGCCTCACGCTCAAGTTCCTGGCGTTCGGCCTGCACGTCAATCCCCGCTGGAGCTACGTGCTATTGCCTCTTCGCCTGGAAGGGCTTTGCGCCGGCGCCTACTGCGCGCTTGCGCTGCGTACCCATCCGGAAGAAACGGTGCGAGTGGGACGGCGGCTCTTCTGGATGCTCGGGCCGGCCATGCTGGCCTTCTTCGCGATCTCGGCTCTGCGGCCTCTCAGCGCTCCGGTGGAGCACCTGTTCGCGTTTGCGCTTGTCGGCTCGGTTGGAGCAGCGCTCATTGCCATTGCGGTGGATCCGGAGTCATTCTCCTCGCGCTTCTTCAGCAGCAGCGCTCTGCGAATTGCGGGCAAGTACAGCTACGGCATCTACGTCTACAGCATCTTTCTCCACGACGTATTCAAGACATACGTGCTTCCTCCCATCGCCCACACCTTCCATGGTCGTGTCACCTCCGGCGTGGTGTATCTGGTCACAGTGATGTGCTTGACCATGCTCATCTGCCTCGCCAGCTTTCACCTGATGGAGCAGCCCTTCCTGAAGCTGAAGCGTCACCGGTCCCCTGCCTGATGCCGCCAGCTTCGCAACCGGGACACCAGAAGCGTTATTCTGAATAACGGCGCTACGATCCCGCGTTGGGACGTGGACCCGAGCGTTTGACACCCCTTCGGCGTGCCTCGCCCGATTTGAATCCGCGAGGTCTCCCGTCTATGCCCTTGCCCGCGCACTCAGCTGTCAGCGAAGAAACCGACGCCCAGCAGCCCACGCTTGATCCGCCCACTCCGGAGGCGTGGCAGGAATTGCGCGCGCTGGGTCACCGCATGCTGGACGATCTCTTCGACGGCCTGTCCACTCTCCGCGATCAACCGGCGTGGCGTCCGCTGCCCGAGGCATCGGCAATCGCACTCGGCGGCCGCCTACCCGTTCACGGCCGTCCGGCGGAAGAAGTCTATGACGCTCTGGTCGAGCATCTTGTCCCCTACACCATCGGCAACCGCCATCCACGGGCGTGGGGATGGGTGCGCGGCACCGGCACTCCGCTGGCGATGCTTGCCGACATGCTTGCCTCCGGACTGAACGCTCACGTAGCGGGCGGCCACCAGGCGCCGGCGGTGATGGAGGCGACCTGTCTGCGCTGGCTCGCCGAACTGATGGGCATGCCGAAAGAGAGCTCTGGCCTGCTGACCACCGGCGCGACCATGGCGAATCTCATCGGACTCGCCGTGGGGCGGCACGCCAAGGCTGGGTATGACATCCGAAAGCAAGGGCTGCAGGGCTGCGCGCACCCGCAGCTTCTCGTTTACGGCTCGACCGAGACCCACTCCTGGGCCTTGAAGGCGGTCGAGCTTATGGGCCTGGGCCGCGATGCCTACCGCCGCATTCCGGTGACCGGCGCGCATCGCATCGATTTAGAGCAACTTGAGTTACAAATAGAGCGCGACCGCGACGCCGGCCATCGACCCGCGGTGGTAATTGCCAACTGCGGGACAGTGAATACCGGCGCCATCGACGATCTGCCGGCGATCGCGGCGCTCTGCCGCAAGCACGATCTCTGGTTCCACGTGGATGGCGCCTTCGGCGCGCTGCTGCGGCTTACGAAGGAGTATGCGAGCCTGGTGCGCGGCATCGAGCAGGCCGATTCGCTTGCCTTCGACCTGCACAAATGGGTCTACCTGCCCTTCGAGATCGGTTGTGTGCTGGTGCGTGATCCCAAATTGCACACCGAGACCTTTGCAACCCAGGCGAGTTATCTGGAAGAGGCGGAGGGCGGCATCATGGCCGGCGGCCTGCCCTTTGCCGATCGTGGCGTGGAGCTGACGCGTGGCTTCCGCGCGCTGAAACTGTGGATGTCGCTGCAGGTGCATGGGGTCGACGCATACGCTCGCCTGATCGCCGGAAACATGGCCCAGGCGGCGCATCTTGAGCGATTGATCGAGGCATCGCCGCGCCTTGAGCTGGTCGCGCCGCGCCCTACCAACGTCGTTTGCTTCCGTTATCGGCGTCCGGAGCTCGATGAGGCTGCACTGGACGCACTGAACCGCCGTCTTGTCATCGAGCTGCAGGAATCCGGCCGCTACATCGTCTCCAGCACGGTGCTGGACGGGCGCTACGCCCTGCGCGTAGCCATCACCAACCATCGCAGCCAGATGGACGACTTCACCGCGCTGGCCGAAGACTGCGTGCGCTTCGGCGACCAGCTCGCAGCGAGCGCATGAACACTCGGGAAGAGTTGCGGCACAACCTGGTGCAGGTCGAAGAGACCATCGCGGCCGCCTGCCGGCGCGCACAACGCTCGCGCAGCGAGATTACGCTGATCGCGGTCACCAAGATACATCCGGCTGCGGCCATTGCGGCCGTTGCGGAGCTAGGCGTCACCCATATCGGCGAGAACAAGGTGCAGGAGTTCGATTCGAAACAATCCGAATGGAGCGCTCTGCGCAGCGCTCATAAGCTGCACTCACACCTGATCGGACATTTGCAGTCGAACAAGGCGGCAAGGGCAGTGACGCTCTTCGATGCCATCGACTCGGTCGATTCGCTTCGTCTTGCAGAGCGGCTGGAAGCTGCGGCTCGAGCTAACGATCGCACACTGCCGGTTCTGATCGAGATCAAACTGAGCGAGGAAGAATCGAAGAGCGGCCTCGCGCCTCATAGCGCCGAGCTCGAACAGCTTCTTGATCACCTGCCTGTCCTCACTCACCTGAACGTGCGCGGGCTGATGACCGTACCGCCCTATCTGCGCGATGCTGAGGCCGTGCGTCCCTACTTTCGTCAGTTGCGTGAGCTGCGCGACGTCTACGCGCAACGGCATCCGAGGCTGCAGCTCAACGCGCTTTCCATGGGGATGACACACGACTACGCCGTCGCCATCGAAGAGGGCGCAACGGAGATCCGGCTGGGAACGGCGCTCTTCGGCGCACGTGATTACGGCCAGCGGTGAAGCCACCCTTCATGTAGCATCGCTCGCTGACGGAAAGGCATTTCCAGAGCCAGTTCCCAGAGCTATGAGCCATCTCTACGCCGGCGTACTCGCCGCCATCGTTCTCGGTCTGCTCACCGTCTCGATCTCGCGCCTCCGCAAGACCCACACCAAGGCCGACTATCTGGTCGCCGGCCGCTCGCTGCCTGCAATCGTTCTGGTCTTCACGCTGCTATGCTCCTGGATCGGCTCCGGCTCGCTGCTAGGCGGCTGCGGAGAATGCCTACAACCATGGCTTCGCCGCGCTATGGCAGGCGGGCGGCGGCTGGGCCGGCCTCGCGCTTATCTACTTCATCGCGCCGCGCGCCCGGAAGTTCGCGCAATTCACCATTCCGGATCTGCTGGAGGTCCGCTATAACCAGCTCGGCGCGCGTGCTGGGCGTCATCGCGGTGCTCTTCACCTACACGGCCATCACCAGCTATCAATTGATCGGCGGCGGCGACATCCTGCACATGGTCTTTCCCGCCGCGATCTCATCCGGATGCCGGCAAGTATCTGCTTGCCGCCTTCGTGATTGTCTTCACTGCGATTGCCGGCATGTCATCGGTGGCCTACATGGACGTGCTGATCGGCGTTCTGGCCACCGTCACGCTGATCCTTGCACTGCCCTTCCTGATGCATCGAGCCGGCGGCTGGCATGTCGTGCATGCTGCACTGCCGGCAACGCATTTCCAGGTGCTGGGCGATTTCAATCTCATCCAGGCGCTGGAGCTCTTTCTGCCCACCATGCTGCTGATGCTGGGCAATCAGTCGATGTATCAGAAGTTCTTTTCCGCCAAATCGGAGAAGGCGGCGCGTCAGGCAGTCGTCGGCTGGGTGATCGGCACCGTCATTCTCGAATCGGTCATCGTCGCGCTTGCCGTTGTGGCCTCGGTTGTCTTCCCGACCGGAGAGGTGCATGAGCACCCGCGCGAGATCATAGCGTGGTCCGCAATGCATGGGCTGCCCGCGTGGCTCGGTCCGCTGCTGATGGGCGCGGTCTTCGCCAAGATCATCTCAACCGCCAATAACTATCTCTTCTCACCCGCAACCAACCTGGTCAACGATGTCTTCTCGCGTTACATTGCGCCGAATGCATCCAACCGAGTCGTATTGATGGTTTCTCGCCTCATGGTCGTCTTCCTCGGGCTGTGGGCGCTGTATCAGGCGCTGCACACGCAATCGGTGCTGCAGAAGACGCTCTACGCCTACACCATCTACTCCGCCGCGCTCACGCCGGTTGTGCTGGCCGCCTTCTACTCGCGACGCGCCAACGCCGCAGGCGCCGTCTCTGCCATCGGCGTGGGAACATTCGTCACCGTCTTTTGGGACACTGATTTTATCCACCATCATCTGCCGGAAGTGCTCGCCCGCCGGGACGCCATCTTCCCGGCACTGATCGCATCCCTCTTCTGCCTGGTCGTGGTGAGCGCGTTCACCGCACCGCCGCGCCGCGAGCAGATCGCGCCATTCTTCCCGACGGTTGACCCTGCAGCCATCGAGCCTGTCCCCTGACTCGCAGCTTTGCTCTATGCCCATCGCCGCCCTCACTCTGGAGCTTTCGATTCCGCTCTCACGTTCCCTGAAAGACCGCCGGCAGGTGGTGCGCAGCATGAAGGACCGGCTGCGCCAGGGCTTCAACATTTCCGTTGCCGAGCTGGATGAAGCGATCACCTGGCAGAGCGCCACGCTGGGCATTGCGGCCGTCTCGTCCTCGCGCGACTATTTGCGCGGCCTGATGACTCAAGTCGAAAGTGCCGCGACACGCCTGGCAGCCGAGCAGGGAGCCGAGGTCAGGGATTCCTGGTGGGATTTCGTCGAGACCTGATCGCCAACGGTGCTCGTCGGAACAACGGTTTCAATCGCCATCTTTCCTCGCCCACTCTGATATCCTTTTGGGTTTACCCAGGGAGGTCGTCATGCCAGAGCAACGCGCCCGTAAATATCACCAGGGCCGGGTGGCCGAGACCCTGCGCGACGAGATCAGCACCATGATTCAGGGAGAGCTCTCGGATCCCCGCATCGGCTCTGCACATGTGACAGAGGTGGTGCTGAACGTCGGCGGCAAGTCGGCGCGGGTCTACGTCGCGAACGACGGCCCGGCTGAGGACGAGGAGCCGATGCTGGAAGCGCTGGCATCTGCCCGCGGCTTCATCCGGCATGAGCTGCTGGAGCGCATGGGAGTCCGCCACGTACCGGAGCTCACCTTCCACATCGATCGCACAGAGCGCATGACCGCGCGCATCGACGAACTGCTGAGCCGCAGGCGCCGCCGCAACAAGGCCAGCGCCTCCGAGACATCCGCACCTACTCCGGAGGCCGGCAAAGGCGCATGAAGCAGTCTGCCTCCATGTCGCGGCAGCTCGATTCAGTATTGGCCGGCCCTCTTGCTGACTCTTCTTTCGAAGAGGCGGCGCGCCCGTCCAGCAATCGGCGCCTGGTTTCGGCCGGACCTGTCCTCGCGCCGATTCTTGATGCGATCCGCGATGCGCACAGCATCCTGGTGACTGCGCACGCGCGTCCGGATGGCGATGCTGTCGGTTCCGTGCTGGCCTGCGGCATGATGCTGGAGCAGCTTGGCAAGCAGGTGACCATGGCTTTCAGCGACCGGGTGCCGCTGATCTACCGCTGGCTGCCATGCGCCCAGATCATTCAGCACTGCCAGCGGATCGAAGGAGACTTCGATCTCGCGATCCTGCTGGAGTGCGATGGCATCGAGCGGACCCGCCTCAAGGGCCTGGAAGGACGCCGCCTCGTCAACATCGATCACCACACCAGCGGCCGCAATTTCGCTCACCTGAATTGGATCGACACCGATGCCTGTGCAGTGGCGGAGCAGGTTTTCACGCTCGCCTGCGCGGCCGGCGTGCGCATCACGCCGGAGATGGCGACCTGCCTCTACATGGCGGTGCTCACCGATACTGGATCGTTCTGCTACGAAGGCACCGACGCGCACACCTTCTCACTGGCGCAGGAACTGGTACGGCTCGGCGCATCCCCCGCGCGCACCGCGCAAGACGTGTACTTTTCGAACCCGATGTCGAAGATGCTGCTGCTGGGCGCGGCGCTAGCCAACCTGAGGCGCGACGGGCGCGTCGCCTGGCTCTGGGTGACCACTTCCGACATGGAACGCACCAACGCCGCCGAAGAGGACTGCGAAGGCATCGTGAATTACGCGATCGGGATCGCCGGCGTGGAGGTTGCCGTTTTTCTACGTGAGTTGCCGGACCACCGCGTGCGGTTGAGCCTGCGCAGCAAGGGCGCGGTGAACGTGGCCGCGGTGGCGGAGAGCTTTGGCGGCGGCGGCCACGAAAACGCCAGCGGCTGCACCATGCCGGGGCCCATGCCGGCGGCATCGGATACGATCCTCGCTCGGCTGCGGGCGCTCTTCTGATACCAAAACGCATTTGCCTTGCACGCCAACGGACTCGCATCAGAACATAACCTCGTCCCCCGCTTGGAACGCGAGGTGCTTTACATGTCAGCAGAATCGAATCCGTGGCCGGAGCTTGACTGGTCGGCGTGGGAGCCCACCGCTTCCACCCTGCACATGTGGACGCAGATCGTCGGCAAAGTGCGGCTGGCGCTCACCCCCTTGCAGGCACATTGGTGGAACGTGCCGCTGTACGTCAGCGCGCGCGGGCTGAGCACTTCCGCCATGCAAACCGGCGGTGAGATGCTGGACATTGAGTTCGACTTCGTCAGCCACGAGCTGCACTTTCGGCTGAGCACCGGCGCAGCCTTGTCCATCCCGCTGCGCGCGCAAACGGTGGCAGACTTCTATCTCGAATTTCAGCAATGCCTGATGCTGCTTGGAGTGGATGCACGCATCCATCCCATGCCGGTTGAGGTCGCTGATCCCATACGCTTCGACCTGGACACGATTCATGCCTCCTACGATCCGGAGTACGCCCACCGCTTCTGGCGCGTGCTGGTGAGTGTGGATCAGATCTTTCAAAAATTCTCCTCCGGCTTTATCGGAAAAGTCAGTCCCGTCCATTTCTTCTGGGGCAGCTTCGATCTGGCGGTGACGCGCTTCTCCGGGAGGCGTGCCCCGGAGCGTCCGGGCGCCGATGCCATCACGCGCGAAGCCTATTCGCACGAGGTGATCAGCGCCGGCTTCTGGCCCGGCAATGGCGGCTACGGCGAAGCTGCGTTCTACTGCTATGCCGCGCCATCACCCGCCGGACTTGCTGAGGTCAAAGTGGAACCGGCGGCCGCATACTTCGACAGCAAGATGGGCGAATTCCTGCTGCGCTATAGCGATGTGCGCAAGCAGGTGTCGCCGGAGAAAGCGGTGCGCGCCTTCCTGGACTCCACCTACGCAGCCGCGGCAGACAAAGCCGGCTGGGACCGTGCTGCGCTGGAGCGGCACTGATTCCATGAAGGCACTCGCCAGCAACGAACATGCCGACGTAGAGGAAATTTACGACCCGGAGGCAGGCCGCCCGCGTGGCGTGCTTCGGCCGCCACCAGCCGAAGGGCGCATGCGTCACGCGCGCCGGAAGCCGCCGGCCGATCTCGAACCGTGGATTCAGCATTTCTGGAGCGTGCGCTGGGACCTGCGCGGCTGCGAACCGTTTCTGCAGGAAACCGTGCCTCATCCGAACGTTCAGCTCGTCTTTGACAGAAGCGGCGCTCACGTTGCCGGAGTGCATACGGCGCGTTTCTCGACCACGCTCGAGGACAAGTCGCGCGTCTTCGGCATCAAGTTCCGCCCTGGCGGCTTCCGGCCATTTCTTGGTTCGTCTGTCGGCGCGCTTGCCAACCGCATGGTGCCCGTTGAGCAGATCTTCGGCGAGAGCGGACGTCAGTGGGAGCTCACGATGTCAGATTTAGAGCAGGATGATGCGCTGATTGGGGCGGCAAGCGAGTTCTTGCGCGCGCGATTGCCGGCAGCGGACGCCAACGTTCTCCTGGCGACGCGCCTGGTGGAGCAGATTTCGATGGCCGCTGAAGGCGAGAGTGAGATTTGCAGCGTGCAGGCACTGGCGCGCCGTAGCGGCATGGGCCAGCGCTCATTGCAGCGTCTGTTTCAGGAGTACGTTGGCGCCAGCCCGAAGTGGGTGATTCGCCGCTATCGCCTGCACGAGCTGGTGGAACGGCTGAAAGCGGGCGAAGCATTGGACGGCGCGCAGACAGCGCTCGAACTCGGCTATTGCGATCAGGCGCACCTGATCAATGACTTCCGCGGCATCATCGGCTACTCTCCCAGCCGTTACCGCAGTCTCCTGCGCAAGGCTCGATAACCTGTCGCCGGCAATCCCGGACAGCCGCTGGCGGTATCATTTCCTCCATGACGAATGGCCCCTCCCGCTCCTCTGGTCTGCTCATGGTTGTTGTGCTCGCGCTTCCCGCCTTCGCCACAAAACATAAGACCTCTGAACATCCCAAGGAAGCCGCCCGTCCGACTGAGCCCATCGTTCTGCACGTCGATCTCACCGACGCGCCGCGCCACATCCTGCATGCGCATGAGCAGATCCCGGTCACTGCCGGGCCGCTCGAACTCGAATACCCGCAATGGATTCCCGGCGACCATCGCCCCACCGGCCCCATCGACAATCTCGCCGGCGTGTTCGTCCGCGCCAATGGCAAAGACATCCCGTGGCGACGCGATGAAGTCGACATGTACGGCATCCACCTCACCGTGCCGGAGGGTGTTACCTCGCTCGATGTCTCCTACGATTTCCTGGCAGTGCCCGGCGGCACCGGGTCGGACGAGGATGATGCCACCAGCGCAAACATCGCCGTGCTGGAGTGGAACTCGGTCGTCCTCTACCCAGCACATGTCCCGGCTGCCGATATCCCCATCACTGCCAGCATCACCGTGCCCGACGGATGGAAGTCCGGCACCGCGTTGACGTCGACGCAGCAGTCCGGCAACGAGACCAGCTTCCAGACTGTTTCGCTCTACACGCTGGTTGATTCGCCCTTCATCACTGGCCGCTACTTCCGCGAGATTCCGCTGGCGCCGGAGATCACCCCGAAGCACTACCTCGATGTAGCAGGCGAGGCGCCGGAAGATGTCGAGATCAAGCCGGCGATCCTTGACTCATTTTCCCGTCTGGTGCGCGAGGCGTCGACGCTCTACCAGTCTCACCACTATGAGACATATCATTTCGTCCTCTCGCTCAGCGACAACGTGCGCGGTGAAGGACTGGAGCATCATCAGTCCAGCGACAATGGGCTGCCGGAGCATGGGCTCTCTGACGAATCGTTGGAGCCGCTGGAAGCTGATCTGCTGCCGCACGAGTTCACGCATTCGTGGAATGGGAAGTACCGTCGTCCGATCGGACTGGCGACACCCGATTATGCAACGCCCATGCGCGACGATCTGCTGTGGGTCTATGAGGGCATGACGCAGTACTGGGGTCAGGTGCTGACGACGCGCAGCGGCCTGTGGACGCCGGAGCAGTTCAGAGAAGCGTTGGCACTGACGGCGGCGAATCTCGACCAGAAGCCGGGCCGCACCTGGCGCAACCTGGAAGACACGGCGATCGCGGCGCAGATTCTTCGCGGCAATACGCAGAACTACAGCAACTGGCGCCGCAGCCAGGACTACTATCCCGAAGGCGAGCTGTTGTGGCTCGATGCCGACACGACCATTCGCCAGCTCACCCACGGACAGAAATCACTGAACGATTTCGCCGCCAAGTTCCTCGCGGTCGGCGGCAACACTCCGCCCAAAGTGCTGCCCTACACCTTTGACGACATCGTGGACGGCCTCAACTCCGTCGTCGCGTATGACTGGCGCGGCTTCCTGACCGAGCGGCTCACCTCGCATGCGAATCACGCGCCGCTTGGCGGCATCGAGCATGGCGGCTACAAGCTCGTCTATCAGGACCAGCCCTCAAAATTGGAAAAGGCCGCGCTCGACCGCCGCGGTGGCGTGGACGCTTACTACTCGATCGGCCTCCATCTCACCAAGGACGGAACGATCGCCGATGTGAAGATGTTCTCCGATGCGTACAAAGCAGGTTTCGCGCCGCAGTGGAAGATGGTCGCGGTGAACGGCGTCGGCTACTCCGACGACGGCTTCAAGAATGCGCTGAAGAGCGCTAAGAGCACGAGCGAGCCAATCGAGTTCATCGTCTCCAACGACAATCACTTCCGCACATTGAAGGTCGATTACCACGGAGGCGAGAAATATCCGCACCTGGAGCGCGACGCAAGCGCACCCGATCTGCTGGACGACATCGTGAAGCCGCTTGCGCCGGCGGCAGCAGCAGCGAAGTAGTTTAGCTTCCCAGCGCAACGAAAGAAGCCCGGCCGATGGCCGGGCTTCTTTCGTTCTGTAGCTATGATTAGTGCGCGGTCAGCTCGGCCGCAACCTTCTCGGTTACGAATGCCTCAATCTGATCGCCCTGCTGCACGTCGCTGAAGCCGGCGAGGCCGATGCCGCACTCCATGCCGTTGGTGACTTCGCGCGCATCGTCCTTGAAGCGCTTGAGCGATGCGAGCTTGCCCTTGAAGACCTGCTCGCCGCCACGCATCACGCGGACTTCTGCATCGCGACGAATCGAGCCGTCGGTGACGCGGCAGCCGGCAATGGTGCCCACCTTCGGAATGCGGAAGACCTCCTGCACCAGCGCGCGGCCCTGGTAGCTCTCCTTGAAGACCGGATCGAGCAGTCCCAGCATCGCCTTGGTGATCTCATCCTGCAGCTCGTAGATGATCGAGTGCAGCCGGATCTCCACGCCTTCCTGCTCGGCCAGTTCGGCGGCCTTGCGCTCCGGCCGCACGTTGAAGCCGATCACGATCGCGTTCGATGCCGAAGCCAGCAGGATGTCGCTCTCCGTGATGGCGCCAACACCGCTGTGCAGGATCTTGATCCGCACCTTCTCGGTCGACATCTTGCTGAGCGAATCCGAGAGCACCTGCACGGAGCCCTGCACATCGCCCTTCAGGATGAGCGGCAGGTCCTTCACGCCGGCCTGCTTGATCTGCTCTGCAAGGCCTTCGAGAGAGACGCGAGAGCTCTTGGCAAGCTGCGACTCCCGCTCCTTCATCTTGCGGTACTGCGCAATGCCCTTGGCTTTGTCGCGGTCCGCCACGACGAGGAAGTTATCACCTGCGTCCGGCATGCTTTCGAGACCCAGGATCTCGACCGGAGTCGATGGTCCTGCCTCGTCGATGGCGCGGCCGCGATCGTCGAACATCGCGCGGACCTTGCCGAAGGTATTGCCGACGATGAAGCTGTCGCCATTTTTCAGCGTGCCGTTCTGCACCAGCACACTGGCTACTGCGCCGCGGCCGCGGTCGAGCTTGGCTTCGAGCACAGTGCCGACGCCGGAGCGATCGGGCGTTGCCTTCAGGTCGCCGAGATCGGCCGTGAGGCAGATCATTTCGAGCAGCAGATCGAGGTTCAGCTTCTTCTTCGCTGAAACGTCGACGAACACAGTCGAGCCGCCCCAGGCCTCAGGTACCAGCCCGCGATCGCCCAACTGCTGCTTCACGCGGTCCGGCTGCGCCTCCGGCTTGTCGATCTTGTTCACCGCCACGATGATCGGCACATTGGCCGCCTTCGCGTGATCCACTGCCTCGAGCGTCTGCGGCATCACGCCATCATCAGCTGCAACCACGATGACGACGATATCCGTCACCTTGGCGCCGCGCGCACGCATGCGGGTGAATGCCTCGTGGCCTGGCGTATCGAGGAACACGATCTCACGGCCAAAGGCCGGTGAATCCTGCTTCGTGATCCGCACCTTGTACGCGCCGATGTGCTGCGTGATGCCACCGGCTTCGCCTGCCGCTACATCTGTTTCGCGGATGGCGTCGAGCAGCGAGGTCTTGCCGTGATCGACGTGGCCCATCACCGTCACGACCGGCGAACGCGTCACCTCGATATCGCCAACGTGCTCAGTTCCGAGCAGCGTCTCGAGCGCCTCGTTGGCCATCTCGTCTTCAAAGCTGATGATCGTGGTGTCGGCGCCAAATTGCCGCGCCACATCCTTCACCAGCTCCGCATCGAGCGACTGGTTTACCGTGACCAGAACACCGCGCATGAGCAGCGTCGCAATCAAGTCTTTGCCGCGCACGCCAAGCTTCTCCGCCAGGTCCTTCACGCTGATACCCTCCGTCACCGTGATGGTGCGGGTGATCGGCAACGGCTCCTGCGGAATCTGCGCTCCACCGAAACGCGATGGCGGAGCAAAGCCCTTCATCGGGCCTTCCTTGGTCTTCGGGTACTGTTGACGTCCACGGCCGCGTGGCGGACCACCCGGACGCTGCGGACGCGGCGCCTCGCCTGGAGGCGGTACCAGTCCACCACCCGCACCCGGAGCGCCACCCGGACGCTGGCCGAAGCCGGGACGACCGCCCGGACCACCGGGGCGCTGGCCGAAGCCGGGCCGGCCGCCCGGAGCACCTGTGGGCGTGGAGCGCGTAGGATGCATCGGCCGGCGACCCGCAGGGAACCCTGGTGCGCCGGTTGGCGCGCCGGGACGCTGCGGATAGCCGCCCGGACCACCCGGACGCTGGAAGATTGGCCGCCCACGCTGAATGACGCCGCCAGCGCCAGCAGCGCCGCTCGGGGCCTGTGGTGCAACGGGACGCGGCGGTGGGGCGCTATAGACCGGCCTGGGGCCGGTCTGCGGCATGATCACGCGCCGGATCGGCGGAGCGACTGCAGTTGGGGCTTCGGGCGCTTCCGGAGCAGCCGCAACCGGTAATGCTGCCGCAGGAGCAGCGGGTGCCGGAGGAGGCGTAACTACGGGTGCTGCAGCACTGGCTACCGGAGCCGAAGGAGGCGGCGGAGCAGCGGCCGACACAGGGCGCGCCACTACCGGATTCGTCGGCGGGGCCGAAGCGATCGCCGGCCGCTGCGCACTCGGCGCGGCAGCGGGCGGAGCAGCCGTCACCGGAGGCCGGGCCACCACGGGGCCGGCAGGCGGCTTCGCAGCAATAGCTGGAGGCTGCGGCGGGGGCGCGGTCACGATCGGTGGCGCCTGCCGCGGCTGCGGCACGACGATACGGCGCGGCGGAGCAGGAGGCTCAGGCTTCGGCGCGGCGGGTGCTGCACTGGCAGGCGCAGCGGTAGGCGCTGCCGAAGCAGCGGCCGGCGTCGCCGAAGGGGCAGGCTTGGCCGCAGCGGCAGGAGGCGCGGCCTGGGGCCGCGGCGCTGGCCGTTCGGCCTCTTCCTTGCGCTGCTGGATCGCCTTTAGAACATCGCCGGGCTTCGATACTCGCGACCAGTCGATCTTCTGAGCGGCGCTGCTCTCGCTCTTCGCGGCGGCCGAGCCGTTGCGGCCGTTGCTGCGCTGGAAGTGAGCGCGCACACGCTGCGCCTCATCACCTTCGAGCGAGCTGGAATGCGTCTTCGGATCCGTCACTCCAACTTCTTGAAGTACGTCCAGAATCGCTCTGCTCTTGACTTCGAGTTCTCTTGCTAAATCGTTGATGCGAACTTTACTCATCCGTCCCTTTACGTGGCACTCTGCCTGCCGTTCCCTCAGCTGTTCATAGCAACCTCTTGGTCTGCGGGTTCACATGCCGTTCTATTTGATTATCGCCTGAAAATCGGAAATTCGTGCTGTGCTGATGTGAAGATGCGCAGCACGAAATCCCGCATAAGGCGCCTTTACCGTTACACACCCTCATCGTCACGCTGCGGCTGGGCGTCGGGAAGAACGGTTTCTTCCTCCGCCTCGCCCCCCGGAAGTGGGCTGTTGCGCGGGTTTTGACGCCGCAGACGCGCGCTGGTGTCGTCGTTGCCCGCATCCTGCGGCAGGACCCCAACCTCCCCGGCCTCCCGGCCAGACTCGGTAAGCTCCTCGATCCGTTCCCTGGCTATCTCATCGACCACACGGCCGGAGCTATCCCGGTTGTCCGGATCCTCATCGGTCCCATCCGCGTCATCCACTCGCAGGGCGTCCAGTTCCTCGCCCAGCTCGGCATCGGCCTTCGCCCGCTCTTCATCGAGCGCCGCATCGGACTCGAGTGCCTCGAGATCGGCGCGGTTCGGCGCCCGTTCGCTGTCTTCACCCGCGCCGGTCACCACGTCTTCGCGCTCGAGCACCGATGCCTCGACCACATCGTCTCCACCCGGCCGGGCATCTACCAGGTCCTGCTCGGCCAAACTCGGCTCAATCTCTACTTTTTCGTCGGCTCGCATCGCATCTCCCTCTCCCGATTCAGATGCGCTTCCCGCAGGCCGCTCCTCGCCTTCTTCGTACTGACCGAAATAGTGGCGTACTGCGATCGAGATCTTCTCCAGTGTCTTCTCGCCGATGCCGGGAATTTCTTCGAGCTCTTCCGGCGTCATATCGGCCAGCGACTCGACTGTCGTGATGCCCGCAGCCACCAGCTTCTGGATAATCGTCTCGCCCAGTTCCGTGACCTGCTCGATTGCCGTCGAAGGACCGCCGCTCAGCGCCTGCATCTGCTGCTCGACCTCCTGGCGCTTCTCTTCCTCGCTCTTGATGTCGATCTTCCAGCCGAGCAGCTTCGCCGCCAGCCGCACATTCTGCCCTTTCTTGCCGATGGCAAGGGACAGCTGCGTGTCATCGACGATGACCTCCAACTGCTTCTCCGTGAGGTCGGTGATGCTGACCCGGCTTACCTTGGCCGGCTGCAGCGCCTTCTCAGCGAAGGTCGTCACCTCGTCGGAGTACTCAATGATGTCGATCTTCTCTCCACGCAGCTCGCGAATGATGGACTGCACACGCATGCCCTTCATGCCGACGCACGCGCCCACCGGATCCACATCCTTGTCACGCGACTGGACAGCAATCTTGGTCCGCTCACCAGCCTCGCGGGCGATGGCCCTCACGTTGACCGTGCCGTCGTAGATCTCCGGCACTTCGCTCTGGAAGAGGCTCTGCACCAGCTCCGGCGCGGCGCGCGAAACAACCACCTGCGGCCCCTTGGCAGCGCGGTCCACGCGCAGCAGGATGACGCGCACACGCTCGCCTACGCTGAACTGCTCCAGCCGGCTCTGCTCGCGGCGCGGCATGCGCGCCTCGGCCTTGCCCAGGTCGAAGATCACATCCTGCAGCTCCAGCCGCTTCACCATCGCGGTCATCACTTCGCCGGTGCGATGCGCGTACTCGTTAAAGACCGTATCGCGCTCGGCCTCGCGCACCTTCTGGAAAATCACCTGCTTCGCCATCTGCGCAGCAATGCGGCCCAGCACGTCGGTCGGCTTGTAGTAGCGGATTTCGCCACCCACTTCCACGTCCGGCGCCAGCTCCTTGGCTTCTTCGAGCGCGATCTGGTTCAGGTCGTCTTCGATCTCGTCGTCGGTTGCGGTTACGGTCTTGTACACGTACGCGCGAATCTCGCCCGTCTCCTTGTCCAGCTCGGCACGCATGTTTTCCTGCGTCTTGTAGTACTTGCGCGTCGCCAAGGCGATCGCATCCTCGACCGCGGTCACCACGATCTGCGGGTCAATCCCCTTGTCGCGGCTCAAACCTTCAATTACCTGATACAGCTGACTCGCCATCTGTCTCTGTCCTTCTCTCGTTCAATCTCGCACCGCGGCATGCCGTCACGCGGCCATTCGTTTGTTCCGGCTGCTTTGTTTACAGCTCGGGGACCAGCTGCGCCTTCTCGATGTTTGCCAACTCAATCTCGACCAGCGCATCGCCAGCCGCAGCCTTCTTTGCCTTCCCCTTCGCTTGGATGGCAGAACGATCGAGCGTGATCTTGCCATCCCCGAATGCAGCGAGCCGGCCCTGCCAGTGACGATTGCCGGCCACTGGTTGAAAGGTCTGCAGCTTCACCAGACTGCCGCGGAACCGCTCGTAGTCGACCGGCCGGCTCAGCTTGCGATCCAACCCGGGCGATGAAACCTCCAGCGTGTACTCCGCGCCGGGAACCAGATCTTCTACATCGATCACGGTGCCGAAATCGTGACTGAACCGCTCGCAATCCTCGTGCGTGACGCCGGAGAGGTGTTCCGTGCTCAATTCCCCGCGCAGCACTGCCGCCGGAACAACACCGTCCTCGTTCCCAGTACCTCGTTCCGCGGCGGCTTTGGCTTCGGCTGCCAGCTTTGCCCGGCCCGCGGCATCTTTCTCGATGGAAACCCGCAGCACCCGATGCTTGCCACCGCCGACAAATTCGACATCGACCGCATCCAGCCCATAGCTGGACGCCACGCGCTCTGCCGTCGCACGAATTTTTTCCAGGTCTGCCGCCATTCCCGCCTGCGCCACGTTTGCTGCAATAAAAAGGTGGGCTTTCGCCCACCCATCTCCTCCGCCGGTACGGTCACGAGCGGAGCAAACGCGTCTATTTGTTATGATACGCCGCTGTTCGCCGCTTGCCAACCTCAATGCTGGTCGAGCTCTCGGCGGCTCAATGGGCCTGCTCGGCCGCTTCAGGGTTGCTTCGCCGCCGCCTGCTCCGCCTCGTCCACCGCCTTGCGGAAGACGTCCACCGCGGGCACAGTGTGCGGCTTGAGCGCGTTCTTTGCCTGGTATCGCCAGACCGGCGGCGCGTCCGTCGGGTTGTCGATCTTTCCCTGATAGACGATAAAGCTGTCCTCGGCAGCCGAGCGCCCGATCTCCGCCTGTGGGTGCGGACGCTCGTCGATCGGTCGATTCATCGGGTCGTTCAACGGGCCCCCTGCCGACCCTTGCGATGCGTCCGGCAGGTCGCCCGCATACGGAGGCGCCTGGCCGCGCTGTGCGCCGGCGTCGATGCCGGTATCCGTGGGGTCGATCGTCACCGGCCGCCTGCCCTGTCTGGGATCATGGATCGTGCCGCTGGCCAGCTTGCCGGTGCCGCGGCGAATGACGATGATCAGGTCGGCGTTCGGGCCGTTGAGGATGGGCTGATACCGTCCCCAGTTCAACAGCGCCGTCTCCACATCTCGCTGCGCTACCTCATTCGCCCGCGGATCGTCCAGCGATACGCCCGCATCCCGATCGATCAGGATCGAGACCGTGTGCGCCTGGAGAACGTACGTTGGCAGCGTGGACTTCTGCTTGTCCTTGGCGAACGCAATCGATGGCAGCAGCAGAGCGGCCGCCATGGCAGCGGCATATGTGCGTCTTTGCATGGGAGTCACCCCGCGCCTGATCTCCAGGACTCCTGATCCCCAGGACTCCAGATCTTAGGCACTCAGATCCTACGCCGAACAGACGGGGCATGGCGCGCATCGTTAGCTGACGCGCCGCTTATTTCGTAGCGGCCTTCCAGTCCACGCCAGGCCGAGCCACCGCGTACATCTCGGACATGATTTGCCACATCAGCCCCATCCGGTCATCGCCGATCTTGTACAGGTCCATGTGCGTGCGGCCCGGGATGTAGGTGAAGTGCGGGTCCGCGCCCAGCTTCTTCAGCCGCGCTTCGAACAGGTGCGCGGAGCCATCCAGATAAAACGTATCCGCCGTGCCGACGAATAGATGAATACGCCCCTTGAGCAGATCGCCATTTTGCGCCCAGTGCTCTTCCGTCAGGTGTGCGAGGTCATAGTGATCGTGCCAGTAGGCGACCACGTTCGGATCGACATCGCCAGTCACGCGGTCGAACATCGGCTCCGGCGCGCCGCTCGGGCCTTTGGGCGAGAAGACCCAGTCGAAGGAACTCATCTGTCCGCCGTAAGGTCCGAGCACGGCTTCGAGCTTCGCAAGCTGCTCGAGCGTCGCCTGCACTTTGCCCTGATCGCGCATGATCGGCCAAGCGCTGCCGTCCGGCTTGCGGTAGACGTTCGCGTGCGGCGCGTAGAGATCCGGCCCCGTGAAATCGTGGAAGTCGCTGGGATCCGGCGAGGTAGACCAGGTGCCGCCGAAGATTTGCGGATAGTTCACCTGGAGCTGCAGCGTGGCCCAGCCGCCGCTGGAGTGTCCATTTAGCAAACGGCCGCTGGGCCGCGCGTCCATACGGTACTTCGCTTCGAGCCAGGGAATGAACTCCTTCGTGAGCGCAGCGCCCCATGGGCCGTTGTTCACCGAATCGGCAAACTCGTGCGTGCCCTCGGGCAGCGACTCGTCCAGCATCACGCAGATCATCGGCGGCGCCTTGTGCTCCACCATCGATTTGCGCAATCCCAGGCCGGTGACCAGCGAATAATCCAGATTGCCGCCGAAACCGTGAGTCCAGTAAAGCGTCGGATAGCTGGTTTGCGCCTTCGCGTCGTACCCCGGCGGCAGTATCACCCAACCACGGATGTAAGTCGGCTTGCCCCAGAACGCTGTCAGCAGTGGACTCTGAAATTCCGCCTTCTCCGCCACCCCAGGCTTCACTTCCGCCATCGCTTTCGTGACCATTCCGGCGCGCCGGCCGGGCTCGGGATGTCCGGTGAGCGTCAGGACAGGCTCCGAGCCAACGCCCGGCTCCCAGCCCTTTGCCTCGACCACTTCGCCCTGCCAGTCGTCTGCGTCGCGTCCGCCGTAGTCGTAGTTGTGGTCAGTGTCGAGCACCGCCTGCAGCTCGTAATCACCGCGAGGCATGCTCGAAAAAGCAGCGGGATATGCGGTTCGATCGAGATCGACTTCGATCGCCTTGCCTGGCGCGACATCGTGGATTTCGGCCGCTGCAACGGAGGTGGCCGTGGGATGGAATTCGCTGATGTCGACTTCCTTCTTGCCGCTGGTCTCTTTGCCATCAGCTTTGGCGGAATCAGCCGCGGCGCTCTTGGCGAAGATCAGTAGACGCCCGCTCACCGGCGCCGGAATGTCCTTGCCCACCACCACGCGAACGAAGGCGTGATGCGGCGCAGCCTCCTGCGCATAGCCCCGTGCACCGCTCAGCATCAACACTGCTACAGCCGCGAAGCTTCCCTGCCAGACGCACGTCTTCATTCGGAGTCTTCCTTCGTTTGTGTCTGAAATGAATGCTGCTCATAGTAGCAAGCCAGCAAGCCGGCCCAGGAAGAGAACAGCAGACAACGGCAGATAACAGCAGCTTTCTGGTCCGGATTGCTTCTGCATTGTCTGCTGTCGTCTGCTTTTGTCTGCTGTTGTCTCCGCTATGCTCCACCGGCCGTACAGCTCACATCGCCGATGCCGGTGTGCAGCTTCAGACGGTAGCTGCCTGCGCCAAACTCGCGCTCCACGCTCTTGCCCAGAAAGCCATGTGGCTCGAGTCCGAAGGCGCCGGCGTGCACATCACCGATGTGCACCGACATGGCGACAGCGCGATACGCATGCGGATCAGGGACAGTCACCTTCAGGTCACCGACTCCAACATCGGCATCGGTATTGCCGGAGATGCCTTCGATGGTGAGATCGCCGACCTCCAGATTCAGCCGGAGATCGCTCTGTTTTGGCACATAGATGGTGACGTCGAAGTTGTGCTCGCCATGCTTCGGCATCTGGAGCACGATCTTTGCCTGCGATCCATTGACCGCGAACTCGCGCACCCAATGCGCCGCGGCAGTGGCATCGTCGGCCTTATGGGAAGTGATCACCAGGCGCAGTTTGCCCGGCTGATCGTTCGCCATGACGCGCACATCGCCCACGTTTGCATCGACAATCACGACGCCGCCAGCGGAGAAGGAAGCCTCGCGGACCACCGGATCGAAGTTCTCCGCAAACGCCGGCCGCAGGCTCAGCAGCAGGGCGGACAGTCCTATCCAGCAAAAGCGGCTGAAGCGACTCATATCGTCTCTCCCTTATCCGGATCGATATCGATGGAACCCGCTCCCACATTCACCTCCAATGTACCTTCGCCCTTGCCCTGGTACTCGCGGCTGATGATGAAGTGCGAGCTGCGGCCGCCGGGACGATGGTCATGAAAACTGCCCATCCCCACGTTGGCTTCAAAGCTTGTGTAGTCGCGATCGCCCACCATCCCGAGGTGCGTCTCGCCAGCGCCGACGTTGATTTGACGGTCGCCCTTGACAGCATCGGCATCGAAGTAGAGCTTGCCTGCACCCAGATTGATCTGGCTGTTGAGCCCATTCGAGGATGGCAGTTCCAGCACCACCACCGTATGCGTCTTGTACGGGAACTGCAGGCTGATGGTCACGTGATCGGCCGCGACATCGAGCGTCTTCACGTAGGTGCGCATCTTGAGCGAAGGTGCGGAGCCGGTTTCGATGCGCAGCTTCAGCTTGTCGCCGTGACCGCGTTCAATACGCAACTCACCCGAGCACATATTGAATTCCAAATGGCCTTGCCCGGTAAAGTTCCGCTCGACGGCAAGGTGCTGCGCATCCTCAGTGTCTCCGGCTTGCGCCACATAGTGACTCTCATCCGGCGGCTCGCCGCAGTTGTTGTTCTCCGCCTGCGCCGCCACTCCCATGCCGCACAGCGCCAGCAGCGGCAAGATCCACCGCAGAACTCCAGGCTTCACCTTCGCCTCCCCGCCCTCGTCGCCGAAACACCTGTCGTGCCGTACGCCGAATGGGCTCATCAGGTTCCAGAAAATGTGCATGGCCAGGGCGCGATACAATGGGACGAAGACATCCGCCGCTGTCTTCGTCCCTTCTAAAACGCAGACTATCCGGCCATGGTGTCCACGACGACACTTATGATTGAAAGCCCCGTACCGGAAGCACTGACCTTCGACGACGTCCTCCTCGTTCCTGCTTACAGCGAAGTCGTTCCTGCCCAGGTTTCAACCCAGACCCGCCTTACCCAGCGCATCTCCCTGAACACTCCGCTGCTCTCGGCTGCCATGGATACCGTAACCGAGTCACGTCTGGCAATCGCCATGGCCCAGCAGGGCGGCATCGGCATCATCCACCGCAACCTCTCCATCGAGCAGCAGTCCGGCGAGGTGGATAAGGTGAAGCGCTCGGAAAGCGGCATGATCGTCGATCCGGTGACAGTTGGGCCGGAGCAGCTCATCTCGGACGCGCTGGATGTGATGCGCCGGTACAAGATCTCCGGCGTGCCCGTAACCCAGGGCAAGCGCCTGGTCGGCATCCTGACCAACCGCGACCTGCGCTTCGAGACACGCACCGACATCCCGGTCGGCGATGTGATGACCAAGAACAACCTGATCACGGTTCCCGTGGGTACGACGCTGGAAGAAGCGGAACTGATCCTGCACCAGCATCGGGTGGAAAAGCTGCTGGTCGTCAACGGTGACTATGAGCTCAAGGGTCTGATCACCGTTAAAGACATCCAGAAGAAACTGAAATATCCCAACGCTGCCAAGGATTCGCAGGGACGGCTGCGTGTGGGCGCGGCTATCGGCGCGACCGGCGACTTCCTCGAGCGCGCGGCGGAACTGATCAAGGGCCGCGTCGATGCACTTTCGATCGACTCCGCGCACGGCCATTCTTCGCGCGTGCTGGCCGCAGTTCGCGAAGTGAAAAAGCGCTTCCCCGAAACCGATCTGCTGGCCGGCAACGTGGCCACGTATGAGGGCGCAATCGCCCTGATGGACGCGGGCGCAGACGCCGTAAAGGTTGGCATCGGCCCCGGCTCCATCTGTACCACCCGCATGGTCACTGGCGCAGGCATGCCGCAGATCACCGCCATCTCCGAATGCTTCCGCGCCGCGCGTGAGCGCAAGATTCCCGTCATCGCGGATGGGGGTATCAAGTATTCCGGTGACGTCACCAAGGCCATCGCCGCAGGCGCGTCGGCGGTGATGATCGGATCGCTCTTCGCCGGCGTGGATGAGAGTCCGGGCGAGACCATCCTGTATCAGGGACGATCGTTCAAGACCTATCGCGGGATGGGCTCACTTTCCGCTATGGCGCAGGGCTCCGGCGAGCGCTACTTTCAGAGCTCCCGCGACCTGGATGCGCCCGAAGCCCGCCTGCAGGGTGACGTGGTCCAGCGGGAGCGCGCCACGCAGAACCGCCTGGCCAAGTTCGTCCCCGAGGGCATCGAAGGCCGGGTGCCTCATCGTGGACCTTTGGAATCCATGGTCTACCAGCTAGTGGGTGGCCTGCGCTCGGGTATGGGCTATCTGGGCTGTGGCTCCATCGAGGAACTGCAGCAGAATGCGCGCTTTATCCGCATTTCTAATGCCGGTTTGCGCGAATCCCACGTCCACGATGTCATCATCACCCGCGAGGCTCCGAACTACCACGTCGAGTAGATAGAGCCGAGGTCGAATAGGCACGAAGAGTAAGCCCGAAAATAGCCCCGAAAGCATGGGAAACGGCGCAACTTTCGCGGCGTGCCGGCGTTCTCATAAACACTATGGCTCGCCGCGCCTTCTTTGCCGCCGTCCTGCTCTCTGCCGCCATTCCCGCGCTGGCGCAACAGCCTGTCTATCCGAACTATCCCCCGCCACCGCCCGCCTCGGGAGACAACGCGCCGCATACGCCGCCTCCCGATCAAACCGGCCAGACAGACCAGACCGGCCAAACAGACCAGCAGCAAAACTATCCCGACCAATCGGCTCCTCAGCAGGCGCCGCAAAAGCCCTCGCCGTACCCGCCGGACAACAGCCAAAATACGCAGCCGTATCCCCAGCAAAGCGCGCCGGCTTATCCGCAGCAAAGCGCGCCGGCCTATCCGCCTCCCGCAAACAACTCTCTCAATTGGGTTCCGCAGGGGATGGAAATGCTGAGCCGCACCGCAGCCTTTCACACCGATTTCACCTTTGACCGCTCCATGCTGCAGCTAGCCAGCGGGATCTGGGAAGGTCCGGGCGATCCTGGCCTGGCGGAGGCCGTCAGCCGGTTGGACGGCATCTCCGTGCACAGCTATCACTATGCCGCGCCGGGCATGTATGATCCGCGCCTGCTCGATGCGGTACGACGGCAATACAGCGCGCTGGGATGGCAGCACCTGGTAACCGCGCATCCACGTTCCGGCGATGGCGCAACCGATCTCTGGATCAGCTTTCAGCACATGCGGGCGACCGGAGCAGTGGTGCTCTTCCAGAGCCCGTCCAATCTGAACTTGATCGCCTTCTCCGGCAATCTCAGCCCACTGGACCTGCTGCATTTGCGTGGACACTTCGGCATCCCACGCTTTTCCGGCGACCACTTCGTTCCCGCGCCCGGACCGGCAGCGCGCGTCGCGCCACCGCCGCGCCAGTACTGATCGGCCTCCATAGCACTGATTGGAACGGTCAGTTCGATCCCTGAGGCTTCCGCGTCACGCAAGACGGCTGCGATTGCCTTGCGTAATGCCGCTTCATCGCTATCCGTACCGCTCGCCGAAAAAAGTAACTGCACGTGTACCAGAGAACGCATTGGCTTACAGAGTCACTTGCATCGGCAATACTGATGACATGCCTTTCCCCGACCGGCTGCACAGCATCATCTTCGATCTTGATGGCACATTGACCGATTCCCGGCAGGGCATCCTGGGCTGCCTGGAAAGGGCGTTGCGCGCCTATGACATCTCCTGGGAGGGCTCTCTGGCCTGGTTCATCGGGCCGCCCGCTGGCCAGTCCTTTGCACGGCTGATGCCGGATCATGAACCGGCCTTCCGCAGCCAGGTGCTCCAGCAGTACCGCGCCTGCTACGCAGCCAGCGGCTGGACCGAGAATGCCGTCTATCCGGGGATTCGCGAGCTGCTTACAACCTTGCAGGAGCGCGCCATCGCGCTTTATCTCTGTACATCGAAGCGCGAGGAGTTCACGCGCCGTATCCTCGATCACTTCGCACTCACGCCATTTTTCACCGGAATTGTGGCCGACCATGGTGCTTCCGAGACCCACGACAAGGCTGACCTCATGACAGAGCTCCTCGACGGCTACAGCATTGATCCATCCAGTTCTGTCATGGTCGGTGACCGCGAGTTTGATGTTTTGGCCGCCCGGTCCGTGGGGCTCCCGTCCGTCGCTGTGCTCTATGGATTTGGCGCCGCGGAGGAGCTGGCGGCAGCCCAGCCCGATGTGACCTGCGCGAGCGTCGAGGACCTTTCTAAGTTTCTTCTGGCCCGAACTCCATATCCGGAGCACAAGCAAAGCGTTTCGGCATCATCTGATAGCCTGGATCGGCTGAGAATGACAAAGTAGGGCACAAACGATCATTTGCTTGACAACCGCCCAACCGGTCGTGTGTCATGATCCGCATCACTTCTCGAAGCAGACGAACGATTGTCTATAGGAAAATTGCTGCAAATCGCAGCTTTTCCAGAGAATTGGGCTTCCGAACATCTCTTGTGACTCGTGCGGGGGGCGGAAGCAGCGACTGGCAAGTCGAACGTCTGTGGAGTTCGTTCAGGCACTGGCCTCCCTCAGTGCCGGGAGGTCGATCGCAGAGATCGCCTCCCTTCTTTTTGCACTGGAAGCGCGAAGATGCTGGCCGAATCGAAGCAAACAGCACGAAGCGCACCCGAGCGGGTGCGCTTCGTTGTTTCGATTGGATAGGTCGAGCTTACTCGCCGGCCTGACCCTCAGCCGGGGTCTGCTCGGCCATGGCCTTCTCCATCTCCTCGCGGCGCTTCTGTCGCGCATCGGCGCGCTTGGTGCGCTTTTCGTCGAGCAGCTTCTCCGCACCCAGCAGTTCGATGAATGCCTTTTCCGCACCATCGCCCTTTTGGAAACCGGTGCGCACGATGCGCAGATAGCCGCCTTGCCGGTCTCCGTAGCGTGGCGCGACGGTCTCGAAGAGGCGCTTCACCGCATCATCGGTCATCAGGTAAGCGTGCGCCTGACGGCGGGCATGCAGATCGCCCCGCTTGCCAAGAGTGATCAGTTTCTCTACGTGGGGACGCGCGGCCTTGGCCTTGGTGACAGTGGTCACGACACGGTCTTCCAGCAGGATGGACGTCACCAGGTTGCGCAGCAGAGCGCGGCGGTGGCTGGTGTTGCGTCCGAGTTTGTATCCAGCATTGCGATGGCGCATGGCAAATCTCTCGCTTACGTGCGGCGTTCGGCCGCTAAAATCAAGCGCCGGAGAGAGATGTCTCCCTCCGGCGGAAATACAGTTAGAAGTTCTCCGGCTCGTTTTGCATCGGCTCGAGTACGTCCAGATCGTCTTCCTCGTCGTCGAAGCGGTTGTACGCCTGTGCTCTCACTTCAGAAGGCAGGATCGAAGTCGGTCCAGGGACGGCATTGCCGTTCTCGTCGATCTTCATGCCCAGCGACAGACCCATCTGCGCCAGGATTTCCTTGATCTCGTTCAGTGATTTGCGGCCGAAGTTCTTGGTCTTCAGCATCTCGGGCTCGGTCTTCTGCACCAGCTCGCCGATGGTCTGAATGTTCGCGTTCTTCAGGCAGTTGTAGCTGCGCACCGACAGTTCGAGCTCTTCCACCGAGCGGTTGAGGTTCTCGTTCCGCAGTTGCATGCGGCCCTCTTCCGACTGGTGCTCCGCTTCGATCTCTTCTTCGAAGTTGATGAAGATGCTCATGTGGTCCTTGATCAGCTTGGCCGCCAGACCGATCGCATCAGCGGGGAGAACAGAGCCGTTGGTCCACACCTCGAGCGTCAGCTTGTCGTAGTCGGTGATCTGACCGAGACGGGCTGCGTCGACGGCGTAGTTGACCTTACGCACTGGAGAGTGAACCGAGTCCACGGGGATAAAACCGATGCCGAGATCGCTGTCGAAGTTCTTGTCGGCCGCGATGTAGCCGCGTCCGCGCTTCAGGCGCATCTCCATGTCCAGCTTGCCGCCTTCGCTCACGGTCGCGATGTAGATCTCCTTGTCCAGGATCTCCACGTCGCCGTCGGCCTCGATCATGCCCGAGGTCACGACGCCGGGCTGATCCGCGCGCAGGTAGAGCGCCTTCGGACCCTCACCGTTCAACTTGAAGGGAATCTGCTTCAGGTTGAGGATGATATCCGTCGCGTCTTCGACTACGCCGGTGATCGACTGGAACTCGTGCAGCACACCCTCGATCTTGACCGCGGTAACGGCCGCACCCTCGATGGACGAGAGCAGCACGCGACGCAGCGCATTGCCGACCGTGGTGCCGAATCCCCGTTCAAAGGGCTGGGCGCTGAACTTTCCGTATTTCTCGGTGAGCGTCTCGGTATCGACTGCAAGACGCTTGGGCTTCTGAAATCCTCTCCAAAGCATGTCGTATCTCCTGCACAGCAAGCGCCGCGAAGCATTCTGCAGCGGCCGTGCGTGTTTCTCCTGTTTCGTGAATGTTGCCGCTTGCGCGGGTACGGCTCCCGGCGATCGACTGCCGGGCAAACTTGGTTATTTTGCTATACAGTTCCCTACTTGCTGTAAAGCTCCCTACTTGCTGTACAACTCGACGATCAGCTGCTCGTTCACGGGCAGGTTCACGTCCTCGCGCTTCGGCAGCGCCAGCACCTTACCGGAGAGGTTCTGATGATCGACCTGCAGCCACTGCGGCGACTGCTGATGGCTCGCGAACTCGGTCGAGCTTTCGAGCACCGTCATCTTCTTCGAGCCCTCGCGGACCTTGATCTCATCGCCCACCTGCACCTGGTAGGAGGGGATGTTCACCTTCCGGCCATTCACTTCAACGTGGCCGTGACGCACGATCTGACGCGACTGGCGGCGGCTGGAAGCAAAGCCGAGACGGTAGGCGACGTTATCCAGACGGCGCTCGAGTTGCTGCAGCAGGATCTCGCCGGTAACGCCCGCGGAACGATTCGCCTTCTCGTAGTAGGCGCGGAACTGGCTTTCCAGCGTGAAATAGATGCGCTTCGCCTTCTGCTTCTCACGCAGCTGCAGACCGTATCCGACGATCTTTACCTTGCGGTCGCGGCCATGCTGGCCAGGGGCGAAGTTGCGCTTGTCCACCGGACACTTCTCGGTGTGGCACTTCGTGCCCTTCAGAAAAAGCTTCATGCCTTCGCGACGGCAAAGGCGACAGACTGCTCCGGTATAACGTGCCACGTATCTTTCTCCTCAACTTCGAGTGTCGACTGGTTTACAGGCTGTGCCCTTCGTCCCAGTCCCAAACAGCTGCTAGCTTCTAGCCCTTAGCTACGATCTTCCAACTACTGACCAAAAGCTCCTACCTTCCGCAAATGAGCTAGAGGCTAGCAGCTAGAAGCTGCGTGTAATTCGCTTGCGCGAATTACACACGACGCCGCTTCGGCGGACGGCAGCCGTTGTGCGGAATCGGGGTGACGTCGCGAATCGAACGTACCTCGATGCCGGCCGCGGCCAACGCACGCACTGCAGACTCACGTCCCGAACCGGGTCCGCTGACCCGCACATCGACCGAACGCAGACCGTGGTCGCGCGCCTGGTTGGCGGCGTTGATAGCGGCCTGCTGCGCCGCGAACGGGGTGCCCTTGCGCGATCCGCGGAAGCCGAGCGAGCCCGAGCTCTTCCAGGAAAGCGTGTTGCCCATGTTGTCCGTGATCGTCACGATGGTGTTGTTGAACGAAGCCTGAATGTGCACCAGACCATAGGGCACGTTCTTGCGTTCGCGCTTCTTGAATTTCTTGTTCTTGCCGGCCTTGCCGGTCGCCGCTGCCTGTGCCTTTGCCATTTAGGTCTTCGTCGCTTTCTTCTTGCCCGCGATGGTGCCCTTGCGCGGGCCCTTGCGCGTGCGCGCGTTGGTGTGACTGCGCTGTCCGCGGACCGGCAGGTTGCGGCGGTGGCGGTTGCCACGATAGCTCTGGATATCGATCAGGCGCTTGATGTGCATCGAGACATCTTTGCGCGCGTCGCCCTCGACGTCGCCTTCCTGCTCGATCACCTGGCGGATGCGGTTGACCTCATCCTCGCCCAGATCCTGGACCTTCTTGAACGGATCGACGTTCGCCGCCTTGAGAATGCGGGCCGAACGCGGGTCGCCGATTCCGTAGATGTAAGTGAGCGAGATCCGCACCTGCTTGTTCCTGGGCAGATCGACGCCTGCAATACGTGCCATGCTCTTCCTTCACTTGCCCCAGCGGATCTTGCCGCCGGAAGCGCTTGGCCGGAGCCGCTCGGACTCTGGCAGGTTGCGCGGAGATGAGGTTCATCGCAAGCCTTGACTTCGGCTAACTCGCCCCAGAACCGCTTTGAAATACGCGAGAGCGTTAGCCCTGGCGCTGCTTATGTTTCTGGTTCTCGCAGATCACCCGCACCACACCGCGGCGATGGATGACCTTGCACTTGTCACAAATCTTCTTAACCGACGCACGTACCTTCATAGAAACAGCTCCTAGCTGGAAAACAGCCACCAGCCTAGAACCTCCGGCTAGAAACCAGAGACTAGGAGCTAGCAGCTCAACGGCTACTTGTATCTGTAAACAATGCGGCCGCGGTTCAGATCGTACGGACTCAGCTCTACCGCAACACGATCTCCAGGCAGAATGCGTATGAAGTTCTTCCGCATGCGTCCGGATACGTGGGCCAGCACCTGGTGCTTATTCTCGAGTTCCACTTTGAACATCGCGTTTGGCAACGTCTCGAGCACCGTCGCCATAACTTCTATTGCGTCTTCCTTCGACAATCCATCTTCCTGGTTCTGCCAGACTCGTCCCGCCAGACTGTCCTGGCAAAGCCTCCGGCCACTTATGTGCCAACCCCTATGATACCTGATTTATAGGATTTAGAGGGTCAAAATCGCCGCGCCGTCCTTCGTCACCGCCACTGTGTGCTCGAAATGCGCGCTCAGGCTGCCGTCCTCGGTCACTGCTGTCCAACCGTCCTTTAAAACCCTCACCGCATCCCCGCCGGCGTTGACCATGGGCTCGATGGCCAGCACCATGCCCTCGCGCAGCCGGACCCCGCGTCCCCGCTGGCCGAAGTTCGGGATCTGCGGGTCCTCATGCATATGGGTCCCAATACCGTGGCCGACAAACTCCTTCACCACGCTGAAACCCTCAGCCTCGACCATCTCCTGCACTGCCGCGCCGACATCGCCCAGCATCGCGCCAGGGCGGACGGTTTCGATGGCGCGCGCCAGCGAGTTCTGCGTCACATCGAGCAGCCGCTGCGTCGTCGCCGCCACCTTGCCCACCGGAATGGTGATGGCCGAGTCGCCGTAGTAGCCATCGATGACGGCGCCGCAATCCACCGAGAGAATATCGCCCTCGCGCAGCACCGTCTTCGCCGACGGAATGCCGTGCACCACCTGCTCGTTCAACGACGTGCAGAGCACGCAGGGAAAACCATGATAGCCCTTGAAGGCCGGCACCGCGCCGGCGTCCTCAATCATCTTCGCCGCCACGGTCTCCAATTCCAGCGTCGTCACACCTGGCTTCACCATGGCCCGCACCGCATGAAGCACCTCGCGCACAATCGCACCGGCGCGGCGCATCTTCTCGACTTCCTTCGCGGTCTTGATCACGATCGCCATGGTGATTCTTTCTTTACCGAATTCTCAGCCCTTCAACCGCCGTCAGAATGCTCTCCGTCACCGCGTCGATCGAGGAGTCGCCATCCACTTCGGCATAGCGGCCCAACGCCCGGTAGTGTTCGAGCACCGGCGCCGTCTGCTCGGCATAGGCGCGCATGCGCTCGGCAAAGACTGCCTCGGTATCATCGACGCGCTGCTCCAGCACCGTCTGATCGAAGTCGCAAACCGTGTCGGCGACCGGCGGCTTCAGGTACACGTTATAGATGCGCTTGCAGACCGGGCAGCTTCGCCGGCCGGTGATGCGCAGCAGCAGTTGCTGTTCATTCACCCGCAAGCTGACGGCGACCACGGGCAGGCTGTTGCGCGTGGAGGCCAGGTACCCATCGAGCCAGTCGGCCTGCACTAACGTGCGTGGAAAGCCGTCCAGGATATAGCCGCGCACCGTATCCCGCTCTTCCAGCCGCGCAGCCACCATATCGTTCACCAGCGCGTCGGAAACCAATTTGCCGGCTGCCATGCGGGCCAGATCGTCCTCATGCAGCTTGCCTTCGCGCAGCAGGCGATCGGCGAGGGCGCTGGGCTGCACATCGCGGTTGCGGATCTCGCGCAACAGGTCGCCGGTCGAGATCTGCGGAATGCCCCAGGCAGCCATGATGGCCTTCGCCTGCGTGCCCTTGCCCACGCCGGGAGCACCCAGAAGGAGGACTGGACCGGGCAAAAACGCCGTGCGCAGCTGCTGTCCCGCCGAGGCCAACTCCGCGTGTCCCGCTACCACGCGCGGCGTCCGCGCACCCGGCCGCTCCGTGGAGAGAAGCCCTCATAGTGCCGCATGATGAGCTGCGATTCGACCTGGTTCACCGTGTCCATGGCCACGCCGACCACGATCAGAAGCGAGGTGCCGCCGAAGTAGAAGTTCAGCCCCAGACCATGGGTCACCCAGGTCGGCATCTTCTCGAAGAACGAACCCACCAGCCACAGGTTTTCGAGGTGGATGCCGTTGATCATGATCTGCGGAATCAGCCAGACCACGATCAGATAGATCGCGCCCACCAGCGTGATGCGGGTCAGGATGTCGTTGATGTAATCGGAGGTGCGACGGCCCGGCCGAATACCGGGAATAAAGCCACCATACTTGCGCATGTTATCGGCGATATCGTCCGGACGAAACACGATCGAGATGTAGAAGTAGGCGAAGAAGACAATCGCCACCATCGACAGCAGCTCATACCAAGGCTCGCCGGCGCGCAGCGCATCGAAGATGCGGTTCAGCGCGGGATGGCTGCGCACGAAGTTCGAGCTGGCAAACAGCATAGGCGCGGAGAGGATGGAGCTCGCAAAGATGATCGGCATCACGCCGCCGGAGTTCACCTTGAGCGGCAGGTGCGTGGACTGGCCGCCCATCAGGCGCCGTCCGACGATGCGCTTGGCATATTGCACCGGGATGCGGCGCTCCGAACGCTCGACATAGACGATGAACGCAACCACCGCGATCATGCCGCCGACCAGTATCGCCAGCGCAGGAACCGTGAAGGCTCCAAAGGCCTGGGTCTTGGCTTTCTCGATCAGGTCCGCGATACCGCGCGGCAGCCCATCGACGATGCCCGCGAAGATCAGCAGGCTCATGCCGTTGCCGACGCCGCGGTCGGTGATCTGCTCGCCCAGCCACATGACGAAGGTGGTGCCGGCGGTCAGGGTGAGCACGGTCATGGCGATGAAGCCCGGCCCTGGGTTGAGGACGTAGGACTGGCCGCCGCCACTGCTGTGCGAAAGAGTGAGCGCGATCGCGAACGACTGCACAACTCCGAGCACCACCGTCATGTAGCGCGTCCACTGCGTGATCTTGCGGCGGCCGATCTCGCCTTCCTTCTGCAGCTTGGCCAACGGCTCGTAGACCACGGTGAGCAGCTGGAAGATGATCGATGCGGTGATGTAGGGCATGATGCCCAGAGCGAAGACGGTGAGCCGGCGCAGATTGCCGCCGCTGAACAGGTCGACCAGCCCCAGGGCAGAGCCGCTCTGCGAGTCAAAGAACGACTCCAACGCCTTGGTGTCGACGCCGGGGGTCGGAATGTGTGCGCCAAGGCGATAGACCGCCAGCATGCCCAGCGTGAACAGCAGGCGATTGCGAAGGTCCGGGATACGGAAGATATTCGAAAACTTTTCCAACATAAGGGGCTGCGCTTTTCTAGTTGCTTACGCCAGGATACTTACGACTGGGAGGAAGCGCCGCCCAGTACGACGACCTTGCCGCCGGCGCGCTCGATCTTTTCCTGCGCCGACTTGGAAAACTTGTGTGCATGCACGGTGATGGCGGTCTTGATCTCTCCATTGCCGAGGATCTTCAGCAGACCCTTCTTCTTGGTCAGCCCGAGCGCGGCCAGCTTTTCAAGCGTCAGCTCGGTTTCGTTGACATCGGCGAGGCTGCCCAGGTTGAGTACGTTGTACTCGGTGCGGAAGATGTTGGTGAAGCCGCGCTTGGGAAGGCGGCGGTGCAGCGGCATCTGGCCGCCTTCAAAGCCGCGCATCAGGCTCGAACCGGAGCGGGAGCCCTGTCCCTTGTGACCGCGGGTCGATGTTTTGCCCATGCCAGAGCCCATACCGCGGCCCACGCGCTTGCGATTGGTGTTCGCCTTCTTCGGCGCACGCAGATTGGAGAGATTCGTTGCCATGTGTTCCTCGCTCAACGCCGGCGACTGCAGCCGACTCGCATGTGTGATTGTATTTGGTTTTGCTTACTCGCTTATTCCTTACTCGACGATGCGTACCAGATGCGGAATGGCCTTGACCATGCCGCGGATCGACGGGCTGTCCTCGCGCTCGACGATCTGGTTCAACCGGGTGAAGCCCAGGCCCTTGACGACCTTCTTGTGCTTCTCCGGAGTCGCAATCTTCGAGCGGTAGTACTCGATCAGCAGTGTCTTCTTCGCCTCTGCCATGACTATAGCTCCTCTACCTGCTTGCCGCGCAGCGCTGCGACGTCGGCCTTATCGCGCAACTGGGTCAGCGCATCGAATGTCGCCTTGATCACGTTGTGCGGGTTGGCCGTGCCCAGACTCTTGGTCAGCACATTCTGCACCCCGGCCGAAGTCATCACCGCGCGCACTGCGCCGCCCGCGATGACGCCCGTGCCTTCCGGCGCCGGCTTCAGCAGCACCTGGCCGGAGCCGTAACGGCCCAGCACCTGGTGCGGAATGGAGGTGTCGGTCAGGTGCACATGCACCAGGTTCTTCTTGGCGCTCTCAATGCCCTTGCGAATCGCCTGGGGCACCTCCTTCGCCTTGCCGGAGCCGTAGCCAACTACACCGGCGCCCGGGTCGCCTACCACCACCAGCGCGGCGAACGACATGTTCTTGCCGCCCTTGACCACCTTGGTGACGCGGTTGATCGCGACGACCTGGTCCTTCAGGTTGTAGTGCCCGGCATCGAGCTTCTTCTTCAGCATTGCCATCCGTCTGTTTCCTTCCGAGCGCCAGGCGCCCATATCCCTCGTGCTAGAACTCGAGACCCGCTTCGCGCGCGGCATCGGCCAACGCCTTGATGCGTCCGTGATAGAGATAGCCTCCGCGATCGAAGACCACCCGCTTGACGCCCTTCTCCTTGGCGCGCTCCGCCACCTGCTTGCCGACTTCCTTCGCCGCCGCCACATTGCCGCCGGTCTTCAGCTTGGCCGCCTTGGTCGAAGCCGACACCAGGGTTACGCCCGATGCGTCGTCGATCACCTGCGCGTAAATGTGGTTCAGCGAGCGGTAGACATTCAGCCGTGGCCGCTCTGCCGTACCCTGCATCTTCTGCCGGATACGCGCATGCACGCGCTGCCGGATCGTGTTTCTCTGTCTCTGCGGAATCATCGTCTCGTCTTCTTCCTAGTAGCGGGACCGCCCTGCGGCCCCGTTCGGTTGTTTAGCTGCGATTACTTAGCGCCTGTCTTGCCGACCTTCTTCTTCAGCTTCTCGTCGGTGTAGCGCACGCCCTTGTTCTTGTACGGATCGGGCTTGCGCAGCGAGCGCATGTCCGCCGCCACCTGGCCCACCTTCTGCCGGTCGATGCCGGTGATGGTGACCCTGGTCTGCTTCGGATCGATGGAGGCCTCAATGCCGGTGGGCAGCGGGAACTCGATCGGATGCGAATAGCCGAGCGTGAACACCACCATGGCCTTGCCCTTCATCTCGGCGCGGTAGCCGATGCCGACGATGTCCAGCTCCTTCGTCCAGCCCTTGGTGACGCCCTCGACTGCGTTGAACAGCAGAGCACGCGTCAGCCCGTGCAGCGGGGCGAGCGTATCGTCCCGGCGCGCGGCGATCATGTGGCCGTCCTTGTCTTCGAGCGTGATGCCCTCCGGCAGCGGCGCCTTCAGCTTGCCCTTGGGACCCTCGACCAGAACCTCTTTCCCCTGCACGGTGTACTTCACACCTTTGGGGAGAGCGATGGGCTGTTTTCCAATGCGTGACATCTCTTAATCCTTATCGGCTTGCGAGTCCCGGGTGAGCTTCTAGCTATTTCCGTTCCACTGCAGCCTTTAATCCCTATTCCCTGATCCCTATTCCCGGCTGTTACCAGACTTCGCAGAGAATCTCGCCGCCGACACCCTCACGGCGTGCCTGGCGTCCGGTCATCACGCCGCGCGGCGTGGTCAGGATGTTGATGCCCAGCCCGCCCTGAACGCGGCGGATCTCGTCGCGGCCGACATACACCCGGCAGCCGGGACGCGAGACGCGCTGCAGATCCCGGATCGCAGCCTCGTTGTTCGTACCGTATTTCAGATACACCCGCAGGACCTGCCGGCCTTCTTCTTCGGTGGCCTTGTAGTTGGCGATGTAGCCCTCTTCCTTGAGAATGCGGGCGATCTCCGCCTTCAGCTTCGAGGCGGGGACGTCCAGCTTCTGGTGGCGAGCGCGGATCGCGTTGCGGATGCGTGCCAGAAAATCGGCGACTGGGTCGGTAAAGCTCATGCTCTCTCCTTCATCCTCCGTTCGCTCCGGACCATGTAACGATCAGATCGAGAGAACCAGCGAAGATGGTGTGGCTGCCGTGCTTCTGCACGTCCAGCGCGTTAAAGTACCTCGTGCGTCCTACCGGAACTTCACCCAGGACTTCACAATTACCAGGATGACTTCACGACACCCGGAATCTCGCCACGCAGCGCCAGACCGCGGAAGCACAGACGGCAGACACCGAACTTGCGCAGAAATGCGCGCGGCCGGCCGCACAGCTTGCAGCGGTTGTGCTTGCGCGAGGAAAACTTCGGCTTCCTGGCGTCCTTGACACGTTTTGCAGTGGTCGACATTCTGTCTTAATTCCTCGTATCCTTCTTCCGCTTTTCGGCGCTTACGCGGCAGCCGTGCGGAATGGCATCCCGAACTGCCGCAGCAGCGCGCGTGCCTGGTTGTCGTCCTTCGCCGTCGTGACGATGGTGATGTTCATGCCCTTCAGCTTCTCCACCCGGGCGTAATCGATCTCCGGGAAGATGAGCTGATCGCGGATGCCCAGCGTGTAGTTGCCGCGTCCGTCAAAGCTCTTGGTCGAGACACCGCGGAAGTCGCGCACGCGCGGCAGGGCGATCGAGATCAGGCGGTCCAGGAACTCGTACATCTTGTCGCCGCGCAGCGTGACCATCGCACCGATGGGCATGCCCTCGCGCACCTTGAAGGCGGCGATCGACTTCTTCGCCTTGGTAGACACCGGCTTCTGACCGGCAATCGACGCCAGGTCAGCCACCAGCGGATCGAGCATTTTGGGGTTCTGCGTTGCTTCGCCCAGCCCCATGTTGAGCACGATCTTTTCCAGCCGCGGCACCGCCATCGAGTTCTTCAGGCCCAGCTCCTTCTGGAGCGCCGGCCGGATCTCTTTCTGATACTTCTCATGCATTCGTGTTGCCATCGTCTCGTCTCTCTGCTCTCTGCCACGGTCCCGGAGTGGACTTCCAGACTGGATAGGAATCCGTATACCGTTACGTAGCCTGTTACAAATCTGGTCTTACTTCTTGCCCTTGGGCGCAATGGCCTGTCCGCACTTCTTGCAGACCCGCACCTTGGTATCACCTTCGAACTTGTATCCCACACGCGTCGGCCCGCAGCTTGAGCAGACCAGCATCACGTTCGAGATCTGGATCGGCGCTTCCTGCTCGGCGATCCCGCCCTTGATGTTGCGCTGCGGATTCGGCCGCACATTCTTCTTCACCACGCGCACATGCTCGACCAGCAGCTTGCCCTTCTCCGGCATCACGTGCAGCACGCGGCCCTTCTTGCCCTTGTCCGTGCCGGTGATCACCATCACCGTGTCATTGCGCTGAATCTTCAATCCCGCCATCTCGTCTCTCCCACTCGCTGCCCGCGCCTTAAAGAACTTCCGGGGCCAGCGACACAATCTTCAGAAACTTCTTCTCGCGCAGTTCACGGGCTACCGGCCCGAAGACGCGCGTGCCAACCGGCTCGCCTGCTTCGTTGATCAGCACCGCGGCGTTCTGGTCGAAGCGGATATAGGTGCCATCGCGGCGGCGCGCTTCCTTGCGCAACCGCACCACAACTGCCCTGACCACTTTGCCCTTCTTCACCTGACCGTCGGGCGAGGCTTCCTTCACCGCTGCCGTGATCACGTCGCCCAGGCCAGCCTTCTTGCCGCTGGCGCCGCCGAGCGGCAGGATCATCTGCAGCTTGCGCGCGCCGGAGTTATCGGCGACCTCGAGCATGGATCTCATCTGCACTGACATCGTTCTTGTCTCCGTTTCCTGCCGGATTCCTACTGAATCCCTAACCCTGAATCCGTAACGCTAAAACCAAATCTGCTGCAGAAACCTAAGCTGTCAACTCGGGTGCGGCTGCCGCTTCGGCCGCCTGCACCTGCGCCAGCGCAGAGCGCCGCAGGATCTCCTGCAACTGCCAGCGCTTCAGCTTGCTCAGCGGACGCGTCTCGCGGATGCGCACCATGTCGCCCACGCGCGCCGTGTTCTCTTCATCGTGCGCGTAGAACTTCTTGGTCGACCGCACCGTCCGCTTGTACTTGGGGTGGGCCTTGCGCATCTCGACTTCGACCACAATGGTCTTCTGCATCTTGGTCGAGACCACGTGACCTACCTTTTCGTTGCGGCGCTCGGTCGCGGCCAACTGCTCGTTCGTCATTACCTGTTCGCTCATCGCTTACCGAGCCTCCTTCTTCTTAGAAGTCTTCGCCGCGACTTTCTTTTTCGCGACCGCCTTCTTCACAACCTTCTTGGCCACGGACTTTCTGTTTGTCGACTTCTTGGTCCGCTTCACCGCCGTCTTCTTCGCCGCGGGCGCAGCATCGGATTGACCATGCAGCGCCGCATTCAGTCCCAGGTCGCGCTCACGCGTGATGGTCTTGATGCGCGCGATATCTTTCTTCAGCCCGCGCAGCTTCTTCACGCCTTCGGTCTGCCCCAGGCGCATCTGAAAGCGCAGCCGGAAGAGCTGCTCGGAGGCTTGCTGCTCCTCGTGCTTCAGCTCCTGAGGGGCCAGGTTACGAATCTTGTCCAGTTCCATCTCGTCTTCTCTTCCGGGCCGCTCTCAGCGGGCTGGCCCTTCTTCGTCTCTTCCGCGGCCATCATTGCAGCGCCGCGAAGGTTCATTCGCTTTACTTCTTTACCGCCGCCGTCATCACCACATCGTGACGCATCACGAAGCGGGTCTTCAGCGGAAGCTTGTGTGCCGCCAGCCGCATCGCTTCCTGCGCGAGATCCGGGGAAACACCTTCCATCTCAAAAAGAATCTTGCCCGGCCGCACCACAGCAACCCAGTGGTCCGGCGCGCCTTTGCCCTTGCCCATACGGGTTTCGGCCGGCTTCTTGGTCACCGGCTTGTCCGGAAACAGACGCAGCCAGATCTTGCCGCCGCGCTTGATGAAGCGGGTCATCGCAACACGGCTCGCCTCAATCTGGCGGTCCGTGATGTAGCCGCACTCCAGCACCTTCAATCCGTAAACCCCAAACGAAAGCTCAGAGCCGCGCCATGCCTTGCCCTTCATGCGCCCGCGCTGCTGCTTCCGGTACTTCACCTTCTTCGGCATCAACATAAGAAAAACCTCAGCCGCTAGCCTCTAACTGCTAGCTCCTAGCTTGTAAACTCCCCACCCACCGGTTACTCATCCAGCTAGTAGCTAGAAGCTAGTAGCTAGAGGCCGCTCTTAAAATACCGAGCTGCCGATCTCCTTCGGCTGGCGGCGCTTTTGCTCATACACATCGCCGCGATAGATCCACACCTTCACGCCGATCACGCCATACGTCGTGCGCGCCTCGGCAAAGCCGTAATCGATATCCGCACGCAGTGTATGCAGCGGAAGCCGCCCCTGCAGATACCACTCCGAGCGCGCGATCTCATTGCCGTTCAAGCGGCCCGAAACCCGGACCTTGATTCCCTTGCAGCCGAAGCGCAGTGCCGAATCAACCGCCATGCGCATGACCCGGCGGAATCCAGATCGCTTCTCGAGCTTCAGAGCAATGCTCTCGGCCACCAGCTGCGCATCGAGCTCCGGCTTGTTCACCTCGACGATGTCGATGGTGACATCGCGCTTGGTGCGCTCCTGGATCTCGGCCTTCAGCTTGTCGATCTCCGCGCCCTTGCGCCCGATCACGATGCCGGGACGCGCAGTGCGGATGATGAGCCGCAGCTTCTTGCCCGGCCGCTCGACTTCCACCGAGCTCACGCCGGCCAGCTTCAGCTTCTCCTTCAGCTCACGCTTCAGCTGAACGTCTTCAATCAGGAGCTTGTCGTAGTCGCGCACCACAAACCAGCGCGACCGCCACGGCTTGTTCACACCCAGCCGGAATCCATAAGGATGGACTTTCTGTCCCATACGCTTCCTTTACTTGCCCGCCTTCGCGGACTTGGTTCCTTTGGCGGCGACTTTCTTCGCCGGCGATTTCTTCACAGCCGTCTTCTTCGCAACCGGCTTGGCGGACTTCTTCTGCGACTTCTTGCCCTTCGCCGCGCTCTCGACCCCAGGCTCAGCCGTGGTCACCAGACCCGCCGGCTTGCGCTCGGCCACCAAGATCACGATGTGCGACATGCGTCGCTGATAGCGGAAGGCACGGCCCTGCGGAGCAGGCCGGATGCGCTTCATGCGCGGCCCATCATTCGCCAGCGCCTGTTTGACGTAGAGGTTATCCACGTCCACATCCAGGCCCTGTTCCTGGCTTAGATAGTTCGCGTTCTGCACCGCCGAACGCAGCACCTTCTCCACCAGCGGCGCGACACCCTTCTTGGTGAAGGCCACGGTCTGGAGCGCTTCGCCCACGCGGCGGCCCTTGATCAGATCGAGCACCAGCCGCGCCTTCTGCGGCGACACGCGCTGGTAGCGCGCCTCAGCTCGAAATTCCTGTGTCTCTTGCATACCTTCGCCTTCCCTGCCTTCGATCCTGCTTTACCGCGGCTTCGACGTGCTTTCGGCAGCCTTCGCCGAGTGGCCCTTGAAGGTCCGCGTCGCCGCGAACTCACCCAGCTTGTGGCCCACCATGTTTTCCGTCACGTAGACCGGGATGAACTTGCGCCCGTTGTGCACCCCGATGGTGTGCCCCACCATGTCCGGGTGAATCGTCGAGCGGCGCGACCAGGTGCGCACCAGCTTCTTGTCATTCGCCTGGTTCATCGTCTCGATCTTCACCATCAGGTGGGTGTCGATGAACGGGCCCTTCTTGGTGGAACGTGCCATCGTTATCTCCTGCTACTTGCTTCTGCGGCCGACGATGAATGCGTCAGTCCGCTTGTTGTTGCGTGTCTTGTAGCCACGTGTCGGCTGGCCCCACGGCGTCACCGGATGACGGCCGCCCGAGGTCTTGCCCTCGCCGCCGCCGTGTGGGTGATCGACCGGGTTCATCGAGACACCGCGGTTGGTCGGGCGAATGCCCTTCCAGCGGTTGCGTCCCGCCTTGCCGATGGCCACGTTCTCATGGTCGGTATTGCCTACCTGGCCGACCGTCGCCATGCACTCAACCAGCACGCGGCGAGTCTCGCCGGAAGGCAGCTTGAGCAGCGCGTAGTCGCCTTCTTTCGCCACCAGCTGTGCCTGTCCGCCAGCCGAGCGCACCATCTGCGCGCCTTTGCCCGGCCGCAGCTCGACGTTGTGCACCGTCGTGCCGGCGGGAATGCTCTTGAGCGGCAGCGCATTGCCCACCAGAATGTCCGCATCCGGGCCGCTCATCACTGTCTGGCCGACCTTCAAGCCGACCGGCTGGATGATGTAGCGCTTCTCGCCGTCCGCATAATGGATCAGCGCGATGCGCGAGGAGCGGTTGGGATCGTACTCGATCGTCGCCACCTTGCCCGGCACGCCAAACTTCTCGCGCTTGAAATCGATCAGGCGCAGCTTCTGCTTGTGCCCGCCGCCGTGGTGCCGCATGGTCATGTCGCCGGAGTTGCGGCGTCCGCCGGTGCGCTGCTTGGATACCAGCAACGGCTTATGCGGCTTGTCGGTCGTGATGTCGTCGTTCACCAGCGTCGTCTGGAACCGGAGCGTCGGGGTGATCGGTCGAAATGTCTTAATCGGCATCGTTTTAGCTCTTTGCTTCCAGCGGCATCTCGATCGCCGCTTGCTGTCGCTCTCGCTACTCAACTTCCACTACGGGAAGAATGCACACCACATCGGTTACAGATTGTTCACGTAGTCCGGCATCTTCTCGCCGGCCTTCAGGCGCACATACGCCTTCTTCCAGTCCGGCCGGAAGCCGGTGAACTTGCCCCGGCGGCGCTCCTTGCCGGCGAAGTTTGCTGTCCGCACGCTGTTCACCTTCACCTTGAACAGCGACTCGACCGCCTGCTTCACCTCGGTCTTGGTCGCGGCCTCGGCCACTTCAAAGACCAGTGTGCCTTCGGTCTCCTTCACGCCCATGCCCTTCTCGGTAATCAGGGCGCGGCGAATTACGGTATAGGTCGTCGGCATTTAGGCCACCTCCGCCTGCGCGCGAGCGCGCTGCTTGCGCTTGGAAATCGTCTTCATCAGCGTCTCCTGCATCTGCTCGATAGCCGCACGCGAAAAGATCGCGCGATCGTAGCGCAGCAGGTCATAGGGGTGCACCTCGTTGTTGAGCAACAGCTCCACACCTTCGAGGTTGCGCACGCCCAGAATCAGCGACGGACTCAGCGACTGCGAGTTCTCGACAATCAGCGCCGTGCGCTTCGCATCGAGAGCATTCAGTGCCGCGCGGTAGGCCTTGGTCTTCGACTCGCCCAGCGAAAGGTTCTCAATCACCGTCAGCTTGCCGTCGGAGAGCTTTGCCGCCAGTGCGGCGCGCAGCGCCCCCAGCAGCTTCTTCTTGGGGAAGGCGTAGTCGTAGGAGCGGGGCTGCGGTCCATGCACCGTGCCGCCATGCCGCCACAGCGGCGAGCGCACCGAGCCCACGCGGGCGCGGCCTGTGCCCTTCTGCTTCCACAGCTTCTTGCCCGATCCGGAGACCAGCTTGCGGTTCTTCGTCGCGTGCGTGCCCTGGCGCAGTGCGGCGCGGTAGTGCTTCACCGCCTCCCACAGCAGGGCCTCGTTCACCTCGCGCGGAGCGAAGATCTCTTCAGCCAACTCAAGCGAGCCGACCTTCTTTCCGCCGAGATCCAATACGTCAATGTTTGCCATCATCATCTCTTCTTCTTCGAGGGTCTTCCGACCTCGGCAACTACTTCTTCTTGCCCGCCGACGCCTTCTTCGACGCCTTCAGCGGATCGACCGTGGTCGCACCGGCAAAGCCGCGGCGTTCGCGCGGCGGAGCCTTCGCTTTGGAGATCAGCACATATCCATCCCGCGGACCCGGCACAGCGCCTTCCACCATCAGCAGGTTCTCTTCCAGGTCGATACCCCGGATGCGCAAGTTGCGTACCGTCACCTGGTCCACGCCGTAGTGCCCCGGCATGCGCTGCCCGGGAAACACGCGCGAGGGAAACGACGATGCACCAATCGAGCCCTGCACCTGGAACATGTGTCCGTGCGCCTTGGGTCCGCCGGCGAACTTATGACGCCGCACCACACCCGCAAAGCCACGGCCCTTGCTGGTGCCGATGACGTCGACGTACTTGTTGTCCGAGAAGATGTCGACCAGGACGCGGTCGCCGGCCTTCAGCCCATTCCCGTTCGCAGCCGCAGCCTCGCCGTCAGTTCCATCGGTCTTGACCGGCGCGGCTGCTTCCAAAGCAACCTCGCGCATCAGCTTGACCGGCGGTACATTCGACTTCCCGAAGTGCCCGGCCATCGGCTTGTTCACCTTCGAGCTCTTCACGAACTCCACCAGGCCAATCTGCGCGGCTTCGTAGCCGTCCTTGGCCAGCGTCTTCAATTGCGTGATCACGCACGGGCCAGCCTGCAGGACGGTGATGGGGTGTACCTCACCCTTCTCATCGAACACCTGCGTCATGCCGATCTTCTTGCCCAGAATTCCTGTGACTGCCATTTCGTCTTCCTCTCCCCATCATGCCCAACTGATATCAGTCGGCACTGTAGGCACTGCTCTTACTTCGCTGCCGGCTTCTCTTCGCGCACCTTGATCTCGACGTCCACACCGGCCGGCAGGTCGAGCTTCATCAGCGCGTCCACCGTCTGCTGCGTCGGCTCAAGGATGTCGATCAGCCGTTTGTGTGTGCGAATCTCAAAGGCCTCGCGTGACTTCTTGTCCACGTGCGGCGAACGCAGCACGCAATACTTGTTCTTCACCGTGGGCAACGGAATCGGACCCGCCACCTGCGCGCCGGTGCGCTTTGCCGTCTCCACGATCTCGCCCGTAGAAGTATCGAGCACGCGGTAGTCGTATGCCTTCAGCCGGATTCGAATTCTCTGTCCAACCATTTTGCTTTTCGTCTTCCCGTGGATCGGCAACTTGCGCTACCGACCCACTTGGTTCTGTTCTGGCGCCCAAAGGGCGCGATTGCCTGGACGGCCAGTCCTTACTTCACGATCTCAGTAATGGTGCCCGCGCCGACGGTCCGGCCGCCTTCGCGGATCGCGAAGCGGAGACCCTTCTCCATCGCCACCGGCGTGTGCAGCTCGATCTCAAGCGCGATGTTGTCGCCCGGCATCACCATCTCGGTGCCCTCCGGAAGCTTTGCCGTGCCCGTCACGTCCGTCGTCCGGAAGTAGAACTGTGGACGATAGCCGTTGAAGAACGGTGTGTGACGGCCGCCCTCTTCCTTCGACAGCACGTAGATCTCGCCCTTGAACTTGGTGTGCGGCGTGATCGAGCCCGGCTTCGCCAGAACCATCCCACGCTCCACATCTTCCTTCGCGATGCCGCGCAGAAGAAGTCCCGCGTTGTCCCCCGCGCGACCCTCATCCAGCTGCTTCTTGAACATCTCGACGCCCGTCACCACCGTCTTGCGCGTCTCGCGGAAGCCCACGATCTCCGCCTCTTCGCCCACCTTCACCTGACCACGCTCGATACGGCCCGTAACCACCGTGCCGCGGCCCGAGATGGAGAAGATGTCTTCGATCGGCATCAGGAACGGCTGATCGATCGCGCGCTCCGGCAGCGGCACGTTCTTATCCACCGCATCCATCAGCTCGTCGATCTTCGCCTCCCACTGCGCCTCGCCGTTCAACCCGCCCAACGCACTGCCGCGGATCACCGGCACATCGTCGCCCGGGAAGTTGTACTTCGACAGCAGCTCGCGTACTTCCATCTCCACCAGGTCCGTCAGCTCCGGATCTTCCACCGCATCGCACTTGTTCAGGAACACCACGATGTAGGGCACGCCCACCTGGCGCGCCAACAGCACGTGCTCCTTGGTCTGCGGCATCGGACCATCGGTCGCTGCAACCACCAGAATCGCGCCATCCATCTGCGCCGCGCCGGTGATCATGTTCTTGATGTAGTCGGCGTGACCCGGGCAGTCCACGTGCGCGTAGTGACGGTTCGCTGTCTCATACTCCACGTGCGCGGTCGCAATCGTGATGCCGCGCTCCCGCTCTTCCGGCGCATTGTCAATCGTGTCGAACGAACGAAACTTGTTGTTCGGATTGTGCTTCGACAACACCTTCGTGATCGCCGCCGTCAACGTCGTCTTCCCGTGATCAATGTGCCCTATCGTCCCCACATTCACATGCGGCTTGGAACGGTCAAACTTCTCCTTCGCCATCTCAATTCTCCTGATCTCTCGGGCGCGGTGACACCGCGCGAACTCTTGTCGAACTGCTTACCTTACTTGCCCTGATTGCGGCCGATGATCTCTTCCGAGATCATGCGGGGCGCCTCTTCATACCGCGCGAACTGCATGCTGTAAGAGGCGCGGCCCTGCGTGGACGAGCGAATGTCGTTCACGTAGCCGAACATCTCCTTCAGCGGAACCATCGCCTTGATCACCTGCGAACCACCCGAGTGCTCCATGCCCTCGATGCGGCCGCGGCGCGAGTTGATGTCGCCGATGATCGTGCCCATGTGCTCTTCCGGAACCGTGACTTCTACCGCCATCATCGGTTCGAGCAGCACCGGGCTCGCCTTCCTTGCCGCTTCCTTGTAAGCCATGGAGCCGGCGATCTTGAAGGCCATTTCGTTCGAATCGACATCGTGATAGCTGCCGTCGTAGAGCACAGCCTTGAAATCCACCATCTCGTAGCCGGCGAGGATACCGTTGTGAAGCGCTTCGCGAATACCCTGCTCGGTCGGCTTGATGTATTCCTTGGGCACCACGCCACCGCGGATCTCGTCGATAAACTCGAAGCCCTTGCCCGGCTCGTTCGGCTCCAGACGGATCTTCACGTGGCCGTAGTTGCCCGAGCCGCCAGTCTGCCGGATGTACTTGCCCTCTGCCTCAGCCGTCTTGCGGATGGTCTCGCGGAAGGCTACCTTGGGCTCGCCTACATTGGCTTCGACCTTGTGCTCGCGCTTCATGCGATCCACGAGGATCTCGAGGTGCAGTTCGCCCATGCCGCTGATGATGGTCTGACCCGAATCAATGTCGGTCCGCACCTTGAAGGTCGGGTCTTCATCAGCCAGACGCGACAACGCGACGCCCATCTTCTCCTGGTCGCCCTTGGTCTTCGGCTCAATCGCGACCGAGATGACCGGCTCCGGAAAAGTAATCGCGCTCAGCGCAATCGGCGCCGACGGCGAGCACAATGTGTCGCCCGTCTTCAGCTCTTTCAGGCCAACGCAGGCACAGATGTCGCCAGCGTAGATCTCGGTGATGTCCTCACGCTTGTTGGCGTGCATCTTCACCAGACGGCCCACACGCTCGGTCTTGCCGGTGCGCGGATTCTCCACCGTATCGCCCGTCTTGAGCGAGCCCGAGTAGATACGGATGAAGCCCAGCTTGCCGTACGGATCGTTGATCAGCTTGAATCCCAGCGCGGAGAACGGCTCGGAATCATCTGCCCTGCGGATCAGAACCTTGGAAGGATCCGACGGATCGATGCCTTCGACCGCAGGCACATCGAGCGGGCTCGGCAGGTAGTCCACCACCGCATCGAGCAGCGTCTGAATACCCTTATTCTTGAAAGCCGAACCGCACATCACCGGGAAGACCTTCATGCCGATGGTCGCCTTACGCAGCGAGACCTTCAGCTCTTCCGGCGTCGGCGTTTCGCCTTCGAGGAACTTGTGCAGCATGTCATCGTCGTACTCGGCTACCGTTTCGACCAGCTGCATGCGGAAGGCTTCCGCCTTCTTCGTCAGATTCGCGGGAATCTCTTCGACCGCATACTCTGCGCCCATCGTCTCGTCGTTCCAGACAATCGCGCGCATCTCGATCAGGTCGATCACGCCCTTGAAGTTCGCTTCGGCGCCAATCGGAATCTGGATCGCTACCGGCCGCGCGCCCAGCCGCTTGCGGATGGTCTCGATGACGTGCTCGAAATCCGCGCCGGCCTTGTCCATCTTGTTCACGAAGCAAATGCGCGGCACGTGGTACTTATCGCCCTGGCGCCACACCGTCTCGCTCTGCGGCTGCACGCCGGAGACGGAATCAAACAGCGCCACCGCGCCGTCCAGCACGCGTAGCGAACGTTCCACCTCGGCCGTGAAGTCTACGTGGCCGGGCGTATCGATGATGTTGATGCGGATGTTCTTCCAGGTGCAGGTGGTCGCGGCGGACGTGATCGTGATGCCACGCTCCTGCTCCTGCTCCATGTAGTCCATCGTGGCCGTACCCTCGTGTACCTCGCCGATGCGATGGGTAATGCCCGTATAGAACAAAATGCGCTCGGTCGCCGTCGTCTTCCCGGCGTCGATATGCGCCATGATTCCGATGTTCCGGCAACGATTTAGCGGTACTTGGCGAGCCACAGTCTCTTCTCTCTCATCCCGCCAGCCTCAGGGCCAGCGTCAAAACGTACGGTTATCTGTTACCTGCTTCAAACTCCAGCGGACTACCAGCGATAGTGCGCAAATGCCTTATTGGCCTCGGCCATGCGATGGATGTCTTCCTTCTTCTTCATCGCGGCGCCACGGCCATTCGCGGCATCCAGCAGTTCATTGGTCAGCTTGTCGACCATGCCCTTTTCCCCGCGGGCGCGGCCATAGGTCACCAGCCAGCGGATGGCGAGCGAAGTGCGGCGATCGGGATTGACCTCGATCGGCACCTGGTAGTTCGCGCCACCGACGCGCCGGGTCTTTACCTCGAGCAGCGGCTTGCAGTTCTCGACAGCCTTCTTGAACAGCTTCAGGGCCTCGTCGCCGCCCTTCTGCTCCAGGTTGGTCATCGCGGTATAGAAGATGGCCTGCGCCGTCGACTTTTTGCCGCCCCACATCATCGAGTTCACGAACTTGGTCACCAACGAGGAGTTGTAGACCGGATCGGCCGCTACCTCGCGCTTGGCAATGTGTCCTTTTCTGGGCATCGCTTCCTAACCTTTTCCTGACTTCCGTTTCGGCTTACTTGGCAGCCGTCTACTTTGCCGCAGTTTTGGCGCGCTTGGCGCCGTATTTCGAACGACCCTGCTTGCGATTGGCCACGCCCACCGAATCCAGCGAGCCGCGCACCACGTGGTAGCGCACACCCGGCAGGTCCTTCACACGGCCGCCGCGGATCAGCACAATCGAGTGCTCCTGCAGGTTGTGGCCGATGCCGGGGATGTACGTCGTCACCTCAATACCGTTGGTGAGCCGGACGCGAGCGACCTTGCGCAGCGCCGAGTTTGGCTTCTTGGGTGTCTGCGTGTACACACGGGTGCAAACCCCACGCCGCTGCGGGGAGCCCTGCAACGCCGGGCTCGCGGTCTTATACCGCGGCGCCGTGCGACCCTGCTTCACCAGCTGATTGAATGTCGGCAATCCAGTACTCCTTACCCTTTTCTCAATCCCACTCAGCCGCAAACGCCAGCCGAGCCTTGAAATCCCGCTCACGCGCACACAGCGCATGACAGAATGCTCACGCCCACCATGCCCACACCAGCCCGCAGGGCGGCATGGCTCGCGCATGTCCGCTTCGCGTCTGCTTCGCTTCCTATCTCAGACAGGAACCGCGACGGTGGCCGCACGCAAATGGAATCCCGGCAAACATCCCGGGAATCCAGTCTCAGTTCAGCTCCGTTTCGAAGTTCCGGCCCACATAGCCCTTCCAGGTGAAGGGTGTCGCAGGCACCGATGCGATCTTCGTCCTCTCAAACTTCAGAGGAACCGCAGAAGAGGCTTAAAACCCAACTTACCGCCTGCATTCTGTGGGATCCCGTCTGGCGCCCGCCTTGCGCTGATACACAGCACACACAAGACGTGCCTCGGGGAACCTTTTAACAATAACAAGCGATGAGGAAGCGGTCAATAAAAGGCGATGAAATTCGCAGAAAACTGCCATCGGAGGGCTTCAGATGGAGAGCGAAGGGTCCATTTCGTCATTCGGAGCCACCGGGCAGGCGGCTTGCGGCTGCCGCACGCAAAGCCTCCACATCCGCCAGATCGCGAACGCGACTGCTCGCCAGCTTGTTCGCGATGAGATCTTCAAGCGAGATGAAATGCACCGGAATGGCATCTGTTGTAATCGTTGATTCGACGCGACGCTGCCAGGCGCTTTCGAACTCAACACCATCAATGGACTGCAGAAGATCAACGCGGACCGGGTCAATCCCGATCTGAAAGCTCATTTCGGGATGATTGCGAAAGTCATCCGCAGTAAGCCCGGTGAGGGGTGTGCTCCGTACTCGGCCAAAGCTTGAAACACCCGCTCAGCATTTGCTGCGTCATTGCGAATAAACACGTCGAGGTCCTTGGTCGCCCGCGGCTCGGCGTGCTGGCTGACCGCATGACCGCCTACGATGAGATATTCAACGCCGCGTGCGTTGAAAGCTCGCAATATGTCTTTCTGATCGTTCCACATGCACGTCCACACCTTTGGCCGCGTAGCCATCGCGCGTCAGCTCGAAGACGGCTTGCGCCCGTTCGGCAGGGGTGCGGCTGTGCCAGAAGCGATACGTCTCAGCCTGCTGAACCTTTCAATCCGGGACTTTGCGGACGATGCGTGTGGTCATAAGCACCTGCCAGCCTGCAACTTGCGGCGGATTTCCTTTTCAGTTTATTCGATTTTGCTTCCCGATTTTTCTCTTTCGCATTCCGCAAGGCACTTGAAGCGTTCTATCGTTTCGCTTCTGGATTCCAGCGAACTGAAGCTATGGATCGAATGCTGTTAGCATCCCTCGCATGAGTTTTCTGTTCCGCCGCATCCTCCCTGCCCTGCTCTGCCCATTTGTACTCTCGCTCACCAGCCGCGCCGCCGATTCGCCCAATACCCATCCGCCTGCGAACCCCAGGGTCCGCGCAATTCTGGCCGACCTGGGCAAGGTTGAGACTGTCGGCCAGACTTCGCTTTCCCCTGACGGTAAACACCTGGCCTGGACGGAGCGCAGTCATGGCAGCGCAAGCCGGATCATAGTGAGCGATGCGCATGGCGAAGGCGCGGAGCAAGTCGAGACAGGCAAGGACTGCACCGCGAGCAATCCACTGTGGTCGCCCGATTCCCGCGCGCTGCTTTTTGAGGGCGACTGCGGCAAAGATGGTCAGACTGACCTGTTCGTGAGCACCCTGACCGGACAGCCGCAACAAATTACTCATCTGAAGGGCTACGTCGCCCACCCGGCATGGTCGCCGGATAGTCAGCGCATCGCCTTTCTCTATGTGCCGGGTGCAACCCGTCCAGCAGGAGCGCTGGCGGCAATGAAGCCGCCTTCTGGCGTCATCGGCGTGGAAGGTCTTGAAATTCAGCGAGTGGCCACAGTGAATCCGCGCGGTGGCAGCGAGGTGGAGCTACTCACCCCGGACAACCTGCACGTTTATGAATTCGACTGGTCGCCCGATTCCGGGAAGCTGGCCTACGTCGCCGCGCCGCCACCCGGCGAGAACAACTGGTGGGTGGCCCAGCTTTACACCTCGGCGGCAACGCCCAATGCCGCTCCCATCAGCATCGTCGATCCGCAGAAGGACCCCGGCTCGCTGCACGGGCTGCAAATCGCGGTGCCGCGCTGGTCGCCCGACGGGGGGCATATCGCCTTCATCGGTGGCCTGATGAGCGATCAGGGCTCGACCGGGGGTGACGTCTACCTGGTTCCTTCCACTGGCGGCAGCGCAGTCGATATCACTCCGCACGCCGATGTCAGCTCCGTGTGGCCGCATTGGATGGACAACCATTCCCTCATCGTCGCCGAGGTTGCCGGGGGCGCCAGCCGCATTGCCGGCTACCACCTTGTTGGTTCCGGAGCCAATTCCGCTCTGGCGGATGGCAAAACCCTGCTGGAAGTTCCAGCCGGCATCAGCGATGGCCGCGAATCGATGAGCCTTTCGATTGCGAAGGACGGCGAATTCGCCGTTGCCAGCAGCTCGTTTGAAAAGCCACCCGAGATCTACCTAGGCGAGCTCAAGCCGGACGCGCACCTGACCCAGGTCACCCATGTGAACGACGCGGTCAAGCCGGCTTGGGGCAAGTCCGAATCGATTCAGTGGAGCAACGACGGTTTCCACATCCAGGGTTGGCTCATGCTGCCCGCACACTACGATTCCGCGAAGAAGTATCCGTTGATCGTGATGGTGCATGGCGGTCCGTCGGCCGCCGTGCTGCCGCGCTGGCCCGGAGCGGGCTTTGGCGGCGCGCCTATGAGCGCGATGGACTACTTCGTGCTTGAGCCGAATCCGCGCGGCAGCTATGGCCAGGGCGAGAAGTTCACCATGGCCAACCGCAAGGACTTCGGCTATGGCGATCTGCGCGACATCCTGGCTGGCGTCGACGCGGTCGAGAAGAAATATCCCAGCGTGGATGACAGCCGCTTGGGCCTGACCGGCTGGAGCTACGGCGGCTTCATGACCATGTTCGGCGTGACCCAGACGCAGCGCTTCCATGCGGCAGTAGCGGGCGCGGGTATCTCGAACTGGCAGAGCTACTACGGCGAAAACTCCATCGACCAGTGGATGCTTCCCTTCTTCGGCGCCAGCGTCTATGACGATCCCGCGGTCTACGCCAAGAGCTCCGCTATCGACTTCATCCGCAAGGTAAAGACGCCGACCCTGGTGGTAGTCGGCGATCGTGATGGAGAGTGTCCCGCGCCGCAATCCTTCGAGTTCTGGCACGCGCTGAAGGCAGAAGGGGTGCCGACCGAGCTGGTGGTGTATGCCAACGAAGGCCACGGCTTTCGCAGTCCGGAGCACCGCATCGATGTGCTGGAGCGGGCGCTGAACTGGTTCGATCAGTATCTCGGCGCGCCGGCCGGCGCCGCCGCAGGGCAATAGGGCGGCAAAAGGAACGAGGCACCGGCGAGAAGGCGCGCGGTAGCTGGCCCGTGCCTCCTCTCCTGCTTTACACTCGTGACACACGTTTTCACAGTGATCTTCTTTGCAGTGAACCGTGGCGGCTGGAGAATTTTTCCTGTAGGTGTCGAGGAACTAGCGACAGTTCGTGTGGCCTTCCTTTAAGGAAAGGCCACGCCGAGTGTCTCTTCGCTACCGCACAGCAGCAGGAAAAATTCCTCCGTCAGGCCGTTACGGGGAGGTTTCATGCGGCGGTACTTGATTCTTGTTGTCCTCTTTGTCATTACGCTTCCCGTTCAGCTCTCTGTTCTCGGTTGCGGCTCCAACCCCAACAACTACTGCAATGCTTTTGGACACGGCTTCGCGACGAAGAAGGGCACCCTGGTCTCGTTCACCCTGGAGCCGCAGCAGACCGGCATCTCGCTCTCCTACGGGCAAGTGGGAACGTTGTCAGCGGGCAGCGGCAAGGACTGCAGCGGAGCTACCGTAACCGTAGGGACAGTGAATTACGGCACCTCCGATATCACCAACGCGGACGTCTCGCCTAGTGGGCAGGTATGTGCCGGCCGCTGGAATCGCCTGACCAGTAGTGGCGTCGCCTCCTACACCACCTGCATCCCGACCAACAAATCGGAAGTGGCGACAATGACCGGCAGCGCCAACGGCGTTGCCTCCAGTAACGCGGTGCAGGTCTATATCCATCCGGTGGTCACCAATGTGACGCTGGATACGACCAACAGCAGCGGAAGTGCTGTCCAGGGATGTTTATCGCAGTTCCAGACCGCGCAACTGGATGCCACTGCGTTCGTGACTAATGGGCAGGGGCAGTCGCAGCTCTACTGCGCGCCAAACACCTCCGGTGTGCCCACATGCTCTTCAGCCCTCGGACACCTCGCCTACGCCGCCCAGAGCACATCCTCCACCGCTGGCACCGGCGCGACAAACTCTGTCGTCTCCATCGATCAGAACGGCGTAGCCACAGCCAAGCAACCCGGCGCCGCGCTCATCACCGCCAGCATCTCCGGCACCAGCTCCAGCGCGGGTTATTTCTACACCTGCCCCCCCAAGTCGATCACGCTTTCCGCCAATGGCGGCACCAATGTCGCGGTAACTCCGAACACACCGCAGCCCACCACGGCAACCGTCATCGATACCAACGGCAACACCATCACCGGCGTGCCGCTGAGCTTCACATCGACTGACCAGCGCACCATCGGGGTGAGCGGCACCGGCACTATTACGTCGACCTTTCCTGGATCCAGCTCGGTTTATGCCGTATGCGCGCCGCCCACCTGCAATCCGGCGCCGATCAACCAGATTGGGGTGAACGGCAATGGAACACCCATCGCCAGCAATACCCTCAACGTGACCTCGCCGGGAAGCGCCAGCAGTTTTCTCTGGATGGCCAGTCCGAACTCGCAATACTTCACCCCGCTTGACCTGAGCCTGGGCACGATCGGCACGCCCGTCCACCTGCCCTATAAGCCGAATTCCATGGTCGTGGACCAGACCGGCAGCAGTCTCTATCTCGGCAGCTATCGCGAGTTGATGGTGGTCGCCGCCGCTTCCAACACACTGATCAAGGAAGACACCACCGTCCCCGGCGTGGTGCTGGCTGTCTCGCCTGCAAACAATGAAGTGGTGATCAATGATCAGGACCGGCAGATCCTGTATGTCTATCAGCCGGCGGTTGCGCCCTCGACCACAACCGGCAGCACAGGGAGCGCCGGGAGCACCGGCACGCCTGCCAGCATCGTGACTCAATATGGCGGCGTAGGACAGCGCGCAGCCTTCTCTCCGGACGGCAGCACGATCTACATCCTGGGCAACAACAAGCTCTACATCTACAACACCTTCACCGGCTGGAGCACGGAGACGGTTGCTGACTCGTCCTCAACCGCCTGCCCCGCAAATCCCGGAGCGGATGCAAATACCACCTATAACGTCTTCTGCTCGCCGGATCTCTCGCTGGCGGTGCCGCAGTTCGGCGCGTTTCTCTCTGGCAATGACGCTCCCGCGATCGGTGCTTCCGCGCGCGGCTTCTGCCCAGATACGCGCTCGATACCGATCGACAATTACCCCTCGGCGGTCCCCGGAGCGGTGCCCGGCACGCCTGCTTTCTACGCCTTCACTGCCGACCACCTGACCAGCACGGCCGATGGCAAGCACGTCATCAGCGCGACGGCGGGCGCGGGAGCACAACTGACCGATTCGAACGTCGTGGTGCCGACAAACGCGCCGCCGCCGGCCGGAGAGACGACTGTTTCCGGCGCGTGCCCCACCGATCCAACGACCAAGGCTACACTTCCGCTGGCAATCTCCAACCCCGCCAACTATCCGCAGTCGCTGGCCGCCTACGCACCCTCATTGATTCACCAGGTGGTGACGTCGCCGAACTCGTCGCTTGCTGTGGTGACCTACGAATCGGCGAACGCGGCTCCGGGCAGCGCGCAGCTGCCGGTATACACAATTCCGGCTCCCGGCACAGCTGGAACGCTCAGCAGCGTGAAGCTGACGGGCGCGCAGGCCACCACGCCGGTGGCGGCCATCTTCAGCACGGACCAATCCGAGATCTTCGTCTCGACCGCCGGGGACAGCAACATGCACATGGTCTCCGCCAGCACGCTGACGGATACGGAGCAGTTCAACCCGAATCTGCCGGATGGCAATGGCGGCATCACCCCGGCGATCTTCCTCGCGGTGAAGCCGAGAGCAATCCCGTAAGGGAAGACTTCAGATAAACGCAGGCAGCTGCAGATAAACCGGAATCGGGAAATCTGCAGTTGTCTGTTTCTGATTTCGTCTGCTGTTTGCCTACTTGCGGCTCTTCGCAATCGCGTCGAGTATCCCGTTCAGAAAACTCAGCGACTCCGGCGCAGCGTAGCGTTTCGCGATCTCCAGCGACTCATTGATCACGATCGGCACCGGCGTTCCGGGAAAGCCCACCAGCTCCGCGACGGCGAGACGCAGCAGGTTGCGGTCGACCGCAGGCATGCGTGGAATGCGCCAGTGCGCAGAGTGCTCTTCGATAAGCGCGTCGATCTCCTCCTCGCGCGCCGTGGCAACGCGGAAGAGATCCTCCGCAAAGCCCCTCGTATCGTTGTCGATCGCCTCTTCGCGCGCCTTCCAGAAGCTCTGGCGCACCTGGTCCGGCGACTGCTTGCCTACATCTGCCTGGAACAGCATCTGCATAGCCAGCTCGCGCGACTTGCGGCGCTTGCCTGGTGCCTGGCTCACATGGGCCGCCTGTCTGTAACCGCTGCGGTGGCAATCTTGCGATGCACGTCCACCATCTCGATGGTAGCGACGGCGGCCTCGAAGCCTTTGTTCCCCGCCTTGATCCCGGCACGGTTCAGCGCCTGCTCCAGCGTCTCGCAGGTCAGCACGCCGAAGCCGTGCGGTACGCCGGTCTCCTGCTGCGACTGGCCGATGCCGCGGCTCACCTCGTTGTAGATCGCCTCATAGTGCGCCGTTTCCCCGCGCAGCAGGCAGCCGAGCACGATCACGCCATCGAAGCGCTTGCTCGCCGCAAGAGCACGCGCGGCCGATGGAATCTCCCACGCACCCGGCACGCGCACAATCTCGATCTGCTCCCGCATCGCGCCGCTGCGCAGCAGGCCATCCAGCGCACCTTGCAGCAGGCGCTCCGTAATCACCGCGTTCCAGCGGGCTACCACGATGGCGAAACGCATGCCGGCGGCCGAGAGATCGCCTTCGATAGCCAGCGGCTTGCCGCGTAGCGGGTCCTCCCATTGCCAAAAGGCGAATGAAATGCCGGGTACAGGCTCGATGGTGAAGGCGAGCGACTTCCACGTGGTGGGCGTGACATTGGTCAGGCGGCGTACCGCTTCCTGCGAACCGACAGTCTGCTCCAGCCACTGCTTCGCGGCCTGGTGCACATCGTCGATCGCGGCGACTTCGATCAGCACTTCGGCGGGCAGATGGGCTATGCCATCCAGCAACTCGAAGCTGCCAACGGGCGCGAGAAAGGGCGCACCGCGGCTGGCGTCCGTTTCCCAACTGCGGCCGGGCTCCAGGCCCATCGCAGCAAAAAAGCTGTGCAGCGTGTCATAGACGGCGGGCGTGCTGGCCGCATGCACGAAGGTGATGCCCTTAATCATTCTGTTTCAATTCCGATCATTCTTTTCCAATCTACCATCCAGGCCACATGCTTTCTGGCGCCGGCGAGTCTGCGGCGCAGGCTGCTACACTCAGCCGTTCTGCACCACATCGACACCCTTCACAAGGAGTTTGTCTCATGGCCTACGAGACCCTGCTGCTGGAACGGAGCGACGCTTACGCCGTCGTGACGTTGAATCGTCCCAAGGTGATGAATGCACTGAATCGCGCGCTCTTCACCGACCTGGAGGATGCCTTCATCACGCTGGCTGGCGATTCCACCGTGCGTGCCGTCATCCTGACCGGCGCTGGCGACAAGGCCTTTGCCGCAGGCGCCGACATCAGCGAGCTGGCAACACTCTCCGCCACCGATGGCCAGCAGCTCGCCCGCCGCGGCCAAGGCGTATTTCGCAGAATCGAGACTTGCGGCAAGCCGGTGATCGCCGCCATTCAGGGTTTTGCGTTGGGCGGCGGCTGCGAGCTCGCTATGGCGTGCACCATCCGCATCGCGAGCGAGCGCGCGCGCCTGGGCCAGCCGGAGGTGAAGCTCGGGCTGGTGCCCGGCTACGGTGGCACGCAACGGCTGCCGCGGCTGGTAGGCAAAGGCGCCGCGCTCAAGCTGCTGCTCACCGGCGACATGGTCGGCGCGGAGGAGGCGTTCCGCATCGGGCTGGTCGACGAGGTCGTTCCGGCGGAAGCGCTGATGCCGCGCGCCGAAACTCTGGCTCGCGCCATCGCGCAACAGGCGCCGCTCGCCGTTGCCGGCTGCCTGCGTGCCGTCGAGGGCGGCTATGATCTGCCGATCGAGGCCGGCCTGGAACTGGAAGCATCGCTCTTCGGCCTCGCCTGCGCGACCGAAGACAGGGCGGAGGGCACGCGCGCCTTCCTGGAAAAGCGCGCTCCCGCGTGGCAGGGACGCTAAAGCAGCAATGGCTGAACCCTGTCAGCCCCACGCCGGTTGGTATCCTAAGCGGGTGCAAGGTGTCCTTCCCGCTCATCCTCTCCATCACCTGATCGCAAAGCGCGCTGCTTTTCTCGCTGTGCTCCCTCTGCTCCTCTGCGCCGGGTGCCGCCGCAGTGCGCCGCCGAATGGTCATCAGCAGCTCACCCCACATCAGTTGGCGCAGCAGCAGGCGCACGCATTGGCGAAGCAGGAAGCATCCGCGCGCGTCTCGCTCGAAGAAATCCCGCCGCCGTCGAAACACCTTTACGTCAACGTCCGCAGCACCGACGCCTGGCAGAACCCGTTTCTGACAGTGCATCGGGACACGTTGACCCTGCGCGTGATCTTCCCGCAGCAGACGAGCAGTGCGCTGGATGCGGGCACGCTGCTGCACCCGGCCGCCGCGCGCCGCCAGGAGCTGGAGATCCGGATGTCCGATCTGCCCGAGGCGCTGGCAGCCGTACCCGACTTCGCGTGGCCTTACGGCCGCGTTGTCGCGATCGAAGAGTCGCCCACCGCCGCCCGCCAGGACCGCCCGCAGGTCCGACGCAATGTGGAGCAGGCGATCCGCATCGTCAACGACCTCGACGTAGTGGTGGATGAGTGGACCGGGCCCGCCGGCAACGGTCTGCTGCACTAGGTTTCTGCTGCACTAAGTTCAGGAGGACATGGATGGCATTCGCAAAACAGTCAGCAGGTGGAGGGGAAGCAGGCCTCGCCATTCTGCGCATCGGCACAGGAGCCACGCTCTTCCTGCGCCATGGCTGGGAGAAGCAACCCATGCACTGGGCGCAATTCATGGCGCATTTTCCCGATCCCATCCACATCGGCGCACATGCGTCCTTCTTCGTTGCCTTCGTGTCGGACTTCATCTGCTCACTGCTGCTGGTGCTAGGCATATGGACACGCTGGGCCGCGCTCTTCTGCTTCTGCAACATCCTCGTCGCGTGGGCGATGGTGCATCACTTCGCCTTCTTCGGCAAAGGACCCGGCTCGGACCACGGCGAGCTGATCGTGCTCTATCTGCTTGCGCTCCTCACGCTTGTCATCCACGGCTCAACCCCGCTCAGCGTGGACAGCATCCGCGGTAGATAGGCCGCGGGCGCGTCGTACAATCTCACTCGATGCCACCGGCCATCCGCATCACCGCGCTCGTTGTCTTCTGTCTCTGCTTCCTCGTCGTCACGGTGGCGGGTTTTCTCGCGGCGCGTTGGCGGCGCGCGGACCTGCACAGCCTGGAAGAGTGGGGCCTTGCCGGCCGCCGCTTCGGTACATTCATCGTCTGGTTCCTCATGGGCGGCGACTTCTACACCGCCTACACCGTCATCGCAGTGCCCGCAGCGCTCTACGGTGGCGGGGCTCTCGGCTTTTTCGCGGTACCGTATGCCGTCATCACCTATCCGCTGATGATGCTGGTTTTGCCCAAACTCTGGGCAATCTGTCACCGCGAGCGTTACATCACACTTTCTGATTATGTGCGCGGCCGCTACCGCAGCCGCTGGCTCTCGGTGGCCTTCGCGATCACCGGCATCCTCGCCACCATGCCTTACATCGCGCTGCAGCTTGTCGGCATCCGCGAAGTCATCGCCGCGCTAGGCGTCCATGGCGAGTGGCCGCTCATCGTCGCGTTCGTCATTCTCGCCGCCTATACCTACACCAGCGGCCTGCGCGCACCCGCCGCCATCGCCATCGTCAAAGACGTGATGCTCTACATCATGGTGATCGCCGCGATCGTCATCATCCCGGCGAAGCTGGGCGGCTACGGCGCCATCTTCGCCGGCTCTGCGCACATCCTGTCGCAGCACAAGCCGCCCGCCTCCATCCTGCTGCGCCCTGCGCAATACTGGAGCTATTCCACGCTCGCCATCGGCTCCGCGCTGGCGCTGCTCTTCTATCCGCATACTTTTACCGGAACGCTCAGCGCCTCCAGCGGCAACGTCATCCGCCGTAACGCCGCTCTGATGCCCGCATACAACATCCTGCTCGGCCTCATTGCCCTGCTGGGCCTCATGGCGCTGGCGGCGGGCATCCAATCGAAAGACACCTCGGCTGTCGTGCCGCTGCTCTTCCTGCGCATGTTCCCTGAATGGTTCGCCGGCTTCTGCCTTGCGGCCATCGGCATTGGCGCCCTGGTGCCCGCAGCCATCATGTCCATCGCCACGGCGAACCTGTTCACGCGCAACCTGTGGGGCGAGTTCGTGCGCACGCCGCTGACCCCACCCGAGGAAGCGCGCATGGCCAAACTGGTCTCGCTCGTCATCAAGTTCGGCGCGCTGGTCTTCATCCTCGCCAGCAGCGCACAGTATGCTATCGAGCTGCAGTTGTTGGGCGGCATCTGGATCGTGCAGATGGTGCCCGCTATCCTCTGCGGTCTCTTCACGCGTTGGTTCAGCGGCACCGCGCTGCTTGCCGGATGGGCCGGGGGGATGGCCGTCGGCACCGCCATGGTCATCTCCATGGGCATGAAGACGTCGATCTTCCCACTTCACCTTTCGGGCCACACCTTCGCCGTCTATGCAGCGCTGCCCGCCGCGGTTATCAACCTTGCAGTGACGGCACTGGTCTCCGCCATCACCGGCCGCGATCGAGAGACTGACGCAGAACCGCTTGCACCGCTGCCGCCACCCACACTGAACGAGGTCTGATGATGGACACCGTTACACCTTTTCCGATCCTGAACGCGCTGCCCGACACTCATTTGCCACACGAGGACTTCGCAGCCCACGCTGCGCTCGAAGCGCGGCTACGCGCAACGGTTCGCGGTGAAGTCCGGTTCGACCCGGCATCGCGCGCGCTCTACGCAGCCGATGCGTCGAACTACCGCCAGCTGCCCATCGGGGTTGTTCTTCCGCTCGACGCAGACGACGCGGTCGCCACCGTCGCGGCCTGCCGCGAGTTCGGCGCTGCTGTGCTCTCGCGCGGTGGTGGCACCAGCATCCCGGGTCAGTGCTGCAACGTTGCCGTGGTGCTCGATTTCTCGAAGTACATGCGCCGCATCGTCTCGATGGACTATGAAAACCTGCGCGCCCGTGTCGAACCGGGCCTCGTGCTCGACACGCTGCGCGCCGAGGCCGAGCGCGGCAAACTGACCTTCGCCCCCGATCCCGCAACCCACAACCGCTGCACCATCGGCGGTATGATCGGGAACAACTCCTGCGGCGTGCACGCGCTGATGGGCGGCAAAACTGTCGACAATGTCGAGTCGCTCGATGTGCTGCTCTACGACGGCACGCGCATGACGCTGGGCCCCATGAGTGAAGAGGCGCTTGAAGCGGCAATCGCCGAAGGCGGCCGCAGCGGTGCGATCTACGCTGGGCTAAAACGCATCCGCGACACCTACGCCTCCTTAGTACGCGAGCGCTATCCCGACATCCCGCGCCGCGTCTCCGGCTACAACCTGGACCAGTTGCTGCCGGAAAACGGCTTCCATGTCGCGCGCGCAATGGTTGGCACGGAGGCCACGTGCGTCACCGTCCTCGAAGCGACCGTGCGGCTGATGAAAAGCCCACAGCACCGCCAGCTTGTCGTGCTCGGCTTCAGCGATGCATTCGTCGCGGCAGATGCGGTGCCGGAGGTCCTGAAGTACAAGCCGATTGGCCTGGAAGGCATCGATGACCAACTCGTCGACTTTCTGCGTCGCAAGCAGATGGCGCTGGAAGATATCGCGCTGCTGCCGCAAGGACGCGGCTTCCTGCTGGTCGAGTTCGGCGGCGACACCGATGACGATGCGCGGGGGCAGGCGGAGCGGTTTGTCGAAGCAGCGAAAGGCTGGGACACTCCACCCGATGCGAAGCGCGTCGATGGAGAGCAGGCAGAAGGAATATGGCGCGTGCGCGAATCTGCTCTCGGTGCGGTTACGTTTGTGCCAGGAGTGCCGGAGCTTTGGGAGGGTTGGGAAGACTCGGCTGTCCCGCCAGAGAAATTGGGCGCCTACCTTCGCAGGCTCCACGCGTTGGTTCAGGAGTTCGGCTACATCATGCCGATCTATGGCCACTTCGGCCAGGGCTGCATCCACACGCGCATGAACTACGACATGCGCTCGGTGGAAGGCGTGAACGCCTATCGCGAATTCATCGAGCGGGCGGCCGATATCGTGCTCGAGTTCGGCGGATCGCTCTCCGGCGAGCATGGCGACGGCCAGTCGCGCGGCGCGCTGTTGCCCAAGATGTTTGGCCCGGAGTTGATGCAGGCCTTCCGCGAATTCAAAGCGCTGTGGGACCCGGACAATCACATGAACCCCGGCAAGATGATGGGGACGCCGGACGACCCGCGCATCTATCAGCCGGGCGAAAAGCTCCGCGTCGGCCCAGGCTACGAGCCCGCGCGTCCGCACACGCACTTTGCCTTCCCTGACGATGATGGCGCGTTCTCAAACGCCACCCTGCGCTGCGTCGGCGTAGGAGCCTGCCGCAAAACCAACAGCGGCACCATGTGCCCCAGCTACATGGCAACGCGCGAGGAGCAGCACTCCACGCGCGGTCGCGCGCACCTGCTATGGGAGTTGATGCAGAGCGATTCGCTGCCCGACAAGTGGCAGAACGAGCAGGTGCACGAGGCCCTGGACCTTTGCCTCTCCTGCAAAGCGTGCAAGAGCGAGTGTCCAGTGCGCGTGGACATGGCCACGTACAAGGCCGAGTTCCTCGCGCAGCATTACAAAGGCAGAACGCATCCGCTGCCCCACTACCTCTTCGGCTTCATGGATCGGTGGGCGCAGCTTGCCTCCTTCGCACCATCCATCGCGAACGCGGCACTCGCAATTCCCGGCATGGAGTCGCTTGCGAAGCGAATCGCGGACGTAGCGCCCCAACGGTCGCTGCCGCGTTTTGCATCGCGCAGCTTCCTGCAGCAACAGGATGTCCCCGCAAACGGCGAGAGCGACCAGAAGACCGTGCTCCTATGGCCTGACACCTGGAACAACTACCTGCAGCCGCAGGTGCTGGATGCCGCAGCGCGCGTGCTGCGGAGCGCCGGCTTCCGCGTCGTCTTTCCCCGGCGGCATATCTGTTGCGGGCGCCCGCTCTATGACTTCGGCTTCCTCGATCAGGCGCGGCGCTATCTCGATGACGTGCTGCATCGCCTCGCTCCGCAGATCGATGCGGGCATGCCCTTCATCGTGCTCGAGCCAAGCTGCGCCAGCGTCTTTCTGGAAGAGCTGCGAAATTTTTATCCGAAAGATGAACGGGCACAGCGGCTCGGGAAACAGACATACCTGCTCGCGGATTTTCTGGCAGCACACGCGCCAGGATGGCAACCACCATCGCTCGCCGGCCGCAAGATCGTGCTGCACGGTCATTGCCATCACAAATCTGTTTTCAACATGAAGGCCGAACGCAGGTTGCTCGAACATACCGGCGCGCAGGTCACGATGCTCGATTCCGGCTGCTGCGGCATGGCCGGCCCCTTCGGTTTTGAGCGCGACAAGTACACCGTCTCCCAGACCTTGGGCGAGCGCGTTTTGCTGCCCGCAGTGCGGAGCGCCCAACACGACACCATGATCGTGACGGATGGCTTCAGTTGCCGTGAGCAGATCGCGCAAAACACCAGCCGTCGAGCGGTACACGTCGCGGAAGTACTTGCGCCCTGATGGTCCTAGTGCAGTGACGCAGCGATGAACTGCGCCACATCGTCGTGCAGCTTCTTCTGCGCGGATGGCTTCAGATACATCATGTGTCCAGCATCGTAGAACCCGGTTGAGATTCGGCTCGTCTCTGTCGGCTCCAGCCCCAGATGCGCCAGCGTGTATTCCGTCGCGAAGTACGGCGTCGCCAGATCGAAGTACCCGGACGCTACATAGACGCGCATGTACGGATTGCCTGCAAACGCATCACGAAGCGATCCCGTAACGTTGGGAAAGCCCTCGGCCGCCGAGCCCCAGTCCCAGTCACGCTCCTGCGAGAAGCCGCCGCCCAGCAGGTAGTAGTCTTCGTCGGTTTTGTAACCAAGTTCGGCACGAATGTACTGATGGAACGACGCGGCAAACGGCGGAGAGATGATCGACATGGTGGGGTCCGTCTGACTTTCGGAATCCACCAGCGATGGTTCGTAACCGGTATAGCGGCTATCCAACCGGCCCACGTTCAAGTGCTCGTCGCGCAGCAGCTCCTTGGTAAAGTGCGGCTCGTCCACGCGCAGATTGCTCAGGTCGATATAGTGAGCGCTCAGCCCGGTAAATTTCGCAAGCCCCGCAATGACCGAGGTGCGATCGGCCGCGCTCAGACGATCGCCCTTCGCCAGCGCATCGGCATACGGACCGTCCGCAAAGGCTTCTGACTGGCGCAGCGCCGACTGCAGATCGCTTTGCAGCGACGGATCAAGCTTCTTGTGATACCACGCCGCCGCGGTGTACGTCGGAAGAAAGAGCACATACGGCAGATCGTTGCCCGTGGCAAACTCGAGCGTCTCAAAATTCAGCACGGTCGACATCAGCACGATACCGTTGAATGCCACTCCATACTTCTGCAGCATGTATCCGGAAAGCGCCGAAGCGCGTGTGGTGCCATAACTCTCGCCCACCAGAAACAGCGGGGAATTCCACCGTTCGTAGCGGTCGAGATAGAGCCGGATGAACTTGCCCACAGCGTCGGTGTCGCCCTTTAGACCGAGATAGGTCTTCAGCAGTTCCGGCTTGGTCACGCGGCTGTACCCAGTACCCACCGGATCGATGAACACCAGATCGGTCTGGGTGAGCCAGGTGTTCTCGTTGTCCTGCACCTGATAAGGCGGCGCGGGCATGGTGCCGTCAGGCTGTTGCATGTGCACGGTGCGCGGCCCGATCGCGCCCAAATGCAGCCATACCGAGGCCGATCCCGGACCGCCGTTGAACGCAAACATCAGCGGGCGCTTGCTGCCGCGCTTTCCCTCCGGCTGGTCGAGCGTGTAGGCCATGAAGAAGATGTTGGCTTCCGTCTCGCCCTTATCATTCTTCAGCGGCATCAGGCCAACGCTCGCCGTATAGTTCAGCGTCTGCCCATTCGCGTGCAGCGTGTGGTGCGTCTCGACCGGTGCAACCTCGGCCTGCGGCTTGCTCTCGACTGCGTTCTGCGCCGGAGGCTTTTCCGTGGCGGTCTTGGCCGTGTCTTGGTGCTGCGCGAAGAGTAGCGGTCCAGAGAGCAGAAAGCAGAAGAGTGCGGAGCAAAGCAGACGATTCAAAAGGATGATCCTCCCGCAGTGGCGGCTGACTCTTTGTACAGCATCCAGGCCGGCGGTGGTGGGAAGGCCGTCAGTAGCCGTCGCGGACGACGTGAGCTAGCGGCTCACCGGCAAGATACCGTCGGCATTGATCGCCAATCAATCGCATGACGCGCTTCATCATGCCCGGACTGGAGCCCGCGATATGCGGCGTGATCAGCAGGTTGGGCGCAGACCACAGCGGATGTCCCACGGGCAGCGGCTCCGGATCGGTGACGTCCACAGCAGCGTGAATCCTGCCTTCGCGCAAGGCTTCCACCAGCCCATCCGTATCCACCACCGGCCCGCGCGCCGCATTCACCAGCAGTGCGCCGTGCTTCATCGCAGCCAGCCGCTTGGCGTCGAAGAATCCGCGCGTCTCCTCCGTAAGCGGCACCAGCAGGACAACGACGTCGGCCTGCGGCAGCAGATCATCTAGCCGTGCTACGGGTTCCACCCCTTCCCGGCCACGCCGCCCGATCCGCAGCACATTCACATCGAACGGCTTCAGCCGCTCTTCTGTCGCATGGCCAATCGATCCGTAGCCGACAATCAGCACCGTCTTTCCCGTCAGCTCATCCATAAGCGCTGGCGGTGTCTTCGGCTGCTCGCCGGGGTGGGTTTCCAGATAGAGTGTTTCCGCCCCGATGCGCCGCTTCCAGTCGCCTGCAGCCTGCAAGCGCACATAAAACGGAATGTATTTGAGCGACGCCAGAATCGCGGTCAGGATCCACTCGGCCACCGGAATGTCATGCACACCCTGTGCATCACATAGCGTCGCTCCCGGCGGAATGAGCGAGAGAAACGCATCCACCCCGGCGTATTGCGACTGCACCACGTGCACGCTGCGAATGTGCGGGCGCGCAGCAGCCGCCTGTTTCGGTTGCAGGGGCAGCACCCACATATCCAGATCAAGTTCGCCGGTCAGCTCTTTGCCGATCCGGGTAACGTCGACCCCTTCAGGAAGAAAACAAAACAGAGATGGATCAATCTCCTCAGGAAGCCCGAGGTGCATGCGCGTTAGTCCTTTTGGTGAAAGACGGCGTTGTTCACGTCCGGCCAGAATTCCTTCACGGAGAACGTGACGCCATCAATGATCACATTGGTCAGCCACCGCTGGCCGATTTTGGTCCAGGTCTGGTACACCGAAGGATAATATGCAGCCGAAATGGCGGATGCCACGCCCGCACCCACGACCTCAGAGTAGTTGGGCGCGCGGTTGCCATCGTCGGTACGCGTGATCAACACCCGCGTGAATGAGTACGCGCCGCGCTTCACAAAGCCGCCATGGCCCAATGTGTAATAGCGGCTGTCCTGGTGCAGTGCCACAGGAAAGATTCCCTGCACCCACAGATTCTCATCCGTCTGATCGGCAAAGGTGTGCCAGAAGTAGCGGCCATACCCGGCCGCGCCCTGGTGAAACTCCGGATACGAGTTCTGTATCTGGGCTACCGCGGCCTGCCCAGCGGCGAATGTGACCGCCGAGTAGTCGAAGCTCTCCAGCGCCGCCGTCTTGAACTTCTCCTTCGCCGTCTCAGGTGGCAGCTTCTGGTCCGCGCTTACCGAGCGAAAATTCGGGATGATTCCCAGGATCCGCTTGGTTTGCTTGCCCTCATTGCTGGGTGTTGGGGTGGCCTCGGTCTTCGCGGCAGTGGACGCGCCGGGAGGCGCCTGAGTCTGCGGTACCGGCGCATCCGGCAACGCAGCCGACACCGAGGTGGACGGCGCCGGAGGATCCGAATCGGCCACGGCAGCAGACGCTGCCAGTGTGCAAAAGCACACAAAAGTCGCGACCGTCAAAAGACGTTGGATTTGCATATTGTTGATCAGATTCCGCCCCGGCCCGCATAGCTGCAAAAGATTGCTCTCTGTCAGACGATGCCAACACGCATTTCGTTTCATTCCAACAGTTAGCTCAGTCGACGAAGCGCCTCCAGGCACTCCTGAATCGCCGCCATCGCCGTCGAGTAGCTGAAGCGCACATGCCCCTCACCCTGGCTGCCAAAGACCGCGCCTGGAATCGTTGCCACGTGCGCCTTGTCCAGCAATAGAGCCGCAGCCTTACGGCTATCGCGACCCAGCCTGGCGATAGAGGGAAACGCATAAAACGCGCCAGCGGGCACTTCGCACTCGAAGCCGATCTCATTCAGGCCCTTCACCAGCACGTCTCGCCGCTCACGATACTCCGCCAGCCGCTTCTGGCGGAACTCTGGGTTCAACCGCAAAGCCTCAAGTGCTGCCCACTGCACCATCGTCGCCACGCCATTCGTCGAATAAAGCACCAGCTTGCGCATCGCGGTCATGAAGGGCTCCTCCGCCACTGCATAGCCAATGCGCCATCCCGTCATCGCGTAACTCTTGGAGAAGGTGTAGCAGGAGATGGTCCGCTCCGCCATGCCCGGCAGCGACGCGATCGAAACGTGCTCGCCGTCATATACAAGGTCCTCATACGCCTCATCCGCAATCACGATCAGGTCGTGACGCTTGGCGAACTCCGCAACCTCTTCAGCCTCCGCGCGGGTGAAGACGACGCCGCTCGGATTCTGCGGCGTGTTGTAGTAGATGGCGCGCGTCTCCGGCGTGGTGAGTTGTTCAAGCGTGGCTGTAATGCCGGTGCGGCGAGCCGCCTCGGTCGGCACATAAACCGGATGGGCCTGCGTGCCGCGGATCATATCGGCAATGGGGGTCCAATACGGCGAAAACAGCAGGCACTCGCTGCCCGGATCGAGCACTGCCTGGAAGGCGCAGTAGAGCGCGTGCGCGCCGCCGACTGTGATGATCACGTGGTCCGGCGTCGGCTGAATGCCGTTGCGTTCGCGCAGCTTCTCCACCAGCGCAGCGCGCAACGGCGCGATTCCGGAAGACGGTGCATAGCGCGTCTTGTTCTCCTCCGCCGCCGCGTGGAGCGCCTGCTTGATCATCTCGTGCGTCTCGAAGAAAGGCTCGCCGCCATGGAACGCATGCACCGTCTGTCCCGCGGCGCGCAGCTCCAGCACCTTGTTGCGGATCACCACGATGTCGGAAAAGCCGACCTCGTCCAGCCGCTTCGCTACCCGAAATCCACTTCCCTTGGCCAACGTCGCCATCCGCTCACTCTTCCCTGTATCTCTCGAAGGTATCTGATGCAAACCTCTAAGCATACAGGCATTGCAATGGCCCGGGTAGATGTTGCCGAATCACCAGTTGGCATATGGCGGGAGGGGAGATGTCGCGGCGTCACCTGGATGCATGCGTGTCGTGCGGCCGCTTTGGCCCATCCACGTGATATGGAATTTCCAGCGAGCCTAATCGTTTGCTCGTTACGTCCCACGCTGCAAGGTAGAGATAAACGTCGCCTGCGGCAAGTTGAACTTCGACGTTGACGGGCAACCGCTTACCCGCGGGATCGGCTTGCCGCTTCGTCCTTCAGCGTAAAAGTGATCTCTTCCGCATGTCGTGCTGTGAGCGTGCCATTTGCGTTGAACGCGATGGCCGCGGCTCCGCACTGCACGGTTGGCTTCCCGCTGACCATCTTTATGGAGAACGCGTCCAGCGGTAGCGAATATTGAACCGTGAAAGGAGCAGTTGCAGTTCCCTTCTGCCGTGCGGGGCTTGCCTTAGCCTCTGTTGAATGGACTTCGGAAGTAGCCGTACCCTCCCGGACGCTGGCTTGAAAGATGATGGGAGCACGCTGGTTGGGCAGTTCCTCGGCGGTCGCACCGTTGGCAAGCAATCGCGTGCGGGAAAGGTTTGGCCGCTGTTCTACTGAGTTTGTGCCGTCGGCAAAGTATCCCCGGCGATAACTCAATGTGTAATAAGTCCCGGGCAGCGCTACGCGGACCTTGTGCCACTTGTTGTCATAAGTAAACTTATGCGGGCTGTAGGTGAGGGTGTAGTAGCCTCCATCGTCCTCAATCGTCCGAGCGATACTCTGTGCTATCCCGTTATTGTCATAGCGGGCAGCACCGCCTGTAGCCTCTGCCACCTGACTCATCAGTGCATGCTGCGCGAGCATTGTTGAACTACCCGTCCCCGTGAGACCGCGCGCGTCAATCGGATAGATGGCAATGCGCTGCTCCTCCAACTCGTCGTAGAGAGCCCGCCACTTCGCTTGCACCTCCACCCGAGTCGCATCGGGACGCAGGAAGATCGTGGAACCGCCGGAGAGCCACAGGACATTCTTGCGGCCCGGGATCTGCCCCACATAGATCTCAATCTGGCGCAACGTCTGAAAATCGTCCATATATTCCCGGCCCCGAGGTAGGAATCGAGGCATTACCCTTTTCACTGCAGCACGCAACAGCGCCGGGTCTGATGTAAAGCCTTGTAGCAGGATGCTCGCATTCCCCGGCCGGGCATAAATGGCGATTGGTTCATCCGGCTTCAGTGTGTCGAAGAATTTCCCTAACTGATAGTTCAGGTACATCTGGTCTGCGATTTCGATATTCGTGAGATCGATGAAGAGGATGTTCAGCACGCGCGGCGGATGCGCGAGATAGTCGTTGCTGTAAATGCCCGCCGGCGATACAAGCGGCGCGGACGGAGCAACGTCGTCCTGGCGATGCTCCTCGAAAGAAGCGATTTCCTGGGGCTTGTTGTTATCAAAAACAGAGAAGTCGGAAACCTTGAGGCCATGTACCGGATTGCCGTTTCGATCCGCCACTGTGACATCTGTTAGGACAACACGGGAGTTTGCCCGAAATGTATAACCGGACTGAGGACTCCCCGAGCCGCTCGCCTGGGCATCCGCTGGCAAAGCGGCATGCATCGTGCAATACGCGACGAATAAGACTAGCAACGATCGCGGAGTCATTGGCCACCTGCACGGTAACAGAATCCGACGACTCAGAGACGTCTCCGAACTCCGCCAAGTTGCATCCGATACGAAGAAAGGTCGGCTCCTGCGAATCTTCACCTGCACCGCCCTATACTGGAGGCGCATGCGACGCTACATCCTCTGGTACGTGCTGGCGGCTTTCTGGGCGGCGATCGCGCTTGCCGGCCTGCTCCGCCACCAAAACGGCAATGCCGCGCTCGAAGGTGCCGTCGCCGTCTTGTTCATCGTCATCGGCGTCGCGATAAAGCGGCGCGACACCGCAACAGCAGCACGCTATACAGCCAATCGGCCCAAGTAGACAGCCATTCCCGCGACGGCATCCACGCCCATCGCGGAGAGCGCATCGATCTCCTTCTGCTCACGAATGCCGCCGGCAACGATCAATTGTCGCCTCGTGATATCGCGAAGTTTTCGCGCTACCTCCAACGGGAAACCCTGCATCGTGCCCTCGCGATCGATGTGCGTGTAGAGAAACGCCGCGCAGTACGGTTCCAGCACAGCCATCGCAGTCTCCGGTGTCAGATCCACCTGCTGCTTCCATCCTTTGATGGCAATGCGTCCCTCGCGCGTGTCCACGCTGAACACCAGATGCTCCGCGCCCACTGCATCCGCCAGCTCGTTTGCGAAATCACTTCGCACCAGTCTCTGCGCGTCTGCTTCGTGCACGACACCCGCCGCATCGAAGAGCGCCGAGCCGATGATCACGCGGCGCGCGCCGGCCGCGAGCATCTCTTTTGCGTGCTCGATCGATCCAATGCCGCCGCCCACCTGGCACGGCAGCCGTTGCGCGATCTGCTCAATCAGCGGGCGATTGCTGCCCTGCCGCATCGCCGCGTCCAGATCGATGAGCTGCACCATCGGATAATTCGAAAAACGCTCGATCCAGTATTCGAAATCGTCGAAGGCCACCTTGAGCTCCTTACCCTGCACCAACTGCACGATGCGGCCGCCCATCAGGTCGATGGAGGGGATCAGCATGGCAGCCTCACCGGCACACCCTGATTCGCCAGCTCCTGTTTCAGCTCGCGCACGTCGGCAATGCCGAAGTGAAAGATGCTCGCAGCCAGCGCCGCATCCGCGCAGCCCGCGCTGAACACATCCGCAAAATGCTGCGCATTCCCCGCGCCTCCCGATGCAATCACCGGAATGCGCAGTGCGCTGCCGACTGCCGCGGTCAGCTCGCAATCGAAACCATTGCGCGTCCCATCCGCGTCCATGGACGTGAGCAGAATCTCCCCCGCCCCGCGCTCTTCTGCCTCGCGTGCCCAGTCCAGCACTTTGCGCCCGGTCGGCTTGCGGCCGCCGTTCACATAGACCTCCGCAGTTTCCACGTCATCGCTGCCGCGACGAGCATCGATCGCCACCACCACCGCCTGTGAACCGAAGCTGCTTCCGACCGCGCCAATCAGCAAAGGGTTGGCAATCGCGGCTGAATTCACGCTGATCTTATCCGCGCCGGCATCGAACAGCGCCGCCGCATCATCCGCCGTGCGCACGCCCCCACCCACCGTGAACGGAACAAAAATCTCCCGCGCAGTGCGCGCGACCGTGTCCAGCAGCGTCTTGCGGCCTTCGTGCGTCGCCGTAATGTCCAGCAGTACAATTTCATCCGCGCCCGCCGCGGCATGACGATGCGCCAACTCCGCCGGATCGCCCGCATCGAGCAGATCGACAAAGCGCACCCCCTTCACCACCCGCCCCGCCGTCACATCAAGACACGCAATGATCCGTTTCGTCAGCATCCGGGCACCGCCAGAAAATTCCGCAGTACCTGCAGTCCCGTATCGCCCGATTTCTCCGGATGAAACTGCACGCCGAAGAGATTGCCGCGCTCCACCGCGCCGCTGAATGGCCCCGCATATTCCGTCACGCCAACAGTCTCGTCAATAACCGGCGCGCGATAGCTGTGCGTGTAATACACAAACGGCTGCGCTGGCAGCCCTGCGAGCAGACGCGATTCGAGTGCAGCCGTGATCGTGTTCCAGCCCACGTGCGGCACCTTGTGTGTTTCCGGGAAGCGCGCGCAGCAGCCGCGCATCGCTCCGAGCCCGGCCGTTGCCTCCGACTCCGTGCTGCCTTCAAACAGCCACTGCAAGCCGACGCAGATGCCAAGGAAGGGTACGCCGCGGGCGATTACCTCGCGCACTGCTTCGTCTATGCCTGTCTCGCGCAAACGCGCCGTCGCGGCAAAGTGCCCCACGCCGGGCAGCACCACGCGCTCCGCGGCGCGCACCACTGCGGCATCTTCGGTGATCTGCGCCGCAGCCCCAAGCGCGGTCAGCGCCTTCATCACAGAAGTTAGATTGCCCGCCTTGTAATCGATGACTGCGATCACAACAGGCCCTTAGTGCTGGGCAGCATCTCGCCCAATTGTTTATCGCGGGAACATGCCACGCGCAGCGCTCGCGCAAACGCCTTGAACAGCGCTTCTATCTTGTGGTGATTCGAGCGTCCATAAAGTGTCTTCAGATGCACATTGGCGCGAGCGCCGCGCGCAAATCCCTCGAAGAAGTCCTCCACCAGTTCGCTCTGCAGATCGCCGACCAATCGCGTCTTCACCTTGGTCTTCACCACGCACGCCACGCGCCCGCTCAGATCAATCGCGGCCACCGCGAGCGTCTCATCCATCGGCATCACGAAATAGCCCGCGCGCAGTATGCCCTTCTTATCGCCAAGCGCTTTATCAAATGCTTCGCCCAGCGCGATGCCCACATCTTCCACCGTGTGGTGCTGATCCACATCGAGATCGCCCTTGCACGTGAGTTCAAGATCGAACGCGCCATGGCGGGTGAATAGCTCCAGCATGTGATCGAAGAAGCGAATGCCGGTGCTCACCTCGTATCGCCCTTGTCCCTCGAGGGCCAGCTTCAGCGCGATCTTTGTTTCCGTCGTATTGCGGTCGAGCGTTGCAGAACGCGCCGCTTTGCCGGCCTTTCCTGGTTTTTTTACCCTCGCCATCCAATCTCCTTCAGTGATTCTTTGATCGCCGTGAGCGCCTGCCGCATCTGCTCGCGCGTCCCCACCGTGATGCGGACCAGTCCATCGCAGCCCGGATCGGCCGATCGGTCGCGCGTCAGAATGCCGCGTGCGCGCATCGCCTTCACAAACGCGCTGTGCTCTGCACCGATGCGCGTCAGGATGAAATTCGCCTCGCTCGGCCAGTGCTGGAGTCCGAATGCGGTCAGTGCCTGCGCCAATTCCGCGCGCGCTGCCTTCACCTCTGCCACATACCCGTCAAGATAAGCGCTATCCTCCAGCGCCGCGGGCAGGCACGCCAGCGCAAGCTGGTTCACGCTATATGGCGAGATCACGCGTCGCAGCCACTGCATTGTCTCCTCCGCAGCAATCAGCGCTCCCAGCCGTAGCCCCGCAAGCCCATAAGCTTTCGAAAACGTACGCGCGACCACCAGATTCGAGACCTTGCCGATCAGATCGATCACCGTCTCACCGAAGAAGTGATAGTAGGCTTCGTCCACCAGCACGACGGCGTGCGGGGCAGCTTCGGCTACCGCGAGAATTTCGCCTCGCGTCACCGTCGCGCCGGTCGGGCTGTTCGGATTCGCTATCGCGATCAGCCGCGTGCGCGGATGAATTGCACCGAGCATCGCATCGAGAGGAAAGCGAAAGTCCTTCGTGGCGAGCACAGTGTCAATTTGCACCTCCGCCGCCGAGCCGTAGACCTCATACATGCTGTACGTGGGAACCGGCAGCAGCATGGCATCGCCGCGATCCAGAAATGCCTGGCACAGCACATGGATCGCTTCATCCACACCGTTGGTCAGCAGGACCTGCGCCCCGTCCACGCCCAGCGAAGCAGCCACCATCGCCTCCACCGAACCACGCTCCGGATACCGCGTCAGATCAGCCGCCGTGATCTTCTGCAATGCGTCCAACACACGCGGCGAGCAGGCCAGCGTGTTCTCGTTGAAGTCCAGCCGCAGCCCATCGCGCCCGGCAACCGGCGGATGGTACTCCTTCATGCGGCGCACGCCCTCACGCGGTGCAGGCGCCTTCGCAATCACAGGCTCAGGCACGGGCCAGTCTCCGTTCGACCGCAGCCGCGTGCCCGCTCAACCCTTCAGCATTCGCCAGCGCCACCGCCGCCGGACCCAGTGCTCGCACGCCATCCGCGTTGTAACTCTGCACCGTCACCAGCTTGAGGAAATCCATCACGCTCAACCCGCCGCGGATGCGCGCCGCGCCGCCCGTAGGCAATGTGTGGTTCGGCCCGGAGACATAATCTCCCAATGGCTGCGAAGACCAGTTGCCGATGAACACCGAGCCCGCATGCTGCACCCACGCAAGATCTTCTTCGGTATCGATCGTCAGGTGCTCCGCGGCAAGCCGATTCGCGATCTCGCGCGCTTCCTCTTTTGTCGCTGTGACGATCACGTATCCATGATTGCGCAGCGCCTCGCGTGCCACCGGATTGCGCCGGGACTGTTCCTTCACCTCACGCACCACCAGCTTCGCCAACGCAGCCTGCGCAGTCACCAGCACGCTCAGCGTCTCCGTATCATGCTCCGCCTGCGCCACCAGATCGGCGGCAATCGCCTCCGGATGTCCGCGCTCGCTGCACACAACAATCTCCGTTGGTCCGGCCAGCATATCGATGCCGCAATCGAACGCAACCATCCGCTTCGCCGCCGTAACATACAGATTGCCCGGGCCAACAATCTTGTCAACGCGCGGCAGCGACGGCGTTCCGTACGCCAGTGCAGCAATTGCCTGCGCGCCACCCACCTGGTACACCTCGTCGATACCCAGCAGCGCAGCCGCCGCAAGCGTCTCCTGCGCCGGATGCGGCGAAACCACCACGATGCGCCGCACCCCGGCCACCTGCGCCGGAATCGCCGTCATCAGCAACGACGAAGGCAGCGGATGCCGTCCGCTCGGCACATAACAGCCCACCGCCGCCAGCGGCCGCACGCGCTGTCCCGTCTTCACGCCAGGCACCGGCTCCAGGTCCCACTCCTGCGGCAACTGCCGCTTTGCATATTCCATGATGTTGCGTGCGGCCAGTTTCAGCGCCGCGTGCAGCTCCGGACTCGTCTCCTCCCATGCGCGATGCAGCTCACCCGGCGCAATGCGCAGCGGCTCATTCCGCGGCACGCCGTCAAAATGTGCGCGCGCCGAAAGCAACGCACGATCGCCACCGCGACGCACATCGTCCACAATGCGCCGCACCTGCCGCTCCACGCGATCCAGATTCACCGCGCCGCGCCGCTCCAACGACTGCAACAGCCGCTCGACTTTTTTCGCGCCACTACCGCTGGTTGTCAGCAGTTCCAAAGTGCTCCTCCTGAACCACGCGTGCCGGTCAAATGACTACTTTATTCAGCGGATATTCCACGATGCCCGTTGCGCCCGCAGCCTTCAGCCGCGGCAGCACATCGCGCACCACGCCCTCTTCCAGAATCGTATTCACCGCCGTCCACTCCGCATCGCGCAACGGCGAAACCGTCGGCGAGTTCAGTGCCGGCAGCACCTGCAGCACCGCATCCAGATGCTGCTTCCGCACATTCAGCATCAGCCCCACCTGTCCCTGCGCCGCAATCGCACCGTTCAGCATCAGCGCCAGATTGTTCACCTTCTCGCGCTTCCACGCATCCTGCATCGCAACGCGATTCGCAATCAGATGCGTCTCGCTCTCCATCACCGTATCGATGATGCGCAGTCGATTCGCGCGCAGTGAGCTTCCCGTCTCTGTCACTTCCACAATCGCATCCGCCAGTGTTGGCGGTTTCACTTCGGTGGCTCCCCAGCTGAACTCCACACGCACATTCACGCCCTTGGCCGCGAAGTATTTCTTCGATACTTCCACCAACTCCGTTGCGATCGTCTTTCCTTCCAGATCCTCCGCGCGCTTATACGGCGAGTCTTCCGGCACGGCCAGCACCCAGCGCACCTTGCTGCGGCTCTGCTTGGCGTATGTCAGGCTGGTCACGCTCTCCACATCCAGTCCGCTCTCCACCACCCAATCGACGCCAGTCAGTCCCGCATCCAGCACGCCCTTCTCCACATAGCGTGCCATCTCCTGCGCGCGGATCAGCATGCATTCAATCTCTGCATCGTCGATCTGTGGAAAATACGAGCGCCCATTTGCGTAAATGCGCCAGCCTGCATGCTCAAACAGCGCAATCGTCGCGTCCTGCAGACTGCCCTTGGGAATGCCGAGCTTCAGCTTCTTCGCCGTTGCGGTCACGCGCGCACCTCGGCTGCAACCTCTATCGCGATCGGGCGCGTGAAGCAGCTCACGGTGCCTTCGTGGCACACCAGCCCATCACCCTCCACCACCACTTCAAACAGAAGCGTGTCCTGGTCGCAATCCGTGAAGGCCTTCACCACGCGCAGCCGATTGCCGCTCGTCTCGCCCTTCATCCACAGCTTCTGCCGCGTGCGGCTCCAGAAGGTGACGAATCCGCTCTCCACTGTTCGCCGATAGCTCTCGTCATTGAAAAAGCCCACCATCAGCACCTCTTTGCTGGCGGCATCCTGCACGATGGCGGGCACCAGGCCGTCCATCTTTGCGAAATCGATTGCTGCGTTGCTGCTCACGTGTCTCTCTCCGTCGTATGGTTCGCCTGAAATGCAAAAAGCCCACCGTTGCTTGGCATCGGCGGGCTGCTGGACCTGATCTCGGGTTTGCTGCTTAGTTTCCGGAGGAGTCCGCCGACACGTTCGCCACGTGGTGATGATGGGCATGGCGATGGTGGCGATGGAAAGTCATACGAGACGTTCTCTCCGTAGAGATAACGCTATCGGCTCCTCTGCGATGTGTCAACTGAGCCCGCCGTCAGGTAATGGGGCCGGTTTCCGAGTAGCCGACTTTCGGCCAAGTTGATAGCTTCCGGTTGGCCGACCATCTGGGAGTAACCACGCCCGGAGGCAGATCAATTTGTCGCGGAAGGCACCCAAGCCATGCCATCCACGCCTTTCGTCAGACGAATGGGTTCTTCCAGCTTCCAATCCTTAAGATTTAGAACCTCTATGGTGCCGCCCTGGGGACAACTCACATAGGCATGGGTGCCGTCCTTCGCCAAAGCGAATTCTCCTGGGGTGGGTAGGACCGGAACATCCGGGGTGTCAAACGTTCTTGTAATTGCTCCTGTTGCCAAATCTACGACGAACAGCTTTCCAGATTCGGAGTTGGCTACGAGCCAGCGTCCATCTCTTGTGATGACGGAAGAGAAGGCAATCCTTGGGAGGGAAATCGATCGGACGACCGCGTTGGTTGCTGTATCGATGACCACGATGCGGGGCGTCTCCTGGTCCTGCGTAAAAATGGACTTCCCATCGGGCGAAATCGAAATGCGCTGCACTCTTTTGGAGATGGGAATCGTCGCGAGCAATGTTCGCGCTCGCACATCGAGAACACTTACGCTGCCCGGCTCGTTATTCGCCGTGTAGATCCTGCGGCCGTCGGGAGAGATCACAAACATGTGCGTGTGGCTGGCGCCGGTTGGAATTTCGCCCACGACAGAACGAGTCTTTGTGTCCACGATGTAGATGGCATTGGCGAGTTCCGCGGAAACATATAGCAGTCCGTCAGGTCCAAAGTGCGCGCAGTGCGGACGAACCTCTTTGCCGAGGTCGATGACAGCAACGGTCCTTCCCCCGTGCAGGTCAACGACGTGAATGGTGCGTCCGTTCGAGCCGGGCCTTCCGACCCAGGTGTTTCCGTAGATGGGAACGTAGCCGAGGCGCCCGTCCGGGGAAACGGCAACCTCGTGTCCGTTAATGTCAACTCCCACTGTGGCCAAAACTTGTTTAGACACCGGATCCACAAGCAAAACGCTATGCTCCATTTGATTAGCAATGAAAAGAAGACTGTCTGGGGTCGGGTCACCGAAGACACTGTACGGAAACAAAATGCATATGAAGAAGGAAATGCCCAAGAGGCGGTGTTTCATAATTGGCCTTTCCCATGCCGAACAGAACGACAGTTGGCCGGAAGTGTAGCACGCGGAAATACTCGTGTGATTGAACGAGACCGCTAGTGTTTACTGTTGTTCTGGCCGGATGACGGGCTATCCGGAAGTGATCCGGTTGGAGGTGTAACGACTTGTCGGAAAACTGATCCTCCATTGGCTGCTGATGCAGGCTGTGGATTCAAACTGACCCATTACCCGCTGTCACCGCCCCGCACCACCGGTTCACGCCCGCCCATCCAGGCATTCGCGCGCGACAGTCTCGCGCGCAACCGCATCCACGCCATGCCGAAGAGTCCGCGCGCGCTCTGATGCGATTCGAGTGGCGCGGCTACGCGAACCCGCGTTCCCACAGCGGATTCACTGGTCACCACCAGGTGCGCGCCGATGCTGCGCGCGCGCTTTTCCATGCCGCGCAATCCGAAACCGCGCGTCTGCTGCGCCGGATCGAAACCGCGTCCTTCATCTTCCACTGTCAGCACAACGCTCTTCGTCTGGTACTCGATCGAAAGCGCAATCTGCCGGGGATCGGCATGTCGCACCGAGTTCACGATTGCTTCCCTGCCGATATGAAACAACGCATCGGCCACACGGACCGGGATGTGCCCCGGTGCGCCGCGGCCATCCGCTCGTCCCTTGCGAATGATCTGGACATTCCCGCCAGCCACAATGCTCGCGGCGCATTCTTCGAGTGCCGCGCCTAGCTCTTTACCTGCGGGCCACTCCTCGCGCAGCATCGCGATGCTCAGACTCGCCTCCTCATGCGTCTGCCGCACCACATCGCATGCCAATTCAATCTGCTGATTCACCCGCGCGATGCCCGCGGAATCGGCGTGTTCCAACCCATTGCGAATGCCCTGCAGCTGGAAGGCAACGCCAGCGAAGCTCTGCGCGAGCGTGTCGTGCAATTCGTGCGCCAGCCGCTCGCGTTCCTGCACAATCGCGCGCCAGCGCCACTGCTTGGCGCGGCTGTAAAGATACTGCGCCAGCAGACACAGCAGCAGAATCGCCGTACCGATCTCAGCCAGCCGCTTTGGCGTCCACCACGGTGGGCCCGCCAGCCGGTCGATGTCTTCGGTCGACCGCAGCAGCAGCGCAAACGACGTCACGCCCTCGGTATACCGCTGGTCCAACGTGCATACGCCCCGCAGGTTCAGCAAACTGCGCGGCGTCATTCGCCGATAAAACTGCGCCGATTGATCTGCCGGAATGAAGGCACGAAAGGCCTGCGCTCCGCTCGCCAGTTCCAGCACCAGCGTCTTGCCGTCCGCCTCTGCGTGCATCCCTTCCAACACGCCCTGCACTTCGACCAGCCGCGCATCGTAATTGCCGGTAGCCGCCTGCCCCGCGGTGATGGACAACGGCGCCGCCGGCGTATGGTCCCACAGCAGCCGCACGCGCGCATGAGCAAGCATCGCCGTGGCTCCAATCGGATCGCCGGAGGCCGACGGGGCGCCGGTCGCCTCTACTTCATCGCCCAGATTCAACGCCGGCGCGATCGGATCGGGCAGCGCAATGCCGCCAGTGTCGTCCTGCACGAACAACGTTGGCGAGGTCAGCGAAACTGTACCGCGCACTGTGACAAGTTGTTCCTGCTTCCCATGCAGCGGCGGTGCCACGCGCGCAATCGGGGCGACCTCCATCTGCGGCACGGTCTGCGGATCCGGTTCGCCGGTGAAGAAGCGCCGCCGCAATGCCGGATCGTCAAATGTCGGAAAGTTGTGGCTCGCGTTGAAAGCCGCTTCGCTCTTGGGAAAATCCGGATGCAGCACGCGCGGCGATGGTCCCGCCAGCGCCGTCAGCACTGTCTCGTCTGCAGGCTGCACCTGCACATTGCGCCACGCCGCGCCCGTCGCCAGCGAACGCAGGCCGATGCGTCCGCTGCGCACGCAGTCCGGTTCCTCAAACAGCGCGTGCGTCACCTGGGTCGAGCGCGCTTCTCCCGCGGTGGCCGCAATGCTGCATCCCACCACCGCAACGTCCAGGTGATACCACACATGGCTGCGCAGGCTGGGCAGCGGCACTGGCGCCGCTTCCAGCCAACCGTGGTCCGAACGGCCAATCACAATCGAGCTGTCGTACATGCGTACGCCAACGTAGTAGCCGTTGTATGCATCCACGCCTGGCTCTTCATCGTTCGACCGCACCAGAACGCCGGCATCGCCGCCCTCGCCCAGCAACTGCACATCGGCCTGCAGACGATAATCCCGCCACCGATACGAGCCCGTCAGCATCTTCGCGCCGCGCTCGTCGGAATCGTTATGCATGGCGCCCCCGGCCAGTCGCCATGCGCCGCCCACGGCGTGCCATTCGTCCGCGCGGTTCTGCGCAAAGCTGTCGCCATAGAAGGGCCGCGCCGCCACGAACCAGCGCCACGCCGCAATGCCGCCAGCAAGCAGCACCGCTGCAGCCATAGCGGCAATCCACCACGCCGTTCTGCGGCGGCGCCTCACTGCGTGGGCCTCCAATCCATGTTCAGGATTTGCTGAACCTCCGGCGTGTCCACGTTTTCCCGCGTCACCAGCCGCGGCGCAAAACGCAGAATCCTTCCTTGTGCAGCCCCGGCGCGATGCCCCGTGATTAGCTGCGTCGCCTGATATCCCATGCCAAAGGTGTTCTCAGCCACCAGAGAATCGATCTCGCCCAGCCGCAGGTAATAGATCAGATCAAGGTCCTGATCGCATGCCACAAGATGCACCTGCCGGATGCGCTGCTTCAACTTGAGTCCCCGATACACACCACGCGTGGCGCCCACCGTCAGCGTGAAGATCGCGTTCAGGTCCGGATGGCTCGCCAGCAACTCCTCCGTGTCCTGCTCCGCCAGGTTCGTGCGAAATCTCCCGGGCAGCGGGTCGAGCACCGTGATGCCGGGATAGCGGGCCGCCATTCGCTGACGAAAGGACGCCGCCCGCGCCACCGTGGCCATCAAAGCGGGCGTTTCGCCCAGCACCGCCACTGTTCCATGTCCATGCAGCACCGCGCCGACCCTGTCCGCCGCTAATGCGCCGGTCTGCTGCTCGTCATTCAATAGATAGTCCACGTCCAGCGAGGCCGGCAGGTTCAATGTCGCGTCCAGGATCACCACCGGCATTCCCTGCTGCGCAGCCATGCGGACCGCCGTGGTCAATGCCACCGGATGATCCGGCGCCAAGATCAAGCCGCCGTCATGCAGGCGGATCGCCTGCTGCACCAGCGCGATCTGCCGGTCCACCTCGGTCTCGCTGCTGGGACCGTTCCAGCGCTCTTTCCACGTGGTGCCCCGCAGCGCCTTGGCCACGCCCGCGTGCTCGGCCTCCCAGATCTCCTGCGCCGTCGTCTGCGGCACCACTGCGATGGTGTGCGAATGGCCGCGGGAACAACCCCCGGGCAACAAAAGAGCCGGCAACAGCGCTGAGAAAGCACACCAGGCTCGAATACCACTCAACCTTCCAGATCGCCGCATCGCTTTGCTGGAAGCCTAAAACATTTCTCACCGCGATGGAGTCGGTTTGCTACAGTCAGACGGATGATTCGCCTTGTCTGGAGCCAGTTAGGCATTGCTTTCAGCGCGCTGCTGCCGCTGGTAAATCCGCTCGGCTCGGCACTCGTCTTCTATGGGCTCGTCGGCGCGGCTCCTCCAGAGGTCTACCGCCGCCTCGCTCGCAGAATTGCCATTAACACTGTCCTCTTCCTGCTGGTCATCGAACTCATCGGAGCCGCCCTGCTCTCCTTCTTCGGCGTCTCCCTCCCCATCGTCGAGGTCGCCGGCGGTCTCGTGCTGGCTGCAATGGGTTGGTCTTTGCTCAATCAGCAGGGCGCCGATGCCCATCAGCAGGAGAAGGCAAATCAGGCGCCGGTAGCGGACAGCGACGAACTCTACCAGAAGACGTTCTATCCGCTGACCTTCCCCGTAACCGCTGGCCCCGGATGCATCGTCATCATGCTGACCTTGACGGCGCACGCTTCGACCCACAGCCTCATCCCGAATCTGCTCGCTCATCTCGGCATCTTGATCGCCGTCGTCGTGCTCTGCGTGCTGGTGTATTTCGCCTACGCCTACGCACCGTTGATCACGCGGAAAATCTCGCCCCAGACCGCTCGCGGCGTCGTGCGCGTCATCGCCTTCCTGCTGCTCTGCATCGGCGTGCAGATTGCCTGGAATGGTGTCAGTAGCCTCCTGCTCACATTAATGAGCCGTCGTTGATGAACCGTCGTTAGCTCCCGCTCGTGCGGCACCCGTCCCGTCAATCCACACACACTGCCCATGCGCTTCAGGAGAAAACGTTGCTTCCTTAACGTTCGATCCGTTTTCCGCTATAAGTCTTTTCAATTCAGTAACTTGCGACCCAGCTTCCAGTACATCAAAACACATCTTGCCTAAGTCACGACGAGTGGTCTACATATAAGAAGTCTCGACAATCCCCAAAGTTGAGGTGCTCTCATGCATCACACAGACGCAGTAGCCTGCTGGCGCAACCGGCAAGCTGAGCTAGAGTTCCACATTCGTCGCCACGAATGGTTCCTGGGCAAAGCGGTCGTTCCGGACGCGGAGGCTTTGAAACATAAAATTGATGACTATCGTCGCGAATGGAACTCCTACGAAAAGCTGATCGACAAAGTGCACCCGGTGGTGCGCCCGAATAGCTCAAGAACAGCAGCCTGAGAATCTGATCCCCTTACAACCAATACCTTCTCAGGGCCGTGCTTACGGCCCGTTTTCATTTGTGTGCAAAGCTTCCCGCTGAGCGGATCCGGTTTTATTGCAGGGTCCGGGCGGCAGTCCCGTCCTTCAGCATCTTGGCTGCCGCATCCAGGCTCAGCGATGGTGGAGTGGGATGGTAATGGCTGGTCACCTCATCCTGCTCCTCACTGATGCTCTTGAAGATCAGAGCATGGCCATGGATATGTACGTGCGTGGCTGTGATTGCCCAGATCCGCGGAGCGATCTCCTGCCGCTCGATCTCGAAGGTGCCCCCCTTTTGCAGTTTGCCCAGCAGCCCGTATCCAAAATTAACGTCGCGGGTGAGCGCACCCTTTAGCTCTTGAATCCGCTTCTGTTCCGTGTTGATCACCATCGTTCCCTGCATCGCGGCAAAGACCCGCGCCTCACGAGTGGGTGCATCGAATTGAGGATCTGGTTTGAAATGCAACGTCGCTTCCGCGCCATTCTCCCCTGCAAACGTCCATAGAAAGGCGTCTGGGAGCATCTTCGTCAGCGCGTTTGCTTTTTCGGCGTCACGTTGGTGATCCTGCTTCTGCCGCTGCTGCAGACTCGCATCCTGTACGAACGCATCCATCCTCTGTTCGTCCGCTTTCTGTTGTTCTTGCGTCAGCGGACGGCCGTCTCGCTCCAGTGTCTTCGAAAGATCGCCCTGTGCCGTTTGAATAACAATCTTCACTGTGTTGTTGTTCGGAGCGCTATTCTCATCCCGATACATCCATCGGCTGTGATCACTCGCATCTGCCGCGAGTTCATTCGTAACCACCTCACGCACGTACGTACGCGCATCCTTGGGAAGATCAGAAGCTATGGCCAACGATGAAGTGAAGGCAAGCAGCACAGCGATCAAGCCGAACCGCCGTATCAGGACTGCAGGTTTCAGGACGGAAATCGTCACAGCATATGGTTGGATGCCACCGCGCAATCTCGCGTTCAGAGGGCGCATCTGAAGCGGTTTCAGCATGTGGCGACTGAACCGCCTGAGCCTGCCGGGTACGCACATGCTGGAGATTTGGCCGCAACGGTCTACCAGGGATCAAAAGACATTCACGATGCCACGATCTGCACATATGTACCTTGATTTCCACTCCCGTAATGGGAAGACGCGCGACCGTAGAATCTGTTCATGATGACTTCCATGCTTTCGTTCTTTGCTCTCAAAGGAGAAGGAGGTCAGTGGCATCACGTCGCGACCGGGTCCTGCACCACCGAAGAGATGGAACGGATGTGGGGCGAATTGTCGATCCATCCCGAGGAACTTGCTTCCGGCGTCTGGTACGAGGTCTGGCAAGTGGATGGCGGTAAGGTGCACATCATGGCCCCATCCGCCCGCACCGCTTGATTCCTGCAATCTGAGTCGGTGGCCCCTCCATTCCAGACCATCCATTCCAGATCATGCATCCCAGACTATGCATTCCAAACCAGTTCCATGGCCGACGCGACGCTCTCTCGCCCCTTATGCACTTGCGTTTTCCGACCGAGGAACTGGCAACATGACACACGTCGATCCATGGTTAGCCGTTGGCGTTACGCTTTCAACAGCATTCACCGACGCCGTATACGTCTTGTTCAACGCGGCGGTCAGTTCGCGAAGACGCCTGGCAGCAGCCAGCTGGAGCAGCGCCTGGTACCTGTTGTCGGCGTTTGCCGTCATCAGCTACACGCATAACTGGTTCTACGTAGTTTTCGCAGCCGCCGGCTCCTGGGTAGGCGCCTATGCCTCGATGACCTTACTCCGCGGGAGAGAAGACAGGAATTTTCGGCGCACCTAGCATCGTCACAACCTCTGATCGCTCACGATCGCCACGGCCAGCCCACGAGGTTGACAATAGGCAGCTTGGTACCGTGTGCTACGAAGCATTCCCCAGGCGAGACCGGGATCGAACCTAAAACCTTCTCTGTCCCCTCTGCTGCAAAATGCTCCGACGCGCGGAGATCTGCTCATCGGTCGCGCCCCTTACACTCTACGTCCGCATCGCATTGCCCTGGCAGTTAGGATGCCCGCACGCGCACATCACTTCGGTCTGCCCTTTCAGGCCTTCGCAGTGGGCGCTGCAGAATTTCGAATTGTCGGCTGGCACACAGCTACAGGCAGGATTCCCGCACTTCTTCGCGTCTGACATGAGCTTCTCCTTAGCTGATTCGCCGCATCTGCGACGGAAAACAGCCACAAGTAGGATGCCCAGCGGCGAGCACGCGCAAAGTCGGAGTGGCTCCCTTTTTCACCAGGCCCAAGATCAAGCAAGCACGATCAAGCAAGCAAGATCAAGCGAGAGTGCGATTCCGGGGCGGCCGATTACTAGAATCAGGTGGAGATGTCCCTACAGAGTCACCACCGTTAATGCGAGGACATGAAGAATGGTGGAAGGAACTGATGAATGATATTGGTAGGCGAGACAGGGATTGAACCTGTAACCCCCGGCTTAGAAGGCCGGTGCTCTATCCAATTGAGCTACTCGCCCGTCACAGGGATGCTCCTCATTGTACCGTTCGCACCCTGCACAACGCTTCTGCATTGCCTCCGGCGTTACTGATGCTCGGGTGTCGAATGCGTGCCGTTCAGCGCCGCCGACCGCGCAAACTCCTGCTTCGCCCGTTCAGCATCGCCGCTCCGCCGGTACGCCTGCCCCAGCAGGTAGTGAAAACGCGGATTCTGCGGCGCAAGCGCAACCGCGGCCGCGAACTCTGTCACCGCATCTGCCGTACGGTCCGAATGCAGATATATCTGGCCCAGATTCTCGTGGATGCGTGGATCCTTCGGTGCAATCTTGGCAGCCCGCTCCAGCAACTGCTGCGCCTCCTGCACCTGATTGTGGTGCTGCAGCAGAATGGCCAGGTTCAGCAGCGGCTGCTCGCTCGGCGCGGGATCATCCTTCTGCATCTCGATCGCCGCACGATACGCCCGCACCGCATCGTCATTGCGGTTCAACCCCTCATATGCCAGCCCCAGGTTGTCTTCGCCCTTCACGCTTCGCGGATTCAGCACAAGCGTCTTCTGGAAACACTCCGCCGCATCACCATACCGCCCCTCGGTGTAGCGCAACCTGCCCATCGCGTACCAGGTCTCCGCGTCATTGCCGTCCATAGCCAGTGACCGGCTCATCCAACGGTCGGCCTCCGGCAGGCCCTTCAGCAGGACGTAGTCCAGAGCGACGTTCCGCAAATCCGGCGCAGTCGGCGCGCGCAGTGCGGCAGCTTCTGTATATTCCTTCAGCGAATCGGCCGGCTTGTCCTCGCGCATCAGCGAGTACGCCAGCAGATAGCGCGGCTCCGCCGCATGGGCATCGGCCGCGATCAGCGCCCGCAGCATGGCATCAGCCTGCGCAAACTTACCGTCATGTATCAACTGCTGCGCAGTTTGAAGCGCGCTCGCCTGCACCGGCGGACTCGGCGTGAGCGTCCCAATCTGCTGCGCTCCGCACATCAGCGCAACGCCCGCGAGCACCGCAGGCAGGCCCACACCTCTGAGTTTTCGCTTGTCCCTCACGCCGATCAGCATAGCAATGGCAACTCGGCTATGCGCGCTCGCCACCCAACTCGTCCGGCGAAGCGAACATCGCCTCAGCAGCCGCGATCAGGACCGGCACCGCCTGCTCCAGCACCTTTTCCAGAACTGCTTCAGCCCGCGATGTGTCCGCGCCGCCTGCATAGCAATACGCCGTCAGTCCATAACCCCACACGGCATCCTTCTGGGCCGGTCGCACCACCAACTCCAGCCGCGCATCCTCAATGGGCAATCCCGCACAACGCCGCGCAGTCGTCCGTGCCCACTCCTCGTGCAGCAGAAAATCTGCCATCGGTACCGCGTGCGCCATCAGCACGTCCATGTACGATCCGTATCCGCACGCTGAAATGGGTGCGTCGAGCACATCCGCGAGTTCTGCTCGCTCGGAATCGCTCAGCAGCCATCGGTCGCATTTCGTCGTCATCAACAATCCCTGCGGCGCATTTAGCAGAGCCAATGCGCTCGCCAATGCCGGCGATCCTGCCGCTTCAGGCAAAGCCGCGATGCGATCCCTCTGCGTCTCGCCATCCACACGCAGATCCACCCATCCCAGTCCGCTCGCCGCATCCGACCAGCCCGCGTCGATCACCGGATCATCCGCGCCGGCCGCCACACTCCAGTCCGTCTCCATCACAGGTTCGCCGCCTGCGCATGCAGGAAATCGAACAACAGCCGCTCCGCCCAGTAGCCGTCATAACCAGTGGCGGGCGCAAGGAAGGCGCAATGGCCGCCGTGTGTGGTCTCAATCAGATGCACCTGCGGATTCTCGAGCAGCGTGGCACGCGTCTCCGGCAGCATCCGGATAAATGGATCGTCCAGCGCATGCAGCACCAGTGTAGGAACCGCGATGCGATCCGCAACCCGCGCACTCGCCGCACGGTGATAGTAGTCATCCGCACCGGTAAATCCGCAGTAAGGCGACATCACGCGATCATCGAACTCGCGCAGCGACCGCACGCCGCGGCTGCGCTTCGGATCGAAGATCTCAGGAAAGAGCTCGCACTTGTAGGCGTATCTCCGGAGCAGCCCGCGCAAAAACTTCCATTCATAGACGCGGTTCGCCGGGTCGTGCAATGCATCCGCCGATGGCGCAAGATCGACCACCGGCGAGACTCCCGCCACCGCGCGCAACAAGGGCGCCGCATCCTGGCCCAGCTCGCCCGCCAGCTTCAGCACCAGGTTGCCGCCCATCGAGTAGCCCACCAGCGACCATCGCTCCGCGCCGCGCGTCTGCTGGTAATGCCGCGCCACAGCCAGCACGTCATTCGATAGCCCGGAGTGATACAGCGTCGGCGATTCGCGCTCCGTGCCGCCGCAGTTGCGCATGTTCATGCGCACCACGTTCCATCCCGCCGCGTAGAAGCGTGCTGAGTTCCCGCGCACATACTGCGAATCCGACGAGCCCTCCAGCCCATGCAGCAGCAGCACCGTATCGCGCCCCGGCTCCGCCTGCCAGTGGCTCAGGCACAACACCCGGCTCGGCGGCAGGCCATCCCGCGCAGGCTCTACCTCGATCAGCTCGCTCTCAGGAATCGGCAGCACTGCCTTGCGCGGAAAGTAATTCCCCGCCAGCGTCTGCAGGTGCGCGTTGCGCAAAAACCGGCGCGGCGCAAAAGTGCTTTGCCAGGCCGCAACCGCTTTCGCCGCGGCCTCCACCAGCGGTGCCGTCATTGCGCCAATGCCTCCAGCACCGCACGCGCCCGCAGTGGACCATCCGGAGCATCCTCATGCATGAAGTACGCATACACACCGCCCTGCTTCGCGTCCTCGGCGAAGCGCCGGGCTAATTCACGCAAACCCGCTTCGCTGTAGCTGCTCCGCCGTAGCCGGTAGCAGAGAAAGTCCGCGGTTCTGCGCTGCGGTGTCTGCAATTCGTCACTTTCCGCGATACATAAAGCCGCATTCGCCTCTTCCAATGCCGCATAGATCGCGTCGTCAAACCACGACTCATGCCGGAACTCAAATGCCGCCCGCAGCTTCAGCTGCGCCACATCTTCAAGGAACCTCTTCAGCCGCTCGACATCCGCGCGAAAATTCGGCGGCAGCTGAAAGAGCACCGCACCCAGCTTGCCCACGCGTGCGGCCGGCAGCAGCGAAGCCTTCAATGCCGCCAGCGCATCGGTGCACTCGCGCAGCCGCTTCAAGTGGGTAATCGCCTGCGGAGCCTTGAAGGAGAAGCGAAACCCCTCCGTACTCGCGTCCAGCCACGCAGTCAGCTGTTTTTCGGTAGGCAGCTGCCGGAAGGTGAAATTCACCTCCACAGAGTTCAGTTGTGACGCATAGTAGGCCAGCATGCGCGCCGCAGGGGTCTTCGCCGGATAGAATCCCGGCTTCCAGCTCGCATAAGCCCAACCCGAGGTGCCGGCATAGACAGTGTGCGAGTGGGCGTCCATGGTCAGGAAAGTAGGATGGAGAGTTCCTTTGGGGCGGCTAGTGGGGATCGAACCCACGACATCCTGAGCCACAGTCAGGCGTTCTGCCGCTGAACTATAGCCGCCGTGACGCTCTCAGTCGCAACTCTGCGATTGTAGCATCCGCGCGCAGGTTTCAGCCCCGCCCAGACCCCTTTCCAGGCACATCGCAGCCCCGCTGCGGTACCCTCAGAAGCGCAGACGATGGCCACTCCGCGCGATCCCGAAATCCTGCCGCCCAACTCGCGCATCGGCGCGCCGGACGGCCTCTTCCGCGACGAAAATCTCGACCTGCTCAGTCGCCTGCTGGACTCGTGGTTCCGCATTCCCGGCACCTCCATCCGCTTTGGACTGGATGGCATCATCGGCCTCGTCCCCGGCATCGGCGACATCCTCGCCGGCCTCGCCTCCTGCATCATCATCGTGGCCGCATGGGTGCGCGGCGCGGCCTACGTCACCATCGCGCGCATGCTGGTCAATCTCGCGCTCGATGTCATCATCGGCACCGTGCCCTTCCTCGGAGACGCCTTTGACATCGCATGGAAGGCCAACCGCCGCAACTACGCGCTGCTCACCCGTCACCTGGAAAACCCGCGCCGCCACCATTGGGGCGATTGGTTCTTTCTCGCGGCCGTCGCAGCCGTCGTCCTCGCCATCTTCGCCGTGCCCATTCTGTTCGTTGCCTGGCTCTTCCATCTCGCACTCGGCGCTGGCACTCACGCCGGTCCGGCATTTGGTCCTTGATCTTCTCTTGATGCAGATCGTCGCTTGATACAATCGAATCGACCGTTTTCGCAATAGGTTCAGCTCTTGCACAAGACCGTGCGCAGCGTTCCGTTAAGAAAAGCTGCTCTTCACAAGAACTGACTGGACCAATGCATGTGTGAAAACGTATCAACGTCGGGGCGTAGCGCAGCCTGGTAGCGCATCTGCTTTGGGAGCAGAGGGTCGGGGGTTCGAATCCCTCCGCCCCGACCAGAATAAACATAATATCCTTCTATAACTTGCATAGCTTCCAAAGCGACGGATACCGCCACGGATACCGCTTTGCTACACTTTGCAGCTATGGAAGTGAATTTCACCAAGCGAATCGACACGCCCGAAGGAAGGCGATATTGTCCAGCTATCATTGCCGCAAACGGGCGCGTGAAGCCGAATTGGGTGCTCGTGAACGGAAAGCCCGAAAAGCACGAGTACGGAATCTATTATCTGGAATGGCGCGAAAATGGGAAGCGCAAGCGTCTTTCTGTCGGTCGAGATTCCGACACAGCCCATCAACGCCAGATCCGGAAGTTGGCTGAGTTGCGCGCGCTGTCACAAGGATTAGTTGTCACAGACGTCGAAGAGGAAGCAGACAAGAATCACGTCAAAGTCGCGGTCCATGAGTTTCTGGAAGAAGTCCAACTCACGAAACAGGACAAGACATGGCGTGGCTACAAGATCGCGCTCATGTACTTTCAGGAATCATGCGACAAGACACATCTTGAGGACATCCAGCGCATTGACCTGTTGCGGTTCTCTGCATTCCTGCGAGATAAGAAGAAGCTTGCGCCACGAACTGTCCACAACAAGTTCGCGTGCGTGCTGACGTTCCTCGAGGCGCAGGGTATTTCAAAACTCGTGGGAAAGAAGGACCGTCCCCGCTTCGTCGATCAAGAGGTAGAGATATACGAAGAAGGAGAGTTGCCTGCCTTGTACAGACATTTGCTCGCTCTATCATCGAACGCTGTATGATTTCCTGCTGATGACAGGCTTTCGCGAACAGGAAGCGATGTACGTGACTTGGGCGGATGTACATGTCAAGACGAACACGGTGGACATGCGTTGGAAGCCACAATTCAACTGGACGCCTAAGGCATACAAAGAGCGTGAGGTACCGGTACCGGATAAGCTCTTGGAGGTGCTGGGGGTCTACAGAAAGACGCTGCCAGCCAAGAGAGCCAAAGCTGAAGCACTCATATTCAGTACGGCTAGCGGCCTGCCCGACACTCATATGATTCGAGCGTTGAAGCGGAATGCAAAAAAGGCCGGATTGAATCGGGATGATTTCTGGTTGCACAAGTTCCGGGCGACATTCGCGACCATGCATTTGCAAGCGGGGGTAGATCTGAGAACGGTGATGACTTGGATGGGGCAAACGAATTTGGAGAGTGTGATCCGTTATCTAAAACCTGCGAGGCATCAAGCGGTGCGGGAGAAGGTCAACGCCACGTTCGCCGCATAGCACAGGGAGATGTTCTAGCAGCAGCGACTGCGGCCTGAGGAGTGCAAGCGCGACGCGGCTTTTGCTCCTATAGCCTTTCCTGTAGCGAATTTTTAAAGCGAATCTGCACAGACTAAGCGCCGAAGGGCTCGCCTTCTGCGCTTTCTCATTGCCCTACTACCCCTCCCTCCAGGGCAAGGAGCGATTTCAAGACTCGGTCAAATTCTCCTTGTAGGAGCCTCGGGAAATCCCGATCGCACGGGATTTTGAGCCCGAAGTTGCTTTTCGATGTGGGTATCTAGTAGTCAGACGAGTCGTCGGAGGGGACGAAATTGCGCTCGATAACCCCATGGACGACTTGGTCCTGAGCCAGAAAGCGAATTCTTGAGGATCGAAGCGGACGGTATTCGCGATCCGCAGTGAAGGGATTTGGCCGTTGGCTGCCATTTTGTAGATTTGTTTCACCGATACATCCAGAATCCGTGCGACGTCGCGGACTCTGAGCGCTTCGGTCTTTTCTTCCACAAGTTCCGCTAACGTCATGAACTTCTCCTTAACCTCGGTAGAGGAAACAAGTAGCGGCCCGATAATCGCGGCAAATGGAATCTCAATCAACAAAAGCTCGTGTCTTCAGCGACCACGCTTGGCGCGGTTGTCGAAAACTGCGTGATGAATGTGTAAAACAGGTTCGAAACTCGGTCAAATGACACAATTTTGGCGCAGTCGATACGCTCAGCGCTAGGACGAAAGCTAGTACTATCTGCGGGTAAGGGTGAAAATGATGCTATTGATGCACCCAAGTTTTTCGGAACGGGAAAGCTTGGTGTAGAACAGTCGCGAGGTATCTCCCTTAGCAGGTCGGCAAAGCGTGATGAGCGACAACCAAAGCAACAAATTTGATCAGATCACTGATCTAGGCAAAGCGCGCAGTGACGAGTACACAGAAAGACTGTTGGCATTCGTCCAGGACATGGAGGCTTCGGGTCCGGAGCCGTTCATACCTTTGCTGGCCGACATCGCTTTGGTGCGCGCGCTGATCGTACATCTCGTGATTCGATACGGCCCGGAAAGAGGACTTATCGAAGCTCGGGACGCGTTCAATACGACGTTTGACCAGATGAAGCCAATTCTCGAAAATATGGAGAAAGCGAAAGGACACCCTCCCCCATGAAGCGCTCTTTCTCTTTGCTGACTCTAGGGCTCGCAGTTACATGCCTAATGACCGCATGTAAGCGAACGCCATCTCCACCGACGGAGCAAGACGCCATCGCGGTCTGGAAAAACACTCATGCGAAACCTCATTTGGATGATTTGATCAGCCTTACAAAGACCAACGGTCAAATGGAAGAGGTCAACGGCGTAAAAGTGTACACGTTGTACTACCGAAGCAAAAGAGAAGAGCCTGGTGCAACTAGGCAACAGACCCGCCGGGGACCGTCGACACCTATCAAAGCAACTATCCGTTCCAGTGGACCGAAAAGGGCTGGGTAGGACCGGATCAGAAACTCTACCCCGAGCACTAGACCCATGGCCGGACCTTCCGTCCGTTTGACCGAAATCCAGGTCCGTCCTACGCTCTCACCACCTGAGAGCGAGCCAGGAGGACGGACCTGATGTATGCATCCCCAGATGAGACCCTCGCCGCGCTAGAGCGCGTAGGATATTTCACCGATCAGAAAACGGCGACCACGGTCTACCTTGCCGGGAAGCTCCATCGCCCCATCCTGCTCGAAGGGCCTGCCGGGGCCGGTAAAACCGAACTGGCCACGTCGGTCTCGCGTGCTTATGGCGTCCCGTTACTGCGATTGCAGTGCTATCAGGGGATCAACGAAGAAAAAGCAATCGGGCAATACGACAAGAGCCTTCAGGAGCTCTATGTGCTCTTGATGAGCAAGAGCGACCACACGCCCGATTGGGCTGAAATCAAACGCGAGGTGACGAGCCGCGCGTATTTCATGGCCGGCCCATTGCTCGAAGCAATCGAACAGAAGCAACGTTGTGTCCTGCTGATCGATGAAATCGATAAGGTTGACTACGCTTTCGAAGCAATGCTCCTGGAACTGCTTTCAGGGTGGACCCTCTCCATCCCCAAGATGGGTACCGTTCACGCAACGTCGATACCGTACGTATTTCTGACGTCGAATCAAGAGCGACGTTTAGGCGACCCGCTTCGACGCCGCAGCTTCTACTTGGTGGTTGAACACCCAACTGCGGAGCGGGAAGCCGCGATCGTTGCAAAGCGGACTCCGGACGCGAGCGAAAAGACACACCGATTCATTGCAGGGCTTGCGAAAAGCCTGCGCGCCTACACCATGGAAAAGCCGCCGTCCATTTCCGAGATGAACGACGTGGCTCTGGCTATGCAGCTACTAGGAATCGAGCAGATAAGGCCTGAGCACAAGGACATCATGCTGCCCCTGATCGCAAAGACAGAAGGAGATCGAAAGCGCCTGCTGATGAAACAGGCCTTTGAGTCGATCGTGCGCATCGCGGGGCGGTATGCGTCAGAGATATGCCCCGAGGAAGAGCCCGACTTAGACGCGATCCTCGGAGAAAGGGCGGAGGTATGAGAGGACTCCTCGCACTGCCTCTCTTCGCACTGGTGTTGGCGATGCCGGCCGCGGCCGCGACGATGCAGCAAGGAAATCCCGAGTTGAGATATTACGCGGACGCATACGCCGACCATTACGGCGTCCCACGCGCACTTGTACGTGCCATCATCGCCCAGGAATCGAACTGGAATCCACATGCGCTATCGAACAAGGGCGCAGCAGGCCTGATGCAGCTGATGCCGGCGACAGCGGAAACGTACCGCGTGAGGGACCGCTTCTCTGTAACCGAAAATCTCAGCGGGGGAATTCAATTCCTTGCGGATCTCATGACAGAGTTTCGTGGGGAGATGCGTCTGGCTGTAGCCGCATACTATTGCGGTTCACGGCACATCGCTCGACAGGGACTGCAATACCGCAATCCTGATGTAGTGTCCTACGTCGAAGCGGTCCGCCATCGATATCAGCTCGAGTTGCACGAGCAAGCAGACCGGGATATTCCGATGCACGCGAAAGGACAGTGACATGTATTCAATCCGGATGATTGGTCTCATCAGCGTTCTTGCGGGTTCAGTCCTGAGTCAAGCCCAGCAACTCACAGCTGTCACGACAACCCCAGGAGAGGTGAAACCGGCAGTGACTGATTTACCGGTCTCAGGCAATAGCGTCACTGACGTTCACTTGCGGCCGCTCTTCACAACCACCATTCGCCTACCCGAAGCGGTGACATCGGTCGCCGTCGGAGCTCCTACCCTCTTCGAGGTGGAGCATTCCGATCAGGAGCCACGCCTTGTATTCGTAAAGCCAAGCACCAAAGAATCCGCAACGAGCAACCTGGTGATCGCGCTTCAATCAGGTCAGGAGATCAGCATGCGCCTGCTCTCCGGTAGCGATGCGGGAAATACCCCCGTCGATTTTGTAGTCAATTACCGACCGCAGCAAAGCTTCCTTATCGGCTCAACAGATACGGCTGTAGATAGGGTGGGGACCGCGAGGGATGAGAAGCCAAGGACTATTCCGGTCATCGAACAGGCTCTTAGAACGCAGTCTGAGATCGCAACTCCGGATTGGGTCGGCGGCTTCTCAAAAAATGAAAAGAATCCGGATGGTAAGGCGATTGGGAAGCCGTTGGTGGCAGCTCTTGGCGACGTAAGCGAAAAGGGAGACGAGATGCTGGTCGCGTACTCGGTGTTGAATACGACAGATCATTGGATCGAGTTATTGCCGCCACAGGTCGAGCTGAACAGTCCGAATCACGACGGCGACAAAAAGAAGAACAAGAAGCGCGAGATTCTCGCCGAACAGGTCCCGATTACGGACTATCGACTAAATGCGCGCCGTTTGGCTCCGGGTGAGCGCGCAGACGGTGCCGTTCGGTTCGCCCGTCCCGGATTCAAGCAGAGCAAAGACCGGCTATTGCTACAGCTAGCGACTGCAAGTGCCGTCGATACACCGCTCTTGATGCCGGTTCCATTTGTGGCCCCGGAAAGATAAGCGTTCCGGCTCAGCTAGTTCTTAAGGTTTCCGAATACTCCACTCCTGAGAGGTGACCCATGGCAAGACCAGAGAATGTACAGATCGAAGAGCCACCCGAGAAGGTGATACCGATTGCGGACCCAGAAGCCGAAACGGTCGGCTCGCCAGCGTCAGTCACTAAGCGCCCATTTGTACTCGATAAGAAGCGTGGCTCAGGCGGCGGAAACATGCCCCTCATGCTGATGGTTCTCGGCGCGATCATCATCTTTGGCATCGGGATGCTGGCTTTCCTCTCCTCAAAAGGAACGACCAAAAAGAAGACGGGAGCCGAAGCTGCTAAGCCGAACCTCGGGCGAGTCACCGGAACAACTGCCCCCGGAGACTTGATCCCGAGCGACAAGGTTAAACCGTCTCCGGATGAAGCGAAGAAAGGAGGGACGGTCGACGCAGCCGATATCGAGAAGACGAAGGCGCCCAAAGTCACTCAAACGCAACCCCCGAACGGACAGAGCACTCCCAGCGGGAGTAAGCAGCTCAACCAAGTGGGAAAGTTTGAAGAACCCGATACAACACCAAACGGGCAGTCGAAGTGGACACCACCTCCGTATCCTGGTGGCCAAAGTGAACAGCAAGTACTCAAGAGAGAAGAGGACGCACTGAACAAACCCTCGCTTGTCTTCACAGCCCATAACCAGAGTAACGGTGGGTTGCGATCTGGGACGCAAAAGGAACAACAACGTGTCAGTAATCTGGGCTTGGCGCCGGGATACCACATCGCTGCGCGGCTGGAGTCCATGGCGACGACCGCGGTACATGCACCTGTGACGGCGGTAGTCGAGTACAACTACGAGCGAGACGGAGCGGTGCTGATTCCCGCGGGAAGCCGTGTCGTTGGCAAAATCTCGCAAGCGGACCCATCGGGTCTCGTGAACATCACATTCTCGTCGATTGAATTTCCAGGAGGAGAGAACGTTGCGATCGAGGCCGTAGCAGCAGATATGAGCCTGCAGGCAGTTAAAGGGACCGTTACCGGGAAGCAGGCCGGCAGGAGCATGCTGGTGCGCTCGCTCGCAGGTATCGGCGAGACCGCTGCGATGATCGTCGGTGCCCCGAGCGCAAATGGAGCAGTTAGCGAAAACGATCTATTACGAATGCGCGTAGCTGACAATATCGGGAACGCCGGCGATGAACAGATTATGCGGATGATGACGATGCAGCACATCGTCGTTAGCGTACCCGCAGGGACCGAGATCTACGTCATCTTCGAAAAGTCACCGCAGGCGAATGCGGCAGGTGCGGAGAAGACGATTCATGTTCCTCGTCTCGAAAATACCGCGCTCGATTCGAACGCTCCGGCACAACCGTAGCTGCCGCTAGTTAGTCGGATTTATAGATGCGGCCCGCTTAGTGGGCCGCATTTTCTTGCCCATTCAACGGCGGGTCTCCTCCGATTCTGTCTTGTCCTAAGAGCTAAGTCGACCAGCCACGAAGATATCGGCACAACACAGCGAAAGGAGAAAAAGCGTGTACCTCACTTTTGTAACGGAGATCAGCCTGAGCACGGCATACGGGCCGCCGTTTGGAATGGCTAAAGGAGAAAAAGTGCGTACTTCACTTTTGTGATGGAGGTGAGCTGTTAATGCCAGATGGGCCTTTGTCCTGAATGGGGAGAAAAGAGAAAAAGCGTGTACTTGACTTTTGTAACCTCGTGTCGAAGTTCAGAAAAGAAAAAACGGAAGTGCGAGGCGCAGGACGAGTAGAGGCACAGGATAGGTAGAGATTGTAAATGGTTAGCTCGAATCCGATAGGAGATTCCCGATCCATTTATCGGTTCGCACGGATTCCGGTTGGCTGTGAATCATCCATATATATCTCGATTGGATACGAATCAGAGTCCCTCTCAATTGAGCGAACTGTAAAGCCATGCGACTTTCCCACTCGACGGAACACCGTCAAGGAGGAAGTCCATGATCAAGTCGTTTATGCGAGCAGTACGTACCGCGCAGAAACAGCTGCAGGTGCTCATGCTCGTTACGTTCATCGGAGCCGCTCTGGTAGCACCCGCTGCCAGTGTTGCTCAAAACCTCGGAACCGCACCAGCCACCGGCCAGGCAGTCCAAGGGCAGACGGCGTCACAGCCTGAAGGCGCATTCCTGAATCTCGTGAATTGGGTGTGCAACGTGATCTGCCCGGTAGGCGCTGGCATCGCTGTCGTCGCCACTGTATTGCAGTGGCGGAGCGGCCGCAGCTGGCTGCCATCTGCAATGACTGCTGGAGGTCTGATCTGCGTATCGGGCATCCTACGGCTCATCGAATACTTCATCGCGCAAGGTCAGGCGGTGGCTTGAGCTACCTATGCAGACACCACTGGTCTTCAGAGCAATTCTCGGTCTCCTGATGGATTTGGCCATTCCGGCAGCGCTCGGTGCGTTTGTCATGGCTGGGATGCGATTACGTTCCGAAGGTGGGATGAACTTTGAGGCCAGTGGTGGCTTTCTCAAATGGCTCTTCTGGGGCTGTTTGTTGATCAGTCTGCCCGGAGTAAGTCTTTGGTTAAGCAATGAAGGTGTTCCGGGAGCGTCCCAACTCACGATTGCTGGTGCTACCGGAGCCCCATATACCCAGGGGGTCGAAAAAGTCACCAATGACTTTGTAAATAACTTCCTGGTGGCCCACGTAGTTCCAGTCGTCGCAGCGTCTCTCGTCTTTAAGGCGATCCTTGATCTCAGTCAGGGGTATAGCCCACTCGCGTCGATCATCGCCGCCCTGTTTCTTCTGGGAGTCCAAGGCATTTACAACCTGGCGACAGGTAGCTGGATGCAGAGCGGTGATCAATATGGTGTGACCGACATGCTCATGCAGGCATTTGGTTATGCAGCGAATCGAATCAGTCCGATCGTTGGTGGCCTCGCACTATCCGGTGCGATTGTGAACTATGTTCGCCATCGGCCCTGGGGAGGCTTGGTTGCGAGCGGCCTTGCCTTTTTGAGTGTGACCGGAATCTGGGCGTTAGTTACTCATTTCGCAGGAGTCAATCTATGAAGCAGATAACAGCCTGTCTACTGATCGTGGCTGGAATCGGATGCGCAGGATATTGTGCCGACGAGGCACTCGTACCCCTAATGACCTCATGTTTTAACGGGAACGCCGACATGTCGGACCTTACCCCTGATTTCATCCCAGACTGGCATTTCAAAAAACCACATTTTCGTAAACCCTGCTTGGGATTCTGTCCGGAAATGGAGAACTGGCCATGAGAACGCGGGAGCTGTTTCTACGAGGCTGCATTTTTACGATCAGTTGTCTGACGTTGCTGTTCCTTCTGTCTATCGCAGTTCATTTCCCTGTAGGACGAGTACTCTTCGCCGTCCTTGTATCCGTGATCTGTTTGAGCGCCGAATGCTTAGCGCTGTTCAAGGTGGCCCAGTTTCTGTGGCGATGGAGCAGCAAAGCTGCGAGCGCTTTGGTGCGCATTCTCCACCCGAGCCGACCATCCACCACTCTTTTGACAGAGACCAAGAACTGAAGCATATATAAGCCCGCGAGGCGAAGCATGAATAGCGGATCCTTCGACGGTGGTCTCCTCAACCTCACAAGCTGGGTCGGCAATGCTGTGATGCCGATTCTTGCCGCGCTGATCTTAGCGATGGGGATCTACAAATACTCCCGTGGATATCACATCGATCCCTATATCGGCGGAACATTAGCCGCCCTTTCCGTCTCTGGGCTACTACGTCTAGCCGAAGTCTTCGCGAGCCAGGGATCGGGAGCCACGCAATATTGGTCGGCAATCCTCAGCCTGGCCAACTGGGTAGGCAACGTGATTCTGCCGGTCTACGGTGGGATCGAGATCGTACGTGCCGTGCTGGGAGTAGGCGGGTTTTTCGAAAGGCTCAACATCGGTGACGACTGGATTCGGCATTTCATCGCCGGCGGTGCATGCCTCTGTGTTTCTGGGTTGATGAGGTTGATGGAACACTTCATCGCAGCCGGTACAGGCGGGGTGGCGTAATGGCACTGAGAATGAGCCCGGTATCGCGCAATCTGCACGCCAAGGTCACTCTGCTCGGTCTTGAGCTCGAGGACATGCTCTTTCTTGCGATGGCGTGCGCAGTCGCCATGTTGGTCGGGCAATTCCTGTTCTCTGACCGGTACATGTTCTTCCTGCCAATGAATTGGTTCCTGATGCTCATGGTCCTGGTGCTTGGCGTGCCCGGACTGATGTTGTTCAAGTACGGGAAACCTCGCGGGTATCTGCTCGACCTGGTGCTCTA